>CAYUNM010000028.1:0-16956 GCA_964446175.1 uncultured Kofleriaceae bacterium
ATCCGCCTCGTCTTCGACGAGAAGGGCGGCACGAAGGAGATCCCGGTCGATCCGAACGCGGGCGTGATCCTCACCGAGGATCGTGCGAAGAAGCTGTGCACGATGGTCCAGAAGTTCATCCCGGTGTTCACGCACGGTCATCCGCTCGATGTCGAGTGGGTCCTCGAAGGCGAGGAGTTCTGGATCGTGCAAGCCCGGCCGTACGTGGGGTCGTGATGAAGAAGCTGCTCGCCCTGTGCCTGCTCGCCGCGTGCGAGCTGCAACCCGCGCCGAAGCAGGCGCCTCCCGCGGCGTCGCCGTCGCCGCCAGCCGGGTCGGCCGCGGCCGTTGCCGTCGCTCCGACCACCGGCTCCGCGGCCATCGGTTCGGCCGCACCGGTGGCGGTCGCGCCCGCCGCGGGCTCGGGCGCCGGCTCCGCCGTGCGCGTCGCCCGGCCGCCGCAACCCGAGGTCCAGGCGACGGCCGACTGCGAGAAGGCCGCCGTGCGTTACGCGGAGCTGTTCATCGCGGGCGCGCCGCAGGCGCAGCGCGGCATCTACGAGCAGGACCGCGCGAACATGGTGCGCCGCACGGAGGTCGCGTGCACGCAGCAGGCGTGGACCGCACCCGCGCTCGCCTGCATCGCGCAGGCGAAGACCGATCGCGACGCGCGCAAGTGCCTCGAGAAGTTCCCGCCGCCCGGTGCAAAGCCGCCGGCCGCGCCGTACCACCCGCCGCGCGACTGAGACTCCGCGCGCGAGCGAGACCGCTAGCCGCGCGACGTCAGCGGCGAGCGGTAGCTCGCATCCTCCGCACGACGCGCGCGGTCGCCGAGCGCGCGACACACCGCCGAGGCGAGCCCCGGCACGTCGTCGACGAGCTCCTCGAAGTCGACGCGCTCGAGCCGGATCACGCGCGCGCTGCGCGTGACGACGAGATCCGCCGGCGCGTGGACCGGCGCGACACACGCGAGCTCGTCGACGACCTCGCCCGCCCCGACGATGCGCTCGCCCATCCGCAGCTCCCCGTCCTCGACGACGACGAGCGCATCGATCGGGTCACCCGCGCTGACCAGCACGCTGCCCTCCCTCGCGGTCGCCCACCGCGCGCGCTCGGCGATATCGGCGAGCTGGCGCGTCGAGAGAGGCGCGAGCAGCGGCACGCGGCCCAGGGCGATCAACGTCTCGACACGTGTGGGCATATCAGCTCCTTCTTCGACAGGATCGGAAACGGCTTCGGTGAGCCGGCGCAGCAGGTCGGTCGCGCTCGCCGCCGCCGCCTCGGCATGCGCCGCGCGCGCGATTGCCTCGCGGTGCGCACTGCGCCCGCTGGCGCCGAGCGCGTGCAGCACGAGCGCGCGAGAGAGCCGGTCGCCGCCGGCGAGCTCGGTGCGGATCGCCGCATCGCGCGCCGGCAGCTGGACACCCGCGCGCACGAGCGCGCCCGCGCGATCGGCGGGTGCGAGATCGTCGACGGCCTCGACGAGCCGCCCGACGAGCGGACGCGGCAGCGCCGCCTCGATCACGGCGAGCGCGCGCGCCCGCTCCTGCCCGGCGCGCGCATGCCGCCACGCGACGGCCGCCCGCGCGATCGCGCGCGACCTTCTTCGCGCCGACACCAGCAGCAGCACCGTGTGCGCGATCTCGCGCAGCCGCTCCTCGAGCCGGCGTACGATCAGCTCGTCGCCCGGCTCGGCGAACGCCGTGATCGCGGCCGCCGTCTGCTCGAGGTGATCGAGCTCGGCATCGACGAGACGGTCGATCGTCGCCGGCGTCACCGGCAGGTCGGCGAGCAGCGCCGCCGCGCGATCGCGCGCACGTCGCCGGCCCCACGCCGCCGTCGCGATCAGCTCGCCGGCCGCCGCCGGGCCGAGCGCGGCGAGCGCGTCTTCGGCCGCCGCACGCACGTCGTCATCCGGCTCGCCGAGCGCGCGCGCGATGCGCCGCAGGTCCTCCGGCTCGACGATGTCGGCGCCCTCGAGCAGCGCGCCATACAGCCGCAGGGCCGCCGCGATCTCCGCGGCATCGGCGCCCTGCTCCACCCGCTCTCGCACGAGCTCGAGCAGATCCGCGCGCAGCAGCGCGAGCTCGCCCGACCTGCGGTCCCGCACCTCCGCGACGAGCTTCGCGAGCGCCGCGAGGCCCGCGGTGCGCGCGCCTGCATCGCCGCGCCCGCGCCGCAACGCGCGCGCGAGCACGCGCGCCGCATCGAGGACGTGCGCCTCGTCGGCGCGCGCGAGGCCGCGAGCGACCTCGAGTGCGAGCTCTTCGAGGGCGATGCCCGCCACGCTCTGTCCCGCTGTCGCGGCCTCGCGCGCGGCATCCGCGAGCTGGTCGAGCACCGGCTCGTTCGCGAGGCGCCGCCGCGCGACCTCCGCGACCAGCACCAGCCCACGATCCGCGGCCAGCGCGGCATCCCGCGCGAGCTCGCCATCGGCGGCCGGCGTGCCGAGCCACTGCTCCAGCGCGCTCGCCGGCACGCCACCCGCGAGGCCCACGGCGCGCACCGCGAGCGGTCGCGTGCGCTGGTGGGCCGCCTGCGCCGCCTCGAGCAGCAGCGGACCGTGGGCCGTCGCGGGCTGGTCGAGCACGGCGATCAGCGCGCGCCACACGCCCGGCGTACCGTGCGCGATCGCGGCGGCGGCGAGCGGCTTCACGGCGTCGAGGCGGCCGCGCTCGTGCAGGCGCGCGAGCACGTCGGCGGCGCGGTCGGGACGCGGGCCGTCGAGCTCGCGGACGAGCTGCGTGATCGCGCGATCGTCGACGACGTCCGCGCGCTCGGCAGCGAGACCGTGGGTATCGGCGGCGTGCTCGACGGCGAGCGCGGGTAGCTCGCGCGCGATGCGCGTGGCCGAGAGCAGCCAGAGCGCGGCGGCCACCGCCGCGACGACGTAGAACGCCGTCGGCGTCCCGACGAGCAGCGCGGCGACGAGCCCGCCGAGCACGGCGCCCGCGCGCTTCGCGGTGCCGTCGAGAAAGCCGGCGATGCGGCCGCGCACGATCGTCGGCAGTAGCGTCTGCGCGAGCTTCTCGGCGGGCGCCTCGATGCCGCTGTCGAGGACCTTCGCCGAGACCTGGGTCGCGATCGCGACGGCGAGGATCGGCGCGACGACGAGGCCGAGCGCGGCGGCGAGTGCGAACAGCGGCGCGAGCAGGAGCGCGTAGCCGGTGCCGAGGCGGGCGAGGATGCGGCGCGCGAGCAACAGCTGCACGGCGAGCGTCAGGATCTGGCCGGCGCCGCGCACCCCGCCGAGCAGCTGCGCGAGGTCGGAGACCTTGCCGCCGCGCGCCGCGACCGCGACGCCGAGCGCGAAGTACGCGAGCGAGCCGAACACGCCGGCCGCGCCGACGACGATCGCGAGGTGCAGCGCGAGCGGATGGCGGCGGACCGCGCGCGCGCCGTCGCGCCACGAGCGCGCGATGAGCCCGGCGGAGACGGCGACGGGCGTCGCGACACGGCGGGTCGCCGAGATGCGGGCCGCGCCCACCCCGGCGAGCGCGAGCAGCGCGGCCGCCGCGACGAGCACGCCGCGCGCACCGGCCGCTGCCGCGAGCGGCACGACGAGCACGCTGCCGGCCGCCGCACCCGCGCCGCCCGTCGCCGCGAGCAGTGGAAGCAGGCGCTGGCTGCGTCGCGCGTCGATGCGCTCCGCGATGACGACCCAGAACGCGAGATCGGTCGCGGCGGCGAGCTGCTTGCCGAGGATCAGCGTGACGACCGCCGCCACCGCGGGCGCCGCCACGGCGATCGTCGCGAGCCCGGCGATCACGGCCGCCGAGACGAGCGCGAGCGTCGCGAGCACGCGGCGTCGCTCCAGGCGATCGGCGAGCCCGCCGACGACCGCGAGCACGACCGCGAGCAGCGCGTTCGACAGCGCCACCGCCTGGCCGAGCTGCCCGGGGCCGACCGCGTCGAGGAACATCGCATCGGCTGCCGCGGCGGTCATCGCGGCGCCACCGCTGGCGAGCGCGAACACGACGCCGGCGGTCGCGACGAGCACGCGCTCGTCGGTGCGCAGGTTCCCTCGGCCGACGGCCGCGGCCGCTGCCCCCATGGTCCGATCATCGCCCGCTGGGTGACCGCCGACAACCGCGGCGGCCAGGCGAAAGGCATCCCGCGAGGCTGCTACCGGGCGCGAAAAGCCGTGTCATCATCAGGCAGATGCGCGCCGCCCCCCTCCTCGCCGCCGGATGCTGTGCGCTCGCGGTCGCGGGGATCGTCGCGGCGCAGTCGGGCGGCGACAGCGCGCCCAAGCACGTGCTGCACGAGGACCTGCCCGCGCCCGGAGGCGAGAAGGCCGCCCCGACGATCGGCGAGGCCGGCAGCGGCACGAACCCGACCGCGATCGCGGCGGGCGACAAGGTGCTGCCCAAGCCGTCGGTCGATCGCTCGCCGACGAGCGGCGCCGCGAGCGGCTCGGCCGAGCCCGTGCTCGGCACCGGCGGCTTCGCCGCGGACCGCAAGACGACGATGCCGCCCGACGAGAACACCGGCGCGGACAACACGCTTCACTACGTCTCCGTCTTCAATCCCGACGTGCTGCCGTTCAAGCGCATGTCGACGTTCGACGGCATCGGCGACGACTACACGCTCAAGGTCGCGCGCACCGTGCTGACCGAGCTGCCCGTCGGCGGCAAGACGGATCCGAAGACGCGCGATCGGTTCTGGGGCGATGTCGTGATCCAGCTCGAGCCGGGCAAGGACATCGCGCTGCCGTCGGTCGCCCCCGACATGCGGATCCTGTCGTACGAGGTGAAGCCGAAGATCCCGCTCAAGTTCGAGAAGGACGGCGCCGACAACTTCTACGTCCGCACCGAGGAGCCGAGCGCCCACGGCGACTACCGGCTCGTCTTCTACTGCGACGCCGACGCCGGCTACTTCGCGCCGAACCTGCCCGCGCATCGCATGCTCGTCCGCGATGTCGTCGCGCACACGCCGCCCGAGCTGCGCCCGGTCGTCCCCGCGCAGGTCCTCAAGCAAGCGAACATCACGCTGCTCAAGCTCGGCGTCGATCGCGACATGGATCTCGGCGTCACGTTCAACAAGCTCGTCGGCTACTTCCGCGCGTTCCAGGCCGGCGAGATCGCGCACCCGACCGGCGACATCTATCGCGACCTCTGCGACTCGCAGGCGGGCGTCTGCCGCCACCGCGCATTCGCGTTCATGATCACGGCGAACGCGCTCGGCATCCCCGCGCGCTTCGTCGAGAACGAGGCGCACGCGTTCGTCGAGGTCTGGTTCCCGGACCGCAACTGGCAGCGCATCGATCTCGGCGGCGCCGCGCTCAAGATGGAGGTCTCCGGCGCCGACAACAAGACGCTGCACCGCCCGCGCAGCGAAGATCCGTTCGCCAAGCCGCCCGAGTACACCAAGCAGTACACGCAGCTCGAGGGCGACATCCGCGGCCTCACCGACTCGCAGATCGCCGACAAGCGCCGCCCGCTCGATCAGGCCCCGTCGTCGGGCTCGCTCGGCAACAGCCCCGCGCCGAGCAGCGGCTCCGGCGCGCTCGCCGCCGGCCCGGACCGCATCACGCCCGACCCGACGCTCCCCGCCGTCACGCAGGATCCGAAGAAGCCGACGCCGCACCTCGTCGTCACGCAGGCGTCCGAGTCCGCGTATCGCGGCGACATGATCCACGTCGAGGGCAGCGCGCGCGTCGACGGCAAGGGCCTCGCGGACCACGTTGTCAACGTCTACCTCGCGCCCGCCGGCCTCGGCGGCAAGAGCTCGACGAGCATCGGCCGCGCGACGACCGACAAGGACGGCCTGTTCCGCGCCGACCTCGCGGTCCCGCCGAACCTGAGCCTGTCGAACTACGAGATCTATCTCTCGAGTGAAGAGGACGCGTACTACAACGCCGCGCTCTCCGATTAGGAGAAGTTGATCGGCATCGTGACCAGCGTCGACTGGCCGACCGACGGGAACTTCATCTTGCGCACCGCGCCCTGCACGCACGGCAACAGGCCGTGCTCGAACATGTAGTGCGGCGCCTGGACCTTGACGCGCGACGGGTGCCCGCTCGGGTCGACGATCATGCGCACCGTGATCGTGCCGCGCAGATCCGTGTTCGTCGCGGCCTGCATCACGCAGGACTGGGTCGGGCCGGACTGGCTGCTGATCGTCGACTGGATCTCGCCGTCGTCGAGCGCGCGTGACTCCGCGTTGTTGCTCATGTCGATCTGCGACGCGGTCTTCGTCGTGTCGTCGCCGCGCCACTCGAGCACGCGGTCGCCGGCCGAGAGCTTGACGAGCTGCGGCTCGGTCTCCTCGGTCTGCTCGTTGGCGTTGTCCCAGGAGCCGTCGTCGCCCGAGACCTGGTTGCCGCCGCTCGGGCGGCGATGACCGCCGCCATGGCGAACTTTTTTCGGCTTCGCGGAGCCGCTATCGGAGCCGGCCACCGCGACCACACTGGGTCCGGACGGTGCGGTAGCGTGGTGCGCCCACGGTGGACGCAGCGCCAGATACATTCCTCCCGCACCGACGACGGCGCCGATGACGAGCCCGAGCGAGCCACGCACTCCGCAGTTCTATCACGTGGTGACGCCCGGCACCGCGCTGAAGCTCGCCGGCGTGCTCGTGGTCGCGATCTACGCGGTGCAGCTCGGGCTCGGGCTCGTCGGGGTGCCCGCGATCGTCGACATGATCGCGGCGTATCTCGCGGCGATCGTGCTGGTGTGGGCGTGGCGGCTCGATGTCGGGCTGGTGCGGCCCCGGGCGCGGTTCGTCGTCGCGGCGCTGCTGGCGGGCGCGGGGTGCTGGTATCTCGCCGCGCAGCTCGTCGACCTCGTGCATCCGCCCGGCGACATCGCGGTCGTCCAGCACGTGATCGACAAGGGGCCGCTGATCGCGCCGCTCGTCGGGCTCGCCTTGTTGCCGGCGATCGCGGAGGAGCTCGTGTTCCGCGGCCTGATCGCGCGCGCGTTCGCGCGGAAGAGCGCGGCACTCGCGATCGTCGTCTCGGCGGTGCTGTTCGCGGCGTACCACCTCGCGCCGGCGCAGATCCTCGGAACGCTGCCGCTCGCGCTCGTGCTGGGCCTTCTCGCGGTACGCTCGGGTTCGGTGGTCCCTGGCATGGTCGCGCACCTCGTGAACAACACGATCGTGATCGTGCTCGAGCGCGGCGAGCTGCCCGCCGTCGGGCGCGCGCTCGCGGGCTCGCCGGTCGCGACGTTCGCCGGGGCCGCCGGGCTTCTTCTCGCGGGCGTGGCGCTGGCGGCCTTGCCGCGGGAGCGCGCGTGAGCGACACGAAGCTGCGGTTCCCGACGCTCGCGGTGCGCCGCCAGCTAGCGAGCGACAACGACGAGCTCGCGCCGGTCGCGGCGCCCGCGGTGTGCGCGTACGGCAGCGAGGACAAGACGCGCAGCGAGCTCGAGCTCGCGCTCTCCGAGCTGCCCGACGAAGCGCGTCCGACGACCGTCGCACGCCTGCTGCTTCCCGCGGGCGTGCGCATCGAGCTCGTCGACGTCGAGCTGCCGCGCCCCGACCTGCCCGGCCGCCTCGGGCGCCCGCAGCGCGCGCGCATCCCGGCGGTGTGCGTGCCCGAGCCGCGCGAGGCAAGCGAGCCGAGCGGCCACTGGGTGTTCGTGCCCGTGATCCATCACGCATGCTACGTGCCGCGCACGGAGGCGATCGCGAAGCGGCTCGCCGCCGAGCTCGCCGTGCTACCGCAGGCGCTCGCGCTCGATCTCGACGGCTGGAAGCGCTTGATGACGTGGGCGCCGACGTCGCTCGAGCCGATCGAGGTCGAGCTCGCGACGACGCCGCTGCAGCAGGCGCAGGGCCGCAAGGCGCTCGCGGAGGCGGAGCGCAAGCGCCAGGCGCTCGCGACGCTCGAGGCGGCGGGCCGGCGTATTCGCGTGCACGATCCGGTGCCGCCGCTCGTCGGGCGCGACAAGGAGCTCGGCGAGCTGTCGCGCGCGCTCGATCATCGGCGGCGGCGCAGCGTGCTGCTCGTCGGCGAGGAGGCGGCCGGCAAGAGCGCGCTCGTGCTCGCGTGGGCGGCCGCGAACCCCAGCCGCGAGCTGTGGGCGACGAGCGCGAGCGAGCTGATCGCGGGCGCGAGCGGCCTGGGCGAATGGCAGGCGCGCGTCGCCAGCGTGCTCGCGGCGGCGGAGGCGCTCGACGCGATCCTCTACTTCGACGACTTCGGCGCGCTGTTCGCCGACAAGCCCGCCGAGGGCGGCATCGATCTCGGCGCGGCGATGCGGCGGCACGTCGTCGATGGGCGCGTGCGCATCGTCGGCGAGCTGACGGCGGTCGCGCTCGACCGCGCGGAGCGCCACGACGTGTCGCTGATCGGCGCGATGCTGCGCGTGCAGGTCGCCCCGACGGACGTCTCGACGACGGTCGCCGCGTGCCAGGCGTGGGCCGCGCAGTGGCAGCGCACCCAGCCGCACCGGCCGCAGATCGATGCCGCGATGGTGCCGACCGCCGTCGACCTCGCGCGCCGCTACCTGCCCTACCGCGCGTTCCCGGGAAAGGCGGTGCGGCTTCTCGAGGAGCTGCGCGTCGCCCACGACCAGGCGCGCGACGACAAGGGCGCGGGGAAGCTGCTCGGCGAGAGCGAGCTGTACGCCGCGTTCTCGTGGGCGACCGGCGTGCCGATCGCGCTGCTCGACGACAAACGCGCGATCGCGCAGGGCGATGTCATCGCGGCGCTGCGCAAGCGGATGATCGGCCAGGACGCGGCCGTGCGGCGCGTCGCGGATGCGATCTGCGTCGCGAAGGCGCGCCTCGGCCCCGCCGACAAGCCGCTCGCGAGCCTGCTATTCGTCGGGCCGACGGGCACCGGTAAGACGGAGCTCGCGCGCTCGGTCGCCGCGTACCTGTTCGGTTCGCCCGACAAGATGGTGCGCCTCGACATGAGCGAGTACACCGACCCGTGGGCGGCCGAGCGGCTGTTCGGCGGCGCGGGCGACGAGGGCCGGCTGACCTCGGCCGTGAAATCGCAGCCGTTCGGCGTCGTGCTGCTCGACGAGATCGAGAAGGCGCACCCCGCGGTCTTCGATCTCTTGCTGCAGGTCCTCGGCGAGGCGCGCCTGACCGATGGCCGCGGCCACACGACCTACTTCCACAACGCGATCATCGTGCTGACGAGCAACCTCGGCACGCGCAGCGCCAAGGGCAAGCTCGGCCTCGGCCCCGCCGAGGACGAGGAGACGCGCGAGGACCGCCGGTACCGCGATGCCGTGATCGGCGCGTTCCGGCCCGAGCTCGTCAACCGCCTCGATCAGATCGTGGTGTTCCATCCGCTGCGGCCTGCCGAGATCGCGAAGATCGCGGACCTCGCGATCGCGCGCCTCGCCGAGCGCCGCGGCCTCACGCAGGCCGGCGTGCTGCTCGACATCTCGCCCGCCGCGACCGCGCGCCTCGCCGAGGGCGGCTTCTCGCCGGAGCTCGGGGCACGCGCGCTGCGCCGTCACCTCGATCAGGCGCTCGTCACGCCCGCCGCGCGGCTGCTCGCGAAGGCCGGCAGCGAGGGCCACGGCGGCACGCTGATCGTGCGCGCGCCCGACGAGCCGGTGACGCGCGCGGCAGGCGGCCGCATCGGCGAGGTGACCGGCGACGTCCACGTCTCGCTGTGGCGACGCTCCGCCGCGACGGGCCGTCGCATGGTGCGCTCGGCGCTCGCGCTCGGCGAGCTGCGCCGCGATACGGATCGCGAGCTCGCGCTGCCCGCCGCGCAGGCCGTCGCCGCGAAGCTCTCCGAGCTCGAAGCGACGCTCGCGACCGCCGCGCGCAAGGAAGCCGGCAAGGCGGGCCTGCCCGGCGCCGAGCTCGCACGCCTCAGCGCGGAGCACGCGCGGCTGTCGTCGCTGCTCGCCGCGTGTCGCGCGCATCGCGGCGATCTGTGCACCGCCGAGGAGCTGTGCCTCGAGGCGCTCGCGAAGGACATCGACGCGATCGACCTGATCGACGGCGCGATCGCGCAGCGCGACCGCTTCCGCCGCGACCTGTTCTGGCTCTTGACCGCGCTGCGCCCGAAGAAGCTGGGCGCCACGCTGCTCGTCCACACGCCCGACGCGCGCGCCGCGACCGCCGCGTGGCTCTCGCTCGTCCTGCGCGCCGCCGCGCATCACGGCTGGGGAGCCTCGGCGCACCTGTGGGGCGAGGACGCGCCGGGCTGGCATCATCCGTGGGGGCCGCCGCGCGACGCCGAGTACATCGCGACGCATCCACCGACCGCCGCTCTCGTGCGCATCTCCGGCACCGGCGCCGATCTGCTGTTCGGCCTCGAAAGCGGCCTGCACCGGTTCGTCGGGCTCGCCGGCGAGCCGTGTCACGTGTGGGTCGACGCGCTCGAGCCGAAGACCGAGCTCTCCGCGAGCGAGTGGGCCAAGCTGCCCGGCCCGCCGACGCCGAAGCCCGCGCGCGGCTTCGCGATCCGCGAGGTCACGATCCCGAACGACCGCGTCGTCGTCGGCGAGGACGAGATCGCCGCCGGCTGGTCCGAGCTCGCCGACCGTCTCGAAGAAGCGGCCGTCGTCCGCGTGCTCACGGCGAAGAAGGACGAGCTCGAGACGCTCTGGAAGTGGGAGCACCCGCTGCAGGAGTCGGCATCGCCATGATGATCGACTTCACGGTCGGCGTGTTCTACGAGCAGCACGACGGTGACGACGAGTGGACCGCGCTCGTGCCCGGCAAGTACCCGTGCGCGCTGTACGACGTCCCGGCGGCGAAGATGCCGGAGCGGATGATCGAGCGCCTGCGCGATGCGCTGCGCCGCGCCGCGCCTGCCGAGCAGGAGCTGTTCCAGCTGCCGCTCGGCACCGAGCTCGTGCGCGTGCCGATCGACGTCAAGTGCAAGGCCGGTCACGTCCACGGCGCGATGCCGATGATCGTCGAGCCGCGCTGGGTCACCCAGACCGAGCAGCGGCTGTTCTGCTACCACCCGAACCGCCGCGACATGTGGTTCGTCACCGACGACCGCACGGAGATCCCGACGCTCGGCCTCTTGCTCGCGCGCCAGCACTGGAGCGACGTCGAGGACGAGACGGACCTCGAGCCGCTGATGTGCACGGGCAAGGAGCGCCTCGTCACCGTCGCGTTCTCCGCGGAGCCGCAGTCGCTGATCGACCTCTTGCCCTCGCGCAAGAAGGATCCGAAGACCGGCGCCGCGGCGCCGCGCCAGGATCGCGTGCTGTACCAGCTCGGCGTCGACGAGACGCAGCGCATGGCGCAGGGCACGCTCCGCGTCGGCGTGCCGCGCTCGCCGTATCGCGAGCGGCTCTCGTATCTGATGAGCGGCGCGCGCCCGCGCAGCGCGGCCGTCGTCGGTCCGCCCGGCGCCGGCAAGACGATGCTGATCCACCAGTGGATCGCGGACCGGCTCGTCGAGGACGGCCATCCGATCCACAGGAACCTCGACAAGTGCCATCACGTGTGGCGGATCAGCGGCAAGCGGCTGATCGCGGGCATGTCGCACCTCGGCGAGTGGGAGGAGCGATGCCTCGCCATTCTCGAAGACGCGCGCCGGCGCCGCGCCATCCTCTGGATCGACGATCTGCACCTGTTCGGTCGGCTCGGCCAGTCGCGCCAGAGCGAGCGCAGCTTCGCCGACTTCTTTCGCGGCCCGGTGCGCCGCGGCGACCTCGCGATCATCGCCGAGATGACGCCGGAGCAGCTCGCGCGCCTCGAGCGCGATGCTCCGGGGCTCGCCGAGGCGCTGTCGCGCGTGACGGTGCCGGCGGCGTCGGCCGGCGAGACCGCGCAGTTGCTGCTCCACGAGATCCGCGCGCTCGAGGTGCGACTGAAGTCGATCGAGGTCCATCCGTTCGTGGCGCGCACCGCGCTCGAGCTCGGCGCGGCGCTGTTCCCGTGGCGTGCGCGGCCAGGCGTCGCGATCGAGATCGTGCGGCGCGTCGCCGAGCTCACGCAGCAGCAGACGCCGGCCGACGAGCGCCAGCCGGTCACCCCGAACCACGTGCTCGAGTACCTCGCGCGCACGACCGGCCTCGCGCCGGCGCTGATCACGCTCGAGCAGCCGCTCGATCCGCAGCAGGTGGAAGCAGCGTTCGCCGCGCGCGTGATCGGCCAACCCACCGCGACGCGCGCCGCCGCCGACGTGATCGTCAAGGTCCGCGCGGGCCTCGCCGATCCGGCGCGCCCGGTCTCGGTGATGCTGTTCACGGGACCCACCGGCACCGGCAAGACCGAGCTCGCGACCGCGATCGCGGAGTACCTCTACGGCGATCCGAGCCGCTTCGTCCGCATCGACATGGGCGAGATGAGCGGCCCCGATGCCGTCTCGCGCCTGATCGGCGACCGCTGGAATCCCGACGGCCTGTTGACCTCGCGCGTGCGCGCGCAGCCGTTCTGCGTCGTGCTGCTCGACGAGATCGAGAAGGCACCCCCGCAGGTGCTCCACCTCCTCTTGCAGCTGTTCGACGAGGGTCGGCTCACCGACGCGGCCGGCGAGGTCGCCTCGTTCGCGAGCGCGGTCGTGATCATGACGTCGAACCTCGGCAGCAAGAACGCGACGCCGATCGGCTTTGGCGACGCGCGCGATCGCATCCTCGCCGACGTCGCGAAGGCGGTGCGCGACTTCTTCCCGATCGAGCTGTTCAACCGCATCGATCAGGTCGTGCCGTTCGAGCCGCTGACGCACGAGGTCGCCGCGAAGGTCGTCGACAAGGAGCTCGCGAAGCTGCTCGCGCGCCGCGGCCTGCGCGAGCGCAACACGTTCGTCTACGCCGGCTCCGCGGTCCGCCGCCGTGCCGTCTCCGACGCGTTCGATCCGCGCTACGGCGCGCGCACCGTGAAGCGCTGGCTCGAGGATCACGTCGCCGGCTCGCTGACGGACCTCCTCGCGAGCGCGCCGCCGGCACGCCTGCGGATCATCCGGCTCGCCGAGAATGCGGGCCGCGTCGAGGCGACGCTCGAGCCGATGATCGAGCGCGCGACCCAGCCGGGCACGTACATCCTCGCCGGCGCGCTGGACCTCGCCACGGCGGCGCTCGAGCCGGCCGCCGGCAAGGCGCTCGCCGCGCTCGACCGTGTCGCGCAGTCGCCGCACCTGCGCCGCGCGAAGGAAGAGGCGACCGGTGAGCTGCGCTACTACGTCGACGAGCTCGAGACGCGCCTCTCGGCGCTGCGCCAGCTGTTCGGCGCCGGCGAGCACGAGGACGACGATCCGACCGAGCGCCGCCGCGGCGGCCCGACGCGCCCGCCGCCGAATCGCGACGCGCTGATCGAGGGCATCGCGGAGGCGCTGCTGATCGCGCGCGCGCTCCCTCGCCTGCTCGACCCCGACGCGCACGCCGCGACGATCGTGCTGTCGCGCGTCGGCCAGAAGGCCTCCGCCGGTGGCGTGACCATCGCGGCGCACGTGCTCGGCCAGCCGGCATGGCTCGACGACGTCGCGATCGCGGACGCCAAGGCGATCCGCAAGGTCGACGACGTCGCGATCGCGGACGCCAAGGCGATCCGCAAGGTTGACAGCGTCGCGGTCTCGCCGCTCGTCGAGGACATGGCGCTCGTGCTGCGCGGGCTGTTCGTCGCGGACGCGCTCGCCGGCGAGCACGGCACGTGGTTCCTGCGCGAGGCCGCGTCCGAGCCCGACATCGTGCGCGTCGAGGTCCGCGCCGGCGCGCCGCACACCGCCGAGCAGGTCCTGCGCGCCCACCTCGCGGCCCGCCACGAGCTCGAGCGCGTGCTCGACACCGGCGGCTCGCTGCCGCCGAACCCCGACGCGCTGCTGCCCGTCGCGCGCACGATCACCTATCGCCCGTCGCTTCGCACCGGCGAGCCGATGACCGTCGAGATCGAGGACTTCTCGACGGGCTGGGTCGACAAGGGCCTCTACCGCGATGTCCCCACCGCCGTGCGCCGCGCGTGGTGCCTCGCGTGGAGCCGCACATGAGGAGCATGGTTCGCCGCGCGATGAGCAACGCGCACGCGACAAGCGAGGCCGCGCGATGAAGCCGAGCTTCCGCGTGTTCGTGACGAAGCACCACGGCGGCCTGTTCTCCGCCGTCCTGCTGCGCCGCTTCCGCACGCTGTTCGATCGCCCGCCGCCTGCCGCGATGGCCGAGGACGTCGAGACGGCGCTCGCGCGCCTCGCGCCGCAGGCCGCGCTCGTGACCGACGACTCCGACGAGGCCGCGCGCTACCTGTGGACCGAGCAGCTCGAGCTGCGCCGCATCGAGATCGACATCCACCCGGGCCGCCCCGATCCGCGCGGCTACGTGATCGCGGGCGCCACCGTGCCGATCCGCCTCGCCTACGCGGCCGCGAAGCTCGACGGCGCGGCTCTGTTCCGCGTCATCGTGCCGCGCTTCGACTGGTCGTTCGTCGCCGAGGATCTCGATGCCGTCCCCGACACGATCCGCTCGCTCGTGTTCGCCGCGCTCGTCGGCGACAACGCCGCGTCGCTCTACGATCTGCGCCGCGAGCTCGACGAGCAGATCCTCGAGTGGTCGCCGATCGAGGCGCCCGTGCGCACGGCGAAGAAGTCCGGCGACGAGCGCGCCCCCGCGCCGACGCTCGAGGCCGTCGCCGAGGACTGGGTCGACCTCGCGCGCGCCGGCCGGCTGCCCGCCACCGTCGGCATCGATCCGATCTTCGACCAGCTCGCGCCCGCGCTCGACGACAAGAAGCTGCCAAATCTGTTGTTCGTCGGCCCGCGCGGCGCCGGCAAGACCGCGATCGTTCGCCGCATCGCCCGCGCGCTGCTCGAGCGCGGCCGTGGCAAGGGCCCGAAGCACCGCGTGTGGGCCACGTCGGCGGACCGCATCGTCGCCGGCATGATCTATCTCGGCATGTGGCAGCAGCGCTGCCTCGCGATGGTCAAGGAGCTCGAGGGCGGCGCCGACCTCCTCTATGTCGATCGCCTCACCGACATCATGGCGCCGATGTCCGACGGCGCCTCGATCTCCGACTTGCTCGCGCCCGCCGTGATCGCCGGCGAATTGCCGCTCGTCGCCGAGTGCGACGAGGCCGAGCTCGTGCGCGCGCGCCAGCGCCACCCCGCGCTGATCGACAGCTTCCGCGTCGTGCGCGTGCGCGAGGCGAGCGCCGCGAACGTGATCGCGCTGCTCGAGCCGTACGGCCAGCGCCTCGATCCGAAGGTCGAGCTCTCGCACGAGGCCGCGCGGCGGCTGATCGAGCTGTGCGCCGCGTTTCGCCGCGACAGCGCGTTCCCCGGCAAGGCGCTCGCGTTCGTCGACTACTGCTCGCTGCACAAGCACGCGCGCATCGGGCTCGACGAGCTCGTCGCGATCTTCGGCCGGTGGTCCGGCCTGCCCGTCGACCTGCTCTCCCCCGAGAAGGCGCTCGACACGAAGGCGATCGCCGGCGAGCTCGAGAAGGGCGTGATCGGCCAGGACGCCGCGTGCACGACGGCCGCTCGCGTGATCGCGCGCCTCAAGGCCGGCCTCGACGATCCGCAGCGCCCGGTCGGCGCGCTCTTGTTCGCGGGCCCCACCGGCGTCGGCAAGACCGAGCTCGCCAAGCAGCTCGCGCGCTACCTGTTCGGCGATGCCGACCGCCTCGTGCGCATCGACATGTCGGAGATCACGACGGGCGCCGCGATCGCGCGCCTGATCACGCCCTCGCCCGCCGGCACGTCGCTCGCCGACAAGATCCGCCGCCAGCCACTCTCCGTCGTGCTGTTCGACGAGATCGAGAAGGCCGCCGATGCCGCGTTCGATCTGCTGCTCGGCGTGATCGGCGAAGGCCGCCTGACCGACTCGCTCGGCCGCCTCGTCGACTTCCGCATGACCCTGATCGTCATGACGACGAACCTCGGCGCCGCCGATCCGCGCCCCGCCGGCTTCTCCTCGGATCCGGACGCCGCGCCCGATCCGTCGGCCGCGATCCGCCAGTTCTTCCGGCCCGAGCTGATCGGCCGGCTCGATGCGATCGTCGCGTTCAAGCCGCTGCCGCCGCACGCGCTCGAGCGGATCGTCGAGCTCGAGCTCGGCAAGCTCCGCCAGCGGCCCGGCATCACCGCGCGCAATCTGCGCCTCGAGCTCACGCCGTCCGCGCGCGCACGGCTCGCGCAGCTCGGCCACGATCCGGAGCTCGGTGCGCGCCCGCTCCGCCGCACGATCGAGGATCTGATCGTCGCGCCGCTCGCCGAGCGCATGGCGAAGGATCCGTCCTGGCGCGACGCGACCGTCCGCATCGGCACGGCCGGCGAGCCCGCCGACGTCGTCGTGTAGTCTCCGCCGTCCGGAGTGGAGCGCTGGCGATCCCCTGCTAACTGCGCGAAATTGCGCAATGACTTTTGTAAGGATCCCGACCAGCGCGCGTAAACTTATAAGCCCTGCTACACTTCAAACGTGCCCGAGCCCAAGCGCGTCCTCTGGTATCTGCGGAAGGTTCCACTGCTCGCCGACCTGGGCCCCGACGCGATTGCGCGGATGGCCGAGCGCGTGGAGCTACGCGAGGCGCGCCGCCGCGACGTCGTGTACCTGCCAGGAGATCCGGGCCGCTCGCTGTTCTTCGTACACGGCGGCCGCATCAAGGTCAGCAAGGTCACGCGCGACGGCAAGTCACTCACGCTCGCGTATCACGGTCCCGCCGAGCTGTTCGGCGACAGCTGCCTGCTCGATGGCGGCCCGCGCACCGAGATGGCGGAGGCGGTCGAGAACGCGCTGCTGTCCGAGATCGATCGCGTGCACTTCGAGGAGCTGATGCACAGCCATCCGCAGCTCGGCCTCGCGATGACGCGCCTGATGATCGTTCGCCGCCGCGAGCTCGAGAACAAGGTCGAGGCACTCGTGTTCCGCGACGTCTCGAGCAAGCTCGCCGAGCTGCTCGTCAAGCTCGCGGGCGAGTACGGCGTCGACGACGCGCGCGGCACGCTCGTCGCGCTGAAGATCACGCACCAGGAACTCGCGAACCTGATCGGCTCGACGCGCGAGACCGTCTCGCTCACGCTCAGTCAGTTCAAGCGCAAGCGGTTGATCCAGACCGAGGGCCGCAAGGTCATCATCTCGGATACCGAAGCTCTGCGCGCGCTGTACTAGC
>CAYUNM010000028.1:17056-23206 GCA_964446175.1 uncultured Kofleriaceae bacterium
CGTGTAGTTGCCGACGACATCGCTCGTCGGGCCCATCTCGCCGCCGCTCTGGCGGAATGCCGCCGGCGTCGTGATCGACCCGGAGACATCGCCGCGATCGAGCTCGGCGCCCGTGTAGAAGTGATGCTTGAGCGGCAAGCGCGGCGAGAACGACACCGCGTAGCCCTGGACCTCGTGGCCGTCGGGCATCGCGATCTTCGCGCGCAACAGGCCGACCTCGAGCCAGCTGTCGCCGGCGAACGGATCCGCGGACGCGGTGACGCTCATGGCGGCGACGAGCAGCAAGGCCTTCACGCCCGTCACGTTCTCACAGAGGGCCCGTCGGGTGCGTGAAGTTTTGTTGACGGGAGTGGCGACTACCGCCGCCCTAGGATCGAGACGGCAAGCTCGACCGCGCGCTGCATCGAGATCGGGCGCGCCACGCCCTTGCCCGCGATGTCGTACGCGGTGCCGTGATCGGGCGAGGTGCGCACGATCGGCAGGCCGAGCGTCATGTTGACGCTCTCGTCGAAGTCGACGAGCTTGACCGGGATCAAGCCCTGGTCGTGATACATCGCGACGAACGCGTCGTAGGACATCCGGAACGCCGCGTCGGGCACGAGCGGGCCCTCGACCGTCGCGGTGCGGCACGTCGTGCACGCCGGTGCGATCACGTCGCGGTCCTCGCGACCGATCAGCCCGCCCTCGCCCGCGTGCGGATTGAGCCCGACGACGCCGATGCGCGGCGCCGCGATGCCGAAATCGTGCAGCAGCGACTCGGTGACGAGCTCGATCGTGCGGCGCACGCCGTAGGTGGTCAGCGTGCGCGGCACGTCGGCGAGCGGGATGTGGATCGTCGCGAGCGCGACCTTCATCTTCGGCCCCGCGAACATCATGACGACGTCACGCGCGCCGAGCCGGTCGGCGAGCATCTCGGTGTGCCCGGGGAACGCGAACCCCGCGCGCTTCGCCCACGTCTTGCTGATCGGCGCCGTGACGATCGCGCCGAGCCGGCCCGCCGCCGCATCCGCGACCGCCGTCTCGAGGTAGCCGATCTGCGCCGCGCCGCTCGTCTCGTCGGGGGCGCCCGCGACGGCGCGCTCGCCGGTGCCCGGCGCGGCCATCATGACGTCGGGCAACCTGACCCGCATCGTCTGCGCCCCGCGCTCGAGCGGCCCGCGATCGCCATAGACGATCACGCGGCGCGTCCATTCATCGGGCAGCGCGGCGAGCGTGGCTGCGACGATTTCTGGGCCGATTCCCGTCGGATCGCCGAGCGTGATGCCGATCGTCGTGGGCGTGCTCACGGCGCGAAAGCTATCAGGCTTGCCACCGGCGGTGGTTCGTTCATTCTAAGGGTGATGGGGCGCGCCTGGATCTCGCTGCTCGCGCTGGCCGGGTGTGCCGGCGCGGAGGCGATGACGTTGCCCGTGCCCAAGCCCGTGCCGACGACCGCGGCTCCCGCGAGCGAGGTCGGCCTCAATCCCGGCGAGTCGATGGCGTTCGAGGTCCGGCTCGGCGGCGTGCTCGCCGGCGAGGCGCGGCTCGCGGTCGGCGAGATCGGCGAGTACGAGGGCCATCGCGCGGTCGTCGTGAAGTCGCGCGCCGAGACCGCGGGCGCGGCCGCGCTGCTCAAGAAGATCGTCGACGAGGCGACCACGACGATCGACATGGACTCCGGCCGGCCCTTGCTGCTCGATACGCTCGTCGAGCAAGGCGGCACCACCACCACCGCGAACGCGACGTTCACCGGCTCGGTCGCGAACATCGTCTATCACAAGAGCGACGATGCGACGCCGCACACGTTCCACGTCGACTTCGGCAAGGTCACGGTCCACGACACGCACTCCGCGATGGCGCAGATCCGCGGCTGGCGCCCGGCGCCCGGCACCACGCGCACCGTGTTCGTCGTCGGCGGCCGCCGGCTGTGGCGCGTCGACGTGAAGTACATCGGCACCGAGACGATCGGCACGGCCGGCGACGGCAACCGCCGCGCGATCCACATCGACGGCGCGTCATATCGCGCGCGCCCGAACATGGGCGTCGAGTCCGAGAAGCCCGCCCGCACGTTCAGCGTGTGGCTCTCCGACGATGCCGACCGCGTGCCGCTGAAGATGCTCGCGCACACCGAGCTCGGCGACGTCACGATGGACCTCACCGAGTACAGCCGCCCGTAGCGTCAGGCGTCGGTGCCGCGCTTCGGGCGCTTCGGCTCGATCGCGCCGGCGACGAGCGGCGTGTCGTCGGCGGTGATCGCGCGCCCCGGACGCACGATCAGGATCTCCGGCTCCGAGGCATCGCTCGGCTTCTTCTGCGGCGCCGAGTCGTCGACGGTCATCTCGATCACCTGGCCCTCGCCGTCCGATTTCTCGGCCTCCTCGGCAAGCTGCACGATCTGGATCTCGGGCTCCGAGGGGATCGGCGAGGCCGCGGGCGGCGGCTTCACGGCGCGCGCGAGCTCGGCGGGCGGCTCGTCCGCTTCGACGACGATCTCGGCCTCCGTCTCGCCGCTCTCGGTGCGCTTGCGCCGCGAGCCCTCGGGCTTGGTCTCCGACTCGGGCTCTTCCGGCGTCTCGGCCCACATCTCGTCGACGTCGCCGGTGATCTTGTCCATCGCCTTGTCGAGCGCGGCCTCGGTCTCCGCCTTCCCCGACTTGAGCGGCTGCGGGTTCGACCCGCGCGCCTGGCGGAACGGATTTCCTAGCGACGGCAGCGGTACGGGCGCGGGCGCGCGCGCGGGCGGCGCGGCGCCGAGATCCGTGTTCGAGCGCGGGCGGCCTTCGGTCGCGGCGGGCGGCTCGGGGAGCGCCGGCGGCTCCGTCGACGCGCGCGGCGGGATCGTCGGCGCGGTCGCCGCGCGCACGTTCGGATCGGTCGTGCGACGCGCGGCCTCGTTGTCGATCTTCGGGATGCCCGGATCGGTGCGCGGGCGCATGTTGCGCGTCGACGTGCGCGACGCCTCCGAGAACGGCGACGGCATCCCGGGCGCGAGCGTCGGCCCGTTCTCCATGTCCGGATCGGTCGTGCGGCGCCAGTCGCTCTCGGGCGTCGCCTCGAGCCGGCGCTTCGCGCGGTTCGCGATCTCCTCGCCGAGCGCCGCCATCAGCTGCTCCGCGAGATCGGGATCCTCGTCGCACAGCTCGCGGAAGTCGTCGGAGCGCAGCGCGAGCGCACGCACCTCGCTGGTCGCGACCGCGAGGCCGTCCTTGTCGGGCAGCGGGCGGTCGGGTAGCAGCGCCTCCGGATAGAGCAGCGCCCCCGGCCCGATCTCCATGCCGTCCTGCTCGAGGTGGCCCTCGATGATGATCCACGCGACGCGATCGCCGAGCGTCATCGCGGGGACCTTGCCGCCGACGGCCTGATCGCGCGGCAACGCGATCCGCAGCGCGCGCAGCCGCTGTTGCGGGCTGCACTTCGCGAACAGCGGGCACGCATGGATCGCGGTCTGCTCGCGCCGGAGCTCCTCGCTCGGCCGCGAGATCTCGCCGGCCTCGAGCACGCGCACGACGAGCGCCGTCGCGTTGTCGCCGCCGCCGCGATCGAGCGCCATCTCCACGAGCTTCTGCGCCGCGCGCGCCGGCGACGGCGCCTTGCCGAGCACCTCGCCGATCTCGTGCTCCTTGACGTACTCGGTGATGCCATCGCTGCACAGCAGGAAGCGGTCGCCATCGGCGAGCGGCACGACGAACGTCGATGCCTTGCACTCCTGGCCGATGCCGAGCGCGTTCGTCAGCATGCTCTTGAAGCGCGAGCCCTCGCCTTCCGTATCGACATCGACACCCGCGGCCAGCAGGCGCGCGAGCAGCGTGTGGTCCTCCGTGAGCTGCATCGCGATGCCGTCGCGTACGAGGTACGCACGCGAGTCTCCGCAGTGCGCGAACACCATCTCGCCGCCGACGATCATCGCGCCGACGATCGTCGTGCCCATGCCCGTCTTGCCGCGGTCGGCCTTCGTCTCCGCGATGATCGCGTCGTGCGCGGCCGCAACGCCTTGCGTGACCGCGCTCAGCAGCCGCTTGTGCGCCTCGGGCGTGCCGCGCAGCAGCCACTGGTCGGCGACCTTCTGCGTCTCCTCGCTCGCCCACGCCTCGCGAACGGTCTGCACGGCGATCGCGCTCGCGACCTCGCCGGCGGCATGACCGCCCATGCCGTCGCACACGACGAAGATCCCGGCCTCGGGATCGATGAAGTGCGAATCTTCGTTGTGATCGCGAACCTTACCGACGCTGGTCTCGGCGGCTCCGACGATCGAGGCGCGACCTGCCACCGCTCGATGGTAACCTAGCCGCGTAGCTTGTAGCCGACGTTGCGCACGGTCTCGATCAATTCACCGGCCGTGCCGAGCTTGCTGCGCACTCTCCGTACATGGATGTCCACGGTGCGCGTGCCGCCCGCGTACTGATAGCCCCACGCGCGCTCGAGCAGCGCCTGGCGCGTGAACACGCGGCCGCGATGCTGCGCCAGGTACCGCAGCAGCTCGAACTCCTGGTGCGTGAGATCGATGCGACGCCCCGCGATCCGCGCCTCGTACCCGGCGATGTCGATCACGAGATCGTCGATCTTGATGACCTCGTCCGAGCCAAATGTCGCGCTCTTCCAGTCGAGCTGGCGCAGCCGCGCGTACAGCTCCGCGGGCACGATCGGCATCAGCACGAAGTCGTCGAAGCCGATCGAGAAGTCGAGCGCGGTCAGCTTCGCGACCGTGACCGCGAGCAGGATCGGAACCTCGAGCAGCGGTCCGCCATCGCGGATCTTCTGGATAGACCGTTGCGCGCGCGCGATGTCGTCGCCGGCCTCGACCACGACCGCCACGGGCGGGTGCGTGATCAGCTCCTCCTCGTCCAATCCGCCGAGATCGAACCGCCCCAGTGAGACGCGCCCACCGAGCTCGATCAGGAGCGTCGCCACCGACCCGGGTTCACGACCGGCTCGCTCCGGATCAGCACAGATCACGACAGCTCGCACAGAGGTAGTGATCTCCGGCTTTCACACACCGCGTCAAGTGAGTGTGGCAGGAGGGACACTCAGCCCGCATTTCCCCGACGATTGGCGCTATTGCCCCGGCCTTCAAACATGTAAGAATTGGAGCTGGATGGAAGAGTTCCACTGCTCCTTCTGCGGCAAGCAGCGGCGCGAGGTCCGCAAGCTCATCTCCGGGCCGCGCGTGTTCATCTGCGACCAGTGCGTGACTCTGTGCAACGACATCCTCGCGAAAGAGGAGGCGTCGGAGCGCCCGAAGTATCCGCCGCCGCGCGCGATTGTCGAAGAGCTCGATCGCTACGTCGTCGGCCAGAAAGACGCCAAGCGCGCGATGGCGGTGGCGGTCTACAACCACTACAAGCGCATCGGCCTGCGCGGCAAGCAGACCGACGTCGAGCTGCAGAAGGGCAACATCCTGCTGATCGGGCCGACCGGCTCGGGCAAGACCCTGCTCGCGCAGACGCTCGCCAAGAAGCTCGATGTCCCGTTCGCGATCGCGGATGCGACCACGCTGACCGAGGCCGGCTACGTCGGCGAGGACGTCGAGAGCGTCGTCAAGGCGCTGTTCCGCGCCGCCGGCGGCGACGTCGAGAAGACCGCGCGCGGCATCATCTGCATCGACGAGATCGACAAGATCGCGCGCAAGGGCGGCACGCCGTCGCCGACGCGCGATGTCTCGGGCGAAGGCGTGCAGCAGGCGTTGCTCAAGATCCTCGAGGGCAAGACCGCGACGATCACGCCGGATGGCGCGCGCAACCGGCCGCAGCAAGAGCTCATCCAGATCGACACGACGGACATCCTGTTCATCTGCTGCGGCGCGTTCAACGGCCTCGAGGACATCGTCCGCCGCCGCGTCGGCCAGCGTGGCCTCGGCTTCGGCGCCTCCGTCTCGACGGCGGAGGACGACAAAGACGAGCTGCGCCGCCAGGCCCGCACGGAAGACCTGATCAAGTTCGGCATGATCCCCGAGTTCATGGGCCGCCTCCCCGTGATCGTCAGCTGCGACGCGCTCGATGTCGACGCGCTGACCGAGGTCCTCTGGAAGCCGAAGAACGCGCTCGCGAAGCAGTATCACCGCCTGTTCGAGCTCGAGGGCGTGAAGCTCAACTTCCGCCCCGATGCGCTGCGCGCGATCGCGGAGGAAGCCGCGCGCCGCAACTCCGGCGCCCGCGGCCTGCGCGCGATCCTCGA
>CAYUNM010000028.1:23306-48868 GCA_964446175.1 uncultured Kofleriaceae bacterium
CGGAGGAAGCCGCGCGCCGCAACTCCGGCGCCCGCGGCCTGCGCGCGATCCTCGAAGAAGTGATGCTCGACGTGATGTACGAGATTCCATCGCTGACCGGCGTCAAGGAATGCGTCGTCACGCGCGAGGTCGTCGAGCACCGCGCTCGGCCCGAGCTCGTGCTCGAGTCGAAGGCGGCCTCGTAGCCGCGGATTCTCGGTAACGCTTTCGCTGTCCGCGGCAGGATACGGTCGTGGCCGACGCGCCGACTGCGGAGCAGCTGCTCCACGACATCGCCTGGCTGAGAGGCCTCGCGCGGACGCTCGCGAGCGACCGCGACGACGCCGATGATCTCGCGCAGGAGGCGGTGATCGCCGCGTGGCAGCGCCAGCCGGATGCCAGCAGGCCGATGCGGGGCTGGCTCACGAAGGTCGCTCGCGACCTCGCGGCGATGAGGCGGCGCGGCGATCGAAGGCGCGTCGCGCGCCACGCGGCCGCCGACGACGCACGGGTCGCCGCCGCGCCCGACGAGCTCCTCGCGCAGATGCGCCTGCACCGGCTGCTCGTCGATCTCGTCATCGAGCTCGACGAGCCGTATCGCTCGACGGTGATCGCGCGCTTCGTCGAAGGCCGCACGTCCGCCGAGATCGCCCGGTCGCTCGGCATCCCAGCCGGCACGGTGCGCAAGCGGCTTCACGAGGCGCTGAGCAGGCTGCGCGCCGGCCTCGACGCCAGCAACGGGGAGCGCCGGCGCTGGGCACCGGCCGCGCTCGCGTTCGCAAAGGGAGGCATGTTCGTGGCGAAGTCCACCAAGCTGGTTCTGGTCCTGATCGCCGTCCTGCTGCTGGCCGGCGCGGCGGTCGTCTTGCTCGTTCGCTCGACGGCAGGCGGCGGTCGCGAAACGACGACGACCTCGGTGCGTACAACACAGACCACGGCGCCCGCGGCCGCGGCGCCCGCCGCAGCGAGCGTGACCGCCGCCGCTGGCGACGCGCCCGCACCACGCATGCCCGTCGCCGGCCCGCGCGCCGCCGAGCGCGCATCGATGCTCGCCGCGATCGCGCGAGCGCGGGACGCCCGCGGCCGGCGCGGCGCCGCGCCGTTGTCCGAGCTCGCCGCGGCCGGCGTGCCGGCGCCCGTGAACAGCGGCTCGGCCGACACGACGCTCGACATCACCGACAAGACCGGTGACACCAGCGAGTGGTCGAAGCGCGCGCTCGGGACGCTCAACAAGCTGCTCGGCCAGTGCTACGACCTCGGCCGCGCCGAGGATCCCGACCTCGAGGGCACGGTCGTGGTTCGGTTCACGCTCGTCGGCGAGCCAAAGGTCGGCGGCCTGCTCGAGAGCGTCGAGATCGTCGACGCGCAGACGACGCTCTCGCAGCAGACGCTCCGCGACTGCGTGACCCAGCAGCTCTACGCGCTCGAGCTCGACCCGCCGCCCGACGGCGTGAGGGTGCAGCGCCAGATCAGCCTCAGCTTCCCGTGAGGCCTCAGCGCGCGGCGAGCGCCTCGAGCAGCTTGCGGCGCGTGATCGGCTTGGCGACCAGCGCGCGCACGCCGAGGTCCTTGGCGCGCCGGCGATGCTCGGGGTTCGCGCGCGACGTGATGATCACGATCGGCGTCGTCTTGAACCGCTCGTCCTTGCGCAGGTGCGAGATGAGCTCGAAGCCGCTCAGCTCGGGCATCTCGAGATCCGTCACGACGAGGTCGTAGCGGAGCTGGCGCGTCATCTGGAGCGCGCGCGCGCCGTCCTCCGCGACGTCGACGATCCAGCCCTCGCGGCCGAGCATCGAGGTCATCGCCTCGCGGATCGCCCGCGAATCGTCGACGACGAGCGCGCGGCCAGCGAGCACCATCGGCTGGCTCGCGGAGTCGGCGACCTCGCCCGGCGCATCGGGATAGACGCGGCGCACGAGCTGCGCCGGGTCGAGGATCAGCTGGACCTTGCCGGAGCCGGAGATGGTCGCGGCCGCGTACAGCGTCAGCGGCGCGAGCAGCGGGCCGAGCGGCTTGATGATGATCTCGCGCGGCCCGACGATCTTGTCGACCGTGCACACGAGGCTCTTGCCCGCGAACGTCACGAGTACCCCCGGGCGGCGCTCCCCTGCCCCGCCGTTGCTCAACAGATTCTCGAGGCGCAGCACGGGCAGGAGCTCGTGCTTGGCCTGCGTCGTCGCGACGTTCGCATCGACGACGCACGTATCGACGACGTGCACGGCGGGAATCGCGTAAACCTGCCCGCCGACCTTGAACAGCATCGCCTGCGCGAGCGAGGTCGACAGCGGCAGGCGCAGCGCGAACGACGTGCCGCGGCCGGGCGTCGAGCTGACCTTCACCTCGCCGCCGAGGCGCGCGATCGCCTGGCGCACGACATCGAGGCCGATGCCGCGGCCGGCAAGCTCGTCGGCGTCGCCGCGGATGCTGACGCCGGTGCCGAGCGCGTCGAGGACGTCGGCATCCGTCGCGAGCTGCGCGCGCGCCTGCGACCAGCGGCCGGTCTCGACGAGGCGGTCGCGCAGCGCGGTCGTGTCGATGCCGCGGCCGTCGTCGGAGACCTCGAGCACCAGCAGATTTCCGTCCTGGCGCGCGCGCATCGTCACGGTCGCGATCGCCGGCTTGCCGCGCGCGAGGCGCTCCTCGGGCGGCTCGATGCCGTGCGCGACCGCATTGCGGAGCAGCTGCGTGATCGGGTCGACGAGCTGCTCGGCGACCGCCTTGTCGAACTCGGTCTCCTCGCCGAGCGTGCGCAGCTCGACGCGCAGGCCGGTCGCGCGGCGCAGCGCTCGCAGCGTGCGCGCCGCGTGCGTCATGAGGTTCCGCGCGCTCTCCATGCGGATGCGCACGAGCCCCCGCTGCAGCTCGCCGATCGTGCGGCGAAGTGCCTCGATCTCGTCGAGCAGCGCCGCCGTCGTCTGCGACAGCAGCGCCGCCTGCGCCGCCAGCTCGCTCTCCGTCGTGCCGAGCTGCGGCAGGCGCTCGCGCTCGATCACGTCGCGCAGGCCCTGGCGCGTGCGCGCGAGGTCGCGCGACATCGTGCGCAGCAGCTGGACGCGCCGCTCGATGCGCGTGCGGTCGAACAGCAGCTCGCCCGCGCTCGACATCAGCGCGTCGACGCGCTCCGGCTCGACGCGCAGGTACGACTTCGGCTCGGGCACGTCCATGCGGTCGCTCGGCATGTCGAGCACCGGCTCGGGCGGCTCGCCGCTCTCGAGGATCGCGGCCGTCGGGATCGCGAGCGAGTCCTGCGTATCGCGCGTCGGCGTGAGCAGCTCCGAGTAGCTCGGCCGATCCGTCAGGATCGCGATCCGCGCGATCTGCTCGCGAATCCGCGCCGCCGTCTGCTCCGCGATGATCGGCTCGACGAGCAGCTCGTCGAGGTACGCGCGCAGCCCATCGGTGACCTCGACGATCAGATCCGCCGTCCCCGGCCCCCACGGCGACGGCTCGCGCCCGACCGCCGCGAACGCGCTCTCGAGCCGGTGGCTCAGATCGACCATCGTCGTCAGGCCCACCGTGCCCGCCGCGCCCTTCAGCGTGTGCGTCACGCGCATCATCTCGGTCAAAGTCTCGGGCCCCGGCCGCGCGGAGCCCGTCGCGAGCACGCGCGCGGTGACGATCTCGAGCGCGTCGTGCGCCTCGGCGCGAAACAGCTGGCGCAGCATCGCCAGCTCTTCGGGATCGAAGTCGAGCTCGTCGCTCATGTCGCGGCCGCCGTCGTCACGACCTCGAGGGCCTTGCGCACGAGGCGCGTCGGATCGAGCAGCGTCAGCGGCCGCCCCGCCGCATCGACCACCGCGCCTTCGTTCTCCGTGAGGCTCGCGACATGGTCGACCTGATCGACCCTCAGCGCACACACCGTCCCCTCCGCCTCCAGCACGAGCGCACCGTCTCCCTGGCGCGCAGGTGGTCCGGCCGGCTGGTCGAGCAGCGCGGCGACATCGAGGACCGGCAAAATCGTACCGTGCAAGTTGACGACCCCACCCAGCGCCGCAGGGGCAGTGGGAACGGCCGTCACGAACCCTAGGGTCACGACCTCGCGGACCCACCGCAACTCGACCGCGTAACGCCCCGCACCGACCGCGAAGACGATGACATTGCGCAGCTCCGGCACGCGGCCAGCATACCGTGGGCTCCCGCCCCCGATCTGCCTCCGTACAGCCCGTAGTCCCGGTCACGCCCGCGTGAAGTGCGAGAAAGAGGAACTGCCGCGCGGCCTAAAGCGGTGTTAGGGTGGGGTCCATGAGAGCCTGGCCTTTAGTGGTTGGTCTCGCTGCGTGCGGCGCCCACTCGGCGCCTTCGCAACCGGATGGGCCGGGCACAGCGGGGTCAGATGCGGGCATCGATGCGCCAGCCGGCCCCACGTGGCAGCCGCTGATCTCCCGGAACTACGCCGTCGACAACAACAACCCCGAGATCTACGTCTGCCGCCGCGAGAAGGTGACGCAGGACATGTGGATCTCCGGCTTCCGCAGCGAGCTGCCGGCCGGCACGCTCCGCGTGTGGCTCACGATCGATCCCAGCACGAGCACGGCGACCGGCAACATCACGCCGTGTGACGGCACGGTCGGCGTCCAGTACGGACAGCTCCTGTTCGCCGATACGCACGGCCCGAACCAGTACAACACCGTGCTGTTCCCGGCCGGCGACGCGGTGCACATCCCCGCGGGCAGCTACATCGTGCTCAACGCCTCGGTCTACGAGGCGCAGTCGAACGTGCCGAACACGGGCACGCTCAACATCGACGTCGCGACGGTCCCCGAGGGCGAGGTGCAGCACGAGTTGCAGGCGACTCTGCTCGGCACGAACACGATCAACCTGCCCTCGGATGGCATGACGCACGTGGCGACCGGGTCGTGCACGGCCGGAACGCAGGACTATCACGTGCTCGCGATGTGGCCGCACATGCACACGCTAGGCACGCACTCGCACGTGACGATCTTCCACCCCAGCACCAACGCCAACGACGTCCTCGTCGACCAGCCGTTCCAGTTCGCGAACCAGCCGACGGACGTGATCTCCGAGCGCACGCTCGCCGTGAACGATCAGCTGAACCTCGTGTGCAGCTACGTCGTGCCGGCGGCGACGTGCAACTACAACAGTCAGGCGAAGTACTGCCCGCCTCCGGGCGCCTGCGGGACCGACAACCTGTGCCACGTCGGCCAGAGCGACAGCCTCGGCGGCGAGGCATGCTTCACGGCAGTGTACATGTGGCCGCCGCCGAACGCCGCCCTCGGCTGCATGTCCGGCAACGGGCCGATCTAGCTCGCGTGCCGGCAAGAGCCGTTCGCCCGCACATTTGATCGAACCCTCGCCCCGGGGAACCCGTAAGAACATCGTTCTTACCCGTTCTCGCGAAGGGGCTACCGCGCGGCTCGCACGCGGAGAGGTCGTCGAAGCGCTCGGCGCCGAACCGACAGCCTGGCGCTTCCTCTTGCCGGCTGCGCTCCGCACCTCGCCGCAGCGGCTGGTGCTTACCGCTCCCTCTCCAGCACCCTCCCCCGACACTTCCGTACGAACCACCGCTCGAACGACCGTTCGTACCGGATCGCCATCCCCCCCTCCCCACGTGGGGCCCGTCCAGACGCGCGACGCACGCGCACTTCGCCGACACGGACGCGGCGACGCGCTGGCGACGCGCTTCTCGCGCGGCTGCATCGAGGGCGACCGTCCGAGCCGAGCGCGAGCGAGCGGGAACCAGCGGCGAGCTAGCGGCGCTTCTTCTTGCCGCCGCCGCCCGACGGCTTCTTGCCACCCAGGCGGTGCGAGACGCCGAGCCGGAGCTTGCCGCCCGGCGCGCGGTCCTCGCGTCCCTTGCGGCCCGTCGTCTTCTCGCGCTGCTGCGCCTGCACGCGATCGATCTCGCGCGCCGCGCGCCGCCGCTGCTGGAATGCCGCCTTCTCGGCGGACTCGAGCTTGGGCTTGCCGGCGGGCTTGCCGACCTTGTTCGCGGCGGTCGCGACGAGCGTGAAGTCGATGCGGCGGCGGATCACCGAGACGTTGTTGATCTCGACCTGCACCCGGTCGCCGAGCTCGATCATGCGACCGGTCCGCGTTCCGGACAGCCGCATGTGGACCTCGTCGTACGAGAACGGCTCGCCGAGCGAGTCGATCTTGATCAGGCCCTCGACGTACGGCTCGTCGAGCTCGACGAACGCGCCGAACGAGGTCACGGCGGAGACCGTGCCTTCGAACTTCTCGCCGACCTGGTCGCGCATCATGTACGCGCGGTACATCGCGACCGCCTCGCGCTCCGCTTCCATCGCGCGGCGCTCGTGCGCCGACGAGTCGGCGGCGAGCTGCGCGAGCGTCTCGACCGGCGGGGGCGGCTTGCCGTAGCCGCCGCCCGACGCGTGGCCCTCGCGGTGGAGGTGATGCTTGAGCAGCCGGTGCGCGAGCAGGTCGGGATAGCGGCGGATCGGGGACGTGAAGTGCAGGTAGTCGCCCGAGGCGAGGCCGAAGTGGCCGATCGGCACCGTATCCCAGACGGCCTGGGTCAGCGTGCGCAGCACGAGGAAGCTGAGCGCCTGCGCGCCCGGCTTCTCGGCGATCTGGTCGAGCACGCGCTTCATGCCGAGCGGCGACGCGGCGGCCTGCACGTCGACCTCGATGCCGTAGGCCGCGAGCAGCTCGGCGAGCTGCTGGACGCGCTCCTGCTTCGGCGGCGCGTGGACGCGCCACACGGTCGGCGCGTTGCGGCGGCGGAAGAACATGCCGACGGCCTCGTTCGCCGCGATCATGAACTCCTCGACGAGCTGGTACGCCATCTTGACCGCCGGGTCGCCCTTCGCCTTGATGACGTCGCGCACGAGGCGCGGATCGTCGGCGTCGAGGATGACCTTGGGCTCGGCGATCTCGAGGTCGAGCGCGCCGCGGGCCTGGCGCTTCGCGCGCAGCTTCTGGGCGAGCTCGTGCAGGCGCTGCAGCTCGCCGATCCACGGCCGGTACATCTCGCGCGAGCCGCGGAAGTCGCCGCCGAGCGCGGCCGCGACGCCGGGGTAGTCGAGGCGCGCCTTCGACTTGATCACGGCGGCCGCGTAGCCGATGTCGACGATCTTCGCGTCGTCGTCGTAGTCGAGCCGCACGACCATCGCGCAGCGATCGACGAGCGGGTTGAGCGAGCAGATGTTCGCCGACAGCTGGATCGGCAGCATCGGGATCACGCGGTCGGGCAAGTACACGCTGACGCCGCGGATCGAGGCCTCGCGGTCGAGCGCGTCGTTCCAGCGGACGTAGTGCGAGACGTCCGCGACGGCGACCCACACGCGCGGCCCGCCGTGCGGACCGTCCTCGATGCAGAGCGCGTCGTCGAAGTCGCGCGCGGTCTCGGGATCGATCGTCGCGAACCGGCGGTCGCGCAGGTCGATGCGGTCGGCGAGGTCGGCCGGCATCAGCTGCTGCGGCGTGGCCTGGGCCTGCGCGGCGGCGTCGTCGGGGAACTCGATCGGGATGACGGCGCAGGCGAGGATCTTCTCGATCTCGGTGCGCGGGTCCTCGGGATCGCCGAGCACCTTGAGCACCTTGCCGGCGAGCTCGCGGTTGACGGCGTCGGGGTAGCGCGTGATCTCGATGACGACGGCGTCGCCGTCCTTGCCGAGCGGCGCCGAGTCGATGCCGACGCGGCCGTAGTCCGCGGCGATGCGCGGATCATCGGGCTCGAGGTAGACGGCGCGGCCGACGCGCCGGAGCACGCCGGTCAGGCGCGCACGCCCGCGCGCGAGCACCTCCTCGACGCGGCCTTCGGTGCCGCGCACGCCGGGCCAGGTCGCGAGCGCGACCTCGTCGCCGTCGAGCGACGTGCCGCGATACTTCGCGGGGACGAACACGGTGCCGTCGGGCGTCGCGACGAAGCCGTAGCCCGCCGGGTGCACCGTGATGCGGCCGATCGGGCGCGTGTCATCCTCGTGACGGACGATCGGAGCGCCGCGCGTGGCCGGCTTCACCGGCACCGGCTTGGCGACGGGCTTGGCGGGCGCGGGCTTGACCGCGTACGTGCCGGCGGCCGTCGGACGCATCTCGCCCGTCTCGGGGTCGTACTCCTCGGCGGGCTGCGTGATGGGACGCGCGGGAGGCGTGGGCTTCTTCCACGGCAGCTCCGGCTTGCGGGCGCGCTTGGGGGCGTCGTGATGCTTGTGCTTGTCTTTACGGCTGTGGCGCATGGGCTTCTCGGGGGGCGGCGGCGGTACCGGCTTCGCGTGGGGATCCGGCGTCCGGCCGTGCGGGGCGAGCGCGAATGCGCCGCCGGGAAGCACGTGGACCGTGCCTTCCTCGACGAGGTCGAGCATGGTCGACCGTAGCGTCTGGTAGTCGTGCTTGCGCACGCCGAGCTCGTCGGCGAGTGCGGTCAGCTTGATGCCCGGGGTGACCAGGCGGGACAGGCTCTCCAGGATGGCCTGTCGATCGAACGTAGACATGATGGTTTCTTTCTCTAACGAAATGCGTGCAGGTGCCCGTCGTCGCCGGCGACATACAATGTCCCATCGGCGGCGATCGCGGGCGTGGTATCGACGTCACCGGGCAGCTGGAGATGCCAGCGCAAGGTGCCGTCGGGGGCGACCGCGTAGACGTGCTCGTCTTCGGAACCGAAGAGGATCGTGCCGTCTTGCGCGATGCCCGGCGTGGAATGAATGCGATCGGCCGCGGCGACTTTCCATTTCACCTGGCCGGTCGGCGCGACCGCGTAGAACGAGTGGTCGTCGCTGCCGATGTAGATCGTGCCGTCGCCGCCGAGCGCCGCGCCGCCGCGCACGTCGTCGCCGGTAAGCATCGTCCACGCGACCTTGCCGTCGGGCGTGATCGCGTAGAGCTTGTGATCGTCGCTGCCGACGTACACGGTGCCGTCGTTGCCGATCGCGGGCGAGCTGTCGACATCGTCGCCGGTGCGCACGGACCACTTCAGGTGGCCGTCGGACGCGACCGCGTAGAGCGCGTCGTCCTGCGAGCCGGCGTACACGGTGCCGTCGGCGGCGAGCGCCGGGGTCGACGCGACGTGCTCGGCCGTCGCCAGCTTCCAGCGCAGCGTGCCGTCGGCCCACACGGCGTGGATGCCGTCGCCGCCGACATAGATCGTCCCGTCGCGCCCGATCGTCGGCCCGCCGTCGACGTCGCAGCGCGACGACTCCGGCCCGAAGCCCTTCGGATCGCAGGCGCCGAGGCGCAGCTTCCACTTCAGCGAGCCGTCGGGCTTCACGGCATAGAGGTGATCGTCATCGGAGCCGACGTAGATCGTCCCGTCGTCGGCGATCGCGGGCGTCGACCAGCTGCGATCGCCGGTCTTGAACGTCCACTTGATCGTGCCGTCGTGCGCGATCGCGTAGAGGCCGCCGTCGTGGGACGCGACGTAGATCATCCCGTCCTTGCCGAGCGTCGGCGAGCCGGCGACGACGCCGTGGACATCGGTCGACCACAGCTCCTTCGGCTGGGCGGCGGGCGCCGCGCCGGTGCGGCGGCCGGTGTGGCGCGCGTCGCCGCCGAACATCGCGTACGCGGGCGCGCCCTTCACGGCGGCCGCGCTCGGCTTCGCGACGGGCGCCTCGGCATGCGCCACCGGAGGCGGCTCGACGCACGCGCCCCTGTCGCAGACCCGCGGGTCCCGGCAATCGGTGTCCTTGGTGCAGCCACTCTGACGGGCCTGCGTCCCCGAACACGCGGCGGCGGCCCATGCCACCACCCACACTCTCGTCACTCCGTTCAGTACCCGGACCCTACCGCAAAACGCGAGCGCCGCTATGCCTTCGGCAGATCATTCGAGAATCGCTCGGCAAGCTTCTCGAAATACCGGCGCGTTTCTTCGAGCACGACCGGATCTTGATCCGGATACATGCGGATGCCGTGCGCGCCGAACGGATCGGTCGTCACGGGGCCGACGGGCAGCCCACCGACGATCCCCGTCTGCTCGTGATAGAGCAACGCCAGGACCTCGGCGTGGTTCTCGGGCACCAAGAACGTTCGACGCCCGAGCTCCGGGCGCCCGTCTTTGAAGCCGTCGACCAGCTTGGCCATGTGCCAGCGAGAAGTCTATCTGCTCCTCCGACATCGGGAAAGTCCCTCGCGGCGCTGAGGTGATCCATCCTGCGCGGTATTCACGTGTACGCTTCCGGCCGTGCTCGAGCTGTGGTTCGACTTCTCGTGCCCGTACGCCTACCTCGCGTCGAGGAGAGCCCCGCACCTGGCCCGCGCGGCCGGGGTCGAGCTCGCCTGGAAGCCGATGCTCCTCGGCGGCGTGTTCCGACGGATCGGCGCCGGCGACGGCCCGATGGCGACGCTGTCACCGCAAAAGGCGGCTCATAACGACCACGACATGCACCGCTGGGCCGAGCTGCTCGGCGCGCCGTTCCAGGTGCCCCGCGCCCACCCCATGCGCACGGTTCGCGCGCTGCGAACGCTCCTCGGTCTGCCCTACTCCCGGTGGCCACAGGCGATCGAGGCGATCTACGCGGCGTACTGGCAGCGGGCCGAGGACATCACGCAGGACGCCGTCATCGCCGGTGCGCTGCGCGGGGCAGGTGTGAGCGATGCCGACATCGCGGCCGCGCTCGCGGGGGCCGACGACAAGAAGGACGAGCTGCGCGCACGCACCGAGGAGGCGATCGAGCTCGGGATCTTCGGCGCGCCCGGCTGGGTGGTAAGGCGCGACCGGCCGATCCTCGTGTGGGGCCAGGACCGGATGGACTGGGTCATGGCCGTGCTCGCGGGCTGGGATCCCGATCGCGATCCGCCGCCCGGCGGGCCGCGGCCGCTGCGCGTGCCGGCGCCGTTTCGCTCGCCGTCGCTGCTCGAGGCGTACGTCGATGTCGCGAGCCCGTTCGCGTACCTCGGGCTCACCCAGCTGCCCGCGCTCGCGGAGGCGACCGGCGCCACCGTGCGCGTGCGGCCGATCGTGCTCGGCGCGCTGTTCAAGGGCATCGGCCAGGTCGACGTCCCGATGTTCGCGATGCCCGCCGCGAAGCAGCGCTACATCGGCGCCGAGATGCAGCGCTGGGCACGCTGGTGGGGCGTGCCGTTCGACATGCCGCGCAAGTTCCCGCAGCGCACGGTCACGGCGCAGCGGCTGATCCTGCTCGCGCGCGACCACCACGCCGACGTGCGGCTCGCGCTCGCGCTCGGCCGCGCGATGTGGGCCGAGCAGCGCGACCTCGAGGATCCGGCGACGCTGCGCGGCGTGCTCCAGGACTGCGCGCTGCCGGTCGAGTGGCTCGAGCAGACGCAGGAGCCGGCCGTCAAGCAGGCGCTCGCCGACGAGACCGCGGCCGCGAAGGCAGCCGGCGTGTTCGGCGTGCCCACGTGGGTCGTCGACGGGAAGTATCTGTTCTGGGGGCAGGATCGACTCGAGCTCGTCATGCGCGCGCTCGGCGGATGGAGGCCGGCGTGCGGCTGATCGCGACCATCGTGTGCGGCGTCGCGTGCCTCGTGCTCGTCCTGTGCGAGCGCACGCACCATCGCGCGCGGTTCGTCGCGAAGCCGCTCGCATCGGCGGCGTTCATCGTCGCCGGCATCGGCGCGCCGCCGCTCGTGCTCGCCGGGCTCGTGCTCGGTGCGATCGGCGACGTCGCGCTGCTGTTCGAGCGCGGCTTCCTCGCGGGGCTAGGCGTGTTCCTGCTCGGCCATCTCGCCTACGCGGTCGCGTTTCCGCCGGTCGTGCCGGCATGGCTGCTCGCACCAGCGGTCGGCGGCGTGCTCGCGCTCGTGTGGCTCGGCCCGCACCTCGGCTCGATGAAGCTGCCGGTGGTCCTGTACGTCGCCGCGATCGTCGCGATGGTCGCGGGCGCGCTCGCGACCGACAACCTCGTCTTGAAGCTCGGCGCGATCGCGTTCTTCGCGAGCGATCTGTCGGTCGCGCGCGACAAGTTCGTCCACAAGGCGTGGATCAACCGCGCGTGGGGGCTGCCCGCGTATTATGCCGGCCAGCTGCTGATCGCCTGGGCAACGACGGGGAGATGACCGGTGCGTGAAACAAGGTTGGTCGCGGGGTTCGTGCTCGCGCTCGTCGGCATCACGACGGGCGGCTGCCTCGCCGGCGGCATCGCGATCGCGGTGGGCGCGGCGCCGATGCTGGCGACGGCGATCGGGTGCCTCGTCGGCGGCGTCGCCCTGCCGCTCGTCGTGCGCGCGCCCGCGATCACGATCTCGCGCCGCATGACGATCGTGTGGGGGATCGCGGCCGTGCTCGCGCTCGTCAACACCACGCGCGTGACGATCTTCGCGGCGGATCCGCAGCAGATGTGGGCGTCGGTGTTTCCGCCGATGCCGGAGAGCGGCCGCCACCAGTGCTTCGCGGCGTACGTGCGTGCCGGCGAGCTCGCCGCGCTCGACCACGCCGACCTGTGGAACCAGGACGCCTACGCGCAGGGCAAGCACTCGCAGGTCCGCGGGCTCACCGACATGCTCGCCGATCCGTACGAGTACCCGCCGGTGCTGGCCGCCGCCGCTCGCGTCGCCGTCGCGGCGACCGACGACTACCAGCTGATCCGCGTCGCGTGGTTCGGCGCGTCCGCGCTGGCGTTCTGGCTCGCGTTCCTCGCGCTCGCGCGGTGGGCGGGCGGCCGCGCGCACGACACCGCCCTGCTCTGCGCGCCCGCGCTCGCGCTCTCGACGCCGCTCTTGTTCTGCCTGCAGTGGGGCCAGGCGCACCTGATCGTGCTCGCCGCGGCGGTCGCCGGCATGCTGCTGCTCGAGCGCGGCCGCCGCATCGCGGGTGCGTCGCTGCTCGCGTTTGCGATCGCCGTGAAGATCTTCCCCGGCCTCGTGCTCGTCTATCTCGCGGTGCGGCGCCGCTGGGGCGACGTGCTCGCGACGCTCGGCGCGCTCGTCGTGCTCGCGATCGCCAGCGCCGTGATCCTCGGCCCGGCGACGTGGCACGCCTACCTCACGCATCAGCTGCCCGCGATGGCGAGCGGCAAGGCGTTCGAGTTCACCGACACGAACCCCGACAACTATTCGCTCTACGGCCTCGGGTTCAAGCTCGCGGCGCTCGGGCTGCGCGGCGGCCAGTACATGGCGCACGCGTTCTCGTGGGCCTGGACGCTCGTCGCACTCGGCCTCGCGGTGGTCGCCGGCCGACGCGAGCGCGATCCGGCCCACACGGCGATCGTGTGGCTCGGTCTCTTGTGCGTCGCGACGCTGCGCAGCCCGTACGCGCCGCTCTACACGGGCGTGGGTACGCTGTGGGTCCTGGCGCTGGCGCGCGGCGTCCTGCCGCGGTACCTCGGCCTGTTCATCACCGCGTGGATCCTGCTGCAGGGCTTCCCGCCGATCGGGGGGAACGCGCTCAACGCGGCGATCTCGCTGCCTTCGCAGCTCGTGACGATCGCGGTCGCGATCCTCGCGGCCCGGGACTAGCGACGGGCGCCGCGCTTGGCGCGACGCTTCTTGTTCCGGCCGAGACCGCGCTTGTGCCACGCCGCCTTGCGGGCCTTCATCTTGCGGTCCTTCTTGCGGCGAGCCTGCTTGAACTTCGGACGGCTCTTGAGGGACTTCTTGGAACGCGCCATGGCCGCGTCTATACACCAGGCGCGGGACCTGTAACCAGAGGGTCCGACCGTCGTATACCCCCGGATGGGCGCATGGCCGATCCCAGGGAGCTGATGGAGCGATACGTGGACGGCGATGCCCGCGCCTTCCGAGAGCTCTATGCGCTCGTCGCCCCGCGCCTGCTTGGATACCTGATGAAGATGGCGAAGAGCCGTGCACTCGCCGACGACCTGTTGCAGCAGACCTTCTTCAAGGTCCATCGCGCGCGGGCGGCCTACGTGCGCGGCGCCGACCCGGTCCCCTGGATCTACGCGATCGCCCACCGCACGTTCATCGACGAGGTGCGCAAGAAGCAGCGCGCGCGCGTCGAGGTGGCGCAGGACGGCGAAGTGGCCGACGTGCCGGCCGCCATCACCGGCGAGCCCGACGGCGTGCGCGACGAGGGCGCCGACCCCGAGCTGACGGCCGCCGTGATGCAAGCGCTCGAGGACCTGCCGACCGGGCAGCGCGAGGCGGTCGTCCTGACGAAGCTCGACGGCAAGAGCGTCGCGGAGGCGGCCGCGATCGCGGGCACGACCGTCGGCGCGATGAAGGTCCGCGCGCACCGCGGCTACGAGGCGCTGCGCAAGCTGCTCGGCGGAAAGCGAGGCGCCGCGTGAGCGACATCCTCGACGGGCTCGGCGGCGCGAAGCCGCCCTCGCCACCTGCGCTGTCCGCGGCGCTCGAGGCGGAGCTCGGCAAGCTCGAGCCGGTGAAGCCGCGGCGGCCGCTGCGCGAGCTCGGCATCCTGCTCGTCATCTCGCTCGTGTACGGCGCCGGGCTCGTCGCGATGTTCACGGTGCGCGGCGACCTGCGCGAGCTGCCGATGCCGTGGCTGCTCGCGGCCGGTCTCGCGTGGCTGCTCGGGTTCGTCGTGCCGTGCTACCTCGCGCTCGTGCCGCCGCGTGGCTCGATGCAGCCGCGCTGGCACCTCGCGGCGGTGTGCGCGGTCGTCGCGTCGGTCGGGTTCGTCGTGCTCGGGCTGCTCGTGCATCCCAGCGGCGAGCACAGCAAGTACATCGGGTGGGAACACATCGCGCGCGGCCGCGGCTGCCTCGAGGTCGGTGTGCTGAGCGCGATCGTCCCTGTCGTGATCGCGGCGCTGTTCCTGCGGCGCGCGCTGCCGGTCGGGGCGCGCTGGGTCGCGGCGGCGCTCGGCGCGGGCGGCGGCTGCCTCGGCGGGCTCGTGCTGCACCTGCACTGCCCGGTGACCGACGCGCCGCACGTGGGGCTCGTGCACGGCGGCGTGGTCGTCGTGTCGGCGTTGCTGTCGGCCGCGCTCGTGACCCGCACGACCGAACCGTGATACGCCGCGCGCATGCGCGCCCTCGTCCTCGCCGCCCTCGTCGCGTGCGGTCATGCCGCGGCTCCCGTGAGTCACCAGCCCGCCGATACCGGCGCCGTCAGCGAGGCCGAGTTCAAGGCGATGCACGCCGACCCGACGTCGAACGCGGCGAAGCTGCACGGCCAGGAATTCCAGCTCGCCGGCACGAAGGCGTACCTGTCGCTGCCGCCGGGGCCGGGGCCGCATCCCGGCATCGTCGTGATCCACGAGTGGTGGGGCCTCAACGGCAACATCGAGCACTGGGCGGACCGGCTCGCCAGCGCGGGCTGGGCGGCACTCGCCGTCGACCTCTACGGCGGCACGGTCGCGACGACGCCGGATCAGGCGATGGCCGCGATGAAGTCCGTCGACGAGGCGAAGGCCTCCGCGACGATCACCGCCGCGATCGACTTCCTGAAGACCGATCCGCGGATCCAGGCGCCGAAGCGCGCCGTGATCGGCTGGTGCTTCGGCGGCGGCTGGGCGCTGCAGACCGCGCTGCATCATCCCGAGCTCGACGGCGCGATCATGTACTACGGCATGCTCGAGCAAGATCCGCAGAAGCTCGCCGCGATCAAGGCGCGGCTCGTCGGCATCTTCGGCGACAAGGACAAGGGCATCCCGCCCGCCGACGTCGACGCCTTCGAGAAGGCGCTCGAGCAGGCCGGCGTCAAGCACGACATCTACCGCTACGACGCGGACCACGCGTTCGCCAATCCGAGCAACCCGCACTACGACGAGGCCTCGGCCGGCAACGCGTGGAACCACGTGCTAGCGTTCCTGGAGGATCTCGCGAAGTGACTGGGCTCGTTCTGTCTTGCGAGCACGCGTCGTGGACGCTGCCACCCGGGGTCGACCTCGGCGTGCCCGTCGACGTGCTGCAGTCGCAGGCAGGCTGGGATCACGGCGCGTTCGACATCGCGTCGCGCGTCTCCGAGGCGGTCGGCCTGCCCGTGCACGCCGGCGCGTTCACGCGGATGTACGTCGATCTCAACCGCGCGGCGGACCACCCCGACGTGATCCCCGCCGTCTGCTACGGCGCACCGGTCCCGGGCAACGCGCACCTCTCGCCCGGCGATCGCGCCGCGCGCCTCGAGATGTTCCACGCGCCGTACTGGGACGCGATTCGCCGCGACGTGCGTGCGCGCCTGCACGACTCCGGCGGCGTCCTGCACCTGTCGACGCACAGCTTCTCGCCCGAGCTCGATCCGCACGTCCGCGTGTTCGACGTCGGCGTGCTGTACGACCCGGGCCACGCGTTCGAGGCGGAGATCGCGGAGCGCATGATGTTCGCGCTGCGTCACGAGGGGCTGAGCGTGCGGGCGAACCAGCCATACAGCGGCCTCGGACCGGCGGTCTGCACGTCGCTGCGCGAGGAGCTGCGCGGCGAGCGCTACGCGGGCATCGAGATCGAGGCGTCGCATGCCGTCACACACGCGCGCGGAGGCTGCGAGCGCATCGCAGCGGCGTTGATCCCGTTTCTCGATTCGCTAGCCGATGGTTAACCCGACTCCCGGTTGATCTCGACGCCACATCGGCCCACGATCACCAACGATGGGGAGCCCCGACAATTCCGCGCCCCCACGGCCGCGGTCGGTGCCCCCCGAAGCGCGCTGGGATCCGAAGGACGCGGGGTTCGAGTGGGTGAAGGGCGAGGTCGACAGCGACGGACGCCGCCACGGCTTCTACCAGTGCTGGACGCGCGACGGCCGCCTCCACGGCGAGTGCACGTACGACGGCGGCAAGGTTCACGGCGCGACGAAGAGCTTCCATCCCGACGGCACCGTCGCGAGCGAGGCGACGTGGGTGCAGGGCGTGATCATGAACAGCGCGTTCTTCCGCAGCGAGCAGCCGTCGCCGGAGCCGTTCGCGCAGGCCGCCGAGGACGTGTGGGCCGTGCGCTACTACACGCGCGACGGCAAGACGAACTACACGATCCGCTACTTCCTGCGCGACGGCACCGAGTGCGGGCCGGATGGGCAGCCGCTGCCGCCGCGCCCCGCCGGTGTCTCGCCCGACGCGCGCTGGTTCCCCGACATGGACCGCTGGGTCGACGGCGAGATCGCGCGCGGCACGAACCTGCAAGTCGGGCACTGGCGGTGGTGGTCGAAGGACGGCGTGCTCCGCCACGAGGAGAAGCGCGACGCGCGCGGCGAGCCGACGCTTGTCGTGCAGTACCGCGCCGACGGCACGAAGCAGAAGCGCACGGCGCGGAGCGATGCGGGAGAGGAGCGCGACTACCACTTCGACGACGGCTCGCTCTCGACGCGCTACCGCAACGATGCCGCCGGCCGCGAGATCTACAAGGGCAGCTGGCTGCGCGACGGCACGCTCGACGACGAGACCGAGCGCACGTACGACGGCGACGCGCTCGTGCACGTGCGCGAGAAGGGCCGCGGCGGCGTCGTCACGTTCGAGGCGCGCCGCGAAGGGCCCGGCGTCGCGTGCATGCTGTACGGCGCGGACGGCAAGACGCTCGCCGCGACGGGCGTGATCGAAGGCGAGCAGCTCGCCGGCACGTGGCGCATCTTCGACGAGCGCGGCGCGCTGCGTCGCGAGCTCGACCTGACGCCGCTCGGCATCGCGCACGCGGTCACCGGCCGCGGGCTGACGTGGCGGCTCGGCGAGGCGTGCTTCCGCGCCGACGAGGCGAAGCTGGCACTGCCGGCGCAGCTGCACGGCGTCGATGGCGAGCCGTGGGCCGACACGGCGGGCTGCTACTCCGAGCAGGTCGAGCGGTTCCCGACGCTGCTGCGCGCGCTCGCCTCGCCGGATCCGTTCGTGCGCGCGTACGCGCTCGGCGCGATCGAGAGCGAGATCGAGCATCAGGGCTCGACGTATCCGGCGACGGCGCGGGTCGTGCCGTACCTCGCCCGCCTGCTATCGCATCCGCTCGTCGATCGGCGCGCGCTGCTCGCGACGCTGCAGACGGTCGGCGACGCCGCCCTGCCCTTCGTCGACGAGGTCCGCGAGCTCGCGGCCGGCGCCGAGGCGCGGATCGCGATCGAAGGCACGGTCGAGGCCGTCGCCGCCGCCTGGCCGCACATCTTCGCGCTATTCCCGCGCGCCACGCCCGAGGAGCGCCGCCAGATCCTCGTGCTCGCGAAGTTCGCGCCCGATGCACAGCAGAGCCTGCTCGAGCTCGCACGCCACGATCGCGATCCGGCCGTGCGCGCCGTCGCCGTCGACAGCCTCGCCACGATGAACGCCGCCGACCTCGCGCAGCAGTGCCTCGGCGACCGCGACGCGCTGGTGCGTGCCGCGACCGCGATCGCGTGCGCGTGCGCGAAGGGTCCCGCGACGGGCCGCGACGTCGTCACCGCGCTGCGCGAGAGCCTGAGCGCATGGCGCGAGCTCGCCCCGCGCTACGCCGAGCTGCCGTTCGCCGATGGCCACCTGCTCGCGTACCTCGCGCTCGCCGCCGGCTCCGTGCGCTCCCCCGATGCGCGCTCGCTCGCGCAGGCGCTGTGCGCGTCGCTCGACGAGGTCGACGCCCGCTCCGCGCTGACCTACGGCCAGGGCCTGCTCGCGCTCGCGCTCGGCACCGGCGACCGCCCGTTCGCGAAGCGCACGGTCGAGATCCTGCACACGCTCGCGCACTCGCGCGCGTTCTGGACGTTCGACGTCAACGCGCACGAGATCCTCGCGAAGTGGAACCTGCCGCGCGACCAGACCGCGCTCCAGGAGCTCGTCGACGAGCTACACGCCGCGCCGGATGCCGAGGCGCTGCTGCACGCGCGGATTCACCGCTGACCTCAGTCGTCGCGCTCGAGCTCTTCGACGAGGATGCTCATCCCGCTGAGCAGCGCCTCGACGGCGGGCGCATCGAGCCGGGTCAGCGCGCGGCGCGTGGCGGCCTCGACGGTGCCGCGGCGCTCGCGATCGACCTTCTTGCCGGCCGCCGTCAGCGTGAACCGCGCGCGGCGGCGATCCTCCGGGTCGACCTCGCGCGTGATCAGGCCGCGCTCCTCGAGCCGCGCGAGCACGCCCGTGAGGGTGCTCGGATGTTTGCCGAGCATCTGCGAGATCTCGCTCGCCGTCTGGCTCGGTTTTTGCCCCACAAGCCGGATGACGAGCCGCTGCGGACCGGTGACACCGATCGTCTGCGACATGCGCTTGGACCGCACATCGAGCGCGTGCACGAGCTCCCAGACGCCCTGCAGGAACTGCAACGTCTCGCCAGCAGGCTGGAGCTTCGATGCGGGCATTTTCGCGCCCGAGACTAGGCGTTTGGCATGCCGGGGTCAACGGGCGCGCGTGGCGTTGCGCCTCGCCGATTCTTTGAGTACAAACAAACGCAGTGGCTGATCCCGTCGCCGAGGCACAAGAGCTCCTCGTCGACACCATCGAGACGTTCGAGAAACTCGAGGTGGTGCGCGCACTCGTCCGCGGCGAGCCCCGGACGAACCAGTCGCTCGCGGAGGAGCTCGGCCTGCCCGAGACCGTCGTGCGCGATGCGTGCCGCGAGCTGTGCAACCGCCGCATTCTCCTCGAGGCCACGGACGGCTGGCGCCTCGACCGCAACGGCCCCCGACACGCGGCCTCGCTCGCGCTGATCCAGCTCTACGACCAGGACCGCGTCGGCGTGCTAAATCGGATGACAAAGATCGCGCTCGAGCGGATCCGCGTCAACGCCGCGCGCACGTTCGCCGACGCATTCGTGCTGCGCCCCAAGAAGAAGGACGACTCCGATGGCTGAGCTGACCTACCTGCTCTGCGCGGCGACCAGCGTCCTCTGCGCCGTGCTGCTGCTGCGCGGCTATCTGCGCACACGCACGCGCCTGTTGATGTGGAGCACGCTCTGCTTCATCGGCCTGGCGATCAACAACATCCTGCTGTTCATCGACCTCGTGATTTTCCCCGGCCCCGACATCGATCTCCGGCTCGAACGCTCGGGCTCGGCGCTGATCTCGATCGCGCTGCTCGTCATCGGCCTGATCTGGGAGTCGTCGTGAGCATGATCACCAACCTCCCCGTCCTGCACGGCGCCGCGACGGCCCTCTGCGCGGTGGTCATGCTGTTCTTCTTCCGGCTCTGGCACCGGTCGCACGATCGCTTCTATCTGTTCTTCGCGGTCGCGTTCCTGATCTTCGCCGCGCACTGGGCGATCCTCGGTTCGGGCCGGGCCGGCGAGCACGCCGTCTGGCCGTACACGACGCGGCTCGTGGCGTTCGTGCTGATCCTGATCGCGATCGTCGACAAGAACCGGCGCGCGGCGGGCTAGCGCCGCTTCGGCGCGGCCTTGGCCTTCGGCTTCGACCCGGGTTTGGCCTTCGCCTTGGGCTTGGCCTTCGCCTTGGGCTTGGCCTTCGCCTTGGGCTTGGGTTTGGCCGTCAGCTTCGCCTTCACCTTCGGTTTCGCGGCCGCGGCCTTCTTCGCCGGCGCCTTGGCCTTCGCTTTCGGCTGCGGCTTCGCTTTCGCTTTCGGCTGCGCTCTCGTCTTCGGATTCGCCTGCGCTTTCGCCTTCGGCTTCGCCTGCGCTTTCGCCTTCGGCTTCGCCTGCGCTTTCGCCTTCGGCTTCGGCTGCGGCTGCGGCTGCCGCTTTGCCTTCGTCGCGCTCGGCTTGCCGCGCGCGGGCACCTGCACCGCCGGCGGCGGCTCGGGCGCGAGCACGCGGAGCAGCGCGGCCGCGACGTCGGGGGCGTCGAGTGGGTTCGTCCAGCCCGTGCCGCGTGCGTGATGATCCGGATCGAGCGGCGGCTCGGCGATCCACGCGGCGGCCTCGTGCGCGCGCCGCACGACCTCGTGCTGGCCCAGCGCGAGCGCGGCATCGATGCCGACGACCAGCGCGTAGTGCAAGAAGCCGCGCGCGACCTCGGTGTCGCCTTGCCAGTCGGCGACCAGCGCGGCGAGCTCGGCGAGTGGCTCGCGCTGCTTCACGAAGTCGCGCAGCGCGAACGCGTAGGCGCCGGCCGCGCGCGGGTCGCGGCGCTCGCGGAGTAGCGCGAGGATGTCGGCGTGGAGCGCGGCATCCCAGACGTCGGCGAGCGCGCGGCCGAGCCGCCAGTACGCGCGGCGCTCCGCGAACAGACGCTCGGCGAGCGCGCGCCTCGCGGTGGGCGTGGCGAGCAAGGCGAGCGCCGCGTACAGGTTCTCGACGACGGCGGCGCTCGGATCGTCGGCGGACTTCGCGGCGGCGTGGCGCACGCCGTACTCCGTGAGCGCGTCGGCGAGAAACGCCTCGGCGCCGCGATGCGTGAACCGGAACAGCGCGTGCGCGGCCGCGGTGCGCGCCGTCGGATGCGGATGGCGGAGCACGTGCGCGATCAGGCAGCGCGCGACGCGCACGGCCTGCTTGTCGTCGAGGCTCGGCAGGACGTCGCCGATGCGGCCCCACACGAACGACGTCAGGCCCGCGCGCGCCGGGCGCTCGAGGATCGTCATCAGCTTCGTGAAGATCGCGGGCTCGTGGAGGCGCAGCGCGAGCTGATCGAGGATCGCGGCCTTCGCGCGATCGGCGGCGAGCTTGCCGGCGGCGTCGTGCGGGCCGGGCTCGGGGGCGTCGAGCATCGCGAGCAGGAGCGCGGCGTCGTCGGCGGTGCACTCGGCGAGGACGGCCTGGAGCGTGGCGTCGTCGAGGCGCGCGAACGCCTCCCCGATCAGCGGCTCGTTGCCGCGCACGATCTGGCGCGCCGCCCACAGCGCGAGGCCGGCGGGCGGCTTGTTCAGCTCGGTGCGATCGAGCACGCGATAGGCGAACGGCGTGCGCGTGAACGGCGACAGGCTCGCGACCACCTGCTCCCACTCGCGCGGCGCGGTCGCCACGCGCTGGAACGGCTGGCTCAGCTGGTCGGCGATGGCGATGTCGCGCTCGAGCGCGTCGACCGGCTGGCCCGCGATCGCGGCCGCGCGCATCGCCATCTGGAGCGCGCGCCGGTGAAAGCGATCGCGCGCGACGAGCCGCCGCGTCGCCGCCACGAGCGCCGGCCCCTCGTACGAGAGCTCGTGCACGAGCCACAGCGCCTCGAGCGCGTAGTACCAGGGCTCGCCGCTCTCGACGAGCAGGCGCGCGAGCGTGTCGGCGTGACGGCTCGACGTGGCGCCGGCGCGTTTGTCGACCATCGCGCGCAGCAGCGCGATGCCGGGCGTCATGTCGAGGATGCGCGCGAGCACGGGCTCCGCGTCGACGCGGTCGAGCGCGCCCGCGACCTGCAGCGCGTGGACGAGCGAGCTCGTGTGCGGCGAGACCTCGAGCGCGTGCAGGCAGGCCGGCGCCAGCTCGTCCTGCGACAGCTCGAACGGCCCGTACGTCAGCGCGAGCGCGCGACGCGCGCGGAAGTCAGGCACGCTCGACACGTCGCCGCTCGCGGCGAGGCGCCCGAAGCGCGCGACGAACGCCTGAACGAGCTCCGGTGCGCCCTGCCCGATCGCGCCGATGACGCGCGCGCGCAGCTCGTCGTCGCACGTCGCCACCGCGTGCAGGAGCCAGTAGATCGCGAGGTGCGGATCGTCGGCGAGCGTCGGCGCCTCGCGCTCGAACGCGCGCTGCACGAGCTCGCGCGTCGGCCACGCGACCCGGAACCGGCTGACCGCGTTGCGCACCAGGTAGTCGGTCGTCTGCGCCGCGACACCGTCCTGCATCAACGGACGCGCGAAGAACCAGACGAGCCACTGGTAGCGGCTGCACAGCTCCGCGGTCGCGATGCGCCGGCGCGACTCGCGCGGCCCCTTCGTCTCCGCCTGCGCGACGTATCCGGCGAGCGAGTCGTGCCTCAGCTCGACGTCGCGCGTCTCGTGGTCCTGCCAGTACACCTGCTGCGTGTCGCGCAGGTCCCACAGCGTGTAGTTGTCGTCCTCGTCGTCGAGGATCACGAAGCCCGAGAGCGTCTTGTCGATCGCGCCGAAGTAGCTCTGGTTGATGACCAGGTGCGCGTCGACGAGATCGGCGACCGCGCGGTCGGTCAGCTCTTCGTGGAGCTCGACGTCCGCGGGGACGTCCATGCCGTAGAACCGCGAGGCCCACATCACCAGGCGTCGTCCGGCAGCTCCATGAGATCGAGGTCGCCCGCTTCGATCAGCCTGCGCGTCAGGCTGATGCCCGGCAGCACCGTCTTCGCGTAGTAGCGCGCCGCCGCGAGCTTGCCGCGGTAGAACGCGACGTCATCGCCCTTCGCGCCGGGCGCCTTCTTCACCGCGACCTGCGCGTTCACGCACAGGCGCCAGCCGATCACGAGCTCGGCGAGCGCGCTCAGGATGCGGTTGCCCTGCAGGCCGACGTGATAGATCGACTGCCCGAGCTTGCCCATCATCACGCCCATGATCGCCTGCACGTCGCCGACGGCGGCTTGCATCGCCGCCTTCTCGACGGACAGCTCCGCCGGCAGGCCCTCGATCGTCGCGACGATCTGACCGACGAGCGCCTGCAGCGTCGCGCCGCGATCGCGCCCGATCTTGCGGAAGAACAGGTCGAGCGCCTGGATGTGCGTCGTGCCCTCGTACAGCGAATCGATCTTCTGATCGCGGATGTACTGCTCGATCGGATAGTCCTGGCAGTAGCCCGACCCACCGAAGCACTGCAGCGACACCGCGAGCAGCTCGTACACCTTCTCCGAGCCGTAGCCCTTGATCAGCGGCAGCATGAAGTCGTTGAGCGCGTCGAGCGTACGCGCCTCCATGTTGCCGTGCCCGCCGCGCATCGCAACCTGGTCCTGCACGTGCGCGGTCCACAGCACCATCGCGCGCAGCCCCTCCGCGAACGACTTCTGCAGCATCAGCATCCGCCGCACGTCCGGGTGGCGAATGATCTCGACGCGCGGCGCCGCCTTGTCCGTCTGCTTCGCGAGGTCCGCGCCCTGCTTGCGCACGCGCGTGTAGTCGAGCGCGTTCAAGTACGCCGTCGACAGCGTCGCCATCGACTTCGTGCCGACGCCCATGCGCGCGTACTCGATGACGTGGAACATCTGCGCGATGCCGTCGTGCACCTCGCCGAGCAACAGGCCGCGGCACGGCGCGCCATCGCCGAGCGTCAGCTCGCACGTCGCCGAGCCCTTGAGGCCCATCTTGTGCTCGACCTTCGTCACGAGCGCGCCGTTGCGCTCGCCGAGCGACCCGTCCTCGTTCACCCAGAACTTCGGCACGACGAACAGCGACAGCCCCTTCGTCCCCGGCCCCGCCCCCTCCGGCCGCGCGAGCACCATGTGGATGATGTTCTCCGGAAAGTCGAAGTCGCCGTTCGTGATGAACCGCTTGACGCCCTCGAGGTGGTACTCGTCGCCCGCGACGTGCTTCGCCTTCGTCGTGCCCGCGCCGACATCGCTGCCCGCGCCCGGCTCCGTCAGCACCATCGTCGCGCCCCAGTGCCGCTCCGTCAGGCCCTTGAGGAACCGCGCCTTCTGCGCCGGCGTGCCGAGCTCGTCGATGATCGTCGCCATCTGGTTGCCGAGCGCGTAGAAGCACACCGAGGGATTGGCACCCGCCATCAGCTCGAACGCCGCCCACCGCACGCTCGGCGGCGCGCCGAACCCATCGAGGCTCTCGCTCAGCTCGAGCTTGTTCCAGCCGCCCTTGTAGTACGCGTCGAGCGCCTTGTGGAACGACGCCGGCAACGTGACGTTCCCCTTGCCATCGAACCGCGCCTCCTCGCGATCACCCGCCGCGAACCCCGGCACCCAGCTCGTCTGCAGCATCTCGAGGAAGCCCTCGAGCGAGCTGCGCGCCGTCTCCTCGTCCATCGAATCGAACGGCGCCTTGCCGAGCACGCTCGACTGGATCTCGAGCACCTCGAACAAATTGAAGAAGATGTCGCGGAGGTTTGGACGGTAGTGCTGCGCGGTGGTCACCGCGCCAGCTTACTAGCAACCGGGCGCGCCGGTGGCGTAAGCGAGGTTCAACGTCTTCGTCAGCGACATCCCCTGGGCCGGCACCTGCAGCGAATCGTTGTTCGTCCAGCACGTCGCCCCGCCGACCATCCCCTTGACGTGAACCGTGTAGGCATCGCTGGGCACGCCCATCACGGTCAACGTCTGCGTCTGGTCGATGCAACCCGCGTCCACCGGCGTGTTGCAGTTGACCGTGTACGTCCCGCCGCCCGAGATCATGAACGTCACGGGCGCGCACGTCAGATCGCTCGAGTGCACGAGGGTGATCGTCATTCCGCCGATCCCACCGCCGCTTGGCATCGCCGCGCAGTTGCCCCCGGTGCGGTTCGTCGCGAGCGTCAACGCCAGCCCGCCGGTCGCATCGACCGAGAACGCCAGCGGCGCGAGCGCGACATTCTGCCCGTCGACCAGCTCGACACCATGCTGGGTCGGCGCCGTCGCGAGCGTCCCCCCGATGCTCGTCAGCTGGAAATCGAAGTCGTACGTCCCCGGCGGCAACGCCTGGCTCATGCCCGACCCCGTCGCGCACGTGAACACCTCGGTCGTCCCGCCATCGAACGCCCGGTTGTGCGCGAGCACGGTGACGCTGACGGCGCCGATCTTGTCGCACGCGACCGGCGCGTTGCTGCTATCGCTCACGGTCCAGGCCAGCGAGAACGTCGCGGTCGGAGCCGCCGTATCGATCGGCTTCGCGTCGGGAAAACCGCCGCCCCCGCCACACGCGGCGAGCAGCCCGAGCACGCACAGACTACGCATCTCCCCAAGCGTACTACGCATTCGCCCCGCCGCGCCGAAGGGTGACGCCCGCCACGCGTGTGGGAGCGCGTGCGCGGCGCGCGCGTCTGCTCTGGCTCGGGGCGCGACGCCGCGGTCGCCCGGCTACGCCCTTCGCGCTGGACTCGCGGGCACCGCCGGCGTCGCGGGACTACGCG
>CAYUNM010000028.1:48968-60085 GCA_964446175.1 uncultured Kofleriaceae bacterium
GGCTACGCCCTTCGCGCTGGACTCGCGGGCACCGCCGGCGTCGCGGGACTACGCGCTACGCGCTGCGCGCGCCCGGCACCTCGCGCATTCCGATCAGGCCGTAGCGCTTCCAGCCCTCGCGCAACAGCCAGCTCCGCGGCCCATACACGGGAATCGGCTCGTACGTCGGCGGCTTCGCCCACGCCCACTGCGCCTGTTCGTGCTCGCGCCAGCCCATGAATCCCCACCCCGACGAGAACGGATCGATCTTCCAGCCGCGCGCCACCGCCCGACGATCCTCGCCATGCTTGCGCCAGTTGTTCAGCACGTACGCGAGCTCGCGGCGCGCCTGCAGCGGCGACGTGACCAGCCGCGCGTGGTAGCGGTCCGCAAACACGCGGCCCTTCCGACGCGTCGGCAGCGAAGCCTGCGCGCGCGCGCCAACCTCGGCCTGCGCGCCCCCGGGCCGCGCGCCAACCCCGGCCCGCGCGCCAACCTCGGCCTGCGCGCGCCCCCGCGCCAACCACTGCCGGCGTTCCCACCAGCTGCCTGCACCGGAGACCGCGGCATTGATGTGCTTCGCGGCGCTGATCTGGAACGCCTGCATCCCGCGCGACAGTGCGTTCGAATGGTCCGCCTCGACGAGCAGGTGCACGTGCGTGGACTGGATACTCAGCTGCACGATCCGACAGTCCTCGTGCGGCAGCACCGTCACTGCGGCCTCGCGGATCGCGCGGTAGCACGCGCGCGTGCGCAGCTTGCCGACCGCGCGCTCGACCCTCAGCGTGACATGCACGACGCGCTCGCTCGCGAACGCAGGCCGCTTCACGTGCCGCAGCTTGGCGCCGGGCTTCTTCGGCCGTCCGAGCTTGCGCTTGCCGCGCCGCCCCGCGCCCGCACCCGCACCCGCACCCGCACCCGCGCCCGCGCCCGCACCTGTGACTGCCTCGCGCTTGCGACCGCGCAGGTCGCCGGCCGCGTTGTGCCAGCGCAGCTTCTGCTGGACGTGGGTCTTGCGCCTGCGTGCCACGCTTCATCGATAGTCATCCGCAATGGCGCTGTCAATATTTTGGGCACGTATTTGGATTATACAGGGAGACCAGGCCAGCAACCACGATCCAGCGCGGCAACCACGCTCCGGCCCGGCGCCCCAAGGATCCAGCGCGACGACACGCGTACTCGACGGAGGCTGCACCGCTACACGGCGCTGGGTCATCACCTACCGGGCCGCCACGAAGCGCCGGCGCACCCTGTGGTGCTCCCTGCGAGCGAGCCTCGGGGCGAACTACAACGCCGTGCCTCGAGCGCACCGCCTCCCGGGCAAGCGCCACCCCTCGCCGTCTCCCGAGGCGGCGCACCACGAACCTCCCTCCCGGGAGGGTCTACTGGATCGGATCCCGAACGCACTCGTTCGCCACAGGCGCGAGCGCATGCGAGAGCGCGAGCGGGCGGGCGTTGCCGGGCAAAGAGCCTGTGGGGCCGAGAGCGCGTCGTGTCTCGATGTGCGAGCGCGTCGAGGCGGCGGCGCAGGCGCGAGCGCGTCGAGGCGGCGGCGCAGGCGCGAGCGCGTCGAGGCGGCGGCGCACGCGCGCGCGCGTCGAGGCGGGGGCCGTGAGCCTTGGCGCTATGCCGCGGCGGCGGCCGCCGGTACGCCGCCCAGGTCCTTGCGCATCTCGACGAAGTGGCACGGCACCTTGACCGGGCGGTGCGTGTACGGCGCGGTGCCCACCTCGTGGTAGCCGAGCGAGCGGTACCAGCGGCCGAGCTCCTCGCGCACGTTCACGATCTTGAGCTCCATCGTCTTGCAGCCGAGGGCCTCGCAGTAGGCCTCGGCGATGCGGACGAGGCGCTTGCCGAGGCCGAAGTGGCGCAGCTCGGGCGCGACCGACAGCATGCCGAAGTAGCCGCGGCGCTCGACGTAGACCGCACCCGCGAGGCCGCCGGTGTACGAGACCGCGCGCGTGGGGCCGGCCGTGTGATCGGCGGTCGCGGCGGGCTCGGCGGCGTACTCGAGCACGAGGAACGTCTCGCGCTCGATCATGCGCGCGACCTCCGCCGCGTTCGTGCGGTCCCCGTCGACGAAGAACGACTCGACCGCGTAGCAACGGTTGATCAGTGCGGCCAGCGCCGGTGCGTCGGCGACGGTGGCGCGGCGTACGGCGGTGGCTAGTTGCACGCGGAAAGGCTAGCTCGCCTGTCTGACAAACGGGCGTTCAGCGCGCGCCGGTGCGCGCGGTACGTGGCCCGCCGTCGTTCAGGCGCGCAGGTTGCGCGGCGTGCTGGTGGTGGTGGTGGGCGCGTAGCCCGTGGTGAGAAGCGCGGCCTTGCGCGTCCGATCGGCGAGCGCGACGTGCACCAGCACGATCACGGTTCCGACCGTCACGTCCGACACCGCCTTCACCACTCGATCAGCGAAGCTCCACATGGTCCCGTCCTCGACGAGGTTCATTACTGCCACCGAAACGTGGTGTGCACAACTCGAATTTCAGCCGCGTGCGTGAACATTTGTTGAACGTCCGCGAATACGTAGTGCAGCTCGCGCGTAGAAATTCACGTGCGCACGATCCTCACGATCTGCTGCGTGTTGAGCGTGGCGATCACGCGCGCTCCCGCCGCGCCGCAGCACGAGATCTCGTTCGGTGATCGCAGCGTCGCGATTCCGATCACGGCGGCGAAGATCCTCGTATCCGTCGATGGTGGGGCGGCGAGCGAGCGGCCCGTGCACGCGCGCGTCGATCAGGTCGTCATGCTGTACGTATCCGTACAGGCGGGTGGACGCTGGTACACGGACGCGCCGGGCTGGAAGCGGGCGCGCCCGCTCGCGAAGGCACCTGGCGCCACGCTCGCGTGGAAGCGCATCGAGCCAGCTGCAGCGAATTATTCCAACGAGGATGGAAGCGGCTTTCACTTCACACCGATCGACTATCGCGCGACCGATCTGGATGCCTCGGGGACCGCGATTGCCGCCGACGTGCGGCCGACGCTGACGCCCGACCATGGCCACGGCGTGGGCACGATGCGGTTCCAGGTCGTGGTGACGCAAGGCGTGCGCACGATCGCGAGTGCGGGCAGCGAGGCGCGGCGCGGCCGCGGCGCGGGCGGGCTCACGGACGCCGTCACGCGCATCTCGATCCGCCGCGACGACACGTACCTCGGGTATCTGACGGAGATGTTCGGGCAGCCGTACATCTGGGCGAGCGCGGGCGTGACCGATGCGTCGCATCAGAGCGAGCACCTCGAGGGCAGCGACTGCGCGGACTTCGTCGTGTACGGCGCGCGTCGCATGGGCAAGCGCATCTCGTACACGTGGACGGGCGGGATTCCGGGCATCTCGACGTTGCTCGCGGCGGGGACGCGCGGCGAGGATGGCGTCTATCGCGACGAGCGCGGCACGCCGCTGCCGTTCACGAAGGCCGGTGACCTCGTGCTGTTCCCGCGGCACGTCGGCGTGCTGGTCGAGGATCGCGGCACGAAGGGCGTGCTCGACGATCAGGACATCATGATGCACACGCTGTTCGACTCGCCGAAGGAGCAGCCGATCGCGGAGACCGGCTACGCCGACAAGCCCGTCGAGCTGCGGCGGTTCAAGTGACGTCTTCGTTCGGATCGATCGCGTAGGCGACGAGGTTCTCGACCTCGGGCGGGAACGCGTCGGCGCTCGCGGGCAGGACCTGGCCGAGCTCGTCGGCGTGGACGATCTGCTCGAGTGACATCGGGCGCATCAGGATGCCGGCCGCGGCCCCCTTGTCGACGGCGGCGAGCACCTCGAGCTGATCGATCGAGGTCTCGAACGGCACGCCCGGGACGAGCAGGTGCTCGAGCACGACGATGTCGTACTTCTGCAGCGCGCGGTGGACGTTGACGCCCTCGGCGGCGGGCGAGACGTCGGGCGAGAGCGTCAGCTTCCACGCATCGGGCTCGCCCGCGAACACCGCGACGAACGCCGGCTGGTGGGCCACCGTATCGGCGAGCGCCGCGCGCTGCTTTGCGGGATCCTTCGCGGCACCCGCGAGCTTGTCGACGATGAAGTGCGGCTTGCCGAGCAGCGCGTCGCGCGTGATACCGGTCTTGATGATGCGGTGGCGCGGCGCGACGACGAGCCCCTGCTCCTCGAGGTTGACCAGGCAGAACAGGCCGTAGTTGCCGGTCGAGTACTGCGAGAGATCGCCGAGCGAATCGCGATACGCGAGCATCGCCTCGTAGCGGGCGTGGCCGTCGAGGACATGCAGCTTCTTCGGCGAGAACAGCGGACCGAGCTTGCCGAAGACCTCCGCGTTCTGGACGCGCCAGAGCTTGTGGATGGTGCCATCGGGCGTGGTGCGGTCGAGCGTCGGCTTGTCGCCTTCCCACTTGCGGAACAGCCGATCGACCTCGGTCGCGGCGTCGCGATAGGCGGCGAGCACGGGCGCCGTGTGAGCGCGCGCGGCCTTGATCTTCGCGAGCTCGGCATCGCGCGCGGCCGGCAGCGCGGCCTCGTGCGGACGGATGACGCCTTCGGCCCACGGCGCGAGCCGCGCGACGCACACGAGCATCCGGCGCGTGATCGGGCGCCCGCCGAGCGAGAACGTCTGGTGATAGCGATAGACCGCGCGGAGTGGATCGCGCTCGCTCGAGCCGGCGAGCGTCCCCCGAAATGCGGCGATGTGCGGCATCCCGCGACGGTATCATCCCACGGGGATTCCCTCCTCCCACGGAGCGCTCGCGCTTCGCACTCGCGTCGATCGGAGGTCGTCGGTCGCCGACGGTCAGCGGCCGCGCGCGCCGATGTCGCGCCGGACTTGCTTGCCGGGCAGATCGATCGCGTCGACCACCGCGTAGGCGCGGTCCCGCGCCTGATCGACCGAGACACCGAGCGCCGTCACGCCGAGCACGCGCCCGCCGCTCGTGACGAGGTCCGCGCCTTTGCGCGCGGTGCCGGCGTGGAACACGATGACGTCGTCGCTCGAGGGCGGGAGCCCGCCGATCGCATCGCCGAGCTTGACGGTGCCGGGGTAGCCGGCCGCCGCGATGACGACGCACACCGCGACGCGCGCGTCGCTCATGATCACGCCGTGCGGCAGCGCGCCGTTCGCGGCGCCGAGCAGCACCTTGCCGAGGTCCCCGACCATGCGCGCCATGATCGGCTGCGTCTCGGGATCGCCGAAGCGGCAGTTGTACTCGAGCAGCCACGGGGCGCCGCCGGCATCGACCATGACGCCCGCGAACAGCACGCCGCGATAGTCGACGCCGTCGGCCGCGAGGCCGCGCAGCGTCGGCTCGAGGATCTCGTGCTTGATGCGCGCGAGCACGTCGTCGCTCGTCCACGCGGGCGAGACGGTGCCCATGCCGCCCGTGTTCGGGCCCTTGTCGCCGTCGAAGATCGTCTTGTGATCCTCGACCGCGGGCAGGATCTCGAGCGTCTTGCCGTCGGTGAGCGCGAACACGCTGACCTCGCGGCCGGCGATCTGCTGCTCGACGATCACCGTCTTGCCGGCATCGCCGAACCGCCGCGCCTCGAGCATCTCGCGCGCCGCCTGCCGCGCCTCCTCGGCATCGCGCGCGACGACGACGCCCTTCCCCGCCGCGAGCCCATCGGCCTTGATCACGACCTTGCCGAGCCGCGCGATCGCCTGGTTCGCGGCCTCGACGGTCGAGCAGATCTCGAACGGCGCGGTCGGGATGCGATGCCGCGCGAAGAACTCCTTCGAGAATGCCTTGCTGCCCTCGAGGCGCGCGCCGTCGGCGCCGGGCCCGAACGTCGGCACGCCCCGCGCGCGCAGCTTGTCGGCGAGCCCCGCGACGAGCGGCGCCTCCGGCCCGACGAGGACGAGGTCGACGTGCTCGCTCACCGCGAGGTCGCACAGCGTGTCGTGCTGATCGACCGCGACCGCCGCGCAGCGCGCGACCTCCGCGATGCCGGGGTTGCCGGGCGCCGCGACGATCTCGTGCCCGCCCTTGGCGAGCCGCCACACGAGCGCGTGCTCGCGCCCACCGGAGCCGACGACGAGGATCTTCATTTCGGCAGCCTCTTGAAGAAGATGAGCCGGTTGCCGAACCCGTCCTGGACGCACATCTCGCGCTGTCCCCACTCCTGGTCCTGCAAGCCTGGCCGGTAGTACTTGTACGGCTTCAGCGACGCGTGAAACGCCTCGAGCTCGTCGCACTCGATCAGCACGTGCGTGCCGGGGATGCCATCGCCGTGGTGCTCGCTGAGCCGCAGGTGGCAGTCGCCCTTCTTGATGCCCATGTAGAGCGGCGTGCCCGGCTCGAACCGGAACTCGAACTCGACCTCGAAGCCGAGCCAGTCGATGTAGAACTCGCGCGCCTTCGCCTCGTCGAGGATGCGCAGCGTCGGGATGGCGGCGTGGAAGCTCATGGTCAGTGCCGGAAGTGGCGCATCCCCGTGAACAGCATCGCGAGCTTGTGCTCGTTGGCCGCGGTGATCACTTCCTCGTCGCGCACCGAGCCGCCGGGCTGCACCACCGAGGTCGCGCCGACCTCGGCGAGCACGTCGACGCCGTCGCGGAACGGGAAGAACGCGTCGCTCGCGACCGCCGAGCCCTTCAGCTTGGCGCCGGCCTTGCGCTCGCAGATCCGCACGGAGTCGACGCGGCTCATCTGACCGGCGCCGATCGCCAGCGTCACGCCGTCCTTCGCGAACACGATCGCGTTGCTCTTCACGTGCTTCGCCACGCACCACGCGAACGCGAGGTCACGGCGCTCGGCGTCGCTCGGGGCACGCGTCGTCGCGACCTTCGCCGCGGCGAGGTCGACCATGCCGTAGTCGACGTTCTGGACGAGCGCGCCGCCCGCGATCGAGCGGATCGACCATGCCTCGTCGCCCGTCGTCGGCGCCCACGTCCCGTGCGCGGCGACGAGCCGCAGGTTCTTCTTCGTCGCGAGGACGTCGCGCGCCGCCGCCGAGTAGCCCGGCGCGACGATGCACTCGAGGAACGTCTCGACGAAGTGCTTCGCGAGCGCCTCGTCGACCTCGCGATTGACGGCGACGATGCCGCCGAACGCGCTCGTCGCATCGGCCTCGCGCGCGCGCAGGTACGTCGCGGCGAGGTCCTGCCCGGTCGCGACGCCGCACGGGTTGTTGTGCTTGACGACCACGGCCGCCGGTTCGACAAACTCGAGCACGAGCCCGAGCGCCGCATCGAGGTCGAGGATGTTGTTGTACGAGAGCTGCTTGCCGCCGAGCACCTCGGCGGTGGCGATCGTCGGGCGCTTGCTCGGCCGGGCGAGCGGCGACTTCGCGTCCGCGTAGAACGCTGCCTTCTGGTGCGGGTTCTCGCCGTAGCGCAGCTCGTAGAGCCGCTGCCACTGGATGCTCAGCGTGTCGGGCAGCTCGCGCCGCGCCGGTTGCTGGTCGCGCGCCCCGGCCGTCGCGTCGTCGATCGACGACAGGTACGCGGCGATCGCGCCGTCGTACGCCGCGGTGTGCGCGAACGCCTTGCGCGCGAGCTGCAGCCGGCGCACCGCGCTGACTTCCTTCGTCGCGCGCAGGTCGCTGATCACGCCCGCGTAGTCCTCGGGGTCGACGACGACCGCGACGCGCTCGTGATTCTTCGCCGCCGAGCGCAGCATCGACGGGCCGCCGATATCGATGTTCTCGATCGCCTCGTCGAACGGCACGCCCTTCGCGATCGTCGCCTCGAACGGGTACAGATTCACGACGACGAGATCGATCGGCTCGATCGCGTGCTTCTGCATCTCCGCGCGATGCTGCTCGGTGTCCCGCCCGAGCAGACCGCCGTGGATGCGTGGGTGCAGCGTCTTGACGCGGCCGTCGAGGATCTCTGGAGCGCCCGTGTGTTCGGAGACCTGCTTGACCGCAACCCCTGCAGCCGACAGCGCGGCCGCCGTTCCCCCCGTCGACAGGATCTCCACTCCGAGCTCTGCCAGGACCTTCGCCAGCTCGACGACGCCCCGCTTATCCGATACCGAAACCAGTGCGCGGCGAACCATGCCGCGCGTGTACCACAGATCAGTTCTTCTCGGCCTTCAGTGCGGCGGCTTGTGCGAGAAGCTCGGCGCCGAGCTCGTCGGGCGATGGAGATCCCATCTTGAGCTTGAGCAGGCCTCGGACCTCGACCTGACGGATGCGCTCCCGCGTGAGGTTCATGATCTCGCCGACCTCCTCGAGCGTGATGCCACCGCGCTCCGCGACATCGAGCGCGCAGGTGTGCTTGAGCTCCCACGGCTCGAGATCGGGGAAGTTGATCTTGATCGAGCCCGTCTCCGGGTTGATGTCGAGGTAGAGGTGGTGCTTGCACGCGACCCACGGGCACGGGCGCTGCTCGCCGCGGCACTCCTCGCGGCTCGTCGGGCGCGGGATGTCGACGGGCGGGTACATCAGCGCGCCCTGACGCAGCTCCTCGCGCGTCAGCCGCTTCATCGCGATCGTCTTGCTGCGCGGGCGCGTGCGGCGCCGGCGCCGGCGAATCTTGCGCGAGACCTCGGGAAGCTCGCCGCCCTCGGCGGTCAGCTCCTCGGTATCGCTCTCGCCCTCGTCGTCGTCTTCGAGGGCATCCAGCTCCAGCTCGTCATCGTCACGGTCGTCGGCATCACTCATGAAACATCTCCTCGGGTGGGCGGCGCGGGTTACCGCCCTACAGAAGGTCCTCGGCGCCCCCCGCGGCGCCGGCGAGACGGAGGTTGTCGGTCCTGGGCGCCGCGATTCGCCGCGCCAGGTCACCGAGCCGCTCGACGAGCGCATCGCCCGCTCGCCGGCACTCGGTCATGTCCTTGCCGAGCTCGCGACGCGCGTGCGCCTCGAGCTGGTCCTGATCCTTGTCGAACTTGGTGAAGAGCTCCGCCAGGTTCTCGGCGACGCCCTCGATCAGATCCGTGTAGAGCAGGAACTGCCCCTGGATCTCCTCGATCGTGTAGCCGTCGAGCATGTGCTGCTTGACGGCGTTGATCCGGCGCACGACCTTCGCCGGGTAGACGCCGAGCGAGCCCTTGTGCTTGCCCTTGCGGCCGACGCGGCGGCTGCGCGGGAGCAGGCCCTGCTGGACGTACTTGCGAAAGCTCGCCTCGCTGAGCTTGATGCCCCGGCTCGTGAAGGCGTCCACGATCTGGACGGCCGTCAGCCCCTCCGGATATTGCGTCTCGATCGCGCGGACCTCTTCCTCGCGAAGCACGGAGCGCGAGCTCTTCGCGGGACCGCCACCGGTCGCCGGCGCGTCGTCATCGCGGCGCGCTGCGAAGCTCGCCTTCGTCGTCGCTAGCGACGCGCGCAGCGGAACGACGGTTCCCGTCGACGGCGCATGCGGCTCGAAGCTTCGATCGCGTGAAAACAAAGCAGTCCCCCTCGATGACGAGCACGACGACCAGCGCGCGGCAGATGCCGCGGCGTCGTCTTCCCCCTGCGTCCGTCGCTGTGTGATCCAGTTTCCGACGAGGTACAGTCACGATATTCGTGTGAATGGAATCGGTCAACGATATCCACGGCGAAAGAGTCAACTTTTTAACTGGGACTCTGTTCAGGTCGACGGGAGTGCCCTCCCCTCGCGCCGATGACCGCGATCGCGCTAGCGTCACCGTCGATGAAGAGGTGGCTCGCGATCGCAGTCGTCGTCGTGGTGACGGCGTCGCTCGCGAGCGCCGACCTCGAGAACTCCGTCTACACGTCGAAGACGGACAAGCTCCGCCTCGTCGTGCCGCGCGGCTGGCGCGCGACGGACGAGCCGAGCTATCCGGGCCTGCTCTTGTGGATGATGCGCAGCGAGCCGGAAGGCCGCATCGTGCTGACGAGCGAGCCGTTCACGCGCGACGTCTACTGCTCGTGGCCGGTGCGCTGCCAGATGAGCCACGACTCGCTGCCCGCGAAGGCCGCGTGCGCGCTCGGCAGCAAGCTCGCCGGGCAGCGCGTGCGCGTCGGACCGGTGCAAGGCGGCCCGAAGGAGAACGAGGACGCCGGCCTGCCGAGCGTGTGGTTCGAGTACGACGACGGCAAACACTTCCTGCGCCAGGCGCTCGCGATCGACGAGGACCGCGTCGTGTCGCTCGTGCTCAGCGCGCCGACTGCCGAGGCGCGCAACGCGCACGTCCGCGCGTTCGAGCAGGCGCTGCGCACGCTGCGCCCGCTGACGGCCGAGGAGCTCGGCATCTCGACGTCGCCCGCGCCGGTCGGCTCGGCCGGCTCGGCGGTCCCTCTCGAGACCGGCTCCGGCACCGGCTCCGACGTCGGCTCCGGCGCGGCCGCCGTCGCGCGCACGATGCTCGGCTCGGGTGCGGGCTCCGCCGCGCCGCCGCCCTCGACGCCGAGCTTTCAGTCCGCGCCGCCGCCGCGCATCGAGCCGGTCGGCGCGTGCCCGCGCAAGTGAGGTCCGCGCGCCGCGTCCGCATCGGCGTCGCGGTGCTCGCCCTCGTCACCGCGTGCGCGGCGTGCGGCGACAACCGCTATCGCGACGAGGCGTTCTACGCGTGGGACGGCGAGCCGGCGCTCGGCGCCTACAGCCTCGATGGCGTCCCACCGACGTCACCCGGCATCGCGCGCGAGCTCGCGTTCGCGAAGAACGCGGGGGTCGTCGTGCTGTTCTACGGACACGACCCGCCCGTCGACACCGCGTCCGACACGGTCGACGCGCTGCTCTCGGCCGCCGACGCCGCGGGCATCCCGACATACACGTTCGCCGACCTCGCCGATCGCGCGAATCACGGCCCCGGCATCTGCCTGTCGTTCGACGACACCGAGGTCGAGGCGTGGTTCGCGCTGCGCCCGCTGCTCCAGCAGCACGGCGCGCACGTCACGTTCTTCGTCACCGAGTACACGACGCTCACCGACGACGCGCGCGCGAAGCTCCACCGGCTCTACGCGGAAGGGCACTCCGTCGAGGCGCACGCGGTCCACCACGACTTCCCCGAGGTCTACGTCGCCGATCACGGCATCGATGCGTACCTCACGAACGAGGTCCAGCCGAGCATCGACGTGCTACGCGCCGACGGCTTCACGCCGGTCGCGTTCGCCTATCCGCACGGCGCGAACGACGAGGCGCTCGACGACGCGATCGCGGCGCGCATCCGGTTCGTCCGCACGATCAGCGGACACCTGAAGCCGTAGGGCGCGGCGGATCCCAGACGCCTCAGACGCCTCAGTGCCAGCCGCGCAGCGAGATGCGATCCATGCGCGCGCGCAGGATCGAGCCGAG
>CAYUNM010000028.1:60185-102644 GCA_964446175.1 uncultured Kofleriaceae bacterium
AGTGCCAGCCGCGCAGCGAGATGCGATCCATGCGCGCGCGCAGGATCGAGCCGAGCGCGCTCGTCGAGGCGGCGCTCATCGGCGTGGTCGCCGGAGCCGCGAGCGGCGTCCCCGGCGGCGCGCCGGCCGGCGTGATCGTCAGCGCGGTCGTCGGGCCGAGCGCACCGGCCGTCGCGGCCTGCGCCGCCGCCGCGCGGTTCTGCGCCTGGCTCTGCGCGAGCTCGGTGAGCGTCGGCGTGGGCGGCGGCTCCGGCACGTCGATGCGCGGCGCGGAGATGCCGCTGGTCAGCGCGGCGAGCAGCTGGCTCTGCTCGACCTCGCGCTCCGCGAGCAGCTCCATCGGGCCGATGTCCTCGCAGCCGTACGCGCGGTCGCCCGGCGAGCAATACACGCGGACGTGCATGTGATCGTCGTGGCGGGCGCTGTCGCCCGGCTGCCTGAGCGCGCGGCGCGCCTTCGCGATGATCCACTCGGGCTCACCCGCCTGCTTCGCGTGATCGATCAGCATCTGCGCGAGCGGCTCGTACATGAAGATGTACTGCACCGTCGCCTCGGGCGCGGTCACGAGGTCCTTGACGAGCAGCCAGGTGCGCGGCACGTCGACGGTGATGCCGCTGCCATCGCGCGCGCGCCCGTGCGAATCGAACACGCGCATCGCGTCGGGCTCGAACGGCTGGCCGTCCTTGTCGCGCATGTAATAGAGGAGGTCCGCGTCGCGCCCGCTCTGGTGCGAGCGGTGGAACGCGAACGCGCCCCCGCCCGACTGCGACGACAGATCCGCGACGACGAGCTTCACGTCGGTCACGCGCTTGTGCATGCGCTTGCCGACCGCCTCGACGAGGTCGATCAGCTCGTCCGTGCCGAAGCGGTTCTTGCGCGCGATCCACACCTCGCGCGACGTCCAGCCGGGCCCATCGTCGGGCAGCCGCGCCGCATCGACCAGGTAGCCATGGTTGGGCTTCCCGACCGAGATGCTCGAGCCATCCGTGACGACGCCGAGCTCCGCACAGCCCGCGAGCAACGCAAGGGAGGCGAGGACGGCGCGCACGCCTCCCAGTATGGCAGACGTGCGCGCGGGCGGCGAACTGATCTATTTGCGCGGCCGGACGTGCAACGCGAGAACGGCCGAGAAGTAGGCAAACCGCAGCATGGAGGCCCCTTAGTTGCTCATCGGGAAGAAGACCTGGTCCGCCGTGCGCAGCTTTTCCGCGAGGCGTCCCGACCCGCGCGTCGTGCGCTCGCCGACGACGATCACGCCGTCGGGCTGGGTCGTCTGCTCGTAGACCTTGTCCTGCAGCGAGTCGTCGTCCGCGAAGTCGACGCCGTCGATCGGCATCTCGCGCGAGCTGTTCAGGCGACCCTCCTCGTACTGCGGGCACGGCGCCGCGATGCAGCGGACGCCGCGATCGAACACGCGCACGAACGTGCCGTCCGTCGAGCCCTTCGCCTTCGCCGCGAGCCACACCTCGGTCGGCTCGAACGCGAGCTCGTCGTGGTACGCGCCGTCGTTGCACTCGATCGTCGAACGGTTCGGACGGCTGAGCTCGTAGCTCGCGCACGTCCGCGGGTTCTTGCAGTCGAACGCGCCGCTCTTCTCGACGGCGACGAAGTCGAAGTTGTCGTGAGCCGCGTCGGCCTTCGGCGTCTCGCCGTCCTGACCGTTCTCGCCGGCGAGCTCGTCGGTGCCGGGCTGCGTGGGGTCCTGGCTGGACGTGCAGCCGACGAGCATCTGAGCGGACAGGAAGATGGCGGGCGTGATGACGCGTTTCTGCATGACGATGGCGCAGCGCGTAAGCATCGACCGTGCCGCGCGGATCCTCGCGGAATCACGCGCGCGCACGGTGGCTGGTCGACCAGCCGATGGCCACGTGATTGGCCGCAAACCCGTTGCATCACCGGGACATAGCCGCGTCGCAGGGGTGTCGCAGCGCGCGAATTCGCACGAATCCTCGTCGGTGAACGCACCAATCCTCGTCGGTGAACGCGCGAATCCTCGTCGGTGAACGCGCGAATCCTCGTCGGTGAACGCGCCTAGAAGATCTCCGGGCACCACGGCGCCGGGGAGCTCGCGAACACGCGATCCGCGAGCCCGACATCGCCGCTCGCGAGGCCCGCGCGCGCCAGGTCGCTCGGGCGCAGCGCGCCGAGCAGCACGTTCGGCAGCGCGTGCGGCGCGATCGTCACCTGCGCTGCGCCGCGGCTCTTCTCGCCGCTCGGCAGGTCGTAGACCGCATCGCCGATCGCGACGCGCAGCTCGCCGTCCCACGTCCGCGCCGCGAGCGCGCGCGAGATATCTTCGATCCGCAGCCACAGCGTATCGCTGCGCTTTCGCACGACGCGCCGCGGATCGTCGACGAGCAGGTGCAGCGGGTCGTCGACCGGCGCGTTCGACCACGACACCGTCGGGTGCAGATCGATCGAGCACATGTAGCGCCACAGGCTCGCGACCGCCCGCGCATCGACACCGTGCAGCTCGATGATGTCGCTGCGCCCGCCCGGCTGCGGAGCATGCGGCTCGTTGCGCTGGCGATACTGCACGTAGCCGACCGGCGCGCCGTCGCGGGTCGCGATCACGTGCCGCCGCTTGCTCGCGCCGCGCCGGAAGAACGGCGCATCGAGGAAGCGCCGCTCGCGCCACCACGTCGCGTCGCGCCGCAGCACGCCGGGCCGGTTCGCGGTCGCGCGCGCGTAGAGGCCGGGCAGCAGCTCGCGCGCCCTGCCCTCGTCGACCCACGTCAGCTCGTCGAAGCCGCCGTCGCCGCCGGGCGCGCGCACCGTGAGCCCGTTCGCGCGCTGCACCTCGACGACGTCGTCGTACGCCGCGATCGCGAAGCCGTACCGCCCGTAGATCAGCGCCTCGCTCGCCCACAGGCCGGCGACCGCGAACCCGCGCTCGCGCGCGTGCCCGAGGTAGCGGTCCATCAGCTGCGTGAGGATGCCGCGCCGGCGGTGCGTCGAGCGCACGCCGACCATCGTCAGGCCGGCGCAGCCGATCGAGCCGCCGCCCGGCATGCCGATCGACAGCTCGTACATGCCGCCGACCCCGACGACCTGCGCGCCATCGAACATCGCCCACGCGTTGCCCGGCGCGATCAGCGCGCGAAAGCGGCGGTCGCCATCCGGGTCGCCGTCCCCGGTGTCGTCGCCGAACGCGTTCATCAGCAGCTCGCGAAACGCCGGGACCTCGTCGTCGGTGATCGCGCGCAGCTGCACCGGAGCAGCGTACCCCCGTCGGGTCGACGCGCGCGAGGCCTGCGTAGGGCGAGGGTCGGGCTACAGGTGCGCGAGGCCCTGGGACCCGCCGTGACAGTCGCTCGCGTTGCAGCCGCCCTTCGTGACGTGGTCCGTCATCACCTGCACGCTCGGGCACAGGCTGGACGTCACGCGGATCGGGAACGCGACCGGGAAGAACGTGTAGAAGTTGCCGTTCGTCCCGACGACGACGTCCTGCGCGGCGCCGTTGTTGTCGACGATGCTGACCGTCGCGCCGACCGCCGGCGTGTGCCCGTCGGCCTGCATCAGCGTGCCCGCGAACGCAAAGCCGTGGAAGTGGCAGCTGTTCATGCAGTCCTGCCCGGGGTTGTGGTGACCGTCGCTGTGCAGCGCGTTGGACGGCTTGCACATCGGTGCCGCGTCCGAGCCGCCGCCGGTCGGCGCGTCGATCATCGCGACCGTGCCGTCACCCTGATGCGCGTCGTGACCGCCGGGCGCCGCGTCGGTCCCGGTGTCCATCTGCCGCGTGCACGACACCGTGAATGACATCGCGATGACAGCGATCAGCGCCCTCTTCATGCGCCCCGCGCTCTGCACGAACAACGCCACCACGCGCACATGCTGCGCCGTCGACTTACACGCGTCGCTGCGCACGCCTCGTACAGCGAGCCGCGCTCACTGTTCGTGGCTTGCGCCGCCGACGACGCTCCCGCGAAGCGCGCACGGTTGCCCGGCCTACTCCGAAAACGAAACGAGCCCGGTTGCCCGGGCCCGCACTCCAGCTCGCGCGCCGTCGAGCGACGCGCGGCTGGATCTCCGTGCGCGTCCTCGAGCGACGCGCGGCTGGATCTTCGTGCGCGTCCGCGAGCGACGCGCCGCGATGGCTACTGCTTGTCCTCGAACTCGGCGTCGATGACGTCGTCGCCCTTCGGCGCCTCGCCACCACCGCCGCCTTCCGCCGGGGCCTCACCGCCGCCGGACTGCTTGTACATCGCCTCGGCCAGCTTGTGCGCCGACGCCTGGAGCTTCTCGAACGCGCCGCGCAGCTCGTCGGGCGAGCCCGCCTCGCGGTTGCGCTCGAGCGTCTCCTTGGCCTCCTTGATGGCCTCCTCGATCATCAGCTTGTCCTCGGACGACAGCTTGGCCTGGTTCTCGTTGACGAGCTTCTCGGTGCCGTAGACCAGCGTGTCGAGCTGGTTGCGGGCCTCGATCGCTTCCTTGCGAGACTTGTCCTCGGCCTCGTGCTTCTGCGCGTCCTCGACGGCGCGCTTGATGTCCGCGTCCGTCAGACCCGACGAGGCCTCGATGCGGATCGCCTTCTCGGCGCCCGTCGCCTTGTCCTTCGCCGTGACGTTGAGGATGCCGTTCGCGTCGATATCGAAGGTCACCTCGATCTGCGGCACGCCGCGCGGAGCCGGCGGGATGCCGGTCAGCTGGAACTTGCCGAGGGTCTTGTTGTCCTTCGCCATCGGGCGCTCGCCCTGCGTGACGTGAACCTCGACGGACGACTGGTTGTCAGCCGCGGTCGAGAACGTCTCGCTCTTGCGAGTCGGGATCGTCGTGTTGCGCGGGATCAGGACGGTCGCCACGCCACCGAGGGTCTCGATCGCGAGCGAGAGCGGCGTGACGTCGAGCAGGAGGATGTCCTTGACGTCGCCCGAGAGGACGCCGCCCTGGACCGCTGCACCGAGCGCGACGACCTCGTCCGGGTTCACGGACTTGTTCGGCTCGCGCTTGAAGAACTCCTTGACCTTCGCCTGCACCATCGGGATGCGCGTCGATCCACCGACGAGGACGACCTCGTGGATGTCCTCGACCTTCTTGCCGGCGTCGGCGAGGGCCTTCTTGCACGGCTCCATCGCGCGGTTGACGATGTCCTCGATCATCCGCTCGAACGCGGGGCGCGCGAGCTTCTTGAGCAGGTGCTTGGGACCGGTCGCGTCGGCCGTCAGGTACGGGAGGTTGATCTCCGTCTCCTGGACGTTCGACAGCTCGATCTTCGCCTTCTCCGCCGCCTCCTTGAGGCGCTGGAGGACCATCTTGTCCTTGCTGACGTCGATGCCGGTGTCCTTCTTGAACTCGGCGACGAGCCAGTCCATCAGGCGGTTGTCGATGTCATCGCCGCCGAGGTGCGTGTCGCCGTTCGTCGAGACGACCTCGACGACCTTGTCACCGACCTCGAGGACCGAGATATCGAACGTGCCGCCGCCCATGTCGAACACGGCGATCAGCTGCTCCTTGGTCTTGTCCAGACCGTAGGCGAGCGCGGCCGCGGTGGGCTCGTTGATGATGCGCTTGACGTCGAGACCGGCGATCTTGCCGGCATCCTTCGTCGCCTGGCGCTGCGAGTCGTTGAAGTACGCGGGGACCGTGATGACCGCCTCGGTCACCGGCTCACCCAGATACTCCTCGGCCGCGCGCTTCAGCTTCATCAGCACGCGCGCACCGATCTCCGGCGGCGAGTAGCGCTTGCCGCGGATCTCGAACGCGACGTCGCCGTTGCTCGCCTTCACGAGCTTGAACGGGACGCGCTTGGTCTCTTCTTGCGTGATCGGATCCTCGAACTTGCGGCCCATGAACCGCTTGCTCGAGAACACGGTGTTTTCAGGATTGGTGATTGCCTGACGACGGGCGATCTGGCCGACGAGGACCTCGCCCTTTTCGTCGAAGGCGACCACCGAGGGAGTCAGGCGATGGCCTTCCTCGTTGGAAATGACCTTCGGCTCCTTGCCCTCCATGATCGCGACCACGGAGTTGGTGGTGCCCAGGTCGATGCCGATGATCTTGCCCATTGGTGTTGTTCTCCGACTTCCGAGATTTGTTTGCTGGCCAACCTAAGAACGCCTCAACCACCCGTCAAGGCTCACATGCCAACTTGCCAGCGAGCTTTCTCCGCCGGCCGCTCGACGGAGATCTCGCAAGCCTCCGGCTAGCCGTCCGGGGAGGACGGTTCGCCGTGCGCCGACGTCACAGCTCCCTTGGCGGGAGTGGCTACGCGGTCGGGTGGGTCTCGGCCTGCGCGGCCTTCGACAGGTCGATGATCGACGGCGGCGGATCCTTGAGCGCCAGCGCGAGGACCTCGTCCATGCGCTTCACGCTGAGGATCTCCATCTCGCCCTTCACTTCCTCGGGCACGTCGATCAGGTCCTTCATGTTGCGGTCGGGGATGATCACGCGCTTGATGCCCGCGCGGTGAGCGGCCAGGAGCTTCTCCTTGACGCCACCGATCTGCAGCACGTTGCCGCGCAGGGTGATCTCGCCGGTCATCGCGACGTCCGGGCGAATCGGCACGCCCGTGAAGAGCGAGACGAGGGCCGTGTACATCGTGATGCCCGCCGACGGGCCATCCTTGGGAACGGCGCCGGCCGGCACGTGGACGTGCAGATCGGTGTTCTCGAGGAAGTTGCCCGGATCGAGCCCGAGCTGCGCCGCACGGCCGCGCACGAACGACAGCGCCGCCGTGACCGACTCCTTCATCACGTCGCCGAGCTGGCCGGTCAAGGTCAGCTTGCCCTTGCCGGGCATCTTCGTCGCTTCGATGAAGAGGATGTCGCCGCCGACGGCCGTCCACGCCAGGCCGGTCGCGACGCCGGGCTCGCCGACGCGCTCCGCGACCTCGCTGACGAACTTCTTGGGACCGAGGATGTCCTCGACGACCTTGCCGTCGACGACCTCGTGATCCTTGGCCTGCCCTTCGGCGACCTTGACGGCCACCGCACGGCACACGCTGCCGATCTCGCGCTCGAGGTTACGGACGCCGGCCTCGCGCGTGTAGCTGTCGACGACCTCGAAGATCGCGTCGTCGGTGATCTCGCAGCGATCGTTGGTCAGGCCGTGATCGTCGAGCTGCTTCGGCACGAGGAACTTGCGCGCGATCTGCTTCTTCTCCTGCCGCGTGTAACCGGGCAGCTCGATGATCTCGAGACGATCGCGCAGCGCCCACGGGATCGGGTCGAGCTGGTTCGCGGTCGCGATGAAGAGGACCTTGGAGAGGTCGAACGTCACCTCGAGGTAGTGATCCGAGAACGAGCTGTTCTGCTCGGGGTCGAGGACCTCGAGGAGAGCGCTCGCCGGGTCGCCCCGAAAGTCGTGACCGAGCTTGTCGATCTCGTCGAGCACGAAGACCGGGTTGTTCGTGCCCGCCTTCTTGATGCCCTGGATGATGCGACCCGGCAGCGAGCCGACGTACGTGCGCCGGTGACCGCGGATCTCGGCCTCATCGCGCACGCCACCGAGCGAGATGCGACCGAACTTGCGGCCGATCGCGCGCGCGACCGACCGACCCAGCGACGTCTTGCCGACGCCGGGGGGACCCGCGAGGCACAGGATCGGGCCCTTCTTGTCGTTCTTCAGCTTGCGCACGGCCATGTACTCGACGATGCGCTTCTTGACCTTGTCGAGGTCGTAGTGATCCTCGTCGAGGCAGCGGCGAACTTCCGCCAGCTCGATGTGATCCTCGGTCGAGATCGACCACGGCAGCTCGACGAGCCACTCGAGGTACGTGCGCGTGACCGTGTACTCCGCCGACGAGGGCTGCATGCCCTTGAGGCGATCGAGCTGCTTCTTGGCGACCTTCTCGGCCTCCTCGGGCATCTTCGCCTTGGTGATCTTCTCGGCGAACTCGTCGAGATCGCCACCGCCGTCATCGAGCTCGCCGAGCTCTTCCTTGATCGCCTTGAGCTGCTGGCGCAGCACGTACTCGCGCTGGTTGCGGCCCATCTCTTCCTGGACCTGCGTGTTGATCCGCTCGCGGACCTTCAGCACTTCGAGCTGGCGCGACAGGAACTGGAGCACCTTGCGGACGCGCGTCTTGAGATCGAACGTCTCGAGGACGTCCTGCTTCTCGCCGACCTCGAGCTCGAGGTGGCTCGTGATCAGATCGCCGAGGTGACCGGCCTCGGTCACGCTGTCGACGAGCGCGCCGGCCTCCTTGGGAAGCTCGGGCATCAGCTTGACGACGCGCTTCGCGATGTCCTTGAGGTTCATCACGAGCGCATCGAGCTCGACGTCGCTGCTCGTCGGATCCGGCACGCTGCGGACCTTCGCCGAGAGGAACGGCTCCGCGCCGTCGAACGTCGAGACCTCGAAGCGCGAGACGCCCTGCAGGATGACGCTGAAGTTGTCCTTCGCGAGCTTGATCACCTTGAGGATGCGCGCGGCGCAGCCGACCATGTAGAGGTCGCCGGCGCCCGGATCCTCGGTGCGCGCGTCCTTCTGCGTCAGGATGCCGATGACCGGTCGCTCCTTCGCGATCGCATCCTCGACGAGCCGGACCGACTTACGGCGGCCGACGTCGATCGGAATGATCGCCCCGGGAAACAGAACCGAGTTGCGGAGCGGAAGGATGGGGAGCGTGTCCGGAATCTCCACCGGCTGCTCCCCTCCTGCCTTGGCCTTCGTCATATTTTGGAACCTAGCGACACGCCTCCATCACCGTCAAGGCGACCTGCCTGTAATGACAGGCGAGTTTTGCGCAAGGAACGTGGTGACGTCGTCGATTGCACACACGCGATCGACGCGCGTATTCGTCGCGGCGTGCGCGCGTGCGCGGCGAGTGCGTCCGGAGCAGATCACCTCGCTCGCGACGCTCGCGACCGTCGCCGATCACGCAACGCACGCGACCGCGCCGACGCCGGGCGCACGGCCACAGCGACCGCGTGGTCGACCACGGCACCGCGAGACGAGCGGCCTCCATCTGGCGCGACCGCTACGTAGACTCGCGTAGCTCCTGGCGAAAAAAAGCTGCTTGACCAATTTTATGATTGGTCTTACCAATTGGTAAGACCACATGGCGCTGCCCAACCCCGACCCGAATCCCACCACCGCGATCGACGCCGTGTTCGAACGATTGCTCGCCGACATCGTGTCCGGCGTCTACGCCGCGGGTTCGCGGCTGCCGGCCGAGCGAGAGCTGTCGCGTCAGCTCGGAGCGTCGCGTCCGACGCTGCGTGAAGCGCTGCGCCGACTCGGCGAGTGGAACCTCGTCGAGCCGCGTCGCGGATCGGGCGTCGTCGTGCGTCCGTATCGCGACTGGTCGATCGAGGTGATCGCCGGCTACCTGCGCTACGGCAAGCCCGAGGGCGGCCAGCCGACGATCGGCCGCATCTTGATCGACCTGCTCGCGATGCGCCGCGCGATGGTCCTCGAGGTCATCAAGCTGACGGCGCCGCGGATCCCGCGCGGCGGCACGGCGATGGCGCGCGCGGCGATGGCCCGCGCGTGGGCGATGAAGGACACGCCCGCGTTCGCGCGCGAGGACTTCGAGATCATGCGCCAGGTCGCGGAGGCCGCGCACTTCACACCCGGCCTGTGGCTGCTCAACCGGATCGGCAAGCTGTGGATGGATGCAGCCGGCGAGCTCGCGTTCGCGGTCAAGCCGCCGGCCGACTACGTGTCGGCGCACAGCAAGTTCTTCGACATGCTCGAGGACGGCAAGCACGACGAGGCCTACACGCTGATGGCGGAGTACCTCGATCGCCACGACAAGCGCATGGCGCAGATCCTGGAGGCGCTCGGATGACGTACACGCACTCGAAGACCGCGCGCGCGGTGCTGCGCTCGCTCGTGCCGGTGATCTGCCCGCCGGAGGCGGCGTCGCTCGCCGAGGCGATCGTCGATCACATGGCGCTGACGATCGGCGCGCTGCCGTCGCTGATGGCGAACGGGCTCGCCGCCGGCCTCGTCACGTACGACCTCGGCGCGCTGCCGCGCTACGGCCGGCGCGCCTCGAAGCTCGGGCCCGTGCAAGCCGAGGCGTACTACGCGAGCTGGGAGCACGGCATCACGCCGCTGCACGTGCAGTTCGCGAAGGCGCTCAACCAGCTGATGAGCCTGTCCTGCTACGAGCAGCCCGAGATGATGGAGGCGTGCGGCTATCGCCCCGCCGGCTGGATCGAGCAGGTCACGAAGAAGCGGCTGACCGTCTACGCCGACGACGTCAAGAAGCAGGACGCGCAGATCCTCGCGCCGGACCCGCTGCGCCCGCAGCGCAAGAAAGAGGTGGCGTGATGGCCGTCGCTCGCCCTGCCCTGATCGAAGGAGCCCGCCCGCGCGGGGTGTTCACGCGTCACGACATCTACGGTGACACCGTGCTCGACTGCGACGTCGTCGTGATCGGCTCGGGCGCCGGCGGCTCGACGGTCGCCGCGGAGCTCTCCGAGGCCGGCTTCGACGTGATCGTCGTCGAGGAAGGCAGCTACTACTCGACGCGCGACTTCACCGCCGACACCAGCGCGATGGTCCGCCAGCTCTACCGCGACGGCGGCGCGACGATGGCGGTCGGCAACCCGCCGGTGATGTACCAGGAAGGCCGCGCGGTCGGCGGCTCGACGGTGATCAACGGCGGGATGTCGTGGCGCACGCCCGAGCGCGTGCTCGACCGCTGGGAGAAGACCGGCCTCGACATCAGCGCGAAGGAGATGGAGCCGTACTTCGAGCGCGTCGAGAAGCGGATCCACGTCGCCGGCATGGACGACGACGCGATCGGCCAGGACAACCGCCTGCTCAAGAAGGGCGCCGACGCGAAGGGCTGGAAGGTCATCGGCAACCTGCGCAACCAGGCGCACTGCGTCGGCAGCAACCGTTGCGCGTTCGGCTGTCCGACGGGCGCGAAGCAATCGGCGCTCGTCTCGTACGTGCCGCGCGCGCTCCACTTCGGCGCGCGCGTCTACGCCGACGTCAAGGTCGATCGCATCACGCGCCACGGCAAGCGCGCGACGGGCGTGATGGGCCGCAGCGCCGCCGGCTTCAACGTCGCGGTGCGCGCGAAGCTCGTCGTGGCCGCGTGCGGCGCGATCCACACGCCGGCGCTGCTCGTGCGCTCGGGCTTCCGCTCGCCGAGCGGCCAGATCGGCCACAACCTGTCGATGCACCCCAACGTCAAGGTCGTCGCGATCTTCGACGAGCCGGTGACCGGCTGGAAGGGCGCGCACCAGGCGTTCCAGGTGCGCGAGTTCGAGGAGCAGGGCCTCTTGTTCGCGGCCGTCAACATGCCGCCGAGCGTGCTCGCGATGTCGTTCCCGCAGCGCGGCCGTGCCCTCGGCGAGCTGATGGCGCAGTACGACAAGATGGTGCTCGCCGGCATGCTGTGCGAGGACACCGCGACCGGCCGCGTCCGCACGATCGACGGCCGCCCGCAGGCGTTCTACCAGCTCGCCGACGCCGACGCGGCGAATCTCCAGCGCGGCGTCTCGCTGCTCTCGGAGCTGCTGTTCGCGTCGGGCGCGAAGCGGATCCTGCTGCCGTTCCACGGCGCGCCGGAGCTCGCGTCCGCCGACGACGCCCGCCGCCTGCTCGACCAGCGCATCCCGGCCAAGGGCTGGGAGGTCGTCACGGTCCACATGATGGGCACCGCGAAGATGGGTCCCGACCGCACCGCGGCCGTCACCGACGCGTTCGGCGCGGTCTACGACGCCGATCGCCTGATCGTCGCCGATGCCTCGCTGTTCCCGACGCCGATCGGCGTCAACCCGATGGAGACGATCATGGCGCTCGCCACGCGCGCCGCCGCCCACATCATCGACAACGCCCGGAGGTTCGTATCGTGACTGCCGCCGTCGCTCTCGCCGCCGTCCCCCAATCGCGCGCCCTGTCGCCGTTCCCCAGCCCTCGCGTCCTGCGGCTCGAGCAGACGCCGATGCACGAGCTCGAGAAGGAGTTCTTGCGCGGCGGCACGCCCGACCTCGAGGACCTCGTCGGCTGGGAGTTCCGCGGCATCAACCACATGCCGCTCAACGTGATCCCGCTCGCGCAGGCGGCCGGCATCAAGAAGTTCGTCAAGGGCTTCTTCCGCGAGGGCGATCGCGTGATGGGCTACAACCGCCCGGTCGCGCGCAACGTCCTCGACGGCCGCTGGCACGTCGCGGAGAAGCGCTTCGGCTTCTACGAGGTCCACGAGGTCGACGCGACGTCGCGCGACAACCAGTACCTCCACGCCGTGCTGCTCGACTACGGCCGCGGCGGCAACAAGCCGCTCGATCCGTCGAGCGGCCTGCGCGACTACCTCGTGCAGCTCGGCGACGACATCTACCTTGGCAAGGCGTACTACGCGCTCGGCCCGCTGCGCATCCCGACGAGCTTCTTCATCCTCGAGCGGCACGCGGTCGGCCTGACCGACTACGAGCGCCGCTGACGTCAGGTCCCGGATTCGACCTTCGCGCCGCCCGGGGCCTTCACGCGCGTGACCTCCTCGCGCGACATCGGATCCGGCGGGTTGCCGTTCTGCGTGTTGCCCTTGAGGATGATGATCTCCTCGTCGGTCGTCGTCGCGTCGAGCTCGACGCCGGTCGCGACCTGGTTGCACGCGACCGCCGAGTCCGCCTTGAGCTCGGGTGCCGGCGTGATCACCTTGCACTGGCCCTGGTAGTTGCCGAGCGGGTAGCTCGTCTGCTTGCCGGTCTCGTCGGTGGTCTGCAGGAAGACGTCGGCGTCCTTGTCGTGCTGCTGGATGCCCCACGACATGACCATCTTCTTGGCGTAGATCGCCGCCGAGCCGGAGCCCGAGCCGGTGCCCGCGTTGACAGGCGGTTTCTTGGCGCCGCCGCACGCGGCCGCGGCGAGGAGAACGAACGCGAGGCGCTTCACGCGCGAAACGTACACGAATCTGGCACCATGATCAGTGCATGTCGCTCGCTCGCCTCGTCGTCATCGAGGGTCCCGACGCCGGGCGGGAGTTCGAGCTGCCGATGCGCGGAGGGCGCGTCGGCCGCGAGGACGGCAGCCTCGTGCAGCTGACGGATCCGACGGTCAGCCGCCAGCACGGGCTCATCGAGCTGCGCGACGGCGCGCTGACGCTGGTGTCCGAGAAGCGGACGCTCGTCAACGGGCGCGAGGTCACCGTGCACACGCTCGAGGCGGGCGACGAGATCGTGATCGGCGCGACGAAGATGGCCTACCTGCCGGTCGAGGGCGTCGCGGTGACGCGCGCGGCAAGCCACGTCACGATGGAGGTCTCGACGGCGGCGATGCTCGCGCTGACCGGCCGCGACGACCGCGCGCGCCGGCACCTCGCCGCGCTCGCCCAGCTCGGCGAGCGGTTGCGCATCGAGTCCGCGGCAGGACGCGAGGCGGTCGCGCGGGCGGCGTGTGATGCGGCGCGCACCGCGCTCGAGGCACATCGCTCGTTCGTGCTCGCGGCGAGCCGGCGGCCCGCTCCGGTCGCGGCGGCGCTCGGTGCCGGCGAGAGCGCGCAGCTCCAGATCCCGCAGGAGCTGATCGACAAGGTGCTCGGCCAGCGCCAGGTCGTCACCGCCGAGACCGGGGGACGCGCGCTGATCGCGGCGCCGGTGTACGGCGCGGGCGATGACGTCGTCGCCGTGCTGTGGATCGATCGCAAGGGCACGCCGTGGGAAGAGGCGGACGCGCTCGCGATCGGCTGCCTCGCGCACCTCACCGGCGCGGCCTGGACGGGCGCGGATGCGCGCGACCAGCTGTCGCGGCGCGCCGATGCGCTCGAGGAGCGCGTCACCGACGGCGACTTCGTCGGCAAGAGCGCGGCCGCCCAGCGCGTGATCGACTTCGTCGCGCGCGTCGGCCCGAGCGATGCCACGATCCTGCTCGGCGGCGAGAGTGGCTCGGGCAAGGAGATGGTCGCGCGCGCGATCCACCGCGCGAGCCGCCGCGCGAAGGGCCCGTTCGTCGCGGTGAACTGCGCGGCGCTGACGGAGTCGCTGATCGAGAGCGAGCTGTTCGGCCACGAGAAGGGCGCGTTCACCGGCGCGACGGAGAAGAAGGCCGGCCGCTTCGAGATGGCCGACCGGGGCACGCTGTTCCTCGACGAGGTCGGCGAGCTGCCGCTCGGCCTGCAGACCAAGTTCCTGCGCGTGCTCGAGGAGCGCCGCTTCGAGCGCGTCGGCGGGCAGAAGGCGATCGACGTCGACGTGCGCGTCGTCGCGGCGACGAACCGCGACCTCGCCGAGATGGTCAAGCGCGGTCAGTTCCGCGAGGACCTCTACTACCGCCTCAGCGTCATCCACATCGAGGTGCCGCCGCTGCGCGAGCGCCTCGACGACGTCCCGCTGCTCGCCGAGCACTTCCTCGCGAAGTTCCGCCAGCAGGCCGCGCGCCGCATCACCGGCTTCTCGCCGGAGGCCCTGGCCGCGATGACCCGCTACGCGTGGCCGGGCAACGTGCGCGAGCTGCGCAATGCCGTCGAGCGCGCGATCGTGCTCGGCGATCGCGAGGCGATCCAGGCACAGGACCTGCCGCCGCAGGTGCTCGCCCAGGCGCAGCCGCCGCGCACGCGGACCTCGTCCCCCACCCCGCCGCTCGGCTCCGCGATCTCGACGGCCGTCCCCGCCGCTTCCTCCGCGCGGATGCCCGCGGTCGTGATCGACACCGCGCCGCCCGCCCCTCCGCCGTTGCCGAAGCCGCCCGCGAGGTCGCTGCGCGAGCTCGAGAAGGAAGGCATCCTCGCCGCGCTCGCCGCGACGAACGGCAACAAGGCGCAGGCCGCCGCGATCCTCGAGATCGATCGCTCGACGCTCTACAAGAAGCTCAAGGACTACGGGATCGAGGGTTAGCGCTCGCGCAGCTCGAAGGTGCCCGAGACCTGCTTCACGACCTGCGGCTTGCCGTAGAGCTCGAGCGTGGCGGTCCCCGCGACATTCGCGGCGAGCGCGCCGTCCACGCGCAGGGCACCGCTCGCGAGGCCCGCGATCTGGAGTGCCGAGTCGTGCGTCTCGAGCCCGGCGAGCTTCAGCTGCGCCGCGCCGGAGATGTCGAGCGCGAGCGAATGGGCGGAACCGGAGACGTCGAGCGTCGCCGCGCCATCGACGGCCACCGCGAGGTTCTTGGCAGAGAGCCCGGCGACGTGGACGTTGCTCAGGCCCGAGACGGCGATCGCGTCGAGCGCGGGCATCGTGATCGTCACCTTGAACGTCGGCGTCTTGCCCTTGGGCGCGCGGATCCGCAGCGAGCCGTGCTCGACGGTCGTCTCGAGCTTGCCGATCCAGTCATTCGGGCCGGAGACCTCGACCTTCGTCGTCGAACCGATCGTCACGTCGACGTCGGCGGTCGTCTCGACGGAGATCGCGTGGAACGCCGGGACCGTGCGGCCTTGCGAGAGCATGACGAGCAGTGCGAGCAGGTGCATGCCATGGAGAGCCGCGAGCGGCGGGAGCGGCTTACATCAGCGGTAGGCGCCGTCGTGCGGGGCGCCGGCGAGCTCGCGCAGCAGGTCGACGGCAGCGGCCAGGCGCCTGGAATCACGCTCGATGAACGGCCAGGTCAGCATGACGCGCCCGCCCGGCTCGGCATCGAGGCGCGCCGGGCCGAGGTCGGCCAGGTCGGGCGCCGGCGACGGGATCCGGCCCTGCTCGATCGACGCGCGCGTGAACACGCGGTCGCCCTCGCGCACCGCCGTGATCCGGATCGGGCTCGGGCCGTCCACCTCGACGCACGCGGCGCGCTCGCTCGTCGTCGGCCGGTGCACGCCGCCGGGAACCGCCCGGAGCGCTTCGAGGCCGTAGCGATCGGCGGTCGCGAGGTCGACCGCGAACGCGACGGCGGCGACGATCGAGCCGAGCGGCAGCCGCTGCGGCTGCACGACGATGATCGCCTCGCGATCGCAGCGCACCGACGCATCACCGAGCAGCGTGCGCAGCGCCTGGATGCGCGCCGGCGTGAACAGCGCGCGCGTGTCGTCGGGCTCGGGCGTGTACACCGGCAACCCCGGCGCGAGCTCGACGCGATTCTTGATCAGCGCCTCGAGCGCGGACGGCCGGATCTCGAACTTCGGCGCACCCGGCGACGGCAGCTCGACGCGGACCGTCGAGCCAACGCCCTTCTCGTCCGCGAGCGAGATCGTGACGAGCAACTCCTGCACGCGCGCGATCACGTACCCGCGCGCCGCGCTCGTGTACGCCTTCTCGATGCGCCAGCCCTGGGCGCGGACGAGCTCCTCGAGGCGCTTCTGGCGCGAGCCGCCGCCGGAGTACGTCGAAAGCGCGACGACGATCGCGAACCCGAAGACGACGATCAGGCCCACCCCGCGAGCCTAGCGCTACTCGGGGCAAGCGTTGGCGCGAGCGCTCAGCGCGGATGCTTGCGCGGACGGCCGCGCTTGCGGGGCGCGTCGCTCGGCGCGAAGTCGAGGTCCTCGCTGAACCGCTCTTCGACGAGATCGTCGACGCTGGTGTGAAGCGAGTCCAGCCGCCGCAGCTCCTCGCGCTCGAACTCGGCAAACGAAGTATAAATACGGGGAATTCCAGACGACATTGGCGCTCCTTCGAGGACATGCCGACATGTCCTACATCTGAGTACAAAGTACGCCAGTGCGATCTCGAGGGCCAAATTTTTGGATCGTCAGAGCTGCGCGGTATGCGTGCTCCATGTCCCGCATCGTCGCGGTCGCGAACCAGAAGGGTGGCGTTGGCAAGACAACGACGGCGATCAACCTCGCCGCGTCGATCGCGTCGCGCGGGTACAAGGTCCTGCTCGTCGACTTCGATCCGCAGGGCAACGCGAGCAGTGGCGTCGGCTACCCGCGCGACAAGGTCGAGCTGACGATCTACGACGCGCTCGTCGGCGAGGTCAGCCTCGAGGACGTCATCCGCCCGACCGACATCACCACGCTGTTCGTCGCGCCCGCGACGACCGACCTCGTCGGTGCCGAGATCGAGCTGATCGGCGCGGATCATCGCGAGCGCTACCTCGCGAACGCGCTGGCGCCGGTCGTCAACAGCTACGACTACATCGTCATCGACTGCCCGCCGTCGCTGGGCCTGTTGACGTTGAACGCGCTCGTCGCGGCGCAAGGCGTCGTCGTGCCGATGCAGGCCGAGTACTTCGCGCTCGAGGGCCTGTCCGCGCTCACAGCGACGATCGAGAAGGTCAAGGCGGCCTACAACCCCGACCTGACGATCGATGGCGTCCTGTTCACGATGTTCGACGGCCGCATGAACCTCGCGAACCAGGTCCGCGCCGAGGTCGCGAAGTACTTCGGCGACAAGGTCTTCGAGACGACCGTGCCGCGCAACGTCCGGCTCTCGGAAGCGCCGAGCCACGGCAAGCCCGTCCTGCTCTACGATCTGCGCTGCCCGGGCACGAAGAGCTACCTCGCCGTCGCCGACGAGGTCGTGACCCGCACGTTGAATCGTCAGGGCGCAGAGGTACAACACGCATGATGACGACCGACGCGAAGAAGCGAGGGCTCGGCCGCGGCCTCGGTGCCCTGTTGCCGACGCCCGCGGCGCCCGCGCCGACCGTCCCGCTGCGCCAGGTGGGCGACAAGCAGCGCCAGTTCTTCACCGCCGGCATCGAGGACATCTACCCCAGTCCCGAGCAGCCGCGCCGCCGCTTCGACGAGGGCAAGCTCGCGGAGCTCGCCGATTCGATCAAGGTCCACGGCGTGATCACGCCGCTCGTCGTGCGCGCGCGCGAAGGCGGCGGCTACTTCCTGATCGCCGGCGAGCGTCGCTGGCGCGCGGCCCAGAAGGCGGGCCTCCACGAGCTGCCCGTCGTGCTCCAGGAGGTCGATGGCCAGGCCGCATTCGAGCGCGCGATCGTCGAGAACGTCCAGCGCTCCGACCTCGGCCCGCTCGAGGAGGCGGCCGCGTTCCAGCGCCTGATCGAGCAGTTCGGCCTGACCCAGGATCAGGTCGCCGACCGCATCGGCAAGGACCGCAGCACGGTCGCCAATGCGATCCGCCTGCTCAAGCTGCCGCCCGCCGTCCGCCAGATGGTCGAGGACGAGAAGCTGTCGATGGGCCACGCGCGCGCCCTGCTCTCGCTCGAGGAGCCGACGGCGATCGAGCGCGCTGCCCGCCAGGTCATCGACAGGGCACTCAGCGTGCGCGCCGCCGAGGCACTCGTGAAGAAGTTGCGCGAGCCCGCACCCGCCGGCGGCCCGCGGGGCACGGCTGGTGCGCCCGCCGGCAAGCCGCAGAAGTCGGCGTCGGTGCGCGACCTCGAGGACCGGCTGACCCGCGCGCTCGGCGGCCCGGTGACGATCAGCGAGGACGAGCCGGGCAAGGCCGGCACGCTCGAGATTCGCTACATGGATCTCGATCACCTCGACCGGCTGCTCGACAAGCTGCTGTAGCAAGCGCGCTCGGTCGCGATTCACGCGCGCTGCCCGCGAAAAGGCGCGCGCGCCCATGAGATACTTTCGGCTCCGTGTCGGAGCGCGAGCATCCCCGCATGCCGTACGTCGTGCAGGTGGAGTTCCGGACGCCGTCGTCGTTCCTCGTCGCCTACTCGGTGAACCTGTCGCGCGGCGGCATGTTCGTCGAGACGGACGCGGACATCCCCGTCGGCGCCGGCATGACGGTCGAGCTCGCGATCCCGAGCAGCGGCACGATCGAGCTCGACGGCATCGTCGCGTGGCGACGCGTCGCGGAGGCCGGCACGGACGGGCCGCCGGGCCTCGGCATCGAGTTCCAGGACGTCGCGCCCCAGCTCGGCACGCTGATCGACAAGCTCGTCACCGGCTTTCACGGCGTGCAGCTCCTGCTGCTCTCCGGCGACCGCCAGGACCGCACGACGCTCGCGCGCAACATCAAGTCGATCATCTCGACCGCCGAGATCACGCAGGCGGCCGATGCGCAGGTCGCCGGCACGGTGCTGTCGAGCGAGGTCGACGTCGCGATCATCGACATCGACTTCGACCTCGAGGGCGGCCTCGCCACGCTGCGCGCCGCGCAGCAGCAGCAACCGCCGGTGCCAACGATCGCGCTGACGTCGAACGCCGTCTATCGCGAGCAGGCAGTCGCCGCGGGCGCGACCGAGGTGCTCGCGAACCCGCCGCCGTTCGCCGAGCTGCAGGTCGTGCTGGTGCGCGCGCTCGGCAAGCCGCTGGCCGTGCGGCCGGTCTCCGCGCCGTCGGTCGATGTCGACGTGTAGGCCGTCGGTCGAACGTCGACGAGGTCGTCGGTCGAACGTCGACGAGGTCGTCGGTCGAACGTCGACGAGGTTGTCGTCGTCGCGAACGAATCGCGCGAGCTAGCCGCGGCGCCGACGCGCCGCCTCGACCGTGTTCTCGAGCAGGCACGCGATCGTCATCGGGCCGACACCGCCCGGCACCGGCGTGATCGCCTTCGCGCGCTGCGCGGCCGCCGTGAACTGCACGTCGCCGACGAGCTTGCCCTCGGGCGTGCGGTTGATGCCGACGTCGAGCACGATCGCGCCTTCCTTGATCCAGTCGCCCTTGACGAGCTCCGGCTTGCCGATCGCGGCGACGACGATGTCGGCGCGGCGGACCTCGTCGGCGAGGTCGCGCGTGCGCGAGTGACAGACGGTGACGGTCGCGTTCGCGTTCTGCAGCAGCAGCGCGATCGGCTTGCCGACGAGCAGGCTGCGGCCGAGCACGACGGCGCGCGCACCTTCGACGCGCGCGTTGACCTCGCGGAGCAGCCGCATGCACCCCTTCGGCGTGCACGGGACGAAGATCGGGCGGCCCTGCGCCAGGTAGCCGAGGCTCGTCGCGGTCAGGCCGTCGACGTCCTTCGCCGGATCGAGCGCGCGGATCACCGCGTCGCTGTCGAGCTGCGGCGGCAGCGGCATCTGCACGAGGATGCCGTCGACGGCCGGGTCGTCGTTGAGCGTGCGGACGAGCGCCATCAGCTCGTCCTGCGTCGTGTTCTGCGGCAGCTTGTGATCGCGAACATCGACGTTCGCCTCGCGCGCCGCCTTCGTCTTCGAGCGCACGTAGACCGCGGACGCCGGGTCATCGCCGACGAGCACGACCGCGAGCGTGGGCGCGATGCCGGGGCTCTTGCGCAGGGCGGCCGCCGCCTCGGCGACCTCGCCGCGCAGCTTGGCCGCGATCGCCTTGCCGTCGATCAGCTGGCCGATCACGAGGCGCTCGCCGCGGCCTTGCTGCCGCTGCTACCGCCACCCGTGCCGCCGGACGAGCTCGAGCCCGACGAGCCGCTCGAGCCCGACGAGCCCGAGCCCGACGAGCCACTGGAGCCCGACGAGCCCGACCCCGACGAGCCCGATCCCGACGCCCCAGAGGCCGCGGTGCTCGAGCCACTCGACGCGCTGTCACTCGATGAGGTGCTCGAACCGGCAGGCTTGCTCTCGCTCGACTTCGACTCCGGCTTCGTCGACGAGTAGAGGTCCTTGTACCAGCCGCCGCCCTTCAGCGTGAAGGCGGTCCGCGAGATCAGGCGCTCGAGCGCCGGCTTCCCGCATACCTCGCAGTCGGTGAGCTCCGGATCGCTCATCCGCTGCTGGACTTCGAACTCACGACCACACGCGTTGCACTTGTACTCGTAGACGGGCATTTCGTACGGCTCCAAAAAGGCTGGGTCAGGATTCCAGGCTCACGATGCGCACGCCCAGCTCGCCGTCAACATCTACCAGCTCTCCGCGTCCGACCACACGTCCGAGCGCGCGCAGCTCGAACGGCCCCGCAAGTGGGCGACCGAGCTGAACAATTTGACCGACGGCCAGCTCGAGCACCGACCGCAGCGTGAGCTGCGTGGTGCCCAGGGCGACCGTGAGCTCGACCGAGGCGTCGTCGGGCATGGACATGTCGCGGCGAACATAGCCGCTCGCGACCGTCGCGGAAACGGCTCCCGGTGCGGCGCGCAGGGCGAGCGCGCCTCCGAAGATCTCCAGCTCGAGCGCACGGTCGATCGTGATGACGTCGCGGACGGAGAGCCCGGCGACCGCCTCGCGCGGCAGCGCGCAGCGGCCGACGACGACCGGCACCTCGAGCGGCGCGTCGACCCACGGCGGCCACGCGCGCGGCGCCGGTGCGGCGAGGTCGAGTGCGTCGCCCGCGAGCTCGACGACGAGCGCGATGTCGCCGAGCATCACGTCGATCGAGACCAGCGGCATGCGCGCGGCGGTTCGATGGCCGCTCGCGCTCGAGCCCTGCCCCGGCGCGGCGTGGCGGCGCGGGCCCTCGACCGGAATCACCTCGCCCGCGATGTGGAGGTCGTCGACGGCGAGCGACACGACGTGCGCCCACAGCCGCTCCTCGACGAGCGCCAGCGGCCGTGGCGCATCGAGCTCCGCCGGTCCGCCGAGCAGGCGCTGCGCGAGCCGCCGCACGCCGCGGTTGCTGCCGCGCACGTCGAGCACGCGACCCGCGATGCGCAGCTCGCACACCGCCGCCGCGACGAGCGAGGCATCGCGCGTCGACGCGGCACGGACGGCCGTCACGCGCACGGGCCCCGCGAGCCCGGCCAGCCGGTCGGTTCGCGGACGCGCGGCAAGCTGCTGCGCGAGCGCCGACTCGAGCGCGGCCTCCGCGCGGGTCAGCGCGGGCAGCCGATCGAACGGGTACGCGCTCGCCACGCGCGCATTCTGCCAACCCGCGTCCGCTGCCAACCCCCGCAGGCCGCCGAAAAATTTGGGCCCGCGGGCGAGCCTGGTACGCTTTTATCCTACATCGTCACACCCGAGGTATTCGTGCACGAGCGCAGGCTTGGTTTTCGCGTCCCGTTCGAATCGATGGTCACTTCGTACGTTCACGACCGGCCGATTCGCGGCCTGGCGACAAACCTCTCGGACTCCGGGCTGAACATGTCGGCGATCTCGATGCTGGCGCCGCCGCCGGGGCTGGTCGTCGGCCTCGAGATCGACCTGCCGGGCGAAGGCGACTCGATCTGGGCGGCCGGCAAGATCTGCTACCGCAAGGACGACAACCTCGCTTCGGGGCTGGGCGTCCGCTTCCTGGCGATGGCGACGAGCCAGGCGCGCATGATCCGTGATTTCTGCATCGAGATGCGTCGCAAGCACCTCGGCTCGATGCTCGCGCGCATCCGCGCGTAGGTACGCGGAGCGGGCCGGGCATCCGGCGCCGCACGGGCCGGGCATCCGACGAGGTCACCGGCTATGATCGAGGCGTGAGGCGCCTGCCCTTCCTGCTCGCCTGCGCGCTCGCGCTGGCGCCCGCCGCGATCGCCACCGCGCAGTCCGCCGACTGGGGCGTCACGCGCGACCCGTTCGACAAGAGCGTGATCGCTCGATACAAGGCGATCCTCGCGCGCAACCCGCACGACGCGAGCGCGCTCGCGAAGCTCCTCGAGATGTACCGGCGGTATCGCACCGTCGACCTCTTGAAGGACGAGTACGGCAAGCAGCTCGACAAGAAGGCCGACGACTGGGCCTCGCTCGTCGTGATGGGCCGGCTGATGCACGCGACCGGCGACGACGCGCGCGCGCGCGATCTGTGGGCGAAGGCGGCGTCGGTCAAGGAAGCCGACGGCGAGACGTGGATCCTGATCGGCGAGCTCGACAAGGCCGCCGGCAAGAACAAGGACTCGCGCGCCGACTACGACAAGGCGCTCGCGCACGCGACGACGAAGGACATGAAGAAGAAGGCGCTGCGGTCGCTCGCCGACCTCGCGCTCGCCACCGGCGACAACGACGGCGCCAACGCGTACTTCAAGCAGTTCCTCGACCTCGATCCGAACAACGCGCAGCTGTGGATCGAGCGCGGCGACGCGATGCTGGCGGCCGGCAAGCGCGAGGTCGCGCTCGAGAGCTACAGCGCCGCCGAGAAGCTGCTCGGCAGCGATCCGGCGCGCCGGGTGGAGGTCGTCGCGCGGCGCGGCCAGGCGCTCGAGGGCATGGGCAAGGACGACGAGGCGGTCACCGAGTACCGCCGCGCGATCAAGCTCGCGCCGAAGGGCTACTACCTCGAGGTCGAGCTGACCGGCCGCATCATCGACATCTACCGCCGCAAGCAGGCGCTCGCGCAGCTGCTCGCGCAGTACGAGAAGGAGTGGCCGGAGGGCGCGCGCGGTCACTTCGAGTGGGACACGCTCGGCAAGCTCTACGAGGAGACGGGCTCGCAGGACAAGGCGATCGCCGCGCTCAAGAAGGCGGTCGCGAAGGCGCCGTGGGAGCTCGAGACGCAGCGGCGGCTGATCACGCTGCTCGAGAACTCCGGCCGCGATGACGAGGCGCTCGCGCAGTACGAAGCCGTCGTGCGGGCGGCGCCGGGCGAGGCACGCTTCCAGCTCGAGCTCGCCGAGCGCTACTGGCGCCGCGGTCAGGAGAAGAAGGCGCTCGACTCGCTCACGCGGCTCGAGAGCCGCTTCCCGCAGGATGCGGGCGTGCTCGGCGCGATCGCGGATCTCTACACGCGCTGGGGCAAGGAAGACCTCGCGATCGCCGAGTACGAGCGGCTCGCCAAGCTCGAGCCCGACGATCCGGGCCACCTCGTCACGCTCGGCGAGCAGTACTACCAGAAGGGCGACAAGCCGAAGGCGACCGCGATCTGGAAGCGCATCGCGGCGACGGGCAAGCCGGGCGGCTTCGCGAAGCTCGCCGAGGTGCAGGCCGAGCACGGCGAGACGACCGACGCGCTCAACAACTACAAGGAAGCGATCAAGCTCGACCCGAAGAACGCCGACTACTACAAGGGTCGCGCGAGCGTGTACGAGCAGCGCAAGGAGTACGGCCTGGCGCTCGCCGACTGGGAGATGGTGCTGTCGCTGATCGGCACGAAGCCAACCGACCGCCTCGCGCGCAAGGATGCGCACCGCCATCAGGTCAACGTGCTCCAGCGCGGCGGCAACATGCTCCCCCCCGACAAGAACCTCACCGCGTATCGCATGCGCTGGGAGCAGCAGTTCGCGAAGGGCGACATCGACGCGGGCTACGCGCTCGTCGAGATGTACTCGCGCGGGCAGCCGAAGCAGGGCGAGCCCCAGGCGACGCTCGAGAAGCTCGTCAAGCTCGTCCCCGACGACGCCGACCTCGCGATGGATCTCGTCAAGGCGTATCGCAACCAGCGCAAGTACGACGAGGCCGTCGCGCTGCTGCTCGACATCGCGAAGAAGCAGCCGAGCCGCGAGCGCGACGTCTACCAGCAGATCAGCGAGATCAAGACCGAGGCGCGTCAGGACGACGAGGCGATCAAGTACGCGCAGATGGCACTCGCGAAGTCGCCGAGCGATCCGACCGCCTACGAGCGGCTCGGCGAGCGCTACGCGCAGATGCAGCGGTTCGCGGATGCGATCGCGGCGTACGAGAAGACGGTGCAGCTCGATCCGCGCAACGCGAAGGCATCGTTCGCGCTCGCCGATCTCTACGTGCAGACCGGCGCGCCGATGAAGGCGGCCGAGCTGTATCGCAACGTGATCCGCAGCTCGAACAACGACGACGAGATCGCGCGCGCCGCACACCTCGCGATCGATCTCGAGGAGCTCACCGGCACGCTCGGCGAGCTCGAGAAGGTGCTCTCGCCGCTCTCGTTCATGATGAGCCACAAGCCGGTCTACCGGCGCGTGCTCGTCGATCTGTACCTGCGCTACGTGCCGCAGCTCGACAACCACCTGCGCCACGGCACCGACGAGGTCAAGAAGGCGGCGCGCGCCGAGCTCGATCGCGTGGGCGCCCACGGCCTGCGGCCGCTGCTCGAGGCCCTGCGCGACGAGAAGGAGGTCGCGCAGCAGCGGATCGCCGTGCAGGTGCTCGGCACGCTCGGGAACAAGGGCGCGGCGGCGCCGCTCGTCCACATGGCGCGCCAGGAGCCGCCGAAGGACCAGCGGCACATCGGCACGCTCGCCGAGACGCTCGATCGCGAGGTCCGCGTCGAGGCGCTCGTCGCCGCGGGCCGGCTCGGCGACTCGCACGTCATCGACGACGTCCTGCCGCTGATGGAGCACAGCGAGGTCGCGATGCGCGAGGCGGCGACGTTCACGCTCGGCCGCTCCGGCGACAAGCGCGCGGTCCCTGCCCTGCTCAAGGCGCTCGCCGATCACCGCCCGAGCGTGCAGACGCTCGCGTGCCTCGGCCTCGCGCAGATCGACGATCCGCGCGTCGGCCCGGCGGTCGCCGGCGTGCTCAAGGATACGAACGCGAAGGATCAGGTACGAGGCGCGTGCGCGTACGCGATCGGCGCGCGCCGCTACGCCGCCGGCATCCCCGTGCTGCTCGGCGCGCTCGACGACAACCGCGGCGAAGCCCAGCGCCTGTCGGCGTGGGCGCTCGGCGAGCTCGGCGAGCCGAAGGCCGTCGGTCCGCTCGTCCGCGCGTACTTCGCGCGCGCCGGTCAATCGACCGACGAGCTCGTCTGGGCGATCGGCCGCACCGAAGGCGCAGGCCTCGCGCCCGCGCCGCTCGCGGATCTGTCGAGCTATCCGATGCGCTCGGGCAAGCTCAACGACCTCGAGCTCGTCGCCGAGCTGCCAGGCTCGCTTCCGCATCCGGCGCCGTCGAGCAAGCTCGTCGTCGAGCACGCGACCGACATCGCGGCCGGCCTGTCGGAGGCGCTCAGCGAGCACCGCGACGTCGTCGTGTCCGTGCTCGCCGATCTCGACGACGCGCCCGCCCGCCTCGCGCTCGGCGCGCTCACGCCGCCGTCATGGAGCGGCTCCAATTCACTTGGACCCGCGGGGTCGACCGGCGACGCGAAGACCACCGCGGCGCTCGCGCAGATCGCGGCCGCGATCGAGCCGCAGCTGCTGCCGCACCTGACGAGCGAGGATCCGAAGGTCCGAGCGCTCGCGATCAGCGTGCTCGCGAAGGCCGCCGGCAACGACCGCGCCGCCGAGGCGGCGATCACGAAGGCGCTCGGCGATGCCTCGCCGCAGGTCCGCGCGTCCGCGATGGCGTCGGTCGTGACGCTCGCGCACCGCCGCGGCAGCGCGCCGCCCGAGCTCGTCGCCGCGCTCGCGAAGATGCTGAGCGCGCCCGAATGGGGGGATCGCCGCGTCGCCGCGCAGCAGCTCGGGCGCCTCGGACCGGGCACCGATACCGTCGCGCTGGTGAAGGCCGCCGGTGACGGCCAGTCGTTCGTGCGCGAGGCTGTCGCGACGGCGCTCGGTCAGATCGGCGGTGCGGGCGCCCAGGCCCCGCTCCAGGCGCTCGCCAAGGACGAGGTGCCCGAGGTCCGCGAGGCGGCCACCCGTTCGCTCGGGCAGCTCAAACACTAGAGCCCAGCGGCGGGGAGCGATCAGAGATCTCAGGGGCCCCGTTCTTTGACGCGTCGATTCGCAAAGGGGTAGAATCACACGCGATGGACGTCGGCCTCGTGTGCGACGCGTGTAGCGCGTTGACGCCTATCGGAGTGCCGCAATGTGCCCGTTGCGGCCTGCCGGTCGCACTCGATCCGCGTCCGCGTCGCCAGTCAAAGGAACCGCCCGCCGGCAACGGCGCCGGCACCACGTGCGGCAAGTGCGGGACGAACATCCCGCCGAACTTCAAGTTCTGCCCGAGCTGCGGTGCACGCACGCCGCAACCATCGCAGCACGAGTTCGACGTCGAGACGCGCGTCGGCCCGCGCACCACCGACGCGAACAAGCCCGGCCGCAGCACCGTGCCGTTCGGCGGCACCGCCGGTCAGGCGCGCGCGAAGCTGACGCTGATCCGCGGCGACGGCGAGGACGGCGCGTCGTTCATGCTCGCCGGCACCGATCACCTCGCGGGCCGCGGCGACTGCCCGATCTCGTTTCCTGACGATCCGTTCCTCTCGCCGATCCACGCGAACTTCCGCTACCACAACGGCCAGCTCGTCGTGCGCGACGAGGGCTCGCTCAACGGCGTGTTCGTCCGCATCAACGGCACCGCGCGCATCGAGCCGGGCAGCGCGATCCTCGTCGGCGAGCAGGTGCTCATAGTGCGTCCCGCGCCGCAGCCCGAAGACCTCCCCGACACCGAGGGCACCTACTACTCGGCGAGCATGATGCGCCCCGCCGCGCTCGAGATCCTGCAGCAGCTCCGGGGCGGCGCCAGCGGCTGGGTCTATCGCCCGACGGCCTCGAGCGTCTCCCTCGGCCGCGAGAACAATGACATCAACTTCCCCGAGGATCCGTTCATCTCGGGCCGCCACGCGCAGGTCGCACTGGCCGGCGCCGTGCTATCCGTTACGGATCTGGGGTCGCGCAATGGCACGTTCGTCCGGGTCACCGGCGAGCACCAGCTCAAGCACGGCGACTACGTCTTCTTGGGTCAGCAGCTACTTCGAGTCGAAATCGTCTGACCCTTCACGGGAGCCACCATGACCGTCTGCAATCGCTGTGGGAAAGAGAACCAGGACCACTACAAGTTCTGCCTCGGGTGCGGAGCGGAGCTCACGGCGGCGCCCAAGCCCGACATGGGCATGATGAAGACGATGATGGCCGAGCCCGGCCAGGCACCGTCCGGTCCCGGAGCGCCGCTGCGCGGCCCGTCCGCCGCGATGCCGCAACCGGTGCCGCCCGGCATGGGCCGTCAGACCGGCGGCATGGGTCCCGGCGCGATGCCCGGCCCCGGCATGGGTCCCGGCGCAGGCATGGGTGGCATGGGTCCCGGCGCGGGCATGCCCGGCATGCCGCCCTCGGGTCCGCTCGGCGGTCCCGCGATGCCGACCCCGATGGGTCCGCCGCCCGGCGTGCCCGGCTTCTCGCCCGGCTTCGCGCCGCCCGCGCAGGCCGCCGGCATGAAGCGCTGCCCGTCGTGCGGCAGTGACGTCCCGGCCTCGTTCCGCTTCTGCGGCACGTGCGGCTTCCGCATGGACGAAGGCTCCGCGCCGAACATCATGCCGACCGGCCCCGCGCCCATGGGCGGAGCGCCGGTCGCCGCGCCCGCACGCGCGCGCCTGTCGATGACGCTGATCCGTCCCGACGGCAGCGAAGGCGGCACGCACGACCTTCGCCCCGGCGAGAACAAGCTCGGCCGCAGCTTCGGCCCCGTCTTCGAGAACGACGGCTACCTCTCGCCCGTCCACGCGCTGCTCGACATCCGCGGCCAGACCGCGACCGTCCGCGATCTCGACTCGCTCAACGGCGTGTTCGTGAAGATGACGCAGGAAGAGGAGCTGCAGTCCGGCCAGATCATCCGCATCGGCCAGGAGCTGCTCCGCTTCGAGGTCATCCCGACGCCCGAGCCCACCGCCGACGGCACCGAGCTCATGGGCAGCCCGAACCCCGGCTTCTGGGGCAAGCTCACGGTCATCATCGGCCGCGACGTCACGGGCGCCGCGTTCCCGCTGCTCGGCGACTCGGTCACGCTCGGCCGCGAGCGCGGCGAGATCAACTTCCCCGACGACGGCTACGTCTCCGGCCTGCACGCGCGCGTCTCGCTGCGCGACGGCCGCGTGTACCTCGCCGACCTCGGCAGCAGCAACGGCACGTTCATCAAGGTGAACGGCGAGCGCGGCGTCGGCCACGACTCGTTCGTGCTGCTCGGCCAGCAGCTGTTCCGGCTGAATTTCCAGTAGGAAATCGCCGGGCGCGCGAAGGCGAGCTACTTCGCCTTCTTGATGTTCAGGTCGTCGACCGACGGCGCGGTCGTGTTCTTCTCGACGAACGTGAAGCCCTTCGGGATCTTCAGCTCGCCGCCCGGCTCGAAGATGATCAGCACGTCGACCGTCTCGTTCGGCTTGCCGCCCGGCGCCTCGACGATCAGCTCGCTGTCGCTCGCGAAGCGGACGACCGTGCCCTCGCGCGAGCCGAAGTAGACCTTCGCGTTGCGCGCGCCGTCGGCGATGAAGCGGTTGCCCTTGATGCGGACGTAGGTCCCGCCTTCGACGTCGCCCTTCTCCGGCTCGATCCCGGTGACCTTGAGCTTGGTGTCGTTGTTACCGCACGCGGCGACGAGCATCGCCACGAAGACGAGGAGCAGCGTGACCGTCGTTCGCCTCGACATGGGCGTACACGTTACTACATGAGGTCGCGGCGCGCCAACGCACGACGCATCTTGGCCAGGGCCTGCTCCTGGAGCTGCCGGATGCGCTCGCGGGACAGGTTGTACTTGTCCCCGATTTCCTTGAGCGTCAGCTCCTGCTCGGTGCCCAGGCCGAAGCGTTGACGCAGGATGTCGGCCTCGATCGGCCGCAGGTCGCCGAGGAGCTCGCGGACCTCGCTGGTGAGCGCCTCCCACTCCATGCCCTCGGTCGGGTTCGTCGCGTCGCGCTCGGGGTCCTCGAGGACCTCGCCGAGCACGCGGCCTTCATCGTCGCCGACCGGCTTGTCGATCGAGACGGACTGCTCGAGCAGCCAGCTGCGCATCTTCTCGACCTTGTCGAGCGGCATGCTCGTCGCCTCGGCGAGCTCCGCGCTGTTCGGCTCGCGGCCGAGCTTCGCGGTGAGCTGGCGGCGCGCCTTGGTGAGCCGGTGCTGCGCGTCGATCATGTGCACGGGGAGCCGGACCTCGCGGCCCTTGTCGGCGAGCGCGCGGCTGATCGCGTGGCGGATCCACCACGACGCGTACGTCGAGAAGCGGAAGCCGCGCTTGTAGTCGTAGCGCTCGACCGCCTTGATCAGGCCGAGGTTGCCTTCCTGGATCAGGTCGGCGAGCGCCATGCGGCCGTGGTTGAAGCGGCGCGCGATCGACACGACGAGCCGGAGGTTCGCCTTGACGAAGTCGTTGCGCGCGTCGGCGGCGGCGCGGTTCGCCTGCTGCACGCGGCGCAACCACTCGGCGATCTTCGCACGCGGGCCGAGCCCCTTGACGAGCTCGCCGCGGACGCCGATGCCGAGCGTCATGCGATCGATCGCGCCGAGCGCGGCGTCGATGAACAGGTGATCGCTGTCGGCGGCGCGCAGCTTCTTGGCTGCCTTCGCGACGGCCTTCTCGCCGCGAGCGCGGCGCAGCGCGCGCGCCTCGGCCGGCACCTCGAAGTCGGGCACGGTCGCGAGCGCCTCGAGGATCCGCTCCTGCGCGGGCGCGTACGACAGCACGTGCTCCCACAGCATGATCTCGAGCGCCTCGATCTCGCGCGCGGAGGTGAATTCCTCCTCGGGGCGCAGCACGTCGAGCTCCGCCATGTCGCGGAAGTACATCGAGAGGTACGTCGACGAATCGGGCCGCGCCGGCTTCTTCTCGACGACCTCCGCGTCGTCCGAATCCATCGTCGGCACGTCGTCGCCGTGCTTGGGCCGCTTGGCAGCGATGCGCTGGACGCGGTTCTTGCGAGCCGAAACAGAAGCAACCTTGGGCGCGGGCTGAGCCATCGTGTCCTCTGCAGACATAGACGCTCGACGAGCCCGATTGTTTTGCCGCACGAGAGCACTACCTCCGACGAGGCGCGCTTATTCCCGTGCCAATGTGGCAACTAGGTGGTTTCTTTGCGTTCCGCGAGCACGATGATGTGTCGCGACTGGTTGCCGAAGAACCGGCCTCGCATCTGGTAACCGCCCGACACTTCGAGCACGCGGAAACCAGCCGCGTGCATCAGTTTGCCAACCTCGTGCAGCGAGTACGCGCGCACCGAGATCTCCTGCTCGAGCTGGCGGCCATCGTCGAACACGACGGAGCGGTTCACCTGGATGCGCGAGCTGAAGTAGTTGAGCTCGACTTCCTCGAGCACGACGCAGCCATCGCCCTCCCACCACACGCGCGTCGGCAGATCCTGGATCACGTAGTCGCGATTGAGGATCTCGATCAGCATCTTGCCCTGCGGCTTGAGCGCGCGGCCGATGTTCTGCAGCGTCTTCTTGTTCGTCTCGTCGTCGAAGTAGCCGAACGTCGAGAACAGGCAGTACGCGGCGTCGAACTGGTTCTCGAAGTCGAGCTCGCGCATGTCGCCGCGGACGAAGTTGATCGTCAGGCCGCGGCGATGCGCTTCCTCGCCGCCGCGCACGAGCAGCGGCGTGGACAGGTCGAGACCGACGACGTGGAAGCCGCGCGCCGCGAGCTCCATCGCGTGGCGGCCGTAGCCGCAGCCGACGTCGAGCACGTTCGCGCCGGGCGCGAGGTTCATCGTCTCGATGACGAACTCGGCCTCGCTCTGCGTCGCCTGCGGCGTCAAGAACGGCAGCGTGCGCAGGTAGTCCTCGTCGAAGATCTCGGCGAACCAGGGCTTGCCGCGGTTCGTCGGCTTGCTCGGCTCCTTCGTGACGACGGCGGCGACCGCGGCGGGCGGCGGCTTCTTCGCGGCGGGCGGCGGCGCCGGCGGCGGTTTGTGCACGGCGGGCGGCGGCGGCGGTGCCGCCTTCTCGCCGGCCTTGTCGGCGGACTTCTCGACCGGCTTCTCCGCCGGCTTGTCAGCCTCGTCGAGCTTGATGATCGGGACCGCGCCCGACTTGCGGACGTCGGTCACCGGCGGCGGCGCAGGCGGCACGGTCGCGGCGCGCTTCGGCGGCGCGGCGGGCTGCGCCGCAACGGGCACCGGCGTCTTTTCGTCGAACTTGACCTCGATCTCGCCCGACTGCTCGGCGCGCTCGGCGAGCTCCTGGATGTCGATCTCGGAGACCGAGACCGGCTCGCTGTCGCTCTTCCCCGACATCTCCTCGACGTCGACGATCGACAGCTGCATCGTCTTGTTCGCCTGGCCCGGCAGCTTCTTCGCGGGCGCCTCGCCATCACGCGCCATCTCGGGCGGCACGCTCGGCTGCGTCGCCGCGCGCACTTCCTCGAGGTCCTCCTCCGACAGCGCGACCGTCTTGAGGCGATCCTTGCCCTTCGCGGGCACCGCGGGCTGCTTCGACGTGATCGGCTCGTCGACCGTGACGTCGACGTCGACATCCAGCGGCGTCTTCGCGCGGCCGTTCTCCGTCTTCGTCTCGATCGAGCGATCCGACTGGCGCTCCATGCGCAGCGTCGTCGCGGGGTTCGGATCCTCGAGACCGAGCGACTGCAGGTCGACCGCGCTCATCTCGCGCGTCTTCATCTCGAAGTCCTGCGGCTCGTCCTTGCTGACCTCGATGTCGGGCGGATCGATCACCGTCGAGGCCGCCTCGGGCGCGATCGGCCCCGAGTAGTCATCGTCGGCCTGGCGCGGCACCGGACCCGACGCGTCGCTCTTGAAGCTGTACGCGATCGACATCGCGAGCGCTGGATCCTCGGGCACGGGCGCGGGCGGCGCCGTCGGTGTGCGCGAGCGCGGCACGTTATCGCTCGGCACGCGCAGGCCACCGCCACGGCGGCGGCGACGGCGGCGCTCGGCCGTCGTCATTCCGACCTCCATGTCGGACTGCGAGTCTTCGTCGCGCTTGCTCACGCGATCTCCCTCGCCGTGCCGAAGCGCTCGCCAAAGCGCAGCGCCTGACCAGGCTCGCCGGAGAGCTCGACGAGCCCGGGCTCGAAGCACATCACGACCGTCGAGCCGAGCCGGAACGCACCGAGCTCCTCGCCGCGCAGGATCGGCTCGTCGACCTCGATGCGGCGCAGCTCGCCGGCCGCGCGCCACGTGACGCTCTCCGGCGCGTGCGTCAGCGCGATGTTGCCGACGCCGGCCGCACCGACCATCACGATCGCGACCAAGCCGAGCGCGCCCGCATCCACCGTGATGACGACGCGCTCGTTGCGCGACAGCAGCCGATCGCGACGCGCGGCGACGCGTGGGTTCACCGGCCACAGCGCGCCGGGCACGTAGTCGTAGCGCACGATCACGCCGTCGACAGGACAGTGGACGCGGTGGTAGTCGCGCGGCGACAGGTAGATCGTCGCGTACGCGCCGCCGGTCAGCTGCGCCGACAGCTCGCGATCGACGAGCAGCTCCTCGAGCTGGTAGTTCCTGCCCTTCGCCTGGATCAACGTGCCGTCATCCGACGTGCCGCGCGCGGCGAGCACGCCATCACACGGACACACGATCGTCGTGGGATCCGGATCGACCGTGCGCGCGCCGCTGCGCAGCCGGCGGCAGAAGAAATCTCCGAGCGACGTGTAGGCGCGCAGGTCGAGCTCTGCTTCGGCCAGATCCGCCCCGACTGCTCGCGCAAAGGCGCGATACGCCGGACCTCGTAGAGGCACCGGGAGCCGAGCACGCGCGGCCTTACCGACCAACGCTGAATAGACGGGTCCTGGCTTGCGAAATTCCACGCAGGTACTCGGCGGTCCCCCCAGGGTCGCGAATCCCCCGGATAAGATGATTCTGCCAGGGGGGAAGCCGAGTTACAAGCTTACGCGAGCCGGCCTTAGCAGTCGTAGTACAGCTGGAACTCGGCCGGAACCGGGCGCAACCGCACGTGATCCGCCTCGGCTTCGCGCTTGTAAGCGATCCACGCATCGATGAGATCGTTCGAGAACACATCTCCCTTCACCAGGAACGCGCGGTCCTTGTGCAGGGCGTCGAGGGCCTCGTCGAGCGAGCCCGGGACGTGCGGGACCTCGGCGAGCTCCTCGGGCGACAGCGAGTAGATGTCCTTGTCGAGCGGGTCGCCCGGGTGGATCCGGTTCTCGATACCGTCGAGGCCGGCCATCAGCATCGCCGAGAACGCGAGGTACGGGTTGCACGACGGATCCGGCGAGCGCAGCTCGAGGCGCTTGGCCTTCGGCGACGCCGAGTACATCGGGATGCGGATCGACGCCGAGCGGTTGCGCGCCGAGTACGCCAGGTTGACCGGCGCCTCGTAGCCCGGGACGAGACGGCGATAGCTGTTCGTCGTCGGGTTCGCGAACGCGCAGATCGCGCCCGCGTGCTTGAGCAGACCGCCGATGTAGAACATCGCCATCTCGCTCATGCCTGCATACGCATCGCCGGCGAAGAGCGGCTTGCCGCCCTTCCACAGCGACTGGTGCGTGTGCATGCCCGAGCCGTTGTCACCGAAGAGCGGCTTCGGCATGAACGTCGCCGTCTTGCCGTTCTGGCGCGCGACGTTCTTGACGATGTGCTTGTACCAGAGGATCTGGTCCGCCATCTTCACGAGCGTGTCGAACTTCATGTCGATCTCGGCCTGACCGGCCGTCGCCACCTCGTGGTGGTGCGTCTCGATCACGATGCCGACCGCCTGCATCGTCATCACCATCTGCGTGCGCAGATCGGAGAGCTGGTCGGTGGGACCGGCGACGCAGTAGCCACCCTTGATCGGCGGCTTGAAGCCCTTGTTGCCGCCCTGCTCGGCGCGCTTGTTGTTCCAGCCGGCCTCGTCGGAGTCGATGTTGTAGAACGAGTGGTTCGGATCCTCGCTGTACGCGATCGAGTCGAAGATGAAGAACTCGGCCTCGGGACCGAAGTACGCGGTGTCCGCGACACCGGTCGACTTGAGGTGCGCCACCGCGCGCTTCGCGAGCGTGCGCGGATCGCGCGCGTACGGCTCGTGCGTGATCGGATCGATCACGTCGCAGAGGATCGACAGCGTCGGCGTCTTGAGGAACGGATCGAGGATCGCCGTCGACGGATCAGGCTTCATCAGCATGTCCGACGAGTTGATCGCGCGCCAGCCCGCGACCGAGCTGCCATCGAATCCGAAGCCCTCCTCGATGCCTTCCTCGAGGCGCTCGATCGGGTAGGTCAGGTGCTTCCACTGACCGAGGAAGTCGACGAACTTGGCGTCGATCATCTTGATGTTGTGCTTCTTGACGTACTCTTTCAGGTCGCTGGGCGTCATGTTCCTCGATCTCCTCTTCTAGGTCGCTCTCCGCCGCTGGGCTCAGATCGCGTCTTCACCGGTCTCGCCGGTCCGGATGCGGATGACTTCGTCGACCGGGGTGATGAAGATCTTGCCGTCGCCGATCTTCCCGGTGCGCGCTGCTTCGGTGATGACGTTCACCACCTGCTGCACGTTGTCGTTCGGCACGATGATCTCGACTTTGACCTTCGGCACGAAATCGACGACGTAGGCCGAGCCGCGGTAGACCTCTTTCTTGCCACCGGTTCGCCCGAAGCCTTTGACCTCGGTGACCGTCATGCCGTGCACGCCAATCTCGGCGAGGCGTTCTTTGACCTCGTCGAGCTTGAACGGCTTGATGATGGCCTCGACCTTCTTCATGCACGGATCGTTAGCCCACGAATTGTTTCGAGGGGGTTTCCGACCCGGAAAAAGAAGCGATCTCGTCGCACTCCCGCTACTTCAGGCGGGCGCGAAACGCATCGATCCGGCGTGAGAACTCGGCAAGGTCATCCGGGTGGTACTGGATGAAAGCCGCCAGATCATTCCAGTCTCCGTCGAGCCGAGCGCCGTTCTGCTGCTTGTACGCGTCGTATTGACGGCTCACCGCGCGGAACTTCGCGATCACCGCGTCGCGCGTCAGCTCCGGCGTCTTCGCCGGCGTCTCGGTCTTGAGCTGCGCTTTTTGCGCGTGCACCGGCTCGTGCTGCTTCTTCGGGTGCTTCTCCGTCGTCGCCACGTGAGGCGGCGCCTCGACCTTCGCCGGCGTCTCGACCTTCGCCGGCGTCTCGACCTTCGCCGGCGTCTCGACCTTCGCGACAGGGGCCGGCAGCACGTTCGTCGGCGGCGACTGCTCCTCGGGCGGGATCGACTCGACCTTGATCGTCGACGGTGCCTGCGCGGGCCGCTGCTGCGCGACTTGCGCCGCCGGCAGCTCCTCGCCACCGCGCTGCGTGAACGCGAACACGAGCCCGCCCGCGACGACGATGCCGGCGGCGAGCAGGATCGCGAGCGGCTTCTTCGACCGCGGCCGCAGATCGACGTGATCGATCGTGCCGGTGCCGTCGGCGAGGCCGAGCTCCGTCGTCGGGATCGCGGCCGTCGGGTTCGGCGGCGGAGGCGGCGGCTGCTGCGGGAGGATGTCGGTCTGCGCGGTCGGCGGGCGCGTGCGCTGCGAGGGACGCGGCGGTGGCGTCTTCATTCCCGGGCGCGGCGGCGGCACCTCGGGAGGCAGCGGCAGCGCCATCGCGAAGCTGACCGTCGACGTGTGCTGGCTCGTCAGCTGATCCTGGAAGTCCTCGAGGTGCGCCTTCGCGACGCGATCGTGCAGCTCGCGCTGCGCCGTCATCTCCTCGGCGAACAGCTCGCGCATGTACGCGCCGAGCTGATCGGTCGAGATCGTCGGGTTGACGCTGACGAGTGCCTGCTGGATCGCGTCGCGGAACTCCGCCGCGCTCTGGTAGCGATCCTCGCCCTTGGGCCGCAGCGCGGTCGCGACGAGATCGTCGTACGGCGCGAGCACCTTGTCGGTCTTGCTCGGCAGGTCATGCTCGCCCTTCGCGACCTTCTTCGCGAGAGCGCGATAGTCCGGCTCGGGCCCCGCCTCGTACAGGCGCGTGCCGGTGAGCAGCTCGTACAGCACGACGCCCGCCGCGTAGATGTCCGTGCGGTGATCGACGATGCCGCCGCGGATCAGCTGCTCCGGCGCCATGTAGCCGAACTTGCCGAAGCCCATCTTCGGATCGGTCGCGGTGCCGCGAATGGCACTCTTCGCGATGCCGAAGTCGATCACCTTCGTCTCGCCCTCGAACGAGACGAGCACGTTCGGCGGCGAGATATCGCAGTGCACGAGGTTGAGCGACGCGCCGTCGCTGCTCGTGCGGCGGTGCGCGTACGCGAGCCCGTTCGCCAGCTCGCGGCCGATGAACAGCGCGAGATCGACGGGCAGCCGCTGCTTCTTCGCGTTGAGCTGCGCGAGCGTGCGCCGCAGGTCGCGACCCTCGACGTACTCGAGCGCGAGGAAGTACTCGTCGCCGACGCGACCGACCTCGAAGACCTGCGCGACGTTGACGTGCTGCAGCTTGATCGCGACCTGCGCCTCGTCGACGAAGCGCGAGATGAACTGCTTGTCCGCCGCGAGGTGCGGCAAGACCTTCTTGATCACCGCGAGCTTCTCGAAGCCCGCGAGGCCGTGCTTCGCGAGGAAGATCTCGCCCATGCCGCCGCGCGAGAGTCGCTGCACGAGCAGATAGCGCCCGAACACCTGAGGCAGATTGGGATCGACGCGGCCGGTCGGCCCCGTTTGCCCCTTTTCGGCGGTCGGCTGCAACAACCGACATCCTAACGCGACCGGGGCGTGGAACAACCGTCACTTGTCGTAGGTCGGCCGATCTGGGGCATTTGACGGATCGCGTAATGTTTCGCGCAGTTGTGGACAACACCTCCGCTCTGTTAGCGTCCGACTGATGAGGAAGCTGCTCTGGGCTGCAGCGGCGCTGTGCGCCGGGTGCGGCACGAACAGCACGACGGGCGGCGGCACCGTCCAGGTCATCCTCGATATCCCCAACGCGGCACTCGACCCCAAGGGCTACTCCTCCGTCGAGCTTCGGCTCCACGGAGACTCCGGCGATCTCGAGCGCAACGTCCCCGTGTTCAACGGCATGTTCGATCTCGGCGATCTGCAGGCGATGCATCAGGTCACCGTCGACGCGGTGCTGCGCACCGACACCGGCGAGGCCGTCGGCTACGGCCGCTCGTCGACGCCGATGGATGTCGTCGCGGGCGCGATGCTCACCGTCCCCGTGCGCCGCCCGATCGTCTACTTCGCCGGCCTCGTCAGCAACGATCCCGACAACAACCCGCAGACGAACAACACGCACTGGACCGAGGCGCCCGCGACGTTCGGCGACATGTCGAGCGGCACCACGTTCGACGGCACGACGACGCTCTCCGGCTCCACCGTCCTCATGGTCTCCGCCGGTCCCGCGCTCTTCGAGGTCCAGCAGGCGACCTCCGATCCCGACGGCGCGCTCACGGGCAACGGCACGATCGTCCCGGTCTCGACGGGCGATCACTCGCTGTCCTCGCCGATGACCGGCACGCTGCAAGGCGCGGTCATCGACGGCGCCGGCACCGACGACGGCAAGATCCTCGTGATCGGCACGAGCCAGCACCTGTACATCGTCAACGTGATGACCGGCGCCGCGATGCCAGTCGCCGACGGCGAGTTCGACCGCGTCGCGCTCGTGACCTCCTCGGCCGGCCAGCTCTCGGCGCTCGCGATCAAGAACCGCGCGTCGACGACGGCCTCGTGCGCCGCCACCGCCGAGCTCGTGTGGGTCACGATCAACGGCGACGAGACCGCGAACGTCACCTCGCTCGGCACGGGCGGCTGGGCGGATGTCGCCGGCGATCGCGGCCACGCGTACTACGTCGACCAGTGCAAGGGCGAGCTCGGCGAGGTCACGATGGCCGGCGTCACCGCCAAGCGCACGCAGCTCGGCCGCGCGACGATGCTCGCCGTCTCCGGCCAGCAAGCCTGGATCGGCGTCGAGAAGCCGGGCCGCCCCGCGCAGGTCGCGCTCGTCTCCGCCTCGATCGGCGGCAGCGACCCGCCGCGCACGCTCTACTCCGTCCCCGCCGTCCAGGTCGTCGAGGCCGTCGACGATCCCGGCGTGCAGCGCTCGATGGACGCCGATACCGCCGTCTTCAACCAGCTCGAGGTCGGCGCGGGCGGCGACTATGTCGCGACGACGACGAGCGCCCACTACGCGGGCAGCGCCATCCCCGACGCCAACTTCCCGCAGATGGAGATCGTCGCCGACGAGCTGCGCATCGTCGATGCCGCCTCCGGCGCCGCCGTCCAGCGCTACCGCTCGTGGTGCGATGGCACGATCACGATCCGCAGCATCAACGAGATCCAGAACTGGCGCTGCGCGACGGAGACCGGCCAGTCCGCGCCCTCCACCCCGAGCCTCGAGCACAAGCTGTCCTCGATGACGTTCACCTTCGGCAAGAAATGACGCGCGTCCTCGTCATCTTGTGTCTGCTGGCGAGCATCGCTCGCGCCGACGTCGATCCGAAGCGCAAGATCATCGTCCTCGAGTACCGCTCCGGCAGCTCGGCGATGCCGCACATCGCGGACCGCATCGTCGCGCTCCTCTCGAAGCAGACCTCGCTCAACGTCCTGGGCCCCGACCAGACGCGCGCGGTCTACGGCGAGCACCTCGACCTCGTGATCGTCAAGTGCGCCGGCGACGCCGAGTGCGTCGCGCGCATCGGCCAGAAGGTCGGCGCCTCCGAGGTCATCATGATCGGCGTCTCCGAGCTCGGCGACGTGATCCTCACGATCCAGCGCATCGACGTCGCGTCCCGCACCGTCTCCGCGCGCCTCGCCGACTCGATCAGCGGCGGCCAGTTTCCCAACGATGCGAAGGTAGACGGCTACCTCCACAAGCTCCTCCCCGCCTCCGACTTCCTCCGCTACGGCGTGATCGACATCATCTCCTCCGAGGCCAACGCCCTCGTCACGGTCGGCGGCCAGCGCCGCGGCACGACCCCGATCCCCGCGCTCAAGCTCAAGGCCCCGGCCTCCTACGAGATCCGTGTCGAGAAGCACGGCTTCCAGCCCTTCACGACCTCCGTCCAGCTCCCGCCCGACGGCGAGCTCCGCGTGCGCGCCAACCTCTCGCGCGGCTCCGCCCCCGCGTGGTGGCAGCACTGGTACGTGCTCGCCCCGGCCGCCGTCGTGGTCGCCGGCGTCGCCGGCGGATCGATCTACTTCGCGACCCAGCAGACGCCCGCGGCCGGCCCGCTCAAGGGCGTCGGCTCGATCCAGTAGCCCGCGCGGTCAGCCCGACGACAGCCCGCGCGTCATCACGAGCGCGTCCTCGCCGTCGTCCTGGTAGTAGCGCGCGCGCACGTGGATCGTGCGAAAGCCGTGGCGCTGGTAGAGCGCGATCGCGGGCGCGTTGCCGGCGCGCACCTCGAGCGACGCGATCTCGCAGCCGAGCGCGGCCGCGCGCGCGAGCACGTGCGCGAGCATCTCGCGGCCCAGGCCGCGGCCGCGAAAATCCGGCGCGGTCGCGATCGCGAGGACCTGCACCTCGGGTGGCACGACCCAGTAGTCGCAGAACGCGACCACGCGGCCGTCGAGCGCGAGCACGTCGATGCGGGCCCACTCGCGCGTCAGCTCGGCCTCGAACGTCGCGCGCGGCCACGGGCGGGCAAACGAGTGCTGCTCGATCGCGTCGATCGCGTCGAGGTCGGCCGCGGTGGCCGCGCGGAGCTCGATCGTCACTTCTTGACCAGCTTGTCGAGCGCGCGCCAGAGGTCGTCGATGCCGTCGCCCGACTGCGCGGAGACGGCGAACGGGTCGCGCTTGAGGCCGAGCGTCTTCTTCGCCTTCGCGACCTCGAGCATGCGCTTGTTCTTGGGCAGCTTGTCGGCCTTCGTCAGCGCGACGACGATCGGAATCTTCTTCTGTTCGAGCCACGGCACGAAGTCGAGCTCTTCTTCCTCGGGGCCGCGGCGGACGTCGACGAGCAGCAGCACGCCCGCGAGCGCCGGCCGGTTGGAGAGGTACGCCTCGATCAGCGGCTGCCAGCCCGCGCGCATGTCGCGATCGACCGCCGCGTAGCCGTAGCCCGGCAGGTCGACGAGGTGAAAGCGGCCGTCGACCTCGAACCAGTTGAGCAGCCGCGTGCGGCCCGGCGTGCGCGAGGTGCGCGCGAGGCCCGGCTGATGGACGAGCGCGTTGATCAGGCTCGACTTGCCGACGTTGCTGCGGCCGACGACCGCGAGCTCGGGCAGCCGCGCCGGCGGAAAGTCCTCGGGCTTGGCCGCGGAAATGACAAATCGCGCGGGAACCTTCATCAGTGCACCTTCGCCATCGGATCGAACGGTCGCTCGCGCGTCATCCGCGCGTGACACGACATGCAGAGCTGCGTGCGCGCCTTCGCCGTCGAGAGGTCGGCGAGGCCGAGCGCGAGCGCGACCGGGCGATCGCGCATGATGTCGTCGGGGCTGTACGCCGCGCCCGCGCCGTGACACGCCTCGCAGCCGACCTCGACGGCCACCGCCGGGCCCGCGGGCGCCTCGCCCGTCGCGTGACAGCCGAGGCACACGCTCGGGGCCCGGCCCGCGAAGCGGGCGCGCGTGGTCGCGTGCGGCGTGGCCTGCCAGCCGGCGAGCTCCTTCGCGTGGCACTGGCCGCACGCGGCGCTGCCGGTCCAGTCGAGCCGGCCGGCGGACGCCGTGGCTGCGAACAACAGGAGACCGAGCGCGCTTCGCACGGGTGCAGCCTACCCTGCCCGCGTGGTAACTCACAGCTGTGTCGGTGACCGTGATCGGCTTGACCGGCGGTATCGCGTCGGGGAAGAGCACCGTGGCGCGGATGCTCGTCGAGCGCGGCGCCGCCGTGATCGATGCCGATCAGCTTGCGCGCAAGATCGTCGAGCCGGGACAGCCGGCGCTCGCCGAGCTGGTCGCGCGGTTCGGCGCCGCGATCCTGACCGCCGATGGGCAGCTCGACCGCAAGCGCCTCGGCGCGATCGCGTTCGCCGACGAGGCCGCGCGCGCCGACCTCGGCCGCATCACGCACCCGCGCATCGCGGCCGCGAGCGCGCAGGCGATCGGTGCATGGGCCGACGCGGGCGCGAACGTCGTCTTCTACGAGGCGGCGCTGCTCGTCGAGAACCGCGCGTACACCGGCCTCTCGGGCCTGATCGTGGTCGCCGCGCCCGACGACGTGCAGGAAGCACGCGTCATGGCCCGCGACGGGCTCTCGCGCGAGGAGGCACGCGCCCGCATCGCCGCGCAGCTGCCGCTCGAGAAGAAGACGGCGGTCGCGACCTGGGTGATCCAGAACACGGGCGATCTCGATGCGCTGCGCGCCGAGGTCGATCGCGTCGTCGCGGACATCGAGGCCAAGCACGGCACGATCCGCACCGCCCATCCCGCCTCGAAGAGCGGCGCGCGCCCGATCGTGCGCACCGAGGAGATCGCGCTGATCACCGGCTTCCCCGTGTTCACCGCGCGCCGGATGATCGCGAAGCTGCTCGAGCGCGAGCCCGACACCAAGCTCTACGTGCTCGCCCGCGACAAGTTCGCGCTCGAAGCCGACAGCTACCTCGCCTCGCTGCGCGCGGGCGACCGCGCCGAGGTCCTCGTCGGCGACGTCTGCGACATGGACCTCGGCCTCTCCAGCGCCGAGTACCGCGCGCTCACCAAAGAGCTGACCTGGATCCATCACCTCGCCGGCATCTACTTCATGGGCGTCGACGACGACACCGCCCGCCGCGTCAACGTCGGCGGCACGCGCACGGTGCTCGAGCTCGCCCGCGATGCCTCGCGTCTCGAGCGCGTCGTCCACTGGTCGACCGCAATGGTCTCCGGCAACCGCGGCGGCACCGTCTACGAGGAAGACCTCGACGCCGGCCAGCGCTTCCACAACGCCTACGAGCGCACGAAGTACGAGGCCGAGCGCCTCGTGCGCGCCGCGCAGCGCCAGCTGCCGATCACGATCGTGCGGCCCTCGATCATCGTCGGCGACTCGCGCACGGGCGAGATCGACAAGCTCGACGGCCCCTACTACCTGATGGTCCTCATCGCGACGAACGCCTCCGGACTGCGCCTGCCGATCCTCGGCCGCGGCGACTCGCCGCTCCACCTCGTGCCGATCGACTACGTCGTCGAGGCCGCGTGGCAGGTCGCTCAGGGCGAGCACGCCGCCGGCAAGACATTCCACCTCGTCGATCCGAACCCACTGACCGCACGCACGGTCTTCGAGGCGGTCGCCGACGCCGCCCACACCGAAAAGCCGCGCGGCTCGATCCCCGGCCCGCTCGCGCGCGCCGTCCTGCGCACGCCCGGCCTCGCGCGCCTCGGCCGCGGCCCGCTCGCGTTCCTCGACATGATCGATCACGCGGTCCACTACGACTCGACGAACACCGCCCAGGCGCTCGCCGGCACGACGATCCGCTGCCCGTCGCTCTCCGACTACCTGCCGGTGCTCGTCCAGCACGTCCTCGACATCGCGCGCGCGCCCGATGCACCGCTCGAGCTCGACGAGATCGCCGACCCGCTCGACTAG
>CAYUNM010000029.1:0-131 GCA_964446175.1 uncultured Kofleriaceae bacterium
GGGGCGCGCCGCCGTCGCAGCCGCGGTTCGCGAAGAGACGCTCGCGCGCCTCTAGTGCAGTGCCGGGAGTCGGACTCGGTGTGCGTAGCCGGAGAGTCCGAGCGACCGCGAAGCGGACGCCCGGCCGCGAA
>CAYUNM010000029.1:231-86463 GCA_964446175.1 uncultured Kofleriaceae bacterium
GCGGACGGCTCCCGAAGCGAGGAGCGAAGCGACGAAGTGCCGGGAGTCGGACTCGGTGTGCGTAGCCGGAGAGTCCGAGCGGCCGCGAAGCGGACGCCCGGCCGCGAAGCGGACGGCTCCCGAAGCGAGGAGCGAAGCGACGAAGTGCCGGGAGTCGGACTCGAACCGACAAGCCCGTGAGGGCGGGGGCTTTTGAGACCCCTGTGTCTACCATTTCACCATCCCGGCAACCGACGACGCCGACGGCATCGTCAGGCGGACCCGAAGGTCCTCGCCAACTGCAAACGAAGACGCGCCGGCCCGCGAGGACCGGCGCGCATTCGCCAGCAGGTTAGCTGAAGCTCGGCGTGCGGCTAGCACGCCGAAGCGGCTCACATCGCCGCCGAGCCGCCGCCCGCGGGCGCGCCCATGTCGCCCGAGCCGCCGGCCGGAGCAGCCGCGCTGCCCATGTCCGAGCCCGCAGCCGGGGTCGTGGTGGTGGTCGCGGCCTTCTTGTGGTGGCAGCCGGCAAGCGCCGCCGAGACCAAAATCGCAACAACAAACGACATCTTCTTCATAGCTCTAGTCCTCTCTCTGGTTTTGTTCTCGCCGCTGGCGCCTGCCAGGCAGCAAAAGCACGTTTGGGATCGCTCGCTCCGAGCGACTTACTTTCCAGCCGCGCAGGGGTCTGCGCCGCCGCTGGACATGGGAGCGGCCGAGCCGCCCGCCGGGGTCATGGTGCCGCCGTACGTCGAGCCGCCCATCGCCGAACCGTTCGCCTTCATCTCGGTGTCGGTGCCCGTCGGCGTGGTCGCCTTCTTGGACTTGCCGCCACATGCCATCAGCGCGGCAGACAGAATGAACGCGGTCACGAGGTTCGTCGTCGTCTTCATAAGCGAACGTCTCCTAGGCCGGGATCTGCTCGGCCAGCGCTTGTTCCAGCTCGCGGCGAGCATGCTGATCGCCGCGCCGGGTGGCAACTTCGATGCCCTTCTTGAGGACGTCGATCGCCTTGTCCTTCTCGCCGAGCGCCACCAGCGTCCCGCCCGCCATCAGGTAGGTCGGCACGTAGTCCGGAAAGGACTGGATCAGCTCGGAGAACGCCGCCCACGCCTCGGCCAGCTCGCCGCGCGTCTTGTGCTCCATCGCCAGGCCGTACCGCGGAAACGGGTCCTGCGGCCGCTGGCTGATGAAGGTCTTGAACGAGGCGATGCGGTCCATGGAGGGGGCCGACGTACAACGCCGGGGAGGCGCTGCCCTTACAGGGCCCCGCACGTATCTCAAGACTTTTGCCCAAATGCCAGTCGTTCAAGAACATTTCGCACCTGGCGATCGTGCTACAAATGGAGAGGCACTTCGTTGAAGCGCGCGTTCTCCAGGTTCATCGGCGTCGATCTCGGTGGTGGACGAGGCAAGACCACCGCCGTTGCCGAGCTCCGGATGGCGAAGTCGGGTGGGGTCGAGGTGATGGAGGTGGCGACGCGGTCCGGCAAGCTGCCGTGGACCGACGACACGCTCGTCGGCCGCCTCGCGATCCCCGACGCCGACCGCGTGATCGCGATCGACGCCCCGCTGACCCAGACCGCCTGCGGCCGCTGCGAGCGCCCGGTGTGCCCGGGGACCGAGGCATGTGAAGACCGCTCGGTCGTGTGGCTGCGGACCGAGGGCCGCGCGCTCGTCCAGAAGGTCGCCGAGCAGGTCGTCGAAGGTCATCACACGATCGCGGTGCGCGGCACCGTCCCGCAGGCGCGGCTCGCGCCGTACGCGCATCGCGCGACGGACGTCGTCATGACGTACCAGCGCGGCCTGTTGCCGCTCAGCCAGCTCGGCGCCGCGAACAGCGCGATCACGGCGCGTGCGGGCCAGCTCCGCCGGCGACTGCGGGGCGCCGGCTACCAGCTGCACGGAAATCTGCTCGAGGTGTCGCCGGCCGCGACGATCGCCGCCTTGTGCGGTGTGCGCGCGTCGCGCGGCTACAAGCGCGACGCCGACGCGTGGGTGACGCGCGCGCATGTCGTCGAGAAGCTCGCGGATCTGTCGTTCGCGCCGCAGAGCCGGATGGCGCGCGAGGACGTGCTGCGCAACGACCACTGCTTCGACGCCGTGATCTCGGCGTACACCGCGTACCTGTGGGCGCGCGACGGCTGGGAAGTACCGACCGAGGTCGTCGCCGAGGACGGCTGGATCTTCTCTCCGCCCTGATTTCTGGCCGCCCTAGTGGCCCTGCCCGCCGGGCTTCTGGAAGTCCCACGGGAACGCCGTCATGTGACACGCGCCGGTGTGCTGCACCTCGCCGCCGACGACGCTGCCGCGCACGTCGGTGCCGTCATCGACGTTGCCCTCGAAGCCGATCGTCGTCACCGCCTGCAGCGCGATCACGCACATCTCCTGATCGCCGATGCCCCACCCGACCTCGGCGCTGCGCGGGTTGTCGAACCCGCACGTCAGCCGCAGGCCGGTCGCGCCGATCGCGGCGAGGTCGACCGGCTGATCGATCGCCGTGCCCGCGTTGTTGCCGTAGCCGTCGTGGCGCATGACGACCGTGCCGTCCATCGGCCCGCCCATGATCTCGAGCTGCTGGTAGAAGCCGAGCTGGTGGTAGTGCGTGAGCGTGTACATCAGCTTGTACTCGAACGGCTGGTGCAGGCCGGCCATCGCGCTCGCGATGTCGCACTCCGTCGTGAACGACGACTTCGTCGTCGGATCGATGTGGAGGTCGTGGTACTGGATGCGCGCCGGCGCGAGCTTCGCGGTGACCTCGGGCGGCGGGATCGTATCGATCTCGAGGTGCATCGTCGTCTTGATGTCGGTGTCGCCCGCGTTGAGCAGGTGGCTCGCACCGATGATGCGGCTGTACGGCGGGATGCGGATCGCGGCGCCGTCGGGGAGCGTCTGCGTCTCGGAGTGCGACTGCGTCGACAGCGCGAACAGGTAGCCGCCCTGCAGCGCCGCGACGACCTCGTCGAAGTTGTTCGCGGCGCACGGCCACGTGCCGTCGGGGAGCTTGAACTGATCGTCGGGCACGAAGAACCAGTTCGCGTGGTGATACGCGCCGTCGTTCATCTGCGTGATCGAGTGCACCCACAGCTCGGTCTTGTTGTTCAGCGTCCACGACTGGCAGGTGTCCTCGTCCTCGTGGCCGGCCGCGATGGTCATCGTCGAGACGTCGGCGCCGTACGAGCACGTCTGCTTCGTTGGATCACACGGGGACGAGCTGGAACAGCCCGCGAGCAACACCAACACCACCAGGGAGCGCATCCCCAACCGGTATCACAGCAGCGCTTCGTAGGCTGCAGTGACCTCGGCGAAGCGCCGCTCGAGCGTGCGCCGGCGCAGCTCGTCGGCGTCGGGCTGCAGGTCGGGATGCAGCGCACGCGCGAGCTTGCGGTAGGCGCGCTTGATCGCCTCGAGGTCGGCGTCCTCGGTCAGGCCGAGCACGCGGGCGGCGCCGGCGCGGCGCGAGTCGACGGCGCGATGCGGCGCGGACTTCTCCGCGACCACACCCTCGGCGTCGAGCGCGTCGATCGCGCGCAGGAAGTGAATGAACGCGAGCAACCGGAAGCGCGGTGTGCGCGCCAGCGACGCGACCTGCTCGAGCCGGCGCGGCTGGCCGAGCGCGGCGAGCATGCGGCGGTCGGCCTCGTCGGCGGGCTCGGGCGCGATCTCGGGACGCACCATCAGGCGCACGCCGGCGAGCTGGCGGACGAGCGCATCGGCGAGCGTGTTGTCGAGCTGCGCCTCGACGTGGCTGCGCGCCCACCCCGCGAGCGACACCTGGTGCTGCGTGCCGGGCGGATACGCGGTGACGCCGCCCTCGAACTCGAGCTGGACCTCGTCGAGCGCGACGAGCCGGACGAGCCGTGCGATCAGCGCGCGGCGCGCGAGCTCGCCGTCGGCGACGACCACGCAGCCGCGCCGCAGCACGAACACGTCCCCGCGCCGCGTGCCTTGCGGCGTTATCGTCAGGATGCCGCTCGCGCTCTGCCGGCCGAGCCGATACAGAGCGCGAACGAGCTGGCCGCGACCGAGAGTCCCTTGCACCCGGCCAGGTTCGGCGGATGCGGATCGGTGGGCAATTTTTCAGCCCGCTGCGATGTGCCGAGCGCGGAAAAGCGCCCGGAAACGATCACCCACCGAGCGCTCGCGAAGCGAGCACTCGGAAGATGCTCACATGAACCCGGCCTTGCGGCGCTCCACGATGAACTCGGTCACCGTGCTGCGGACGTCCTCGCGGAACTTGACGAGGCCGGCGGCGATCTCGCGGAGCGCGGTCACGGCCGGCTTGTTGTCGCAATCCACTCCCGCCGTGGCGCCGCGCGAGAGCTGGCGCGCACGTTCGGCAGCGAGGACCACCAGGGCGAAGCGATTGGGAACCTTGTCCAGACAGTCTTCGACGGTAACGCGCGCCATGGGAGCGGCGGAACTTACCCTAAACCCTTGGGGTGTCAAGGGCGTGCTTGTCAGAGTGGCCCTCAGGGGCTAGCCTAAGAAGTGCGGGCTCTCCTATCGGCAACTAGGCGGAACCGCACTTAACTTATGCCGGTCCGTCCTCCCGTGCCCACCGCGTCACGCGGTCCTGTGCGCCTCGACCTCGACTGGGATGCCCTCGAGGTCGCGGTGGAGCGCAACTCCCCGGATACCGACAGCTACCTCGATCTGTCGTCCGGCCGCGTCATCACGATCACCACCGGCGATCCCGAGGCGACGCTCAATCGCCAGCTGGTCTCCGAGAACATCCGGAATTACCTGCGGGTCGAGCCGGCGTCGAGCCGCGAGCAGTACCGCTGGATGGAGAAGTTCGTCGGCTCGGTGAGCGACGAGCCGCTGCGCGAGCGGCTGATCATCTCGATCGATGGCAAGGGCGCGTTCCGCCGCTTCAAGGACGTCCTGCTCGCCTACCCCGCCGAGCGCGAGCGCTGGTTTTCCTACCGCGCCGAGCTGCTGCACTGGCACATCCAGCAGTGGCTCGAGCAGCACGACATCAAGCCATCGAACGATCCGCCGTGGGGCGCCGTCGCGGCGCCGCAGGAGCTGCCGGCGGTCGGCCGCCCAGTCGTCCACGGCACGGAGGCGCCGGGCGAGGCGCTGCGCCGTCAAGCCCGCGATCTGATCGAGACGATCCCCGCGATCGAGCTGCCGACGGCGATCGCGTTCCTCGAGTTCCTGAAGGCGCGCTCCGCCGAGGCGCTCGCGAAGGAGACGCGCGAGAACGAGGCGATCGCCGATCCCGAAGGCACGAAGCCTTGAGCGCGATCGATGAGCTCGCGACGCAGCTGGTCCAGCAAGCTCCCGACCTCGATCCCGATACGATCGCCGCGCTGCGCACCGGCCTCGAGCAGCAGGGCTCGCCGCTCGCGCTCGCCGTCAGCCGGATCGTCGAGCTGGTCGCCGAGGGCCTCGTCGACGCGGCGATCGCGCTGCCGCCGATCGCGGAGGCCTGCAGCGTGCTCGTCACGACGAGCGATGCCCGCGTGCTCGCGGCGATGAAGTATCAGATCGACACGCTCGAGCCGATGCCCGACAAGGCACCGCGCATCGGCGCGCCCGACGTGCCGGTCTCCGCGCTCAAGCGCCGGTGACGCTCAGCCGCGTACGGCGACGATGAACTTCAGGTAGTTCGCCTCGGGGAACCCGGGCACCGTCGGGAAGTCGGGCGGCAGCGGGCGGCGATCGAGGATCTGCAGGCGAGTGCCGGCCGCCATCGCGCCGTCGGCGAGCGCGCGCTCGAACTCGTCGAGCGTCATCTTGTGCGTCGACGACGCGGCGGCGAGCAGGCCGCCCGGCGCGAGCACGTCGAGCGCCGCCGTGATCAGCTCCGAGTAGTCGCGCATCGCGCTCCACGGCTTGCCGCCACGCGCGGCCGCGCTCGCGAACGCCGGCGGATCGACGACGACCATGTCGAACGTGCGCTTGCGCTCCGCGAACCGCGCGAGCACCTTGAACACGTCGCCGACGATGTGCTCCGGCTTCTCCGGATCGAAGCCCGACGCGGAGAAGTTGCGGCGCGCGCGTGCGTGCGCCTTCGCGGCGACGTCGATCGCGCAGACCTCCGTCGCGCCACCGGCCTGCGCGTAGACGCTGATCGCGCCGGTGTACGAGAACAGGTTCAGCACGCGGCGCCCGTTCGCCCACTGGCGGACCGCGCGGCGGCCTTCGCGCAGATCGGCGAACAGGCCCGTCGAGAGCGGCGCGGTGACATCGACGACGAACGTCAGGTCGTCTTCCTTCACCTCGAGCTCGACGGGCGCCGCCGCACCGCGCACGAGCTCGGCCGCGGCCTGGCGCGGCGCCTCGCCGCCGAGCGAGCGATAGCGACGCTGCTCGTAGATCGCCTTGCACTGCGTCTCTGCGACGAGCGCGTCGTAGAGATCGTCGCGCAGCGCGGCGACGGCGCTCGTGTAGAGCTGGCAGACGAGGTAGTCGGCGTAGCGCTCGACGACGATGCCCGGCAGGCCATCGCTCTCGCCGTTGATCAGGCGGATGCACTGCAGCTTGTCGGTCGCGACGAACTTGTGGCGCAGCGCGATCGCGGCGCGCACGCGCTCCTTGATCAGCTCGCCGTCGACCGTGACGTCCGGGTTCCGGACGAACACGCGGATCGCGATGATGCTGTCGCCGTCGTAGAGGCCGCGGCCGACGAACTCGCCGTCGGGATCGACCAGATCGATCGGCGTGCCCGGCTCGGGCGCGATCGGACGCGGGCCGAGTGCCTCGCGATAGACCCACGGATGCCCGGCGCGGACGCGGTGCGCGACGTCCGCCGGCAGGCGCACGGTGTTCTTGCGAACGATCGGAGCACCGCGCTGGGGTCGACGAGGCCGGCGAACAGCAGACATTGGCGGGGTTTATACACGAATCGTTTCTGGTAGACAGACGTCGTACCCGTGCCGTATACCGCTCCGCGGACATGACTGAAGGGAATCCAGTCGCCACGCTCGAGCCGGTCCGGTTCGGCGAGTTCCTGCTCGCCCGCAATCTGATCACGGACGAGCAGTGGATCGCGGCGCTCGCCGACCACTGGTCGGGCGCGATCGCCGGTCGCCATCGCCGCATCGGCACCACGATCATCGAGTGGGGCTTCCTCGAGCCCGAGATCGTCGAGGCCGAGGCGCGCGCGTTCCACGACGACCTCGACATCATCGAGGTCATCCCGCGCTCCGAGGCGACGACCGTCCCTCCGCCCTACCGCGCCACCCTGTGATTTTTCCGGGGTAAGCCGCCCCGTGCACTGTTACACTTTCGCCCCGGCTCACGGAGACCCATGACGATGGCAGTCGAAACGAACAAGGGTGCACCCTCCACGACGACTCCGAACCCCGGCGCGACGCTCACAGGCGTGCCTGCCGCGGGTGCCGGACAGACGCTGACCGGGATGGCGGCCGCGACGGCCGCGGCGAAGGGCAAGCCGCGCAAGCGCAGCTCGTCGCTGATGCAGATCCAGTCGTCGCTGCCGTCGGTCGAGAGCTCGCTCGACGAGTTCATCGCCCGCGCGAACCAGACGCTGACCGATCCGGCGCAGTGGCAGGCCGAAGCGGTCAAGCAGCAGGAAGAAGACGAGCAGCGCAAGGAGCAGGATGCGCTGCGCTGGAAGGCGGCCGAGCAGCAGATGCGCGAGGCCGAGGCGCGCGAGATGTCGCTGCGCCGCCAGCTCGACGGCCTGCAGGGCCGCCTCGCGGAGGCCGAGGCCCGCGCCGCCGTCGCGTCGACCGGATCGGGCCAGGACGGCGTGATCGCCGACCTCAAGATCCGCATGCAGCAGATGGATCAGAAGCTGCGCGCCGCCGAGGGTCAGACGCAGCAGGCGCAGCGCCGCGCCGAGGAGCTCACCGTCGAGCTCGCGAACACCAAGGCGCAGGCCGCGGCCGCGCCCGCCGTGCGCGAGTCCGTGCCGAGCTTCGACAACGACGAGCTCGCCGAGCGCGTGCGCATCGCCGAGGCGAAGGCGCAGAAGGCGCTCGCCGCCGCGAAGGCGGCGTCCGCCGGCCTGACCGTCAACCCGGCCGACCTCGCCGCGATCGAGAGCGGCCTCGTCGTGCCGCAGTTCGACAAGCCGAAAGGCACGAACTGGGGCCTCGTGATCGGCGCGCTCGTCATCGGCGCCGCCGCGATGTTCGTCGTGTTCAAGTTCGTCATCAAGAGCGACGCACAGCCCGCCGCTGCCTCAGCCGCCGCCGTCCAGCCGGCCGCCGCGCCGGCGCCCGCCGTGCCGAGCAAGCCGATCGTCACGCCGATCGAGGAGCCGGCTCCGGCCGCCGCCCCGGCGGATCAGGCCGCCGCCGCGCCCGCCGCCGCCCCGGCGGATCAGGCCGCCGCCGCGCCGGCCGCCGCCCCCGCCGCGACGAACACGCCGGCCGCCGCGCCCGCCGACGACTCCGCGAAGCTCGCCGCCGAGAAGGCCGCTGCCGAGAAGGCCGCCGCCGACCAGGCCGCCGCCGACGCCGCGCAGAAGAAGGCGCTCGCCGAGAAGGCCGCCGCGCAGGCCGCCGCCGCGCAGCAAGCCCAGAAGGCGCCCGCGCCGAAGGCCGCGCCGCACCACGCGGCGACGAAGGCCGCGCCCGCGGCCGGTGGGCTCGCCGATCCGTTCGGTGACGCCGCACCCGCGCCGAAGAAGGCCGCTCCGAAGAAGGCCGACAAGAAGTCGGGCGGCATCGTCGACCCGTTCTAGGGCACGCCACACGGCCGTTACTGAGCGCCGCTCCCCGCAGGACGGCGCTCGGTTCGTTTTCGGCTGCCAACGTCTACTGACGTGGCGTGATGCTTTGGCGTTGCAACTGTCGGAGTGACGCGATATTTCAGCCGTCGCTCGGAGGCCATTCACGTGAAACGCATCCTATTTGCTGTCAGCTTCGTGCTCGCGGCGCTCGCCGTGACCGCATCGGCGGAGCCCACGAAGGAACAGATGGAGCAGGCGAAAGCCGCCTTCACCGAAGGCAAGTCGCTCCACGATCAGGGCAAGCTGGTCGAGGCCGTCGAGAAATTCAAAGAGTCGTATCGCCTCAGCCAGAACCCGCTGCTCCTCTACAACATCGGGTTCACGCTCGACGAGGCGGGGCAGAAGGACAACGCGCTGCTCTACTACCGCAAGTTCCTCTCCGACGCGCCCGCGAACGCCGCGCAGCGCAAGACGGTCGAGGAACGCGTGAAGGCGATCGAGAAGGAGAAGCTCGACGCCGACCTCAGCGGCAAGCCGGGCGAGACGAAGACCACGGAGAAGACCGAGACGCCGGTCGAGCCGAAGACGACGAAGATCAAGCCGGCCGGCACGTACTCCGACAAGGACTTCCAGCACCAGATCATCGACTCGGCGCCTCCGGGCAAGCCGCTCGACATCACCGCGTTCGTCCCCGAGGACTCGGGCTGGACGGTCACGCTGAACTACCGCGCCTCCGGCGATCCGGCCTTCATCCAGAAGCAGATGAAGTGGCGCTACAAGGAGCTCGTCGCGCGCGTTCCCGCCGCGAAGATGAGCGGCAGCTCGATCCAGTACTACATCGACGTCAAGGATCAGACCGGCGCGAAGGTCGCCGCATCCGGCAAGCAGGCGAGCCCGAACCTGATCGAGATCGATGCGAGCGCGTCGCCGCGCTTCTATCCCGACTGGAACGATGAGGGCGAGACCGGCACCGCCGGCGCCACCACCAACGTCGTGCAGTCCGAGGACGAGGATCCGCTGCACCCCGGCCAGCACAAGCAGGTCGCGCAGACCGACGTCGACGTGCAGCCGCACGATCAACCGAGCACGCCGGGCACGTCGTGGAACGACGTCGGCTCGAGCAAGTTCGAGAAGGCGAAGTGGATCTCGACGGGCACCGCGGGCGCGCTGCTCGCCGGCTCGCTGACGTTCTACATCCTCGCGAGCAAGCAGGCCGACAACATCGTCGCCGACAGCAAGTCGTGCGGCAACCCGCCCTGCCGCGCCTACGACCACGAGTTCGACCAGGCCTGGCAGGACGCCGGCCAGCGCTACACGACGCTGTCGAACGTGACGTTCGTCGTCGGCTTCGGCGCCGCCGTCGTCTCCGGGTACCTCTGGTACCGCCAGCTCTCGGCGAAGAAGCACGGCGAGCTGAAGATGTCGAACAAGACGGCGTCGCCCGAGACGACGTGGGTCGTCGTTCCGACCGGCAGCACCACGGGTGTTGGCGCGGCCGCCGCGGTGGAGTTCTAGTCATGCGCGCATTCGCTCTCCTGTTCCTCGCGGCAGCGGCCTGCTCGCCGTACTCCCCCGATCTCGGCGCGGCTCCGTTCCTCTGCGGCAGCGCGGCGCCCGTCTGCCCCGACGGTTACGCCTGCAACACGGCCGGCGGCGGCAGCGGCGTCTGCGAGAAGCTGGGCGGCAGCGGCGCGACGGTCGACGGCAACCCGACCAACTGCGCCGACGACAGCTCGCTCGAGCCGAACGACACGACGGCGACCGCATGGTCGACGCCGGTCGACACGCGCAAGAACTTCCCGCTGACGATGCTCGCGATCTGCCCCGCGTCCGACAAGGACAACTACGCGATGTCGATCACGGTGCAGGGCGAGAACATCGAGGTCCTCGTCGACTTCGACGTCGCCGGAGCCGCGCTCCAGGGCGGCATCGTCAACAGCACGGGCATGACCGTCGCGAACGCGATGCCGATCACCGGCTCGCCCGGTCACATCCGCGCGTACCTCGCGAACGCCGCCATGGGCACGTACTACGCGCTGGTCTCGGGGCCCGGGACCGGCACGAACAACTACAACCTGACGATCAACATCACCGGCCCGTAGCCGTCGCTACAGCGCGACGAGCGCGAGGTACAGGTTGTTCGCGCCGGGCCACGCGACCGCGACGTCGCCGGCAAACGGTGTGATCAGCGTGTGGAACGCCAGCGAGGTCTCGTCGACGATGCCGACGGGCACCGAGCTGATGGGCGAGCCGCCGGGCGGCACGCGCACGAGCGAGAACGGCACCGCCGAGCCCGAGGTCGCGCCGCTCGCCGTGATCAGATCGCTGCCATCGACGGACGGGACGTTCTTCGGTCCCGCTGCCAGCGGCACGGCGGAGCCGAGCGCGGCGCCCGTCGCATCGAACTGCTGCGCCGTCCACTGACCACCGGCGCCGTTGAAGTCCTGCGGCGCGGCGTACCATCCAGACGACGTCCCCCACCGCACCACCGGCGCGACGATCGACTGCGGTGTGGGCAGCATCGGGAAGCCCGTGACGGTCGCGGCGACCGTGCCGTTGCTCGCCAGCCGGCTGATGCGGCCGTCGACGCCGACGAAGAAGGAGGTGCCGTCGGAGGTGACCGATGCGCCCGCGAGGTCATCGGTCTCGGAGAACAGCATCGATGGCGCGACGACCGTCGCTCCGGTCGCATCGACGATCGCGGTCCACGTCCGCCGGCGCTGCACGTTGTTCGAATCGAGCACGTACTCGATCCACGCGACGAGCGCGTGGCCGCCCGGCCCGTACGCGATCTCCGCGTTGCCGAAATTGCCGGTCGCGAGCGTGTGCGCGACCGTTGTCGTCGCGAGGAGATCGCTGTGCGTCACCTGCACCCCGGTCGATCCGCTCGACACGATCAGCCAGCCATCGACGAGCGGCGCGATGGACTCGATCGCGCCCATCGTGACGGTCGCCGAGCCGACGGCCGCGAAACCCTGCGTTTCGCGATGCAGCACGCGCATCGTGCTGTCGCTGGCGAGCGCCAGGAACGGCCCGCCAGACGCGGCCGAGGGGCTCGCGACGAGCACGCCGGCGTAGTTGATCGGCCCGGCGCCGCACGCGACGACGCGAGCATCGCTGCCGCACGCATCACACGCCGAGACGTTCACCGTGCAGTCGCTGTTGCACCCCGCCGTGCCGCGCCCGTAGCCGAGCGACGCGCAGCTCGGCGCCGCGGAGCCGTCGCATGCCTCGGTGCGCTGCTCGTACAGGTGGCATGGATCGTCGCTGGAGATGTGGAACCAGCACGTATCGATGACGCCGTTACCACAGCTCGTCGAGCACTGCGGCTGCGGCGCGCCCTGCGACGTGCAGCGCGCCGCATCATGCTGCGGCTGCACCCCAGAGCTGCCCCCACCACACGCCACCACCGCGAGCAACCAGCCGTGTCGCATGGACGTAGCGTACGCGAACGAACGCGCGACGAGCCGTGAACGAGCTGTCGCGGGTGCGCGACGTCACGCCGCGCGGCGATTCAGGCGGCGAGCTGGAGCTTGAACGACCACCGCCGGACCTCGGCGGCGAGCTCGTTGTCGTTGCCTACCCGTTGGGTCAGGCGGGCAAGCGCCGACATGGCGCCGCCGTGATCACACATCTCCCAGCACGTCCGCAGCTCCAGCCTGAGGAGCGCGATTTCCTTGGCGTCTGCGTAGCTCATGGTGCCTCCCAGCGTCACCTTCGGGGCGGTGATCGGTGTTCGCAACTTTTCTGACGTGCGCGGGACGCGAATATTTCATCGCGGCGGGGGCGGCCAGGCGGTTTGACGCCTACCCCGACCCCGGGTTACCTTGTCGAAAGTCCGAAGTTTTTTCCTGGGGGACCCTGGTCAATGAGCCGCATTGGAGAGCTGCTGGTCCGCGAGAAGATGCTCTCGCTCCAGCAGCTACAGCAGGCGCAGGATGAAGCCAAGCGCACCGGTAAGCGGCTGGGCGCCACGCTCGCGCGCCTGGGATACGTGAACGACCAGGCGCTGACGAGCTTCGTCGCGAAGCAGTACAGCCTGCCGTCGATCAACCTCAGCGAGCTCGAGATCGACCAGGCGGTCCTCAAGCTCGTGCCGCGCGAGATCTGCGAGAAGCATCAGGTCATCCCGATCCGCCGCAACGGCCCGACGCTGGTCGTCGCGATGGCGGACCCGTCGAACATCTACGCGATCGACGAGCTGAAGTTCCTGACGCAGTACAACATCGACCCGGTCGTCTCGAGCGAGGCCGGCATCGAAGCGGCGCTGAGCCGCTACTACGACAAGGGGCCCGACCTCGACCAGATGGTCGGCGAGCTCGGCGACATCGACAACGTCGACTACTCGGCCGTCGCCGACGAGAACGTCAACGTCGTCGATCTCGAGAACCAGGCCGGCGAGGCGCCGGTCGTCAAGCTCTGCAACGCGATCCTGCTGTCCGCGATCAAGAAGAAGGCGTCGGATATCCACATCGAGCCGTACGAGAAGAGCTTCCGCGTGCGGTTCCGCGTCGACGGCATCCTGCAGGAAGAGATGCGGCCGCCGCTCAAGCTGCGCAACGCGATCACGTCGCGCCTCAAGATCATGGCGTCGCTCGACATCGCCGAGCGCCGCTTGCCGCAGGACGGCCGCATCAAGCTCAAGATCGGCGGCAACAAGGAGATGGACTTCCGCGTCAGCGTGCTGCCCACGCTGTTCGGCGAGAAGATCGTCATGCGTCTCCTCGACAAGTCGAACCTGCAGCTCGACATGACGAAGCTCGGCTTCGACGTCAAGCCGCTCGGTGACTTCAAGGAGTCGATCAAGAAGCCCTACGGCATGGTGCTCGTCACGGGCCCGACCGGCTCGGGCAAGACGACCACGCTGTACTCGGCGCTCTCCGAGCTCAACACGATCGACACGAACATCTCCACCGCCGAGGACCCGGTCGAGTTCAACCTGCACGGCATCAACCAGGTGCAGATGCACGAGGACATCGGCCTGAACTTCGCGACCGCGCTGCGCGCGTTCCTGCGGCAGGACCCGAACATCATCATGGTCGGCGAGATTCGCGACTTCGAGACCGCCGAGATCGCGGTGAAGGCCGCGCTCACCGGCCACCTCGTGCTGTCGACGCTGCACACGAACGACGCGCCCTCGACGGTGTCGCGCCTGCTCAACATGGGCATCGAGCCGTTCCTCGTGACGGCCTCGGTCAACCTCGTGCTCGCGCAACGCCTCGCGCGCCGCATCTGCAACGACTGCAAGATCCCCGCGGAGAAGCATCCCGAGGCGCTGCAGAAGATGGGCATGAGCGACGAGCAGATCCGCACCGCGAAGGTCATGAAGGGCAAGGGCTGCGGCACCTGCAACAACACCGGCTACAAGGGCCGCGTCGCGCTCTACGAGGTGATGCCGTTCGTCGATCCGCTCAAGGAGCTCGTGCTCCAGGGTGCATCGGCGGCCGAGATCAAGACCGAGATGATCCGCCAGGGCGTGCAGTCGCTGCGCATGGCCGGCATCCAGAAGATCCTCGAAGGCGTGACGACCCCCGAAGAAGTCCTGCGCACCACGGTGGACGACTAAGGATCGAGCACATGGCCCCGCTCAACCTGCAAGCGCTGCTCAAGGCGATGCTCGACAAGGGAGCATCGGATCTCCACATCACCGCCGGCTCGCCGCCGCGCCTGCGCATCGACAACGAGCTCGTTCGCCTGCAGACCGAGCCGCTGACGCCGGTCGATACCAAGCAGCTCTGCTACTCGGTGATGAACGACGCGCAGAAGCTCCGCTTCGAGGAAGACCTCGAGATCGACTTCTCGTTCGGCATCCGCAACCTCGCTCGCTTCCGCGCGAACGTGTACATGCAGCAGAGCTGCGTCGCGGGCGCGTTCCGGATCGTCCCGTACCAGATCATCCCGCTCCAGGATCTCGGCCTGCCGCCGGTGATCCAGGAGCTGTGCGACAAGCCGCGCGGCCTCGTGCTCGTCACCGGCCCGACGGGCTCGGGCAAGTCGACCACGCTCGCGTCGATGATCGACCGCATCAACACGAACATGCGGGGGCACATCGTCACGATCGAGGATCCGATCGAGTTCCAGCACACACACAAGGCGTGTCTCGTGAACCAGCGCGAGATCGGCCGCGACAGCCAGTCGTTCAAGCGCGCGCTGAAGTACATCCTGCGCCAGGATCCGGACGTCGTGCTGATCGGCGAGATGCGCGATCAGGAGACGATCGAGGCGGCGCTGACGGTCGCGGAGACCGGCCACCTCTGCTTCGGCACGCTGCACACGAACAGCGCGGTGCAGTCGATCAACCGTATCGTCGACGTGTTCCCATCGCACGCGCAGAGCCAGATCCGCGCGGTCTTGTCGTTCGTGCTCGAGGGCGTCGTCACGCAGACGCTGATCCCGAAGGCCACCGGTTCGGGCCGCGCGCTCGCCGCCGAGGTGATGGTGCCGAATCCCGCGATTCGCAACCTGATCCGCGAGGACAAGCTGCACCAGATCTACTCGCAGATGCAGATCGGGCAGTCGAAGTTCGGCATGCAGACGATGAACCAGGCGCTGTGCGAGCTGTACCTGAAGAAGCAGATCAGCCTCGAGGAGTGCATCGGCCACTCGAGCGAGGTCGACGAGCTGAAGACGATGATCCTGAACGGCGGCGGCTCGCTGGGGAACCTCGCCGGGCCGGCGAACCAAACGACGAGTCAACGACGCTGAGGAGCTAGCAGATGGCCAAGTTCCAATGGGAAGGCACGACGCGCGCGGGAGAGAAGCGTCGTGGCGTCATGGACGCGGACTCGGCCGCGATCGTCGAGGATCGCCTGCGCGCCGATGGCCTGACCGTCGGCCGCGTGCGCAAGGAAGGCGGCGGCCTCAACGTCAACATCCAGATCGGCTCCGGCGTCGCGCCGAAGGACCTGCAGATCTTCACGCGCCAGCTCGCGACGATGATCGATGCCGGTCTGCCGCTCGTGCAATGCCTCGACATCCTCGCCGCCCAGACCGAGAACAAGTCGTTCCAGAAGATCCTGACGAGCGTGAAGAACCGCGTCGAGCAGGGCTCGACGTTCTCGGATGCTTTGAAGCAGCACCCGAAGGTCTTCGACGAGCTGTACGTCAACCTCGTCGCGGCCGGCGAGGTCGGCGGCATCCTCGACTCGATCTTGAACCGCCTCGCGGTCTACATCGAGAAGAACGTCAAGCTGCGCGGCCAGCTCAAGAGCGCGATGTACTACCCGACGGGCATCCTCGTCGTCGCGATCGCCGTGATCTGCGTGATGCTGATCAAGGTCATCCCGACGTTCGAGCGCATGTACCACGACATGGGTCACGCCGAATTGCCCGGCGCGACGAAGGTCGTCATCAACCTGTCGCACGCGTTCTTGAACCGCTGGTACCTGTTCGTCGGCGGCCTCACCGGCCTCGTCTTCGGCGTCATGGCGATGCGGCGCACCGAGAACGGCCGCATCGCGCTCGACCGCTTCCTCTTGCGCGTGCCGGTGATCGGGGCCGTGCTGCGCAAGATCGTCGTCGCCCGGTTCACGCGCACGCTCGGCACGCTGCTGTCGTCGGGCGTGCCGATCCTCGACGCGCTCGACATCTGCGGCAAGACCGCCGGCAACCGCGTCGTGCAGGCCGGCATCATGCGCGCGCGCGCGAAGATCGCCGAAGGTCACGACATGGCCGGCCCGCTCGCCGAGTCGCGCGTATTCCCGACGATGGTCGTCCAGATGATCGGCGTCGGCGAGCAGACCGGCGCGATGGATCAGATGCTCAACAAGATCGCCGATTTCTACGAGGAAGAAGTGGATACGGCGGTCGCCGGCCTCACCTCGCTGATCGAGCCGGTGATGATGGCGTTCCTCGGCGTCGTCGTCGGCGGCCTGATCATCGCGATGTACCTGCCGATCTTCAAGCTGGCAGGCAACATCCAGGGCTAGCGATGGCGACGGCGGCGCCGGTCGCGACACCGGGCGACTCGCTGGTCCGCGCGCCCGCCCCAGCGCCGCCGAGCGATCTGCGCGGCCGCGTCGCGCGCCTGCTCGCGCTGCGCACGCTCGTCGTCACGTTCGTGCTCGGCCTGTCCGTGTGGCTGCTCGCGGCGCAGGAACACCCGGCGCGCGCCGCGATGTGGCGGCAGTCGGCGATCATCGCCGGCCAGTACGTCGCGACCGTCGTGTTCGGCGCGCTGCTGCGCAGCGGCATGCGTCCGCAGCGCGTCGCGCGGCCGATGCTCGCGGTCGACCTCGTGCTGACGAGCGCGCTCGTCGCGACCACCGGCGGCGCGACGTCGCCGTACATCTTCCTGTACGCGCTGACGATCGTCGCGGCCGGCGCGGTGAGCTACCGGCGCGGCGCGGTCGTCGTCACGATCGCGGCGCTCGGCGCGATGCTCGCGGTGGCGCTGCTGACGAACCAGCAGGCCGTCGTCGAGCTGATCCGCACGCTCGGCATCAACACGGCGGCGCTGATCGGCGTCGGCGCGCTGTCCTACATCTTCGGCGATCAGCTCGAGCGCGGCGCCGAGACGCTCGCGACCACGCGGCGCGCCGCCGCCGAGCTGCTCACGCTGCATCAGGACATCGTGCGCTCGCTGTCGTCGGGCCTGATCACGACGGCGCCCGACGGCTCCGTGATCACCGCGAACGAATCCGCGCTCGAGATCCTCGGCCGCGAGGACCTCTCCGGCGCCGCGATCGAGACCGTGATGCCCGGCGTCTCCGCGCTGGTCGAGCGGCGCGCCGATCTCGTCGTCGGCACGAAGGCACTCGGCGTCACCGTGTCGCCGCTGCGCGACGAGCGCGACCAGGTCGTCGGGCGCGTGATCAACTTCCAGGACCTCACGGAGCTGCGCCGCCTCGAGCAGCACGCGCGCCGCGCGGAGCGCCTCGCGACGGTCGGCCAGCTCGCTGCAGGCGTGGCGCACGAGATCCGCAACCCGCTCGCGTCGATCTCGGGCTCGATCGAGCTGCTGCGCCAGTCGCCGCAAGCCTCCGAGGACGACCGCACGCTGATGACGATCGTCCACCGCGAGATCCAGCGCCTGAACCTGCTCATCGGCGACCTGCTCGACTACGCGAACCCGCGCCCGAAGCAGTCGATCGACCTCGACGTCGCGACGATGATCGACGAGATCCTCCAGGTCGCGCGCGCCGACGCCGCGTTCGCCGAGGTCGAGCTCAAGGCCGACCTCGAGCGCCCGCTGCGCGTCAACGCCGACCCCGCCAAGCTGCGCCAGGTCCTCTGGAACCTCGTCCGCAACGCCGCCGAGGCGGGCGCGAAAACCGTGCGCGTCGACGCGCGCCGCGGCACGACGATCACGATCACCGACGACGGCTGGGGCATGGCGAAGGACGTGCTCGCGCGCATGTTCGACCCGTTCTTCACGACGAAGCCCAAGGGCACGGGCCTGGGCCTCGCGATCTGCTACGCGATCGTCGCAGAGCACGGCGGCCGCATCGATGCCGAGTCCGAGGTCGGCAAGGGCACCAAAGTCGTGGTCACGCTGCCCGCGTCGGAGTAGCCTCGATCCGTGCAGTGCCCGATCTGCAGCCAGGCCCTCGAAGGCGGCGAGCTCGTCATGGTGTGCGCGCCGTGCCACCAGACGCTCGGCGGCGGGCTCTCCGTCGGTAACACCGGCGAGTTCATGGTCCCCTCGCAGGAGCAGCTCGAGGCCGCGACCGCCGCGCAGGACCGCACCGGCGCCGCCGATCACTGCGCCTGGTGCAACAAGCGCGAGGCGGACGTCAAGAAGCTGCTCGGCCGCGCCGGCACCGCGCTCTGCAACGAGTGCGTCTCGCTCGCGTGCGACATCTTCGAAGCCGAGCTCGGCGGCAGCTGGCGCTAGTCAGCGCGCGACGGCCGCCGCACGCTGCCGGTAGTCCTCGGCATACGCCGCCTCGCCCTTCTGTCCCCACGCGCGGCTGAGGTCGCGGCAGCGCTCCGCCTCGAGCGCCTTGGGCAGCTCGCCACCCGCGCGCATGCCGTCGAGGACAGCGATCGCGTCGTCGACGCGCCCGACCGCGAGCAGCGCCACTCCGCGCGTGTGCTGCAGCGCCGGCACGTCCGGCCGCAGCGCGCTCGCCTCGTCGATCAGCGCGAGCGCCGCATGCGGATCGCGCGCCATCGCCGCGCACGCACGGTTGTTCAGCCACACCGCGCGCTCGCTCGTATCGAGCCCCGTCGCATCGACCCCGGCGAGCAGCGCCTCCGCCGCCGCGTGCTCGCCGACCGCGATCGCGCACCCCGCCCGCGACAGCAGCGCCGCCCGCTCGCGCGCCTGCGTCCCCGCGACCCAGCCGAGCAGCCGGTACCGCCGCGCCGCGCGCGCGAACCGCCCTGCCTCGAACGCCGCGTGCGCCGACCGCGGCAGCCACAGCCACTGCCACAGCGTCGCCGCGACCGCCACCGCCAGCCCGACGAGCGCGCCGAGCCGCCCACCGACGGTCGCGAGCGCCGCGACGACCGTGAGCGCCACGACGAGCCAGCCCACGATGCGGAGCGCGAAGCGCACGATGCGATGCTACCGCACGTCAGCCCGACAGGCCGCGCACGACACGCGACGCGCCGAACCCGAACGCACCGATCGGCAGGATGTAGAACGAGTACCCGCCACTCGGCCCGAGCGCATTGAACCCGAACAGCAGCGCCGCCGCGCCCGCCGGCACCAGCAGCCCGAGCGTCAGGTCCGCGCGCTTCTCGCGCTTCTTCGACCCACGCAGGATGTCATCCATCGACGGCAACTCGCCCACGGCCGCACGCTAGGCCGGCCCGCCGCGCGATGCAAGCACGACCTCCGGCCCGCCTGCACCTGCGCGCGCTCGACCCGCGCGGGCACGCCTCCGGTGCCGCAGCGGTCCACGCGTCGGGCAACCCTCCCGTCGCGCGGCGGTCTCACCGTCGTGCGGGCCGACGTGCTGGTCGGATCGGCGCTGCTCCACGGCGCGGCAGTCGCGCTCGTCGTGCACTGGCTGCCGGCACCGCGCGCGCCCACGACGCCCGCGACGCCCGCGACACCCGCGGCGCCCGCGACGCCCGCGCACAGCGTCGACGAGCCGCCGCACGTGGACGTCACGGAGCCGCCGCTCATCGAGGTCGTCGTGCTCGACGAGCCGCGCGCAGCTGCCGTCCTCGCCCCCGCCGACACCCGCGGCTTCGCCGAGACCCGCGGCCCCGCCGGGGATCGCCCGCCGCGCGCAAGCGCGCCTCGCATCGCAACCGCTCGCGAGCCGGGCAACAGCCACGAGCCGGGCAACAGCCACGAGCCGGGTTCCCGGCGCGACACGGCGGCCGGCGGCGAGCCCCACTCCACGACCTCGACTCGAACCGGCGGCGGCCTCCACATGCGCGGCCCCGACCTCGCGCTCGCACCCGACGTCGCGGAGCGCATCGCGGCCGGCGGACCGGGGCTCGCCGCGCGTGCACGCGAGTCCGGCAAGCTCGAGAGCGTCTCCGGCGGCGGCGCCGTCATCCGCGATCGCGTGACGACCGTCGTCGTCGAGCCCGACGGCACCGCGTACTTTCACGACAAGGCGGACATCGACCTGCACTGGCACGTGCCGATCCCGCACCTCGACGTCGACAAGGACCTGCACGAGCTCGGCGATGCGCTGCAGGAGTGGTATCGCGATCCGTACGCGGCGACGCGCTACGGCACGACGTCGGAGCTGAGCGAGCTGGCGAAGGCGGTGCCCGGCGCATGCGACACGTGGGGAGACCCGATGTGCGACGACCCTCTCGCGCCCGAGGCGGAGAAGCGCGCGAAGCAGAAGTCGAACAACACGGTGAGCCTGGGCGGCGCCGCGGATCTGACGGCCTGGCTGTACCGGCGGTACGCGCACGCGGATCCGTACTCGTCGCGCAAGGCGAAGCTGCTCGACGACACGCGCGCCGAGCGCGCCGAGCGCGGCGCGGCATTCCGCAAGGAGCAGGCGGCGCGCAGCGCGGAGCTGATGCAGCGCACGCTTGAGGAGCTGTGGGCGCGCGAGCGGGATCCCGTCGCGCGGCGGCGCGCGCTGTACGAGCTGTGGGCCGACTGCGCCGACGACGAGGCGGGCGCGCGTGCGCGCGCGATGGTCATCGGCTGGGTCCGCGCGAGGCTGCCCGCGGGGAGCGCCGACGCGTACAGCCCCGACGAGCTCGCCCACCTGGCACCGTTCGCACCCTACGGCGACTGACCGGCCGCAACTGCGCGCTAACGCCGCGTAGACCCTCGTGTCTGCGCAGTAGACGCGGAGGCCGCCGCCTGGTAACTCCCGGGGCGATGTCGGAGCGCCTCGTGCCCCTCGGAAAGCGTGCGGCACCGGTGCGCACGGCCCCGGCGCCCGGCGCGCCGCGCGTGTATGTCGAGACGTACGGCTGCCAGATGAACGTCGCGGATAGCGACCTCATCGGCAGCGTGCTCGCGGATGCGGGCTACGCGCCGGCCGCGAAGGCGGACGACGCGGATGTCATCGTCGTCAACACGTGCGCGGTGCGCGAGAAGGCCGAGGAGCGCGTGATCGCGCGCGCGGCCGAGCTCGGTGCGCTCAAGCGCAAGCGGCCGGGGACGGTGCTCGCGATCGTCGGCTGCATGGCCGAGCACCTGAAGGAAGGGCTGGCCGATCGCGCGCCCGCCGTCGACGTGATCGCCGGTCCCGACTCGTATCGCCGCATGCCCGACCTGCTCGCCGCGGCGCGCAGCGAGCACGCGCACCCGCTCGTCGACATCAAGCTCGACAAGGCCGAGACGTACGAGGGCCTCTCGAACGCCGCCGGTGGCGACGGCATCAGCGGCTTCGTCACGATCCAGCGCGGCTGCGACAAGTTCTGCACGTTCTGCGTCGTGCCGTTCACGCGCGGGCGCGAGCGCGGAGCGTCGCCGCGCGAGGTGCTGCGCCAGACGCGCGAGCTCGTCGAGGCCGGCTATCGCGAGGTCGTGCTGCTCGGCCAGACGGTCAACTCGTACGCCTACGAGGACGTCACGTTCGCGCAGCTGCTCCGCGCCGTCGCCAAGATCGACGGGCTCGAGCGCATCCGCTTCACGTCGCCCTACCCGGTCGACTTCACCGACGACGTCGTCGCCGCGATCGCCGAGGAGCCGAAGGTCTGCAAGTACGTCCACCTGCCGGTGCAGTCCGGCAGCGACGTCGTGCTCGAGCGCATGCGGCGCGGCTACTCCGTCGCCGACTACCGCGGGATCGTCGCGCGCCTGCGCGCCGCGATGCCCGACATCGCGCTCTCGACCGACATCCTCAGCGGCTTCTCCGGCGAGACCGACGACGACCACGCCCGGACGCTCGAGCTGATGCGCGAGATCAGGTTCGACAGCGCGTTCATGTTCGCGTACTCGGAGCGCGACCTGACGTTCGCGGCGAAGAAGCTCCCCGACGACGTCTCGCCGGAGACCAAGGCTCGCCGCCTCGCGGACATCGTCGCGCTGCAGGAGAAGATCAGCGCCGAGGTGTTCGCGGCGCACGTCGGCCGGCGCGAGCGCGTCCTCGTGCACGGCCCGAGCAAGCGCGATCCGCAGCAGCTGATGGGCCGCACCGACGGCTTCAAGACCGTCATCCTGCCGGCGGGCGTCGGCGCGATCGGCGAGCTCGTCGACGTGACGATCACGCGCGCCACGATGGCGACGCTGTTCGCGTAGGTCCCCGCTCCGCTTCGGTCACGCGACAAACCGCGCCCGGCTTCGCGTACGATCGGCTCATGCGGATCGCGCTGTCGGAGCACCGTCTGATCGCTCCCGCTACTTCAGGCGCGCGATGATCTCGCGCGCGACCCGCCGCGAGCCGAGCATCGCGACGTGCCCGAGGTCGTCGAACACGATGCGCTCCGCGCCCGGGATCTCGGCCTGGTGCGCCGCCGGCACGAGGGCGTCGCCGTGCGAGAGGATCGTGGTCACGCGCGTCAGCTGCGGGCGAGGCGCAGCGGCGAGGCGCGTGACGAGCTTGCTGCCTATGAACAGCTCGCGGTTCGCGTGGCCGATGCCGATGCGCGAGACGTCGGTGCCGCCGTGCGGCGAGCCGATCGTGATCAGGCGGTGGACCGCGCCGTCGCCTCCGCCGAGCGTGACGTAGTAACGGGCGACGACGCCGCCCATCGAGTGGCCGATCAGGTCGACCTGCGGCGAGCCGGTCACGGCCTGCACGTGCTCGACGAACCACGCGAGCTGGCGCGCGGCGGCGGCGGTGCGCCCGAGCGTCCAGTACTCGAAGCCGAGGATGGGCCCGAGGCCCTTGCGTGACATCCGGTACGCGAGCGGGAGAAAGTTCGCCCGGTTCATCGCGTAGCCATGCAGCACGATGATCGGGCGTGGCCCTTCGCCGCGGGAGCCGGGCAGCGGCAGGAAGCCCACTGGTCGGGCCGCCGAGACCGCGGCCGACATTCCCCACTCTGCGAGCAGGGTCTTCGCGGATACCCGCCCTCGCATGAGGTGCGGCACCACCGGGTAGAACCCGGTGAACATCATCGCCTGCGACACCACCGCCACCCCGCCTCGCCAGGCGAGATGGCGAATCGAGTGACGCTTCTGCATAGGGAAGTCTACGGCTCCAGTCCGGGAATGTCCGCCTCGATCTCGACCGCGATCTCCGCGGGAATGCTGAGCATCCCTCGCAGCCGGTCGAGCATCTTGCGCTCGGCGTGGGCGAACACGTGGTCGACGACCGCCATCCGGCACGCCGCTCGGTAAATCCCTCGTCGCGCCTCGGGATTGACGTTCGTCAGCATGACGTCGGGCAGGTCGACCTTCGCGTCGAGGTAGCGCGTCGCGGCAGCGCGCTCCTCCGGAGTCAGATCCGCGGTGCGAATCAGCCGGCGCATCCCGTCCGCCTCGGCCTCGGCCAGGACGCCATCCGCCCAGGCGACCGCGGCCCACACCCGGATCACACTCAGAATCTGCGACTCGGCCATGCCCGACGATACTACAGCCGGACCTCGAGACCGATCCGGTCGCGCAGGAGCCGCGCGAGCGTCGAATGCAGCTCGTCGCCGGACTTCGAGGCGACCCACTTCCCGTCGGAGCCGGGGTCGAAGTGCCAGGCACTCGCGACCGCCGCCATCCAGATCTGCCCGGCCGCCCGGTGGCTGTTGATCACGATCTTCGTGCCGTCACGCAAATCTAGCCGGAGCACGCCGTCGCTGACCGACACCTCGACGTCGTCGGGGTCGACCTCGGCAAACGCGTCCTCGAGGTGCCGGAGCTCGTCGCGGGCGATCCGGTCGAAGCTCGACTCGTCCATGCGTCCCTTATAGTACGATGAGGTAATGCCGACTACGTCCGACAGCGATCTCGACGTGGGAGAACTGGTGGAGAGGGAAGGTCACGAGACGCTGTTGCCCTCGGCGACACGATCCGTACTGTCGACCAAGTCGTACGTCGCGGGCGACCTCGATGGCGTGCCCTCGGCGACCGGCTCGCATGTCGAGTACGCCGACGACCCGACGCTCGTCGGTCCGGACGGCCGCCCGCGCGGCGCCCGGATGACCGACATCATCGGCGGCCGCTACATCGTCGACGGCCAGCTCGGGCGCGGTGGCATGGGCCGCGTGCTGCGCGTGCGCCACCAAGCGCTCGGCAAGGCGTTCGCGCTCAAGCTGATCAAGAGCGCGCTCGCCGTCAACCCGCGGATCCGCGAGCTGTTCTATCGCGAGGCCCGCCTCGCCTCCGCGCTCTCGCACGACAACATCTGCTCGATCGTCGACTTCGGTCAGGACGATTCGTTCGGCCTGTTCATGGTCATGGAGCTCCTCGAGGGCCAGACCGTGCACGCCAAGCTCCGCCACTCCGGCGCGATGTCGCCCAAGGTCGCGTGCGACATCATGTGGCAGCTCGGCGATGCCGTGCGCTTCATCCACTCGCGCCAGATCCTCCACGGCGACATCAAGACCGAGAACATGTTCCTGGTCCGCACGCCGGCCCAGCGGCGCATCGTCAAGCTGCTCGACTTCGGTCTGTCGCGCGCCGACCTCGGCCGCAACGACGGCGTCGACGGCACCCCCGAGTACCTCGCCCCCGAGCGCATCGATGGCGCGCCCGCCTCGCAGGCCTCGGACATCTACGCGATGGGCATCGTGTTCTTCGAGCTGCTGACCGGCCGCATGCCGTTCGTCGGCGAGTCGAAGGCGGTCATGATGCGGCACAAGACGGAGGCGCTGCCGAAGCCGTCGAAGCTCGTGCCCGAGCTCGACGAGCGCGCCGACGTCATCATCGCGCGCGCCACCGCGAAGAACCCCGCCGACCGCCACCCCGACGTCGCGACGTTCATGTACGAGCTCCGCACGCTGATGCAGATGCTCGGCATGGATCAGGGCGGCCCGTCGCGCCGCCGCGCGCTCGCCCCCGATGCCGCTCGCGAGCGCCGCGATCACGACCACCGCCTCAAGGCCGCCTCCGAGATCTTCGGCGCGGTTCCGCTGCCGATGGCGTCCTGCGATCCGAACGGCCGCGTGCGCGCCGCGAACCCGGCGTTCCTCGCGTTCCTCGGCGCGGCCGGCGACGCCGGCGGCCTCCAGCTCCGCGACTCCGCGCTGCCCGAGGTCTACCCGTCGCTGTTCGACGACCTGCAGACGGTCGCCGCGACCCGCCGCCCGCTCAAGCGCGTGATCTATCTCAACGAGGGCGGCGACAAGGTCGTCGAGGCCGCGGTCGTGCTCGCGGCCGCGCCGTCGGCCGCCGAGGTCACGGCCGGCGAGATCCACATCGTGCTGCACCCGCTGCGCGCGCTGCTCTCGTAGCCGTCGTGCGCTCCGCCCCGTAGCCGCGCGCCCGTGCGCCGGGTCGCACTGGCTGCAGGCCGGCGAGCTCTCGGCCTAGAAGCCGAGCTGCAGGCCGAGCGACAGGTCGGCGCCGACGCCGGAGTTCAGCTTCGGCGACGAGAACGCCTGCGACGTCGTCGCGATGCCCGCGAGCGCCGACAGGTCCGCGATGAACGAGATGTTGCCCGAGAGCGCCTTCGTGTAGCCGACGCCCGCGCCGATCAGCAGCGGGCCCTGCGCGACGATGTCCGTGTCCATGCCGGCGGTCGCGTTGTCGAGCTTGATCGTGTTGCGGAGCACGCCGGCACCGGCCTGCGCCATCACGCGCACGCCCTGCCCCGTCGGCGAGAGCGCGTAGCGAACGCGCAGCAGGACGCCGGGGGCGGCCGTCGCGTGGCCGTCGATGTTCGCGCCCATCGGGATGCCGATGCGGCCCGCGACCGCGACGGCGAGCTTGGGCGAGACGTTGAAGCCGATCTCGGGCTGGATCACGACGAGCGACGCGCCGATGCAGCACGACTTCACCGGGTTCATGCCTTCGGTCGTGCCGGTGACGTAGCCAAAGCCCGTGCCGCCCGCGACCGCGATGTAGATCTTCTGGTGCTTGGGGCCGACGGTGACGGACGACGAGACCTCGCCGCCAGAGCTCGTGCTGTCGCCGCCGCTGCTGCCGCCCGACGACGCGACGACCTTCTTGCCGCTGATCGGATCCTCGTCATCCGAGGGGCCCGAGTTGCCGGAGCCGGGCGTGGGCGCGGTGACCTCGATGATGTTCGGCGAGCCCTGCGAGCCCTTCGCCGCGATCGGCTTGCCGGCCTCGTTGTACGCGGCGACGTAGTAGTGCACGAGGCTGCCGCGCAGGCCGGAGGCCGGGATCGAGCCGGTGTACTTGCAGCCGTTCGCCGACATCTTCACCTCGGTGAAGTCGGTCGCGCCCTCGGGGCGATACATGATCGAGACCTTGACCGGCTTCACGTCGCTGCCGACGAGCGCCTCGATCTTGAGCGGTGCGCCGCCCTTCGCGGAGTCGATGATCTCGTGCTGGAGGCCCTTGACCGAGCTGCAGTCGGCGGCGGGTGCGCCGAGGTCGCCGCCGCCGGCGTCACCGCCGGGCGCCGCCGAGCCGCGCGACGCGTCGAGCAGCTTGGCCATCTCGGCCGTCTTGTAGGCCGGATCGATCTGGATCTTCGGCTCGATCGAGGCGGCCGTGGTGAACGCTTCCTTCGCGCCGGCCTGGTCGCCGTTGACGAAGTCGACGATACCGAGGTCGAGGTACGCCTTCGCGCTGATGGGATCCTTGTCGAGCTTGGCCTTCTTCGCGGTCTGGAGCGCCTGATTGAGCAGCTTCTTCGCCGCGTCGTAGTCCATCAGGTCGTACTGCTCCATCGCCTCCTTGATCTTCTTCTCGACGTCGCCGCGCCCGTCGGCGTGAGCGATGCGGAACGTGACCAAGATCGCGCAAAGCGCGAGGAGACTTACGGCCCTCATGTGGGAGGTAATAACACCGAAGTCAGCGTTCGGTGATGACGAATTCCACTCGCCGATTCTGATCCCGACCGTCTTTGGTGCGGTTGTCAGCTATCGGTACGTTCTCGCCGTACCCCTTCGGGGTCATGCGGTCCGAGGAGATGCCTTTCTTGATCAGGTAGTTGCGCACGCTCTCGGCCCGCCGCTGGGAGAGCTTGAGGTTGAAGGCGTCGTTGCCGACGGAGTCGGTGTGCCCCTGCACCTCGACCTTGATCTTGGGGTTGTCCTTCATCGCCTGCGCGACGTCGTCGAGGAGCGCGAACGAGACCGGCTTGATCGTCGCCTTGTTGAAGTCGAAGTAGACCGTCTGCTTGAGCTCGATCTTCTTCTCCGTGACGACGACGAGGTTGTACTTCTTCGGGCAGCCGTCGGGCGGCACGCCGGCCTCGAGCGGGCACTTGTCGTCCTTGTCGAGGATGCCGTCGCCGTCGTTGTCGGGATCGGGGCAGCCGTCGTCGTCCTGGAAGCCATCCTTGTCTTCCGGCTCGTTCGGGCACTGATCGATCTTGTCGGAGAGCCCGTCGCCGTCGTTGTCGACGTCGGGACAGCCGTCCTCGTCCTCGAACCCGTCCTTGTCCTCCGGGTCCATCGGACACTTGTCGTCCTTGTCGGGGATGCCGTCGAAGTCGTTGTCGGGATCCGGGCAGCCGTCCTCGTCCTGGAAGCCGTCCTTGTCCTCCGGCTCGTCGGGGCACTTGTCGATGTCGTCGGTGATGCCGTCGTGATCGCGATCGCCGGGCGCCTTCTTCGGCACGCACTTCTCGCGCGGCGACTTCTCGATCGCGAGCTTCGCGTTCGTCTCGGCGACGTCGGCCTCGCGCTTGGCGTCGTAGTAGTTGCCCTCGTCGAGCGCGTGCTGCGCGTAGTCGTTGTGCGACTCCGCCATCGCGAGCTCGACCGGAGCGCACTTCTGCGCGCCGTTGTCGCGCGCCGTCGTGATCAGGCCGTCGGTCGACGTGGTCTGCGAGCGCACCTGCGTGCCCGCACACCCGACGAGCGCCAGCACGACGAGCAGCCACTTCATGGCGCTTCCTTCGCGGGGGCCGGCTCGTCGGACTTCGCGGGCGCCAGCGCGCTGCCCGCATCCTCGGGCTTCGCCGGCGCGGGACCACTCGCCGCGGCCTGCTCGGACTCGGCGCGCGCGTTCTTCGCGGCCTCCGTCGCGAGGCGCCCGAAGCGATTCGCGCCCTGGAAGTCGGCGTGCGCGGCGACCTCGCGTGCCATGTGGAGGTACTGCGTCGCGCGCGTCCACCAGTACGGGCTGTACTTCTCGGCGTGCGCGGCGCGCGCGGCCGCGACGGCGTTGTCCGCGTCGAACGTGACCTGGCTGACGTACGCCACCGGGCCACAGCCCACGAGCAGCGCGACGAGCACCCACCTCATCAGGCTCTATCCTATCACCGGCTGCGTACCCGGCGCCCGTCGCGACCCAGCTCGATCGCGATGTAGATCGCCGATCCGAACAGGGCGAGCAGCGACACGACGAACGCCCACCCCAGCTGCACCGCGAACAGCGACACGCCGTGGTGGGTCGCGTAGCCGACAAAGTCGGCCGCCGTCGCGAGCCGGTTCATGCCGCCGACGACGAGGACGAGCAGCGTCAGGGCGAGCGCCCCGACGACATAGTAGAGGGCGCCCTGCAGGTTGTTGCGGATCAACATGGCCGCGACGTACCAGGCGCCGATCACGAGGCCGGCGTGACCGACCATCAGCGGCAGCACCGCGATCCCCGACAGCTTCGCCGGGTCGAGCCAGTACATCCAGGCCCACGCCGGGTGCACGGCATAGAAGTAGAGCGCGACCGGCGCAACGACTGCGCCCGCGTGGAGCACGACGAGGTGAAACGCCGGCGATGCGAAAGGGCCATCAGCCTTGATGCGGTCGCGTGCGATCAAGGCGAAGCCGATTCCGAACAGCAGATTGACCAGCGCGACGACCGGAATACCGGGCCTCCAGCGCGGACGTTAACTCACGAACGGTTCGGGAGGGGCTTTCGGCTCTCGATCTCGATCGGCGGCGTGCGGCTACCGGTGTCGGGATCGGCGGGATCGGGGCTCCCGAGCAGCGAGCTCGCGGCCGTGAACTCGACGGCCGGCGTCTTGTCGGTCGTCCGCATGACCGGCGCCGGCGTCGGGACGTCGATCTCGCCCGCGACGAACGAGTTCTCCGACAGCGCGGGCGCCGGCGTGACCTCGACGGGCGTGCCGTCGTGGGCGGCGGTCTCCTCGACGGCGGCCTCGTCGTCGAGCGAGCGCACGGCCGCCGAGACGTTGGTGACGACCCAGTCGTCGTGAGGCGCCGGCGGCGGCGACGACAGCGCGCTGACCGTCCACGCCCCGCTCTCCTGATCGCGCGGGCCCGGTGGCACGGCGGCGCGCTCCTGCGTCTCGTCGGGCGGAGGCGGTGCGGCGATCTGCTCGCTCGAGGTGTGGCCGCCGGCGTCGTCGACCTCGATCTCCATGCGGTTGAGCGCGGTGTCGACGGCGACCGAGCGCGGCGCCTCCTCGAACACGGTCGCCTCGAAGTCGTCGTCGGAGAGCATCTCGACCTTCGGCGACTCGTCGTCGACCGGCTCGTCGGCGAGCCCGCCGAGCTTCTCGGCGAGCGTCTCGTAGGCGTTGCGGATCGCGCGGCGCGCCGCCGAGGCCGTCCACTCGCGGCGCACGCGGTCGTAGCCGGCAGCCGCGATCTTGTCGCGCAGCGCGGGCTCGCCGATCAGGCGCAGCACCTTGCGCGCGAGGTCGATCGGATCGCCGGGCTCGAACAGCAGTGCCTCGCGGTTGTTCTCGACAACCATCGAGACGGTCTCGCGGCGCGGCGCGACGACCGCGCGCTTGCACGCCATGTACTCGAGCAGCTTCGTCGGGAAGACCGTCGTCGGGTTCGGCGTCAGATCCGCGGCCGCCGGCACGACGCACACCGAGGCCGTCGCGATCAGCGCGGGCAGCTGATCGTGATCGACGGGGCCGGCGAGATCGACCTTGTCGGAGAGCCCGAGCTCGCGGATGCCGTCGCGCAGCGCCTGCTCGAACTTCGGCGAGATCACCGGGCCGGCGATCACGAGGCGCGCATCGACCTCGCGCACGATCGCGGCCATCGCGCGGATGATCACGCGCACGCCGCGGCCCGGATCGACGCTCCCTGCATAGAGGATGCGCGGCGGACCCGACTTCGTCGCCTCGTCCCAGTCGAAGCGATCGACATCGACGCCGGGCGGCGACAGCACGACGCGCTCCGGCTTGCCGCGGCCGGCGAGCGCCTTGACGGCGGCGGGCGTCGGCGCGAGCACCATGTCGGCGGCGAGCAGGCAGGCCTCCTCGTCGCGGCCATACTGCGCGTCGAGGTCGGGATCGAGCAGGCTCTCGCCGAGCGGCGCGCGCGCGAGGTCGTAGACGACGGCGTAGCCGAGGCGCTCCCGTGCTTCGAGCACGGGGATGCCGCTCCACGCATCGCGGCAGTGCACGACATCGTACTCGGCGCCTTCGAGCTGGCGCTTGAGCGCGCGCTGGAACGCCTGGATCTGCGCGCGGGGATCGGCCTCGTGGGTCGGCACGCGCAGGACGCGCACGCTGCCCTGCCGCTCGACGTACGCCTGCTCGCCCTCACGCACGACCAGCAGGTCGACCGAGTGGTGCGGCGTGAGCGCCTTGATCACGTGGCGCAGCTGCACACCCGCGCGCCGCGGCCCCGGTACCGCGCAAAAACCAGTCAGCAGCACGCGGGGCATCTGGCTTTATCGTCCGGCAACTTGGTTGGACGTGCAAGCGATTGATCCCCACGCTCGTGTGCGCTATTTCCGACGCCGTGAATCGCCTGATCGAGTACCTCCGTCAGAACATGATGATCGACTTTCAGGGGGATCTGTCGGTGGCGAAGGTGAGAGAGCTCCTGGCCGGCGACGACAGCCGAGACGCCAAGAATTTGCTCGCGAAGTTGGTCGCGGACCGCAAGGTCGAAGACTTCATCCTCGTGCTCGCGGACTGCCTCGCCGAGCCCGTCCAGCAGGCGCTGACCGACGACGTCATGCGCGAGCAGATCCGGATGTACGCCGAGAGCTAGCGTGCTAGCTTTCGCGCATGGGTGATCCTGTGCCGGATTCCAAGACGCCAGCGATGGCGGCATTTGGTTTGGTGGTGGTCGGGCTCGTCATCGCCGCCGTCCAAGGGATGACGCACGGCTCGATCGCGGGCGGCATCATCGCGGCCGCTGGTGCGATTCCGGCGTGCTTCGGCATGTGGAAGGGCATCCAGCAGGAGACGCAGGGCACGCTCGCGATCTCGGTCGCCGCGGTGCTGCTCTCGCTCGCGGTCGGCGCGATCCTGATCATCCTGCGCGTCATCAACTGGCTGCACTAGTGCGCGCGCTGTTGGTGCTGTGTCTGCTTGCCCTGGCGGCGCCCGCGGTCGCCGCGCCCGGCAAGCTGACCTACACCGACAAGGCGATGGGCACGTACGTGACGGTCTGGTTCTGGACCGACCGTCAGGAAGACGCCGCCGCGGCCGCGAAGGCCGTCTTCGACGAGATGCGCCGGCTCGACGCCGAGATGACGACGTGGACGCCGACCGGCGAGACCGCGAAGATCAACGCGGCGGCCGGTGTGAAGCCCGTGAAGGTCAGCGACGAGGAATTCGAGGTGATCGAGCGCGCGCTCGATGTCTCGAAGCACTCCGGCGGCGTGTTCGATATCACCGTCGAGGCGTTCCGCGGGCTGTGGAAGTTCGACGAGGACATGGACGGGTCGCTCCCCGACCCCGCCGACGTCAAGAAGCGCCTCGAGAAGATCGGCTGGCGCGACGTCGTCATCGACAAGAAGGCCAAGACGGTCTTCTTGAAGCGCAAGGGGATGGCGATCACGCTCGGCGGGATCGCGAAGGGCTACGCGGTCGACAAGTGCGTCGCCTTGCTGAAGAAGCGTGGCTTCACCGACTTCATGGTGCAGGCCGGCGGCGACATGTACATCGCGGGCAGCAAGGGTCCCGAGCCATGGGTCGTCGGGATTCGCGATCCGCGCGGCACGCGCGACGAGATGTTCGCGCTCGCGCCGGTCAAGGATCACTCGTTCTCGACGAGCGGCGACTACGAGCGCGGCTTCGTCAAGGACGGCGTGCGCTACCACCACATCCTCGATCCGCGCACCGGCCAGCCGGCGACCGCGTCGCGCTCGGTGACGATCCGCGCGAAGGACGCCTACACGGCCGACGCGTGGTCCAAGGTCATGTTCATCTGGGGCTGGAAGAAGGGCCTCGAGCTGATCAAGGAGAACAAGCTCGACGACTTCGAGGTCGTCTGGGTCGACGACAAGAACGTCGTGCACATGACGCCCGGCATCGAGAAGGACCTCAAGGTCATCCGCGACCCGACGCCGGGACCGTAGTCACTTCGAGCATGTGCTCGGGCGGCAGCCAGCGCGCGATCGCCGCGTCGATCGAGGCGGGCGTGACCTCGCGATAGACGCGCAGCTCGTGGGCGAGCGAGTCGATCTCGTCGGAGCCGCGGGCGCTGTCGGCGTTGTAGAGCGCGTAGCGCTGCACGAGCCCGGCGCGGCGCGTGAGCCCGGCCAGGCCCCAGATCGCGGCGGCCTCGCGGCGCGTCGCGGCGCGGGCGATCGACTCGGCATCGATGCCGCGCGCGCACTCCTCGTCGAGGATCGCGTGCACCGCGGCCGGATCGCTGCCCGTGCGCAGATCGACCGCGACGTGGACCTCGCCGCCGAGCCGGCTATTCTGCGTCCACGCCGACACGCGCTGCGCGAGCTGCGTCTCGTAGACGAGCCGCTTCCACAGGGCGCCCGTGCCGACCGCGCACCACGCCTGCGTGAGCAGATCGAGCTGCGCCTCGTCGGCGGCGAACGCGCGCGGGCCGGTCCACGCGCGATGGATGCGCGTCAGCGCCGCGAACTTGTCGGTGACCTCGCGCGCCTGGCGCGCGGGCGCCGGCAGCGGCGGGTCGGGCCGCTCCGGGCGCGTGCTCGCCGGGAAGCTGCCGAAGAACCGGTCGACGAGCGCGCGCGCCTCGGGGAGGTCGACGTCGCCCGCGAGCACGAGCGTCGCGTTCGCGGGCACGTACCACGTGCGGTACCACTGCTCGACATCGGCCATCGTCGCGCCCTGGATGTGCTCGTGCAGGCCGATCGTCAGGTAGCGATGCGGATGGCCCTCCGGATACATCATCTCCGCGAGCGCGAACCGCTCCTCGCCGTACGACACGTTCTCGTAGCGCTGCCGCCGCTCGGAGCGCACGACCGACTGCTGCACGCCGAGCCGCTCCGGCGTCATGCCGGGCCAGAAGTAGCCCATGCGATCGCTCTCGAGCCACAGCGCGAGCGCGAGCTCGTTGCTCGGCACGACCTCGTGATACGCGGTGCGATCCGCGCTCGTCGACGCGTTCGCCTCGCTCGCCCCCGCGCGCCGCAGGATATCGTAGTGGTGCGACGGGATGTGCAGCGAGTTCTTGAACAGGTGCTCGAACAGGTGCGCGAAGCCGGTGAGGTCGGCGCGCTCGTCGGAGCTGCCGGCGCGATACCAGATGCTGACGCACGCCTGCGGCACGCTGTGGTCCTGATCGACGATCACGCGCAGGCCGCATGGCAGCGTCCACTCCGTGACCGCGAGGTGCGGATCGCCGTGCGAGAAGTGGATCACTTCGGCTCCCGCTGCAACGCGAGCGCGAGCTGGTAGAGCTGGCGGCGCGGCTTGCCGGTCTTGACGACGAGGCGCTGCGCGGCGTCCTTCGGCCCGAGTCCCTGCGCGAGCAACTCGCGCAGCGCTTGTTCGACGTCCAGCTCCACCTCGAGCGAGCCACCTTCGACGACGAGCGTGCACTCGCCACGAGGCGGCGCCTCGGCATACTTCGAGGCCAGCTCCGCGAGCGTGCCGCGCACGTGCTCCTCGTGCACCTTCGTCAGCTCGCGACCGAGCGAGGCCCGCCGCGTCTCGCCGAGCGCGTCGCGCAGATCCGCCAGCGTCGCGCCGACGCGATCGGGCGCCTCGTAGAAGATCATCGTCGCGACCTCGCCGCGCAGCGTGCCGAACAGCTCGCGGCGCGCGCCCTCCTCCCGCGGCGGAAACCCGACGAACGAGAAGCGCGCCGTCGGCAGCCCCGAGGCGACGAGCGCCGCGAGCGCCGCGCTCGGGCCGGGAATCACCTCGATGCGATGCCCCGCCGCGATCGCGGCCGCGATCACGCGCTCGCCCGGATCGCTGACGCCCGGCATGCCCGCCTCGCTGATCAGCGCGACGTCGCCGCTCGCGAGCGCGCGCAGGAGGTCCTCGCTGCGCGCGGCCTCGTTGCCCTCGAAGTACGACACGACGCGCGCCGACGAGCCGGCCGCCGCGAGCAGCGTCTTGGCCGACCGCGTGTCCTCCGCCGCGACGAGCGGGACCTCGCGCAGCACGCGCGCCGCACGCGGCGAGAGGTCTTCGAGGTTGCCGATCGGCGTGCCGACGACGAACAGCGTCATTCGCGCGTCAGGGCCTCGATGTCGACGGCCGTGCCCATCTCGGACTCGAGGTACTTCTTCAGCCGATCGAGCATGCGCTTCTCGAGCTGGCGCGCGCGCTCGCGCGACACGTTGTACTGGTCGCCGATCTCCTGCAGCGTCTTCGGCTCGTCGGTCAGCCAGCGCTCGCGGAAGATCGTCTGCTCGCGGCCCTCGAGCGTCTGCGCGAACGCCTCGAGCTTGTCCTTGAGCATCTTCGAGAACTCGCTGTTCGCGACGGCGCGGTCGGGGCGCTCGTCGTCGCTCGGCATGTAGTCGAGGCGCGTGCGCTCCCCGCCGTCCTCGCTGGTGCCGAGCGGCGCATCGAGCGAGGCCTCGGGCGCGGCGAGCCGGCGCTCCATCTCGATGACCTCCTTCTCGGGGACGTCGAGCTTCTCGGCGAGCAGCGCGCTCGTCGGATGGAAGCCGAGCTGCTCGAGCTTCTCGCGCTCCTTGCGCAGGTTGAAGAACAGCTTGCGCTGCGCCTGCGTGGTGCCGATCTTCACGAGCCGCCAGTTGTTGAGGATGAACTTGAGGATGTAGGCGCGGATCCAGAACGCCGCGTACGACGACAGCTTCACGCCGCGGTACGGATCGAACTTCGACACCGCCTGGATCAGGCCGATGTTGCCCTCCTGCACGAGGTCGAGCAGGTTCTTGTGGGCGCGCCGGTACTCGTACGCAATCTTTACGACGAGGCGCAGGTTCGCCTCGACGAGGCGACGCGCCGCGGCGGAGTCCTGGTGTTCCACCAAGCGTACCGCGAGGGCGTGCTCCTCCTCGGGGCTCAGCAGCGGGTAGCGGCGCGTCTCCGCCATGTACGCGGCGAGTGGATCGCGGCGCGCGAGCGAGCCGGTGCCGCGCACGGCAGGAAGCGGCGGATCTTCGCCGTCTTCGGCGGGATCGGCCTCCTCCTCGCCATCTCCGACGAGCTCGGCCGCTTGCTCGACGAGCTCGGGCTCGACGTCTTCGTCCTTGTGCCCTGACTCCTCTTCGTCGGTCTCTTCGGTCTTCGGCTGCTCGCCGACGTCGATGACGTCCGACTTCTTCTTGCGAGCCACGGCACGACCATACTACATGCGCTCACCACCGGCAGTGCCCGAAGGCGTCTGGCAGTGCGGGCGTTGCCCCCTATAATCATTGGATGCGCAGTCGGTTGAACCTGGCCCTGGTGGTGGCCGCGGGTCTAGCTGCCCTCGTCCTCACCGTCGTCCGTCAGACGCCGGAGGGCGTGATCAGGCTGGGTCTCGATACGCAAGACGTCCGTGCCGCACCGGGCGAGCCGCTCGAGCATCGCCACGATCTCTCGGCGCTGACGATCTTCAACAAGACGCTGCTCAAGGTCAAAGACCGCTACGTCGACCCGTCGCGCATCGATCCCAAGAAGATGCTCTACGCGGCGCTCGACAGCGTGCAGTTCAACATCCCGGAAGTCCTCGTCGAGCCCGACACCGTCAAGAACACGGTGACCGTCGCGGTGAACGACAAGCGCGAGGTGTTCTCGACGGACGATGTCGACTCGCCGTGGCGCCTCGTCGGCAAGCTGCGCGTGATCTTCAAGTTCATCGAGTCGAACATGAACGCCGGCGCCGACCTCGCGAAGGTCGAGTACGCGGCCGTCAACGGCATGCTGTCGACGCTCGATCCGCACTCGATCCTGATGGACCCCGAGCAGGCGCGCGACATGGACGTGTCGACGAGCGGCAAGTTCGGCGGCCTCGGCATCGTGATCCGGATGGTCGATCGCAAGCTGACGGTCGTGAAGCCGATAAAGGACACGCCGGCGTGGAAGAAGGGCATCAAGGCCGGCGATCACATCGTCAAGATCAACAACGAGCTCACCGAGAACCTGACCTCCAACGAGGCCGTCGACCGCATGCGCGGCGACCCGAAGACCGGCGTCACGCTGTGGATCGAGCGCAAGGGCGAGCCCAATTTGATCCGGGTCGACCTCGTGCGCGACATCATTCGCGTCTCGCAGGTCGATCACAAGCTGCTCGATCACGGCGTCGGCTACATCAAGGTCAAGCAGTTCTCCAAGGGCATCGCGAGCGACGTCGCCGACGCGATGAAGGACATGAGCGCCGACGGCGCGACCTCGTGGATCCTCGACCTGCGCGGCAATCCCGGCGGCCTGCTCGAGGAAGCCGTCCAGCTCAGCGACCTGTTCGTCGACAGCGGCACGGTCGTCACCACCGTCTCGCTGCGCGACCGCGAGGCGCGCCGGGCCGAGCGCGGCTTCGGCGACACCACGTCGTCGCTCGTCGTGCTCGTCAACGGCGGCTCGGCCAGCGCCTCGGAGATCGTCGCCGGCGCGCTGAAGAACCTCGATCGCGCCGTGATCGTCGGCACCCGCACGTTCGGCAAGGGCTCGGTGCAGGAGCTCTACGACAACGACGACCACTCCAAGCTCAAGCTGACGATCGCGCAGTACCTCACCCCCGGCGACCGCAGCATCCAGAACCTCGGCATCGTCCCCGACATCCAGCTCCAGCGGATGTACATCCCGGAGAAGAACGACTCGCCGCAGGACTTCATCCGCATGCTCCCGCCGACGCACACGTACGGCGAGAAGGACCTCGACGCGCACCTCGTGTCGTCCTACGCCAAGGACGGCGACAAGCCGGCCTACGAGGTCCCGTTCCTCGTCGAGCGCAAGAAGACGAAGGACGCCGACGCCGACAAGGCGACCGCGCCGCCCGACGACGATGACGACGCCACGGAGGCCGATGACGACTTCCAGGAAGACTTCGAGATCGACTTCGCGCGCGACCTCGCGTCGAGCGTCTCGTCGAACAACCGCGGCAAGCTCGTCGCGGGCGCGAAGAAGCTGATCGACAAGGTCCACTCCGAGCAGGAGAAGAAGCTCGTCGACGCGCTCGCCAAGATCGGCGTCGACTGGAGCGCGCCGCAGGCCGGCGATGCCGCGAACCTCGACGTCTCCGTCGCGACCACCGCGCCGACGATCAAGGCCGGCGAGGAGATCGCGCTGACCGCGACCGTGAAGAACACCGGCACGGGCGCCGCGTACCGCGTGCTCCCGCGCATCCAGGCCGACGACGGCATGTTCACCGACGTCGAGCTGCCGATCGGCAAGGTCGGCCCCGGCGAGACGAAGACGTTCACGGCCAAGCTCAAGGTTCCGACCGATGCCGTCGACCGCGTCGACCACCTCGGCGTCGAGGTCCGCGAGGCGCGCAACGCCGCCGCCCACGTCATCCCGGCCGAGGTGAAGGTCGAGGCCGCGCCGCGGCCGGTCTTCGCCTACAGCTGGCAGCTCGTCGACGAGGGCAACGGCGACGGCCTCGTCCAGCGCGGCGAGAAGTACAAGCTCGAGGTCCAGGTCAAGAACACCGGCGCCGGCCCGACACAGGAAGCGACCGTGCTCCTGCGCAACGCGACCGGCGACGGCGTCACGCTCGACAAGTCTCGCTTCGAGATCAAGGACGCGATCCTCCCCGGCCAGACGCGCGACTTCGAGTTCCCGCTCGCGACCGACGCCACGCTCAAGGCCGACGAGGTCACGCTCGAGCTCATGGCCTACGACGCGGACCTCGACGTCCAGGCGAGCGACAAGCTCCGCTTCAAGGTCCAGCCGGGCGTCACGCCGACCGCACAGCACGGCGACGTCACGGTGAAGACCGCCGTCACGCTGCACGCCGGCGCCGCGGACGACACGAGCGTCGTCGGCATCGCGCCCAAGGGCGCTAGCTACCCGGCCATCGCGAGCTTCGGCCCGTGGCTCAAGGTCAAGCTGCCGAACAACCGCGTCGGCTTCGTGCCCTCCAGCGCGGTCAGCGCGGGCGGCTCGGGCGCGGGCACGCTCGCCCCGTTCTGGAACTCGACCCCGCCGCTGATCTCGCTCGCCGCGAAGAACCTCGAGACCAACGGCGACACCTACAAGCTCACCGGCTCGATCACGGACGACCAGCACGTCGAGGACGTCTACGTCTTCGTCGCGAACGCGGGCGCCAAGATCGACAACCGCAAGGTGTTCTACCGGTCGAACCGCGGCGGCAAGGACGGCAAGGCCCTCGACTTCGCGACCGACCTGCCGCTGTGGCCCGGCTCGAACATGGTGACCGTGATTGCCCGCGCCAACAGCGAGGTCCGTTCGATGAAAACCCTGTACATCTACAGAGATCCGCCCCGGACCGCCCAGACGCCCTGAATTTTGCGGCACAATCGTCGTCTACAGTTCATGCGCACCACGCTTCTCGCCGGTGTGTTCGTCCTGGTGGCCTCGTCCTCCGCGCTCGCGCAGGAGGTCGCCGGAACGTTCGACGTCAAGTTCGACGAGGCAGGCTCGACCTGCAACCCCGCTCCCGTGACGTACACGCGCGGCAAGGTCGTGGTCGAGGACACGAAGAGGGGCGTGACGGTCAACATCGAGACCATCCCGCAGATGTTCGGCGGCCCCGCGAAGAAGGGCTCGTTCAAGGCGTCGACGACGAAGCAGGTCGCGACGACGGTCCAGGGCCTCGATGCGAAGTACACGATCTCCGGCCGCATCGACGAGAGCGGCGTGATCGCGGTCGTGCTGGTCGCCGAGTATCAGGCGAACAAGAAGCCGTACTGCGTGCAGAGCTGGAACATCAGTGGCATCCGGCAGGCTTCCACGAAGAAATGAAGTCGCCGTAGTTGCCGGCGTAGATCGCCGTGCCGAGCTTGCTCGCCGCCGGAGCGCACAGCGCGCCGTAGAGCGTGTACGTGCAGTCCGGGTTCGAGTTGTGCGTGCAGTCGTAGTCGTGATCCATCTCGAGCGCGTACGGATCGACGACGTTCGCGATGTCGGGGCGGCCCAGCGCCGTGTTCGCCACCGTCGAGGCCGGGTCCTTGAAGTACTGGGTCTGGCCGCGCGGCGCGCCGTCGTTCGTCTCGTCGGAGAGGTCGAACGGCGCGTGCGGGCCGCCGAGGTCGTGCGAGTCGCGCCAGAACGTCGTGATGTCGGCGAGGTCGTACGGCTGCGCGCCCTGGCGTGCGCTCGCGGCGAGCTGCGCGGCGTGCAGGCGCGGGTCCATCGACATGATCATGCGGTTGCCCTCGCCGCCGCAGCTGCCGGCGTCGGTCGCCGTCGCGCCGGTGCCGGGCGCGATGCGATAGACCTTCGTGACGAGCGCGAGCGCGTCGGTGCCGTCGGCGAGCTTGCTGCCGTAGAGGCGGTGCGTGAGCGTGAGGAAGACGTCGCGCGCGCTCGGCTGCAGCGCGGTCCAGACGTCGCACGTGGTGTGGAGGTCACGGCCGACGAGGCCGTTCGTCATCTGCGTGTCGGGAACCGATTGCAGATAGGCGAGGTACGTCGCGAGCAGGCGGTTGCGGTTGCCGTCGAGCGTGTCGGCCCACGTGGTTGTGCCGTCGATGGCGGTGTCGATCGCGGGCGCGTCGGCGGAGGCGTCGGGGCGCGAGGCTGTCGAGCCGCTGCTGCAGGCCGCGAGCACGACGAATCCCCAGACGCGCATGCGCCGGATTCTAGCGATCGCGTCGCGCGCGCCAGCGAGATTCGGCGCGTGTCACGAACGTGTGATGACGCGGCGCGTGGCGCGGGCGATCACGAGCTCCTCGTCGGTGGGGAGCGTGAGCACGTCCTTGATCGCGAGGTAGCCGAGGCCATCGCAGATCTGCTGGTTGACCGCGGCCGCGTGCTCGCCGATGCCGCCGGTGAGGACGAGCGTGTCGAGGCCGTCGAGGATCGCGGCCGCGCCGCCGATCGCCTTCTTGACGTTGTGGCAGAAGACTTCGATCGCGAGCGCGGCGCGCGGATCGGTCGTGCGCGACTGCAGCAGCTGGTGCATGTCGAGCGTGCGCGCGAGCGCGAGCCAGCCGTCGCGATCGATGACCGGCGTGAGGTCGACGGCCTGCCCGTCGCGGACGGTCGCGACCGACGAGCTCGTGCCGAGGTGCGCGAACGCGGCGCGGCGCAGCTGGGCGGGAGACAGCACGCCGATGATCGACTCGTACGAGATGCCGTGCATGACGCGGCGGCGCGAGCCGTCGGGCAGCGTGCGCGCGGCTTGCGGCAGCGTCGCGAAGAACGCGGTGTCGAAGCACGCGATCTGCGGTACGTCGCGCATGCGCGTGCGCAGCCAGACGATCGGTGCGAGCTCGGGCGCGTCGCCGAGGTCAGCGAGCAGCGCGTCGTCGACGCGCTCCGGCGAGACGTGCTTGGTGCCGCCGTGCGAGACGCGATGCCCGACCGCCGTCGGACGCGGCACGCGATCGAGAACTTCCTCGACGCTGCTCGCGATTCCGCGCGCGGTGCACGTATCGTCGTCGTACGCGGCGAACTTGAGCGAGGTCGCTCCCATGTTCAGCGCGAGGATCATCCCGCGCCAAGCGTGCCTCATCACCGGAAGGCTGCCCGTGAGGCGCGGGATAGATCAGCGTCAGCGCTGCCAAACCTCGGCGAGCGTCGCGCCGTCGGCCTCGACCGTGAACACCCGTCGCGCGCCGGGAGGGATCGGGCACGGGACGTCGCCGTAGCGCACGATCCAGTCGGCCTGCGCCGGTGAGTGGACCATCGGAGTCCAGAGATCTTCGCGGAACCACGCGAGGTGGGCGGGCAGGATGCAGTCGCGGTCGATTTTTGCGCCCGGGGCGGCATGCGCGTTGACGTAGCCGACCGCCCGGTCGACGCCCTCCCCCCACCACGCCGTCTCGAACCAGCCGTGTGCCTGCACCGTGTGCGTCCCGCCGACCTGCTCGGCGAAGTAGTCGAGGTAGTACGGATGGATTCGTACGAGCGTGACGACGAGGTAGAGGACGAGCGCCCCCGCGACGGCGGCGAAACGGTCGAAGCGCCGCGCGAGGCGATCCCAGCCGGCGGCCGAGGCGAGCGCGAGCGCGGCGAGGCACGGGATGACATAGCGCACGCCGTCCTGCCGCACCGGCGAGAACGCGACGCCGAGCGGCACGACGAGCCACAGCGCGGTGACCAGCGTCGCCTTGTCACGGCGCGGCCACGCGAACAGGCCGATCAGCACGCCGATCGGCAGCGTCGCGAGCAGGTACACGACGAAGTACCACGGCGGCGGGTGCGACGTGACGGTGCCGAGGAACGGCTCCGGCGCGTGCGTGACGGAGAGCTTGTGCAGCGACTCCTGCAGCGCGCGCACCGGATGCAGCCACAGGCGCGGCCACACCGCGTAGAACGTCGCGAGCGAGGTCGCGGGCAGGATCGCGAGCGCGTCACGCCATGGGCGGCCGTCGAGCAGCACGATCGCGAGCGCGAGCGGCGCGACGAGGCCGCTGACGAACCGGGAGGCCGCCGCGAGGCCGATCACGATGCCGAGCGCGACGAGACGCTTGCGCGACGCCGCGTGCAGCGCGAGCAGCACGGCGAGCGTCCACCACATCAGCGTCGGCGACTCGTGCCCGACGATCTGGCCGTGCGCGACGAGTGGAGGCAGCAGCGCCGCGATCGCACCGGCGAGCAGGCCGGTCTCGAGGCGATACAGCCGCGCGCCGATCGGCACGAGGAACGCGCAGCCGAGCGCGGTCCACACGGCGCTCATCGCGCGCGCCGGCCCGAAGCCGTCGGCGAATTGCGCGCCGATTCCCTCGAGCACCTTCATCACCGGCGGGTGCTCGAAGTTCCAGATCCACGACTGCGCGCGAAAATCGAGCGACAGCAGATTCGTGACGTAGTTGCGGCCGGCGGCCCAGTTGACGTCCTCGTCCCACGTCTGGCCGAAGCCGCCTAGATCGAGCCAGCGCGCGATGCACGCGATGCCAAACACGGCGCCCATCGCGATCCACGTGCGGCGCGGAACGGCGCGCAGCGAGTGTCTCGCGGCGTACAGCACGCTCGCGACGACGATCAGCAGGATCGCGAGCGCGCACGCGCCGTCGAACGGTGCGGCTCCCACCCACGGTGGAAAGCTGCCGGTCTCCGACAGGGAGGACAGCGGTATGTACTCGGGATCGCCGCGCCGCCCGACGGGCGACCACACGAGGCGCCCGCCGCCGTCCCACGTGTACGCGACGGGGCCGTGCGTCATGACGATGCGCTCGGTCGCGGCGTGGATCCGATGCCCCGCGATCTCGAGCGTGCCGTCGCCCTGCACGCCGACGATCACCGGCCCGCCGCGCGCGATGTACAGGCTGCCCTGATGCGGCGGCGCACCGACGAGCAGGTTGCGCGCGATCAGGATCGCGGCAATCAGCGCGAGCGGGATTAGCGGACGCGCCCGGGACACTGGAAGTTGCGCGCCTTCTTCGCGAGGAACGTGTAGTACTCGCCGCTCTGCTTCATGCCGGGGATCTTCATCGTCACCGGCTCGTACCCGCGCTGCGTCCAGAACGCGACGTTGCACGGCAAGGCCGGCGGCTGCGGCGTGGCGTGGATCGCGTAGCAGGAGAACACGAACGTCGGATCGTACTCCGCCAGCAGCTTGTCGCTGCCGAACTTCGTGTGGCCCGCGCGCGCGCGGATCCGCGGCTCCTCGTGCGCGATGCGATCGCTGACGAGCCCGAACACGTCGATGCCGCGCATGCGGCCGAAGTACGGCTGCGCCCCTGCCCCGCCGACGATCGAGAAGTCGCCGGGCTGAAAGCACGGCTCCATCGCGCGCCCGATCGCGGCCCGGTCCTGGGTGTAGACGGTCAGAAACGCCGGCGTATCGATCACGCCCTCGTCGGCGGCGAGGTTCTTCGGATCGAGGCTCGCGCGGGTCAGCAGCACCTGCGTGATCGCGAACGCCACGACGACCGCCGACGCCGCGAACCGCCCGTTCGGGATGCGCTCGAGCCCGAGCGTGACCGCGACCGCCGCGCACACGAACACCGGCATGATGAACCGGTGCAGGCCCATGAAGTCGCCGCCGACGCTGGCCGCGTACACGAGGTACACGGCCGCGAGCGCACCGCACGCGAGCGCGAGCGTGAACCGCGGCGTGCGCGGCTTCACCCACCCGAGCCCGACCAGCGCGATCGGCAGCGCGTACACGAGCCGCGTCTGCTTCAGCCACACCCAGATGTAGTAGCCGCCGTGCTTCCACATCTCGTGCGCCATCGCGGGGTTCGCCCACGGCCCCGACGCCTTGACGTAGTACGTGTTCGGGAACGGCCAGCCGTAGTACCACCAGCGCCACGCGAACCACGGCGCCCACAGGCCGAGGAACCACGCGGCCGCGACCAGATCGCTCTTGACGATCCTGCGCTGCACGACGAGGTGGACCGCGCCGAGCACCGCCGCCACGAGCAGGCCCTCGGGCCGCGTCATCGCCGCCAGCGCCAGCGCGATCGCGGTGCGCCGCAGCTGGTTCGCCACCACGCCGTCGATCGCGATGACGACGAGCAGCGTGAACAGCTGCGTCTCGAGCCCACCCGACGTCCAGCACGCGAACCCCGACGAGCACGCGAGCAATAGTGCCGGCACGCACGCCCATGCGGTCTTGCGCTCGAGCGCGCGCTCCATCGTCCGAAACACGACATAGAGCGTCGCGAGCGCGCAGGCCGTCCCGAGCACGCGCGAGCTGATCTCCGGCGAGATCCCGACGACCATCAGGAGGCCGAGCACGACCGTCCACAAGAAGTTCGTATAGCCCTCGACGGGCTGGCCGAGGTTGAACGTCAGCTGCCCGTGCTCCGCGAGGTTCCGCGAGAACACGAACGAGATGTACGCGTCATCCGTGACGAAGTTGTACGCGAGCGAGTGCACGACGAGCACGACCGCGGCTGTGCCGAGGAGCACCCAGCGCGCGCGGTCCGACGTCATGGTGGGAACATACCGGACTCGCCCCACGTTTGACGTGGGCTGGCGGGACCCGCGACCAGGATCCTGATGGCCTGGAGTCTCGTTCGACGCCGCCGGTGAGCTAAACTTTTCCGGCTCGATGGATGCCCCCGACCAGCGGCCGGTTAGCCACGTGCTCGGCACCGGCGCCCTCACGGGGTTCATCGCCGCCGCGGCGGCGGGCGCGATCGATGCCGTGTGGGGCTGGGCGGGCGCGGCGCAGTTCGCGCCGACGCTGCTGCGGCGGCTGCGGTTCGTCGCGTACACGGCGCTGTCGCACGGGGCACTCGGCCTCGTGGCCGGGCTCGCGCTCGCGGCGGTGATCGTCGGCGTGGCGCGCGGCACGCGGCTCGGCACGCTGACGCGGTTCGCGTTCGGCCATCACGATCAGGTGCGGGCACGTGACCGGCGCGATGCGGTGATCGGCGTCAGCGTGGCGCTCGCGGGCGTGCCGGTCCTCGCGGCGGCGATCTATGTCGTGTATCGCGTGACGTTGCCGGTCGTGCTCGCGAGCCACGCGAAGGGGCTCGCGGTGCTCGTCGTGATCGCGTCCGTGCTCGGCGCGCTCGGCGTGGCGGTCGTCGTCAGCTTCGCGCTCGCGCGGCCGATCGAGCTCGCGCTGCGCCCGCTCGCGGCCCGGTGGGCGCCGGTCTCGTGCGTGTGGGCGCCGTTCGTGACGGCGGGCGGGCTTCTGGTCGTCGTGCTCGCGCTGTGGGCGCACGCGGAGTGGGAGACGGTCGAGCAGCTGCACCTGCGCGGGGCCGTGGTCGCGGCCGTCGCGGCGGTGCTCGCGGTGCCGGCGAGCCGGGTCGCGTGGCAGGTCACGGACTTCTCGCGCGTGTGGGCGCCGCCCCTGCGGTGGACGGTGTGGGGCGTGCTGATCGTCGCGCTGCCGGTGCTCGTGCTCGCGACCGGCGGCAACGCGGCCGTGATCAAGGCGGCGAGCGCGTACACCGGGCTCGGCTCACCGGTCGCGCGCACGCTGCGCAAGGTCAGCGACCGCGACCACGACGGCTACGCGCGCTTCCTCGGCGGCGGCGACTGCGACGACCACGATCCGAGCGTGCACCCCGGCGCACCGGAGATCCCCGGCGACGGCCGCGACAACAACTGCGTCGCCGGCGATGCGCCGGTCAACGTGCCGCCGAACGATCCGGCGTTCGCGGCGGTGCCCGCGACGGTCCCGAAGGACTTCAACGTCCTCTTGATCACGATCGACACGACGCGCGCCGATCACCTCGGCGTGTACGGCTACAAGCGGCCGACCTCGCCGAACCTCGACAAGCTCGCCGCCGATGGCACCGTGTTCCAGAACGGCTGGGCGCACGCGCCGTCGACGCGCTACTCGATGCCGGCGATCCTGACGGGGCGCCTGCCGCTCGACGTCTACTACGACTACTCGATCGAGGGCTGGCCCGGGCTGTCGATGAAGGCGACGACGATCGCGGAGGCGCTGCAGCCGCTCGGCTTCGTCACCGGCGCGTTCACGAACTACTGGTACTTCGATCGTTCGCGGCACATGGACCAGGGCTTCGCCGAGTACGACAACTCTCACGCGTCGCTGCACAACGGCGTCGCGGGCGCGGGGCCGGAGCAGACGCGCGGCTCGTCGTCGAAGGAGCAGGCGGACAGCGCGATCGGCTTCGTCGATCGGCACGCGAGCGACCGCTGGTTCCTGTGGGTGCACTTCTACGACCCGCACTACGGCTACGAGGCGCATCCCGGGTCGCCGAGCTTCGGCAAGGACAAGATGGCGCTGTACGATGGCGAGATCCGCTTCACCGATACCCACATCGGCCGCGTCCTCGACGAGCTCCGCGCGAAGGGCCTGTACGACAAGACGGTCGTCGTCGTCACCGGCGACCACGGCGAGGGCTTCGGCGAGCACGGCGTCGACCTGCACGGCTATCATCTCTACTCGCCGCAGACGAAGGTCCCGCTGATCATCCGCGTGCCCGGCATGCCGGCGCGCCGCGCCATGACGCCTGCCGGCCACGTCGACATCATGCCGACGCTCGTCAACCTCGCCGGTGGCCAGCCGAGCTCCGATATGATGGGCCGCTCGCTCGTCGACGTGCTCGCGGGCAAGGACTTCGATCGCATGGTGCCGCAGCAGCTGTCGTACGAGGGCAACCACGAGATGCGCGCCGGCGTCGACGAGCACTGCCACGTCATCTACAACGTCAGCCCGGAGACGAGCTGGGAGGTCTATCGCGTCGACCGCGATCCGCTCGAGGACGAGGACCTCGCGGGCGACGACGACGCGTGCACGACGACTCGCCGCACGTTCGAGCGCTGGTACGACATCTCCTCGATCCCGGCCGGAGCCGCGCAGGCCGTCCTCGCGCAGCCGCCGCAGATCGCCAAGCCGATCAACGCGGACTTCGATCCGGGCGTGCGCCTGCTCGCCGTCGACGCGCCCGCGACCGCGAAGCCCGGCGAGACGATCGACGTCACGTGGACGTGGCAGGCGATGGCGGCCCCGCCGCGCGGCTGGAAGGTCTTCGTCCACCTCGACGGCCCCAGGTTCACGAACGCCGATCACGAGCCGGCGCTGCCGTTCGAGGTCTGGAAGCCCGGCCAGTTCATCCGCTACACGCGGCCGATCACGCTACCGCGCGTCGCCGGCAAGTACACGATCAAGGCCGGCCTGTGGAATGGCTCGCGCAATGCGAGCGTGCGAGGCGCGCCCTCGGAGAAGAACGCGGTGACGGTCGCGACCGTCGAGGTCGCGCCGTGAATCGCTGGATCCCGCGCGCGATCTGGCTCCTCGTCGGCGCGGCCGGCGTGTACCAGGTGCTGCTGCTCGCGTACGCGGTCGGCGGCCGCCTGCTCTACCCGTACGACCTCGAGTGGATGGAGGGCGGGATGCTGCACCACGCGCTGCGCATCCAGACCGGCCACGGCATCTACACGCCGCCGTCGATCGACTTCATCCCGTACCTGTACACGCCGCTGTACCCGGCGCTGCTCGCCGTGCTGGGCGAGATCTTCGGCATCACGTACACGCTCGGCCGGATGCTCAGCGTGCTCTCGCTGCTTGGCATCGTCGCGACGACGATGACCGCGATCGCCGGCCGCCGCTACGAGCACGTCAGCAAGGGCGCCGCGTACGCCGGCGTGTGCGTCGCGCTCGGGCTGTTCGCCGCGATCTATCCGTTCGTCGAGGGCTGGTACGACCTCGTGCGCGCCGACACGCTGTTCCTGTTCATGGCGACGTTCGGCATCGCCGCCGCGCCGCGCTGGGCCACGACGGGCGAAGGCATCCGCGGCCACGGACGCACGGCCGCGCTCGCCGCGATCCTCGCGCTCTCGTTCTTCTGCAAGCAGACGGGCATCTTCTACGTCGGGCTCGGCGGCGCGGTCGTGCTCGTGATCGATCCGCGGCGCGCGGTCACCTACGTCCTCGTCGCGGGCGCGCTCGGCCTCGGGCTCACGGCCGCCGCGAACGCCGCGTCGCACGGCTGGTTCTGGACCTACGTCTCGAAGATCCACCGCGCGCACGACTTCAACATGGACCGGTTCTGGCGGTCGTTCGGCCTCATCCTCTGGCACTTCCGCGCGCTGACGCTCGTCGTCATCGCGGGCCTCGCCGCCACCGTCGCCGCCGTGATCCGCACGCGCACGCTCCCCAAGCAGTGCCAGCCGCTGCTGCTCTGGTCCGCCGCATTCGCGGTCTCGACGGTCGTCGGCGCCGTCGGCTGGGGCACCGAGTTCGCCCACTTCAACGCGTACATGCCGGCGTTCCTGCACGGCGCGATCGCGGCCGGCGCCGCCCTTCCCGCGCTCGCCGCCTGCACGCAGATCCTCTGGGCCGACCGTCCGCACGCTGCCACCGCGGCGCTCGCGGTTCCCGCACTCGCGGGCCTCGCGCTCGCGATCACGCTCGTCCACGCGCGCTGGCAGCCGACGAAGTTCATCCCGACCGCCGCCGACGTCGCCGCGGGCGACAAGCTGATCGAACGCCTGCGCGACATCGACGGCGAGGTCTGGATGCCGTCGCACCCGTGGTACCTCGTGCTCGCGGGCAAGCAGCCGCACGTCCATCGCATGGGCGTCAAGGACGTCTCCGCGCGCCAGAAGCTCACGCCCGAGCAGATCATCTGGGGCCTCAAGGACGCGCTCGAGAAGCACCGCTTCAGCGCACTCGTCCTCGACGATCGCGACCTGTTCCTCGAGCTGCCGCTCACGCAGTACTACCGCGCCGCGCTCAAGATCCCGGCGAACGAGCGCCCCCACGTCTACACCGGCGCGAAGGTCGTGCCCGACACGATCTGGGTCCCCGCCGTCGCCGCCACCCCGCCCGCCGGTGCGCGCGTCGTGTTCGACTTCGAGCAACCGACCTGGGCCGGCTGGCAGAAGAACGGCGGCGCGTGGGGCGACGGCCCCGCAACCGAGTCGCAGCCCGGCCAGGACCTCGTGCTCGGCGCGACCGGCCATCGCTTCGCGACGAGCATGCACGGCGGCGACGCCGCCTTCGGACGCGTCACCTCGCCGCCGTTCACGCTCGACGGCACGCGCATGACGATCAAGCTCGGCGGCGGCACCGACGTCACGAAGCTGCGCATCGAGCTCTGGGTCGACGGCACGATCGTCCGCACCGCGGGCGTGCCCTCCCTCGGCGGCGACGCACTGCACGATGTCTCGCTCGACATCACGCAGTGGCAGGGCTACCCCGGGACGCTCGTGCTCGTCGACGACTCCGCGACCGGCCACCTCGACGTCGACGACGTCTGGATCTGGGACCACTGACACGCGGCGGCTTGCCAGATCCTGCCAGCTGGCGGCGCGCACGCGGTCTCGTATCCTCAGCGCATGAAGACCGCGCCGCTGCTGCTCGCCTGCCTCGCCAGCACCGCGCACGCCGACGGCGGCGGCGCCCGCTTCGACTTCGGCCTGATGCACTCGCGGATCGCGATCACCGACAACACGGCGATGAGCGGCGAGATGGCGCGCTTCGGCGTCGGCTTCGCGATCAACCGCCACTTCCACGCCGGCGCCGAGGTCGAGGAAGGCTGGATGACCGGCAACGCGCTGCCCGACGGCGCGGTCGCCCGCACCGGCCTGCCCGCCGGCCCGCTCGACGGCAACACGCTCGACATGAAGCTCGTCACCGGCCTCCACACCGACGTCGGTGCGTTCCGCGTCAGCGGCGATGTCGCCGCCGGCCTGCGCGATACGTCCGTCTCGACCGACCTCGGCATGGACGTCGCGGGCCGCAAGAAGGAGACGCTGCTCGAGCTGCGCACGCGCGTCGACATGTTCGTCACGCGCGCGTGGACGGTCGGCGTGGTCGCGGGCGCCGACACGCTCGAGCGCCGCGATGTCTCGATCGGCGCGATCGTCTCGATGCAGCTCGACCGCTAGTACGGCGAGGCCGGTCCACGCGCCCGCCTTCTCCGACTTCCACGCTCTACCCATGATCCCGAGGGGGGCAGGCCGAAACCCGTCATTACGATGTAATGACGCTTTTTCGCGGGACACCCCTCGCACATCGGCGCGGGGCGCTCGGCCTACAGGCCCGCCGCGTTCAGCTCGTCGATGAGGCCCTGCAGCAGGCCGGCGAGCTTCGGGTGCTGGGTGGCGAACTCGCGCAGGCGGTCGCGCAGCGTTGGCGCGCGCTCGGGCTGCACGATCACCGTCTTGATCTCGTTGCGCAGATCTTCGGTGCCCGGGTGCTTCTCGAGCTCGGCGTGAAGCTGCTCGGCCTTGTCGCGGATGCTCATGGCGCTAGTGTGCCACGACGACGTCGTAGGCGTTGCCGCCGTAGCGGTAGAACTCCCAGCGCCGGTCGAACGTGTACGCGCCGAACAGGTTGATCACGATGCACGCCACGATCAGCGGCTTGTGCAGGTGGCGCCCGCCGATCGCGATCAGCGCGATCAGGAAGACGATGTAGTCGAGCTGGAAGCGGTAGCCGAATTGGATCCAGCCCGAGTTCATGTAGAACAGCGACGGCGCCGCGACGCACGCGACCGTGATCCACAGCGCGCGGTGGATCGGCGGCTTCTCGCGCGGCCACACCGCATAGAGGAGCGCGGGCGTGGTGACCCAGATCGCGAGGCCGTGGCCGCTGATCTGGAGCCACGGCGCGTGGCCGGGGAGCTCCGGCAGCAGCGTGAACGCGACGGCGAGGTTGCGCGCGAGGTAGTGGTAGCTCGCGAGGCCGAACTGCTCGATCAGGGTCTGCTGGCGGACGTCGAGGTACGTGTGGCCGAACTCGAACGGCGAGTGGAAGCGCGCGGCGTTGTACAGCATGCCCGCGATCGCAAAGCCGACGACCGGCGCGCCGAGCTGCAGCGCGATGCGGCGCCAGTCGCGGCGGCGACACCGCCAGACCTCGAACAGGAACAGCGGCAGCATGAACGCCATCGCGGTGCGCGTGAGCGCGGCCGCCCCGAGCGCGAGCCCGGCCGCGAGCGGATGCGCGGCCTCGATCGACGCCCACGTATAGACGAGCGCGAGCACGACGCCGCAGACCTGCGCCGTGTACCAGACCTTGCCCTGCACGCTCGAGAAGAACAGCACCGTGCCGAACGCGAGCAGCGCGACGAGCCACAGGTGCTCCTCGTCGGTGCGCTGCGAGAGCCCGGCCGCGCGCAGGCGGCGCAGCAGGAGCAGCAGCAGCGGCAGGATCAGCGCCGCGACGAGGACGGTCGGGATCACGTCGTTGCCGCCGCGCCCGCCGATCAGCGCCGACGGCACCATCAGCAGCGACGGCAGCGGCGGGAAGGACATGTACCAGGTGAAGCCCTTCGACTGGCGGAGCTGCGCAGTGGGGATGCGCTCGCCCGTCGTCGTGCGGAACAGCGGCTGCGTCACCATGCGGCGGCCCTGCACCTCGCGGCCGTCGGCGAGCGTCACGGTCTCGAGCTTGGCCCAGTCGGCGTCGCTGGTGACGGGGACGACGTCGAGGTGGCCGTGCAGCCACGCGTCCGCCTGCACGACGAACTGCGGAGCCTGACTCTGCTTGCCGAGCCGATCCCACGCGAGCGCGCCGTAGACGGCGAGCCCGATCGCGAACAGCACGGCATACAGGCGCACGGCCTGACATTAGCGTAGGCTCGTGGGCGTTGCGCGCTCGCGTCCTCGCTGCGATCCCGGCGGTGCTGCTGGTGCTGGTCTCGCTGTGGGAGACCGTGGCCGCCCGCCGCGACGCGACCAGCGTCCCCGACGACGCCGCCTGGTCCGCCGCCGAGCAGCTCGTCCGCGCCGAGTACCACCCGGGCGACCTGATCGTGTTCGCGCCGCGCTGGGTCGATCCGGTCGGCCGCCTGCACCTGGGCGACCTGATCCCCATCGACATGGCCGCCCGGATGGATGCCGCGCGGTACGGCCGGATCTGGGAGCTGACGATCCGCAGCGGCGACGCGCCGGAGGTCGCGGGCCTGCGCCCCGTCTTCGAGCGCGAGGTCGACGGCATCACCGTGCGGCGCTTCGAGCGCGCACCCGCGGTCGTGCTCTCCGACGTCTTCGCGCAGCAGCCCGGCATGATCGCCGAGGTCGGGTTCGAGCCGCATCACTGCATCCAGGTCGTGCCGTCCCCGGGCCGCCCGGTGACGATCACGATGCCGATGCTGCTCGGCAGCAAGCTCGTCGGCTACGCCGGCCTCGCCGACGTGTTCACGCGCCGCGACATCCGCGCGCCGGGCACGCTCGCTGTCTCGATCGGAGGGCGCGAGGTCGCGCGCGTGTCGCCCGGCGTCGACGACGGCTGGGTGCGCTGGGAGGCCGCGACCACCCCCGGCCAGGCCGACGTGACATTCACCGCGAGCGCCGATGCGCCGCAGCGCCTGATCTGCTTCGCCGCGGAGGCGCGCCAGTGAACCGGCAGCGCATCGTCGGCTGGGTGCTGGTCGCGCTGACGGTCGTCGTCGTGATGGTCAACCAGCGCGACGTCGGCATCGCGCGCGACGAGACCGTCTACATGAGCGCGGGCGCGCGCTACTGGCACTGGTGGACGCACCCCGGCGCGATCGAGCCGGTGTGGGGCGGCACGCTCGGCGGCGGCAACAATCCCGAGCACCCGCCGTTCGTCAAGGAGCTCGAGGGCATCTCGCACGCGGCGCTCTCCGGCGTGCTCGGCGAGGTCGCCGCCTACCGCTTTCCGTCGGCGCTGCTGCACGGTGCGTGCGTCGGGCTCGTCTACTGGATGACGCTCGCGCTGTGGGGCTTCGCGGAGGCGATCGTCGCCGCGCTATGCCTGCTGCTGCTGCCGCGCGCGCTGTTCCACGCCGGCCTCGCCGCGTTCGACGCGCCGATCATGACGCTGTGGTTCGCGACCGTCGTCGCGTACTGGCGCTGCCTCGACGGCCGCCGCTGGCCGTGGCAGGTCGGCGTGTGCTGGGGCCTCGCGCTCGCGACGAAGCACACCGCGCTGCTGCTGCCGTTCGCGCTCGGCGTGCACTACGCGGTGCTCGCGATCCGCGCGAAGCGAGTCGTCCACTGGCGCGTGCTCGTCTCGCTCGCCCTGCTCGGCCCGCTCGTGCTCTACGCGCTGTGGCCGCTCCTCTGGACCGCGCCGTACACGCACCTCGAGGCCTGGCTCGAGTTCCACACCCACCACGTCCACTACAACTTCGAGTACCTCGGCGAGAACTGGAACCACCCGCGCTTCCCGTGGCACGTCCCGCTCGTCACGACGCTGTTCACGATCCCGACGGCCACGCTTGTGGCCGCCCTTGCCGGCGTCTACGCGCTCGCGCGCAAGCGCCCCGACGACACGCGCCGTCCCGTGCTGCTGCTCGCGCTCTCCGCCGCGGCCTCGATCGGCCCGTTCTTCCTCGGCTCGACGCCGATCTTCGGCGCCGAGAAGCACTGGATGCCGGTGCTGCCGACGATCTGCATCGCCGCCGGCGTCGGCGCCGTCTGGGCGGCGCGCCGCATCCAGCATCGCGCGGCGGTGCCCGTCGTCGCCGCGTGCATCGCGCTCGCCGGCGCGACGGAGGTCATCACCGCGCACCCGTACGCGCTCACCTGGTACAGCGCGCTCGCGGGCGGCGCGCCGGGCGGCGCCGACCTCGGCATGAACCGCCAGTTCTGGGGCGTCGCCGCGAAGGGCGTGCTGCCGTTCCTGCGCACGCAGCCACCGGGCCTCGTCTACTCGCACGACGCCTCGCCCGCATGGGGCTGGTACCTCAAGCAAGGCCTGCTACCGAAGGGCGACGGCGACGCCGGCCACGAGGCCGACGGCATCCACCGCAGCACGTACGCGATCGTGATCCACGAGAAGCACTTCAACCGCCACGACTACATGATCTGGGCCGACTACAAGACCGTGCGCCCCGTGTTCGTGCTGCGCGCCGACGGCGTGCCGATCGTCTCCGTCTACAAGCGCCCGTAGCTGTCGGACTGATCTGCTAGCGAGGTGAGATGGAGAAGCACCTCGTGCCATTCGGCAACAGCCTCGGACTCGTGATCGACCGCCCGATCCGCGACCTGCTGCACCTGACGCGCGACACGCCGCTCCGCATCAGCACCGACGGCCAGCGCATCATCATCGAGCCACTCGCGCCACGACCGGCGCCGACAAAGAAGCTCGACGCGCGACGCATCCTCGACGAGCTCGTGGTGATCGGCGGCGGTCCGTCGCAGGAGCTCCACGAGAAGCTGCACCCGGGCATCGGTCCGCGCGCGGTGCTCAAGTGCCTCGCGTGGGCGGACTTCCTCTCGAATCCGCTGAGCGCGGACGATCAGCGTCAGCTGGACCGCTATCGCGTCGTGCTGGAGCGGCGGCGCGCCGGCGATCGGTGGGAGGCCGCGATCGAAGCGGCGCTCGCGCAGCATCCATCGCCGAAGGCTGCCTAGATCGCGGGGGTGTCCCGCGAAATGCGTCATTACATCGTAATGACGGATCCCGGCCGGCCCCCTCTGATCTCAGGGATGGTCCGGCGTGGCGGAGCGTGCTTGGCGGGGGGGCCCCGCGAGAAGCGTCATTACATCGTAATGACGGCTCCCGGCCGGCCCCCATCGATCTCAGGCGGCGCTGAGCGGCACCGGTGCCGGCGTGATCTGTAGCGCCTCGAACCAGCGCGCACGCTCCGCAGTGACGCCGAGCCGTTCGTGCCAGAGCGCGAAGTAGCGGTCGAGCGCGGCGCTGCGCGCGTGGCGGCCACGATGATGGAGGACGAAGTCCTTCCAGTTCTGCAGCTTGTCGGCGACGAGCATCTCGTTGACCTCGGCGAGCGGCGAGAGCGGGATGTCGGCGGCGTTGTCGATCGGGCGCGTCGAGAGCGTCGCGTTGGCGATGTGGCGATATTCGAGCGCGAGCGCGAGGACGGCGGGGTCGTCGCTCAGCTCGGCGAGACGCGGGTACGCGGCGGCGAGCGTAGCGTCCTCCTGCAGCAGCGGATGGAGGCAGAATGCCTGCATCGCGCGCGGCGAGGCGCCGCGGGCGGCCAGCACCTGCAGGCCTTCGTCGATGTGGTGCATGAGGAGCACGCCGGAACGGGCGGCGCGCCGGTCGGCGTAGTGTGCCTCGATCGCGGCGTACTCGCGCGTGGCGGTGATCGGCGCGACGATCTCGAACCGGGCGCCGATGTGGGCGAGGAACCGTTCGATGTGGCAGTCGGGCGTGGTCACGACCGGCAGCGGGGATCCGGCGAGGTAGCGCGGCAGCCGGCCCGAGCCGCGGACGGAGCGGTAGACGTACACGCTCTGGGCCTCGACGTCGGCACGGCGGACGCGGCCGCGCACGCCCCACTCGAGCAGGCCGTCGTGGAGCGGCTCGGGGTCGGTCGAGAGCGGGCGCCAGCCATCGATCGCGGCCTGGTGTGCGCGTTCCTGAAGGTAGTGCCACGCGGTCGCGCGATCGTCGGCGTCCGGGGGGAAGCGCACGCTACGGGCGGAACGGTTGCTCGTCCTTGCCGCGGACCGGATTCGCGAGGCGGCGGGCGACCGCCTCCTGCTCGTCCTTGGTCAGGCGGCGGACGTAGACGCCGGCGGCATCGATGCTGCGGGCGCCGAAGAAGCCCTCGGAGACCGCGTACTCGACCTCGATGATCATGTACGGGTCGTCGCCGATCCACATCAGCTCGTGCTTGCGCGGGATGCCGACCCACGAGCTGAGCGTGAACTTGTCGCGAGTCCCGTCCTCGTTGAGGACGACCATCGTGATGCGCTCGGTCGCGGTCACGGCTGGAACCCTAGCACGTCGAGCATGTCGTAACGACCGGGCGGCTTGCCGACGACCCAGAGGGCGGCGCGGACGGCTCCGGCGGCGAAGATCGCCCGCGAGGTGGCGCGGTGGGAGATCTCGATGCGCTCGGCGGCGCCGAAGAAGAAGGCGGTGTGCTCGCCGACGACGTCGCCGCCGCGGACGGTCGAGACGCCGATCTCGCCGGCGGGGCGCGGCCCGATATCGCCGTCGCGCGTGTGGCGCTTGACGCGGTCGTAGTCGACGCCGCGGCCGGCCGCGACCGAGCGCGCGATGGCGAGCGCGGTGCCCGAGGGAGCGTCGCGCTTCTTGTTGTGGTGCGTCTCGACGATCTCGGCGTCCCAGTCGGGGAGCGCGCGGGCTGCCTGCTTGACCAGGCCGAGCAGGAGGTTGACGCCGACGGAGAAGTTCGCGGCGACGACGACCGGGGCGACCTGCGCGAGCGCGGCGATCGCTTCGTCGTCGGCGTGCGAGAGGCCGGTCGTGCCGATCACGGCGGCCTTGCGACGGGGCGTGGCGGCGATGGCGGCGCCGCGCGTGGCGGCGGGGGTCGTGAAGTCGATGTAGACGTCGGTGGCGTCGAGCGCGGCGCCGATGTCGTTCGCGTCGTGCTGATCGATCGTCGCGGCGACGTGCGTGCCGGCGGCCTCGATCACCGCGCGGCCCATGCGGCCGGAGGGACCGAGCACGCAGATGCGCGTCAAGCGAGGCCCTCGAGGGCGGCACGCAGCTCGGTCGTCAGCTTCTCGCTCGCGGGCACGAGCGGGAGGCGGACGTCGGTCGAGCAGCGGCCGAGCAGCGAGAGCGCGGCCTTGGTCGGCGCGGGGCTCGGCTCGGCGAACAGCATCTGCGACATCGCGCGCAGCTTGAAGTGCAGGCGGCGGGCGCGGTCCCAGTCGCCGGCCTTCGCGGCGTCCCACATCTCGCTCATGTCGCGCGGGGCGACGTTCGAGACGACGCTGATCACGCCGCGCGCGCCGACCGCGTAGAGCGGGAACGCGGTGCCGTCGTCGCCGGAGAGCACGCTGATGCGGTCGCCGCACTTCGCGACGAGCTCGCTCGCGCGCACGAGGTTGCCGGTCGCGTCCTTGATGCCGATGATGTTGTCGAAGTCGGCGAGGCGGACGACGGTGTCCGTCAGCATGTCGCACGCGGTGCGCGTCGGCACGTTGTAGAGGATGATCGGCAGCTTCGTGGAGCGCGCGATCGCCTCGAAGTGGCGGTAGAGGCCTTCCTGGCTCGGACGGTTGTAGTACGGCGTGACGTGGAGGAGCGCGTCGGCGCCGGCCTCCTCGGAGGCCTTCGTCAGCGCGAGTGCCTCGCTCGTCGCGTTGCCGCCGGCGCCCGCGACGACGGGCACGCGGCCCCGCGCGGCCTTCACCGTCGCGGAGATCACGGCGACGTGCTCGTCGACATCGAGCGTGGCCGACTCGCCGGTCGTGCCGACCGACACGATGCCGTCGACGCCATTCTCGATCTGCCAGTCGACGAGCTTGGCCAGCGTGGGGAAGTCGACCTTGCCGCCGGAGAACGGCGTGACCAGTGCAGTGAGACACCCCTCGATGCGCGGAAGCTTCGGCATGGCTTACGACCTCATACATCTAACGCGCTGCGGCGCCAAGTCATTCCGCAAGACCGGCGTGAGGGACACTCGCCGCGGCGCGTGGTCTGGCAGCGTGATCGATCGGGTGTCCAGGGAGTTTCGGACGCAGCGCGTGGCTCCGGTGGGACGCCGCGATCGGTGGGCGCCTGCCCTCGTCATCGCGGCGCTGCTCGTCGTCGTGCTGGTGTGGCTCGCTCGCCGAGCTCCCGCGGAGCGCGTCGTGACGATCGCGGCGACGCCGAGCGTGCGCGTCGTGACCGTGCCGGTGCCACTGCCGATCGTGCTGCCCGCGCCATCGCCGCCGCCACCGGCTCCCGTCCACGTGCAGGTGCGAGCGGCGCCGCCGACACCAGCGCCCGTGGCCGTGCAGCCGCCGAGCGACGTGATCACGCGCTACCGCGACGTCGGCCAGCTGCTCGCCGCGCACGGCACCGATGCGCTGTGGCAGCGCTACCGATGGATCCGGCTCGGCGACTGCCTGACGACGGACGCCAGCCGCGCGGAGTGCGTGCGCATGCTCGACGCGATCGCGTCAGACGCAGCTCGCTAGGGCCAGTCCGCGCAGCTGCGGATGTCCGCGCCGCGCGAACGGAAGACGCGGTCGACGAGGAGCTCGTGGACGGCTGGATCCGGATCGGCGCAGCCATCGCGCAGCACGGTGAGCTGGTAGCCGCGATCGGAGGCGTCGTAGAGCGTCGCCGCGACCATCGCGCTCGTCGCGACGCCGCACAGCGCGAGCGAATCGATGCCGCGCGCGCGCAGCACGAGATCGAGATCGGTCCCCGCGAACGCACTCGTGCGCCGCTTGAGGACGACGACATCCTCCGGCGCGACGTCGAACGCGACCTCGGTGCCCGGCGAGCCCTCGTGGAAGTGGGCACCGGCCCGGTAGAACGATGCGAACGGCTCGCCCGGCACATCGGTACCGTTCGGTCGGAACGCGAACCGCACGAAGACGATCAGCGCGCCCGCGGCGCGCGCCCGCGGCACGAGCTGCGTCACGGCCGGCATGACGGACTTCGCGAACGGATAGCTCTCGACGATGCCGACCTGCAGATCGCCGACGATCAACGCACTGCGCATGCCGCGAGTGTCTCAGATCCGCGACGCGAGCAGCGCGGTGCCGTTGCGCAGCGGCAGCTCGATCGCGAAGCGCGCGCCGCCGCCCGGTGCGTCGGAGATCGTGATGCGGCCGCCGTGGTCCGAGATGATGCGGTGGACGATCGCGAGACCGAGGCCGGTGCCGCCCTTCGTGTGCTTCGTCGTGAAGTAGGGCGCGAACACCTTGTCCTTGAGCTCGCCGGGGACGCCCGGGCCGTTGTCCTCGACGACGAGCAGCGCGCGATCGACCGCGTTCTTCGTCGTGACGACGATCTTGCCGCCCTCGCGATCGCCGATCGCGTCGCGCGCGTTCTCGACGAGGTTGAGCAGCACCTGCGTCAGCTGACCCTTGTCCGCGTCGAGCTCGGGGAGATCGTCGGCGAGCTGCGAGGTCACGGGGACCACGCCCTGGTAGAGCGCGAGCGCGGAGCGGATCGCGTCGTTGAGATCGACGCGCGACAGCTCCGGCTTCGGCATGCGCGCGAAGTCGGAGAACTCGGCGACGATGCGCTTGAGGCGATCGGCTTCCTCGAGCACGGTGCGCGTCGACTCGTCGAGGATCTCGGCGAACTCGGGGTGCTGCTTCTTGTAACTCTTGCGCAGCGTGTCCATCGCCATCTGGATCGGCGTCAGCGGGTTCTTGATCTCGTGGGCGAGGCGGCGCGCGATCTCCTGCCACGCCGCGATGCGCTCCGCGATCACGAGCTTCTCCTTGGAGGTCTTGAGGTCCTCCATCATGAAGTTGAACGCGTTCGCGACGGCGCCGACCTCGTCGGGCCCGCGCACCGGCACGCGGTGATCGAGATCGCCGCGCGCGGCCGCGAGCGAGCCTTCGACGAGCAGCTCCATGTCGCGCGCGAAGCGCTTCGCGACGATCAGGCCGATCACGACGACCGCGCCGAGCGCGAGCGCGGCGAGCAGCGCGGAGATCAGCGTGATGTCGGTGACTACCTGCGAGAGCCCGCGATCGCTGACGACCGCCTCGATGTACGCGACGGGCGCTCCATCGGGACCGAACAGCGGCGTGCGCAGCGGCGGATCCTTGGAGAAGCCCTTCCAGTCCTGCGTCGAGGGCGGCAGCAGCACCGCGCCCTGCGGCGTGACGATGCGCGCGTCGACCTTGTTCGGGCTGCGCACGGCCGCGAGCAGATCGTCGCCGACGCGGCGCCCGGCCCACAGCGCGACCGCATAGCCGCCGTCGCGCGCGCTCATCTGCGCGGCTTCCGCGACGAGCATCGACTCGACACCCGCACCGGTGAAGATCTTCTCGATCGTGAAGTACGGCTTGCCGCCGGTCTTCGTCGCGCGCTCGCGGACCTCGGGGTGCTCGAGCCGCGTCAGCGCGCGGTTGTGCGGCGAGACGAGCATCAGGTCGTCGGGCCCGGTGATCGCGAGCACGTCGAGCGAGAGGCCGCGCATCACGGGGCCGCCCTGATCGCGCAGGCGATGCCACGCTTCCTGGTCGAGTGTGCCGTTGCCCTTGACGAAGTCGCGCACGAGGTTGCCGACGAACGGGTGATCGCGGCTCGTCAGCGACGTGACGGCCTCCGCGACCTGCGCCTCGAGCCGCTTCACCTCGCGGCCGATCGCGTCCTGCGTCTGCGTGCGCGTGGCCTCGTAGTCCTCGCGCGAGGAGGCGACGATCACGCGCGTCGTCACGACGGCGGCGACCGCGATCGGCACGAGCGCCGCGAGCGACAGTGTCAGGACGAAGCGCCCGCGCAGCTTCATGGCCTGCCGTGATTCGGCACGGGGGCGCCGAACAGGAAGATGTCCGCGAAGCCCGGGCGGCCGCTCGCGTCGAAGCTGACGCCGTGGACGTCGGTGCGATGCCAGAGGCGGATCGAGCGGAACATCAGCGGCACGATCGGCAGGCGCGCGTCGAACTGCTTCGCGGCGGCCGCGGCGTCGAACGTGCCGAGCTTGATCAGCGTGTCGTCGCCGCCGGCCGCGAACGCGGCGGCCCACCACGCGGCTGGCGCCGTGACCGGCTCGGCGAGCTGGCCGATCCACAGGTCGGCCTTGCCGGCCAGCGCGCGATCGCGGAGCACCTGCGCGGTCACCACCGTGATCTTCGCATGGATGCCGAGCTGGTCGAGAGCGGCGAGCACGCGCTCGGCGACCTCCTTGTCGTCGGGGCGCGTGTCCTCGACGAGGATCTCGAGCGTCAGCGCCTTCACCGGCGCCTTCGTGCGGGCGAGCGCAGCGGCGGCGGCCGTGAGATCGCCCGAGCGCGCGACGAGCGGCGGCGCGCCGGCCTCGATCGGCACCGGGAGGCGCGTCGGGACGACGCGCTCGCCCCAGCCGATGCCCGCGAAGCCGCTGCGCGCGAGCACGAGATCGAGCGCGCGCCGGAACGCCGGATCGCCGAGCACGTCGGCATGCGCTCGCCCGAACCCGACGAACACGAGCAGCGCCGCCGGACCCTCGACGTCCTGGGCCTTGAACGTCGGCTGCCCGCCCGCGAACGCGGCGACGCCGCGCGCCGACATCTGCGCGTTGCCCGTCTCGAAGCGGCGCGCCTCGCCGTCGGGCGTGTCGTACCAGCGCAGCACGAGCTCGTCGACGTACGGCCGCCCCGCGAAGTGTTCGTCGAACGCCTCGAGCGTCAGGCGGTGGCGCGGCGCATCGAGCGACACGACCTGGAACGGCCCCGAGCCGATCGCCTTCGTGCCGGGCGGCCTGCCCTGCCTCGTGATCGCGGTCTGCGGAAGCGCGAGGAACGTCGGGAGGTCGTCCATCGGTCCATCGAGCACGAGCTCGACACCGTCGGCGTCGGCCGTGATCGACTTCACCGGCGCGAGCACCCACCGCGCCGTCGTGCGCGCGCGATCGAGCGACGCGGCGACATCCTGCGGCGTCAGCGGCGTGCCGTCCTGGAACACGATGCCCTTCTTGATCGTGATGCGCACCGTCGCGAGCTTCGGATCGACGACCGGCAGCGCGGCCGCGACGTGGGGCACCGGCACGCCGTCGGGACCGATCCGGTACAGCGTGTCGTAGACGAGCGAGATCACCGTCGCATCGGCGTGCGAGCGTGCGTACGGCGGATCGAGCGTGACCGGCGCGCCGAGCAGCGTCGCCTCGACGGTGCCGCCGTAGTGCGGGCGGCTCTCGGCGTGTGCGACCGCCGCGAGCGTCGCGACGACGAGCAGCGCCTTCACTCCAGCCTCCACAGATCGACGCGCGTCGCCCCGACGAGCCGCACCGCCGCGATGACCTCCGCGACCTTGTCGCCGTCGAGGTCGCCGACCGCGATCCCGGCGACGCCGCCGGCCGTGAACGGCTTCTTCCAGCGCGGCTTCTTCGGATCGCCGCCCAGCGACACGACCTTCACGAGATCCGGATCGCCCGGCGCGCCGGCGCCCGCGTAGATGACCTCGGGCGTTCCGTCGCGATCGAGGTCCGCCAGCTCGAACGCGACCCCGACGTCGGGCAGCTCGACGTGCGCCGTGCCCGCGTCGACCGCGAGCCGGCCCGTCGCCGCGAGCTCGCCGCGCACGTGCAGCGGCGCGCCGGCCGCATCGACGAGGTCGCGGCACACGACGGCGTAGCGATTGCCCTCGAAGACGTCGCGGCCCGGCACGAGGTGCGTGTGCTCGCCCGGGCACAGCTCGAAGTCCGCCTCGCCCGGCGCGCCGACGAGCTGCTTGCCTTGCCACGTCACGCGGAGCGCGCGGACGAAGCCCGAGCTCGACGCGACGAGCGCGCGGCCATCGGCGACCGCGGTGCCGACCGGATCGCGCGGCACCGGCACCGCCGGATCGCCCGTGAACGGCACGCGCGCCAGCTCCTCGAGCCGCTTGCCGCGCCAGCCGATCGCGATCACCTCGTGTGTCGTCACGGCGTAGAGCTCGGCCTTGCCGTCGCCGTCGAGATCGGCGGCCGTCAGCGCGACGAGGGGCGCGCCGAGATCGAGCGACGCGAGCTTCACAGGCCGCCACCTGACGGCGATCGGCACCGGCGGCACCGGCTTCGGCGCGTGCGCGGCCACCTCCGCATCGACGCGCGCGCGAGCCTCCGTGACGAGGCGGTGCAGGAAGTCATCCGCGCGCGCTGGCGTCGCGGCGAGCACGAGCGCCAGCGGCAGCGCTCTCCTCAATCGCCGTATTCTCCGGTGACCGAGCTGCCCTCCGTGACCTCGCCCGGCTTCGGCGCGACCTCGGTCGGCTGCGTGCCCTCGACGAACACTTCCTGCAGCGTCGTCTTCTTCTCGGCGCCCTCGGCGGCGAGCAGCCCGGTCTGGCGATCGATCGTCGCCTCGACGACGTGCGCGGGCCGCGGGAACTGCTTCGCGGGCAGGTTCATGCCCTTGACGATGTCGACGAAGACCGGTGTCGCGTTCGTGCCGCCCTGGTCGTGGCCCATCGAACGGTTGTCGTCGTAGCCGATCCACACGCCGATCGCGTAGTCGGGCGTCATGCCGATGAACCACGTGTCGCGCGCGTCGTTCGACGTGCCGGTCTTGCCCGCGATCGGGATGCCGAGCTCGGCGGCCTTGCGGCCGGTGCCCTCGGTGACGACGGAGCGCATCATGTCCGTCACGACATACGCGACCTCGGGGCGGAGCACCTGCTCGCCGGGTGGCGCGTCGACGCTCTTGCCGTTGACCGTCTCGACGAAGCGCGGCGGCTGATACACGCCGCCCGCGGCGAGCGTGGTGAACGCGTTCGTCATCTCGAGCGGCGTGACGACGTCGGCGCCGAGCGCGATCGACATCTCGACCGGCAGGTCGGTCTGCACGCCCATCTTGTGCGCGAACGCGATCACCGTCTCGGGCTTGAGGTCGTACGTCAGCCGGATCGACACGGTGTTGATCGACCGCGCGAGCGCGTGGCGCAGCAGCACCGGGCCCTCGAACTGGCCGGTCTCGAAGTTCTTCGGCTTCCACAGGTCGAAGACCTCGGGGGCGTCGTTCACCGTCGACGCCGCCGTGAACTTTCCGCTGTCGATCGCCGCCGTGTACACGAACGGCTTGAAGCTCGAGCCCGGCTGGCGCTTCGCCATCGTCGCGCGATCGAAGCCGCCCGCGCGCGGCGAGTAGCCGCCGACCAGCGCGCGCACCTTGCGCGACTTGACGTCGATGATCACGACGGCACCCTCGGGGCCCGGCGCGAACTTCACGCGGTTCTTGCCGTGCTTCGCGGTCTTCTGGGCGGGCTGATCGTCGTCGTCGTCGTCGTCCGCCTTCTTCTGCGCGGACGGCACGACCTGCACCGCGATCACGTCGCCGACCTTGAACCGCTCGCTCGGCTTCTTCTGCTTGCCGTCGTCGTCGGGCGGGTTGAACCGCGCGTCTTCCTCGGTGCCGAGCACGAGCGCGGCCTGCCAGTGGCCGAGGTCGACCTCGAGCTCCTGATCGTCGTCGTGCACCGCCGTGACGACGGCGTCGTAGACGTCCTTGCCAGCCTCGGGGCCGCCCTTGGGGAGTCGCTTCGCGAGCTTCGCGATCTCGAGCTCGATCTTGTCGCCCTTGACCGAGCGGATCGGCCGGCCGACGTTGTGCCGCTTGTCGACGGCGCGCAGCCCGATCTGCAGCGCCTTCTGCGCGCGCGCCTGGAGCGCCGGATCGAGCGTGGTGCGCACGACGCCGCCGAGGTTGTCGATGCCGGCCTCGTCGTGCACGACGCCGATGCGCACGAGCTCCTTCTTGACGAGATCGACCCACTCCGGCGCGCGGCCGAGCTCGGGGAACGGGTCCTTCACGACCTGGATCGGCGCGTTGATGAACTTCTGCGCCTCCGCCGGCTTGATCATCCCGAGCTTCGCCATCTGGTTCAGCACGTACGTCTGGCGGTCCTTGATGCGCTCGGGGTTCTTGCCGCGCAGCGAGTGATAGAGGATCTCCGGCTCCTTCGGCATCGACGCGAGTACGGCGGCCTCGCCGGCATCGACCTGCGAGATGTCCTTGCCGAAGTAGAAGCGCGCCGCCTCCTGCACGCCGTACCTGCGACCACCGAAGTAGATCTGGTTCAGGTACAGCGTCATGATGTCCTGCTTCGTCAGCGCCTTCTCGAGGCGCCGCGCGAGGATGATCTCCTGGATCTTGCGCTTGAAGCTGCGCTCGTTCGTCAGCAGGAAGTTCTTCACGACCTGCTGCGTGATCGTCGACGCGCCTTCCTTCGTGTGACCGGCGCGCAGGTTCGCGAAGAACGCGCGGGCCATGCCGTAGTAGTCGACGCCGCCGTGCTTCCAGAAGTTGTTGTCCTCGGCCGCGATGAACGCATCGACGACGATCGGCGGGATCTTGTCGTACGGCACGAACGTGCGGCGCTCGCCGAGCTCGCCGATGCGGCGGTCGTTGGCGTCGAGGATCGTCGTGACCTGCTTGGGGTGGTAGTCGCCGAGCTTCTGGATGTTCGGCAGGTTCGGGTCGCGCCCGTACATCCAGAAGACGAACGCGATGGTGGCGGTCATCAGCAGGATGCCCGCGAGCCCCGCGATGACGAGCCACTTGACGACGGTCACCCACGTCCGGCGGGACGACGGCGGCGCCGCCTGGCGCTTGAGCTCGGATTGCACGTTGGGTCGTTTCTGCAACTTGGATACCCGCTACAACTGGTTAGCCGCCGCTAGCATCCCGCACCCGCGGCTGGTTTGCCACACGCTGTGTGTCCACCGGGCCACGGCCGAAAGCGCAAGAAAACAGCCGCTTCGATCAGCCAAGCGCGCGCTCGACGATCCCGACCACCCCGCGGATCCGCAGCGCGAACCAGCGGGCGCGCAGCCGGGCGCGGCGCACCGGATCGAGGTCGCCGGGCGCTCCCAGGTGGGCCCGGCGCCGCGCGGCGAGCCGGCTCATCGCGAGGCCGACCGTGACGGAGAGGTTGTACGACTCGGTGAACCCGAACATCGGGACGGTGATCGAGGCGTCGCAGGCGGCGATCGCGGCGGGAGAGAGCCCCGCGTGCTCGTTGCCGAAGAGGACGGCGATCGGCCGCGTGACGTCGACGTCCTCGATGGAGAACGTCGCGTCGGGCAGCGTCGCGAACACGCGGAAACCGCGCTCGCGCAGGTGCGTCGCCGCCTGCTCCGCGCTCGGCCAGCGATGGAGGTCGATCCAGCGGTGCGCACCGCGGGTGACACCCTTGGCGGCGGAGAAGCGCGCGTGAGGCTCGATCACGTGCAGATCCTGGAGTCCGAAAGCTTCTGTGGTGCGGATCGTCGCCGCCGCGTTGTGCGGATCATACGTATCCTCGACGGCGGTCGCGACGCTGGTGAGACGTGCGGCTAGCACCGCATCGATGCGCGCGATGCGCTCCGGTGTGAGCATGGGTCCGAGCACGCGGCACAGCGCGTCGGATCCGTGCTTGTCGATGAGCGCTTCGATCGCGTCGGACACGGCAAGCATGATAGCGTTCGCAAAGCGTGTTCGAGGGTGGACTCGGGCGGTTCGTTGGCGACCGCTATCACATCGTCCGCGAGCTAGGGCGCGGTGGGATGGGTGTGGTCTATCTCGGCCGCGATCTGCGTCGCGACATGGACGTCGCCATCAAGTTCCGCGGGATCACGCACCACGACGCGACCCTGTGGATCAAGCGCGAGTTCCGCGCGGTCGCGAGCCTGCGTCACCCGAACCTGGTCGAGCTGTACGAGCTCGTCGCGCACGAGCAGAGCTGCTACTTCACGATGGAGTACATCCCGGGCGTCGATCCGCGCGAGTGGGTCGCCAAGCCCGCGGCGCGCGCGGCCCTGTCGATCGACTCGAGCGATCAGGCGACCGCGAGCGTCGTGCCGATCCAGGAGGCGCGCACGGAGACGAGCGTCACGCCGTCGCCGATCGTCCAGCGCGCGGTCCCGGATGTCGATTTCTCGCGCGTGCGGAGCGTGCTCGCGCAGCTCGCGGAGGGCCTCGCGTTCCTGCACGCGCGCGGCGTGATCCACCGCGACGTCAAGCCGTCGAACGCGCTCGTCGGCGAGGGCGGGCTCGTCAAGCTGCTCGACTTCGGGCTCGCGCTCGAGCGGCGGCGTGCCGAGGAGGAGCTCGCCCGAGAGACGCGGCTCGTCGGCACGGCGGCGTATCTGGCGCCCGAGTACGTCGAGAAGCTCACGGTGAGCCCGGCGATGGACATCTACGCGCTCGGCGTCGTCGCGTTCGAGCTCGTGACGGGCGCTCCACCGTTCGGCGGCACGCTCCACATCGTGTCGCGCATGAAGCAGCGGATGTCGCTGCCGCGCGCGCGCTCGATCAACCCGAAGGTCCCCGACGATCTCGACGACCTGATCGACGCGATGCTCGGCGCGGACCAGCTCCGCCGCCCGACCGCGATACAGATCGCGACGCGCCTCACCGGCAACCTCTCGCAGCCGCGTCCGCTGCGGAGGATCTCGCGGTTCGTCGGGCGCGAGGCCGAGCTCGCGCGGCTCGAGGCACGCGTGATGGACGTGCGGCCGGCAGGCCGGCTCGTGCTCGTCACGGGGCCGAGCGGCGTCGGCAAGACGGCGCTGATCGAGGAGGCGCTCGGGCGCACGCGCGACGGCGACACGATCGCGTGGCGCGGCCGCTGTCACGAGCGCGAGCTCGTCCCCTACCGCGCGTTCGACTTCATCATCGACGACCTGGCGACGGAGCTCGCGGGCAACGCGCGCCTCGTCGCACAGCTCGATCACGCGGGCGCGGTCGCGCGCGTGTTCCCGACGCTCGGCGCGGTGATCGAATCGATGATCGGCGAGAGCGCGGCTGCCGAGGATCTGCGCGTCGAGCGCGAGCGCGCGCTGCTCAACATGGTCGCGCTGTTCCGCCACGTGCTCGAGAAGAGCGTGCGCGGCATCGTCATGATCGACGACCTGCAGTGGGCCGATGAAGACTCGCTCGAGCTGCTCGCCTTGCTCGTCGAGCGCATCGCGCGACCGCTGACGATCATCGCGACGTGGACCGGCGAGCTGTCGCCGAGCATGAGCGCGGTGCTCGCGCGGCTCGGCGCGGCGTGCGAGGTCGTCGAGGTCGCGCCGATGCAGACGCACGAGCTCGTCGAGGTGCTCGCTGACGTCGCGCCGCACGCGCCGACCGATCGGCTGCACGCCGCCGCCCAGCTCGCGGCCGGCTCGCCGTACCTCGCGGAGCTGATCGGCCAGGAGATCGAGGATGTCGCCGACGTGACCGACGCCGAGGCGCGCCGGCTCGCGCGACTCGCGCCGGGCGAGCGTCAGGTCGCCGAGATCGCGGCACTCTCGGGCGCGGCGGCGACGTTCGAGCAGCTGCGCGCGCTCGCCGAGCTGCCGAGCGCCCAGCTGCAGTCGATCCTGCGCAGCCTCGAGGACGGCCGCGTCGTGCGCGCGACACCGTCCGCGAGCGGCGATCCGGTCTACGTCTTCTATCACCAGCGCCTGCGCGACGCCGCACAGGCCGCGATGACGGATGCGGATCGCGCGCGCGTCCACCGCACGTATGCGACGTGGCTCGAGCGCGAGGCCGGCTCGCCCGATCAGCTCGCGTATCACTGGCGCGAGGCCGGCGAGCCCGCGCGCGCGGTGCATGCCGCGATCGCCGCCGCCGATGCCGCGCGCGCCCAGCTCGCGTGGGGCCTCGCCGCCGAGTGGTACGGCCGCGCGCTCGAGCTGGGGGCCACCGGCGCGGTGCGCGCGTCGCGCGCCGAGTGCCTGTTCCTCGGCGGCAAGCTCGCAGACGCGGCGTTCGAGTTCGAGACGCTCGCCGCGACCGAGCCCGACGGCGATCGCTGGCGCGTGCGCGCCGCGGAGTCGTACATCAAGCTCGGCGAGCTGCAGCGCGGCCTCGCGATCCTCGACGGTGTGCTCGCACGCCGCGGCCAGCCGCGCGCGCACGGGCGGGTCGCCTCGACGGCGCGTGCCCTCGGCGTTGCCGCGCGCTGGCTCGTCCCCGCGCCGCTGCGCCGCCGCGCGCGCACCGACGACGTGCTCGCCGCGGCCTACCGCGTGATCGCGAGCTTCCTCTCGACGCCGTATCCGATCGAGTCGTTCGAGTACGTGCTGCGCGGCATCTCGCGCGCCGAGGGCGCGGGCGATAGCGCCGCCCAGTCGATGGGCATGGCGATGCTCGCCGCGTACCTCGCGACCGGCTCGCTCGGCCGCTTCGGCGATCGCGCGATCGCCTCCGCGCAGCGCCTCTCGCTGCAGAGCGGTGCGCCCTACCCGCGCATGGTCGCCGCCGGCTGCTCCGGCATCGTCGCCACGCTGCGCGGCAACTGGACCGGCATGCGCCTCGCGCACGAGGAAGGCGAGCGCATCTGTCGCAAGCTCGGGCTCGAGCGCTCGTGGGAGGCGTCGTTCCTGCGCGCGTACTGGGCGCTCGGCGAGTACTACGCCGGCGAGCCGACGCGCGCGCTCGAGATGCTCGGCGAGCTCGACTCCGACGACCTGATCACGCGCGCGATGCTCGGCAGCTACCGCGGCCGCGCGCTCGTCCTCGACGGCAACCTGCCCGCCGCCCGCGCCGTCTCGCGCGAGCTCGCGCGGGTCCGCACGACGGGCCTCGCGTCGATCTATCGCCAGGTGTTCGAAGGCGAGCTGGCGCTCGCGGAGCACGACTGGCCGCGCGCGCACGTCATCGGCGAGACGCTCGCGCGCGAGGCCCGCGCGCAATGGCTGTCCGCGATGCCCGCGGTCTCCGCGATGATCGACGTCCTGCTCGCCACCGCGGAGATCGGTCTCGGCGACCGCGGCTCCGCCCACACCGCACGCACGCGCGCCCGCGCACTGTTCCGCCGCGGCAAGACCTCGTTCTACGCCGCCACCGCGCTGCGCCTGTGGGCGCAGGCCGACCAGCGCCTCGGCGCGGATGCACGCGAGACGCTCTCGCGCGGCGCCGTCGTCGCGAGCGAACGCGGCGGCAAGCTCGATCGTCTCGCGATCGCTGCCCTGGCAGGCGACCGCATCGAAGCCGGCCCACTACGCGCCGCGCTGGTCTGGAGCACCGGAGGAGTCCTTGCCTAGCAATCCCACTGTGATCGTCATCGGAGGCGGCGTCGGCGGCCTCACGGCCGCGCACGAGCTCGTCGAGCGCGGCTTCACCGTCCACCTGTACGAGTCGCGCGCGTCGTGGGGCGGCAAGGCGCGCAGCCAGCCGGTGCCCGGCAGCGGCACGAGCGGCCGCCTCGACCTGCCCGGCGAGCACGGCTTCCGCTTCTACCCGCGCTTCTACAAGCACGTGATCGACACGATGGCGCGGATCCCGAACGCGACGGGCGGCCACGTCGTCGATCACCTGCGCTCGACGACCGAGTCCGCGATCGCGCTCGTCGACAACGACACCTGGTACCGGTTCTATCGCAAGGCCGTCACGAAGCCGTTCGACATCCTCGAGGCGCTCGAGCTGTTCTTCCAGGAGCTCGACTTCGACGAGGCCGACATCGGCCTGTTCTCGGCGAAGATCCTCCAGTTCCTGACGTCGAGCGACGCCCGCCGCCTCGGCGAGTACGACAAGATCGCGTGGTGGGACTTCCTCGACGGCGGTCGCTACTCGCCGAAGTTCCAGCGCCAGCTGCGCGCCGTCCCGCGCACGATGGTCGCGATGGATCCCAAGCGCGGCTCCGCGCGCACCGTCGGCACGATCAGCATGCAGCTGATCCTCGATTACGCCGGAACCGGCGTGAACAACGACCGCACGATGGGCGGCCCCACGTCCGAGATGTGGTTCGACCCGTGGATCGCGCACCTGACGGCGCTCGGCGTCCACCTGCACGCCGGCACGTCGATCGCGTCGCTCGAGGTCGCGGGCGGCAAGATCTCCGGCGTGCGCCTCGCCGACAACACGCTCGTCACCGGCGACTTCTACGTGCTCGCGACGCCGATCGACACGACGATCGGCCTGCTCACGCCCGAGATCGGCGCGCTCGATCCCGTGCTCGAGCGCCTTCGCACGCAGAGCGTCGACTCGCTCGTCTCGTGGATGGTCGGCATCCAGTACTTCCTCTACGAGGACGTTCCGCTCGTGCGCGGCCACACGTTCTACCCGGACTCGCCGTGGGCGCTGACGTCGATCTCGCAGCCGCAGTTCTGGCGCGACCTCGGCCTGTTCCGCAAGCGCTACGGCGGCGGCGAGGTCGGCGGCCTCCTCTCGATCGACGTCTCGGACTGGAACACGCCCGGCACGTTCATCCCCAAGATCGCCAAGGAGTGCACGCCCGACGAGATCGCGAAGGAGATCTGGGAGCAGCTCAAGGCCGCCCTCAACGGCAAGGGCCCCGGCGAACAGGTCCTCACCGACGACCTGCTCCACTCGTGGCACCTCGACGACGATCTCGACTTCACCGCCGGCGTTCCGCCGGTCAACCGCTCGCGCCTGCTCGTGCACCCGCCGGGCGCCTGGGACCTACGCCCCGACGCCGGCACCGCGATCCCGAACCTCGTGCTCGCCTCCGACTACGTCCGCACGTACACCGACCTCGCGTCGATGGAGGGAGCGAACGAGGCCGCGCGCCGTGCCGTCAACACGATCCTGCTGCGCTCGACGTCGACGGCGGGCCCCGTCCAGACCTGGCCACTCACCGAGCCCGCGACCTTCGAGCCGTGGAAGAAGCTCGACGAGCAGCTCTACGATCATGGCAAGCCGCACATCTTCGAGCTGATGGGCATCGAGCGCGCCGCCCAGGCCGCGGATCTGCTGCGCCGGTTCGCCGCATTCACGGGCATCACGAAGGTCGACGACCTGCTCGACAAGGTGCGCGCGAGCGAGATCATCAAGGGCGTGCTGACGCGCCTGGGCCTGCCGTAGGCCTCGCGCGCCGCCGCGCCTGGCGCACGCGCGACGAGCGCGACGGCGCCTATTCGGTCGTCGCGCCGAACCAGGCGGTGAGCGACCACACGGCCTGCGGCGCGCCGGTGAGCGACTCGCCGGTGGCGCCCGTGGCGCCGGCGGTCATCGCGTCGTCGAAGCGGTAGAAGCGCGCGACCTGCAGCGCGGAGAACAGGCTGGGCGCCCACGCGACGCGCAGCTCGGCGGCCCCCGCGGCGTCGCGGCGCGAGGCGGCGGCCCACGCAGCCGCTTGCAGCATGCGGCCCAGCGGAGCGGCGGCGGAGAGCGCGGCGAGGCCGCCGAGGCCCGGGCGCTCGCGGAGCTGCAGCTCGACGGTGGCGGCGGGCGCGGCGGCGGCGAGCGTCAGGCCGGCGCCGAGGCCGGTGTGGCCGGTGAGCGGGCGCGTGCGTTCGATGCGGTAGAGCGGGCCGAACGGAGACGCCGTCTCGCCCGCGCGGACGTCGGCGCGCAGCGTGAAGCGCGCGTCGTCGTGCTCGAGCGTGGCGGACGAGAACGCGAGCGCGGCGGGGCCGGCATCGATCGCGAGCGCGGCGCCGACGTCGAGCTGCGCGGCGTCGGTGCGCGTCGTGTGGGCGGCGCCGAGCTCGAGCGCCGTGATGTGCGTGGTCGCGCCGCGCATCGTCGTGGTCGTCGCCGTCGGCGCGATCGCATGTGTCGGGTCGGCGGCGAACGCGGCGTGGATCGCCCACGCGGGCGCGAGCTGGTAGCGCGTATGCGCGGCGATGAGTGCGGGATCGAGCGCGTCGTCGATCTCGGCGCCCGCGGTGAGCGTGGACGTGGCGAGCGCGAGCCGCGCGCCGGTGCGCCAGCGATCGTCGAGCGTGGCGCGGTAGCCGTCGGCGAGGTGCGCGACGTGCGCGGGTGCGAGGCGGCCGGCCGCGAGCGCGAGCGGGCCGTAGCTGGCCTCGACGTCGCGGATCACGGTGATCACGTCCGCGGCGCGTGACCAGTCGGAGCGGCGGAAGCGCCCGTCGTCCCAGACGGCGCGCGCGCCCAGGCCGATGCGCGCGTGCGGGATGAAGGCGGTGAGGGTCGCGTCGAGGGCGCCGTAGGTCGCGGTGGCCTGCGCGCCCGCGCCGACGGAGGCGGAGGCGATCACCGCGTCGTCGGGCGGCGGGTCGGCGAGCGCGGTGCGCGCGATGCTCGCGGTGCTCGCGGCGGCGAGCAGCAGGAAGGCGACGCGCATGTGCGAAGCGTCGCGCGGGTGGCCGCGCGCGACAAAAAACTAGCGCGTGAGGCCGCTATGGCGCCGGCGGCGGAGGCGGCGGCTCGGGGCGAGCGGGCGCGTCGGAGCGCTTCGGCGGCTCGACGGGCTTGCGACCGTACATGCGCGCGTCGGGCAGGTTCGCGCGGGCGGCGCGCTCGGCATTCGCGCGCTTGATCGCGCGGCGCAGGAGCAGCCCGGTGAGCAGGCCGACCGCGACGCCGATCTCGAGCAGGCGCCACTTGTACTGCTGGCCGGGAGGCGCCGGCCGGTTGGACGTCCAGAAGCCGGAGGGGCGCGTGTAGATGATCTCGTGCTCGCCGTGGCGCGGCGGCTCGGCGGCGGCGGGGGCCGCGGAGAGCGCGAGCGCGAGGACGAGCAGGAGGCGGCGCATCGGCCGTCGTTCTACCAGAACCGGGGGCCCGCTACACCTGCGGCATGGCGACGCGCTCTACAGGCCGCGCAAGTCGCTGGATTTCGCGTCGCGCTTCGCGTCGGATCTTGCGCGGGGCTTGTCGTCGGACGTCTCGTCGGATTTCGGCGGATGCGGGCGCTCGCTGCCCTTGGTCTTCTTCTTCGGATCGTCCGGGTCGGGCTTGTCGGCGAGCGGGTTGGTGGGGCGCGCGTTCTTGATCGCCTTCTTGACGCGCTTGAGGCAGTCCTCTTCGGACTCGCTGCCGTCCTTGACGAACACGAGCGGCGTCAGCTGCGCCTTGTCGTACTCCTCCTGGGTCAGCTGCTTGCGCTCGAACATCTTGGCGAGCTGGCGCTCGATCTTGCCCTCGGTCCACTTCGTCAGCGTGTTCTGGCAATACTGGCGGTAGCGATCCTTGGGGTTGGGCAGGATCGACGAGAAGAACGCGGCCTCGACCGGGTTGAGGTCCTTCGCCTGCTTGCCGAAGTACTCGTGCGCGGCCGGGCCGATGCCGTAGAGGTCGGGGCCGTACTCGATCACGTTGAGGTAGATCTCCATGATCCGGTCCTTGTCGAGCGTGTTCTCGACGTGCCACGTCAGGAACAGCTCCTGGAGCTTGCGGGCGAGCGTCTTCTCTCGATAGAGCAGGACGTTCTTCACCATCTGCATCGTGATCGACGATGCGCCCTGCACGAACCCGCCGCTCTTGAGGTTGTTGACGAGGGCGGAGCGGAACTCGGTCGGGATGAAGCCGTGGTGCTTGTAGAAGTTGTAGTCCTCGGACGAGATGATCGAGGAGATCAGGTACGGGGAGATGTCCTGGATCGGGACGAAGTCGGGGTTGGACGGACCGACCTTGAAGGACTCCCACTCGCCTTTCTCCGTCTCGACGTACTGATCGAACTCGTCCTTGAGGCGCTTGGGCGAGTCCTCGGGCTCGTCGACGACCTTGCACTTGTTGATGCCGACGTGGCCGCCGAGGTCGAGCGCGTCGAGGTCGTTCCAGTCGATCGCGAGGTGGATGTCGGCGTCGAACATCCCCTTCATCTTGTAGCCGGCCATGTACGGCGCCATCTCGGTCGGGATCGCGTCGAGGACCTTCTGGCAGCCGATGGTCGGGATCACGAAGCGCACGGAGACGGCCTGCAGGCCATGCGGGCCCTTGCGCGGGCCCTTCTTGTCGCGGTTCGCGGCGCCGAGCGGGATGTACTGCGTCTCGTCGACGACGTGCGGCGCGCGCACGGCGCTACCCGTGATCGAGAACGGGAGGTTGTGGACGACGAAGTCGCCCTTCGTCAGCTCGAGCGTGCGCGTCTCGCGCGAGTAGCTGCCGGCGATCTGACCCGACATGTCGAGATCGCGGACTTCCTTCTCGGCGATGTACGGGTGGCCGACGTTGAGGCCGCTCAGGTGGAACTGGCCGGAGAAGCGGGCGCCCGTCTTGTCGGCGTCGAGGTGGAACGAGGTGTCGACGCTCGTCGACTGGTAGTCGACGACGGCGGAGTGCTCGAGGATCGGCGCGAGGCGATCGAGCTGGAACTTCGCGGCCTCGAGATCGAGCGAGGCCGTGGTCGCGGCGGGGACGAGGTCGCCCTTCGCGGTCCAGAGCGTGCCGGGGACGCCGCCGTAGCCGCCGGAGAGATCGATGATGAAGCGGCCGTGCGTGGCTGGATCCTCGACGATCTTGCCGCCGATGCCGGAGAGCGAGAGCTTGGGCCACAACGCGAGCTCGCCGCCTTCGAGCGAGACCATCGGCGCGGCGCCGGCGGGCTTTCTGATCTCGAGCGAGGCGAGCGCGGCCTTGGGAGCGCCCGTCGTCGTGGCCGTGATGCCGCGCGCGTGGGCGGTGAGCCCGTCGGGCGTCCAGGTCGCGTCGCCGTCGGCGACGAGCACGGTGGCGCCCGTCAGCTGATCGTCGGCGACGAGCTTGCCGTGGGTGACCGTGATCTTCGTCGGGCGGTGGGTCGAGCCGCTGCTGGTGCCGCCCTGCCCGTGCGGCTCGAACAGGTCGCGCACGTTGTCGACGCCGGCCGTGTCGCGGCGCACGTTGACGACCACGCCGTCGATCGTTGCCTCGCCGAGCACGAGCGAGCCGACGAGCGAGCGCGCGGTGTTGAAGTCGACGTCGATGCGATCGATGTGGACGAGCGGCATCGCACCGTCGTGCGGCCCGCGGATCTCGACGCCGCGCAGGGTCGCGTGACCGAGGTGGACGTCGATCGAGCCGAACGTGACGGTGCGGCCGGTGCGCGCCGCGATCTTCGCCCCGACCCGGCTGCGGATCATCCAGGCGCCGACGCGCGGGTAGACGATCCCGAGCAGGATCGCGACGAGCAGCAGGCCGCCGAGCCCGACTCCGCCGGCGATCAGCCAGCGGCGGGACAGCGGCGGGAGGCGCATCGGCGCCGACTATAACAACGGGAGCAGCGGATTTCGTTCTAGCGGCAGGTCAGGGCCACGATGTGCCCGTTATCACCCACGTTATGGACGAACAGGAGCCACTCGCCGGTGTTCGCGCTCTGCTTGTTGTCGATGACGCGCTTGCCGGCGGCGTCGTCGATCGTGATCGTCAGCTCGAGCCGCTTCTCGGTCCGGTCGCGCAGCAGGAACGACGCGTGGCCCTGCTCGAGCTTGGGCGCCTCGGCCTTGAGCTTGCCGAGCGCGACGTGGCCGGTCGCCAGCTTGTGGAACGTGTTCCACGACGTGAACGGCGGCTTCTTCAGCTTCTTCTCGAGCGGCTTGAGGTCCGCATCGATGGCCGCGTCCTTGCCGGTGGACGCGCTGATCTCGAGGTAGTCGCAGTCCGCCTTGTCGTCAGCGAACGCGGGCACGGCGCTCGCGAGCACGACCGCGAGGGCAAGCCAGGAACGACCGCTCATATGCCCTCCACAGTATCTTCAGGCGTTACCCAGATCACGGTCGCTGGTCCATCTTCGTCGTTGAGGTTGAACACGGTGCTGTCGCCGCCCGGCGTGTCGAGCGACTCGATCTCGGTGGGGCGATAGGCCACGGGAGTGGCCTTCGTCGTCGAGGGGGTGTGCGACGCGAACCCGTTGTCGCTGCCCGGCGAGCCGCGCAGCACGAGCGCGAGGGCCGCGACCGCACCCGCGCTGACGACGCCGGTGATCACGTGGCCACGATAGCGCTCGAACCAGCCGCCGACGCGATGCCAGATCCCGGCGGGCTTGCGCGCGGGAGCGTGGGCGACCGCCTTGTCCACGGCGTCCCAGATCTGCTCGAACCGCGCGGCGGGAACCGCATCGGCGGAGAGCTCGAGGTGCCCGCGCACGAGCTCGCTCAGCTCGCCGAGGGCTTCGACCTTGGCGCGCGCCGCGGGATCACGCAGCAGATCGCCGTGATCGGCCTCGCCGTCGACGTGCTCCATCAGATCGATGTCGTGCAGCTTCTTCACGAGCGGCTCCCCGACGCGGCCGCGTCCTCGTCATCCGCCTCGCCGGCGGGAGCGCGATCGACGAGATCGACGAGCTGGCGCTGCATGTTCTTCCGCGCGTGGAACAGGCGCGACATGATCGTGCCCTTGCTGCAACCCATCGCCTGGGCCATCTCCTCGTAGGACATGCCCTCGAGCTCGCGCATCACCAGCACGGCTCGGTGGTTATCGGAGAGGGTCGCGAGGGCCTCGTCGATCCGGGCGCGGATCTGCTTGTCCATGAGCGCCCGGCCCGGATTTGCCCCGAGGATCGTCGGCAACAGCGAGTCGTCGCCCGCGGACTCCTCGAGCCGCTGCTCGTCCAGCTCGACGGGCTTGACCCGCCGGTGCTTGCGAAGGTGGTCGATGGCGAGGTTCATGACGATCCGGTACAGCCAGGTGTAGAACGAGGAGTTGCCTTCGAACTTGTCTAAGTACTTGTGGGCCTTGATGAAAGCGTCCTGGACGACGTCGAGGGCGTCGTCCTGGTGGCGGAGGACGCCAAAGGCGAGCGCGTACGCACGGCGGTGATACCGCTCGAAGAGCGTGCGGAAGGCGTCGCGGTCGCCGCGCCGAGCGGCTTCGACCAGCTCGTGGTCATCAACAGGATCACGTCCGGTGGACGCTCTCGGGCCCTCCTTATTCACGCCGGGACGGTTATATCATCTGAATCTCCCGGGTGTCGGGAGGGCTTCGGGGCGCTATGCTGCTCGGGCCGCGCGGGCAGGCGACATCGTGGCAGCGTCTCGTACTTCGATTCCGGGCTACCTGGCGCGCGTGCGCACGCTGGTGTTCCGCCACGAGGCGCATCGGGCGCTGTGGGCGGCCGTCGCGGCGCTCGGCGGCCTGGCCGTCCTGCTGCCGCTGATGGGGCTCGTGCTCGGCCGCAGCCGCACGCTCGCGCTCGCGCTGCTCGGCACCGGCGGGCTGGTCGCGATGCTGATCGTGATCGCATGCGTGATCGTCGGCTTCGTCGTGCCGCGCAGGCGCTTCGCGAAGGATGCAGACCTCGCGCGCTGGATCGGCACGCGCCATCGCCCGATCGCGAGCGACCTCTTGTCGGCGGTCGAGCTCACGCAGGCGCCCTCGCGCAAGGCGGCGCCGTCGCCCGAGCTCGTCGGTGCGCTCGTCCAGTCGATCGAGATGCGGCTCGACGGGATCGATCCCGTGTCGCTCGTGCCGGCGCGCGAGGTGCCGGTCGCGCGCAACTACGCGATCGCGGCGATCGTCGTCAACGCGGTGCTGCTCGTGCTCGCGCCGATGCGCGCGGGCTGGCGGCACCTGATCGCATCGCCGACGGATCCGTTCGACGGCGCGGAGCAATCGGCCGTGCCGCTCGTCGGGGATCTCACCGCGACGCTGACCGCGCCCGCGTACAGCAAGCGCAAGGTGCTCGAGCTGCCGAGCTCGTCGGGCGATCTGCGCGGGTTGCCGGGGACGAGCGTCGCGCTCAAGGCGCGCGTGCTCGCACCGGCGATGAGCGCGGACCTCGTGATCGAGTCGGGCACGGCGCCGCCGAGGGTGATCGCGGCGAAGCTCGACGGCGATCAGCTGACCGCCTCGCTCGTGATCGACGCGAGCGCGAAGTACCGCTTCGCCGTGACCTCGACGGCCGGCACGCGCCAGATCGAGGCGACGCCGCGCACGATCGAGGCCGAGCCCGATCAGGCGCCGGCCGTGAATCTGATGACGCCCGGCGATCCGCTCGACGTGACGAACCTGCGCCGCGTCGAGCTCGCGTACGTGATCGAGGACGACTTCGGCGTGACGAGCGCCGAGCTCGTGTGGGAGTCCGGCAAGGACAGGGGCCGCAAGCCGATCCAGATCGACGAGGTCACGCAGCGCGTGCAGGGCAAGCTGATGTGGGACATCGCCGAGCTGCAGGTGCCGAGCGGCGGCGACGTCCGCTACTGGGTCGAGGCGAAGGACAACGACTCGATCGGCGGTCCGAACGTGGGGCGGTCGCGCGAGTACCACCTGCGCGTCGTGTCGCCGCGCGAGCGCCACGAGGAGACGCTGGAGCGGCAGCAGCAACTCGCCGAGAAGGTCCTGAAGAACCTCGGCGCGCGCCTGCAGGGTCCCGCCGACGACGCGCGCGAGGAGCTGTCTCATCAGCTGCGCGATGCGATCGCCGAGCTCGCGTCGATCAACACGGCGTACGACAAGGATCCGCACGCGAGCGATCAGCTGCGCAAGACGCTCGCGCAGATGCACGACCGGCTCGATCGCCTCGCGATGGCCGAGCAGAAGCTGCTGCCGAAGGCCGGCGCGAAGGCCACGGCCGGCCGGTATGCGGGCATCGATCCGAAGCTCGTCGCCGAGCTCGAGGACGACACGATCGCGCTCGCCGACTGGCTCGATCGCGAGCGCACCGAGGGCCTGCTCGACATCAGCGACGAGATCAGCGCGCACCAGAAGCGGCTCGCGGATCTCATGGCGCAGTACGCGCGCACGAAGGATCCACGCGTGCTCGACGAGATCGAGCGCGAGATGCGCGCGATCCAGCGCCTCGAGGGCGAGCTGCAGAAGCACCAGCAGGGCATGCCCGAGGACGTGCTCGACCAGTACCTCAACCGCGAGGCGATGCAGCAGACGAGCAAGTGCATGGACGAGGTCGCCGAGCTGATGCACGCCGGCAAGGTCGCGCAGGCGCAGGCGAAGCTGCAGGTCTGCCAGCAGCAGCAGGAGAGCCGGGCGAGCGCGCTCGAGGGCTCACTGAGCTCGCTGCGCGGCGACAAGTTCGGCGACGAGCAGAAGAAGCTCGACGAGGTCATGAACGAGCTCTCCGACGTCGCGAAGGATCAGGACGACATCGCGACCGAGGCGAACCGGCTGTTCGAGGCGTACGCGCAGAAGGCCGACGAGGTCGCGCGCGAGCACAAGCGCGAGGCGAGCAAGAAGATCAGCGCGATCGTCGACAAGCTCAAGCACCGCCTCGACGCGATCAACGAGAGCGGTTTGACGCCGTTCGCGAAGGAAGAGATGGACATCGTCGACCGGCGGCTCGCCGACGTCGAGCACATGGTCGCCGATGGCGATCTCGCGGAGGGCCTCGCGATGGCGCGCCAGGCGAAGCAGTCGATCGATACGATCGGCGGCGAGCTCGAGGCGGCGATGAGCGACGATCCGAAGAGCAAGTGGGCCGACGCGACGCAGGACGCGCTCGACGGCGTCGAGCACGCCGAGCCGGTCGCGAAGGAATTGATCGACGAGCTCGAGGCGTTGTCGCCGCGGCCGGATCAGATCATGAACGCCGACGACCAGCGCGCGATGGATCGCCTGCGCCGCCGCCAGCAGATGACGGAGCAGCGCGCGAAGAAGCTCGCCGATCGCACGAAGCAGATGGGCGGCGACCTGCCCGGCGACGCGGCAGCGGAGCTGACGAAGAAGCTCGGCACCGCCGTCGACGAGATGGGCAAGGCCGACGACCGCATGAAGGGCCGCGATCCGAGCGGCGCGCGCGAGAGCGCGAAGGCCGCCGCCGAGGCGCTCGCGAAGGCGCGTGACCGGGCGCGCAGCGCGGCTCGCCAGGCGCAGCAGTCGAGCGTCAGCGACGAGCCGATCCGCATCCCGGGCGCGGACGAGTACAAGACGCCGGAGCGCTACCGCGAGGAGGTCCTCGACGGCATGCGCAAGGGCAAGACGAGCGGCTACGAGGAGCAGCAGGACCGCTACAAGGAGCAGATCCTCCGATGAAGAAGATCTTGCTGCTTCTGTGCATGCTGGCGTCGGTCGCACACGCGCGCCGCGATCGCACCGTCTCCGGCGACATCATCAAGGCCGCGCGCTTCCTGCAATCCGCGCGGCTCGACGACGCGAAGGCCGTGCTCGACGATCTGCAGAAGCGCGCGCCCGACACCATCGAGGTGAAGTGGCTCGAGGCCGAGCTCGCGTTCCAGACCGGCGACTACGCGGGCGCGGTGAAGACGCTCGACAAGATCCCCGACGACGCCGTCGACGGCATGGTCGGCCAGACGCGCAAGCTCGCGCAATCGACGCTCGCCGTCACCGAGTCGTTCATCGACAAGCCGTCGCCGAAGGGGCACTTCATCATCCGCTACGCGCCCGGCCACGACGCCGCGATCGCCGAGCTCGCGGGCGAGGTGCTCGACAGCGCCTGGGACTCGATCGGCGACGACCTCGGCCTCAAGCCCGCCGACCCGATCCGCATCGAGCTCTATGGCGCGCCCGCGGATCTCGCGAAGGTCTCGCCGCTGACCGAGGCCGAGATCGAGACGACGGGGACGATCGCGCTGTCGAAGTACAACAAGCTGATGGTCGTGTCGCCGCGCGCGACCTTGTTCGGCTACCCGTGGATGGACACGCTCGCGCACGAGTACACGCACCTGATCGTCGCGCGGCTGTCGCACGACACCGTGCCGGTGTGGCTGCAGGAAGGCATCGCGCGGTTCGAGCAGACGCGGTGGCGCAAGGCGCCGGAGATCGCGCTGTCGTCGACGGAGCAGGCACTGCTCAACACGGGCCTTCGCAAGGGGCGCCTCATCACGTTCGACGAGATGCACCCGTCGATGGCGAAGCTGCCGAGCCAGGAGGCGGCCGCGCTCGCGTACGCCGAGGTCTACACGCTCGTCGGCTGGATGCAGCAGAAGATCGGCTACAAGGGCATCCGCGATCTGATCGCGGCGCAGAAGGACGGCAAGAGCGCGCGGCGCGCCGTCTCCGATGCGATGGGGATGCCGTGGCCGAAGGTCGAGAGCGAGTGGCACGCGCACCTCAAGGCCGGCGATCCGAAGGCGCGCGCCGGCAAGGGCATCAAGTTCGCGAAGGGCGGCACGGACTCCGAGAACGTAGGGCTCGAGGGCCTCAACGCCCGGGCGAAGAAGTTCGCGCGGCTCGGCGGCATGCTGCGCGCGCGCGGGATGGCCGACTCGGCCGCGGTCGAGTACGAGAAAGCCCTGGCGGCGGCCGGACCGGACCAGGCGTTCGTCGCGGGGAAGCTCGCGCGGACGCTCGTCGAGATCGGCAAGTACGACCGCGCGATCGAGCTGGCGACGCCCCTCGCTGCGGCAGATGACCGCGACGCGACTCCCGCGGTGACGCTTGGCATCGCCCGTGCGGCGCGGCATCAATGGCCCGAGGCTATCTCCGCGTACGAACAGGCATTGCGCGTCAGTCCTTTCGATCCACAAACGCGCTGCGGGCTTGCGGAAGCCTATCAACAAGTTGGAGATTCACGGGCAGCGCGCGAGCGCACCGCCTGCGACGAGCTGAAGAACTAGATGAAGACCTCCGAGATCACGCCGATCAGGCAAGAGCAGCCCACCGAGGTGAACCCGGTGGTGCCTGCATCGCTGGACGACGTCCCCACGGGCCCCGCCGCGCAGGTGAAGAACGACCTCGAAGCGGTCGGCGAGCTCGCCGAAGCGCACCGGCAGATCGTCACCGAGATCGAGAAGCGCATCATCGGGCAGAAGAAGGTCGTCGATCAGCTGCTCGTCGCGCTGTTCGCGCGCGGTCACACGCTGTTCGTCGGCGTGCCGGGCCTCGCGAAGACGCTGCTCATCTCGACCTTGGCCGAGACGCTCAACCTCAGCTTCCAGCGCATCCAGTTCACGCCGGATCTCATGCCGGCGGACATCACGGGCACGGAGGTCCTCGAGGAAGATCACACGACGGGCCGCCGCATCTTCCGCTTCATCAAGGGCCCGGTGTTCGCGAACCTCGTGCTCGCCGACGAGATCAACCGCACGCCGCCGAAGACGCAGGCCGCGCTGCTGCAGTCGATGCAGGAGTTCCGCGTGACCGCGGGCGGCGCGACGCACGAGCTGCCGCTGCCGTTCCTCGTGTTCGCGACGCAGAACCCGATCGAGCAGGAGGGCACGTATCCGCTGCCCGAGGCGCAGCTCGATCGCTTCATGTTCCAGGTCGACGTCGAGTATCCGACCGAGGCCGAGGAAGAAGAGATCGTCCGCCAGCAGACGAGCGATCACCGCCCGGAGCTTTCGCGCGTGCTGTCGCCGCAGCGGATCCTCCAGCTGCAGGAGCTCGTGCGCCGCGTGCCGGCCGCCGATCACGTCGTGAAGTACGCGGTGGCGCTCGCGCGCGCGACGCGGCCCACCTCGCCGAACGCGCCGGCGTTCATCCGCGAGTCCGTGTCGTGGGGCGCAGGTCCGCGCGCGTCGCAGTTCCTGATCCTCGCCGCGAAGGCGCGCGCGATCCTCGACGGTCGCTTCGCCGTCTCGATCGAGGACGTCGCGGCGCTCGCGCGCCCCACCCTGCAGCACCGCCTGATCCTCAACTACCGCGCGGAGGCGGAAGGTCAGCGCGCCGGCGAGCTCGTCGACCGGCTGCTGCAGGCCGTCACGCCCTGACCATGCTGCCCAAGCAGCTCGACCCGGCGCAGCTCGCGCGGCTCGGCTCGTTGCCGATCAAGGCGCGCGTGATCGTCGAGGGCGCGCTCTCGGGCTTGCACCGCGCGTCGATGCACGGCTCGTCCGTCGAGTTCTCGGAGCACAAGGAGTACTCGCCCGGCGACGAGCTGCGCCACGTCGACTGGAAGGCGTACGCGAAGGTCGACCGCTACTACGTCAAGCAGTTCGAGCAGGAGTCGCAGCTGACCGTGTACCTCGTGCTCGATGCGAGCGCGTCGATGGCGTTCGGCGGCGGCGGGCTGACGAAGATCGAGTACGCGGGGCTGTCGCTCGCGGCGCTCGCGTACCTCGTGATCCAGCAGCAGGACAAGCTCGGGTTCATCGCGTGCGGCGATCGCAAGCTCGAGACGATCGTGCCGCCGCGCGCGCGCACGACGCACCTCCACGACGTGCTCGGCGTGCTCGACCACGTGATGACGAAGGGCGCCGTCGGGGACGAGTCGCCCGCCGATGCGCTGCGCCGGATCAGCGAGCTCGCACGGCGGCGGCGGGCCCTCGTGATCCTCGCGTCCGACCTGTTCGACCCCGACGACGAGACCGTGCGCGCGCTGGCGGCGCTGCGCGCGCAGCGGCATGACGTCAGCGTGCTGCACGTGCTCGATCCGCACGAGCGCACCCTGCCCTACGAAGGCCTGACGCAGTTCGAGTCGCTCGAGACGCAGCACAAGATGCTCGTCAACCCGGCGGCGATCCGGCGCGACTACCAGCAGCGCATGGACGCGTTCCTCGCGAAGTGCCACGGCACGCTGACGAGCGCGGGCGTCGACTATCACCTCGCGATGACCGATGCGCCGCTCGAGGCGACGCTGCTCGAGCTGCTCGTCGCGCGCTCGCGGCTGCAGCCCGGGAGGCGAGCGTCGTGAGCCTGGGGTTCCTCGCGCCGCTGATGCTGATCGGCGCGCTCGCGCTCGCGGTGCCGATCGCGATCCACCTGATCGGCCGGCAGCGCGCGCGCGTCGTGAAGTTCGCCGCGCTCGATTTCCTGATGGCGACGAAGCGCAAGACGGCGCGGCGCCTGCGCCTGCGCGAGCGGCTGCTGTTGCTCGTGCGCGCGCTCGCGTGTCTCGCGGTCGCGGTCGCGCTCGCGAAGCCGTTCACGTCGTGCGAGCGCAAGGGGCCGATGGTCACGCGCGGCCCGCAGGCGGCCGTGCTCGTCATCGATGACTCGTTCGCCTCGGGTTACGTGATCGACGGCCGGACCTGGCTGCGCAGCGCCACCGACGAGGCCCGCAAGATCCTCGCGCAGCTCGGGCCCGAGGCCGAGGTCGCGATCGTGCGCGCGAGCGAGGGCGCCGATCACCCGACGGAGCTCACGCGCGACCACCTGCGCCTGCGAGATCAGCTGCTCGCACTCGAGCCGTCGTCGCGGCCCGCCGACACCACGCGCGCGCTCGCGCGGGCCGCCCAGCTGCTCGCCGCGTCGTCGCACCACAAGAAGACCGTGTTCCTGATCTCGCTCGTCGCGAAGACGGGCTTCCATGGCGACGACTCGCCGTGGGGCAAGGACGGCCCCGCGCTCGTACCGCTCGAGCTGCGCGCGCCGAAGCTGCCGAACACGGCCGTGACCGCGCTGCGCGTCGATGCCGATCCGGGCGCGGGCTCGCGCGGCGCCGCGTTCGACGCCGAGCTCGGCAACTTCTCCGATTCGCCCGCCAAGGTCGAGCTGCAGCTCGCGATCGGCGATCACGTCGTCGCGCGCGGCAGCCTCGATGTGCCGGCCGGCGGCCACGCGACGAAGCGCTTCAACGCGATGCTCCCCGCCGGCGTGCGCGCGACCGACGCCTCCGTCTCGATCGGCAACGACGCCCTGCCCGTCGACGATCGCCGCTGGGTGCGCGCCTCGCTGCGCGACGACGTACGCGTGCTGCTCGTCGACGGCGATCCCCACACCGTGCGCCGCGACGACGAGCTGTTCTACACGGAGGCCGCGTTGCGCCCCGGCGATCGCGAGGACTCGGGCACGGTCGTCCGCACGATCACGGCCGAGGAGCTCGCCGGCATCGAGAAGAAGAAGGGCGCCGCCGCCAGCGAAGCGCCTGCGATCGATCTCGCGGAGTTCGACGTCGTCGTGCTCGCGAACGTCCCCGCGCTGCCGCCCGAGCGCGTGACGATCCTCGCCGACTGGGTGCGCGCCGGCGGCGGCATCCTCGTCGCGCCCGGCGATCACGTCGACCCCGCCGCGTACGACCGCACGATGCTGCCGCTGTTGCCGCAGTCGCTGCGCGATCCGATCGACGTCACGTGGGGCGCGTCGCCGGAGGATCGCGACAGCCGCGCGCTCCACCTCGTGAAGTGGGAGAGCGACCACCCGATCTTCCTGCCGTTCGCGAAGAACGCGCCCGAGCTCTCCGACGCGAAGTTCTTCAAGGTCTCGCTGCTCGGGCCGACCACCGCGACCGCCGACCGCAAGGTCCTCGCGCGGTTCACGAACGGCGCGGCCGCGCTCGTCGAGGCGTCGATCGGCGCGGGCCACACGCTGCTCTACACGTCGACCCTCGACCGCGACTGGAACGACCTGCCGATCCACGCCGGCTACCTGCCGCTGCTGCAGCAAGCGGTGCGGCACCTCGCGCGCAAGCACGCCGGCTCGACGGCGACCGAGCACCTCGTCGGCTCGTCCGTCGTGCTCCCGACGGTCGATCTCAAGAAGCTCGAGGTGCGCGGCCCCGACGGCATCGGCCAGGTCTTCGAGGGCGATCGCATCGCGGGCCGCTCGTCCGTCCGCTTCACGCGCACGGACAAGCCGGGCGTCTACCGCGTGATCGGCACCGACCAGACCGGCGCGACGCGCGACCGCGACGAGCTCGCGTTCGTCGTCAACCTCGATCCGCACGGCTCGGACCTCACGCTCGCCCCGCCGACGATGCTGCCCGCATCCGGCACCGGGACGGGCGCCGCTCCCGACGACCACCGCCGCCGCGTCGAGCTGTGGCACGCGCTCGCCGCGTTCGTGCTGCTGCTGCTGCTCGCCGAGGGCTTCCTCGTCCAGCGCTGACCTGGTCGTTCGAGCTCGGTGCCGCGCCGGATCGTGAACGTCGCGACCCAGTGCCCACGACTGTCCGCACGAGACGGGTGAGCCGATGTCAGGCTCACAATTGACTGCGAGTCAATTGACCGCGCTATAGCACCCGCGATGCGGAGGAGAGCCATCACTGCCTGCCCGTGCGTGCTGCTCGCGGCCCTGACCGCGTGTCACTTCTCGTCAACGGCGAGCGGCGTCGCGCCCGACAGTGCGCCTGCCGCCGGGCCCGATGCCCCGCCCACGCCGACCGCGCGATGCGACGGCAAGGCGCCCGGCACCGGCGACCAGACCTGGACAGTGACCTCGAGCGGCGTCGCGCGCCTCGTGTACGCGCACGTGCCGACCGGCTACGACCCGACGCGTCCCACCGCGCTCGTCTTCAACTTCCACGGCTTCACGAGCGATGCGCTGCAGGAGTCCGCGCTCTCGCTGATGAACGACAAGGCCGACGCGGCGGGCTTCATCGTGCTCTATCCGGTCGGGACGGGCGCGCCGCTGTCGTGGAATGCGGGCGCGTGCTGCGGCACCGCGGCGTCGACCGGCGTCGATGACATCCAGTTCGTGCGCGACATCCTCGCCGCCGCCGACGACAAGCTCTGCATCGATCACGCGCGCACGTACGCGACCGGCATGAGCAACGGCGGCTTCCTCTCGCACCGCATCGGCTGCGAGCTCGCGGATCGGTTCGCGGCGATCGCGCCGGTCGCCGGTGTGCTCGGCGTGCCGACGTGCACGCCGTCGCGGCCGATGCCGGTGATGCACTTCCACGGCACCCAGGATCCGCTCGTGCCGTACGACGGCAGCACGTCGCTCGGCTTCCCGTCGGTCGCGTCGACGTTCGCCGGCTGGGCGCAGCGCGACAACTGCACCGGCGATCCGGTCGAGACGTACCGCAACGGCGACGCCTCGTGCTCGACGTACCAGCACTGCGACGGCGGCGCCGACGTCACGCTGTGCACGATCGATGGCGGCGGCCACACCTGGCCCGGCGGCACGCCGGTGCCGACGCTCGGCTTCACGTCGACGGACATCCACGCGACCGACGCGATGTGGACGTTCTTCTCCGCGCACCACCTGTAG
>CAYUNM010000029.1:86563-88814 GCA_964446175.1 uncultured Kofleriaceae bacterium
CGCACCACCTGTAGGCGTCAGACGCGGGGCCGCTACGCGCGGCCGGCGAGCCGATCCGCGAGCGTGCGGTTCGCGAAGCTGCCGACGACGTCGCGGCCGGGCGCGGGATGCGCGGCCTGGTTCGCGACGTGCGCGCGCTTCATCGCGCGGACGCGCTCCGCGGACTCGCCGACGCGCGCGCGGAACGCCGTGTCGCGCTCGCACTCCTTGATCAGCGCTTCTTCGGCGATCGCCTGGTTGCGGAAGTCATTGCAGAGCAGCAGCACGTCGCAGCCGGCGCGCACCGCGCGCACGCCCGCCTCGCCCGCACCCATCGAGCCCGCGATCGCCTTCATGTCGAGATCGTCGGAGACGATCACGCCCTGGTAGCCGAGCTTGCCGCGCAACAGGCCGGTGACGACCTGCTCGGAGAGCGTCGCCGGACGCGTCGGATCGAGCGCGGCGAACACGACGTGCGCCGTCATCAGCATCGGGAGGCGCGCGAGCGCGGCGGCGCGGAACGGCGCGAGCTCGACGGCCTCGAGGCGCGGCCACGGATGATCGACGCGCGGCAGCTCGAGGTGCGAGTCCGTGTCGGTGTCGCCGTGGCCGGGGAAGTGCTTGCCGCAGGCGAGGATGCCGGCCGCGTCGAGGCCGCGCGCGAACGCGAGGGCGCGGCGGGCGACGGTCGTCGCGTCACGGCCGAACGCGCGGTCGCCGATGATCGGGTTCGCGGGGTTCGTGTGGACGTCGAGCACGGGCGCGAAGTCGATGTCGAAGCCGAGCGCGCGCAGCTCGTCGCCGACGGCCCGGCCGACCTGCTCGGCGGTGCGCGCGTCGTCGCCTTCGGGCAGGCCGTCGTGCGCCATCATCGGCGGCCACTGCGTCGCGGGCGCGCGCACGCGCTGCACGACGCCGCCCTCCTGATCGATGGCGATCAGCGCGGGCGTGCCGTCGGGCGCGCGGCGGTGCAGCTCGGCGTTGAGCCGCGCGAGCGCCTCGAGGTCGACGACCTCGCCGGGCACCGCGCCCGCGGCCTTCGTGAACACGAGGTTGCGCTTGAACACGATCGTCGCGCCGTACGCGCCGGCGTCGAGCTTGCCGCGCAGCTCGTCGGGCATCGTGGTGGATGGGAAGCCGACCCAGAGCACCTGACCGACGTCTTCGCGCACGCCGCGAGCGTAGCACTAGTGTGCAAGCGCCTGCGGCCTAGTGCGGGAACGATGCAGCTTCGCCGGCGAGCTCGAGGCGCTGCGCCGAGCTGGTGGCCGTGTAGACGACGATGCTGCGGACGTTCGGGAAGCGCTGCGCGAGCACGAGCTCCTTCTTGCCGTCGCCGTCGAGATCGATGACGCCGAGCACGTCGACCATGACGACCGCCTTCGCATCGACCGGCTTGCCGGGATCGGGCTCGGGCGCGAGGCGAATGTCGTAGAGCTGGAACTTCGGCGTGCACGCGGCGCCGAGCATCGGCGAGGCCGTCCACTCCTGCGCGGGCCCGCGAATGCCGTCGAGCATGCCGGCGAGCGGGAACGACTCGACGCGGCCGTCGCCGTCGATGTCGACCGCGAGCTGATCGCCCGAGATGCAGGCGCCGCCGGTCGTGAACGGCGTGGTGTCGGGTGGCTCGCCGGATTGCGTGAGCTCGCCGACCGCGAGGCCGCAGCCGCCGGTCGCCTTGCCGCACGCGGGATCCTCGGCGCGCGTCGCGACCTGGCCGCCGGCCGTGGCATTCCCGGGCTTCGCGGCGACCTCGCCGGTGCACGGCGACGCACCCGCATACGTGCCGCTCGCGACCGGCGCTCCGCCGGTGACATCGACGAGCCCGAGCGTGTCGAACGCGCCCGCGAGCCGGCCGTCCGTGCCGAACACGGAGAACCGCGGGACGCTGCCGCGCTCGACGGCCGCTCCGACCTCGTCCGCGCTGTCCGTCCAGGACAGCGTGCGCATGACGAGCGGCGCGACCGCGGGCCGGCCACCCGCGCCCTGCGGACACATCTCGCCGACCACGACGTGCCGTCCGGGTCCGACGCTCGGACGCGGCCGCTCGACCTTCGCGACCGGCCCGGGATCGGGCGGCGGCATGGGCGGCTTCACGGTCGGCCCGCAACCCGCGAGCACGGCACTCGCGAGCGCGAACGCGACGAACCGCGCCACCGCGGCACGAGCAACGGGTGCGATCGGCGAGTGAATTGCCGATCCCCAGGCAACGCGAGGCGGAAGGCCCGGGTCTCTAGCCATCACGTGGACCATAGCGCGCCCTCTCCAGCAC
>CAYUNM010000029.1:88914-99651 GCA_964446175.1 uncultured Kofleriaceae bacterium
CGGCGATGGGCCCGGCCAATTCCCGCCCGGGTGGTTGACCCCGCCAAAGCCGGGTGCGTATAGTCCGCGCCAATCGCGCGATGCCCCAAAAACCAATGGCGTTCTAATGCGTTATATCGGATCCAAGCTTTCCTTAGGCATCGCGATTCTGGTCGGCATGACCGAGCTCGCCTCGGCGCAGATGACGCCCGGGCCGATGGGCGGTGGCATGGGCCCGATGGGCCCCCAGACGCCGTCGGGTGAAGAGAAGAAAGAGGGCGTCGCCGAGGCCGCGCCGAAGACGCCGGGCCTCTTGCCGACGACTCCCGCCCTGCCGCCGCCGAAAGGCCGCCGCAAGCGCTGGAAGCTGTTCGAGATGGACGGCTACTACCGCCTGCGCACCGACTGGTTCAAGAACTTCAACCTCGGCTTCAACAGCGACCCCGCGCTCGGCGGCGCGCCGTTCCCGCGCGCGCTCGGCTGCTCGTCGACGACGCTCAACCACCCGTGCGACGACTCGCTCGCGAGCACGAACATGCGGCTCCGCCTCGAGCCGACGTTCAACCTCGACGAAGGCACGTCGATCCACATCCAGGCCGACGTCTACGACAACCTGGTCCTCGGCTCGACGCCGACCGATCTCAGCCTCACCGGCGCGTACTCCGGCGCGAACCCGCCGCCCGTCGGCGCGTTCGGCTCGACGCAGGCGCCCGGCGTCAAGGGCGTGAACTCCGACCGCGACGCGATCCTCGTGAAGCGCGCGTGGGCCGAGGTCGCGGTGCCGCTCGGCGTGCTCAAGGCCGGCCGCATGCCGAACCACTGGGGCATGGGCATCTATCACAACGGCGGTGGCCGCGATCCGATCAGCGGCACGTACAACTACGACGCCGACTACGGCGACACCGTCGATCGCGTGTCGTTCAGCGCGCAGATCCCGGGCACGCAGCTCCGCGCGATGATCGCGTCGGACTGGGACACCACGCGTCTCGTGTCCAACCAGACCTCGGCGAACAAGGGCCACGAAGGCCACCCGTTCGACCTCGACGACTCCGACGACACCAACGGCTGGGTCGGCGTGATCTCGAAGATGACGCCGCCGCAGGACTTCAAGGACGCCGTCGACCGCGGCGAGACCGTCTTCGATTACGGCGCGTACTTCGAATACAAGACGCAGTCCTGGGACACGAACCTCAACGGCTTCACGCTCGGCGGCACGTTCGACCCGACCAACAACTACGTCCCGCGCGACCTCAAGACGTACACACCTGACCTCTGGGTCAGGCTCGGCACCGGCCCCGTCCTGCTCGAGGCCGAGGTCGTCGGTCAGTTCGGCACCGTCAACCACCTCGACGACCTCGGCATCGTCGGTAAGGCGGACATCCGCAAGCTCGGCGGTGCCGGCCGCTTCACGTGGAAGGGCGTCGAAGGCAAGCTGCGCCTCGGCGTCGAGTCCGGCTTCGCGAGCGGCGACCAGTGGGACAACACGGTCCAGGGCAACACGAACATCGCGTACGCGAACCAGCTCGGCGATCCGTCGATCTGCAACGCGCAGCACACCTGCACGCTGACGCAGTTCATGTTCAACCGCGACTACCAGGTCGACCTGATCTTCTGGCGCCACCTCGTCGGCGCGGTCACGAACGCCGCGTACGCCAAGCCGTTCCTGTCCTACGACCTGACGAAGTCGATCATGTTCAAGGTCGCGAACATCACGTCGTTCGCGCTCAAGCCGATCGCGACGCCGGGCAACAGCGTCATGTACGGCACCGAGTTCGACGGCGACCTCGGCTACTACGGCAACCACATCTTCCTCGGCATCTCGTACGGCGTGCTGTTCCCGCTCGGCGCGATGGCGCACAACGCGAACTCGGCCAGCGTCCAGGGCCCGGGCTACACGTGGGGCACCGACGCGAACGGCAACCCGAACACGGGCGACCCGGGCACGGCGCACACGATCCAGTCGCGCCTCGTCCTGACCTTTTAGTAGCCAGAGCTACAGCAGGCCGAGCGCCGTCTGCAGCCGGTCGACCGGCACGATGTCGAGCCCGGCCGCGTCCGCCGCGGAGAGGCGGCGTGCGTTCTGCACCGGGATCAGCGCGCGCTGGAAGCCGAGCCGGGCGGCCTCGGCGAGCCGATGCTCGCACAGCGTGACCGCGCGGATCTCGCCGGCCAGGCCGACCTCGCCGAAGACGATCGTGTGCGCGTCGATCGCGCGCCCGCGCGCCGACGATGCGATCGCGCACGCGACGCCGAGATCGATCGCCGGCTCGGCGAGCCGGATCCCGCCCGCGACGTTGACGAAGATGTCGCGATCGAGGACGTCGCACGCCGCGCGCTGCGCGAGCACCGCGAGGAGCAGCGACACGCGGTTCGCCTCGACGCCCGCCGCGGTCCGCCGGCCGAACCCGGCTGCCGCGGGCGCGACGAGCGCCTGGATCTCGACGAGCAGCGGCCTCGCCCCATCCGCCGACGCGACGACGACCGAGCCGGGCGCCCCGAGCGGCCGCTCCGCGAGCAGGTGCGCCGACGGGTTCTCGACCTCCGCCATGCCCGCGCCGCGCATCTCGAACACGCCGATCTCCTGCGTCGAGCCGAAGCGGTTCTTGTGCGCGCGCAGGATGCGGTACGGCCCGCCGTCGCCCTCGAGCTGCAGCACGACATCGACCAGATGCTCGAGCGTCTTCGGACCGGCGAGCGCGCCGTCCTTCGTGACGTGGCCGACGACGATCGTCGGCGTCGCCGTCGTCTTCGCGAACTGCATCAGCCGCGACGCGCACTCGCGCACCTGCGCGAGGGAGCCCGGAATCGAGTCGAGGATCGGCGTGTACACGGTCTGGATCGAGTCGACCGCGAGGATCGCCGGCCGCACCGCGCGCGCGTGCGCCAGGATCTTCTCGACATCCGTCTCCGCGACGATCGAGATCGCATCGCGCGCCGCACCGACCCGCCGCGCGCGCATCGCCGTCTGCGCGACCGACTCCTCGCCCGTCGCGTAGAGGACATGGCACGCGCCCGCACCCGCGCGCTCGCCCGCACCAAGCGCCGCGGCGTCCGACGCGCCCGCGGCGAGGCCGGCCAGCGCCTGGATCAGCAGCGTGGACTTGCCGACGCCCGGGTCGCCGCCGAGCAGCACCATGCTGCCCGCGACGAGCCCGCCGCCGAGCACGCGGTCGAGCTCGCCGATGCCGCTCGTGCGGCGCGGACCGCCGACGTGATCGCCGACGTCCGCGATCGAGACCGGCGCCGCACCATCGGCGACGCCCGCCGCCGACGGGCGTGGCGGCTCCGCCGTGGGCAGCTCCTCGACGAGCGAGTTCCACTCCTGGCAGGCCGGGCAGCGCCCGAGCCACTTGGGTTCGTTGTGGCCGCACGCCTGGCACGCGTAGACCGTCCGCGGCTTGAGCGCTTTGACCTTCGCCATGCTGCAGGTGTAGCAGCCTGGTCTGACGTTCAGTGGCGCGAGCCGCCCACGTCGGCGCGGCGTCAGCTCATGCGCTTGCGGACGGCCTCGGCCTTCTGGCGCAGGCGCGTCGCGAGGTCGCCGCGGCCGAGCGTCTGGGCGCGGCCGGCGGCGATGCCGAGCCAGCGCACGGCGTGGCTGACGCTGCCGGCGGCGAGGAACGCGCGCGAGGCGGTCAGCGCGACCGCGACGTCGTTGCGGTCTTCCTCGTGGCGGCGCTCGAACAGGTTCTCGGCCTTGTCGATCTGGTTGACGGAGACGTAGTAGTCGGCGAGGCCGTCGCGGACCGCGCCGATCTTGACGTTGCCGTGCGGGATGCTGCCGAGCGCACGCGCGTAGGCGTCGACGAACTGCTCGTAGGTGTGGATCGAGAGCTCGCGCTCGTGCTTGCCCAGGTCGATCATCAGCTCGAGGAACGGGGCGTAGAACACGTAGCTGTCGATGTCGCAGCGCAGGACCTTGATCACCTGGTCGAGGTCGAGCGCGCCGTCCTGGTGCGCGGCGGCGGCGAGCGTGGCCGCTTCGATCGCGACATCCGACGACGCGAACCGCGCGCGCGCGGCCGCGAGGCCTTGCTCGCGAACGACCTCGGAGACGCGCTCGGCGCGCGCGACGTGCTCGGTGATTCCCTCCCAGTCGAGCAGCTGCGTGTCTGCCGGAGGCGGCGGCGTCTCGAACTCGGGCGCGAAGTGGTCGTCCCACGTCTCGCCGGCGGCCTTGAGTGCCTGGCGAGCTGCGGCGATCTCCTCGGCCGACAGCCAGCTGATCCTCATCCGTCCAGCGTAGCATCTTCCGCACGATCCGATGCGCACGTGATCTCGTGGGGATTCGCGGTGCTACGCTGTTCCGGTGCGGCTTCTGCTCGTGCTCGCGATCGCTGCCTGCGGGCACAGTGCGTCGGGTCCCGACGCGAACCCCGACGATGTGGACAGCGACGGCGTGCTCAACGCCGCCGACAACTGTCCCGAGCGCTACAACGTCGATCAGCACGACGAGGATAGCGACGGCGTCGGCGACGTCTGCGACAACTGCCCGACGATCGCAAACACGAACCAGGCCGACACGACCGAGACGAGCGTGCCGTATCAGCTGCCCGACGGCGTCGGCGATGCGTGCGACCTGCGCCCCGGCCTCGCCGGCGACCTGATGGTCGCGTTCTATCCGTTCGTCGACCCGATGCGCGACGCGGCGTGGACCGCCGGCGGCTGGATCGTCGGCAACGATCAGGCGACCGCGAACGGCAACGCGCAGTGGGCCTCGACGCGCAACGCGCAGGGCTACGGCCTCATGATCCGCGCGCAGTTCGACGTGATCGCCTGGGAGCCCGTGGCGATGGGCAGCCCGCCGACGGGGACGGTCGCGCTCGGCACCGACGGCGACGCGACCGGCACGAGCGCCGGCGGCATCTGCGCGCTCGAGGCCGACCGCGACAACGACAAGCTCGACGAGCTGCACGTCTACGAGGTCGGCGGCGCCGACAAGACGCAGACCCTCGGCGTCGCGCTCGACGGCACGCAGCACGTCGAGCTGATCGCGTGGCGCTCGATCGACGCGCTCCACAACACCGCCACGATCACGTGCAGCGCGAAGGTCGCCGACACGACGACGAAGATCTCGATCCCGACGATCGATACGGACGCCGTCGGCAACCACGGCATGGCCGCGACCGCGGTGCACGCGGCGGCATCGAGCGTCGTGGTCTACACGTCGCCGGGCCCGCCGTCGAAGCAGCTCTAGCCCGCGCCACATCGCGGGCCCAACTTACTTCTTCTTCGGTGCAGGCTTCTTGTCGGGCGTCTTCGGCGCTTCCTTCGCGCCGCCCTTGCACTGCGGCTTGCCGCCGATGCCGGTCATCTCCTCGGAGACGCGCTTCTCGCCCTCGGCATCGTGCTTGAGGCAGAGGTAGTGGTCCCACGCATCGATCGCCTTGTCGTTGTCGTGGTTCTTCTTGTACATGAAGCCGAGGTCGAACCAGCCGTCGGGGTTGCTCGGGTCGAGCGCGGTCGCCTTCTCGTACTCGGGGATCGCCTTGTCGGCGTCGTCCTTGCGGCGGTACGCGGCGCCGAGATCGAAGTGGTAGCGCGCCTCGTTCGGGTTGAGGGCGATCGCCTTCTCGTACGCCTTGATCGCGTCGTCCTCGCGCTTGCTGAAGCGGTAGGCGACGCCGAGGTTGTGCCACCAGTCGGGCTCGTCACCCTTGAGCGACGTCGCGAGCTCGAGCTCCTTGATCGCGCCGGCGTTGTCGTTCTTCTTGCGCAGCACCGTGCCGAGCTTGGCGTGGACCTCGGGATCCTTCGGGGCGAGCTTCTCGGCGGTCGACAGCGCCTTGACGGCGTCGTCCGTGCGGTCGGTGTTCGCGTATGCGGTGCCGAGGTTGGTCCAGAGGACCGCGTCCTTCGTGATGATCTGCGTCGCGTGCTCGTACGCGTCGATCGACTTCGGCAGGTCCTTCTTCTGCTTGTAGAGGCTGCCGAGCGACGCCCACGCCATCCCGTGCCTCGGGTTCTGCTGGACGGCCGCCGTCAGCGACTTGATCGCCTCGTCGATCTTGCCCTCCTGCTTGTACGCCAGGCCTTCCTTGTAATAGGCGTCCGCGTCCTTGTCGGCGAACGCCGGCGCGGTCAGTAACATGGCGACGGCAAAGGGGATCGCGGCTAGGCCTCTCATGTTTCGATCGTATCAGACGGCGCGCCCCCCCGCGGAATTCAAACCATTGCCATCTCCGCGAGCGCCTCGCCGCTGGCTGCCACACTCTGCGACAGCTCCTCCAGCTGCTTCATCGCCGGCGTGCCCTCGGTCGCCGCGCGCACCGCGACGAGCCCGCTCGCCGCGATCTGGAACTTCTCGAGCGCCGCGACGTGGTTGTGCATGCGCGCGATCAGCCGCTCGCGGTTCTGCTTGATGTGATCGCGATAGCGGCGCTGATCCTCGAGCGCGGCCTTCGCCGACTGGTACTGCGCGCGGACCTCGCCATCGGTCGCCGCCGCGATGCGCGCGTCGAGCTCGGTGATCCGGCGGCCGAGCATCGCGTCCTCGCTCGCGTCGTGCTCGAGCCCCGCGCTCTTGCCGGCGACCTCGAGCGTCTTCAGCACGCCATCGCGCACGAGGTGCAGCCCCGGATCATCGGGCGAGCCGAGCTTGTCCTTCGCGTTGCGCCAGATCGCCGCCGAGCGCTCGCACAGCCCGCGCACCTCGCCCGTGACCGCCGCCGGCAGCGCGCGCATCGCGGCGCTCACCGGATCGAGCGCGAACGACAGGTGCCGCGGGATCAGCGCGAGCACGGCTGCCATGCCCATCGCCGCGCCGCCGGCACTCGCCGTCGCCCACACCGGCCACGCGATCGTCCGCTGCGCGTGCCCGATGCGGAACGCGCACCAGATCGCGAGTAGCGTCGTCGCGGCGCCGAGCGCGACCGCCAGCAGGCCGCGCCAGCCGCGGAGCGCACCGACCGCGGTCGCGAGCGCCATCACGCTCGCCGCGACCGCGAGCGCGGGCCAGCCCGCCGGCATCGCGAGCAGCGCGGTGGAGGCGACCGTGGCCGCCCCCAGGCGCCACATCGGCCGCCCGTAGCCGAGCGCCGCTCCCGCCGCGATGCCGAACAGGCCGCCGAGGTACGGCGCCATGGGCGTGATCGCGTGGAAGCCAAACCCGAGGAGCGCGCCGCCACCGACCATGCCGGCCGCCGCGCGATGAAACGACGCGTGATCGCGAAACCGAGTGTCCATGCGCTGTAGAAACGCGCACGAGGGCGCGCGGATCTAGCCGCGAGCGCATCGCCGAAAAGCGTCAAGGGCCCGGTTTCCCAGGCCCTTTGCTCCCCAAGCCGCGCGACCCTCGCGGTGTCGCTCGCCGACCCGAAAAAACGAAAGCGGCCCACGGGGGCCGCTCTGATCAACCGTGCTGCTGACGCTTAGAAGGTCAGGCGCACGCCGATCTGGACGTTCAGCGGGGCCTGCAGCGCAGGACCGTAGCCGCCCGTCGAGTTCGCCGTGTGGCCGAAGTTCTTGTTCAGGACCGGCGACGTGTTGAGCTCGTTACCCGTGTTGAGGTCGAGCGTCTTCGCGTGCTTGAGGTCCGTGAACGTGCCACCGACGATCGGGTTCACGGCGTCGTACGTGTAGTTCTCGTCCGTGCCCAGCTGGTCCTGCTGGTTGAACAGGTTGAACACGTTGAAGAAGCCTTCGATGAGCGTGTTCTTGTTCAGCCGGCGGCCGTAGCTGATGTGGATGTCCGTCTCCGACGTCGTCGGCGAGCGGCCACCCGAGCCAGCGGGCAGCAGGTACGACTCACCCGTGGCGTAGCCCGGGTGCGGCGAGGCGCCGAGCACGCTGTGCGCGATACCCGACTGCGCGCGGAAGCTGATGCCGGTCGTCAGCACGCCCGCCTTCTTGAGGTCGAACTGGTAGAAACCGTCGACCTTGAAGTTGTGCGGGCGATCGAGACCGAGCGCACCGTAGCGGTTCGCGAGCAGGTCCGGGAGGTCGTACAGCGACGTGATGTTCGGGTCGGCCTGACCGGTCGCGGTCGAGAAGAGGCCCGGGTAGTTACCGCGCGACTGCGAGTAGGTGTACGAGGCCAGGAGCAGCGAGCGCTTGGTCGGGCGCTGCGTCGCCTGGAACGTGACGCCGTCGTAGTTGCGAATCGGCAGCTGGAAGTTCTTCACGCCGGCGACGATGCCCGACCGCTGCTCGTTGAGAGCACCGAGCTGCTGCACCGCCGGATCCGACGACGCCATCTGCTGCTGCGCGAGCTTGTGCAGCGCGGCGGCCTCGGCGTCGAAGTTCTGGCCCGGGTTCGTGATCAGGTAGTTGTTGCCACCGTCCGGCGACACGTCCTCGATGACCGAGGGCAGCGTGCGGTGCACGTAGTTGAGACCCAGCTTGAGGTCCGGGATCACTTCGTACTCGGTGCCGAGGATGATTTCCTCGGTGTACTGACCGCGGAGACCCGGCGAGACGTACTCGGCGGGACCGCCCGACTGCGTCTGGTTGATGACGTCCGAGCACATGTTGAGCGCGTTGAGGTCCGCGTTCATGCCGGTGTGGTCGATGTTGCAGTTCGCGTCGTAGCCCTGGGCGCCCGGCGCACGGCGGTTGAAGTTGTACAGGTTGAAGTTGATGTACTCGCCGCCGAACTCGCGGACCTGGAGGTCCATCGGGACGTTCTCGTAGAAGCGGCCCCAGTGGCCGAAGATCTTCGCGCGACCTTCCTGCGTCGGGTCCCAGATGAAGCCGAGGCGCGGCGCCCAGAGGTCGTTCAGGTTGAACACCTCGTTCGGGACGACCTCGCCGTACGGCGTCTGCTGGCCCTGCAGCTGCTTCGCCGCGTAGCCGATCTGGTCCTCGTAGCGGAGACCGGCGTTGATCGTGAAGTTCGGCTTGATCTGCCAGCTGTCCTGCAGGTAGGCGCCGTAGTTGGCGTCGTTCGTGTTCGCGGTCACCGAGTCGGCCACCGCGCAGATCGCGCGGTCACCGGCGCAGAGGATCTGACCCATGTCGAGGTTGACGCTCGTCGGGTCGGCGATCTCCGCGGCGGTCAGGTTACGGACGACGCGGAGGAACTCGCGCTGCTGCCAGCGGCCGGGCGCGCCCGCCGCCGTGTTCGTCGAGCGACGCCACACGACACCGCCGGTGTAGTTCTTGTTGATGTCGAACGTCGAGAACTCGGCGTCGACACCGGCCTTGAACACGTGATAGCCGGCCAGCTTCACGCGCTGCGTGATCGACGCGACGAGGGACGTACGGTCCTTCGTGTCGCGCTCGAGGTAGCCGAGGCCCGACTCGCGATAGTTGACGACCGGACAGTTCCGGATCATCGGGTACGGGTCGTTCGGACCGCCGTCCTGGCAGGCGCCGATCTTCGAGCCCTCGAGGTCCGCGAAGTCGTAGAGCGAACGCTCGTAGTTGTAATAGACCTCGGGGACGTTCTCGTTCGACGAGTACGGGTTCTGGTTATCGATGCCGCGGTGGAAGCCAGCGACGGCGTCGATCTGCGTCTTGCCCTGGTTGAGCTTGCTCGTCCACTTCGCGGAGACGTCGTACGCGCCGAGGTCCTCCTTGAACATGTTCTGGTTCGGAGCACCCGTCACGCCGATCGGACCGTACGTGTTCTGCGGGCTACCGAAGAAGCTCACCTGGAACTGGTTGTTCTCGTTGACCGCACCATTCACCTTCGCGGTGAAGAAGTACGTCTTCGAGTCGCTCGCGTACTTCGACGTGTCCACGAGCTTGTGCTGCGTGAAGCCCGTCGCCGGATCGATATCCGGCACGCCGTCGTTGTTCTCGTCGACCTGCGTCTGGACGAGACGGCTGACCGTCGAGTGGCTCACCGACGGGTTGAACCCGACGTGGAACCACAGCTTGTCCTTGATGATCGGACCGCCGACTTCCGCGCCGACGTCGTAGTTGTAGTCGAGGTCGGTCTTGCTATCGATCGATCCGCCCTCGCGCTGCACGACGTTCGCGCTCGCGACGAACGCGCCCGGCCGGTAGTACGCGAACACCGAGCCGTGGATCTGGTTAGAACCCTGCTTGGTGACGACGTTGACGATACCGCCCGTCGCACGGCCGTACTCGGCGTTGTAACCGCCGGTGATGACCTCGGTCTCCTGGATGAACTCGTTCGGCAGGTTCGACGACAGACCGCCGTAGCCGGTGTCCGTCGTGTTGATGCCTTCGACGATGTACGTGTTCTCGAGGTCGGTCGCGCCGGCGAACGAGATACCCGCACCCGCCTGGCTCGCATCGGACTGCGCACCGGCGGCAGCGCCGATGACGGAGCCGAACGTACGGCCGGTCGGGATGTTGTTCGTATAGTCGTCCGTCAGCGTCATGCCGGTCTTGGTCGAGCCCTGATCGACGATCGGGGCGTTGCCCTTGATCTCGATGACCTCGCCCTTCGGCTTGCCCGCGGCCGCCTTCGAATCGACGGACACGTTGACGACGGCTTCCTTGCCGACCTGGATCAGCACGTTGCCGCGCGAGAACGTCTGGTCGTTATAGTAGACGGTCAGCGTGTACACACCCGGCGGCAGCGCCGTGAGGAAGTACTGGCCGGTCTCGTCCGTGATCACGACCTGCTCGCCCTGAAGGGCCGGCGACGTCGCGACGACAGTCGCACCGACCGCCGCAGAGTTGCCTTCGCCCTTGTCGCGAATCACGCCGCGGAGCTGACCGACCGTGGCACCCGCCTGCGCGTGCGCCTCTTCCGTGTGGATCAGCGAGCCCCCTCCGAACAGGAGGGCCGCCACCATGAAAGCTTTGATTCCCTTGTTCATGACTGGGTTCCTCCTAGTAGCA
>CAYUNM010000030.1:0-68308 GCA_964446175.1 uncultured Kofleriaceae bacterium
ATGCTGCCGACGTACATCGCGTCGACGAATGTCTGGGCGTACCCGCTGACGAGCCAGCAGCTCAACCAGAACAGCCTGATCTCGACGGCCAGCGGCCGCTCGTATCTTGCCTACCTGACCGACTGCGCGCTCGGCGCCGGCCAGAGCGTGAAGGGCACGTACGGCTTCACGACCTATACGTTCACCGGCAACCTCGGCGTCGCGCCGGCCTGGACGACCCGCGCGCTGACCGCGACCGAGGGCAACTGGATCAGCGCCTGCGTGCTCTCGCGCGCGAACCAGTTCGGCACGAACGTCACGATCTCGATGCGCGGCGCGCTCGGCCTCTGGGGCACGACCACCGACGAGGCCGCGAACTACAACACCGAGGAAGGCGCGTTCTACGGCAACGTCTGGGCCGGTAACTCCAACCAGATGCACGCCTGTAACGGCGTCGACCAGGTCCGCGACGGCGACTCGTACGGCGACCTGCCGCTCCGCCAGTGCGCGCAGCCGGATCCGAACAACCCGGGCTACACGCCGTGCGGCTACGTCTTCGACGGTAACTGCGCGGACATCTGCACCCGCAGCGGCGACCACTACTCGGCGTGCAACGGCAACTCGTACGTCGTGACGACGGTCCTCTACGGCACGGCGCCCTGAGCCGAGCCCGGCCCACACGGGCCTGAACCGGGTCCGTCCTACACCGCGCACCCGTACTTACGTCGCGCGTTTGCCCGAAGAGCGTTACGCTTTTTACGAAGGCAGATGAGCGACAGCAGAAACAGGCGCCCGACCGGCGGGCTCTCCGCACTCGCGGCGCCACCGCCGGAGATCGACGGCTACAAGATCGAACGGCTGATCGGCGAGGGTGGCTTCGGTCAGGTCTGGCGCGGCACGCGCGATGGTGCGCTGGTCGCGATCAAGATCCTGCACCTCGAGCTGATTCGCTCGCACGACGCCATCGTGCGATTCGAGCGCGAGCTGGAAGCGACGGAGCGGCTGCAACACCGCCACGTCGTTCGCGCGCTCGACCACGGGACGCTCGCCGACGGGCGTCCGTTCCTCGTCCTCGAGTACGTCGACGGGCCGAGCCTGCGCGACGTGATCCACGAGCGCGGGTCGTTGCCGCCCGCCGAGATGCTGGCGATCCTCGCGCCGCTGTGCGAAGCGCTGCACGCCGCGCATCAGCTCGGGCTCGTGCACCGCGACGTCAAGGCGTCGAACGTGATCCTCGGGCACGACGCGGCGGGCTCGCGGCCGGTCCTCCTCGATTTCGGCCTCGTGAAGCTGCTCGACCAGGATGGCCCGGGCCTGACGTCGTCGCGCTCGATGCTCGGCACGCCGGCCGCGATGGCCCCCGAGCAGATGAAGGGCCAGCCCGTCGACGCGCGCACCGACGTCTATGCGCTCGGCCTGCTCGCGTATCACATGCTGACGGGCGCGCCCGCGTTCGGTGCACCGGGCGTCGTGCAGAGCTACCTGCAGATCCACGGGCCGCGGCCGCGTCCGTCGAGCAAGGTCGACGTCGATCCCGCGATCGACGAGCCGATCGCGCGCGCGCTCGCGCCCGATCCGAAGCAGCGCCCGGCGACGACGATGGAGCTGCTCGAGAGCCTGCGCGCGATCGTGCAGCCGTCGTCGGAGAGCGGCGAGCAGGAGGTCGTCGCGCTGTACGTCGAAGGTGGTCCCGCCGAGCTCGCGCAGGCGGCCGCGATCGCGCACAACGCCGGCCTGACGATGGCGCTGACGGCGCCCGACAGCCTCATCGCGGTCGCAGCGCGCCGCTCACTCGATGTGCCCGCGCTTACGGCAAAACTCGGCGAGATCGCGGCAGCGAAGGTCGCGGTAGGTGCGACAACGGCGACGATCACCGGCAGTGTCGTCGACGGACCTGCTCTCGACGTCGAGGGTTGGGCACCGTATCCACTGGCGAACGGAATCTGGGTCTCACCGTCGCTGTGACACGCGCAAGTAGGTCCTCGGCGCACGTCGAGACTTTCCTTGCGCGCTCGCAGTCGTTCATTGATCCTGACAACGATGAGGGCCGTATTCGTTGTTGCTCCGGCGCTGTTCTTTTTTGCGTGCGCTGATTCTGCGGACACGACCTCGTCGACGACGCAGGGCGTGACGACGAAGAATCGGCTCGCGACGAATCGACTCGCGACAAACCGTCTCGCCACGAACCGTCTCGCAACGAATCGTCTCGCGACGAATCGTCTCGCGACGAACCGTCTCGCCGCGAACATGGTGACCTCGCAAGATCTGCTGTCCACCGCGGACGGTCGCACCGTGTACAGCTACTTGATCGGCTGCGCGGTGCCCGCGGGTGTCACGATCGAGGCGGATGTTCCGGGCGCGGCGAACACGACGTCCGACGATCCGTTCACGTGCGTGAACGGCCACTGCTCGTTCGAAGGCTCCGTCGGTCTCGCGCCGGAGTGGCTCAACCATCGCCTCGAGAACAAGGGTCAGGAGTGGGTGAGCTCGTGCGTGTTCTCGCGCTGCAACGCGCACGACACCGCCGAGGCGATCTCGCTGCGCGGCAAGAGCTCGGCGCTCACGGTCTCGCCCGACGAGGCGGCGCTGTACACGGTCGAAGAGGGCGCGTTCTACGGCAACCTGTTCACGCTCGATAGCAGCGGCGACGGCGATGACGACGATCACAAGCACGACGCGAGCGCGGCGTCGATCGCGTGGTTCGCGTGCGAAGGCGAGGGTCAGGCGAGCGGTGAGTTCGGCGGCCTCGTCGTGCGCGACTGCACCGAGCCGATGGCGTGCAAGGCCGACCACACGTGCGATCCGAGCCCCGCGTGCGTGGGCCCGAGCTGCACGCCGCTGACCTGCGGCAGCGACGGCCTGTGCCACGACTCGACGAAGGCCGTGATCACGCAGTGCGGTTTCAACTGGGGCGGCTTCTGCGCGGACTACACGCCGCAGTATCCGAGCCCGTACGCCTGCCGATCGTTCGACGCGACGGGCGGGTTCTACGGCGACTGCCACGACGCGCCGGGGCCCGGGAAGTGGCGGCACATCAAAGAGTGGGATCGCGTGATCACGACCTACGTGACGCCCTGATGCTAGATTGAACGCGTGAGCATCACGCGGCGCATCCTCGAGAGTGCGCAGTCTGGCCTGTCGAAGCTGACGTCGCTGGTCATCGTCGATGACGAGCCGCTGAGCCACGTCGAGAGCGCGGCGCTGCAGCTCGAGCTGACGGCTCGCAAGGCGGCGCGCGCGAAGTCGACGCGGCCGGCCGCCGAGAACCCGCTCGCGAAGCTGGCGCTGCCGACACCCGCGGCGCGGGCCGCGCGTGACAAGGCGGCGAAGGAGCGGGCGGCGCGCGTGCACCGCGAGCGCGACGAGCGCGAGGCGCGGCAGAAGGCGGCCGCGGACGACGCGTTCCGGCGGATGAAGGAGCAGGCGGCGAAGGGGAACTACTCGACCGGCAGCACGAGCTCGAGCAGCTCCGCGGGCGCGGGCGGGGGCTCGAGCCGGCCGCCGAAGCCGGGGTCGACGGAGGCGCAGGTCGCCGAGTGGTATCGCGTGCTCGACCTGAGCGTCGGGGCGGAGATGAGCCAGATCAAGAGCTCGTACCGCCAGCTGATGCGCAAGTATCACCCCGACATGCACGCCGGAAACCCGCAGAAGCAGAAGGCGGCGACGGAATTGAGCATGCGTGTTACAGCTGCGTACAACGGTCTGGTCGCGCACCTCGAGAAGAAGTGACCGTGTTATAGCGGCCGCGTGGACGTTACGAGCTCTGCGTCGAAGACGGCACTGATGGTGTGCGCGTATCGCGCGCGCGCGAGCAAGTGGGAGCGGCCGCTGTTCGTCGATCCGTGGGCGGAGAAGCTCGCGGGCGACGAGGGCGAGGCGATCGCGAAGCGCCTCGATGCGCGGTTCCCGCCGATGGAGCTGTGGCTCGGCCTGCGCGTCGCGTACCTCGACCGGCTCGTCGGCCTCGCGGTCGATCGCTGCAACGTGCGCCAGGTCGTGATCCTCGGCGCCGGCTACGACACGCGGGCGGCGCGGCTGCCGCGCGCGGGCGTGACGTTCTACGAGGTCGATCATCCGGCGACGCAGGCGAGCAAGCGCGAGCGCCTGAGCACGCTGCCAGGCTATCCGATCGAGAACGCGCGCTACGTGACGTGCAACTTCGAGCGCGAGGATCCGATCGCGCAGCTCGCCTCGTGCGGCTTCGACACGCACGAGCCGGCGCTCGTGATCTGGGAAGGCGTCGTGCCGTACCTGACGGAAGGCGCGGTGCGCGCGACGGCGAGCCGGCTCGCGAGCGGCCTCGATCCGCGCAGCCTCGTCGCGTTCGACTTCGTCGGCAAGCGGTTCGCCGAGGGCCAGAAGCTCGGCGACAAGGACGAGCAGACGCGCGCGTACGTCGGCGAGCTCGGCGAGCCGATCCGCTACGGCGCCGACGACATCCTGCCGCTCCTGTACGACTGCGGCTTCCGCTGGGTGCGGTCGCTCGACTTCAACGAGCTCGCGCTCGAGCTGCTCGGCGACTACAAGCGCGAGCGGCAGTTCCGGTTCCAGCACATCGCCCTCGCCGCCGTGCGTACGCCGGTGGCGCAATGGCCCTGAGCGAGCAGAAGGCCACGCCGGTGGCGCAGCGGCCCCGACGGATGGCATGCTGACCCCGCGGTGATCACGAAGCACGCGGCGCGCAGATGGGCGGCACCCGCCGTGATCGTCATCGTCGCGGCGTTCCTCGTCTGGGCGTTCGCGGCGACCGTGCTCTCGGTGTCGCGGCCGATGGGGCTGCCGCTCGATGACAGCTACATCTACCTGACGTACGCGAAGCAGTTCGGGCGCGCGCAGCCGTTCACGTACTTCCCGGGCGGCGGCTACAGCGCCGGCTCGACGAGCCTCCTGTGGCCGATGCTGCTCGCGCCGTTCTGGACGCTCGGCGCCCGCGGGCACGCGCTCGTGTGGGTGTCGTACGGGCTGTGCTCCGCGCTGTACGCCGCCGTGGCGCTCGGCGTGTGGCGCTTCGTGCGCGGCGCGGCCGGCGAGGCGGCGGGGCTGTTCGCGGCGGGCGTCGTGCTGTGCATCGCGCCGTTCGCGTGGTGTGCGCTCTCGGGGATGGAGGTCGCGTTCGCGGCGGCGCTGCTCGTCGCGATGTTGCTGCTGCTCCAGCGCGGCTTCTCGTGGCGGCTCGTCGTGGTGATGGCGGCGGCGTCGCTCTCGCGTCCGGAGGCTATGCTGATCGTGTTCGCGGTGTGCGCGTGGTTCGCGGCGACGCAGCGGAACTGGCGCTGGCTCGTCGCGCTCGTGCCGCCGGCGCTGTGGCTCGCCGCGAACAAGATCTTCGCCGGCAACCTGATGCCGAACACCGGCGTCGCGAAGAGTCACTTCTATCTGCCAGGCTTCGACTGGACGTACTGGTGGACGGCGGTCACGCAGCAGACCGGCCGCATGTTCAGGGCGCTGTTCTGGGACGCGAAGTCGCCGCTCGTGTGGCCGCGCGTGATGGCGGCGCTCGTCGTCGTCGGGGCGGTGCGGGCGGCGCTGTGGGCGCGGCGCGAGAAGCAGCTCGTCGTCGGCGTGCTCGTGATCGGCGCCCCGTTCGCGATGCTGATCGCGGTGATCGCGAGCTCGGGGCAGTGGGACTTCCAGCGCTTCCGCTACATCGCGCCGGCGTTCCCGCTGCTCGCGATCCTCGTCGGGTTCGCGGTCGGCCCCGTGAAGCGCGTGCCGTGGCAGGCGCACGCGGGCGTGCTCGGCGTCGCGTGGTTGCTGCTCGCGCACTCCGCGTGGGCACCGATGCGCGCCGACATGGTGCTGTTCGCGCAGGGCGCGATGGACACGAACACGCAGGTCGTTCGCATCGGTCGCTACATCCACGAGCGGCTTCCCGATGCGTCGGTGATGTTCCACGATGCGGGCGCGATCGCGTACTACGGCGACGGGCGGGTCTACGACATGCTCGGGCTCGTCACGAACCACCAGGCCGATGTCGCCAACAACGGCCCCGGCTCGCGCTTCGAGTTCCTCGAGAGCCTGCCGCCCGAGCGGCGCCCGACGCACTTCGCCTACTACCCGCAATGGATGGGGCAGTCGGACTTCTTCGGCGACGTGCTGTTCCACACGCCGCTCTTGCCGGCGATCGCGAAGGACCGCCTCGTCGGCGCGAACGACATGCAGGTGATCGCGGCGTCGTGGGATCACGTCGGCACCGGCGATCGCCCGGTCAACGATCACACGGGCTGGGCGATCGTCGATCGGCTCGACGTCGCCGACATCGCGAGCGAGCAGGCGCACCACTACAAGGGCGCGCTCGGGCGCCGCAAGTTCCGTGACCCGACGGCGCGCTGGTCGTTCGTCGAACGCGAGACGCACAACGGCCTGCTCGTCGACGGCGGCCGCACGATCCGCGGCGGCACCGAGCGGTTCACGATCGCGCTCGATCCGAAGAAGCCGACGCGCATCGTGCTGCGCACCGGCGGCGCCCGCGAGCCGGCGTGGCAGGAGCCGATCAAGCTGCCGGTCACGGTGAAGCTGATGAGCGGCACGAAGGAGCTCGGCACGCTGATCGTGCCCGAGCCGGCGGGGGCGTTCGTCGAGCTGACGTACAACCTGCCGACGTACGCGCTGCGCACGCCCGAGGCAGAGCTGCACACCGTCGCAACCGGCCCCTACCGGTCGTTCCACTGGTTCGTGCTGCAACCTGAATGAGTCGAATCGGGGACGAAATCCTCACTTGCCCTGGAGCCGGCGAGGTGATGTGGTCCGCGCCGTGCGCAGCTGTCTTGTCGTCGCGCTGATCGCGGCCTGTCACTCGAGTGCCCATTCTCCCGACGCCGGGGAGTCGACGGGGGACGGACGGACGGGCGATGGCGCGGACGCCGGCTCCGATGCGGTCGTGTCGTCGTTCGTGTTCGTCGGCTGCAACCGGCTGCAGAGCGCCGATCTCGATCTGACGAACAATCCGAGCTCGGCGAACCTGGCCGAGCTCCAGCAAGACTTCGTCGACATCGCCGCGCTGCCCGACCACCCGGCGTACTGGTTCTTCGTCGGCGACCTCGTGACGGGGCTCGATACCAACTCCAGCCCGCTGCGCGAGGAGCTCGACGGCTGGGCGCAGGTCTATGCGGACTCGCACCTCGGCTCGCGGCTCGAGCTCGTGCCGGTCGTCGGCAATCACGAGATGCTGACGAAGACGACCGTCAACAACGTCAAGGTGGAGCTGTCGAACCACAAGGCCGACGAGGTGTGGGCCGCGTGGGCCGCCGCGAACCAGTTCGCGCGGCACGGCGGGAACGGGCCGACGAACGCCGGGGCCAACGCCGATGCGCTCCAGGATGATCAGAGCTCGCTGACGTACTCGTTCGACGACGGCAGCGCGCACTTCATCGTGCTCGACACGGACTCGTGGACGACCACCCCCGATGCGACGACCGGAGACACGCAGATCGGCTGGGTCGCGCAGCACTGGCTCGCGGACGATCTGGCCGCGGCCGAAGCGAACCCGGCGATCACCGGCATCTACGTGTTCGGGCACAAGCCGCTCGTCGCACCAGGGACGTCGAGTGACGGCACGATCAACGCCGCGCAGGTCGTCGCGATCGAGCAGCTGCTCGACTCGACGCCGAAGGTGAAGGGCTACTTCGCCGCACACGTCCACGAGTGGTTCTCGACGAAGCTCCCCGGCGCGCGAGGCATCTATCAGATCGTGGCGGGCAACGGTGGCAGCGAGCTCGAGACCAGCTGGACCGAGCCGCAGCCGTACTTCGGCTTCACGCTCGTGCGGATCCACGCGAGCGGCAAGGTCGGCGTCGTCAGCTATCACCGCCCCGCGCCGGCACCGTACAACGCGGCGACCACCACGCCGGCCGTCGCGGATCCGGAGATCCTGATCTCAGCGGAGTGACTTGCGCGCGATCGCGGCGCCTTCGGCCAGCGCGCGCAGCTTCTGATACGCGACGACGCGCGGCAGCTGCTTGAGGCCGCAGTCGGTCGTCAGGGTGACGCGCTCGGGCTCGATGTGCGCGAGGACCTTGCGGACGCGCTCGGCGACCTGCTCGGGGTGCTCGATCTCGAGCGTGCGCACGTCGATCACGCCGACGTGGACCTTCTTGTCGCTCGGCAGCTTGCGCAAGAGGTCCGCGTCTTCCATCTCGCGGCACGCGAAGTCGAGCACGTACGCATCGACCTTCACGTCGTGGTAGTGCGGCAGCACCTCGCGGTAGCCGCCCGCCGTCATGCCCTCGAGCTTGTTGCCCCACGCGTTGCCCATGCAGAAGTGCCACGCGCGCTCGACGCCCTGCGGGATGTCCGCCATCGTGCGGTCGACGGTCTCGCTGACCCACGCCCAGTCCTTGTCGCCCGAGAGGTGCGGCATCCACGCGCCGAGGTCCTCGAGCTGGACGTGCTTGCAGCCGGCCTCGACGAGCTCGCGGATCTCCGCGCGGAACACGTCGGCGAGCGCCTTCGACAGGTCGTAGCGGTCCTTCACCGGGCCGCCGCGGAAGTAGGCGAGCGTCGAGAGCTGCACCGGACCCGCGCCGACGCACGCCTTGATCGGCTTCTGCGTGTGCTTCTGCGCCCAGCCGTAGAGCAGCGCCATGCGCACCGGCCCGCGCTCGATCGCGCCCTCGACCGCGACGCCGCCCGCCTCGTCGAGCGCCCAGATGTCGCGGCCCTTTGCCTTCGCACGCGCCGGGTGCGGCAGCTTCTCCGACGAGAATCCCTTCGTGCGCTCGAGCCAGTACCAGAGGAAGCTGCCGATGCCCATGTTGTAGTCGTCGAACCACATCTGGCCGTCGCTGAGGATGTCGAGCCCGGCCTCCTCCTGATCCTTGATCACGACCCGCGTCGCGTCGTGGAACGCCTCGGCGTGCGACGCGACCTTGAACGCCTCGAGGATGTCGCGTCCCGCGAGCTGCTGCGTGAACCAGAGCGGGCGCGGATAGGAGCCGACCATCGTCGTCGGGAGGAGCTGCATGACGCGGGAATACCACGCAGGTCTTGCGGAGGGGTTGTTACAGCATCGAGACGTGACCATGTTGCCGGCATGCTGACCACCGGCGACTCGCGCATGCTGATGTTCCAGCGGATCGTGCTCGGCGGCGTGATGTTCCCGCACGGCGCGCAGAAGCTGCTCGGCTGGTTCGGCGGAGGCGGCTGGGACCGCACGATCCAGGTGATGACGCAGCAGATGCACATGCCCGCGGCGCTTGCCGCGCTCGTGATCGCGATCGAATTCTTCGGGAGCCTCGCGCTGATCGCGGGGCTGTTCACGCGCGTGTCGGCGGCGGGGATCGCGGCCGTGATGATCGGCGCGGTCGCGCTCGTCAACCACCGCTTCTTCTTCGTCGACTGGGGCGACCAGCAGGGAGGCGAGGGCTACGAGTACCACCTGCTCGCGCTCGCGCTCGCGATCCCGCTCGTCGTGCGCGGCGGCGGCGCGTTCTCGCTCGACCGCGTGCTCTCGCGCCGTCTCAGGGCGCTGCGACTCGCGTCCGCTTGAAGTGCTCGACCAGGTGATCGAGCAGCGCGCGGATCCGGCGCGGCGTGCCGGTGCGGTGCGCGAGCATCGCGTGGATCCCGATCTCCGCGCGGCGGAAGCGGTCGAGCAGCGGGACGAGGCGCCCCTCGGCGAGGTCATCCGCGACCATGAACGAGGGCAGCACGGCGATCCCGATGCCGGCGAGCGCGGCGGCGCGCAGCACGGCGCCGTCGGTGGCGGTCAGCGTGCCGCGCACCGGGACGTGCAGCGGCTGGCCATTCGCGCCGCGGAAGCGCCACTCGAGCGGCATCGGCACCAGGGTGTAGTGCAGGCAGTCGTGGCGGACGAGGTCGCCGGGCGCCTCCGGTGTGCCGGCGCGTGCGAGGTACGCGGGCGACGCGACGATCACGAGCCGGTCGCTGACGAGCTTCTTCGCGTAGAGGCCCGAGTCGCGCAGCCGGCCGACGCGGATGATCATGTCGTAGCCGCTGTCGATCACGTCGACGTAGCGATCGTCCGTCGCGAGATCGATCGCGATGCCCGGATGCCCGGCGAGGAACGGCGCGATCGCGCGCGCGAGGTGCATGTGCGCGAACGTGACCGGGGCGTTGATCCGGATCGTGCCGCGCAGCTCCTCGCTGGCCGAGCGCGCCGAGGTCTCGGCCGCGGCCGCCGCCGCCACGATCGCGGCGCAGTGCTCGTAGACGCGCACGCCCTCGTCGGTCAGCGCCAGCGAGCGGGTCGAGCGCCGCAGCAGCCGGACGCCGAGCTCGTCCTCGAGCCGCGCGATGCGCTTGCTGACGGCAGACTTTGCGATCCCGGCCTGGCGCGCCGCTTCCGAGAACGAGCGCAGGCGGGCGACCTCCGCAAATAGCGCGAGTGACGCGAGATTCTCGAACTGCACGATTGTTCTCCTTGGGGGAACAATCATGTTCCATTCGGTCGGCTAGCGGCAACTCCGAGACGGGCCCACAGTTGCCGCATGACCCGACTTCTCGCCACGGATGGCTCGCGTACCCTGATGTTCCAGCGCCTCGTGCTCGGCGCCGTGATGTTTCCCCACGGAGCACAAAAGCTGCTCGGCTGGTTCGGCGGCTACGGCTGGTCCGGCACGATGGGCTTCTTCACCCACGGGATGGGCCTGCCCGCCGCGCTCGGTGGCCTGATCATCCTGATCGAGTTCTTTGGCAGCCTCGCCCTGCTCACCGGCACGCTGTCGCGGTTCGCGGCGCTCGGCATCGCGGCCGTGATGGTCGGCGCGGTCGTCACGACGCACCTGTCGAACGGCTTCTTCATGAACTGGGGCGGCAAGGCGGCTGGAGAGGGGTTCGAGTACCACCTCCTCGCACTCGCGCTCGCGCTGCCGATCATCGTCCGCGGCGGCGGCGCGTACTCGGTCGATCGCGCGATCACCGAGCACCGGGGCGAACTGACGCCTCACGCGGCCTGATCGACTTTGCCACCCTGCGTCCGGCCCCCGCATGCATCATGGAAGGTCAGGGGGGCTCATGCGTGGATTACGTGCGCTCGTGGTTGGACTGACGGTGGCAGTGGCGTGCGGCGGCGATGACGGCATCTCGATCAGCACGAACCAGGACAACGTGTGCAGCACGATCGCCGAGGTCGCCTGCCACAACCTGTACCAGTGCTGCTCGGAGAGCGAGATCGAGAACTACCTCGACGTCACCGACCCGCGCACCGAGGCGCAGTGCCGCGATGATCTGACGAAGCGCTGCGAGCGCAGCACGGCGAAGCTCGCCGACTCGATCAAGAACAACCGCGCCAGCTTCGACGGCAAGGTCATGGACACGTGCCTGCAGGCCGTGCTCGCGCCGAACGGCGTGTGCGCGAGCGTCGATGCGATGCTGCCATGGATCGACGCGTGCGCCGACAGCGCGTGGGTCGGCAAGGTCGCCGACGGCTCGATGTGCTACTCGCGCTACGAGTGCGCGAGCAAGGACAGCTACTGCTCGCCGAACCAGACGTGCACGGCGCTGCCGACGGAGAACATGGCGTGCTCGCCGTCGCTCGGCTGCGCGACCGGCCTCTACTGCAACGGCGGCACGTGCAAGACGCTCGTCGCCGCAGGCGGCATGTGCACGTCGACGAGCCAGTGCGCGAAGGACCTGTTCTGCGACACGAGCCAGGTCACGCCCGTGTGCAGCGCGCTCGAGGACGGCGGCCAGAAGTGTACTGGCAACGCGACGTGCAAGTCCGGCGATTGCATCCCCGGCTCGTGCTCGAACTCGCCGACGGCGACCTGCTACACCGACGCGCAGTGCTACGGCCGCTGCCAGAACAGCAACGCGTACTGCACGGCGGATCGCGACTGCGGCACGGGCACGTGCAGCAACTCGCCGACGACGTTCTGCTCGACCGACGTGAGCTGTCAGAACATCAGCAACGGCTCCGGCTCCGCGACGAGCGGCACGTGCGTGTTCACGAACCACTGCGTGCCCGGCACGTGCCAGGGCGAGGTCGTGTGTGCGGACGCCCAGCTCGTCGTCGACTACTGCACGAGCGCGCTCGGCGCACTGCCCGTGCCGCCAACCAACTAGGCAGCTTTGATGAGCCCGAGGCGGATGTAGAGCGGGCGGCTCGCGGCGCGGATCTTCGGCAGCGCTCGCAGGTACAACAGACCGGCCGCGCACACGGCCGAGCCGGCGAGCAGGAACGTCGTCATCGGGCCGACGAGGTCCGCGAGCCAGCCCTCGATGAGCGCGCCGACCGGCATGCCGCCGAAGAACGCCATCGCGTAGAGGCTCATCACGCGCCCGAGCTTGTCGGTGTCGACGACGGTCTGGATGATCGTGTTCGTCGACCCCATCTGCACCATCCACGACAGGCCGGTGACGAACAGCATCGGCGCCGCGATCCACACGTTCGGGGCGAAGCGCAGGCCGATCAGGGCGGCGCCCAGGCCGAGCGTCGAGCGCGCGATCACGCCCGCGAGGCCGAGCACGGACTGCCGGCTCGCGAGGTAGAGCGCGCCCGCGAGTGCGCCGCAGCCGGCGGCGGCCATCAGGATGCCGAGCGTGTGCGGGCCGCCCTTCAGGGTCGAGCCGGCGACGAGGGGCAGCAGCGTCGTGTACGCGCCGCCGAGCACGCTCGTGACGGCGAGCAAGACGAGCACGGCGCGGACGAGCGGTGCGCCGGCGACGTAGTGCCAGCCTTCCTTCATGTCGTGCCAGACGTGGCCGTCGCGGCGCTTGCCCGCCTTCTTCGGCACGGTCATCGCCAGCAGCGAGATGATCACGGCGACGTAGCTCGCGGCGTCGATCGCGAAGCACCAGCCCTCGCCGAAGAACGCGACGAGCTCGGCCGCGAACACGGGACCGAGCAGGCGCGCGCTGTTGACCATCGACGAGTTCAGCGCGATCGCGTTCGGCAGATCCGCCTTGTCCTCGATCATCTGGCCGAGGAACGACTGGCGCGCCGGCATGTCGAAGGCGTTGATCACGGCCTGCACCGCGCCGAGCACCATCAGGTGCCAGATCGTCATCAGGTGCGTGAATGCGAAGAATGCGAGCGCCGCGGACTGCAGCATCGCCGCGACCTGCGTCACGACGATCACGCGGTGGCGGTCCCAGCGATCGACGAGCACGCCCGCGAACGGCGCGATCACCGAGCTCGGCGCCTGGCCCCAGAACGCCACGAGGCCGAGCATCCGGCCCGACTTCGTCAGCTTGTACGCCATCCACACGGTCGCGAACCGCGTCAGCCACGTGCCTATCAGCGAGATGCCCTGGCCCGTGAAGAACAGCCGGTAGTTGCGATGGCGGAGCGCGCGTCCGAGCCTGAGAGGAGCGCGCTGTACGGCCATACTTCCAGTGTAGCGCCTCAGGCGGAAGGCGCTGCGAACTGCGCGTGATAGAGGTCCGAATACGCCCCGTGCGCCGCGAGCAGCTGTGCGTGCGTGCCCTGCTCGACGATCTGGCCGTCGCGCATCACGAGGATCAGGTCGGCATCGCGGATCGTCGAGAGCCGGTGCGCGATCACGAAGCTCGTGCGGTCCTTGCGCAGCGCCGCCATCGCGTGCTGGACAAGGACCTCGGTGCGGGTATCGACGGATGAGGTTGCCTCGTCGAGGATCAGCAGGGCGGGGTCGGCGAGGAACGCCCGTGCGATCGTGATCAGCTGCTTCTCGCCGGCCGAGAGGTTGGATGCTTCCTCGTCGATCTTCGTCGCGTAGCCCTGCGGGAGCTGGCGCACGAACCGATCGACGTAGGTCGCCTGCGCGGCCGCGACGATCTGCTCCTCGGTAGCTGCCGGGTTGCCGTACGCGATGTTGTCGCGGATCGTGCCGCCGAACAGCCACGTATCTTGAAGGACCATGCCGATCTGCGAGCGCAGCTCGTCGCGCGAGACGTGCGCCACATCGACGCCGTCGAGCAGGATGCGGCCGCCATCGAGCTCGTAGAAGCGCATCAGGAGATTCACGAGCGTCGTCTTGCCGGCGCCGGTCGGGCCGACGATCGCGACGGTCTGCCCGGGCTTCGCGACGAGCGAGAGCTTCTCGATCAGTGGTTGCTCCGGCTTGTAGCGGAACGAGGCGTCCTCGAAGCGCACCTCGCCTCGCACGGCCGCGAGGCGCTCGTCGGCCTTGTCGGCGGGCTGGTCCGGCGCGTCGAGCAGCTCGAACACGCGCTCGGCGGAGGCCACACCGGACTGCAGCACGTTCGCCATCGATGCGAGCTGGCTCAGCTGCTGCGAGAACTGGCGCGAGTACTGGATGAACGCCTGCACGCCGCCGAGCAGCATCGCGCCGGAGGCGACGCGCAGCCCGCCGACGACCGCGATCGCGACGTAGTTGAGGTTACCGACGAACGTGATCGACGGCATGATGATGCTCGAGATGAACTGAGCGCGGAAGCTCGCCTCGAACAGCTCCTCGTTCTTCTCGCCGAAGCGCGCCTCGACCTCCTTGCGCCGGCCGAGCACCTTCACGAGCGAGTGGCCCGTGAACGCCTCCTCGATCTGCCCGTTGAGCGCGCCGAGGTGCATCCACTGCGCGACGAACCGCTTCTGCGAGCGCTTGCCGATGCGCGCCGTGACGATGATCGAGAGCGGCACCGTGACGACCGCGATCAGCGACAGCAGCGGCGAGATCACGACGAGCATGATCAGCACCGCGATCACGGTCAGCAGGCCGCCGAGGATCTGGCTCAGCGACTGCTGCAGGCTCTGGGCGATGTTGTCGATGTCGTTCGTGACGCGGCTCAGCACCTCGCCGTGCGGATGCGTGTCGTAGTACGAGAGCGGCAGCCGGCTCATCTTCGCCTGCACGTCCTCGCGGAGCCGCTTGACCGTGCGCTGGACCGCGAAGTTGAGGATGTAGCCCTGCAGCCACGTCAGCAGCGACGCGCCGATGTACAGCGCGAGCACGAGCATCAGCGTCGCCGCGACGGCGCCGAAGTCGATGCCGTGGCCTGGCACGACGTTCATGCCCGCGATCATGTCGGCGACCTTGCCGTTGCCGGCCGCGCGCATCTGCTCGATCGCCATCGCCTTCGGGACGCCGGCGGGAATCTTCGCGCCGAGGTAGCCCTCGAAGATGAGGTCGGTCGCGTGCCCGAGGATGCGCGGGCCGCTCGTCGCGAGCGCGACGCTGCCGATCGCCGTCACGAGCACGGCGTAGACGAGCGCCCGCTCGGGCGCGAGGCGGCGGATCAGCCGGCGCGCCGACGCGCCGAACGTCTTCGCCTTCTGCGGCGGCGGGCCGAACGCATTGCCGAACGGGCCGCGGTTCGGACCGGGACGAGCCGCGCTGGGCGCGGGGGCAGGGCGGTTCGTGCTCATGCGGCCTCCTCGGACTGCTGCTGCGAGCCGACGATCTCCTGATACGTCGCATTGCCGGCGAGCAGCTCGCGGTGCGTGCCGATGCCGACGATCTTGCCCGCGTCGAGCACGACGATCTGATCGGCATCGATGATGCTCGCGACCCGCTGCGCGACGAGGATCACGGTCGCGTTCGCGACATGCGGCCGCAGCGCCGCGCGCAGCCGCGCCTCCGTCGCGAGGTCGAGCGCGCTGAACGAGTCGTCGAACAGGTAGATCGCCGGCTTGCGCAACAGAGCGCGCGCGATCGAGAGCCGCTGGCGCTGGCCGCCCGAGACGTTCGTGCCGCCCTGCGCGATCGGCGCGTTCAGCTTCTCGGGCATCGCCTCGACGAAGTCCTTCGCCTGCGCGAGCTCGAGCGCGGCCCACAGCTCGTCGTCGGTCGCGTCGGGCTTGCCGTAGCGCAAGTTGGTCGCGACCGTACCGGAGAACAGGTACGGCCGCTGCGGCACCATGCCGATGCGCGCCCACAGCGCCTCGGGCTCGATCGTCCGGACGTCGGCGTCGTCGACGCGCACCGCGCCGGCCGTCGCGTCCATCAGGCGCGGGATCAGCTCGAGCAGCGTCGTCTTGCCGGCGCCGAGGCCGCCGATGATCGCGGTGGTGGTGCCGGGCCGCGCCGTGAACGTGATGTCGGCGAGCACCGGCATCTCGGCGCCCGGATAGCGGAACTCGACGCCGTCGAGCGTGACGAGGCCACGGACCTCCGGCACGACCGGCGATGCGGGCGGCACGACCGAGCTCTCGGTCTTCAGCACCTCGCCGATGCGATCCGCGCACACCGCGGCGCGCGGGATCATGATGCTCATGAACGTCGTGATCATGACGGCGACGAGGATCTGCATCAGGTAGCTGAGGAACGCCGACATCGCGCCGACCTGCAGCGTGCCGTTCGCGACGTGGTGGCTGCCGAACCACAGCACGGCGACCGTCGACGCGTTGAACACGAGCATCACCGCCGGCCACATCAGCGCCTGCAGCTTGCCGATCGCGAGCGCGGTGCTCGTCAGATCGACGTTCGCCTCGTCGAAGCGGTCGGCCTCGTGGCGCTCGCGGACGAACGCTCGCACGACGCGCATGCCCTGGATCTGCTCGCGCAGCACGCGGTTGACCGTGTCGATCTTCGGCTGCATCGCGCGGAACAGCGGCACCATGCGCGAGATCAGAAAGCCGATCGAACCGGCGAGCACCGGCACGATGATCGCGAGCAGCTTCGAGAGCGAGACGTCCTCGCGCAGCGCCATCACGATGCCGCCGACGCACATGATCGGCGCCGTCACGACCATCGTGCACAGCATCAGGACGAGGATCTGGACCTGCTGCACGTCGTTCGTCGTGCGCGTGATCAGCGACGGCGCGCCGAACTGGCCGACCTCGCGCTGCGAGAACGTGCCGATGTGATGGAACACGGCGGCGCGCAGGTCGCGGCCGTAGCCCATCGCGGCGCGCGCGCCCGCGTACACGGCGACGAGCGTGCACCCGATCTGCAGCGCGGCGACCGCGAGCATGCCGCCGCCGGTGCGCAGGATGTAGCCGGTATCGCCCTTCGTGACGCCCTCGTCGATGATGCCGGCGTTGAGGCTCGGCAGGTACAGCGACGCCAGCGTGGCGATCAGCTGCAGCGTCACGACGATCGCGAGCTCCTTCGCGTAGGGGCGCAGGTAGCGGCGCAGCAGCGTGGCTAGCATTCGTCCTCCTCGTCGTGCTTGCGGATCCCGTCGAGCAGCACGCTGACGATCTCCGCCGCCGTCAGCGGCATGTTCTCGGAGAGGCGCGGGTGCGTGCCCGCGAACGCGATCGTGCGCAACAGGCGCGCGGCGTGATGCGGCTCGCACCGCAGCTCGGCGCGGAACGGCTCGAGCAGCGCCGCGAGCACCTGCGCGATGCCGCGTTCCGGCGGCGGCGGCTTCAGCGGCTTCGGCGGGACCGCGAGCCCGAGCACCGTGATCAGCTGCCAGATCTGCTCGACCCGCCGCTGCAGGATCTCGACGGCCGCGATCAAGAGCTCGCGCATCGGCAGCGATCGATCGAGCGCCGCGAGCTGCGCCTCGGCCGGCGCCGGATCGCACGCGTGCTCGACCGCGGCCTTGATCAGCGACTCCTTGTCGGGGAAGACGCGGAACAGCGTGCCCTCCGCGAGCCCGGCCGCGAGCGCGATCTGCGAGGTCGTGACACTGGCGCCGTGCAGGCGCACGAGCGGGATGGTCGCGGCGATGATCGCGGCGCGCCGCTGGTCGGGAGGCAGGGGAGCAGCGCGCCGGGCCACGCGCTCACCATGAATGAGTGAGCGCTCACTTGCAAGTGTAACCGTCAGTAAAGACGGTGCAAGTGCGTACCGCGGTAATAATGCTCGAGGATCTGCGCGTTCGACTTCCCGGCCTCGGCCATGCCGATCGCACCGAGCTGACACATGCCGACGCCGTGTCCGAAGCCGGCGCCCCTGAACACGAACGCGCCGCCGTCGCGCTTCACCTCGAACAGCGTCGACTTCAGGCCGCCGAGCAGGCGCCGGATGTGGAGGTCGCCCGAGACATCGACCGAGCCCTTGTCGCCGCTGATCGTCAGCACCATCACGCGGCCCGAGCTGCCGCGCTGCTTCGGCTCGAGCGCCTTCACGCGCCCGATCTCCGGATACTCGACGGCGATGCGTGCGGTCAGATCCTCGGCGGTGATCTTCTCGGTCCACCGGAACTTCGAGCGGCCGTGCTCGACGCGCCCGCACCACGTGTCCTTCGGATTCATCGCGAGGAACGCGTCGATGTCGGTGACGCGCGAGAGCTGGCCCTTCGCATCATCGGCGCGGCCGCGCAGCGACGGATCCGCCTCGCCGCCCCAGATCGCGTCGTTGTCCTCGGTGTGCCCGCCGCACGACGCGCTGTAGCGGATGTCGACGAGCCCGCCGCCGTCGCGCAGCAGCACCATGCCGCGCGTCTTCTCGACGGCCTTCGTCGTGCGCGGATCCTCCTTGCCGGCGCCCGCGTACACCTGGCACTGCTGCGTCGAGCACAGGAGGAACGGGTCGGTGAGGTTGCGCCGGCCGATCTTCTGCAGCAGCTCGGTACGCGCGGCGATCGCTTGCGCCTCGAGCGCCGCGGCGGGCGCGTCGGGATACATCTCGGCGGGCACGAGCCCGGCGAGCAGCTTGTCCTCGGCGACGGCATTCGCGGCGAGCAGTGAGCCGTCGTGATCGAGCGTGACGTAGACCGAGCCCCAGTAGCGGCGATCCTCGCTGCCCGTCTCGAGCTGGCTGCCGCCGGTGCCGGTGGGGACGTTCTCGACGACGAGCGTCTCGCTCACCTTCTTCGGCTGGAACCAGATCACGCTCGGGTTGCGAATCACCGTCGAGCCGCTGCGCGCAACGATCGTCCCCGACGGCCGCTTCACGAGCTCCTCGTGCACGCTCGTCTTCACGCCGTAGCGCTTCGCGTGCTCGGCGGCGCGCGCGGCGCCCTTGCCGGCCGGCACGGGATCGATCGCGATGCGGACCTCGCGCGTGTCGATCACCTCGCCGCCCGTGCCGAACACGGTCCCGATCTCGAACGCGCGCGGATCGAAGCCGCGCTCCTTCCAGCGCTGCAGGGCCGCGTTGATGCCGGTCTGGTCGTCGGGGCCGAGCGTCTCGACGACCGTCCATTCCTGGATCTGCGCCGGCTTCGCGCCCTCGACGCTGATCGTCCAGCCGTCGCCGTCGGCCTCGACGGCCGCGCCGCCCGCGCCATCGGGCCGCACCATCACGCCGCTCTTGGCGTGCAGCTTGACCTCGCGCTTGCCGCCCATGATCTGCACGGTGACCAGCGGCAGGCCGTCGTCGGTGAACGTGAAGCGCGTCGAGTAGAGGATGCGCAGCTTGTCGGTCGCCGACGTGTCGTCAGCGACGGCCACGCTCGTTGCGACCAGCAGGCAGAGCAGGGCGTTGCGAAACACCCCCGAGGCTAGGCAGCCGCCGCCGACCCGGGCAACAATCTGACCATGTACCCACCGGAGGTCCTGGCGAGACGCCATTCGCTGCCGCTGAAGCCCGATCCGGTGACGCTGCGGGGTACGCAGGCGCTCGTCGAGCCGCTCGATCTCGATCGCGACGTCGAGGCGCTGCACGAGGTCTCGAGCGGCCAGCCCGTCGCGGGGCAGCCCTCGTACGACGCGAACGAGCGGATCTGGAGGTACATGTCGGGCGGGCCGTTCGCGGAGGCGAGCGGGCTGCGCGCGTGGCTGGCGGCGCAGGACGCGGCACCCGACGGCCGCCCGTTCGTCGTGCGGGCGCAAGGGCGTGCGGTCGGCGTCGTGAACCTGATCGCGAACACGCCGGCGCACCTGAAGATCGAGCTCGGCAGCATCTGGTATGGGCCCATCGCGCAGCGCACCGGCGTCTCGCGGGAGGTCACCCAGCTGCTGCTCGAGCACGTGTTCGTGCTCGGCTACCTGCGCGCGGAGTGGAAGTGCGACGCGAAGAACGAGCCCTCGCGGCGCGCCGCGCTCTCGTACGGCTTTCGTTTCGAGGGCATTCAGGATGCCCACTACATCATCAAGGGCCGCCGTCGCGACACCGCGTGGTATCGCTGGCTCGCTCAGGAATGGGCGGGCAGGGCCGGCTCGCCGACGATGTAGCGCAGGTTCAGGAAGTTGATCGCGAAGTGCGCCGCGATCGGCCCGCCGAGGTTGCCGGTCCACTGCGCGAGCGCGCCGAACGCGACGCCGAGCGCGAACGCCGACGCGGTCCACGGCAGGAACCGCCGCCCCGGCCCGACGTGCAGCAGCGCGAAGATCGCGGCCTGCACCCAGATGCCGAGCCAGGGCATCAGCGCGCCGCGGAACAGCAGCTCCTCGCCGATCGAGCTCGCGAGCGCGAGGATCACGATCTCGCGCATCGTCAGCGGGCCGAGCAGGTCGCGAAAGCTCGCGTGGAGATCGCGGGCCCACTGGAAGCGCCGCGTGGCGAGCCGGGTCAGCCCCACGATCGCGAGGCCGAGCGCGAGCCCGATGCCAGGCGCCGCACCGAGCTGCCACGCCGCCGGGCTGCCGCCGAGCCGGTAGAGATCCGGATCACCACGGCCCGCCGCGACGAGGAACGCGACGATGCCCATCGCCCCGTACAGGCCGATCACCAGGGTCGCCCGGGACAGCGGCGGCGGAGGGGTCGACGAGTACGACATGCGGCCTACTATGCCACGGGGGTAGAATGGCGGGATGAGGTGGATGCTCGCGGCGCTCTGGCTCGCCGGGTGCGGCGGGTCCAAGGCGAGTACGCATCCGGACGGTACGACCTCGTCTCGGTGTCTCTCCGAGGCCGACTGCGGCGGCGCGACGCCGTACTGCGAGCCGTCGACGGGGATGTGCGTTGCGTGCCGGTTCAGCGCGGAGTGCCCGAACGAGGTCTGCGAGGCGAACGCCTGCCGCCCGGCGAAGAGCTGTGCCGAGCTGCACACCGAGCTGCCCGGGCTCGCGAGCGGCGTCTACACGATCGATCCGGGCACCGGCGCCTTCGACGCGCAGTGCGATCTCACCACCGACGGCGGCGGCTGGACGCTCGTGCAGCGCACCGTCTGGTCGTGGGCGAGCTCGATGCCGCTCGTCACGACCTACGCGGGATGGCACGACCAGACGATCGGTACGCCGGGCAGCGGCGGCTACCGACTCGCCGGCGTGCGCTGGCCCGATGTCACCGCGCGCGGTGAGGTCCTCGTCGTTCATCGCGTGCGCACCACGGCGGGCGGCGCATGCCAGCCGCTCTACTACAAGGCGACGGGCGGCACGCTCGCCGTCTCGCCGACGGCGGCGTCGTTCACGGGCCTCGCGCAGCCGGTCACGCTCCTCGATGCCGCCGACCTGAGCACGAGCGACCAGGGGCCGGGACAAACATGCGTCACCGTCAACGCTGGAGTACCGTGGTTCTACGGCGCCTGCTGCACGACCTGTCCGACCTTTGGTGCCGGCTACTGGAGTGACGAGCCACACCCGATGCAGAGTTACACGGGGACGACCGCCGACCTGTTCGGCAAGACCGAGGCGCAGGTCTGTCAGGGCGCGACCGTGCGCGTGACCGACAACGGATCGGGCCACCACGGTGTCGACTCGATGGAGGTCTACCTGCGATGAGCCGCACGGCGATGCGACCGTGGTGGCTGGTGCTCGTCGCGTGCGGCGGTGGCTCCGCGAAGCCCGACGCGGCGATCGATGCGGGCCCGCGCTGCACGGCGACCGCGCCGTTCGGCACGCCGATGCCGCTCGCGAGCCTCGACAGCAACCTCGACGATCAGGGCGCGCGCCTCACGCCCGACGAGCTCACCGTCGTGTTCGCGCGCGGCCGCACCAACGGCACGACCGACCTGTACATGGCGACGCGCGCCTCGCCGACCGACGCGTTCGGCACGCCCGAGCTGCTCGGCCCGATCAACTCCGTCAACTCCGAGCTGTGGCCGACGCTCTCGCCGAACGCGCTGCTGATGCTGTTCGATAGCAACCGCGGCACGAACACGTTCCACGTCTACATCACGAAGCGCACCGCAACGGATCAGCCGTTCGGACCGCCGGCGGCGTCCGTGGCGCTCGCCGACGGCGATGGCGAGCCGATGCTCGCGAACGCGGGCACACTGTACTTCTCGTCGAGCACGCGCACCGGCCTCGGCGCCGGCGACATCTGGCGCGTCGACATCGACTCGACAGGCGCGACCGGCACGCCCGCCGCCGTGATCGGCGACATCAACGGCTCGGGCGACGAGCGCGCCCCGGCCGTCACCGCCGACGAGCGCGTCATGGCATTCGCGCGCGGCAGCGATGTCTACCTCGCGTCGCGCTCGAGCCCGGCCGACGGCTTCGGCACGGCGAGCCCGATCGACGGCCTCGCGGATCCCATGGCGCACGAGGCCCCGACGTGGATCTCGCCCGACGGCTGCCATCTCTACGTCCAGTCCGACGGCAGCGGCGGCTCCGGCGGCCTCGACCTGTACATGCTTTCGCGCCCGTAGTGGGGACGCTCTCTCCCTTCTCGACCCGGTAAGCGTCCTCGCTCAGTGGCGGCGCAGGTGGCGAAGGCGCGTGTGGTCCTCGCGGTCGCGCTCGTCGAGCGCGCGGCTCGTCGTCGTGATCCGCGCGGCGAGCTGCGGCGCGACCCGCTGCTCGAGCGTGTGGAGCTGGCGTGACGTGTGGGCGAGCGCGGCCCCGAGCGCGCGCACGGCGGCCTCGCGCGGCACGGCCTCGAGCAGCTGGCCGAGCAGCTCCTCGAAGCGGTTCGCCGCCTCGAACTGCGCGGTGCCCGTCGGGCCGGGCGCGGTCGCACGCGCCGAGAGGTCGCGCGAGAGCACCGGGATCTGCGAGAGCTTCGGCACGGTCACGCCCCACAGGCGTTCGATCGCGAGCTCGACGTCCAGCTCGCGCGGCGGCAGCGCGGTCGCGGCGACGCCGTCGGCGCCGTGCTGGGCGAGCGCGGCGAGCTCGGCGCGATACGCGGCGGCGGCGGTGTCGGCGATCGCGCGGCGCGCCTCGGCGGCGGGACGGGCGAGCGGAACGAGCGCGCGCACGAGTGCCTCGCGCTTGCGGCGCAGCAGCGCGGCTCCGCGGTCGACGCGCTCGGCGAGCCGGCGGGTGCGCAGCAGCTCGGCGCGGGTCGCGGCGCTCATCGGCTCGCTCCATGGCTCGCGCTCCGGGTCATGGCTTGGCCCCGGGGCGCTTGGCCCAGGTCGCGTCGTCGATGCGGTCGAGCTCGTCGCGCGGGAACGTCTCGAGGAGCTGCCAGCCGAGCGCGACCGTCGTCGCGATGTCGCGGCGCTCGCGCCCCTGCGCGATCAGCTCGTGCTCGAAGCGATCGGCAAACGCGCGCGCGCGGCGGTCGGCCTCGCCGAGGCCCGCATCGCCGACGATCGCGGCCATCAGGCGCGCGTCGCGGCCGCGCGCGTACAGCGCGTAGAGCTGGTCGGCCCAGCGGCGGTGCTCCGGCACCGTCTTGCCGGTGCCGATGCCCTGGTTCATCAGGCGCGAGAGGGATGGCAGCGCATCGATCGGCGGGAACAGGCCCTGGCCGTGGAGCTGGCGCGACAGCACGATCTGGCCCTCGGTGATGTAGCCGGTGAGGTCGGGGATCGGGTGCGTGATGTCGTCGTCGGGCATCGTGAGGATCGGCAGCTGCGTGACGGAACCGCCTCGGCCCGCGAGCACGCCCGCGCGCTCGAACAGCGACGCGAGGTCCGTGTACATGTAGCCGGGATAGCCGCGGCGGCCGGGGACCTCGTCGCGCGCGGCGGCGACCTGGCGCAGCGTCTCGCAGTAGTGCGCGAGGTCGGCCATGACGACGAGCACGTGCATGCCGCAGTCGAACGCGAGGTACTCGGCCTGCGCGAGCGCGTAGCGCGGCGCGAGCAGCTGCTCGATCGTCGGATCGCGTGTCTCGTTGAGGTAGAGCACGGTGCGCTCTAGCGCGCGCGTGCCGCGGAAGCGATCGACGAACTGACGCGTCTCGCGCGCGGTGATGCCGATCGCGGCGAACACGACGGCGAACGGCTCGCCGGATGCGACGCGCGCGTGCTCGATGATCTGCGCGGCGAGCTCGAGCGCGGGCAAGCCGGCGCCCGAGAAGATCGGCAGCTTCTGGCCGCGCACGAGCGTGTCGAGGCCGTCGATCGCGGAGATGCCCGTCTCGATGAAGTCGGCGGGAGGCACGCGGCGCGCCGGGTTCATCGCGAGGCCGTACACCGGGCGCATCGCATCGCCGACGGGCGGCGGCAGGTCGTCGAGCGGCGCCGCGACGCCGCTGAGGACGCGCCCTAGCAACTCGCGGCCGACGGGCGCGGCCGCGGTCGTGCCGGTCAGCGTGATCTCGGCCGTCGCGGGCGACAGGCCGTGCGTATCCTCGAGCACCTGCACGACGGTGATGCCGGCGCCCGCATCGATCACCTGGCCGCGCCGCCTCGCCTGCCCGGGCGCGACGATCGCGACGTCCTCGCCCATCGCGACGCCGCGCGTGTGCTCGAGGTAGAGCAGCGAGCCGGCGAGGGCGTGCGCGCCCTGGTGGATGCGCGCGGCGATCATCGCCGGCCTCCGTCTCCTCGCGCCGTCATCTCAGGCCTCCGATCGCGCGCTCGCAGTCCGCGATCCGGTCCGCGCGCTCGCTCGCCGGTGCGCGCCTGACCTCCGCGAACGCGCGGCGGAACGCGGCGAACGGCAGCGCGTCGAGCTCGGCCCCGGCCGCGAGCGCGGCATCAGCGGTCGTGTGCGCGTCGAGCGCGAGGGAGGCGAGCTTCGTCGTCTTGTCGGGCGGCGACATCGCGTCGTTCGGGTCGTACGCGTTCTGCCCGAGGACGTGCTCGCGCACGAGCGCCGCGATCGCCATGACGAGCCGGTCGCGCTCGTCCATCTCGTCGCTGCCGACGAGGTTCGCGATCTCGCGCAGCTCGGCGTCGCGCTGGAGCAGCGCGATCACGCGCGTGCGCAGGCCCCCGGAGGCGTCGGGATACAGCGAGTAGCTCGTCGCCCAGTCGACCGCCGGGAACTGCCGCGCGCGCGCGAGCTGCGCATCGAGCGCCCACAGGCCGCCCGCGACGCGGAGCGAGGCCTGCGTGACCGGCTCGGAGAAGTCGCCCCCCGGCGGCGAGACCGCGCACACGAGCGTGATCGCGCCGGTCGCGCCGGAGAGCGTCGTCGCGCGGCCCGCGCGTTCGTAGAGCGCGCCGAGCCGGCTCGCCATGTACGTCGGATAGCCTTCCTCGCCGGGCATCTCCTGCAGGCGTGCCGCGATGTCGCGCAGCGCCTCGGCCCACCGCGACAGCGAGTCGACCATCACGGCGACGCGCAGGCCGAGGTCCCGGTAGTACTCGGCGATCGTGATGCCGAGGTAGACGCTCGCCTCGCGCGCGACGACCGGCATGTTCGACGTGTTCACGATCATCACGGTGCGCTCCATGATCGATCGCCCGCTGCGCGGATCGACGAGCTTGGGGAACGTCGCGAGCAGCTCCGCCATCTCGTTGCCGCGCTCGCCGCAGCCGACGAACACGACGACATCGGCATCCGCGTACTTCGCGAGCGAGTGCTCGACGACGGTCTTGCCGGTGCCGAACCCGCCCGGGACCGCGATCGTGCCCCCCTCGGCGAGCGGGAACAGCAGATCGAACACGCGCTGCCCCGTGACGAGCGTGCGATCGCTCGGCAGGCGGCGCTGCACGGGGCGCGCGAGGCGGATCGGCCAGCGCTGCGCGAGCGTGATCGGCGTGCCGTCGGTGAACCGGCCGATCGGCTCGTCGACGGTGAACGTCCCGGCGCGCAGCTCGGCCAGCGTGCCATCGGAGGGCGCGACGATCGTGTGCGCGAGCGCGTACTCCTGCACGGTGCCGAGCGCGTCGCCGCGCGAGATGCGATCGCCGGCCTTCGCGCGCGGCTCGAACTGCCAGCGGCGGTCGCGCGGCAGCGTGGCCGCGGTCGCGCCGGCGGCGATGAAGTCGCCCTCGAGCTGCGCGAGCGGACGGCCGACACCGTCGAGTACCTGGCCGAGCAGGCCTGGCCCGAGCTCCGCGGTCAGCGAGGCGCCGGTCGGCTCGACGGCGGCGCCGACCGCGAGGCCGGTCGTGTCCTCGAAGATCTGCAGCGTGGCCGTCTCGCCCGAGAACCGGATGACCTCGCCGAGCAGGCCGCGCGCGCCGACGCGCACGAGCTCGTAGAGGCTCGCGCCGCGCAGGGGCCTGGCCTCCGCGAGCGTGCCGGTGATGCGGGTGAGCGCGGCCGTCATTTGAGCCTCAGCCGGTAGCCAACGGCTCGTCGCAGCACCTCGAGCAGCTCCTGTTCGGGCGCCGCGTGCGGCGCGAGCGCGGGTCCCGGAAACGGCATCACGACGGGCACGCCTTCGCGGCGCAGCTGCCGCTTCGTCGCGACCGGCAGGGCGTCGTAGAGCGCCTGCTCCATCAGCACGAGGCGCGCACCGCCGAGCGCGGCCGCTGCCTGATCGCCGGTCGCCGCCTCGACGGGCGCGATGCCCGCGAGCGCGATGCCGAGCGCGGCAGGACGGCGGCAGACGATGCGCACCGGCGTCCTCATCCGCCGCCTCCGAGCGCGGTGCGCCACGCGGCGTGACGCAACCGCCGTGCCTCCTCGCGGCGCCGCAGGATCACGTGGATCGCGGGTGCGAGGCTGAGCGGCTCGAGGCGGCGGAGCTTGGTCTGCGTCGCGAGCTGCCAGCGCAGCGTGGCGTCGGCGAGTGCGCCGGGGTCGGGGTCGAACAGCGCGGCGGCGAGCGGCGTGTCGGCGAGCGCCTCGGCGAGGCGAGCGCGCGCCTCGTCGACGAGATCACGGCACGCGCCGTCGAACGTGCGGCGATCGATCAGCTCGCCGCCGCGCACGAACGCGTCGGTGACGCCCTTGCCGCGCGCCGCGATCAGCAGTGCCGCCTCGGCGTTCTCCGCATCGATCGCCTGACGCACGTAGGCACGCATCGCGCGGTCGCGCGGGCGGGCGAGGTCGCCGAACGAGCGGCCGAGCGCCAGCTCGAGTGCGAGCGGATCGAGCTGCTTGCGCGCGATGACCGCCGCGTACGGGTGGCCGTGCTCCTCGAGCACGCGCGCGATCCCGTGCAGGTCGGTCTGGTCGGCGAGCTCGGCGAGCACGGGCGGCGGCAGGTTCGGTGTCGGCATCGTGCCCGCGAGCCGGCGGCGCGGCGCGGCGTGCGCGGCGAGCCCGCGGATGATCGCGCGCAGGCTGCGGCGATCCTCGTCGAGCCACAGCGGAGCGAGGGGGCCGCGCGTGCGGTGGCGGCGAGCGGGCGCGTCGCCGAGGTCGCTGCTCCACCGCGCGAGGATCGCGGCGTCACGGGCGATGCGCTCGTGCGCGGCACCGTCGACTTCGTCGGGCACGGCAGGCAGCCCGGCGCGCGCGAACACGGGCGCCGGATCGGTGGCGGCATCGATCTCGGCCAGGAGCTCCGCGGACAGGAGCCGCGTGCCGAGGCCGCGTGCGCGCGCGACGAGTGCCTCCTTCATGGTGTCTCCTTCGCGATGATCCGGACCGCCTCGCCCGAGAGCTGGGGCCACTCGCGGTCCAGGAGCCGCACGAGCGTCGCGTCGATGCGCGTGCCGCTGGCGAGCTCGACGATCACGCCGGTCGCGACCTCGTCGTCGCCGGTGATCTGCAGCGATGGCGGCGCGAGCACGCGCGCGCGGACCGAGAGGATCGGCGTGCAGTGCAGCGTGCCCGGCTCGTCGCCGGCGCAGGCGATCGCGACGCGCAGCAGCGCTTCTCCGACGGCGGACTCGAGCAGCGCCGGGAGGTGACGTTCGACCTCGGCGCGGAGCCGGCCGAGCATCGCCGTGCGATGGGTGTAGATGTCGGCGCGCGCGCGGTGCAGCGCGGCTGCGACGTCGGCATCGGCTTGCGCGCGGTGCTCGACCGCGGTCGCGGCGGCCGCGGAGGCGATCCGTTCGCCCCGGGCGCGCGCGGCCTCGGCGTCGATCGCGCGGATCTCGGCCTCGACGGCGGCGCGGATCGCGGCGAGCTCGGCTTCGGTGTCGCGCTCGAATGCCTCGATGAGCTCGGGGAGCGCCATCGTCAGCTCGCTCGCAGGAGGATGAGCACGGCGATCACGAATCCGAGCACGACCATCGTCTCGGGGATCGCGATCATCAGCACCGCGGTCGTGCGCAGCTCTGGCTTCTCCGCGAGCGACGCCGCGATCGACGAGCCGATCTTGGCCTGTGCCCAGCTCGTTGCGATCGCGGTCAGCGCGATCGCGGCTGCCGCAGCGAGTGCAATCCACATGGCTCCCATGACAGGCCTCCTAGGCGGTCGCTCCTGGCGACCAGTGACGCAGCGGGTGATACGCACCGCCGCCAGGTTCGAAGAACGTCCCGAAGAACTCGACGTAGTGCAGGCGCATCACGTGGATCGTCGGGGAGAACAGCGTGATCGCGAAGTTCAACAGGTGAAACACGAGCGCGAACGCGATGCCGATCGCGGCCGTACCGAAGGCGCCGTGCATCTTGTTCGCGACGACGGCGAGCATCACCGATGCCATCCCGAGCGCCATGACGCGCGCGTACGACATCACGTGCCCGAGGATCGTCATGAAGTCGAACAGCGCCGTGATGCCCTCGAGGATGATCACGACCGGCAGCGCGACGAGCAGCGCGATCACCGCCGGCGTCAGCAGCACCGACGGGACCTGCTCGAACAGCGCGAGCAGCGCGATCGCGACGAGCACGAGCATCACGGCTGTCAACCCGCGCCCGATAGCCTCGCGCCGGTGGCCGCGCCACCGCGTGATCGCCGCGAGCACGAGCCCGAGGAGCAGGTGGACGAGCCCGAGCGCGATCGCGAGGACGAGGAACCCGAGCACCGCCTCCTGGCGGTCGAACCACAGCGGGTGCATCCCGAACCACTCGGTGCCCATGTTGCCGAGGAGCTCGCCGTACAGGATGCCGAACACGATCGTGTACAGCGCGACGGCGTACGCGATTCGCGCGTAGCGCCCGAGAAACAGCCCGAGGAACGCGATCGCGAGCCCGTAGGCCACGTCGCCGACGATCACGCCGAACAGCATCGGAAAGAACACCGCGACGAACGGCGTCGGATCGATCGTGCCGTAGCGCGGCAGCGGCAGCAGCGAGATCAGTGCCTCGAACGGCCGGAACAGCTTCGGGTTCGAGAGCACGACCGGCGCCTCGTCGCCTCGCAGCTCGTCGCGGCCGACCTCCTCGACCGCGATCTCGCCGCCCGCGCGCTCCGCGAGCACCGCGACGAGCCTCGGCTTCTCGCGCGCCGGCAGCCAGCCTTCGAGCACGAACGCGCGCGCACTCGCGGCCGCGTGGTCCTCGGCATCGAGCGCGAGCAGCTCGTCGTGGAAGGCGCGGCGTGCGCGCGAGAGATCATCGCCGTGGCGGCGCGCGAGCGAGGCCGCGTCGTCGTGGAGGACGAGCAGCTCGTGCTCGACCTCGCGCAACCGAGGACGCAGCCGCGGCAGCGCCTCCGTCAGTGGTACGCCCGCGAGCGCCGGCGGCAGCGGGGCGCGCTCGACGCTCGCCTTCGCGAGCTGCTGATCGATCTCGGCGGCACGCGCCGAGGGCACGGCGAGCAGGACGAGCGTCTCGCCCGATGGCCGCGAGTGGGTGTGCAGCTCGACCGCGTGGTCGAGCGTCGCCTCGAGCGCGCTGCGCAGCGCGGACAGCGCCGACGCGCTCCGCAGCGTCAGCAAGAACAGCGATGCGCGATGGGCGCGCACGAGCTCGTCGAGCGGACCGAACAGCGGCTCGTAGGCGAGCAGTGCATCGCGCTCCTCGACGAGCGCCTGCTGGCGTGCCCACGAGCGATCGAGCTGCTCGACGAGCTTCGCGGCGAGCCGGGCGACGCGCGCTTCCGGCGGAGCCGGGCCCTCTCGATCCGGGATCTCGACGCCGAGGCGGTGCCAGGTATCGAGCGCATGCTCGATGTCACCGAGCGCGCGCGTGACGTGGCGGCGCCGACGCCGCGCGACCGGATCGAGATCGAGCCGGTGCAGGCCTTCCAGGCACGCCGCATCGACGACGTGGACGACGCCGACATCCTGCAGGACGCGCACGGTCGCGGCGAGCTGCTTGCGCGGCCCGAGCACGCGGATCCGTGCCATCGAGATGATCATGGCGCCGCCTCGGCGATCGCGATCACGGCGAGCCGTCGCGCGATCTCGAGTGCGAGCACGCGCAGGCGTTCACCGGCGATCGCGTCGAAGCGCGCGACATGTAGGCGGGCGTCGTCGGCGATCGCGCGAAGCTCGAGCGCGGTCGCGTCCTCGATCGCACGCGCTGCTCGTGCGCGTTCTCGGTCGAGCTCGGCGTCGAGCATGTTCGCGGCGGCCTTCGCGCGTTCGTACGCCGCGGCGCGCAACGCATCAGCTTCGGCGCGCGCATCGGCGAGGACGCGATCGAGCCGCGCTTCCGCATCGACGAGGGCGGAGAGACCTGTGCTCACGCCGCGGTGGGCTGCAGCCGATATGCCACGCGCACGGCCCGTAACGAGGCTCGACATTGCGCATCGTCTGCCGTGCGCGCGAATGCCTACGCAGCTTCTACGCGATTTCGTCGGGCGCGCATCCCCATGTCGCGGCACGAAGGTTGCTCGCGCCCGGGATCATGCGTGGCGACGGCGAATCGTTTCGTCGCGAGCTCGAGGCGCGAGGCGTCTCCCGGCGCGACTTCATGGGTTTCTGTGCAGGCATGGCCGCGATCCTCGGGCTGCCGAAGTCAGCGGCGGCGAAGATCGCCGTCGGGCTCGAGACCAAGCCGAAGCCAACACTCGTATGGCTGGAATTCCAGGACTGCTGCGGCAACAGCGAGTCCTTCCTGCGTGCGTCGAAGCCGACGGCCGCCGAGGTGATCCTGGATCTCCTGTCGGTCGACTATCACGAGACGATCATGGCCGCGGCGGGCAAGCACGCGGAGGCCGCGCTCGCCGATGCGATCGCCAAGAACAAGGGCAAGTACATCGCGGTGATCGAGGGCTCGCTCCCGACGGGTGCGAACGGCGCCTACTGCACGATCGGCGGCAGGTCCGCCGAGCAGATCGCGAAGGAGGTCTGCGAGAACGCCGCGGCGGTCGTCGCCGCAGGCACGTGCGCGGCCTACGGCGGACTGCCTGCCGCCGCTCCGAACCCGACCGGCGCGCTCGGCGTCAGCGAGTCGATCTCCGGCATCGCGAACCTCATCAACCTGCCGGCGTGCCCGGTCAACGCCGAGAACCTCACGGCGCTGATCGTCTACTACCTCACGTACGACCGCTGGCCGCCGTGCGACCGGCTCGGCCGCCCGCTCTTCGCGTACGGCAAGTCGATCCACGACGCCTGCGAGCGCCGCGCGCACTTCGACGCCAGCCAGTACGTCGAGCGCTGGGGCGACGAAGGCCATCGCAACGGCTACTGCCTCTACAAGATGGGCTGCAAGGGCCCGGAGACGTTCCACAACTGCCCGAACGTCGGCTGGAACGAGAACACCAACTGGCCGATCGGCTGCGGGCATCCGTGCATCGGCTGCGCCGAGCCGCAGTTCTGGGATCGCATGACCCCGTTCTACGAGCACCTCGACGGCGTGCCCGGCTTCGGCGTCGCGACGAGCATCGACAAGGTCGGTGTCTACGCGACCGGCGCCGTCGCCGCCGGCTTCACCGCCCACGCGCTGGTGCAGCTGACCCGGCGCAAAGCCGCGGAGCGGATCGCCGCGTCGAAGGAAGCCGCCGCGAAGAAAGAAGACAAGCCATGACCCGCATCGTGGTCGATCCCGTCACGCGCATCGAAGGCCACCTGCGCATCGAGGCGTCCGTCGACGGCGGCAAGGTGACCGATGCCTGGTCGTCGTCGACGATGTTCCGCGGCATCGAGCTGATCCTGCAGGGCCGCGATCCACGCGACGCGTGGGCGTTCACGCAACGCATCTGTGGTGTGTGCACGACCGTCCACGCGATCGCGTCGATTCGCGCCGTCGAGGATGCGCTGGGGGCCGAGCCGCCGCCGAACGCGCGCGTGCTCCGCAACCTGATCATCGCCGCGCAGTGCATCCAGGATCACGTCGTCCACTTCTATCACCTGCACGCGCTCGACTGGGTCGACGTCGTGTCCGCGCTCTCGGCCGACCCCGGAGAGACGGCATCGCTCGCGATGTCGATCTCCGACTGGCACGACTCGAGCGCGACCTACTTCAAGACGGTCAAGGATCGCCTCAAGGGCTTCGTCGACAAGGGCCAGCTCGGCCCCTTCGCGAACGCCTACTGGGGGCATCCCGCGTACAAGCTGCCGCCGGCCGCGAACCTCATGGCGGTCGCGCACTACCTGTCCGCGCTCGACTGGCAGCGCGAGTTCATCAAGGTCCACGCGATCCTCGGCGGCAAGAACCCGCACCTGCAGAGCTTCCTCGTCGGCGGCATGGCGACGCCGGTCGATCCGAACTCGCAGGCCGCGCTCAACGTCCAGACGATCGCCGCGCTCAAGCACCTGATCGCGGGCGCGCAGCAGTTCGTCCATCAGGTCTACATCCCGGACCTGCTCGCGGTCGCCAGCTTCTACAAGGACTGGGCCGGCTACGGAGCGGGTGTCGGCAACTACATGGTGTACGGCGAGTACCCGCTGACCGACGGCAAGAACGCGCCGCGGTTCATCCCGTCGGGCATCATCCGCAACCGCAACCTGTTGACGATCGAGAAGCTCGACCCCGCGAAGATCACGGAGCAGGTCAAGCACAGCTGGTACACCTACGACGAGGGCGACAACGCCGCGCTGCACCCGTCGAAGGGCGAGACGAAGCCGAACTACACCGGCCCGAAGCCGCCGTACGACTACCTCGACATCAACGCGAAGTACTCGTGGCTGAAGTCGCCGCGTTACGACGGCCAGCCGATGGAGGTCGGGCCGCTGTCACGCATGCTCGTCGCGTATGCGTCGGGGCACCAGCAGGTGAAGCCCCTGGTCGATGCGGTGCTCGGCAAGCTCGGGGTCGGCCCCGAGGCGCTGTTCTCGACGCTCGGACGCGTCGCGGCGCGCGGCATCGAGACCGCGGTCCTCGTCGACAAGATCGGCGACTGGGTCGACGAGCTCGCCGTCAACATGGGACGCGGGGAGCTGCGCATCCACGACAACGACAAGTGGGATCCCTCGAGCTGGCCGAAGTTCGCGACCGGCGCGGGCTTCCACGAGGCACCGCGCGGATCGCTGGGCCACTGGGTCCACATCGAGCGCGGCAAGATCAAACGCTACCAGTGCATCGTGCCGAGCACGTGGAACGCGGGCCCGCGCGATGCAGGCGAGCAGCCCGGACCGTACGAGGCGGCGCTCGTCGGAACGCCGATCGCGGATCCCGAGCAGCCGATCGAGATCCTGCGTACCGTGCACTCGTTCGACCCGTGCATGGCATGTGGCGTCCACGTCGTCGATACGGAAGGGCGCGAGGTCACTCGCGTGAAGGTGCGGTGATGTCGGCGCCGCACGAAGCCGAGGCGCTCGAGCCGGTCTACGTGTGGGACCTCATCGTGCGTCTCACGCACTGGGCGATCGCGCTCTCGATCATCGTGCTCTCGGTCACCGGCATCTTCCTCGGCCGTCCGCTCGACGTCGCGCACGGCCCGGCGCGCGAGAGCTTCATCACCGGCTGGATGAAGACGATCCACTTCTACACGTCGATCGTGTTCGGCATCGCGGTGCTCTCGCGGCTGATCTGGATGATCACCGGGCCGCGGCGCAGCGGCTGGCGCAACTTCGTGCCGGTCTCGAAGCGCCGGCGTCACGACTTCCTCGAGACGCTCAAGTTCTACACGCTGATCCGCACGACGCCGCCGCGCACGATCGGCCACAACCCGCTCGCCGGGCTGTCGTACCTCGCGATCTTCGGCGTCTACGTGCTGATGATCGCGACCGGCTGGGCGCTGTATTCGGTCAGCTCTCACTCGTACATGCAGACGTGGCGCGTGCTGTTCCCGCTGTTCCACGGCGTGCAGGGCGCACGCTGGCTGCATCACGTCGGGATGTGGGTGCTGCTCGCGTTCTTCGTCGCGCACATGTTCTTCGCGATGCTGACCTCGCGCACCGAGAAGAACGGCACGCTCGACTCGATCTTCTCCGGCTACAAGTTCTTGCCGAAGGGACAACCGCCCGATGACGAGTGACCGAATCGATGTCCTGGTGCTCGGGCTCGGCAACGTGCTGTGTGGAGACGACGGTGCCGGCGTGGTCGTTGCTCACCGGCTGCGCCGCGAGCTCGAGCTGCCGCCGGGTGTTCGCGTTGTCGACGGCGGCACGCTCGGGCTCGACTTGCTCGCGCTCGTCGCCGCGAGCGATCGCGTGATCCTCATCGATGCCGTGCGCGCGGATGCGCCGCCGGGCACGATCGTCCGCATCGCGGGCGCCGAGGTCGCGAAGGCGGCCTACGAGCGGCTCAGCGTGCACCAGATCGGAGTCGCCGACCTGCTGGCGGGCGTCGCGCTGTGCGACGAGATGCCGGAGGAGGTCGTGATCGTCGGCGTCGTGCCGGTGATGACCGACCTCCAGCTCGGCTGCACGCCCGAGGTCGCGAGCAGCTTGCCCGCGCTCGCGGAGGCCGCGGTGGCGGAGCTGCGGCGCATTGGCATCGAGACGCGGCGTCGCGTCGATCCATCGCATGCCGACGACGGCGCGCGGGCGCTGGGGCTCTGCTAGATGAGCGGCGTGCGGATCGAGATCCGCGGAACCGTGCAGGGCGTCGGGTTCCGGCCCTGGGTGTATCGCGTCGCCCACGAGGTCGGCGTCGGAGGGCGCGTGCACAACCACGCGCGTGGCGTCACCGTCGAGGCGTTCGGGCGCGAGGAGGCGCTCGACGAGCTGATCGCACGCCTGCGCGAGCCGCCGCTGCCGGCGCGCGTGCGCGAGCTGACGGCCGAGACGATCCCGGGCGAGCCGACGAACGACTTCGTCATCGTGCACAGCGCCGAGGGTGGCCCGCGCGCACTGTCGATCCCGCCGGACCTCGCGACGTGCCCCGACTGCGAGCGCGAGATCAACGACCCCGACAACCGCCGGTTCAACTACCCGTTCACGAACTGCACGAGCTGCGGCCCGCGCTTCACGATCGCGACCGGCGTCCCGTACGACCGCCCCGCCACGACGATGGCGAAGTTCATCATGTGCCCGGCGTGCCAGCGCGAGTACGACGACCCGCGCGACCGCCGCTTTCACGCCCAGCCGAACGCGTGTCCGGAATGCGGACCCCGGCTCGCGCTCGTCTCGCGCACCGGGCAGCTGCTGTACGGCGAGCCGCTCGCCGGCGCCGTGATGCACCTGCTCGACGGCAACATCGTCGCCGTGAAGGGCCTCGGCGGCTTTCACCTCGCCTGCGATGCGACGAGCGAGGTCGCGCTCGAGCGGCTGCGCTCGCGCAAGCATCGCGACGAGAAGCCGTTCGCGGTGATGGTCGCGAGCCTCGCGGCCGCGCACTGGCTCGCCGTGCTCGGCCCCGAGGAAGCGGCCTTGCTGTCCTCGCCCGAGCGGCCGATCGTGCTCGTGCCGCGTCGCGCCGGAGCCCGGCTCGCCCGTGGCGTCGCTCCGGAGACCGACCTCGTCGGCCTGATGCTGCCGTACACGCCGCTGCATCACCTGCTCCTCGCGGCGACCGAGAAGCCGCTCGTGATGACGTCCGCGAACCCGTCCGACGAGCCGATCTGCGCCGAGAACCGCGAGGCGATCCGGCGGCTCGGCGCGATCGCCGACGTCTTCCTCGTCCACGATCGCGACATCGCGACGCGCTGCGATGACTCGGTCGCGCGCGTGATCGCCGGCAAGCCGACGCTGCTGCGCCGGTCGCGCGGCTACGTGCCGCGGGCGATCTCGCTGGCACGCGCCGTGGCGCAACCCGTGCTCGCCGTCGGCGCGCAGCTCAAGAACACGTTCTGCATCGCGACAGCCGACAGCGCCTATCTCGGCCCGCACATCGGCGACCTCGACAACGTCGCCTCGCTCGAGTTCTTCGAGGCCGCCGTCAAGCGCATGGAGGACATCCTCCAGGTCTCGCCGGCGATCGTCGCGCACGACCTCCATCCGGCCTATCCGTCGACGCGCTACGCGAACGAACGCGCCGCGCCGCGCACGATCGGCGTGCAGCACCATCACGCGCACGTCGCGAGCGCGATGGCCGAGCACGGTCTCACCGGCCCGGTGATCGGCGTCGCGTACGACGGCACTGGCTGGGGCCCCGACGGCACCTCGTGGGGCGCCGAGATCCTGATCGCCGACTTCGCGCGCTACGAACGCTTCGCGACGTTCCGCCCGGTCGCGCTCGCCGGCGGCGACGCCGCGATCCACGAGCCCTGGCGCATCGCGCTCGCGCTGCTCGACGACGCGTTCGGCGAAGAGGCTCCCCTCGACAAGCTCGCCGTGTTCGATCGCGTGCCCGCGAAGTCGCTCGCGGTCACGCTGCGCATGATCCGCGGCAGCATCAATGCACCGCTCGCGCGCGGCATCGGCCGCTTCTTCGACGGGCTCGGCGCACTCGGCCTCGCGCGTGCGCGCGCGACGTACGAGGGCCAGGTCGCCGTGGCGTGGAACCTCGCGGCGGAGCCGGGCCTGCACGGCGCGTATCCGATCGCGCTCGCGCGCGGCGAGCTCGACATGCGCCCGCTCGTGCGCGCCGCGACCGCCGATCTGCTCGCGGGGGTCGAGGTCGGCATCGTCTCCGCGCGGTTCCACCAGGCGATCGTGCTCGCCACCGCCGACCGCGTGCGCGCCGCCGTCGCGCGCTGCGGCAAGCTGCCGGTCGTGCTCACCGGCGGCGCATTCTGCAACCCGCTGCTCGCCGAGGGCCTGCGTCGCGAGCTCGCCGACCTCGACGTCCGCACGCACGGCGAGGTCCCGCCCGGCGACGGTGGCATCGCGCTCGGGCAGGCGCTGGTCGCGGACGCGATCGCCCGCCAGTAGCGCGTGCACCGCGACCGCGCACCCCAGGAACCAGCCACTCAGTGCTTGCGGCGCGCCTTGGCCTTGGCCTTCGCCTTCGGCTTGGCCGCGACCTTCTTCGTCGCCTTCGTGGCCTTCGTTGCCTTGGCGGGCTTCGCCGCGTCGGTGACGACCGGCGGCGGCGTCGACGGGGTCGGCTTGGCGTCGTGGTCGATGTACTGGCTCCAGTCGACCTTGTCGGCGCGCGCGGCGCCGCCGGCGAGAGCGAGGGCCAGCGAGACGAACAGGGTGGTGCGCAGGGCCATGTGGGCCACTCGAAGCACGGTGCGTACCACAGCGCCCCACACGCAATGCCGCGAAATCCATGGTCGCCTCGACGCGCTGCGTGGGGAGTATGGCGGCCTCGGGTGGGAGGGCTCGAGGGTCTCCGGGCGGGGGCGGCGGTTCGAGACGGTGCAGCTCGACAGGCCGCGACCAAATGCGCAGCGCGTGCAGCCGCGTGCAACCGCGACGAAGATTCGGCGCGCGTCCCCCGCATCTTCGTCGGCGAAACGCGGGCACGACCGCTGCAACACGGACAGCCATGTGCCTCGGGGTTCCCGGTCGTGTGGTCTCGGTCGACGGTGACGTCGCGCAGGTGGACTTCTGGGGCGTGACGAAGCCGGTCCGGCTCGACGTCGTCGACGCGCCGGTCTCGCCAGGCGACTACGTGCTCAACCACGTCGGGTTCGCGATCCGGCGAATTCCCGCCGAGGACATCGGCGAGACGCTCGCCTTGTACGACGAGCTACTGACGCGCGCCGGGGCCGACGATCTGATGGCGATCGACGTGCGCAGCGAGATCGATGCCCTGGACGGCGACGACGGCCGCCCGCTCGACGAGACCGGAGCTCTCGATGAATGAGCTCGCCCGGATGCGGTTTCGCGACCCCGAGCGCGCGCACGCCCTCGAGGAGGCGCTCGAGAGACACGCCAAGGCCCTGGGCCGCGCGCCCGTCTCGATCATGCACGTGTGCGGTAGCCACGAGCAGGCGATCGCGCGCTTTGGCCTGCGCGCCGCGTTTCCGCGCGAGCTCGATGTGGTCATGGGACCGGGGTGCCCCGTGTGCGTCACGGACGTCCCCGAGGTCGACGAGGCGGTCGCGCTCGCGCTCGCAGGTGTGCGTATCGCGACGTACGGCGACATGCTGCGCGTGCCGGGCACGTCGCGCTCGCTCGCCGATGCGCGCGCGGAGGGCGCCAAGGTCGATGTCGTCTACGGCATCGCGCAGGCCGTCGAGCTCGCGAAGACTCTCGACGAGGAGCTCGTGTTCTTCGCGAGCGGCTTCGAGACCACGGCGGTCGCCACGGCGGCCGTGCTGCTCGCGGGCGTGCCGAAGAACTTCTCGATCCTGTCGGCGCACAAGTACATCCCGCCGGTGATGGAGATCGTCGCGGAGATGCCGGGCAGCAAGATCGAAGGGTTTCTCGCGGCCGGGCACGCGGCGACGATCACCGGCTACGGCGTGTTCGAGCGCTTCGTCGAGCGGCACCGCATCCCCGTCGTCGTCGCCGGCTTCGAGCCCCTCGACATCCTCGCCGGGCTCGTCCGTCTCGTCGAGATCATCGGTTCGGGCGCACCGTGCGTCGACAACATGTTCCCGCGCTGCGTCACCCGCGACGGCAATCGCGAGGCGCAGGAACGCTTGTGGCGCGTGTTCGAGCCGCAGGGCGGGAGGTGGCGCGGCATCGCGCACGTCCCGAACGGCAACCTGCGGCTCCGCGACGAGTTTGCCGCGGTCGACGCACGGCGGCGCTTCACGATCGACATGGCCGCGCTCTGGGATCACGCGCCGCCGTCGCTGGTCGCGCAATGTCAATGCGGCGACATCATGGCGGGCATCGCGTCGCCGCACGACTGCGGCCTGTTCGGCCGCGAGTGCACGCCGGATGCGCCGGTCGGCGCGTGCATGGTGAGCGCCGAGGGCACTTGCAAGATCTGGCATCAATACGGCGGTCATCCCGACCTCCACCAGATCCGGAGGCGCGCGTCATGAGGAACGGCAGCTTCGTCGAGGAGCACATCACGCTGAAGTACGGCGCGGGTGGCAATGCGATGCGCGCGCTGATCGAGCAGATCTTCGCGGCCGGCTTCGGCGCGGTGCCGGGAGGCATCGGCCTCGACGCGATGGACGACGGCGCCGCGATCCCGATCGGCGATCAGTTCCTCGTGATCACGACCGACTCGCACGTCGTGCAGCCGGTGTTCTTCCCCGGCGGCGACATCGGCCGGCTCGCGGTCAGCGGCACCGTGAACGACCTCGCGATGATGGGCGCCACCGAGCCGCTCGCGCTGACGTGCGCCGCGATCCTCGAGGACGGCTTCCCGCGCGCGGATCTCGAGCGCATCTGGACCTCGATCCGCGCCGCGTGCGCGGAGGCCGGCACGACGATCGTCACCGGCGACACGAAGGTGATGCGGCACGGCGAGCTCGACAAGATCGCGATCGCGACGACCGGCGTCGCGCTGACCTCGCGCGTCGTCACCGATCGCGGCCTGCGCGTCGGCGACCGGATCATCGTCACGGGCACGATCGGCGATCATGGCCTCGCGATCCTCGCGACGCGCGGCGAGCTCGCGCTCGAGACGCAGCTCGTCTCCGATACCGCGCCGATCAACGGCCTGATCCGCGGCGCGCTGGCGGCGGGCGGCATCGTCGCGATGAAGGATCCGACGCGTGGTGGCGTCGCGAGCGCGCTGCACGAGATGGCGGAGAAGGGCGGGGTGGGCATCGTGATCGCCGAGCGCGGCGTCCCCGTGCGCGACGAGGTGCGCGCCGTGGGCGAGCTGCTCGGCATCGATCCGCTGCAGGTCGCGAACGAGGGCAAGGCGGTGATCGGCGTGCGTCCGGAGTCCGCGGATGCGGTGCTCGAGGCCCTGCGCCGCCACCCGCTCGGCGGCGACGCCGCGATCATCGGCGAGTGCATCGCCGAGCGCGCGGGCCGCGTGATCGTCGATACCGGCTTCGGCCGCCGCCTGCTCGGCGAGCCCGAAGGCGAGCTCCAGCCGAGGATCTGCTGATGAACCACATCCGCATCGACATCGACGGTCCCGTCGGCATCCTGACGATCGCGCGCCGCGACCGCTTCAACTCGCTCGACGTCGAGACCGCCCAGGATCTGCGCAAGGCGGGCATCCAGCTCGCGCGCGATCGCGACGTACGCGCCGTCATCCTGCGCGGCGACGGCGGCGTGTTCTGCAGCGGCGCCGATCTCAAGTACATCGCGAAGGGCGGCGACGACGACGTCGGCTACTTGACGCAGAAGCGGCCCGGCTACGGTGCGATCTTCAAGCAGATCCTCGAGTACATCCACTCGACGATCTCGGAGATCCGCCGTGCGCCGAAGCCGTGGCTCGCTGCCGTCGACGGGCCCACGGCCGCCGGCGGCCTCGGCATCGCGATGGCGTGCGACATCGTCGTCGCGACCGAGCGCGCGACGTTCGAGTGGGCCTACTTCAAGACGGGGCTCACCGGCGCCGAATCGACGACGTTCCTGCTGCCGCGCCTCGTCGGCTTTCGGCGCGCGATGGAGCTCGTGCTGCTCGGCGAGAAGCTGACCGCGCACGAGGCGCGCGAGGCCGGCCTCGTCACGCGCGTCGTCGCCGACGAGGATCTCGATCAGGCTGCGCTCGCGATGGCGCACAAGCTCGCGGAGGCGCCGACGCAGGCGGTGGGCGTCGCGAAGCGGCTGATCAACGTCGCGGCCGGCATGGACCGGCTCGACGTCCACCTCGATGCGGAGCTGACGGAGCTCGCGCGCATCGCCGACGGTCCGAACTTCGCTGAAGGCCTGCGCGCGTTCCTCGAGCGCCGCGTCGCGAGCTTTGGAGTGGAGTGATGCACGAGTACTCGATCGTCTCGTCGCTGGTCGAGCGCGTCGGCAACGCGGTCGCACAGCACCCGGGCGCGGTCGCGAAGAAGCTGCACGTGCGGATCGGCGAGCTCGCGGGCGTCGAGGTAAATCTGTTGCGCACGGCGTACGACACGTTTCGCCCGCACACCGCGTGCGAGGCCGCCGAGCTCGCGATCGACGAGGTACCGGCCGACTGGCGCTGCACCGGCTGCGCGCGGCCGATCGCGAACGGCGCGATCCTGAAGTGCCCCGACTGCGGGCGCCCGGCGCGCCTGGTCGGCGGCGACGACATCATCCTCGAGCGCATCGAGATGGAGGTCCCCGATGTGTGAAGACTGTGGCTGTGGAGACCACGAGCTCGTACCCGTCGAGGTCCACGAGCACATCCTCGCGGACAACGACGCGCGCGCAGCGCACCTGCGCGAGCACTTCCTCGAGGCTGGCGTGCTCGCGATCAACCTGATGGGCTCGCCCGGCGCCGGCAAGACGGCGGTGCTCGAGCAGACCGCGCGGATCGCCGGCGGGCGCTACCGGATCGGCGGCGTGTCGGGAGATCTCGCGACGGATCGCGACGCGCGCCGGCTCGCCGCCGCCGGCATCACCGCGAAGGCGATCACGACCGGCTCGGCGTGTCACCTCGATGCGCGCATGGTTCATGACGCGCTTCACGGCATGCCTTGGCGCGACTTCGACTTGTTCTTCATCGAGAACGTGGGCAATCTCGTGTGCCCCGCGATCTACGACCTCGGCCAGGCCGCGAACGTCGTCGCGCTCGCCGTCACCGAGGGCGAAGACAAGCCGCTGAAGTACCCCGTGATGTTCCACCACGCCGATCTCGTCCTGCTGACGAAAGTCGATCTCCTGCCGCATCTCGATGTCGACGTGCGCGCGATCAACGACGGCCTCGCGCACGTGATGCCCGAGCCGCGCGTGATCGAGGTCTCGGGCCGGACCGGGCAGGGCATCGCCGAGTGGCTCGGCTGGCTCGAGAGCCGCCGGCCCCACACGCGGAGCGCGGCATGACCGCGCCGCTCGCGTCGACACTCGCCATCGCTGCCGCGACCGTTGGTGCGCTGCACTCGCTCGCGCCCGATCACTGGCTGCCGATCGCCGCCGTCTCGCGCGCGCGCAAGTGGTCGACGCCTCGCACCGGCCGCGTCGCGCTGCTGTGCGGCTTCGGGCACGTCACCGTCTCCGTCGCGCTCGGCCTGATCGCGCTGCTCTCGGGGACCGCCGTCGTCCAGGCGCTCGGCACCCGTGCGGGCGCCGTCAGCGGCGTGCTGCTGATCGGCTTCGGCACCGCGTACGCGCTGTGGGGCGCGCGCCACATCATCATGCGCAGGCTCCACGGCCACGACCACAAGCACTTCGATCACGTCCACGATCCGTCGCGGACGACGGTGTGGTCGCTGTTCGCGATCTACTGCGCCGATCCGTGCGTCGCGGTGGTGCCGATCGTGTTCGCGGCGGCGCCGCTCTCGCGCCTCGCGACGCTCGCGATCGTGATCGTCTACGAGATCGCGACGATCGGGACGATGGTCGGCCTCACGCTCACGGCGCGCGCCGGCGCGGCGCGGCTGCGCGGTGAGTGGGTCGAGCGCTACGGCGACAGCCTCGCGGGCGGCATGATCGTCGTGACCGGCGTCGTCGTCGCGGTGCTCGGCTGGTAGCTACGCGAGCGCGAGCCCGACGCACACGAGCAGCGCGTGGAGCGCGGCGATGAATGCCGAGCGCGGCGTCCACGGGATCAGCTGCTCGCGACGCGTCGATGTCCATACGGCGCGCTCGGCGGCGGCGGCGAGCGGCAGCGTCACCATCGGCAGCAGCAGCCACGGGCCGTACGCGACGGCGAGGAGCGCGGTGCCCCCATAGCCGACGAGCGTCTGCCCGACGTGCAGCAAGCGGCTGCCGGCGAGCCCGTGGCGCACCGCGGTCGTACGCCAGCCCTTCGTGCGATCGAACTCGATGTCGCGCATGTCGTCGATCGCGAGCACGTTGTTGACGAGTGCCGCCGTAGGAATTCCGACGAGGAGCGCCGCCGTCGTCACGTGCAGCGCCTGCACGTAGTACGCGGCCGCCGGTGCGACCACCGCGAACATCACGAAGAAGACCGGATCGGCGAGCCCGCGGCGCGCCATGCCGAACGAGTACCAGACGGCGGCGATGATGCCGATCACGGCGAGCGCGATCGCGACCTTCGCGCCGACGACGTGCAGCAGGTAGATCCCGGGCACGAAGGCGAGCGCGAACCACGCGAACGTCGCCGCGCGCAGCGTCGAGAGGCGCAGCCGCCCGCTCGCGAGCGCGTCGTCGAGCTCGGGATGCTCGCGGAGGTTCGGCCACCGCGTGATCAGCTCGTGCACGTCGGTGAAGACGCCGCCGCAATGGACCATCCAGCTACACAGGAACGCCACGAACAGCGGCCAGAACTGGAACACACTGTCGTGAAGTGCGAGTCCCGCTGCGACGAGGATGGGCGCGATCGCCGTAGGTAGCGTGTGACCCGGGTACAGCATGAGGTGCACCCAGATGTGGCGTCGCGAGACGTGCATGCACGCGATCTGTGCAACTGGCCTGCCGCTTGCGATGCAGCGGGGCCGTGCGCTCCCAGGCGTCTCAACCGAGCACGACGTTCGTCATGCGCGATCTACCGCGCAGCGTTTTCGTGTTCGGGAAGGGCGGCACCGGACGCAGCACCGTCGCGGCGGCTCTCGCGCTGGCGTGCGTTGAACGCGGAGATCGCGTGCTCGTGCTCGAGTGGGCGATCGAGGATCCGATCGCGCCGTGGTTCGGCGCCCCACCGGCCGGACCACGCCCGCAGGCGATCATGCCTCGCCTCGCGCTCGCCAACTTCACGCTCGTCGATGCGCTCGAGCAGTACTTCGTCGATCACCTGCGGCTCGGAGTGCTCTTCAAGTCCGTGATCCGCACGCCGTCGGTCGCGCGCATGCTCGACATCGCGCCCGGGCTCGCGGAGATGTTCTTTCTCGGCGAGGTGTGGTGGCTGATGACGCTCGCGGAGCGCGAGGCCGGCCTCGCGTTCGATCACATCATCATCGACGCGCCGGCGACCGGTCACGGCACCTCGCTGCTCGACGTGCCCGCGACGCTCGCGCGCATGCCGGCGGCCGGGCTCCTCGCGACGGAGACGCGCCGCGTGACGAAGATGCTCGAGGACCCCGCGCGCGTCGGATCCCTCGTCGTGTCGCTACCCGAGCCGCTCGTCGTCGACGAGACGCTCGAGCTGATCCCGCGTCTGCCGCGGCCGCCGCTCGCGCTCCTCATCAACCGCAGCACGGCGCAGCTCACGGAGCTGCCGGACCGCGATCCGATCGCGGACGAGATCCGCGCCCGCAACGAGGTCGAGCTGGACCTGCGCGCGCGCGTGAGCGCCCAGGCGATCGCGATCGCCGACCAACCCGGCGCCTCGCCGCTCTCCGTCGTGCGCTCGGCCGCTCATGCCCTGGAGGCCGCGTGAAGCTTCACGTGCTGCTCGGCCCCGGTGGCGTCGGGAAGACGACGCTCGCCGCCGGGTACGCGCTCGCGCTGGCCGCTCATGGAGGACGCGTCGGGCTGCTCGGCATCGATCCGTCGCGCCGCCTGCAAGACGTGCTCGGCACGCCGCTCGGTGACGCCGAGCGCGCCGTCGCGCCGAACCTCCAGGCCGCGATCGTGCATCCGCATCAGGCGATCGCGCGGTGGTGCCCCGACGCGCGGCTCGCGACGAACCCGTTCTTCATCGCACTCGGCGATCGCCTCGCGACCGCCACCGACGTGCTCGCCGCCGCACGCGTCGCGGAGTGGCTCGAGCACGACCCCGATCTCACCGACCTCGTCGTCGATACCGCGCCCGGCGTCCCCGCGCTCGACTTCGTGCGCTCGCCGAAGCGCCTCGCCGGCATGGTGCACGGCCGCATGGTCCGCTGGCTCCGCGCCGCCTCGCTCGGGCGCGCGCACTTCATCGGCCGGCGCGTCGTGTCAGCACTCGCGGGCCTCGGCGGCGCGCGCATGGTGCTCGACCTCGCCGACTTCTTCTCCGCCGTGCAACCGCCGCTCGAGACGATGCTCGCGCGAGTCGCACGCACACAGCACCTGCTGCGCGACGGCGAGCTCGTCCTCGTGACATCGCCGCGCGATACGCAGGCGGCCGGTGCGCTGCAGATCCGGCGCGCGCTCGCACGCGAAGGGCTCGTCGCGAGCACGCTCGTCATCAACCGTACGTGGCCCGACGCGCGCACCGCCGAGGGCGACACGCCGTTCGCGCGCTACGTTCGCGCGCTGATCGCCGCGCAGCACGAGGTCTTCACGATCACGCGCGCCTGGTCGATACCGACAGTCGTCGTGCCTTCGCAACCGATCGGTCGCCGCGCCGCGCTGCTGTCGCTCGGCGAATCGCTCAGGAGAGCCGCATGATCAGCGGAGCTCACCTCGTCGGCAGCGTGCCGCTCGCAGATCCGGAGACCGTATTTCGCGCCGTCGCGGGGGCGCTCGGGCCGCACCTCGATCGGATCCCCGATGGAGAGACCGGCGAGCGCAAGAACTGGATTGCCTGGCAGTACGGCGTGCTCGCATCGGCGCCGGGGCTCGTGCCGTTCGCGACCGGTGACCGCGGCTACCTGCGGCGCCAGCTCGTGCGCTGCGTCGCACCGCCGGAATTCGGCTCGCTCGGTTACGCCGGCGCCGCGCGGGTCTCGTTCACGATCTTCGATCGCCTGCAGCGCGAAGGCGTGATCCCGCCGCACGTGCGGTTCCAGGTGTCGCTTCCGACGCCACTCGCGCCGATCACCGTGTTCGTGCAGCTGGAAGACCGCGCGCGCGTCGAGCCGGCGTACGAGCAGCGGATGCTCGCCGAGGTCACCGAGATCGCGGCCGCGATCCCGCACGACCGCCTCGCGATCCAGTGGGATGTCGCGGTCGAGGTCGGCTTGCTCGAGCACGCGTTCCCGAGCGACGTCGACGAGCAGGGCATTCGCGAGCGGCTCTCGCGGATCGCACGCGCGGTCCCTGCCGACGTCGCGCTCGGGTTCCATCTCTGCTACGGCGACTTCGGCCATCAGCACTTCATGAACCCGCGCGACGCCGAGGTGCTCGTGCGGCTCGCGAACACGCTGCCGCGCCCGCTCGACTTTCTCCACCTGCCGGTGCCGATCGGGTGGACCGAGCGCGCCGCCTACGCGCCGCTCGCGTCGCTCGCGCTCGACCCCGACATCTACCTGGGCGTCGTTCACCTCTCCGACGGAATCGAGGGCGCGCGCAAAAGGATCGCGCTCGCGGCCGAGTTCCTGCCGCGCTTCGGAATCGCCACCGAATGCGGCTGGGGACGCCGGGCGCCCGATTCCGTGAATCCGCTGCTCCAGCTTCACGCGTCGATCTTGCGAGGTGCGCAATGAACGCACCGCGCTGCACCCCTTTCGCAGCCCTTGCGCGGAAACCGCGGCTATTCGCGCCTCTAACAGGGTTTTCCTTTTGCAGAAACGCCGCAGTGGAGGCTTCCATGCGTACCGTTCTCGTCGCCCTCTTAACCCTTGCCGCGTGTACCGGTGATACCGGTCCGGCAGGTCCGCAAGGCCCCCAGGGCAATGCGGGCTCGAACGGTTCGAACGGCCAGGATGCACCGACAACCGGGACCCTGATCGGCACCGTCACCGATGGGGTCATGCACGACCCGCTGTCGAACGTCGCCGTCACGGCGATGGACTCCGGCGGAGCCACGCTCGCATCCGCAACCACCGCCGCGGACGGCACGTTCAGCCTGAGCGTCACGGCCGGCCCGGTCGACCTCTCGTTCGTGAAGGACGCATACACCTCACCGGGTGTGCTCCACGCGGGTGTCGGAGTCGGCCTGACCGTGCACCTGACGGTCGCGATGAACGAGTCCGCCAGCGGAAGGCCGAGCGTGCTGCTCGCAGCCACGGGCGATGACTTCGGCTACGGCGCGCAGGTGCCGATCGCGGTGACCGCCGCCGACCCGAACGGCGACTCGCTGACGTACACGTGGACGAACGCGACGGGGCCGGTCCTCGGAGCGGTCAGCACGGAAGGCATCGTCACGATGCCCTCGATGGACGAGGCGTTCTCCTCGCGCGTCGACCCGGCAAACCCGGGTGCGTTCATCTCCGGCTACAAGATCGAGGATCGCTTCGGCATCATCCCGATCAGCACCGATACGCGCGGCCAGGTGACCGCGAGCGTCAAGGTGAGCGACGGCCGCGGTCAGTCGACCACCGCCTCGATCACGGTCAACGCCGCGAGCACCGCCGATAACGTGAAGAACGTGCCGGTCGGCCAGCGCATCTACCTCAACAGCGGTCACGACGAGGGCAACGCGTGGACGCTGACCGTCCCGGCCGGCTCGACCGCCGTGCTCGACGACGCGACGCTGCGCACGCCGTCGTTCGTACCCGACGTCAAGGGCGTGTACACGCTCGCCGAGGGAGCGAACACGATGACCGTCTACTCCGGCCGTTTCCGCGGCGCGATCGCGGGCGGCGCCGGTGACTCGATCCAGATCGACTCGGAGTGCACGCTCTGCCACGGCGCCTCGTTCACCGACGCGGCCCCCGACGTGTTCACGCCGTGGCTCGGAACGCGCCACGCGCAGACGTTCGTCGACGGCATCAATGGCAAGCTGAGCACGCACTTCGGCGATTCCTGCCTGTCGTGCCACACGACCGGTTACGACCTGGGCGTCGCGAACAACGGCTTCGACGACGTCGCCAAGACCGCCGGCTGGACGTTCCCCGGCACGTACGCGGCGACGAACTGGACCACGATGGTCAACAACGCCGGTCCCGTCGCCGCGCTCGCGAGCATCCAGTGCGAGAGCTGCCACGGCCCGCAGACCTCCGACGGCCACATCAAGACCCACGACGCGACCAACGGCTCGATGCCGTTCGTGTCGCCGCGCATCTCCTACGCCGCGGAAGTCTGCGGCAAGTGCCACGCGGCCGGCCTCGACCACATCTACTCCGAGTGGACGACGACGTCCGCAGCGGGCATGGGCCACTCCAACCGCGCGGACACGTCGCTCGCGGCCGGTGCGACCGGCCTCAACTCGAGCTGCGGCCGCTGCCACGCTGCGCAGGGCTACGAGCTCTACAGCGACATCCTGAAGAAGGGCAAGGTCGCGCTCAACTCGGTGCCGGCGGTGCAGCTCGCGGCGATCACGAGCAAGAACGTCGAGCCGATCACCTGCGTCGCGTGCCACGACCCGCACGACGCGACGAACCCGCAGCAGCTGCGCTTCTACGGCGACACGCCGAACCTCCCGGGCGGCTTCGCCGGCCACGGGATGGGCAAGGGCGCACTCTGCCTGACCTGCCACAACAGCCGCAACGGCGCGCAGACCGGCAGCGACTCGGCGACCTACCTCCACGAAGACCTCGAGGCGTACAACAGCGGCAACCCGACCGGCTACAGCGCACCTCACCAGGCCGCGCAGGGCGACGTGTTCACCGGCCACAACGCCTACTTCATGGGCGCGAACATGCCGATGACCTCGCGCCACGCGGCCATCGAGGACACGTGCGTCGGCTGCCACATGACGCTCAACCCGAAGGGCTACCTCAGCCGCGGCGCCCCCGCGACGAGCAAGCACCTGTTCCGCATCGACGACGAGGACAAGCAGATCCTGTGCTCGAAGTGCCACGGCGCCACGGTCAACGGCGAGGGCATCCAGGCGCAGGTCGAGTCTCAGCTGACCGCGCTCGGCAGCAAGCTCTCGAATGCGATCAAGTCGAAGGTCAACGCGTTCCCCGGTGGGCTCGTTCGGGTCCGCGCGTGGGACGAGGCGACCGACTACTACAGCTCGACGTCCGCATCCAACCTGGTGCTCGACGTCGTCGCCAACCCGGTCACCTCCGTCGACATCGAGGAGATCCACGGCCAGGTCGGCTTCGTGCTTCACTTTGCCACGCCGATCACGGTCCCGTTCGTCGACGGTGCGGGCAACCCGAAGCCCTCGAAGGCGATGACCTCGTTCGGCGTCCAGCTCGGCAACTTCAAGGACAACGCGGCGACCCCGGCGGTGCTCTACGCACTCAGCGGCAACATGGTCCGCGCGGGCTGGAACTACTTCCTGATCGAGGGTGACCAGAGCAAGGGCCTCCACAACCCGACGTTCGTCACGGCGGTGCTCAACAACACCATCGCCAAGGACGTCACGAACTGACACGTGCGATGCTGGCGCACGATGCGTGCGCTGGCGTGGTTGGTCCTTCTCGCAAGCTGTTCCAATCCGTCGATCCTGACGCCCGATCCGCCTCCTGCCGAGCGGATCGGGCTTGGTCGTTCGATCGATGCACAGCTCGCGTCGAACGGCGAGCACCGCTACCGCATCGAGCTCGCGGCCGACCAGGTCGCGCGCGGCGTGGTGCAGCAGGATGGCGTCGACGCCGTGATCGACGTGTTCGACCCGAGCGGCAAGAAGCTCGGCGAGTTCGACAGCCCCAATGGCGACCACGGTCCGGAGCCGTTCGTCGTGGCGGGCAGCGCTGCCGGCGCGTACGACATCGACGTGCACGGCTTCCAGGAGGCCGGGGAGAAGGTGACCACGGGGAAGATCCACACCAGCATCGACACGATGATCACGCGCGACGCATACGACGACGAGAAGCTCACGAGGGAGGTCGACAGCCCGCGGATGCGCGAGCTGTTCCGTGCGCTGCGCCACCATCAGCCGGGCGCCGCCGACGCGTTCTGGAAGCAGCTCGCCGGGCACGCTCCGCTCGTCGAGCCGTATCCCGGCGATCCGAAGACGTCGCTCGTCACGTGGGTGATGCGGACGAGCGAACCCTACGTGGGGATGGTGGATGGTCCGTCGCCGTTCGAGCAGCCGATGGTCCGGATCGCGGACAGCGACCTGTATTACTTGTCGGCGCGTGTCCCCGCCGATTCGGATCTGATCTACGTCTTCATCCCGGCTGCGCAGCCGCCGAGCTTCCACGAGCCCTACGTCAAGGACCCCGGCCTCGGGCGCTTCGCGAAGGCGACGCCGGATCCGAACAACCCGCTGCACGATCAGCAGTTCTCGCGCGTCCAGCTGCCCGCGGCACCGTCGGCGCCGCTGGCCGAGGTGCGTGCCGGCGTCGTGCACGGCACGCTGACCGAGATCCACCTCGCGAGCACCGCGCTGAAGGAGGACCGGCTCGTCGGCATCTACACGCCGCCCGGCTACGATCCGAAGCAGACGTATCCGCTCGTGATCGCGTTCGACGGCGAGGTCTACGGCCTCCCGCCGGTCACGCCGCTGATCCCGTTGCCGACGATCCTCGACAACCTGATCGCGGACAAGAAGCTGCCTCCGGTCGTCGCCGCGATCGTCGCGAACCAGGGCCAGCGCGGCCGCGATCTCTCCATGTACGTGCCTTTCGGCGACTTCGTCGCGAACGAGCTCGTGCCGAGGCTGCGCGCCGACTACCACGCGGGGCTCACGGCGCCGCAGGTGGTCGTCACCGGCTCGAGTCTCGGCGGCCTCCAGTCCGCGTTCATCGGGCTGCACCACAGCGACGTCGTCGGCAACGTGCTGTCGAACTCCGGCGCGTTCTGGGTGTCGCCGGCGCGGAACGAGTCCGAGATCCCGGAGTACGTCGAGGGCGCGCTCGCCGGTGACTACGTCGCCTCGCCGAAGCTGCCGGTGCGCTTCTACATGGACTGCGGCCTCTTCGAGGGCCTCCTCCGCGACACGAACCGGCAGCTGCGCGACATCCTGCGCGCGAAGGGCTACGACGTGACCTACCGCGAGTACAGCGGCAACCACGACTACGGCCAGTGGAAGCGCACGATCGCGGACGGGCTCGTCGCGCTGCTCGGTCAGCGCTCGTAGCTGCCGACGAGCAGGCCGTACCCGAGCACGTGCCCGTCAAGCGCGCGCACGAACGCGCTGCGCCCCGGATGCACGGCCGGCTCGGGATCGCGATCGAGCGCGAACAGCTGGAACGCGTAGCGGTGCGCGCCGTGGCCGGGCGGCGGATCCGGCGGCAGCCAGCCCTTCCTCATGTACGAGTTGCGGCCGAGCAGCGGGGCGTGGTCACCGTCCGCGATCGCGCCGGTCTCGAGGTTCGTCAGCACGGGCGGCAGGTGCAGCACGATCGCGTGCACGAGCGGCAGCGGCGTGGGGCTGTCCGCGTCCTCGACGAGCAGCGCGAGCGAGCGCGTGCCCTCGGGGACGGAGCCCCACATCAGCGGCGGCGAGAGCCCCTCTCCATCCGCGGTGTAGACCGGCGGCATGTGCTTGTGGTCGGCGAACGCCGGGCTCTCGAGATCGATCGTGGGCGGACCGAGCTGCTTGCGGCGCGCGACGATGCGGTCGAGACCGGGACGCACGCGACGAAGCGTCCGGCCGATCGCGGGGGGCAGCTTCTCCAGCATGATCGAAGCGTGACGCGGCCGGTTGGTGGGCCAAGCGAGATGAGCCCGCCATCACCTCGGGATATCCTGGGGGCGTGTCGGAGCTGTTCGATTGGTTGGTGGATGGCTGCCCCGGTGCGCACACGGCGCCCGCGATCGTCGAGCAGATCGGTGTGCGCTTGCGCGCGGAGGGTGTGCCCGTCGATCGCGTCGCCGTGTTCGTGCTGACGCTGCATCCGGATATCGCGGGCCGCGGGTTCACGTGGACGCCGGGTCGCGAGGTCACCGTCGGCGAGATGACGTACGCGGTGATGCACTCGCCGACGTACCAGGCGAGCCCGGTCGGCCACGTGTTCCGCGACCGGCGCGAGCTGCGGCGGCAGATCGCGAACGCCGAGGCGCGCGACTACGCCGTGCTCGAGGAGCTGAGCGCACAGGGCTACAGCGATTACCTCGCGCTGCCGATGCCGTTCACGAGCGGCGAGACGCACGCGATCGTGTTCGCGACGAAGCAGCGCGGCGGCTTCTCCGACGACGATATCGGCACGCTGCGCCGGATCGTGCGGCCGCTCGCGCGCGTCGCCGAGATCTACGCGCTGCGGCGCACCGCCTCGAACTTGCTGTCGACGTACGTGGGCCGCAACGCCGGCGACCGCGTGCTCGCGGGCAAGATCCGGCGCGGCGACATCGAGGTGATTCCGGCGATCATCTGGTTCTCCGATCTGCGCGGGTTCACTCAGCTGTCGCAGCGCGTGTCGGCGCGCGAGGTGATCGACGCGATCAACCAGGCGTTCGACGCGCAGGTCGCGGCGGTCCACGGGGCGGGCGGCGAGGTGCTCAAGTTCATCGGCGACGGCATGCTCGCGATCTTTCCCGTCGACGGCGACCTCGGCGAGCGCGCGCGAGGCGTGCTCGCGGCCGGTCAGGCGGCACAGCGCGCGTTCACGGCGGCTCGCCCGGATCTCGCGTTCGGGCTCGCGCTGCACGTCGGCGACGTCTCCTACGGCAACATCGGCGGCATGGGCCGGCTCGACTTCACGGCGATCGGGCCCGCGGTCAACCTCGCGGCGCGCCTCGAGAGCCTGACCGGCAAGCTCGGCCATCCGCTGCTCGTCTCGCGCGAGCTCGCGGCGCACCTCGCCGCGGCGGTCGAGCCGGTCGGCGCCCACGAGCTGAAGGGCATCGCCGGCGCCGTCGAGGTGTTCGCGCCTCGCTAGGCGGTGGCGCGCGGAAACAGCACGTTATTCTCGAGGTGGATGTGCTGCATCATCTCCGCCTCGACGTGCGCGAGCCCGCGGTACAGCGCGTTCCACGTCGCGCAGGCGTGCGCCGGGATCTGGAAGTCGTACGCGAGCGCGCGGATGCGCTCGAGGTGCGCACCGTGGCTGTCGTGCTCCTCCTCCATCACGCGCACTGGCATGTGGACCTGCGGGCCGCGCGCGCCGCGCCACAGCATCGGGAACAGCACGTTCTCCTCCTTCATCATGTGACTCTGCATCTCGGCCCAGAACGCCTCGAGCTCGTCGGCGAGGCCGGACGGCACGCTCGGCTTGTCGGCGTGGACGCGCTCGACCTTGCGGGCGGCCGCGATCAGCGGCGGCATGTCGCGGCGCAGTCCGTCGTGGAACCGCTCGAGGATGTGCTCGATCAGCTCGGATTGCGGGCGGAGCTCCCAGGCGATGTCGTCGGGGGCGGCGTTCTCGGCGACGAGCTCGCGTGCGATGGCGGCGGCATCCAGACCGGCGCGGGCGCAGGCCTCGGCGAGCGTGCGGCGTCCGCCGCAGCAGAAGTCGAGGTGGTGACGCAGGAACACGCGCGTGGCCGAAGGGTGCTGGCGGGCGATGTCTGCGAGGGACGTATCGAGCATGTGGTTCTCCTGGTCAGAAACCGCGGCTGATCTCGAAGAGGCCGCGCGCGTGAATCGGCGTCCCGCCGAAGGGTGCAGAGAGGTCGAAGCCAAGCTCGGTCTCGCCAAATTCCCAGTGTGCTGCGCCTCCGACGGCGCCGCGGGCGAGCCCGGGGCCGATGGGGAGCGCGCCGTTCGCGGTCATCGCGAGCTCGGTGCGGCCGAAGCGATGGCCGGCGCGCAGGCCGCCGGAGACCTCCTCGCTGTTCATCGGGCTGACGACCGGCTCGACCATGCCGTGGTGGTGGCCGCCGAGCATCGAGCCGTAGACGAGCGAGACGAGCAGCGAGCTGCGTCCGTCGGCCCAGCGGGCCCACGCGGCCGGCATGATCATCGGATGGCCCATGCCGAGCTCGTCGCGGACGTCGCCGGTCGGCAGCGTCGCGGAGATCGCGGCGCCGACGTGCGTCTGGCCGAACGCGACGACCGCGCGCTGCAGCGCGAGCTGGACATCGCCGAGGCCGGTGCCGCGCTGGCCCCAGTCGATGCGATAGGCGCCGAGCGAGACGCGGGCGCGCGCGCCGAGGGCCGCCAGCTCGACCGACGAGATCGCGCCGGTGTAGTTGCCGTGGCGGCCGAGGCCGTCGTCGATCGCGGCGGCCTCGAACGCCATGCCGGCGCGCATGCCGATGATCGGCGAGCCGGCATCGAGCTCCGACGGCGCCTCGCGCGGCGGCGCATCGGGGACGTGCGTGCCGGGCAGCGGGTGACACTCCTGCGCGAACGCGGGCGTGGCGGCCGCCAGCACGAGGCCGATGATCGCTGCTCTCACGGCGCGACCTTCTCGGAGCGCGTCATGGCGAGGCGGCCCGCGATCAGGTGCCACGCGAGCAGGACGATCACGCCGGTGCCGAAGATGCCGATGAGGTAGGTGCCGGCGGCCGGCATGCTCGTCGTCGTGAAGTTCGCGACCTGCTTCGTGCCGATGATCGCGGGTGTGAACGGCTTGACCTTGAAGGCTGCCGTTGGATCGAGCTCGTGCCCGAACACGTACAGCTTGTAGATGAACCGGCCGAACGCGAACACGGTGACGTAGCCCGTGAGCACGACGAGGTCGATCAGCGCGCGGATGTTGCCGATCGCGGCGCAGCGCAGCGCGAGCACGACGAGCAGGCCGAGCGCGAACGGGATCCAGTCGAGATCCGAGAGCTCGGCACGATCGATCTTGTGCATGCCGATGTAGTGGTTGAGCTCGTTGATCTCGTTGATGTGCTGGCCGTGGTTGCCGCCCTCGACCTTGTACGAGTAGACCTCCATCCACAGACCCTGCGGGTACTGCGGCGCGACGAGCGAGATCTTCCACAGCGGCTGGTTGAACGACAGGAAGACCGGGATCACGAGGACGAGCAGGATGAGCCGCGCCGGCAAGAACAGGGGCCGCTCGAGGAAGTCGTAGAACCGTTCGAGTTGATGCTTGATCGTCATGACGTCTCCTAGACGCGGTCGCTGCGCCGGAACTTGCGGAATGCGGCGAGCGCGGTGAGCGCACCGACGACGGCTGGCCACACCACGCCGATCGCGTAGAGCGCGCCGGTGCCGACCCGGTTCGCGAGATAGAAGCCGACCGGGCCGTAGGTGCCGAGGTCGGGCTGGAGGTGACCGAGGAGGGCAAGCCGGGCCGCCTCGACGGGATTCGCGACCGCGACGACGAACACGACGCGCGCGTTGACGTGCCAGCGCAGCAGCATGCCGATCGCGCCGAAGTCGAGCAGCGCGACGCCGAGCGCCCACGTGACGACGAGGTACGTGATCACGCGCGCCGGATCGCGCACGTACGCCGAGATCAGCGCGCCGATGCCCGCGAACGCGAACAGCAGGGACGTGGCGATCGCGAGCGCGCGCCCGAGGAACTCCCAGGGCACCGGATCGCCGTAGGCGAGCTGGCCCCACAGGCCGATCGCGATCATCGCAGCCGCGAGCGGCAGGACGAGCGCGGCGAACCGCACGAGGTACGTCGCTGCGAACCACGCGCCGGGCGCGAGCGGCTGGCTGAGCAGCAGCTCGAGCGAGCCGTCCTCGCGGGCGCGCTGGATCACGGGCGCCGTCGCGGTCAGCGCGACGAGCGGCAGGGCGAGCAGGAGCGCGTGCGTGAACGAGAGGAGCACGCGGCCCGAGCCGGTGAAGCCGAGCAGCGCGGTCTCGCGGCTCGATGCCGTGACGAGCACGATGCCGAGCACCGCGTACGTCGCGAGGCAGAAGTAGATCCACCGCGAGCGGCGGAGAGCCGCGAGGTCGAGGCGGGCGATCGCGAGCAGCTGGGTCATGGCAGGTCTCCAAGGGCAATCGCGCCCGGCGTGCCGCGGTGCACGGCGACGAGGCCCGAGCCCATCGGGCTCGTCGTGACGCGCACGAACGCGACATCGGCCATCGGGATCCATTCGTCGCCGCGGCCGGCGTGGAACCACGCGCGGTGGATCGCGGGGTGATGCTCGACGATGTAGCGGTGCGCGCAGTCCGGATCGTCGAACGACAGCACCGTGCCGTCGTCGGTGATGATCTGAGCCGCGTACGCGGGGTCGCCGATCAACATGTGGCAGTGGGCGCACGGCTCCTTGTTCCACGCGATCGGCTGCGGCGTGCTCGGCACGCTGCAAGCGACGACGAGGAGCAAGACGAGCGCCCTCATGACAGCGCTCCCAGCTCGACGAGGTCGACATCGCGCACGACGAGGTCGGCGAGGTCGCTGCCGAGCGCCGACATCGCCGCCGGCACGAGCGCGAGCTTCGCCGCGCGGTCGACGCTCTTGCTCCACCAGCCGTCCGTGCCGCGCGCGAAGCCGCTCGCGACGAGCCAGCGCGGGTCGCGGCCCGCGTAGCGGACCTCGACGAGCGTGCCGACGCGGCCGGCGAGGTAGTCGGCGGCGGGGCCGTCGTAGGCGACCGCGCCCTCCTCGAGCGCGACGACGTGATCGACCAGCGGCCGGATCTCGTCGAGGCGGTGCGAGCACAGGATGAGCGTCGCGTCGCCGATCAGCTCCTGCTGCAGGGCAAGGAACTTGCCGCGCGCCTCGGCGTCGAGGCTTGCCGTCGGCTCGTCGAGGATGACGAGCTCGGGACGCGGCGCGAGCGCGAGCGCGATGAGCAGCTTCTGCTTCGAGCCGCCGGAGAGCGCGCGGAACTCGCGGCCCGCGAGCTCGCGCAGCGGCAGGTCGAGGCGAGCCGCGACCTCCTCGACGGTGCGCGGCTCCATCTGGCGCAGCGAGCACACGGCGCGCACGAGATCGCCGACCGTCGCCGCCATCTGCGGCGCGACCTGCGGCACGTACGCGATCTGCTCGGGGCGCCCGCTGCGCGCGACGCGGCCCTTGTGCTCGACGAGCCCGAGCAGCACGCGGATCAGGGTCGTCTTGCCGGAGCCGTTCGGCCCGATCAGCGCGACCTTCGCGCCACTCTCGATCGTCAAGTCGATGTCGCGGAGCGCGACGGTCTTGCCGAACCGTTTCGTGACCTGGGCGAGCTCGATCTTCACTTGCGTGCCTCCATTCGCGGTCGCGGATCCGCGAGCACGAGCGCGGGCTGGAACAGCGGGTCGAGGTGCGACGCGGCGTCGACGAGCCCGAGCGCGGGCGTGCCGCGGAACAGCGCGAGGTTCGCGTGCTCGCTGATCAGCTCGGCGCTCGTGGAGCGCAGCTCGTAGGCGATGTCGCCCGTGCCGTCTCCGTCGAGGTCGTAGCCCGCGTAGTCGTCGAAGTAGTTGCCGTGCCAGTCGACATCGGTGGCGTCGCCGCCGCCGTCGACGCGCACCTGGGAATCGTTATCGGAGAAGTCGTTGTCCTCGATCGTCATGCGGTGGCCACTCGCGTGGAACACCATGCCGACCTGATCGAGGGCGATCCGGTTGCCGCGGACGTCGAGCGTGTCGCCGAGCTGGAGCGGCGTCGTGTCGATGTACACGCCGACCGCGTCGTGCACGAGCGTGTTGCGCGCGATCACGAGGTTGCCGGACTCCTTGAGGCCGATCGCCATGCCGGCGGCGCCGGCCGCGTCGACGATCGTGTTGTCCTCGATGTCGAGCCCGCGGCTGTACATCGAGAAGATGCCGACGACACCGCCGCGCAGCTCGTTGCCGCGGACGATGTTGTCGTGGGCGTACATGAAGTGCGCGCCGTAGCGGCCGCGCAGGATCTTGTTGTTCTCGAGCCGGTTTCCACTCGAGTACCAGATCACGACGTCGCGTCCATCCTCGACGAGGTTGTCCGCGATGATCGAGGCATGTGTCTCCCAGACGCGGATGGTGTCGCCGCGCAGCCCGAGCGCCGTCTCGGCGTCGCCATGGATATGGTTGCCGATCACGGACACGCGGTCGCTCTTCTCGACGAGCACGCCGTAGACCGCGTGGATGATCTCGATGCCCTCGACGCGGACGTCATGGCCGGTCACCTTGACCGCCGCGTCGAGCACGTCGAACGAACAACCGGTGCCGTCGAGCGTCACGCCGAGCAGCGCTGCACCCGTGCCGGTGATCTCGACGACTGTTCCGTGCGGGGCTCCGATCACGGCACTGCGCGGTCCCCATACCGTCACTGCTCGGTCGATCTTCACCGGCCCGACGTATCGGCCGGCAGCGAGGCACAGCGCGGGCGCGCCGCTGTCGATCGCCGCCTGCAGCGACTCTTGCGGAGTCACCCGCCGGCAGCCGGCCGGTGGCGCCGGGACCGAAGTCTCGCCCGTGCTCGCGCCCCCTTCGGCGGCGGAGCAAGCGGCAAGCCCGAGCAGGGCGGTAAGGAGCGCGCGCATGGGGTTCACTTCGGCTCGACGACCAGGTAGCCGGCCATTTCGAGGTGGAGCGCGGAGCAGAACTCCGTGCAGTAGAGCGGGAAGACTCCGCTCCGGTCGGCGACGAACGTGACGTCGTCGGACTCGCCAGGCTCGAGGCTGAGGTTGACGTTGTAGGCGTCGAGCGCGAAGCCGTGCGTCGCGTCGTATGCCTGCTCGAGGTTCGTGATGTGGAAGTGGACGGTGTCTCCTTGCTTGACGCGGACGATGTCGGGCGTGAAGTGGCTGCGGACCGCGGTCATGTAGACGTGCACGCCGTCAGGCTTGCGCTCGATGCGCTCCTTGCCGCCGTCGACCGCGTTCGGCGACCTCGCGTCCGTGATCGGGTCGGAGCCGGGAGCGTAGACGTCGATCGGGTGGAGCTTGTCCGCCTTGATCATCTGCGCGTAGTGCGGCTCTCCGAGCGGGATCGGCAGGTCGTAGAGCAGCTGCATCTTCTCGCCCCCGATGTCGACGAGCTGGAAGTTCTGCGGGAGCAGCGGGCCGACCTTCTGGAACCGGTCGAGTGCCCACTTGTTCATCGCGACCAGGTAGCGGCCGTCCGGGTGGACCGTGTCGCCCTCGGCGGCGAGCAGGTGGCCGATGTTGTAGTGGACGGGCAGCTTCTCCTCGAGCTTGAGATCCTTGAGCGACCACTTCGCGACCGCGCTCTCGAGGAACAGGGACGTGTAGACGTTGCCCTTGTCGTCGAATTGGCTGTGCAGCGGGCCGAGGCCGACCTCGACCTGGCCGCGGATCGTGGACTTGAAGTCGAGGACGTTGAACCCGTAGACGTCCTTCGATGCGAACTGGCCCTTGTCGATCAGGTCCTTGATCTTCTGGAAGCTGTAGACCGTGGTGTGGGTATCGAGCTTGCCCGAGACCACGATGTCGTTGCCGTCGGGGGTGACGTCGACGCCGTGCGGGCTCTTCGGCTCGGGGGCGAACACGACGACGTTCTCCGCCGCCGCCGTCGCGAGCGGGATCACCCGCATGTCGCCGATCTGCTGAAACTTGCCCTGGGCGACGAGCGCTTCGGCCTTCTTCCAGTTGACGATGTGGAGGTAGTCCATGTCGTGCTGCGAGTAGCCCGACTCCATCGGCGGATTGCCCTCCAGGTCGCCGCCGTACGCGAGCTCGGTGTTGATCGAGTTGATGAACGCGTACCCGTCAGACGTGAGCTTGCCGGCGTCGGCGATGTCCTGCGTGTACGGCGGGAGCTCGATCGCGAACGACGCGCTCTTGTCGATGCGGCCCTTCGCACGATCGAACTTCCAGAACACGACAGCACCGCGATACTTGTCCTTGAGCTCCTTGGGATCTGCGTACGCGCCGCCGAGCGGCGTCGGGTACTGCGCGGACTCGATCACGTAGTCGGTGTTCGGCGTGACCATCGTCGCGCCGTGATCGTTCGTGATCAGGTCCGTGGAGACGATCTGCTTGGTGGTGAAGTCCTTGAGGTCGATCACCGCGACGCGCGCGTTCGCCTTGTCGTTGATGAACAGGAACTGGCCGTCGTAGTCACCGCCAGTCTCGCTGAGCGCCGGGTGGTGGGTGTCGGCCCAGGTCAGGTCCTTGCCGCCCTTCCTGCCCTCGGCGAGCACGGCCTTGGACGCGTCGTCAAAGCCCCAGCCTTGCCACGGCTCGGGCGTGAACACGCCGATGTACTTGAGGATGCGCATGCTCGGGACGCCGATCACGACGACCTGGCCGGAGTGGCCGCCGGAGGCGAAGATCATGTACTCGTCGTGACGGCCGCTCGGCGTGTACGTCATGAGCGCGGCCCTGACGTCGGCCTCGCTGAGGTTGCGCGCCTTCATCATCGCGCTGAGCGCGGGGTTGGATGACGTCGTGTGGCTGCTCGAGCTCTCGGTCTTCGAGCACGAAGACAGGGCGAGGACGCCAAGAAAGAGTGGGGACAAGCGCATGGCGGTCTCCTTCACAGCGGCTTGAAGCCGCGCACGACCGTGCGCAGCCCCGCAACGACCTGTGGGTCGTTGAGGTCAGGGTTGGACGGCATCGCGGGGCTCTTGCCCACCGCGGCGCCGCCGAGCTTGATGATCTTCTCGATGTAGTCGTCGGTGACCTGCGACTGCCAGGCTCCATCGGCGAACTTACGAGGCTTGGGGTCGAGGCTCGCGGAGGCGGGGCCGTCTCCGTGGCCGGTGGAGCCGTGGCACGGCACGCAGCGCTGGGCGAAGATCTCCTTGCCCTTGGCGACATCGGGCTGGATGGCGCCTCCGCCGCCCCCGGCAGTGGCCGCACCGGGCTGCGACGTTTCGTCAGCCTCCGGAGCCGGCTTCGGCTTGCTGCAGCCGGCGGCGAGAATGAGTGCGAACAGGATCGTACGGACGCGCATCAGTGGGCCTCCTTTGGCTCCGCGCGTCTCTACAGCAACTACAGTGCCGCGCGAATTCGCGCAGTGCTGGCGTGCGCGCAGTTTCGCGATGCACGCGTTGCGCAGGCACCTAAGTCCGCATGCCGAGTCGCTTCGCCATGCGATGGAGGTTGCCGCGATCGATGCCGAGGCGTCGTGCTGCTTGTGCCCAGTTGCCGTGACAGCGATCGACGGCAGCGGCGATCCGCGTGCGCTTGAGATCGTCGATCGCTTGCTCGAGCGTCGAGTGATCCTCGACGGCGATCGGTGCCACCGCCGGTGTCGTGCGCGGCGCGAGCTCGAGCGCGTCCGCGTCGACGACGACCATCTCGCGACGGCGGCCCTTCGCCGCCCGCAGCGCGGCGCGCAGGATCGTGTGCTCGAGCTCGCGCACGTTGCCCGGCCAGTCGTGGGCGACGAGGGCGGCGCGCGCATCGGCCGTCAGGCGAACGGGGCCGAGGGCGAGGCGCTTGCGAGCCTCGTCGAGGAACACGCCGGCGAGCAGCGGGATGTCCTCGCGGCGCTCGCGCAGGGGAGGGACCGCGATCGGGTAGACGCTGAGCCGGTGGAACAGGTCGGCGCGAAAGCGGCCGGCGGCGACCTCGCCGGGGAGGTCGCGGTTCGTCGCGGCGATGATGCGCACGTCGACGCGGATCACGTGGTCGGCGCCGATCCGCTGGATCTCGCCGCTCTGCAGCGCGCGCAGCAGCTTGGCCTGGATCGAGAGCGGCAGCTCGCCGATCTCGTCGAGGAACAGCGTTCCGTGGTCGGCGATCTCGAACTTGCCGGCACGGTTATCGATGGCGCCCGTGAACGATCCGCGGACGTGGCCGAACAGCTCGCTCTCCGCGATCGACTCCGGCAGTGCCGCGCAGTTGACGTAGATCAGCGGCCGCTCGGCGCGGGCGCTGCCGGCGTGGATCGCGCGCGCGACGACCTCCTTGCCGGTGCCCGTCTCGCCGGTGATCAGTACGGCGAGGTCCGAGCGCGACGCGAGCTGCGCCTCCTCGCAGACCGCGAGCATCGCGGGGCTCGCGGCGAGCACCTGGCCGATGTGCTGATCGCTGTCGCGCGCGAGCTGTCGCACGATCTGCTCCGAGGCCGTCGCCTGCTTCTCGAGGACGTCGATGAGCTGGCCGGTGTGCAGGCCCGCGGCTGCCAGCGACGCGATGCCGGCGAAGACGGGCTCGGAGACGTCATCGAACGCCGTCGGATCGAGCGCGTCGATCGCGAGCACGCCGATCGTCTCGCCGGCGACCTGCAGTGGAATTCCCATGCACGCGTGCACGCGCGTCAGCGGCTGACCGCTCGCGAGCAGGCCGTCGAACGGGTCCGGAAGGTCCGATCCCTCGAAGCGGACCAGCTGTCTGCGCCGCAGGATCTGCGCGAAACGCGGGTGCTCCGCGACGACGAATCTCAGGCTCATCACCTCGGGAACGAGGCCGCACGCGGCGATGGGAATGAGTGTCTCGCCGTCGAGACGCAGCAAGACCGCGGAATCACAAGGCACGATCCGCTGCACCATCTCGACGAGCCGCTGGGAGCGGTCCGCGGAGCCGAGATGGGCCGTCAGATCGGCCGCCAGCTCGACGAGAACGGCGAGAGAGTCGTCGTGAAGACGACGGGTTGTGCTGCGAACAACGCCCGGCGATGTCATCGCGACAACACCACAGCACGAAGCATGCCGCTACGCGTCGTCTGCTACTCGTAGGCCGTACGGCTACGCGTCGAGCGTCTCGTGCGGGTCGTTCGCACTGGCGCGGCCGGCGTCCACGATCGCGAACCGGCCGAGCAGCGCGGACGCGGTCCCGAGCACGCCGGCGAGGCGTGGCCGGTTGAACGCGGTTGCAGCGAGGCTCGCGAGGCCGAGCCAGCGCGAGCGCCGCCACAGCTTGTTGTCGCGAAGTACCGCACCGCCCGCGCGCTCGACCGCGGAGCCCGCGACGACCTCGGCCGTCTTCGCGATCATGCTGTAGCGCCGGCGCGGGCGGCCGAGCAGCTCGAGCAGCGAGCCGAGCGACGCCGCCGAGGTCGCGGCGAAGTACAGCGGGAGCACGCGGCGCGATCGGTTCCAGACCGGCGTCGCCGTGTTGCCGACGAGGACGCCGGTGTAGGTCGAGAGCATCGCGCCCGCGATCGCGCCGGTGACACGCGTGATCTTGTTCGGCGCGAGCAGCGAGATGCCCGTCGACGCGGTCGCCGCGGAGAGGATCCACGTCCCCATGTTCATCGGCGACGTCGGCCGGAACACGCGCATCATGTAGATGAAGCGCATCGGCTTGCCGAGGTCGGTGATCAGGCACGCGGCGCCCGCGCCCTCCGCGACCGCGGCGATGCGCTCGAGGCCCATCGTCGATGCGGCGCCGGCGAGCCCGCCCAGATAGAAGTACGTCGGCACGTACCACGTCCACGGGGCGGCCTTGACGACGGGCAGGTCGTAGTACGTCTCGGTCATTTCCTCTCCAGCAGTGCGAGTGCGAGCAGACCGACGGCGCCCGCGGCGGCGGCGAGCCACGACTTGCCCACGCCTTTCGTCGGCACCTGCGGGTGCGGCGGCAGGTTGTACAGCTCCGGCTCGTCCTCGAGCAGGAAGAACGCGTGGAGGCCGCCGGTGCCCGGCTGGTCGAGCGCGTCGTGACCGTAGAGCCGCGCGTCGACGCCGCGCTCGCGCAGCTGGGTGGCTCGCTGCTCGGCGCGCGTGCGCAGCTCGTCGATCTCGCCGAACAGGATCGAGTCCGTCGGGCACGCCTTCGCGCACGCGGGCTCGAGCCCGCCTTGCAGGCGATCGAAGCACAGCGTGCACTTGTGGGCGCGGCCATCCTGCTCGCTCTTCTGCACGACGCCGAACGGACACGCCGGCACGCAGTAGCCGCAGCCGTTGCAGATGTCGTCCTGGACGACGACGGAGCCGTGCTCGGTGCGAATGATCGCGCCGGTCGGGCACGCCTCGAGGCAGCCCGCGCGCTCGCAGTGCTTGCAGACGTCCGACATCATCTTCCACGACACGCCGCGCGCCGCCGGCTTCTCGCTGAACAGCACGTGTCGCCACGTCGAGGCGCCGAGCGCAGCCGTGTTGTCGTACGACATGCCGGTGAGCCGGTAGCCGTCGTCGGGGAGCTGGTTCCACTGCTTGCACGCGACCTCGCATGCCTTGCAGCCGATGCACAGCGTCGTGTCGGTGAGAAAGCCAACGGTGCGCATCATTTCTCCGTCTTGTTCTGCGTCGGCTCCGCGGTCGGCTGCCCGACGCCGGGCATGTCGCGCCGGCGGAGCGCATCGCGGCCCGGATCGGGATCGATGCGCACGAGCTCCTTGCGGCGCCGTCCGGGGCGGATCGTGCACGTCGCGACCTTGCTCTCCGGGATGTGGACATTCTGATCGCTGACGAGCTCGAACAGGTTGTTCACGATGTCGCCGGTCACGACGCCGACGCTGCCAAAGTGATACGGCATGCAGATCTGGTGGATGACCTCGCCGGAGACGACGAGCGGCTGCACGCGTCGCGTGACCATGACGCGGCACTCGACCTCCGCGCGCGCGGTCTTCACCGTCGCCCAGCCTCCGTGCTCGAGGCCGCGATCCGCGGCGAGCTCCGGCGAGACCTCGCAGAACAGCTCCGGCTGCAGCTCGGAGAGCCATGGCACCGTGCGGCTCATGCCGCCGGCAGTGTGGTGCTCGGTGAGCCGGAACGTCGTCAGCACGAACGGGAACCGGTGGTCGTGCGCGGCCGCGTGATACGGGTTGTCGCGCCGCCGGTACTCCTGGCGCACCGGGTTGCACTGCTGCGGATAGAGCGGGTTCGGGATCACCGACTCCTCGGGCTCGTAGTGCGTCGGCAGCGGGCCGTCGATGATGCCGCTCGGCGCGAACAGCCAGCCGCGCGCGTCGCTCTGCATGATGAACGGCGCGTCGCCGCGGATCGTCGCGGTGCCGTGCGCGTCCTTGTCGGGGCGGTAGCTCGGCGGGCGATCCTTGATGAAGTCGGGCGTGTCCTCGCCCGTCCACTCGCCCTTGTCGGCATCCCACCAGACGTAGCGCTTCCGCTCGCTCCACGGCTTGCCGTCGGGATCCGCGCTCGCGCGGTTGTACATCATGCGGCGGTTGCTCGGCCACGACCAGCCCCACTCGAGCGCGGCGTGTCCTTGCTCGAACCGGCTCTTGCGGCGCGCGGTCTGGTTCTGATCCTTCGCGAACGCGCCGGTGTAGATCCAGCAGCCCGATGCCGTCGAGCCGTCGTCCTTCAGATCCAGGAACGTGTCGATGATGCTGCCGTCGGAGATCTTGTAGCCGTTGACCTCGCGCAGCACGGCTTCGGCGCTCGGCTCCTGCGTCGGCCCGTGCGTCGGGTAGTCCCACGTCAGCGCGCGCATCGGCCAGTCGCGCTCGCCGGTCGAGCCCGCGTAGCGCTCCTTGAGGCGGCGGCCGAGGTGATACGTGAACCAGAGCTCGCTGCGCGCGTCGCCCTTCGGCTCGACGGCCTTGTGGTGCCACTGCAGCAGGCGGTTCGTGTTCGTGAACGAGCCGTCCTTCTCGGTGTGCGCGGCGGCCGGGAAGAAGAACACCTCCGTGTCGCACTCCTCGGGCTTGTCGCGCCAGAACTCCGCGGTCTCGGTCGGCGCGAAGTCGCGCACGACGAGCCACTTCAGCTTGCGCATGCCCTTGCGCTGCAGCAGGCCGCCGACGGTGCCGACGACCGGGTTCTCGCCCATCACGAGGTAGCCGTCGATCTTGCCGTCGGCCATCAGCGCGATCGACGCGAGGTGGCTGTGATCGCCGCTGACGTGTGGCAGGCGGCCGAACAGGTACTGGTTCTCCGCGGTCGCTTGCTCCCCGAACCACGCCTTGAGCAGCGACACCATGTACTTCGGCATCTCGCTCCACCAGCCGCTGTCGGAGCGGTGCGACTTCAGATACGTCTGGAGATTCTGCGCGTGCTCGTGGTGGGGCATCGGCAAGTAGCCGGGCAGCAGGTCGTAGAGCGTCGGGATGTCGGTCGAGCCCTGGATCGACGCGTGGCCGCGCAGCGCCATGATTCCGCCGCCGGGCCGGCCGATGTTGCCGAGCAAGAGCTGCAGGATCGACGCGGCGCGGATGTACTGCACGCCGACCGAGTGCTGCGTCCAGCCGACGGCGTAGCAGATCGCGGTCGTCCTCTCGCGGCCGCTGTTCGCGCACAGCGTCTCGGCGACGCGCAGGAAGTCCTGCTGCGACACGCCCGTGACCTGCTCGACGAACTCCGGCGTGTAGCGCGCGAAGTGCCGCCGCACGATCTGGAACACGCAGCGCGGATGCTGCAGCGACTCGTCGCGCTCCTCGTTGACGACGCGATCGAAGCCTCCGCCGCCTTCCTTGCCGGCGCCGAGCTGCGCGATCGCCTCCTTGTGACCGGCCGCGGGCACGACGTCGATGCCCTCGTACTGCCAGCTCTCGGCCTCGTACTGGCCCGTGTGCGAGTTGTAGCCGCTGAACAGGCCGTCGAGCTCCTCGGTGTCCTTGAACTCCTTCTTGATGAGCGTCGCCGCGTTCGTGTACGGGACGACGTACTCCTTGAAGTAGCGCTCGTTCTCGATCACGTAGCGGATGAGCCCGCCGAGGAACGCGATGTCACTGCCGACGCGCAGCGGCACGTGCAGATCGGCGACGGCGCTCGTGCGCGTGAAGCGCGGATCGACGTGGATCAGCGTCGCGCCGCGCGTCTTCGCGGCCATCACGTGCCGGAACCCGACCGGATGGCACTCCGCCATGTTTGAGCCCTGGATCAGGATGCAGTCCGCCTGCGCGAGATCCTGCACGTAGGTCGTCGCTCCGCCGCGTCCGAACGAGATCCCCAGACCGGGGACCGTGGAGCTGTGTCATATGCGTGCTTGGTTCTCGACCATCACGATGCCGAGCGCCGTGTACAGCTTCTTGAGGAGATAGTTCTCCTCGTTGTCGAGCGTCGCGCCGCCGAGGTGCGCGATGCCCATCGTGCGCGCGACGCCTTGCCCGGTCGGCAGCTTCTCCTGCCACGTGCGCTCGCGCGTGTCGGCAACTCGATCGGCGACCATGTCCATCGCGCGCTCGAGCGAGATGCGCTCCCACTCGGTCGCGCCGGGCCGGCGATACAGCACGTGCTCGACGCGATGCGCTCCGGTGACGAGCTGGCGCGTCGCGGCGCCCTTGGGGCACAGACAGCCTTCGCTGATCGGCGAGTCCGGATCGCCTTCGATGTCGGTGATCTTGTCGTCCTTGACGTAGACGAGCTGGCCGCAACCAACCGCGCAGTACGGGCAGACGCTCTTGACGACGCGATCGGCGGATTCGGTCCGCGGCCGCGCCTCGTCGGTACGAGGCGACCGCGCGGTGCCATCGAGGCCGAGCGCGTCACCGCGCACGATCTGCTTGACGAGCGGCCAGATCGGAAGACGCGTGCGGCCCATGGCGCACTGCGATGCACACCGCGCGCCCGCCAGGACGGCCGCTCACGCGTGCCGAGCGTGGACAGCGCGCGCGCCCGTGCCCGCGCGCTCACCCGTGCTGTGCGGCATGACTGCTGCACGATGCCCCATCATGATCACTCTCATCTGGTTTGGCATCCTGTTGCTCGTCGTGATCGGCATCGCCGCCTTCATCGGCCTCGCGAAGCACACTCGAACCGGCCACGCGCAGCGTTGAGAGCAGCTCCCGCGCGGCGCGCAGCCCGCTCGCGAGCGCGCCCGCGACCGTCCCCTCGTACTCGGCGTCCGTCGCCTCGCCGGCGATCCACAACCGCTCCCCGAGCGGCTTCGCCAGCTCCTCCGCCGCGTGCGTACCGCCGACGCGCGTGTAGCTGTAGGCGCCGCGCGAGAACGGATCGACCTGCCAGTCGTGGTGGTGATGATCGAGCATGTCGTCGCGCAGGTGTGATGCGCCGGTGAGCCGCTCGAAGCCGTCGAGCGCGCGCGCGACGAGCTCGTGGCCGGTGCAGCCGGCGAGCGCCTGCGCGTGTGGCCCGCCCGCCCACGCCGTGAGCACGTGCGCGTTGTACGCGGAACGGATCCAGTACGTCGGAAAGCCGCGCTCGCCGCCGTGCACGAGGTCGAGCTCGCGCGGCCAGCGGGCCTGGCGGAAGCAGACGAGCAGCTTGACGACGGGGCCCATCGCGACCATGTCGATGGGCTCGTCGACCGGCGGCGTGAACGCGATGTCACCGAGGACACCGACGGGCACCGTGACGATCACCTGGTCGAAGTCGCGCCCATCGACGCGCACGTGCTTCGTCGTCCAGTCGATCGCGCGAACGGCACGGCCGAGGTGGATCGGGACGCCGGCGATCTCGTGCGCGAGCCACGCGACGAGTGCACCGTACCCGCCGCGCACGCGCGCTTGCGCCGAGGCCTCGCCACCGGCTCCGCTCGCATCCCCGGCGACGCTCTGGATGCTGATGTCGTCGAGAGGCGCGGCGTAGAAGCCCTCGACGAGCATCGCGAACATGCGGCGGTCCTCGTCGCGCATGCGCTGCTGCTCGAGGTAGCTGTACGCGGACTGGTCGCGGCGCTGGCGCGTCGCCGGCTCGAGCAGCTCGCCGAAGCGCTCCCAGATGTCCTCGATCGGCTGGAGCCGCCCGCCGCGCGGCTGGTGGTGCGTGTCGGTGATCGCGGCGATCGGCAGCCGCGCGCGGCGCAGCAGCTCGAGCAGCTCCGGCGGGCGCCCGTGCACGAATTCGCAGCCGAGCTGCAGCGGGATCCAGCCGTGCGCGGGTACGTCGAACACGCGCCCGCCGATCCGATCACGCGCCTCGAAGATCTCGACGGGAACACCACGCGCGTGCAGCGCGCGCGCTGCGACGAGGCCCGCGATGCCGGCTCCGATGATCGCGACGGTCATGCGCGAGGGTCGTGCAAGGTGCGCGCCCTCGGGATTTCGCGCAGCCCGCTCAGGCCAGGTCGTTGCCCTCGACGTGCCACTGCACACCCTTCGGCGTGCGACGGACCGTCGGGGTGACGGGCGCGAGCAGCGAGAGGCTGATGTACACGCGCGTCGGGTTGCGCGGGTCGCGATAGACGCGCAGCGCGCGCACCGGGCTGCCGAACTTCGTGACGTCGATGCTCTGCTCGACGCGCGCACCCGGATCGACGCCGTCGACGATCAGCTCGCAGTGCGTCGCGTTGACCACGCCTTGCGTGACGCGGACTTGCGGCCCGAGCAGGATCTGGACGTCACCGGAGCCGTTGCGGCCGACGAACGCGATGCCCGCGCTCGCCGGATCGAACGGCGCGGTGGCCGGAGAGGGCGGGGCGCTCGCGACGCGCTGGCCAGCCGGCGGCGTCGACGCGGCCGCGACGCGCTGCGGGGGGCCGGCGGGTGCGGCAGGCTGCGCGCGGAGCTTCGCGACCTCGGCGTTCGCCTTCGCGAGCGCGGCCTTCGCGGCGTCGGCCTCGGC
>CAYUNM010000030.1:68408-95642 GCA_964446175.1 uncultured Kofleriaceae bacterium
ACCTCGTCCGCCTGCGTGCGCGCGGCACGCGCGGCCTCTGCCTGGTAGCGCGCGAGCTGCGCCTTCATCGCCTCGGTCTCGGCGCGCGCGCGCTCCGCGTCTGCCTTCGCGCGGGCGACGTCGTCGGCGCGAGCGCGATCGGCATCGGCCTGCGAGCGCGCGAGCTGCGCCTTCATCGCCTCCGCCTCGGCGCGGGCGCGCTCCGCATCGGCCTTGGCGCGTGCGAGCTCGGCGGCCTTGGCACGTGCGAGCTCGGCCGCAGCGCGGGCGTCGTCCTTCGCGCGCGCGTCGTCCTTCGCGCCGCGTGCGCTGTCGGCCTGCGCCTGGGCCTGCGCCTGGGCCTGCGCCTTCGCGAGCGCGGTCTTCGCGGCCTCGGCCTCGGCGCGGGCGCGCTCGGCGTCGCCGCGGGCGCGCTCGGCGTCGGCCTTCATGCGGGCGAGCTCGTCGCTGCGCGCGCGGTCGGCCTGGGCGCGCATCCGCTCGGCGTCGGCGCGGGTGCGGTCGGCTTCGAGGCGCGTGCGATCCGCGTCCGCCTTGACGCGCGCGAGCTCGTCGGCGGTCTTCGCGCCGCGCGCGGCGTCGGCCTGGGCCTTGGCGAGCGCGAGCTTCGCGGCCTCGGCCTCGGCACGGGCGCGCTCGGCGTCGGCGCGGGCGCGCTCGGCGTCGCTGCGGGCGCGCTCGGCATCGGTCCGCGACCGCTCTGCCTCGGCGCGCGCGCGGTCGGCCTCGACGCGCGTCTTCGCGAGCTCGTCGTTCGCGCGCGCGGCACTGGCGGCCTCGGCCTGGGCACGCGCGAGCTCGGCCTTCGTCGCGTCGGCTTCGCGGCGGGCGCGCTCGGCCTCCGCGCGGACGCGCGCGAGCTCGCCGTTGGACTTTGCCAGCTCGCCATTGGACCTCGCCAGCTCGCTCGATCGCGCGAGCTCGCTCGACTTCGCGGCGGCGGCCGCATCGGCCTGGGCGCGCGCCGCATCGGCGCTGACGCTCGTCGCACGCGCGGCCTCCGCGGTCGCACGCGCCGTCTCGTTTGCGGCGGCGGCGCGCACGCGGGCCAGCTCGGCGCGCGCGGCATCGGCTTCCTTGCGCGTGCGCTCGGCCTCGGCGCGGACGCGCGCGAGCTCGTCGGCGGTCTTCGCGGCGCGCTCCGCGTCTGCCTGGGCGCGCGCGGCAGCCGTACTCGCGGCGGTCGCACGCGCGGCCTCGGTCTCCGCGCGCATGGCGGCGGCTTGCTGCTCCGCGCGGACGCGCGCGAGCTCGGCCTTCGTCGCTTCGGCCTCGGCGCGTGCCTTGTCGGCCTCGGCGCGCGTGCGCGCGAGCGCCTCGGCGGCCTGCGCGCTCTCGGCCTTCGTGCGCGCGAGCTCGTCGGTCGTCTTCGCGCCGCGGGCGGCATCGGCCTGCGCCTTCGCGATCGCCGCCTGGCGGTCGGCATCGGCCTTCGCGAGCGCGGCCTTCGCGGCCTCGGCCTCGGCGCGCGCGCGCTCCGCATCGGCTCGCAGGCGCGTGAGGTCATCCGCGTTCTTCGCGCCGCCGGCCTGAGCCTTCGCGAGCGCGGCCTTCGCCGCATCCGCCTCCGCGCGTGCGCGCTCCGCATCCGCCTTGGTCCGCGCGACCTCGTCGCGTGCGGCAACCGCCTCGGCCTTCGTGCGCGCGATCTCGTCGCGTGCGGCCACGGCTTCGCCACGCGCCGCACTGGCCTCGCCGCGTGCCGCCTGCGCATCGGCCTTCGCGCGCTGCGCCTCCGCCATCGCATCGCGCGCGGCCTTCTCGGCGGCGACGCGCTGGCGCTCGGCCTCGGCCTGCGCCGTGGTCGCGGCATCCCGGGCCCGCGCCGCATCGGCCTTCGCCTTCGCGAGCTCGCCACGCGCACGCTCGGCATCGGCGCCGCGCGCCGCGTCGGCGACCTTCTGCGCCTGCGCGACCGCATCGCGCAGCCGCTCCGCTTCGCTCTGCGCGGCCGCCGCGGCCTGCTTCGCCTTCGCCGCGTCGGCACGCGCCTGGTCGAGCGCCTTCGCATCGCCGCCCGCGACGGCCGGCATCGGATCGCGCGCGGTCACGACGATCGTCACGTCGCTCGCGTCGCTCTCGACCTGATAGCGGCCAGGGCGCGCGAGCGTGACGACGAGCCGCGCGACCGGGCCGCCGTCGTCGAGCTGCTGCGCCGTCACCGCGCTCACGGCCCACGTGTTCGGCGAGAACGCGGCAGTCGTGTCGTGGCCGAGCAACGCATCGGCGACGCGCGCGCGCGGCATGTCGACGACGATCCGCGTCGGTCGCTCGAGCTTGTACACGCTGAACATCGGCGCCTTCGTCGCGCGCACGTGGACGCGTGTCGTGCCACCCGCTTCCTCGAACGTCACGCCACGCACTTCGATCCGCTCATCAGCGCGCGCCGCCCCGGCGCAAGCCACGACGATCGCGACGACAATCGCTGTCCGCATACCCCAACGGTCACCCGCGCCGGATCCGTGGACAAAAATTTGGCCACGCGGGCGGCTTGGTCCATGCTCGGTGAGGCTCATCAGATGCGCTGCTCGGTCTTCATCGCGACGAGCCTCGACGGCTTCATCGCCCGCAAGGACGGCAGCCTCGACTGGCTCGAGCTCGCCGCCGGCGACCCCGACGACCACGGCTACACCGGCTTCATGGCCTCGGTGGACACGCTCGTCGTCGGGCGCGGCACGTACGACACGGTGCTCGGGTTCCCGGAGTGGCCCTACGCGGGCAAGCGCGTCGTCGTGATGACGCACCGGCCCGTCGAGCTACGCCACGGCGCGGAGGCGTTCGCGGGCACGCCGCACGAGCTCGTCGCCACGCTCGCGGGCGCGAGCCGGATCTACGTCGACGGCGGCAACGTGATCCGCCAGTTCCTCGACGCCGGCCTGATCGACGACATCACGCTGTCCCTGATCCCGATCGTGCTCGGCGACGGTATCCCGCTGTTCGGCGGCCGCGAGCACCGCTTCGAGCTCGAGAGCCACGCGGCGTGGCCGAGCGGCCTCGTCCAGCTCCGCCTGCGCGCGCGCCGCTAGCGAGTACGCGCGGCCAGCTGGATCGGCATCGCGATACGCCACTCGAGCGGAGCGGCGCGACGCGGTCCTGCACCAGCGATCAGCGGAGCCACGGCGCGAGCACCGTGTACTGCGGCACGCTCGTCTTCGACGTCCGCGTCACGGCGAGCAGCTCGCGCGCCTCGAGCCACGCGACCGAGCGCTGGACGGCGCGCTTCGACAGGCCGGTCCGGTCCGACAGCATCTGGTAGCTGAAGAACGCCGCCTTCCGGCCGGTCCCGCGCGTGTTCGCCCACAGCCACAAGAACAGCAGGTACGCGGCCGGCCGCTTGTCGTGCCCGACGAGGTCGGGCAAGAGCACGTCGACAAGGTATGGATCGATCGCGAGTGTCTTCGCCATGATGACTATAGCCATCGTAGCTATAGTCAGCGAAACAGCCAACCGCGATGGCGCGTCGCGAATTCGCTCGCCAGCTCGCGCGCCGCTCGCGTAGAGACAGCGCATGAAGCGGATCAAATTCGTCAGCATCCCGGTGAGCGACCAGGACCGCGCGCTGAAGTTCTGGACCGAGCAGGTCGGCTTTCAGGTCGTGACCGACCGGCCGTTCCTGCCCGGCCAGCGCTGGATCGAGCTGAAGATCCCCGGCGCGCAGACCGGGCTCGTGCTGTTCACGCCGCCCGGGCAGGAGGCGCGCATCGGCCACTTCCAGAACATCTCGTTCCACTGCGACGACGTCGAGAAGACGCACGCGGAGCTGGCGGCGAAGGGCGTCGAGTTCGTGCAGGGGCCGAAGAAGGAGTCGTGGGGCACGTCCGCGATCTTCAAGGACCCCGACGGCAACACGTTCGTGATGGGGAGCTGACATGAGCACGCTCGCGAAGAAGATGCATTTGAAGGCCGGCGCGACGATGTGCGTGCTCGACGCGCCCACGGGCTACCAGCTCGAGCTCGACGAGCTCGGCGTGACGCAGAAGAAGGCGCTCAAGGGCCCGCTCGACGTCGTGCAGATCTTCGTCACGCGCAAGGCCCAGCTCGATGGCAAGCTCGCGCAGCTCAAGGCCGCGATGAGCGAGACGTCCGCGCTGTGGGTCTGCTACCCGAAGGCGAACGCGCTCGACACCGATCTCAACCGCGACCTCCTGCGCCTCGCGCTCGCCGACAAGGGCCTCACCGCCGTCGCGCAGATCGCGATCGACAACGTGTGGTCTGGCCTGCGCTTCAAGCTCGCGGAGGCCGCTCCCCGGCGCGCGACGAAGCCCGCCGGCCGCACGTTCACGACGACGCTCGTCGAGGAGGGCGGGGTGGAGGTCCCGTTCGATGTCGAGGAGGTGTTCGGCCGCAAGCGGATGCCGATCCGCGTCACCGTCAACGGCGTCACGTACCGCACGACGGTCGCGATCTACGGCGGCCGCTACTTCTTCCCGATGCGCCGCGAGATCCGCGAGAAGGCGGGCGTGCCGGCGAACGGCACGTGCCGGCTCACCGTCGAGCCCGATCTCGCGCCGCGCACGATCGATCCGCCGCGCGATCTGATGACGGCGATGCGCAAGCGCGCGCCCGCGCTCGCGACGTGGAAGAAGTGGAGCTACACACACCAGAAGGAGCTGGTCGACTGGGTGACGTCGGCGAAGAAGCCGGAGACGCGCGAGCGACGCATCACGAAGGCGATCGCGATGCTCGAAGCGAAGTGACGCTCAGCCGGCGCGGGTCAGCGGACCCACAGCGCGTCGAAGAACACGGCGACGGCGAAGTCCGCGTACGCCGCCGCCGTCTTTGGCGAGCGGGCGTCGATGCCGAACGCGCGCTTCGCGGTCGCCGGCTCGGCGAACAGCTGGGTGCACAGGCCGACCGTCGCGAAGTAGATGAATCCGGCCGGCGCCGGCCGCATGTGCCCGCTCGCGACCGCGCCGTGCACGACCGACTCGAAGAACTTCAAGAGCGGCGCGATGTGCTCGCGGTACATGTGCTCGAACGGCGCGCCGCCGCTCGCGCTCTCGAGCCGGATCAGGCGCGACAGCTCCGGGTGCTCGCTCGCGAACGTCACGAGCGTGCGCAGCAGCCGCTCGATCCGCGCGCGCTCGCCTCCGCTCTGGTCGTCCGCGCCGACGAGCGCCCGGGTCAGCGCACCGAACATCTCGGCGAGCACGTGCTCCCACAGCTTCTCCTTCGATCCGAAGTGATGGTGGATCAGCGGCTGCGTGACACCGGCGCGCTTCGCGATCGCCACGGTCGTCGCTCCCGCGAAGCCCTTCGACGCAAACTCGTGCAATGCCTCGCGAACGATCACGTCGCGATGCGCTGTTAGCGAGCGAGCCGAATTCCTCACTTGCCCTGAGTGACGCACGGTGTCATGCATGACTTATAGCTCTATAAGTCAAGGAGGGCTAGTCCTGATGTCGAAATCCGCATTCTCCTCGGTCCCGCAGCCCCGCGCGTACCCGTTCGTCGGCAACGCGCCGAGCATCGATATCGATGCACCCGTGCAGTCGATGATGCGCCTCGCGCGCGAGCTGGGGCCCGTGTACCGGCTGCAGTTCCCGTCGCAGACCGCGCTCGTCGTCGGCGAGCACCGGCTCGTCGAGGAGCTGTCGGATCCGACGCGCTTCGAGAAGATCGTGCACGCGCCGCTCCGCCAGCTGCGCGACCTCGGCGGCGACGCGCTGTTCACCGCCGACAACGACGACCCGGCCTGGGCGACCGCCCATCGCATGCTGATGCCCGCGTTCGGCGCGCCCGCGATGCGTCGCTACTGGGCCGACATGCTCGATGTCACCGATCAGCTCGTCACGAAGTGGGAGCGCCTCGGCCCGCACGTCGATCACGACGTCGCCGACAACATGACGCGCCTGACGCTCGACACGATCGCGCTCTCCGGCTTCAGCTACCGCTTCAACAGCTACTACCAGCGCGAGATGCACCCGTTCGTCGACTCGATGGTGCGCGCGCTCGGCGAGGCAGGCGCTCGATCGCGGCGGCTCTCGCTGCAGTCGCGGCTGATGCTCGTCACGCGGCGCCAGTACGATCGCGATCTCGCGCTGATGTACGACGTCGTCGACGAGGTGATCCGCGAGCGCAAGAGCCAGCCGCGGCCCGACGGCACGCCGAAGGACCTGCTCGACCTGATGCTCGCCGACGGCGCGCTCACCGACATCCAGATCCGGTTCCAGATCATGACGTTCCTGATCGCCGGCCACGAGACGACGAGCGGCCTGCTCTCGTTCACGCTGTATCAGCTGCTGCGCCATCCCGAGGCGATGGAGAAGGCCGTCGCGGAGGTCGATCGCGTGCTCGGCAGCGATCGCACGCGCGTGCCGCAGTTCGAAGATTTTGCGCAGCTGCGCTACCTCGACCACGCGCTCAAGGAGTCGCTGCGCCTGTGGCCGACCGCGCCCGCATTCGGTCTCACCGCGAAGCACGACACGCTGCTCGGCGGCGAGATCGACGTCCACCCCGGCGATGTCATCCTCGTGCTCACGCCCGTGCTCCACCGCGACCCCGCCGTGTGGCGCGACCCCGAGGCCTTCGATCCAGATCGCTGGGACCACGCCGACGAGATCCCCGCAAACGCGTGGAAGCCGTTCGGCACCGGCCAGCGCGCGTGCATCGGCCGCGTGTTCGCGATGCAGGAGGCGACGCTCGTGCTCGCCGCGCTGCTGTGGCGCTTCGAGCTCAGCGATCCGTACGGCTACGAGCTGAAGATCAAGGAGTCGCTGACGCTCAAGCCCGACAACCTGCTCGTGCGTGCGAAGAAGCGCACGCCGGCGGCGGGCTTCATCGCGGCGGCACCGAAAGCCGCGCCGGTCGCGGAGGCCGCGCCCTCCCATGCGACGCCGCTGCTCGTGCTGTTCGGCTCGAACAGCGGCTCGTCGCAGGACTTCGCGGAGCGCATCGCCCGCGATGCCGGCCGCCGTGGCTACGCCGCGCGGGTCGCTCCGCTCGACGAGCACGCCGGCCACCTGCCGCGCGAGGGCGCGGTCGTGATCGTCACCGCGTCCTACAATGGCCAGCCGCCCGACAACGCGCGCCGCTTCGTCGAATGGCTCGATGCGATCGAGCCCGGCGCGCTCGCCGGCGTCCGCTACGCCGTGCTCGGCTGCGGCCACCGCGACTGGGCCTCGACGTACCAGGCCGTCCCGCGACGCATCGAAGCGCGGCTGCAGCACGCGGGCGCACGCGCTCTTCACGCGCGCGGCGAGGCTGATGCGGGCGGCGACTTCTTCGGCGCGTTCGAGACGTGGTCGCAGGGCGCGCTCGCGAGCGTCGACGCCGAGGTCGGCATCGTCCACGCGCCGGCCGCCGACGTGCCCGCGTATCAGATCGAGCGCGTCGACAACGGCGCCGCGACGATCGCAGCCGCGTACAACGCGCAGCCGATGACGATCACCGTGAACCGCGAGCTGATCGCGCCGGGCGATCCGCGCAGCAAGCGCCACCTCGAGATCGTGCTGCCCGCCGGCACCACGTATCGCGCCGGCGACTACCTCGCCGTGCTGCCCGAGAACGATCCCGAGCTCGTGCGCCGCGCCGCCGCGCGCTTCCAGCTCGCGCCCGACGACACGATCGTCGTGCATCGCACGCGCGAGACCTCGTCGCTGCTGCCGGTCGATCGGCCGATCACGGTCGCGCAGCTGCTCGCCCGCTTCGTCGAGCTCAAGGCCCCCGCGACGAAGAGCGACCTCAAGGCACTCGCCGCCGCCACGCCGTGCCCGCCCGAGGCGAAGCGCCTGCTCGCCCTCGCACAGGACGCCGAGCACGAGGCCGAGATCCTCGGCAAGCGCGTCTCCGTGCTCGATCTCCTCGAGCGCTTCCAGTCGACGCAGCTGCCGTTCGCGCGCTTCCTCGAGCTGTTGTCGCCGATGAAGCCGCGCCGCTACTCGATCGCGTCGTCTCCTCTCGCCGCCGCCGATCGCTGCGCGCTCGCGGTCGCCGTGCTCGACGCGCCCGCTTGGTCCGGCACCGGCCGCTATCGCGGCACCTGCTCGACGCACCTCGCACGCCTCGAGCCCGGCGCGACGTTCTACGGCAGCATCGTCTCGCCGAACACGCCGTTCTTCCTGCCCGACGATCCCACCACGCCCGTGATCTTCATCGGCGCCGGCACGGGCATCGCACCGTTCCGCGGCTTCCTCGAGGAGCGCGCCGCGCTGCACGCGCGCGGCACCACGCTCGGCTCTGCCGACCTCTTCTTCGGCTGCGATCACCCCGACGTCGACTTCCTCTACCGAGACGAGCTCGCCGCGTGGGAAGCGCAGGGCATCGTCACCGTGCGCCCGGCGTTCTTCCGCCAGGAGCGCGACGGCATCACGTTCGTCCAGCATCGCCTCTGGCACGATCGCGAGCGCGTCGCCGAGTTGCTCGATGCGGGCGCGCGCATCTACGTCTGCGGCGACGGCAAGCGCATGGCACCCGCGGTCCGCGAGACGCTCGCGACGATCCACGCCGATCACACCGGCGCGACCGTCGAGGCGGGCCGCACGTGGCTCGCGGACCTCGAGGCGCAGGGCCGCTACACGGCCGACGTGTTCGCCGGCTGACGAGGCGTGTCACCTCGCGCGCCTGCTACTCCTCCAGGCAGTAGACGTGCATCATGTTGTTGCACGTGTTCGGAATGCCGCCGAACGCTTCGCCCGCGCTGCGCGAGTAGTTTCCGGTGAGGCCGAGCGAGCCGTCGGCGCGCGTCCAGTCGTAGCAGGAGGCGGCGCTCGTCGGAGCCTTCGCGATCAGCGACGGCGCACCTGCCCACGCGACGCCGACCTGCTCGTTGCCGCCGCCGCCGTCGAGCTCGATCGGTGCGAGCAGGTCGCCGCTCGTGTCGATCGCGGTGACGCCGTCGGGGCGGACCCACGGCGTGCCCGGCGTGAAGCGGGACAGCGCCGACTGCGTGGTCGTCGCCACCGCGGCCTTGTACGTGCCCGTCAGGTGGAAGCTCGTCGCATCGACCGCGCACGCCTGGTCGAGCGCGGCGACGCCGCCGCCGGTCGCATACGCGTCGAGCGTGATGAACGCGCGCCGCGTGCTCTCCGGCGTCAGCGAGACGGGGACCGCGCGATCGACACCGAAGCAGTAGAGCCGCGCCGGCGACGTGCAGGCGGCGCCCATGTTCGAGCTCCAGCCGTATGGCGCGTTGTCGGCGAGGCCCGCGGAGACGCCCTGGATCGTCGCGGTCGTGTAGTCGGCGCACGTCGTCGAGCCCGTCGTGCCGTCGGCGTTCGTGCCGGTCACGACCGTGAGGTCCGCGGCGCTGCCGGCTCCGACATCCTCGCCCGATTCGGTGAGCCGCAGCGGGTACCACACCTTGCCCTGCACGATGTCGACGACGGTGTCGGCGAACGGCCGGCCGTCGGCACGCACCCAGCCGCGCGCGGTCGTGCCGATGCGAAGCGGGGCACTCTTCGTCGACGTGCCGAGCCAGGCGACATAGGTGCCGGGACGACCGGCCTGCGCCGCGAGGGACGAGCAGAGCGCGTCGGCACCGGCCGCGCCGCCGAGTGAAGCTGGCACGACCGTCTGCGACGACACGAAGACGAGGTTCGGCTGATCGCCAGCGCTTCCGGAATCCGTATCGGACGTGACGCTTCCATCGAGAGGCGACGGCACGTGGTCGAGATGAAAGAGCGCGTCGCAGCCACTCGCGGCGATGCAGACGACGACGACAGCGCGCACTCGTGCGAGTGTATCAGGAGTGCGCGTACTGCTGATCCTGCTCGCGACTGCCACGATCGCGCACGCCGATGCGCCGCTGTCGCTCGCGTGGAACCTGCGCTCGCCGGCGCCGGGCAGCGTCGTGCGGCTCGACAATGTCGCCGCGACGTTTGTCGACAAGGACGTGCGTGGCGAGACCTACGCGTCGACGTTCACGTTCGCGTACAAGATGTTCCCGCGGCTCGCGCCGCTCGTGCGCGTCACGAGCTTCTTCAACGAGCCGGCGGCCGGCCCGAAGGCGGGAGGCGTGTCGAATCCGGTCGTCGGCCTCGTGTGGGGGCCGCCCGTGCACGGGGCGTTGAAGGTCGCCGTGTTCGGCGGCGTGGCGCTGCCGCTCGGCAGCGGCGGCGGCAACGATGGCACGCCAGCGCGCCTCGCCGCCGAGAAGGCGACCGCGCTCGCGCGCTCCGCGATGGACAACTCGATGTTCGCGGTCAACGACCTGACGCCGACGGTCGGCGTCGACATCGCGTACGTCGATCACGGCCTGACGCTCCAGGCGGAGGCGACGCTGTTCGAGCTGTTCCGTGTGCGCGGCGAGGCCGTGCAGTCCGACGAGTACAAGACGAACTTCACGACCGGCGCGCACGTCGGCTACTTCCTGGTGTCGTGGCTGTGCGCGAGCGCCGAGGTGAGGTACCAGCGCTACCTGACGACGCCCGCCGCGGTCGCGATGAACCCCGACGCGCGCGACAACCTCACCGTCGCGGCCGGTCTGCGCTTGTTGTTGAAGCTCGACGCGCATCACGCGCTGCGGCCCGGCGTGTCGGTCGCGCGCGCGCTCGATCAGCCGCTCTCCGATCGCACGTACGAGATCGTGCAGCTCGATCTGCCGTTCTCGTTCTAGGGCTCGAGCCCGACGAGCTCGCGCGCCTCCGCGCAGCTCAGGTGCGCGTCGCGATACAGCGCCTCGGCCGCGGCGACCAGGTACGCGCGACGCAACCCGCTCGACGCCGTCTTTGCGCGGCGGATCGCGGCGCGCGCGATCGCCGGGACATCCTCTTCGACCACGAGCAGCGGCAGGAGTGAGAGCGGCATGACGACCTACCTTTCCCTGTGAAGCAGCGTGGCCGCGAGCGTGAGCCCGACGAGCACGCCGACGACGGCGATCGAATAGGCAAAGCGAGTCCCGCGCACGACGGCTTCCTGCATCGCCGTGCCGGCCGCGACGAGCGTGCGCGTGCGGAACGACGCGGCGGTCACGAGCACCGCGACATCGACCGCGGCCGCGAGCTGCAGCGACAGGTTGACGATCGCGGAGCCGAGCCCGGCATCGGCGGCGGGCACCTCCGACATCGCGAGCGTCAGCAGCGGCAGGAACGACATGCCGAAGCCGACGCCGAGCACGACGTGCGCGATCGCGCGCAGCGGGAAGTAGGGAGCATCGAGCGCGAGTGCCGCCATGATGCCCATGCCGACCGCGACGAGTGCGAGCCCGAGCACGAGCACGCGCACGGGGCCCATGCGCCGCACGAGCCACGCGCTGCCTCCGAGGGAGAGCGCGGCGACGGTCAGTGTCTGCGGCAAGAACGCGAGCCCGACCGAGAGCGGCCCGAACCCGAGCGTGCGCGACATGTCGAGTGTCGCGAGGAAGAACCCGCCGTAGAGCGCCATCGCCATGAACCCGCGGACGACGCTCGTCACGACGAGGCTCCGGATCCGCAGCATGCGCAGCGGCAGCAGCGCGTTCGGGCGCAGCGCCTCCACCGCGAAGAACACGACGGTGAGCGCGAGCGCCGCCGCGAGCGCCACACGGACCTGCGGCGCCGCCCACGACGCGTGACCGGCCTCGACGACGCCGTAGATCGCGGCCATCGCCGCCGCGGTCACCAGCACGGCGCCGAGCACGTCGGTCGGCGCGCGCACGCCGCCGCGCGGCACCTCGCGCAGGTGCCTGTGCACGAGCACGAGCGCGACGAGGCCGACCGGCACGTTGATCCAGAAGATCCAGTGCCAGCTCAGCACCTGCGTCAGCAGCCCGCCGACGAACAGCCCGAGCGATCCGCCCGAGACGCTGACGAACATGTAGCCGCTCATCGCGGTGGCACGCTCGGCAGGGCGGGGGAACTCGGTCGCGATGATCGCGAGGATGACCGACGACGCGGCCGCCGCTCCGATGCCCTGCGCGAAGCGCGCCGCGATCAGCGCGAGCGCCGAGGGCGCGAGGCCGCACGCGACCGACGCGAGCGTGAACGCGGTCACGCCGAGCTGGAACACGCGCTTGCGGCCGTACGAGTCACCGACGCGCCCGAACAGCAGCAGCAGCCCACCGAACGCGATCATGTACGCGTTCGTGATCCACGTCAGCGTCGCTGGCGAGACGCGGAGATCGGCCTGCATCGCGGGGAGCGCGACGTTGACGACCGTCGCATCGAGCACGAGCATGAAGTTCCATCCCGCACCTCTGGCGCCTGTCTCGCCGGGTGAATGCGAACGCGACGCACGAGGTCCTCGGCATGAACCTCAAGCAGGTCAGCATGCTGACCTCGCTCCGCGAGCAGGGTGACCTCGCCCAGACCACGCTCTGCGAGATGATGAAGCTGACGCAGAACACGGTCGTCACGTGGCTCAACGAGCTCGAGGACGCCGGCTACGTGCAGCGCATCCGCGACCCCGAAGATCGGCGCAAGCACAACGTCGCACTGACCGAGAAGGGCACCGCCGCGCTCGAGCGCGCCGAGACCGAGCTCCGCCGCCTCGAAGACGAGGCGTTGACGAACCTGTCCGCCGACGAGCGCGGCCAGCTCCGCAAGCTGCTCGCGAAGGCGCTCGACGAGAAGCCCTAGCGCCGCGCGCGCCAGCGATCGATCGACCACGCCGATGGCTCGCCGAGCGCGAGCGCGAGCAGTGCGCCGACGTAGACGAGCCCGAGCTCGTACCCGACCGGGCCGAACCGCGCGCCGTCGGGCGTGAGCGCGACGAGCCGCACCGACAAGAAGCCGTAGCGCAGGTGCACGCCGATGATCGCGGTGACGATCACCGGAATCGCCGCGAGCGCCGCCGGCCGCACGTAGGCGCCGAGCAGGATCGCCGCGCCGGTCGCGAGCTCGATCGCGATCACGATCGCGGCCTCGATGTTCGGGGCCGGGAGCCCGAGGGCGGCGACGACCGCGGCGAAGTGCGACGGCCCGTGCACGAGCTTCGCGTAACCGTGGAAGAACAGGCCCGCGCCGATCGCGAGCCGCAGGGCGACGAGTGTCCAGGCCGTCATCGGCGCGCGCACGAGTCACCGCCTCGCCGCGGCGCGCGCTTCGCCGGCGGTGTAGAGCGCCGCGCCGAGCAGGATCACGTCCTTCATCAGGAACCCCGACAGCGGGCTCGACGGCGAGGTCGCCCCCGGCGTGGTGAACAGGAACGACAGCGTCACGACGAACGTCAGCGCCGCGAGCGTGCTGCCGATCGCCGACCACCGCGGCGACACGCGCCGCGTACACATCAGCACCGCCGCCGTGATCTCGACGACGCCGATGATCGACGACGTCCCGCGCACCCCGAATGCTGGGTACATCCAGCTCATCAGCGGGTGGTGCTCGATCAGCGGGCGGATGCCCTCCGCCTCGAAGGCGGTGAACTTGAACGCGCCCCACAAGAGGAGCAGGGCGGCGGTGCCGTAGCGCAATACACCGGTGCCGATCCAGGTCAGCCTCCGGTGATCGATCGGGACGAGGGTCGTTTCCAGCATGAAGGTGAGTGCACGAGCGGCTCGGAGTGTTACAGACGACGTGGCGATGGCGGCGAGCGACGACGAGCTACTCGCGCGGGTGCGCGCTGGCGACGAGGCGGCGTTCGTCGCGCTCGTCACGCGCTATCAGGCGAGCTTCGTCCGCATCGCGCGGACGTGGGTGCGCGACGGCGCAGAAGAGGTGGTCCAGAAGACGTGGCTCGTCGTCGTCGAATCGCTGCCGCGCTTCGAGCAGCGGTCGTCGCTGCGCACCTGGATGTTCGGGATCCTGCTCAATGTCGCGCGCTCGCACGCGCGCAGCGAACGCCGGATGATCCCGATGTCGGCGCTCGTCGCCGAGGAGCTCGCCGCGGATGGCGCCGCCGTCGATCCCGAGCGGTTCCAGCCCGCCGGCGAACGCTGGGCCGGACACTGGAGCGACACCGGCGCACCCGCGGCGTTTCCTTCGCCACACACCGAGGCCGAGCGGGCCGAGCTGCGCGCGCGGCTCGCGGAGGCGATCGCGAGCTTGCCGCCGGCGCAGCAGCAGGTCGTGGTGCTGTGCGATGTCGAGGGCCTGACCGGCGACGAGGCGTGTAACATCATGGGCATCTCGAGCACTCACCAGCGGGTGCTGTTGCATCGCGCACGCTCGCGGCTCCGAGGAATGCTCGAAGAACACTTCGGGAGACGCCGATCGTGAAGGGCCTGCATCCCACCGTCATCGTCTGCAAGGACGTCGTCGAGCTGACGAGCGAGCTGCTCGAAGGGGCGCTCGAGCCGCTGGCGCGCGCACGCATCGAGCAGCATCTGCTCGTGTGTCCACCGTGCACGATCCATCTGCGCCAGCTGCGCACGACGATCGCGCTCGCGGGCGAGCTCGCCGAACCGGCGCCTGCCGCCGCGCTGCCGCCCGGCCTGCTCGCCGCGTTCCGCAAGACGCGCGAGGGAGACTCGTGATGCGCGCGTACAAGTTTCTCGGCAAGGGAGCCGTCGGCACGTTCACCGGGTTCGCGTGGCCCGCGCCCGGCGCGTGGGTCAGCGTCGAAGGCGCGCTCGATGCGTGCCGCAACGGCATCCACGTGTGCCGGCCCCACGAGCTCGCGCACTGGCTGCACGAGGAGCTCTGGGAGCTCGAGGTCGAGGGCGAGCAGCTCGACGCGACGGACTGTCTCGTCGTTCGACGCGCGCGGCTGGTCCGCCTCGTCACGGCGTGGGATGCCGAAGGCGCAGCGCGGTTCGCGCGCGCGTGCATCGAGCACGCCGAGGGAAGTGCGGGGGCCGACCTCGCCGACGCGCGAGAGGCCGCGGGCGCCGGCTATCCCGCGATCGCCGCCTACATCGCGGCCCTCGCGGTTGCACGTGCGGGCGCCGATGCGGAGCGCGCGTACGCCGACGAGCGCACCTGGCAGTCGACCTGGATCGAGCGCGAGCTGCTGTCGGCATGCACGTGAGCTGCGCGATCTGCGCGGGCGCGTTGCTGCTCGCGGCGGTCGTCAGTGCGCGGTCGGCGTGCGCCCGAGGAAGTCGACCGTCGTGATCGCGAGCTGCTCGCGCGTGTAGCGCTGGAACTTCGGCGCGAGCGGGATCGCCTCGAGCTGGCGGAGCCGCTCGGGCTTCACCTTCGACGTATCGATCTCGATCGCGAACCCCGCGCGCTTCGCGGCCTCGATGTAATCCACCGCGCGCAGCCGGTTCTGGTACAGGAACTTGTTGTTCCACCACTGCCACGCCTCGTCGCTGTACTGCAGGTAGTGGAGCTGGTTGACCTGCGGATCGACGTACGAGTAGTGGTCGCCGCAGTCGACGGAGTGGAACATCCGCCCGCCCGGCACCAGGATGCGCAGCGCCTCCGCAAACAGCGCGTCGATCACCTTCGGTGGCACGTGCTCGAGCACGCTGTTCGAGAACACGACGTCGACCGATGCAGGCTCGAGCCCGGTCACCGTCGCGTCCGCGGGTGCGCGGTACTCGATGGCATTGTCCGTCGCCGCACCGAGCGGCGCCTTGACGTGCAGCGCGCGTGACAAGGCAGCGAGCCGGTCGCCGACCTGCGCCTCCGTCTGTCCCGAGGCGCGTGCGATCGTCTCGACATGCACGGCGAGCCGATCGACGAGCCGCAGCAGCAGCCGCGGATCGAGGTAGCGGTTCAGGTCGAGCGTGAGCACGCGGCGCGCGCCCGCCAGATACAGGCACACCGGGAACGTCGGGTACCAGCCGGTTCCGACCTCGAGCAGCTTCGCGCCGGCGATGTCGAGCCCCGACGTCTTCAGGTGCCCCATCATCAGCAGCCAGTCGCCGACCTTGCTGTCGCACTCCTCGTCGAAGTCGGCCAGCCCACCGGCGCGCCGCCGCAGCACCGTCTGGATCCGGTCACCGCCGGGCAGGACGCCGAGCACCTTCTGGATCGTCCCCTTCACTCTCCAGTCCATCCGTAGTGCGCACATGGGTGGCCATCATACACGGAGCGGGCCACTCGAAGCACCGCGATCACGACGCGAGGTCCGCACCCGTTGCGTCGTTCGTCGCCGGGCTCGCATCGCGTTCGCGTGAAAGGTGTGTGAGCGAGCTAACCGTAGGCGTCGATCCGCTTCTCTCTCACCCAGCGGACCTCGCGTTCGCTAGTTCATGCCGTCGGCAGCGCCCTCGAGCAGCCACGTCTGCATGATGCCCTTGCCCTTCACCTCGATCTCGCCGCGCCGGCTGAGCCGGAACTTCGATTCGAGCAGCCGGCGACACTCGTCGCTGACCTGGATCGCCCCGGGCACGCCATGCGACTCCATCCGGCTCGCCGTGTTCACGGTGTCGCCCCACAGGTCGTAGACGAACTTGCGCTTGCCGATCACGCCCGCAACGACGGGCCCGGTGTGGATCCCGATCCGTACGTCGAGCACCTCGTTGTGATGCGCCGCGAGCTCGCGGACGACGCGCAGCATCCCGAGCGCCATCTCCGCCGTCGCGATCGCGTGATCCTCGCGCGGTTCCGGTAGCCCAGCCGCTACCATGTAGCAGTCCCCGATCGTCTTGATCTTCTCGAGGCCGAGCCGGCCCGCGAGATCGTCGAAGTGACAGAACAGCTCGTTGAGCAGCGCGACGATCCGCTCGGGCGGCCGCTTCGCCGACAGCTTCGTGAATCCGACGATATCGGCGAACAGCACCGTGACCTCGGCGAATCCATCCGCGATCGTGCCGTCGCTGACCTTGAGCCGACCGGCGATCGACGGCGGCAAGATGTTGAGCAGCAGCTCCTCCGACCGCTGGTGCGCGGCGTCGAGGCGCTCCTCGGCGATCAGCGTCGCGCGGCGCGCGTAGTACGAGCATGCGGCGAACGTCGCGCACAGCCCGACGAGCAGCACCGGCCGGATCAGCTGCACGCGATCGACCGCGACCTCCGGTCCGAGCTGCGGGATGCGATGCCCGAGCGCGACCGCCGCGAACAGCTCGAGGCTCGCGAGCCCGCCGAGCACCCACATCCGCCGGTCGTGCTTGGGGCCGAACACGACGAACGGCAGCATCGCCTGGAGCATGAAGAACAGCTGCGCGTCGTAGTCGGGCCCGCCGACGAGCACCTGCGCGATGACCGCGAGCTGCCCACCGACGAGCATCGAGGTCGTCGCCGCCACGTGCCGATGCCGGTGGTTGAGCCACAGCGCCGGCAGGAACGCGAGCGGATACACGAGCTGGAGCAGCGGGTAGATCGCCGTCCCGCTCAGCAGCAGCACCGGCGCGAACCCGAGCGTGAACACCACGCCGAGCACCGCGACGATGTTCGTCAGCACGACGTAGCGCGCCTCCGACGGCAACAGCCGCGGATCGCGCCCGATGCGGATGACTCGCCCGAACCACCGATCCAGGTGCGCACGCCAGTCCATCCGCCCCCATTGTACGGCAGGTGCGCCCGGCGCGCGGTGCAGTCATTCGATCAACGTGATGTCCGCCGTCGTACAGGCACGCACAATCTCGTCCTCGAATTCCGGCGACGCCAGCGCGAAGTAGTGGCGCGCCTTCGCCTCGTCCTTCAGACGGCACGCGCAGATGCCCGCCTCCTCGATGAGGCGATGCCGCAACGGCCCCGCGAGCCAGCTCCGCTCGAGGCCACGCTCGGCCGCATCGACCGCTTCGGCACAGCGCCCGTGCCGCGCCGCGCGCACGCAGTCCTCGACGATCGAGGCATCGTCGGGATGGACGGTTCCTCCCGGGTCGAATGTCATCGGATAGATGACCTCCAACCGGCCGAGCGCCGAGATCGGCGGCAGCACGTGCGCCTCGAGCGTCGTCTTCATGCACGCGAGGAATTCTTTCGATTCGCCGAGGCGGCCGTTCGTCTCGAACCCGCTGACGGTCAAGCTGATGCCGAGCGTCGGATCACTGCGAATCAGCAGTCCCGTGTTCACCACGCCGCTGATCTTCGGGTCGCGCGTCAGGGCCGCGCGATAGCAGCGCTCGACCACGCGCATGACGACCTTGAGGCGAGGACGCAGCTGGGCTTTGCTCAGCCGGTGCTTCGGCGCGTGATCGACGCGTTGCTCGATGTCGCGCCGAACGACGGAGACCGGAGCGGCGACCCCGTCCTGCACCGCTGCGACGAGCAGCGCACCGGCAACGAGCGCCCGCATCACGGCGCCGCGCTGCCGCCGCTTCCATCGGGCGGCCCGTCGCTGAAGACCAGCGGATAGTCGACCTCGACCGTGTCGCCGTCCGCGAGCGGCGGCAGCTCGAGCGTCTGCAGCGTGCCGCGAAGGCAGTCGTCGAGCGCGGTCGGCAGCGCGTGCTTGTCCGCGTCGAAGATCTGGTTCGCGTCGATCACGGTGCCGATGTCGGGATCCCCGGTGAGCGTGAAGTGCGCACGGATCTCGAGGTGATCGACCGAGAGCGTCTTCGCGCGCGCCGCGCTGTAGCAGTCCGCGAGGAACGGCAGCACCTCGTGCATCGCGCCGCGGATCACGTCCCTGTCCATGTCGCCTTCGTGGCCGGAGCCGAGGCTGCCCGCGCTCGTCGACTCGGCGGCGCCGAGCGACGGACGCTGCGGCACGCGCGCCGCCTTGCGCGCCGCCTGCGCCGCCGCAATATGCTCGGCGAGCTCGCGACGCTCCTCGGCACTCGCGAGCTTGCGGACGTGTTGCGGGGGCGCCGGCAGCGCGGGCGCTGGCGCGGCATAGACCGCAGCCGCGGCCGCAGGCGCGCTCGCGCTCGACGGCGCGGAGCCCGCGTGTGCGACCCCACGTGCCTCGGTCGTGCGTGGATACCAGTGCCAGATCGCACCGGCAGCAATGACACCGACGACGGCGACGATCACCAGCTTCTTCACGATGACGACTCCCATGGCAATGGATGCGGTGTGGGCCGGCGGCGCAGCCAGCGGTGCGAGCGACGCCAGCCACGCGCGCCGATCGCCGTGGCTCCGCGCGTCGAGCCGCCGCCTCAGCTGCTCGAGTGCATGCTTGTGCCGGCCGCGCACGGTCGCCTCCGGAATCCGGTCGCGGCGCGCGATCGCGGCGAACGACTCGCCGTCGAAGTAATGCCGGAGCAAGGTCGTCCGGTACGGCTCGTCGAGCGCGAGCACGAGCTCGACCAGCGTGCGAAACGTCTCGGCGCGCGCGACCGTGTCCGCGGCCGAGCTCGCCGGCGCCGCGAGCTGCGTCGCCGCGTCCTCGCGCTGCGCCCGCCGCGCCGCACTGCGATGCGCCATCCGGCTCGCATTGCGCAGCACGCGCGCGAGCCACGGCCTGGCCGGCAGCTCCGGATCCGGCGGCGACTTCAGCGCCGCGACGAACGTGTCCTGGACCGCGTCGTCGGCATTGGCGCCCCCGACCAGCTTGCGCGCGAGGTCGCGCAGCCAGTCGGCATGTGCCAGCAAGGCGGCGAGGTCATCGGCGGCCATCTAGACAGGACTATGCCGCCGCTCGGCCCTCCGTTGCCGAAATCGTCCGAGCCGCCCCCCAGGCCCATTCGGGTACTGGGCGCAGCCCGCCTCTCGCGAGATGCTGGCGAGGTATGCCGCGCACCTGGCTGCTCGCCCTGCTCGTCGTGTGCACCCCCGCGTTTGCGGATCGGCCGCGCAAGGTCCTCAAGGGGCCCGTTCCGCGCTCCGAGATCGTGTCCGCGGAGGCGCCGACGCCGGAGACGATCGCGCGCGAGCTCGCGGCATGGTACCCGGCTCCCAAGCTCCACAGAGTCGAGCGGATCGACGCAGGCGCCGTCACGAAGTGGAAGCGCTACTTTGACGGCGTCGAGATGGACCTACAGCCCGTGACCTCGCGGTCGGGGTCGACCTGGATCACGCGCTTCAAGCCGGAGCGTGCAGCACCCGAACGCGTGCGGCGCAAGAAGTTGATCGGTGACGACGCGGCCAAGAAAGCGCTTCCGGGCGGCAGGACCGCCTCGCTTCTCTACACGGCCAACCTCGGGCTATGGCAGCTCGCCGGCACGGCGGGCACGAACGCGATGGACTTCGTGCAGCTCGTCGACTCGTGGCGCCTCGTCTACCGCGTCGAGTCCAGAGAGCGCAGCGCGTACGTCGACGCGTATACGGGCGCGGTCTTGCAGCAATGGACCGCCGCGGTTGAATAGCGACGACGGCACGTCCAGCGCGGGATCTCCTACGACGTTCGTGCTGCTCGGCCAGGTGCTCGAGCTCCGCGCGCGCAGCTCGACGTCGAGCGCGATCCGCGCGCTGTTCGACCTCGCACCGAAGCAGGCCCACGTGATCGAAGACGATGGTCGCGACCGCGAGGTCGAGGCCAATGCGCACCAGCCGTGGTCGCAAAGTGTCGTGCGCGTTGGCGCGGCCGGCGCAGCGATACCGGCTCGAGGCAACCCGGTTGGATACCGTGTTAAGGTCAAACGAGCGGCATGGACGACCCCGATCTTGCACTGCTCGATCGATGGTGTGCGGGGGATCAGACCGCCGGCAACACGCTGTTCAACCGGCACTTCGCGACGCTGTACAAGTTCTTCGAGCACAAGACTGCCGGTGAGGTTGACGACCTGGTGCAGGAGACGCTGCTCGAATGCGTGCGAGCACGAGACACGTTCAAGCGACAGAGCACGTTTCGTACGTACCTGTTCGCGATCGCACGCCACGTGCTGTTCCAGCACTGGCGCAAGGCATCGACCACGCGACCGACGCTCGACTTCGACGAAATCTCGATCGAGTCGTTGAGCACGAGCGCCGGATCCCGGCTCGCGAAGCAGTCCGAGCGCGCGCGCCTCGTCGCCGTGCTGCGCACCCTGCCGCTCGATCAGCAGCTGCTGCTCGAGATGTTCTACTGGCAGGAGCTCGATCGAGAGGAGCTCGCGGAGGTCTTCGAGGTCGAGACCGCGACCATCGGCAGCCGCCTGCACCGCGCCCGCCAGATGATGAAGAAGCTCCTCGAGGAGCCCGACATCGGACTACCCGCGGTGCCGCAGGATCTCGACTCGTGGGCGCGCGCGCTCGCGACCGAGAAGTCCGGCTGAGCTCACGGGGCCCCGGTGCCCTGCGGGGAGAGGATGAGCTTGCCGTCCTTGGTGACGTACGACTCGAGCTTCACGTTGGCGGGCACCGGCGCGACGTCGGGGCAGCTCGTCGTCGGGACGCCGGCCTGCTCGCGCAGCTTCGCGGTCCATTGCGGGCCATCGCACTTTCCCTTGTCGCCCTTCTCGCAACCTGGCGGCTGCAGATCCTTGGGCAGCGTCGTGGGGTCGATAGTCTTTCCGTCTTTCACGAGCCAGAGCAAGCGCGGGTTGCTGATGCACAGCGCCTTCCCGTCGGCGTCCCAGCGCGCCTCGAGCGTTCGATCTTGCTTGTCCTGGTGGACCACAACGTCGATCGTCATGCCGCGCACCGTGTACGGATGCGTGCCGTCGTAGCGCGCAGTGAGCATGCGCAGCGCCGCCGTCGTCCACTGCTCGCCCTCCGCGAGATCGTAGAACAGGACCTTGGCCAGCGCATCGTCGGAGCACGCGAGGTTGAAGAACTCGCCGTGAGGAAACAGCACCTTCGCGTTCTGCATGTTGAAGATGGGGCTATCGACGACGACCGCGAGCTCGTCGTCCAGGTCGGGCGTCGACCCGTCGGGGATGATCGGCGGGTTGTCGATCGGGTGGTCGGCTCCCTTCAGACCGAGCGCCTTCCAGATCTCGCGCGATGCCGTATCGTCGCAGGCTGACGTGTCATTGCCGTGCACGATCTTGTAGCCCTCGTATTCCGGATGCTTCTTGAGCCCACGCACCTCCGCGATCTTCAAGACGACGTCGTTGTCGGCCGGTCCTCTGACTTTGAACGTGGCGTCCTTGAGGTTCGTGCCCTCGCAGGTCAGCTGGGTGGCTGTGCGGCCGATCAGTCGTCGCTTGTACGGATCGAAGTCGAGACTGGACCCCGCAGGGCAGTGCGGTCCGCTCAGCGAGCCGGGAATTAACTGGACCCGGTCGTCGTTGCACTCGCCCGTCGGGCTCAGGCCATTGATCGGGAACGTGTTGATATGCGGCGAATTACCCGCACCGCACTGGGGACCCGTGCACCACGACCCTGTGTCCCGCGCGAGGCAGCGCTTCAGCCCGCCCGGCGACTCCTTGTGGTGACAGGCTGCTTGCGCGAGGGACAGAGCTACGGCCGTGAGAATGATCGTGCGTCTCATGATGATTTAGTGGTCCTGGCGATGTTCGCGTTCCGGAGGTGATGGAAGTGCAGCGAGCAGACGGCGCGCCTTGGCAGCGAGCCGGACGTGCATAAGGTCGGGGCTCGCGCGCGATACGTCCTCGAAGCCGGCGGCAGCGGCTTCCAGATGTGCGCGCGCGGCGGCGGGCTGGTCGCGTGTCAGCGCGACAATGCCGAGGCCGAGCTCCGCCTGAAACGCTAGCCGCCGGTCCCACCATGGATCGTCCGCGTCGCTGGCGAGCTGGACCGCTCGAAACGCCGTTTCGGCGTTCGCGAGCGCACCTCGCGATAGCGCGAGCTCGGCGGTCGCGAGGTTCCGGAAGCGGGCAACCTCGGGCGACGAGCTACTCGCCGTCGTGTCGACGATCACCTGGTACGCCGCGCGCGCATCCTCGACATGGTCGAGCTCCGACGTGAACACGGCGTGCCTGAGCTCGCAGTCGAGCAGCAAGTCGCCGAGCGCGGGGTGGTTGCGCGCGTACTCGGCACACACCGGCGCGAGCAGCTCGTCGGCCTTCGCGACATCGCTCTGGTAGGCCGCGTATTGCGCGCGCGCCTGCAGCGTCCGCAGATGATGCTCGCCGAGGACGTCGCGGATGCGCTTCCAGGCGTCACCGGCGAGTTGCATGCGCTCGCCCGGCGTGGCCGCGACCGCGGCAAGGTTCCGGTCGATCGCGGTCAGCTCGATGTCCGACGCGTCCGAGCCGCGCAGCTCGCGCGCCTTCTGCAGATATGTGCGCGCCTCGTCGGGGTGGCGCGCCATCATGTAGACCTCGGCCGCGTTGTTGAACAGCAACGGCCGGGCGAAGTGGTCGTTGACGAGCGCGGCGCTCATCGGCACGAGGAACGCGAGATCGCGCTCGAGCAGCTCGAGATCGGGCGTGTGGGCGCCCTCGGCGTAGATCAGCCGCGCACCGGCCTCGACGGCGAGGCGCACCTGGTGTCCCGTGCCCAGCGCAGCGGTGCGTGCCTTCTCGAGGACCGGGACAGCGTCTCGGGGATCAGCGCGCCCGATCAGGATGCGCCCGACCTCGAGCGACGCCTCGGCGATCAGTGGCGAATAGCCGGTCTGATCCGCGGCCGCGGCCGCGCTGCGAGCCAGCGCGAGCGCGTCGTCGCTGCGGCCGCCATGGTCGAGCGCCGCCGCCCGGCTGACGTCCTTCCGGATCCGGCGCAGCTGCGCGTCGAGGCTCGTCGTCGCCGGGGGCGCCGGCTCGTCGAGCAGACGTTCGCGGTCGGCGCACCAGGACGCGGGCGGCAGCGACGCGACAACATCGATCGCGCGCTCCGCCTCCGATGTCTGGTGATTCGCGACCACCGATACAGCCGCGTCGATGTCGCCGAGCTGCTGATCGAGGCAGCGCATCTTGCGATCGAGCAGCGCGTCGGAGTCGGTGCCGCGGCGGTGCGCGAGACAGGCGTCGCGGTGCATGCTGCTCCACTGGCGTGCGCGCTCATCGAGGCCGCCGAGCACGCGCGAGGCAATGTCGGCCGTGGGCGCGGCGTCGAGCGCGCGCGTGACGGCCGCGCGCTGCGGGCCCCCCCACACCGCCGCCATCGCGGTGGCTCCGCCGTCGCACGGGTCCTGCGCGTTGCCGCGGCCGACGAGGAGCGGCACGACGACGGCGGTCGTGACGACGAGCGTGGCACTCGCGACCGGCCACTTCCAGCGCTGCCAGCCGCGCGCACGGCGGAGCTCGCCGAGCAGCACGGTCATGGACTGGAAGCGCTGCGCAGGATCCGCGGATAGCCCGCGGCGCAGCAGCTGGCGCAGCCACACGGGCACGCGCCGGCCGTCGCTGGCAAGCCGGACCTCGCCTCGCTCGATGTTCGCGAACAGCTCGGGCAACGTGTCGCCCTCGAACGGGGCGACGCCCTCGATTGCCCGATGCAGCGAGACGCAGAAGCTGAACTGATCGGAGGCCGCCGTGACGTTCCGGCCGAACATCTGCTCCGGCGATGCGTACGCGAGCGTGCCAAGGAACGCGCCCGACACGGTCTTGCTCAGCGCCGCGGCGCGACGGTGGCTCACGTGGTCGACGACCACGTCGGACGTCATACGCGCGAGGCCGAAGTCGAGCACGCGCACGTGTCCGTCGGGACCTATGATCGCGTTGCTTGGCTTGAAGTCGCGATGGATGACGTCGACGGAGTGCGCCGCCGCGAGCCCCTCGCCAGCCTGCCGGTACGCATCGATGATCTCGCGCGGCGTCCTGCGCGTGCGCTGCTCCCAGCTTTCGAGCGTCTCGCCCGGCAGCAGCGCCATCACGACGACGACCTGACCGTCGTGGCTCAGCACGTCGTACACAGCGACGACGTTGGGATGGTTCAGACGCGCGAGCGCGCGCGCTTCCTTGAGCAACCGCTCGTGGCCGCCGGCTTCCGGGACGAGCTCGGGATGGAGCACCTTGAGCGCGACCTTGCGATCCAGCTCCGGGTCGTACGCGGCATACACGAGCCCCATGCCGCCACCCGCGACGGGCTCGAGGATCTCGTAGCGGCCGAGCATCGCGGCGCGTTCGTGGCCGAACAGCGCGCGCTCGACGCGGGCGCGCGATCGCTCCATCGCGATCGGATCGCTCGCCGGCCGCCCGGTCATGTCGACGGTCGAGAGCTCGCCGTGCTCATCCACGAACGCCGCCATTCCCCAGCTCGTCCTCAATCCTACACGGTAGTGGCGGCGCGAATGAATCCGTTCCGCGCGGCGCCGACAAAAAATCTCCGGAACGTTTGTCGCGCCGGCCCCACTACCGGGAATGAAGGGTTTCCGGGGTGGAGCGAGTTGTAGATGACATGAGGCATCGTGCCTCGTGAAGGGGTGTGGTTGGCGAGTGGACGCGCGTGCGGCTGTCGAGCGCGCGCGTCGTGCATCGTCAACGAGCTCCACCCTGGGCCTTCACACCACGTGGACGGCAGGAAGAGGAGGGGGACGTGAAGAATCCTACGAATGGGCATAGCAATCTGGTTGCGCGCGTTGCGGAATCTCGACCGCTCGTCAAGCCGTACTTCAAGCGGCTGAAGACGGAGCACGTCGCGCCGCTCGTCGAGTCGACGGAGGGACCCTGGACGGTCCCCGATCTGTGTGCCGCGTATCGCTGGCCGACCGGGCAGCCGGGCGGGGGCGTGATCGCGATCATCGAGTGTGGCGGTGGCTGGGTGATGTCGGACATGCAGAAGTTCTTCGCTGGACTCCAGCAGCCGCTCCCGCACATCACGGACATCGCGCTCGACCTCTCGAGCTCGCCGACCGGCGATCCGGACGGCCCCGACGCCGAAGTCGCGCTCGACATCCAGATCGCAGCTGCTGCGTACTACTACGCGACCGGCAAGCCGGCGACGATTCGCGTCTACTGGACGCAGGACATCGCGGCCGGCGTACGCGCGGCGACGGCGGATCACTGCGATGTCTGCTCGATCTCGTGGGGCCTCCGCGAGCCGAAGTGGGGAGAAGCCGCCGCTGCGGACATGGAAGCGGCCGCGGAGAGCGCGGTCGCGGCCGGCATGACGGTCTTCGCGGCGGCCGGAGATAACGACTCGTCGGACGGCGGCCCCACGCCCATGAACGTCGATCTGCCGGCGTCCGCGCCGAGCGTGATCGGCTGCGGCGGCACGACGAAGCGCGGCTCCACGGAGACCGTGTGGAACGAGCAGCCCGGCTCCGCGACCGGCGAAGGAACGGGCGGTGGCTTCTCGAGCATCTTCCCGATGCCGAGCTGGCAGATCGGTGCGCCGAACGGACCCGGCTACATGGTTCCCGACGTCGCCGCAAACGCGGATCCGAAGACGGGCTATCGCGTGTTCTTCGCCGGGGGGCCGCAGATCGTCGGCGGCACGAGCGCGGTCGCGCCGCTGTACGCCGGTCTGTTCGCGTCGTTCGGGCGAAAGCTCGGCTTCGTGACGCCGCTGCTGTGGAGTCACCAGACGTGCTTCGCCGACATCACCGTCGGCGACAATGGTGACTTCCGCGCGGCGATCGGTCCCGACCCGTGCACCGGCCTCGGCGCGCCGGTCGGCAAGAAGCTCGCAGCTCTGTTCGGCCACGCGACGGCGAGCGCGGTCCAGCAGGTGCGCAAGCTCACGGCGGAGAACGCACGCCTCAAGGCCGAGATCACGAGCCTTCTCGGCGCAGTTTCGTGAACCCGTAACGAAGGAGTTGATGTGAACAAGCGGATTGCGGGTGTGGGAGCGTTGTCGGTCGCCGTCTGGCTGAGCCATGCACATGCCGACGGAAGCGGTGACTACTGGAACACCGTCGAGCTACAAGGCAATGCGAACCTGACGAACATCGCCGGAGCCGGTAGCTCCGACGCGAATACGTCGATCGGTGTTTATGCCGAGCGCGATACGAGCGACGGCATGACATCGGTGATCGGCGCCTTCTCGTTTGGTGCCAAGGGTACGTCGATCACCGCGGGATCACGGGATGACTACGTGGCATTCCTCGAACAGCCGACCTCGACACTCGGCGGTCAGGTGAAGGTCGCGCGCGGCTGGTACGTCTGCCCGCCGAGCAGGCTCATGGTGGGACTCGCCGCGAACCTGCGCGCGTTCTCGGTGTCGATGGCGCCGAGCGAGGGCGCCGCGTCACAGCGCCTCAACTTGCTGGCGATCGATCCGTCCGTCTTCGTCAATGCCGGTCTCGATCCGGAGCACAACGTGTCGCTGACGGTCGAGGCGGGGCTCGCGTCGCGTTTCTGGAACAAGCCCGGCTCCGCATTCACGACGGCGCTCGATGTCCCCAACTCGCACGCGTACGTCGGGCCTCGTATCGCCGCGTTCATCTCCGTCGGCAGTATCTATGCTGGGATCGAGCTCACCCGCTACTTCGGTCAGGATGGCCTCGAACCGCTGCGCGAGCTCGCGATCGTCCCCCTTGTCGGCGTTCGTGGCTCGCTGGAGCTCGAGAAGGGCACCGGCGGAGGCGACGGAGGCGGCACGGGCAGCGGCAGCGGTACTGCCCCAGACATGCGCGTCCGGAGGCCCAGCGAATCGCCGGAGCTGCGACCCGCGACGCACGCGAGCTTGCCGCTGTACTGACCGGAAGGCAGCCATCAACGCGGATCGCACTGCGGCGGAGTGCGCTCGCGTCCGCACCCATTCGGGTACTGCGCACCGCCTTGAGCAGGCAGTGCGAGACGAATGCGACCTTGCGGCTGCGCCGATCGCGGAGACGTTCGACGAGGACATCCACGGTGCTCGCCATCGAACAGCGATGGAGCATCTCCCG
>CAYUNM010000031.1:0-32167 GCA_964446175.1 uncultured Kofleriaceae bacterium
CCGCGGTCGACGGAGCCGACGACGACGGCGGCGACAGCACCGGACCCGCGGTCGACGGAGCCGCCGACGACGGTGACAGCGCGGGCGACACCGTTGGCGCGAAGTCGTCGTGGATCCACGAGTCGATCCACGCCGCGGCGAGCGCGGCATCGCTGACGACGCGGCCTTCGCTGCGATTGGTGCTGTCGCGCACCGCGACCGCGATGCCGCCGCTGCGGTCGTTCTCGACGGCGGCGACGACGACCGGGCACCCATCGGCGCGATCACCGACCTGGATGCCGAGCGCGGCGAGTGCGGCGGTCACGCGTGCGACCGCATCGGCATCTCCAGCGAGACGTGCGCGGGGCGCGCAGGGCGCGGCCGAGGCAGCCGGCAACGCGGCCACCGCGACACACACCAGCGCGCCCGCGCGGGTCAGCAACCGAAGTCACCCGGCGGATGGTCGGGCGTCATGCCCGAGCAGTTGCCTGCCGCGTCGCACGGCGGCGGCGGAGGCCAGCACATGCCGCCCGACCCCGACGGATCACAGCCGCACTGCATCGGATCCGCCATGCAGGGATCCTGGCACGTGTTCGGGTCGGTCGGATCGGCGCATGGAGGCGGCGGCGGCGAGCAGCCGGGATCCGTCGTCGGGTCGCACGGCGGCGGCGGCGGCGGGCAGCTGGGATCCGTCGCAGGGTCGCACATCGGCGGCGGGCAGTTCGCGCCGGTCATCGGGTCGCATGGTCCCGGGCCGCAGTTGCCGCTGGCGTCGCACATGCAGGTCGGGTCGGTCGTCGGGTCGCACGGCGGCGGCGGCGGCGGGCAGTTCGGATCCGTCGTCGGGTCGCACATCGGCGGCGGCGGCGGCGGCGGGCAGTTCGGATCCGTCGTCGGGTCGCACATCGGCGGCGGCGGCGGCGGGCAGTTCGGATCCGTCGACGGGTCGCACATCGGCGGCTGGTCGCAACCGCCGGAGCCCGCGCCCATGCCGCCGCCGGAGGCGTGGCCGTGCCCGACGTGGCCGAGGTCGAACGGACCGCGCGGCGCGCACACGCGGAACGCGAGCGGGCCGGCGTGGCTGTCGAGGACGTGCTCGACGCCCGTCGACGTCAGGACGTGCAGCTCGTACTGCATGCCGGCGGGCAGCGACAGCGTGAACGTGCCGTCGCTGCGGACGCGGGCCGCGGTGATGGTCTCGCCGTTGCTGACGGCTCGGATGGCAAGCGCGCTCGAACCAGTGATCGTGCCGGTGACGACCTGGGTGCTCGGTGACGTCGAGCAGCCAGCGGCCGCGGCGAGCGCGACCAGCAAGGCAGAAAGTCTCATCGCGGGCTCCTCTTGTTTGTCGAGGACTAGTGCCCGCGGGCGGCGAACCCTTCGCAGAAATCGTTCGCGAGCGATCGCGCGCGGTTAGGCTGTTAGGATGCGCGCGTGAGCTGCCGCCATCTCGTCGCCGCCGCCGCCGGGCTCGATACCACGGGCGCTGCCGCTGGCGGTGACACCGCCTTTACCGTCGATGCGTCGCGCGTGACGTTCGGCGCGGGTGCGCTGGCGGAGGTCGGTGATCGTGCGCGTGCGCATGGCATGAAGCGCGTCGCGCTGGTGACCGATGCGCGGCTGCGCGGTCTGCCGTGGTTCGAGGAGGTACAGCGCGCGCTCGCCGGGCTCGATGTCGCGGTGTTCGATGCCGTCTCGATCGAGCCGACGGACGCCTCGTTCGACGAGGCGGTGCGGTTCGCGCGCGATGCGAAGCCCGATGGTTATGTCTCGCTCGGCGGCGGCTCGGTGATGGACACGGCGAAGGCGGCGAACCTGTACGCGACGTATCCGGCGGCGCTGCGCACGTACGTCAACGCGCCGGTCGGCGACGCGCAGCCGATTCCGGGACCGCTCGCGCCGCACATCGCGTGCCCGACGACGTCGGGGACCGGCAGCGAGGTCACCGGCATCGCGATCTTCGACTGGGTCGCGCTGCACGCGAAGACCGGCATTGCTTCGCCGCGGCTGCGGCCGACCGAGGCGCTCGTCGATCCGCGGGTGACGCAGACGCTGCCCGCGAACGTCGTCGCGGCGAGCGGCATGGACGTGCTGTGTCACGCGCTCGAGTCGTACACGGCGCGACCGTTCACGCTGCGGGCGAAGACGCCGGTGCGGCCGATGAGCCAGGGCCAGAATCCGTGGAGCGACCTCGGCTGCCGTGAAGCGATTCGATTGTGCGCGATGCATCTCCCGGATGCGGTTGCGGGCAATTCCATCGCGCGCGATCAAATGATGTGGGCGGCGACGCTCGCGGGCATCGCGTTCGGCAACGCCGGCGTGCACGTCCCGCACGCGATGGCGTACGCGATCGCGGGCCGCGTACGCAGCTTCGCGCCCGATGGGTATCCGCAGGCGCCGATCGTGCCGCACGGGATGGCGGTCGCACTCGGCGCGCCGGCGGTGTTCGATCGGTTCGGCGAGTTCTGCGAGGAGCGCCATCGCGAGGCGGGGCTGCTGATGGGCGCGGATGCGCGCGAGGCGCGTGACCAGCCGGGCGGCGCGGTGCTCGCGGGGATGGTTCGCTCGCTGATGCAGAAGATCGGCGTGCCGGTGCGGCTCGGCGATGTTGGCTACGGCGCCGGCGACATTTCCGACCTCGTCGCGGGTACGCTGCCGCAGCAGCGACTGCTCGCGAACGCACCATGCGCCGTCGACGCCGACTGCCTCACCGAGCTCTTCCGCCATGCCCTCCGCTAACGCGCCTTCGATCGCCGAGTACCCGTTCGTCACGACCATCACGACGCGCTGGATGGACAACGACGTCTACGGCCACATCAACAACGTCGCGTACTACAGCTTCTTCGATACGGCCGCGAACCAGTTCCTGATCGAGCACGGGCTCGACATCCACGGCTCGCCGGTCATCGGGCTGGTCGTGGAGAGCAAGTGCGAGTACCACGAGGCGCTCGCCTACCCTCAGGTGCTGCGCGCGGGAGTGCGGGTCGACAAGCTCGGCAGCCGCGCAGTCACCTATGGAATCGCGATCTTCGGCGGTAGCGACCGTGCGGCTGCCCACGGTCATTTCGTGCACGTCTTCGTCGATCGCGTGACGCGGAAGCCGACGCCGATCCCCGAACCGCTCCGCTCCGCGCTCGCGTCGATTTCGCTTCACAGCGCGTAGCGTCATAGGTAGGGTCCGCGCCGCCGTGGTCGGACCGTTCGATGCAGATCGCACGCTCGACGCCGAGCCTGTCGACCAGGCCGCGCGCGTCGCGCCGTTCGCGGCGGGCTTCACGATCGGTCACTTCCGCATCGTGCGCGAGCTCGGTGCAGGCGGCATGGGCATCGTGTTCGAGGCATACGACCCCGATCTCGATCGCCGCGTCGCGATCAAGGTCGTGAAGGGGCCGGCGGCGAGCACCGAGGCCGGCGCGCGATTGATCCGCGAGGCGCAGGCGATGGCGAAGCTCGCGCATCCACACGTCGTCGCCGTGCACGAGGTCGGCACGATCGAGGTCGCGACGCACGAGGTCGGCACGCGCGAGGGTCAGGTGTTCCTCGTGATGGAGCTCGTGCCCGGCGAGACGCTCGCCGCGTGGCTCGAGCAGCCGCGCGCGTGGCGCGAGATCGTCGGCGCGTTCGTGCAGGCCGGCGAAGGACTCGCGGCGGCTCATGCCGCGGGCCTCGTGCATCGCGACTTCAAGCCGACGAACGTGCTCGTCGATCACGGTGGCCGCGTGCGCGTCGGGGACTTCGGGCTCGCGCGCGAGGATGATCTCGAGCTCGCGAAGGGCAGTGACCGCAGTGTGCCCGGAACGGCAGGTGTCGTCGGCGCGAAGGGGAGCGACCGCCTCGTCGCGGGCACGCCCGGCTACATGGCGCCCGAGCAGCGCGTCGGCGATCCGGTCGACCACCGCGCCGATCAGTACGCGTTCGCGGTGTCGCTGCAGCAGGCGCTGAAGAACGTGCCCGGCGTGCCTCGTCGCGTGAAGGCTGCGATCGCGCGCGCGCTCGCGATGGATCCGGACGATCGATACCCCGCGCTCGATTCGATGTTGCACGAGTTACGTCGCGCACAATCCAATCGTGCACGATGGATCGCCGCAATCGCGGCGGCGGCGGTCGTCAGCGGAGGCGGCGCGGCGGCCGCGGTGCTGCTGACGCGGCCGGCAGCCGATGACTGCGGCGCGAACCTCGTCGACAACGTGTGGAGGCACCAGCTGCCGTTCGGCGGCCCGGCCGCCGCCACGACGACGAAGATCGTCGACGACTGGGCCGCGAGCTGGAAGCTCGGCCGCGCCGCCGCGTGCAAGGCCGACGCGAAGCAGGCGCGCATCGCGTGCCTCGATCGCGACCTCGCGGAGCTGCGCGCACAGCTCGCGCTGTGGAGCGACAAGACGGCGGCCGAGCACGCGGTCACCGCGGCCGCGGCGCTGCCGTCGCCCGCCGACTGCGCGAGCGAGACGCACGCGATGCTCGGGGCGCCGCCGGCCGGGCCGCTGCAGGCCGAGCTCGCGCAGCTCCACGCGCTCGAGCGGTCGGGCAAGACGAAGGATGCGGGGCCGCTGCTCGCGAAGGCGCTCGCGGACGCGGAGGCCTCGAAGGATTCGGGCGCGCTCGCGGCGGCGTTCCTCGTCGCCGGGCTGATCGAGCGCGAGAACGATCAGCTCGCGCAGGCGCGCGACCATCTCGCGCGGGCCGCCGAGGAGGCGGGCAAGGCGGGCAACGACTCGCTGCTCGTCGAGGCGCTGACGTTCCAGTCGATCGTCGCGGGCGACCAGGGCCGGCCGCTCGATGCGCTCGGCGTCGCGGACGCGGCGAAGGCGATCGCGGCGCGCGGTCACCTGCACGCGGAGCGGATCGGTATGGTGCACGGCGAGGCGCTGCGCGACGCGGGCCGGCTGCCCGAGGCGATCGCGGAGCTCGAAGCGGTGGTCAAGGCGCTCGAGGCGCGGCGAGATCCGGGCGCGCGCGTCGAGCTGTCGGCGACGCTCGGCGGGCTCGCGAGCGCGTACGAATCGGCTCGTAATCCCGAGAAGGCGATGGAGCTGCACCGCCGCACGCTGGCGATCGAAGAGGCGGACTACGGCCCCGATCATCCCGAGGTCGGCCGCACCTTGCACGACCTCGCCAATGCCGAAAAGCGGCTCGGCGACTTCGCGGGCGCGAAGGCGCACTACGAGCGGGCGCGCGCGATCTTCGTCGGCGCGTACGGGCCGACGCACGAGCTCGTCGGCATGACGGACGTCTCGCTCGCGGGTCTCGAGCTGACGCAGGACCACGACGAGGCGGCCGAGCAGCTGTTCGCGCGCGCGTCGAACGAGCTCGCGGGCGTTCCGGAGGACCATCCGATCCACCAGACGATCGAGGAGGCGCTCGGCTCGATCGCGCGCGACCGCGACAAGTGCAAGGATGCGATCCCGCACTTCGAGAAGGCGCGCACGATCGACGAGCACCTCGGCCGCACGGGCCCGGACGTCGGCGGTGTCTTGATCAACCTCGGCGCCTGCTACGCAGACGTCGGCCGCGACGCCGACGCCCGCACCGTGCTCGCGCAGGCCGAAAAGCTCTTCGACGACGCGCATGTCCCCGAGCACGACTACGCGGAGATGCGCATCATCGAGTCCGACCTCGCCGCGAAGGCCGGCGACAAGGCCAGGGCGATCGCGCTCGTCGAGCGCGTGCTCGCGACGACCACCGACGACGATCCGAACCCCGCGATGGCCCAGCTCCGCGCCTACGCACGCGAATCGCTGGCACACTGGAAGAGATGATCAACACGCGCACGCTCCCGATCGACGAGTCGCCGTCGGGCGCCGCGGCGCGCACCGATCACCTGTATCTCGTCGTCGCGGGAGGCAAGCCGGGCGGCGGCGCGCGGTGGTCGCTCGCCGGCATCGAGACGGTCGAGATCGGACGCGGCCAGGTTCGCGCGATCAAGAAGACCGGCAATGCGCTGCGCATCGATTGTCCCGACCCGTACATGTCGTCGAGCCACCTGCGGTTCGAGCGCGAGCGCGCACACTGGGTCGTCGTCGATGCGGGCTCGCGCAACGGCATCCTCGTCGACGGCGCGAAGCAGGACCGCGCGATCGTCACCGAGCGCGATGTCATCGAGGCCGGCCGCAGCTTCTTCATGCTGCGCGAGGACGAGCTCGCGGGCCCGGCCGAGCTGCTCGCGACCAGCGATCCGCTGACCACGCTCGATCCCGAGCTCGCCGCGCGCTTCGACGAGCTGCGCCGCATCGCGCAGAGCGACATCTCCGTCCTCGTCGGCGGCCCGACCGGCACCGGCAAGGAGCGCGTCGCGCGCGCGATCCACACGCTATCGCGCCGCAGGGGCGAGCTCGTGCCCGTGAACTGCGCCGCACTGCCGGCATCGCTCGTCGAGAGCGAGCTGTTCGGGCACAAGAAGGGCGCGTTCTCCGGCGCGATCGCCGATGCGCCCGGCCTCGTCGTCGCGTCGAGCGGCGGCACGCTGTTCCTCGACGAGATCGGCGACCTGCCCGCCCCCGCCCAGGCCGCGCTGCTGCGCGTGCTCGAGGAGCACGAGGTCCGTCCCGTCGGCGCGACGAGCGTCACGCGCGTCGACCTGCGCGTCGTCGCGGCCACGCACCGCGACCTCGACGCGATGATCGAGGACGACGCCTTCCGCGAGGACCTGATCGCGCGCCTCGCCGGGTTCGAGCTCGAGCTCCCCGCCCTCGCCGAGCGCCGCGTCGATCTCGGCGCGATGCTCGCCGAGATCACGCCCGACGCGACGTTCGCCGCCGCGACGATCCGCGCGCTGCTCGCCTACGCGTGGCCCCGCAACGTCCGCGAGCTGGTCCGCGCACTCGAGCGCGCGGCGGCGCTCGCGGGAGGCGGCGAGATCACGCCCGCGCACCTCCCCGAGGAGGTCGCGACCGCGAAGTTCACCGCGCCCGTCGTCGCGCCGCCCGATGCGCGCCGCGAGGAGCTCGTCGCGCTGCTCGAGAAGCACAAGGGCAACGTCAGCAAGGTCGCCCAGGACCTCGGCCGCGTGCGCCAGCAGGTCCAGCGCTGGCTCAAGCGGTACGGCCTCGATCCCGAGCGCTACCGCACCTGACGCGGGTCCCGGCGCCGCGGATCGCACCTGATCCGGCGGGTGCACGATCGCGGTGCACCTGGTGCACCGGGCGTTTGCGGTCGCAGATCCGCGCACTTGCCGTGGCATGGCGGCTGCTCAACGAGCCGGGCGTCATGCAGCAGCCCACGCCCGAAAACCCGTACGGCCTCCAGCGGCCGCCGTTCCCGCCCACGTCGTGGGCACCACCTCCGCAGCCCGTCGCGGCGATGCCTCCACCGTACGTCGCGCCGGCGCTGGATCCCGCCGCGAAGCCCGCCGCGATCACGCTGTTCGCGAGCGCGGCCGCGATGCTCGTCGGCGTCGCGTCGGTGTCGTGGTTCTCGCGCGGCGACTCCGGCATCGGCCTCTACGGCGTGCAGGAGTGCGCGCGCTACGCGTGCAAGACGATGATGTGGAGCGACATCCCGCGCGCGCCCGCCGAGTACGCGCTGTTCGGGTACGTCGGGCTGCTCGCGCTCGTCTCGGCGATCGCGCTGTCGATCCACGGCGGCGTCGTGCTGCTGAAGAACACGGCGCGCACCGCGAAGGTCCGCGCGCTCAACGCCTCGCTCGGCATCGCCGCGTTCTGCACCGTCTCGTTCTGGATGCGGCTGCAGTTCGGCGAGCTCGGTCACCGGCTCACCGTCGGCTACGCCGGCCTCCTCTGTATCGCCGGCGTGATCGCCGCCGGCACCGTCGCCCATCGCACCGTCCGTCGTCTCGCTCGCTCGTGAGGAATCCCATGCGCAAAGAACTGCTCCTGCTCTCGCTCGCCGCGTGCGGGCTCAAGGTCAACATCAACGGCAAGACGCACACGCTCGGTGGCTCGCAAGAGACCGCCCAGGCGCCCGCGTCGGCTCCGGCTTCGACGCACACCGCGCCGGCCGGCACCAGCGCGCAGCCCGACGCGCCGCAGCCGCCCGCGAACTACACGCCGGGGCAGATCGCGGTGCACGAGGCCCTGACCGCGACGCCGCTGATCGCCGACGTCCAGGGCGTCGCGCTCAACGCGAGCTTCCGCAAGACGATCGGCGGCGACAGCGGAGACTGTGGCTCGCAGGTCTCGCCGAAGCCGGTCGCCGTGATCGATCTGCAGAAGCCCTCGCCGCACATGCTGATCTCCGTGCACGGCGCGCGCGACGATGGCTTCGTCCTCAAGCAGGGCAGCCACTTCTGGACCACGTGCACGGAGACCACGTCGCAGGTCCCGACGATGGCGCCCCCGAAGGAAGGCTGGCAGCCCGGCTCGTACGAGGTCTATCCGGTGACGCGCTACGCGAACGAGAAGGAAGGCTTCCACATCGAGGTCGCCGTCTACGATCCCGATAACGTCGCGCCGTGGTCGTCGAAGGTGCGAGCCGTCAAGATCGATCACAAGCTCGCCGCGCCGCTGCTCGTCGAGGTGCCGGTGCGCGCCGATCGCCAGCAGCGCCGCGAGGGCCTCTCGGGCGATGGCTGCAGCAAGGCCGCGTTCGCGTTCGAGCCCGACATCTCGTTCACGATCGCGCGGCCGATTCCCGGCCTCGTGATCCGTCCGCTGCCGTCGCAGACGCCCGTCACGCTGCGCGTCGAGCACAAGGACGACAAGAACAGCCGCAAGTTTTGCCCGTCGCGGCGCGAATCCGGCGGCTCGCGCTGGATGCCGGAGTCGGAGATCCAGTTCGGCAGCGAAGAGGAAGGGCTGTACGGCATCAGCGTCGGCCTGCCCGCCGGCGCCAAGGAGGACAAGATCACGCTGATGATCTTCGACCAGTCGACGCAGTTCGACGCGCTCGCGCTCGCGCCGCTCCCCGGCGAGCTCGACCTCGCTCACCGCGCGCTGCCGTGGCACTTCCCGCAGCTCAACCTCGACGACATCAACCTCGACAAGCGCGTGCACGCCGAGCTGATCGCCAAGCTGTTCGCCGCCGCCCCCTCCGAGATGTTCGTCTATCCCGACCTCGATCTCGACGGCGACCTCGCGCACCCCGCGAACGGCATCGGCGAGCCCGGCAACTTCCCGAAGAAGAACGAGCCGCTGCTCGTCGAGAGCGCCGGAGATCACGTGCGCGTCGTCGCGGCCGACGGCCTCGAGTTCGACATCAAGGCCACGCATCTCAAGCTCGCGCCCGAAGGCGCCGCCGCCCCGCTCGCCGCGCCCCGCCCGCTCAACAAGAAGCTCGAGCTCGGCACGCTCGAGCAGCTCGCGCCCGACAACAAGCTCGCGAAGGAGATCGAGTCGTACGAGAAGCGCCGGGATGCGTGCGTCGATCGCGTCGCCGCGCCGTACGACCGCCAGATCACGACCGTCTACGTCGGCAACGAGGCGATCACCGTGGACGACGCGCACACGCGCAACGTCCGCGACGCCGAGGACCGCGCGATCATCGCCAGCTGCGGCTCGCGCGAGAGCTTCGAGAAGCAGATCGAGGCCTATCGCCTGAAGATGCTCGCGCAGGTCGAGAAGAGCCGCGTCGCGCTGCTGCAGACCGCCAAGCCGCACACGCCCTGAGCTACGCGGTGCCCGTGACGCGGCTCAGAACCGTCCGCTGACCCACAGCGCGCCGCCGCCGCTCGTCGGTACCGCCGCGACTTCCGTCTTCGGCTCGCTGCCGTGCGTCCACCGGAACACCGCGTAGCCGATCGCGACCACGCCGACGCCCGCCGCGACGACCATCCCCACATCCTCGGCCTTCGCCTTGTCGGAGAGCGAGTTGTGCGCGTCGAGCGTCGCGGCCTTGTCCGCGGCGTCGGCATTCGAGCTCGCCGCGAGGTACAGCCCACCGGCCGCACCGAGCGACAGCATGCCGACGCCGAACAGCGAGGCCGCGAGGACATCGGTCTTGCCCTCCTTGACGACCGTCCTCGTCACGATCTGCGGCTCGGGCGCCGGCGCCGTCGGTGCGGCGACCGGCTCGGGCTTCGGCTCGGGCTTCGGCGCGTCCTTCTCGCACAGCGCGAGGTTCTGCTGCACGAGCTTCGCGGTGTTCACGTCGCTCATCTGCTCGAGCACCCTGTGGTAGTTCGCGGCGGCGCTCGTGCAATCGCCGGAGAGTCGCTGCGCCTGCGCGAGCGCGAACAGCGTCTCGGGCTTGTGATCGAGGTCGTACGCCTGCTGCAGCGTCGCCGCGGCGTCCGTGTACTTGCCAGCCTTGTACTGGTCGATGCCCTTCTTCATCAGGTCGCCGGCCTTGTCCGCATACGCGGCGCCGGCGAGCCCGACTACTGTCCAGGCAAGAACGGCGAGTTTGGATCCCACGCTTGCTCCTTCGGCTTCACGGGCTTCTTGATGACCGGCTGCTGCTGCTGCACGGGCTTCGGCTTCTCGACGGGCGCCTTCGGCCTGGGCTTGTCGACGTTGACGGCAGGTTCGACCTTCGCCGGCTCCGGCTTCGCGGGTTCCACCTTCGCAGGCTCGGGATCCGGCGCCTCCACCTTCGCAGGCTCGGGATCCGGCGCCTCCGCCTTCGCAGGCTCGGGCTTCAGTGCCTCCACCTTCGCAGGCTTCGGCGCTTCCACCTTCGCAGGCGCAGGCTTCGGCGCCTCCGCCTTCGCGGGCGCCGGCTTCGGCGGCTCGACGATCGGCGTCGGCGTCGCGTGCACCTCGTCGGTTGCCGAGCCGAGGCTCGCGGCGGGCGCGCTCGACGACTTCGCCATCAGCGCCCACGCACCGGCGCCGCCGCCGATGACGAGCGCGCCGAGGAACGCGAACACGATCGTGCGCTGCGACTTCGGCCGCAGATCCGCGACCGGCGCGCTGCCGGTCATGTCCATCGGCACGATCGGCGCCGCGTACGCCGGCACCCCGCGCGGCGACACGATCGGCGGCGCGGCGTGCGGCATCATGATCGCGGGAACGGCGACCGGTGCCGACGGCGGCGCGACGAGCGGCATGATCGGTGCCGGCACCGTCGGCTCCGACGGGCGCTCCAGCGTCGTCTCCGACGAGCGCTCCAGCGTCTGCTCGGCCGATGGCGGATCGAGCTCCGTCGTCGGCACGTCGAAGATGCCGGGACGCGGCGCGGCGGCCGCGCGCGGCGCGGCGGGCGGGCGAGGTGTCGGGCGCTTCGCGGGCGCGGCCTGCTGTGGCGGCGGTTGCGAGCCCGGGCGCGAGGCCGTCGGCGCCTCCCACTGCGGATCATCGGAGGTCGTCGGCGCGTCCCAGTTCACGTCGCCCGCGGGTGGCGCGACCGCTGCCATCGGCTGCGACGTGCGCGGCGGCGGCGCGACCGCCGCCATCGGCTCCGACGTCCGCTTCGGCGTGACCGCCGCCATCGGCTCGGACGTGCGCTGCGGCGGCGCGACGGCCGCCATCGGCTGCGACGTGCGCTTCGGCGGCGTGACCGCTGCCATCGCCGCGGACGCGCGGCGCGGCCCCTTCTCGGGCACGGTCTCCGGTGCGGGCGTGTCCTGCGACGGCAGTCCCGGGAACGCCGACGGCGGCGTCACGAGCTCCGAGCGCTGGCTCTGCGACGTGATCGAGTGCGCGACGTGCTGCGCGAAGCTGACGCCCTGCTGCTCGGCGTCTTCCCACGCGCGGATCTTCTCGGCGAACACGCCGCGCATCCACTTGCCGATCTTCGTCGGTGACATCCACAGGCCCGCGCTCTGGATGAACGCGTCGATGTCCTCGATCAGCTCCTCGCCCGTCGTGTAGCGCGCTTTCGGATCGCGCTCGAGCAGCTTCATCACGATCGCCTCGAGCCGCTCGGGATAGTCGGTGACGATGCTCGAGGGCCGCGGCGCGCCCTTGTAGACGATCTGATCCATCACGGCGAAGTCGCTCTCGCCGCGGAACGGCCGCCGCCCGACCGTCAGCTCGAACATCACGATGCCGAGCGAGAACAGGTCGCTTCGCCGATCGAGCGGGTGCCCCTTGCACTGCTCGGGCGACATGTACGGCACCTTGCCCTTGAGCGTGCCGACCTGCGTTTTGTGCGTGCTCGACGCGGCGCGCGCGATGCCGAAATCCAGCAGCTTGATCGCGCCGTCGTACGACACCATCACGTTGCTCGCGCTGACGTCGCGATGCACGAGCCCGAGCAGCTTGCCATCGGGCCCCGTTCGCTCGTGCGCGTAGTCCAGCGCCGCCGCGGTGCCGTGCACGACCGCGAGCGCGACGCCGAGCGGCACGACCTCGCTGTCCTTCTTCAGCTCGTGGCGGATCGATCGCACGTCCTGGCCGTGCACGAACTCCATCGTGAAGAAGTGCTGCCCGTCGACCTCGCCCACGTCGTACACGTGCGCGATGTTGGGGTGATTCAACGTACCCGCCAGCCGCGCCTCTTCGAGGAACATCTGCACGAAGCTCGCGTCCTCCGCGACCTGCGGCAGGATCCGCTTGAGCACGACGACCTTCTCGAAGCCGGCGTTGCCGCGGATGCGCGCGAGATACAGCTCGGCCATTCCGCCGACCGCGAGCTTGCGCAAGATCTCGTACTTGCCGAGCGTATCGCCCGGCGCAAGCTCGTACTTCGCCGATCTACGCGGCTCTCCCGGCACGCACCATTATCGTAACGCGCCCTCGCCCCGGTCGCGATGTAGGTACGCGATGTAGGCCTACGCGCGTACGGTCTCGTGCACGTCGCCGCGACGCCGGCGTCAGTAGGTGATGTAGGGGCCGCTCGACCCGGCGTCGTCGAGCTCTTCCGGCTCGTCGTCGATGACCGCGGGCGCGGCTCCCCCCCCGTGCAGCACGAAGATCTTCACGGCAGACGCGGGGATGCGCGCGTTCGGCGCGACCCGGCGGAGGATCGAGAGGATGTTGCGCTGGATGTCGTCGACCTCGGTCACGGCGGGACCCGGCTTGATGACCTTGCCGATCCAGCGCTCCTTGTCCTTGTCGTCGCCGATCTCCATCACGCGCAAGAACTCGTCGGAGCTGCCGTCGAAGTACTTCTTGTCGCCAGGCTTCGACAGCGCCAGCCCTTCACGCAGCTTGCTGTCGATCTTGGTGCCGAAGAACAAGGAGCAGCTCTTATCGAGTTTCATTGGTTAGCCTCGTTCGGGGACAAGGATTCGAACCTTGATAAAGAGCTCCAAAGGCTCCTGTCCTGCCATTAGACGATCCCCGATCACTCGGGCACATTAGCGCCAAAGTCTCGTACCGGCTACCCATCTTCTTGATTTCGTTGAGAGCTTGACAGGTTCGGATGAACCCATTAGGGTCTGCGGCCTCTGGCGAGGTAGCTCAGCTGGTTAGAGCAGGGGTTTCATAAGCCCAAGGTCGGCGGTTCAAGTCCGCCCCCCGCCACTAGATTTTCCGTCCCGATCGCGATTGCCAACCACTTGCCAACCAACGCGCGTTGGTGGCGCGGTGGCCGAAAGGCCGTAGAACCCGTCGAAAGCGTCGCTCCGACGCATTCCCACAGGAGCGTCTGCTACTCCTTTTCGAGCACGTCGGCGAACGAGGCGTACGACGGCAGGCGCGGCTCGCAATGCGCCGCTGGATGCGCGCCGGATCGCTGCTCACTCCCGAACGCGCGTGGCGAGCGCCGCAAACAGCTGTTCGCGGTCGAACGGCTTCTCGAGACAGACGTTCTTCACGACGTCCAGGAATTCACGTGCGGCTGGCGTGAACGCTCCGCCGGTCATGAAGATCACCCTTCGACGCTTTCGACCGCCATCGCGACCCCCTGTGCGCGAAGATGCAACAGCCACGCAGCCGTTGCGGCTCGCGGATGGCCGAGCAGGGTCGCGAGATCGAAGACCGCCGTGATTCTGCCCCGAACGGCGCTTATGCCGACGAGCTCGCGTCGCGCACTCGGGGCCGGCGTCACGAGCCCAGCACGCGTGACGTTCTGGATCTCCGAGAGCGACACGACGTACGGCCTGCCGTGTACCGCGATGCGCAACATCGCTTCGTGCGCCTCTGCTTCGATGGGAGCGCGCGCAAAGCTCTCGTCGAACTCCCGCCGCAGGTCGGCGCGCTGACTCACGAAGCGCCCCCGAGCGCGACGAGCTGTGCCTCGCACACCGCGATCAGTGCATCGCGGCGGAACCCGCCACCAAACATCGCGACGCGCGCTTCATCATCGCGGCCCAGCGCGTCGATGGCGCGCGGCATCGCAACACGGGCCAGCGCGACGTCTCCAGTCCGCTGCGCGAGCAAGCCGAGGTGCACCCAAGCCATCGCGAGCGCGGGGTCCAATACAACCGCATGGTGGGCGTGCAACAGCGCCTCGTCCAGTGCACCCGTCGCTTCTGCGCACAACGAGAGGATGTGCTCGGCGGCTCCGGCATCATGTCCATCTGCGTGGTGACAGAGGTCCTGCGCCTCCTCGAACCGCCCGAGCTCGACGTTCACCATCGCACGCGCAATGACGTCAGCCGGCTCAGGGACGCCCGTGTCGATAACAGAGTGCGGCCCCAACACACGCGCTTCAAGGTGTTCCAGGCGTTTCGACGAGCGCGCGATCGCGTCGTCCCATCCTGTCGCATCCGACGCGACATGACCGTCATCGCGCCTGCGATAGTAGAACGCACCGTGCGTGTGACACACATCGAGCGCATGCCCCGCTCGGCTGAGCGTCTCCGCATGGCCGAGGAACAAGAACCCGCCAGACCGGAGCGACGCCGCGATCTGCGCGACCGCAGACAACATTGCTGCAGGCGCGAAGTACATGAGCACGTTCCGACACAAGACGACGTCGTAGAAGGCAGCCGGCCACGACGCTGGCGCGAGCAGATTACGGCGATCGAAGGTCACGCTCGCGCGGATGTCTGGAGAGAGGACGAGATCTCGGCCTTCTCTTGTGAACCACGCCGCCACACGTTCCGGGGACGTTTCGCGAAGGGCCCAGGGCGAATAGCGGCCTGCTCTCGCGCGAGCGAGCGACGCGTCGTTGATATCGAACGCGTGAATCTCGAAATCTCGACAATCGAAGCCCGCTTCGCGGATCCCGATCGCGATCGAGTACGGCTCTTCACCTGTAGAGCAACCTGCCGAGGCAATGCGAACGGGCCGATGACCCGAGGCGAGACGGTCTCGCAGCACATCCTGGAAGAGGGCGGCCAGCTGATCGCCGTGCCGGAAGAAGTACGTTTCACCAACGGTGAGCTCCCTGACCAGCGCATCAAGGTCCGCTCGATAAAGCTGACCCGCGAGATACTCGTCCGCGCTGACGCCCGTCGCGCGCGCGCGCGAGGTGATCGCTTCGACAACGCGCGACGAACCGGCGTCCACGTCGATACCGACCCGATCGGTGACGTGGTGCCGAAGCCCTTCGAGCGCGTGCCGTGCGAGCTCGCTCACGACACATGCCCCGGTGGGAGGAGTCTGCCCGCGTCGAGCGCGAGCACGAGGTCATCATCGGCCCGCGCGATCGCTGCCACGATCTTCTCGTCCGACGCGCCGAGCAGCTTCGGCAGGGCTTGCCACGACGCGCCATTGACGCGGTGCACGCCAAGCACCGCGCGAACCGCCAGTGCGATGACGCGTCCAGCGACGTCGATCGTGATGAATCGTTCGTACGCGCCGCCAGGATCCCCGAACAACGCACCGACGTCGATGACCGGCACGTTGCCGCCGCGAATCACGGCAACGCCGAGCACGCCCGGCAGCTCGCTGCTGACCGTCCGCACGGGCAGTGGACGCATCGTCTCGATCGCCAGCGTCACGGGCAACGCACAGCGGCGCGCCGCAGCAACGAACATGAGCCACGCCTCGTCCGCCACATCACTCCGGCAGGGCACGCCCTGGCTTGCCAAGTAGATAGCCCTGCAACAGATCGCACCCGAGCTCCACGAGCATGTCGCGCTCGCGCTCGGTCTCCACGCCCTCGCCCACGACGAGGACACCGGTATCGTGGCACAACCGGCAAAGCGCCTGGATCGTCCGCTGCTTCAGCGAATGCGTGTCGATGCCGCGCACGAGAGACATGTCGATCTTGACGATCTCCGGCGTCAGCTCGGCGAACGTCGTCAATCCCGAATAGCCGGCGCCGATATCGTCGACGGCGAGCCGGAAGCCGAGCGCGCGCAGTCGTGCAATGCGCTCCGACAGCTGCGTCGAGCTCGTCAGCGACGCACGCTCCGTCACCTCGAGCACCACCTGCGGTGCCAATTCGGTCAGTGGAGCATCATCGGATGCGAGATCCGGATCCATCAGATCGTCGGGGTGGAGATTCACGAACAGCGAGAACGAGCCCGCGCGAGCACTGCACGCCGCCGCGGCGAGCCGTCGGACACACCGTCCGACGTCTGCAATGCGTTGGAGCTGCGACGCCGCATCGAGAACCGCCCCTGGGTGGGGCAGCGACGATTCCTGTGATCGCATGAGCGCCTCGACGCCATAGAGGCTGCCCGTCTTGGCATCGAAGATCGGCTGAAACGCAAGCCACAGCGTCCGAAGCGCGGAGTCGAGCCGGACCTCGATACCCGCGCGATCCGTGGCGCCCGTGTACGTCCCCCCGAGCAGCGATGCCTCACGGCGCAGTCGAGCGAGGGCGTACGTGCGGGCGGCCTTCTCGAGCGTTGCGATGAGCGCGACATTATCGACCGGCTTCGTCAGATATCGAAACGCGCCGTACTCGAGCGCCTCCGATGCATCCTTGACGGACGGCTCGCCCGTCATCAGGATCACGGGTACGTCGAGGTCGACCGTACGTACCTCGCGAAGCAGATCGAGGCCGCCGCCGTCCGGCATGTTGACGTCGCTCACGACGGCGTCGAACGTTCCTTCGCGCAGCGCCGCGATAGCTTGCGCGCCGCTACGCACGTCGGTGACTTCGTATCCAGCTCGGGTCGCAAGCCGGACGAGGATCCGGCGCAAGCCGTCGTCGTCGTCCGCGATCAAGACCCGATTCGCCGCTATGTGACTGCCGGCTTGCATGAGCTAGTACTCCTGGGTCGGATTGCCCCATCGTATCCGACCCCAAGCAGCGCCAGCAACGACTCACGGTCGCATCACACACGCGCCAAAGATGAAAAACTGTGAAGCGGGTTGAACCGTTGGCACACAAACTATGTATCCAGCACTTCGCGGACCTTCTTCGTCAACGCGTCTGGAACGATGGGCTTCTGTAGGTAGGCGATTCCTTGATCGAGAACGCCGTGGTGCACGACCGTGTCGTCGGTATACCCGGACATGAACAGGACCTTCGCCCCCGGCAGAACGGTCGCGAGTCGCTCGACGAGCTCACGACCACTCATCACTGGCATCACGACATCCGTGAGCACCAGCTGGATCGGCGTGGTTGCGCGATGGCAGAGCTCGAGCGCGGCAGCTCCATGCTCGGCCTCCAGGACCGTGTAACCCGCGCGCGTCAGGATACCTCGCACGATCGATCGAACCTGCGGCTCGTCTTCGACGACCAAGATCGTCTCCGTACCGCCCACCCGCTTCGGCGCCGCGGTGATCGAGGTCTGCGCCTGTGCGTCTTGTCGATTCGGCAGGTAAATCTTGAACGTCGTGCCGTGACCGATCTCGCTGTACGCCCAGATGGTGCCTCCACTCTGGCGGACGATGCCGAACACGGTCGACAGACCGAGTCCGGTGCCCTTCCCCTTTTCCTTCGTCGTGAAGAAGGGGTCGAACATGCGCGCCTGGACGTCCTTTGACATGCCTGTTCCCGTATCCGTCACGGATAGCTGCACGTAGGCGCCTGGAGCAATTCCCGCGTGCTGCGACGCGAAGTCCTCGTCGACCTCCACGCGCGAGACTTCGATCGTCAGCTTCCCACCGCGCGGCATCGCGTCTCGCGCGTTGACGGCGAGATTCATGATCACCTGCTCCATCTGACCGCGGTCGACAAACACCATGGCGGCGTCCGCTTCTCGGACCGTACGCAGCGTGACATCCGCGCCGATCATTCGTCGCAGCATGCTTTCCATCCCCGACACGATCGCGTTCAGGTCGGTGATCTTCGGCGCGAGCACCTGCTGCCGACTGAACGCAAGGAGCTGCCGCGTCAGGTCGGCGGCACGAACACCCGCCTTGCGGATCTCGTCGAGATCCGTGACCACATTCTCGGGGAGGCCATCGCGCGCGGCATCCTCGAGGATCAGCTCGCTACAACTGATGATCACGCTCAGCAGGTTATTGAAGTCGTGCGCGATGCCCCCGGCCAACCGGCCAACCGCTTCCATCTTCTGCGCTTGACGTAGCTGCTCCTCGGTCTTGAGCAGCGCCTCGGTTCGCTCGGACACGCGAACCTCGAGCTCGGCGTTGACCGAGCGCATGTGCTCCGCATAACGCCGCTCGATCGATGCATCACGGAACACGACGACGGCGCCCACGACGCGACCATCCGCATCCCGAATCGGTGCTGCGCTGTCCGCGATCGGCGTCTCTGGACCCGCGCGAGAGATCAGTAGCGTATTCTCGGCGATCGCTACGTTACGTCCCTCTGCGAGCACCTTTTCAACAGGGTTGCTCGCAGCGACGCGCGAAGGCTCGTCGACGATTCGAAACACCTCCTCGAACGGGCGACCCATCGCCTCCGACATTCGCCAGCCCGTGAGCTGTTCCGCGACGCGGTTGATGCGGATGACCCTACCCGCAATGTCAGTGGCGATCACAGCGTCGCCGATACTGTGAAGCATTGTGGCCAGAGACTCCTCGCTTCGCCGCGACGCTTCTTCGGCCGCTCGTCGCAGTCGCGACTCACGCAGCATGCGTGAGAACACAACCCACAAGATCGAGATGCTCAAGGCCATCGCCCCTAGTTGCGCGATGCGCTCGACCGTCACCTGTGAAGACGTTTCGTCGCGTTGACGGTCGAGCCTACCAAGCGCGGGTAGCCGCATTTCGTCGATGAGCCGCACGACGTCCCGCTCAGACCGGGCTGCGATCGCGCGCCGCAACTCATTCAGATGCTGCGTCTGTGTGGCGTTGTCCGGCTCCAGGTCTGCCGCGAGCTCGCTTGCAACGGCGCTGAGCGCCTCCTCGATCCTCAAATCGCTCGCATTACCAGCATCGTGAATGAGTTCCTGAAATGCGACATCGACGGTGCCCAGCAAGGCGATCAAGCGGTGCGTGTGGTCGACGCGATCCATCGTGTGCATGAGACGAGTCGTGCTCGCCACCGACAACATTGCGACCGCGACCAATGCCGCGAGTGCGATCCATAGGCTCAGCGGTCTTCGCGATGGACGCTCTCGCTCCGTGACGTCGTTAATCAACGCGAGCCTCAGCTCGTGCCCGTCGACCGCGACATCGTTCGCCTGAACCTCGACAGAGATCAGCGAACCATCCTTCTTGCGATGACGCCAAAGGCGCCTGTCGGAGAAGCCACGCGACCGCGCCACTTCCTCCTTCAATGCGGCGATGTCGCTGGAGGGCCGAATGTCTGCGAGCGTCATCGCGAGGAACTCATCTCGCGAGTAGCCGTAGTGGCGAACGGCGGCGTCGTTCACCGCGACGAACTTGAGGGTCTTGCGGTCGTACGTCCACATCGGCAACGGACTGTTATCGAACAACGACCGATACCGGTCTTCGCTCTGCTGAACGAGCTGACGCTGGCGCGCGACCTCCGCGTCCGCCTTCTTCCGGGTTCGTCGGTCCTCTGCCTCGCGCAACTCGCGTTGGATCGCCGGAACGAAGCGGGTCAGCTTGTTCTTGCTGACGAAGTCTTGGGCGCCTGCCTTCAGTGCGACAACCGCGCTTTCTTCATCGATCGTCCCCGAACAGACAATGAACGGCACGTCCTCATCGAGCTCGCGGACGACCTTGAGTGCGGACAACCCATCAAAGCCGGGCATCACCCAATCCGAAACGACGACATCCCACCGCTGCGCGAGCATGGAACGCAGAGCCTGTTCGTCCGCGACCCGCGTCGTCGTCGGCGCGAATCCATGACGCCGAAGCTCGCGCTGCAGCAGCTCCGCATCGTTGGGGTTGTCCTCGATGAGCAGCAGTCGTAACGCAGACACGAGAGGCATTGTGCCTCAGAACGGAATCACGGCACGTCGGAGCGCGCGAACATTGGCAGCCTCATGGAGTGATCGGATGTGCTTGCACACACATGTGCACTCTCCCCCGCCCTCCTCCTGAAGCCAGCTACTCGGCGCCTTGCGGGTCGATAACGATTTCTACGTCCGGCTCCTCGAGCTCGGCCACGTGCGTGTCGCGATCGTATGCACGCTCCCTGCAACGTTCGAGCAGCTCGTCTCGCGTGACGACCGGTAGAACCATCGTCTCCGATGCTTTTTCGCGCACCGTCGTGGTGTCTGAACGCCGAACGAGGAGCTTCGCGATCGGTCGAGAGGTCACTGCCGCCAGCATAGTCGCAACCGCGCCGTTCCCGGAATCGCCCTTACCCGTGCATTACCCGAAGGCGCGCCTAGCGGACGGGATCGTTCCGGAACTACGCGTACGGATCGGAGTGTGATCCCCCGGTAGACCCCGGCGTGCTCCGGGTTCGGAGTCACGACCTCGAAGACGTCTTCGAGTTGCCGCTGGATCCGATGCAGCGCGATAACTCGCTGTCGAATGGTCGCGATCGCAGCGGTGCTCATCGCCGTCGCGTTGTCCCTGATCCACGTAGCGTCGATTCCGCTTCGCCAGATCCGCGGGTGATACTCACCGGGGAGCAGTTGTGCTGGCACGAGCGGGGCGTGGTCGGCGGCGCTTGAAAACACGTTGGCATCACGTCGGCCGGATCGCGAACGTGAGCGCGCGAGCACAATCGAGCCGAAGGAGAGCGCGCACTGCGGCGCATCCGCCCGGTATACCTTGCCGCAAGGTGTAAGCCAGCCGCCAGAGTGCAGCCCTACGACCGAGGCGACGCGACCGGGTTCCGCGCCGCGACCGCCCCGACGTTCGTCCATTTCGAAGGGCACGTCCACGATCGCGCGTCGGAGCTTGCGGAGATGAAGCCGCACCCGCCCTATGTGGCTCGCACCTGGAAGGACGAGCATGTCTTCGTGCGAGCGACCGATGCGACGTTCATCGGGCTCGCGATGGAACGCGAGGTCGGCAACGACTCGCACGGCAACCGCGAGTGGTCAGGCTGGTGCACGGTTTCCTGGGTGCGCGACGGCGCGACCTGGAAGGCGGTGTATTGGGGCTGGCAGCCGTACCGCACGACGATCGAGCGTCTCCGCGACTTCTGGAACGAGAGCTATCAGCAGGACCGCGGCTTCACGCACGATCCGAACCGCCTCCTCGTCTCCACTGTGCAGACCGTGACGCCCGGCGCTGCCCTCGATGTCGCGACAGGCCAGGGACGTAATGCGCTCTACCTGGCGGCGCAGGGCTGGAACGTCACGGCGATCGACATCGCCGACGAGGGCCTTCGGCGTGCGCGCGAGGAAGCGGCGAGCCGACACCTAGCGGTCAACGTCGTACAAGCGAACGCCGAGACCCACGACTACGGCGTGGCCCGCTGGGATCTCGTAACGATGCTCTATGCGCCCGGTACGCTCGAGCGCGTCGAGAAGGCCAAGCGCAGTATCCGTCCCGGCGGCCTGTTCGTGTATGAGTTCTTCGTCGACGACGAGGAAGGCCCGGCGCATCCCGGCACGCTCGCGAAGCTGTTCGCCGACGACTTCGATATCCTTCGCAACGAGGTCGTCGAGGACCACCCTGACTGGGGAGAGGACCACGCGAAGCTGATCCGATTCGTCGCCCGGAAACGTTGACGGACTTCGCCTTCAGTTCATTGCTACTTCGCGACGATGTCCGCGAGGTGCACGCCGTCATGGCTTGCGTTGATCATTTCAGCAGGCGCGGCGGAGACGGATAGGTTCTCCCACTGCGGTGCGGAGCCGGTAAAGAACCCGATCGCGAGCGAGTATCGGCCGGGTGCATCGAACTGCACGACGACATGGTCGACGATCGTTTGCCCACTCTTCCACTGGGACGTTGGACACCATCCCAACGCAGCCTCATGGTCGGCATTGACGCGCGTCATCGGTGAATCGAAGTGCGCGAAGATTCGCCAGTCGCGGTCTACCGGCTGCACCGCGCGGAAGACGATCGTCAGGTCGATTGGCTTGCCGATGCTCGCCGTCGCGGGCAACGACCATCCAATTAGCTCGAGCTGCTGATTCCAAACGACGGGTGATGGTGGGCGCGTGAGGGAAGTCGGAACGTCGCGCGGCTGGGCGCCCTCGCAAGGCGCCCGGTCGAGCACGAGGGTCACGTTCGTCGATCCGGCCGGTACCGATCGCCTCGTTGCCAATCCTCTGCTTTCGACCTCGACGTAGTAGTCACCGGACGAGAGGTCACCGATGTTGAAACGGCCTTGTTCGTCCGTAACTGCGGCGAGATCGCCACGGAACCCGGCGCGTCTCGCAAGATCGATGGCGAACGCGCGCACTGTCGCATCAGTGACTGGCGCCCCAGACCCATCGGTGACCGTGCCGCTGATCGCGTACGGCTGTGAGTTGACGACGAGACGCACGTCGTCGAGGTGAGCATCGCCATCGCGTAGTACGAACTTCGGCCGCTCATCCAGCAGCTGAAACGCATGAGCGGCGGCGCTCGTTGGACGGACCGATGCCGTGTATGAACCACCGGCCATCGCGCCACACGCGAATGCTCCGCTTTGATCGGTCAAGCAGTCCGATAGCATCTCTCCCCGGAACGCAACCGTGACGCCGGGCACCGGCTCCTCGCGGCTGTTCACGACGTGCCCTGAGATGGTCGCGCCCCACGTCAGCTCGATGTTGTGCTCGCGCGTCTCTCCGGCGGCCAGCTCGATATCGCGATCCTCGGAGAACATCGCGCCACGTTTCCGGTCGTCACAGTAGAAGCCGTACTTGCCAGGCTCGAGGCCTCGCGCCTCATATCGCCCAGCACCGTCTGCAGTCACGCCGGCACGCGAAGGCCCGGCGATGTCGACTCGTGCAAATGGAACCGGGACGCCGTGGCGTGTAACGGTCCCGCGTAGCGTTCCCATCTGCTCGACGACAAGCTCGACCGCGTTGTGATCGCCTTCGGTGACGTGAATCGCGCCTGACGTGTTCTTGTACGGCGTCGTCTCAAGCACGATGTCTCCGACGGGCACGCGCGCGAGCACGAATGATCCATCCGCTTGCGAGACGGCCGTCTGGTCGTTTACGGCAACGGTCACTCCGGCGAGCGGAGCGTGATGAAAGAGGACTCGGCCACGGACGATGCCGGTGGACACGGAACGAAGATCGAGCGTCTTGTTCTCCGCTGCCTGCAACGTGATCGGCAGAGCCGGCGTTGATCCGCTGGCGCTGGTGGCTGAGACCGTATAGTCGCCCGCTCCAAGTCCGGCGATGTGGAAGCTTCCGGTGGCATCGCTGATGCTTGTGAGCGCGATACCGCGCTCGGGCGGCTTCGACGCGTCGGGGCCCGTCAAATCGATCGCAACTCGTGCGTTCGCAACGGGTGATCCGTCGGATGCGAGGACGCGGCCGCTCACCGTGGCCTCAGGCGCAAGGACGAAGTCGTGATGCATGCGGCCGGGCGGGGCAAGCACCGCCGTCACGGTGCCAAATCCGTACGCCTGCGCGACCACGCGGATCTCCGCAACGAGCGCGGCCGTCGGCAACACGCAAAGCTCGTACTGTCCGGTCCGGTCCGACTCCGTCCCGAGCACGCCTTCGCGTGTGACGTGGGCGCCCGCAATTGCGGTGCCTGCGGCGTCGACGACGCGACCGTAGATGCTAGCGGTGCAGCTCTGGAGAACGAGCTCGACATCGCGTGAAGCGGCCGGGTTGCGGAGATCGATGCGCCTGATGTCCCCGAGGACGCCAGGCGACGACGCCGTGATCACGTATTCCCGTGGTCGCTGATCGCCGAAATCAAATCGGCCGTCTGCATTGGTCGTTAGCTCGCGCGGCGGCAATGGGTCCGCGATCAGGCGCACCGTCGCACCGCTGACGGCTGAGCCTGCCATCGATACGCGTCCGGTCAGGTGCGAAGAGGGAACGCCTTCTTGCGATAGCCACGAAACAGCGCCGTCCCGTGCGGTCGTCGCGGCGGCGGCGGTGTGACTGCCTCTTGGCGGTTTCGATTCGGCCGTCGATGTCGACGCTGACTCGCCGCCCGAGGATCTTGCCATCACGACCACGCCCAAGACCACACCGATCGCGACCACGCAGAGTGCAGCGAGTACCAGAGCCACCGGGGTGCCCGGAGTTGGGTGCGATGCCCGCGGCATCGCCAGCGGTCCCAATGCGACCATCCAGGCGCGGCGGTCTCCTCGATGCTCGGCATCGAGCTGGGCGCGTAGACGATCGAGAGCTTCCTTGAGGCGCCAGCGAACCGTGCCGCCTGGAATGGATAGACGAGCCGCGATCTCTGCGGGCGTCAGGCCCTCAGCAAAACGCAGAAGAATGGTTGATCGGAACGGCTCGTCCAGGTCGCCAACCAGACGAGCGACCAGCTGCTGCAGCTCGTGTCGCTCCAGTAGCTCGGAAGGGGATGGGACCAAGCGATCATCGAGCCCAGCCGTAGCTTCCTCGCGAGCCACGCGGTTCGCATTGCCACGCCATCGCAATCGCGCGGCGTTCGTGAGGACCGTACGCAACCAGGGTCGCAATCCGCGTTCGGCACGTGGCGGATTGCTGAGCGCTGCGACCCACGCATCCTGTACCAAGTCGTCGGCACCTTCGTTCACGAGGCTACGTGCGAGGTGCCGAAGCCAGTGCGTTTGCGTCAGGAGCTGGCTGGGGTCAAGAGAGGGCATCACCTTAACAGATGCAGCGGACGCCCGGGCGTTGGAAAAAAGTGCATCGCGCGATATCGAGGCAGTGGTTTCAGAGGATACGGCTTCTCGCTCAATGCCGAGCGATCACCGCGCGGAGCGACCCTTCTTCTTACCCTTCGTCGGAGGCGGAGGCGTCATCTTCTCGAAGAGGAACTTCGTGACGCGCTCCTGGCATTCGGCGAGGTGTTCCATTGATAGATCAACGTAGCCTGCGGTCACCGAGCCACGCGGCGGTCGGTGGTTGGTCAGTACGTCGATCGCGAATGGCGAGATGCCGCCGACCTCGACGAGCGCGCTCGTATACGTGTCGCGTAACCGGTGCGGCGACGGGAGGATCTGCTCTGCCTTGCCGGTCTTCTTGTCTATGCGCTGCACCTTGCCTTCGGCGATGTGCATCACCTTGCCCGCTTCATGCGCGGGAAGGCCGAGCGCTTCGCAGAGTGGACATGCTTTGCTCTTGAGCGCGTACGAGGGGAACACCCAGCCGCCGTCGCCTTCCTTGAACGCCTGGCGGTTCTCTTTCTTGCGGCGTTCGAGCACCTTCACGCATTCCGAGCTAAGCGGGACGGAGAACGCGCGCTCCTTGCCGCCCTTCGGGTTCGGCCGATGCAACACGCCGTTCTCGAGGTCGACGTGCTCCCAGCGCACCGTGGCGGCGTCCATGCGACGCAGGCCGGTGAGCAACATGAACATCTGGTAGTCGCCGCGCACTCCAGCGCGTGCGCCCACGCGCTCGCCGTCGACGACGATCGGCTCGAGCGTCGTGACGATGGTTTTCCAGCCCGGCAGCTTCGACCACGCGATCGGCTCCTGCCGGCGCTCTTCCTTGTTCCAGTGCACCGCAACCGTCGGGTTCACCGGCAGGTCGTGCTCCTTCGCTGCCGTGTTCCACGCGGCGCGCACGTGCCGCAGGACGCGGTTCGCGACGTAGGGGCCTGCGTCCTTCGTCAGCTTCGCGTGCAGCTCGCGGCATTCGGTGCGCTCGATCGTCCGCAGCGGCCGCGTCAACCAGTCCTTCAGGTACCGATCGCGCTCGCGCACGATCGTGTCGATGCTCGCCGAGCTCGCTTGGTCGGCGCGCATGCTCGCGAGGTGCAACTCGAACGCTTCAGAGAGCGTCGGACCGCCGACGGCGCGCTCGGTGCCGTTGCGGACGGGCGCTTGGCCGCGCCGCATGTCGACCAGCGCCGCGAGCGCGAGGTCGCGCGCCTTGCTGACGCTCAGCAGCTCGGGAGCCACCGCACGCGACTTCGGCGGCCCCCAGTGACCAACGACCACCGTGCGCTGATCGCCCTGGACCCGGCCCTGCACGACGAACGTGACCCGCCGCCGCCCGATCGTGACGCCGAACCCGGGAACCTTCGTGTCCCACATCCGCGCCCGGCTCTCGCCCGCGAGGTCGAATCCCTGAAGGAAGTGGTCGGACAGCTCCACCAACCCGCTCATTTTGCCAACCATTTGCCAACCAAGATACTCGCAACGACTTGGTTGGCAAAGTGGCCAAATGCGATTTATTCGACGGGAACCGAAGGCTTAGCGGGGCCGCCTAAGCCTAGAAAGGACACATAGCACGGGATTCATAAGCCCAAGGTCGGCGGTTCAAGTCCGCCCCCCGCCACAAACCACTTTTTCGACGCGAGCGGTGCCGCGAGGCACGCGACCAGCCGCGGGCCTTCGTGACGCGCAGTGCATGCACCGCATCGAGGCGAGATGCGCACGCGGCGCGCGAACGAGTCGCGCGAGCGCCGTCGCGTCCAGCGACCGCGTCGAGGTGTCGAAGCGTTACCGCGCCGCGCGGCGGCGGCAGGGGCGTTGCACCAGCATGCCGCGGAGGCACGTCATGCTGCTCGCCTGGATCCTGATTCTCACGGCCGCGTTGACCGTTGTCATCGGCGTGGTCTCGACTCGCCACACCTGACGCGGAGGCGCTAGAAGTAGCCCGGCTCGAACATGTCGGCGAAGTCCGTCGCGCTCGAGACGACGGACGGCGGCGTCACGCCGAGCTGCTCCGCGATCGACTTGACGAGCGAGCTGTGCGTGTACGCGGTGGCGATCGGGCCGGTCTTGATGTGCGGGCCGAACGCGAGGAACGCCGTCTGCTGGTTCGTGCTGCCCTCGTCCCACGTCAGGTAGACGACGCCGTTGTGCGCGTTCGCGTAGTCGAGGATGCGCGGCAGCTCGGTCGACAGCCACGTGTCGCCGGCCATGATGTCGCCGTTCGTGCCTGACGAGCCGCAGCCGTTCGCGCCGTGCATGTCGTGGCAGAGGTTCGGCGTGATGAACACGTACTGCGGCATCGTGCCGGCCGCGAGGTCGGCGACGAATGCCGAGTACGGCTTGTGGTGGGCGGCGCAGTACGTGTTGCTCGTGCTCGGCGTGGAGCCGGAGACGTCCTGGAAGAACACGAACGGGTCGTGCTTCGCGGCGTAGTACGTGGCGCCGATCGAGCTGACCGGGCACGTGTTCGCCGTCATGCCTTCCTGGTAGCTCATCCAGCTCACGCCGGCCGCCTTGAGCGCGGTGACGAGGTGGTTCGTCGTGTTCGTGCTGTTGGACGCGCTCGCGTCGTTATCCGTGAGGAACGTCGTGTCGTTGAACGTGTTCGTGCCCGCTTCCATCCAGATGTAGTGCGGCTCGCTCGGAAGCAGCGCGGGGAGCTCGTCCGTGAAGTTCGTCGCCTTCGCGGCCATCGGGATCAGCGTGGTGTTGATGTACGGCGCGTACTGCATGTTGCCGTAGATCAACGTCGAGGACTCATTCTCCATCGGGATGACGAAGATCGTGCGCATCGACGTCAGCGTGCCGTCCACGCCACTGTCGCGGCCGGGGTTGCCGCTGCCGCTTCCGTTGCCGTCTTGACCGCCGCCGCCGGCGCCATCCGCGCCGCCGGGGTTGTTGCTGGAGCCGCACGCCGTCGCGGCGGCGAGGAGAAGAATCGCGAGCCTCATCACCGCGCACGACACCACGCGTGCCGAGGCCGGCGCAACCGGAAACCGGCCCGACGGGCATCGCTGACTGCCGTCCTCAGTGCGCGAAATGCCACGTTCACACTCGTAACGTCTGTCGCTGCGCGGGGCCCGGCCGCGGCGGAGATCGGGCGGTCGCTCCCTCGCAAGACATTGTTAGGGCCGCCGGAGCGTGCGCCGCGGGGACGGCGCGCCCCTACCCGGCATCGTCCAGCGGTCCTGTCGCGCGCTAACCAAGGCGCACTCCACGGGTGCGCTCCGAGACACTCGCAGCGCGCTGGCGCGGCGCTGGCACTCGCTTGCCGTGCATGCCGCGCTGGGAGCTCGTCACGGGCTGGTTACTGAGAGTGGGTATCCTCGCGACGGCCGTCGCGCACGCGGCGCTCGGAGACTGGGCCGCCGCGGCGATCTGCGTGCTGGCGCTGGCGCTCGCTGTGACGCCAACCATCATCGCGCGCACGACCTCGTTCGCGTGGCCGTTCGAGGTCGAGCTCGTGCTGCTGTGGCTGGCCGTCGCGCACCTCACGCTCGGCCGGATGCTCGGGCTCTACACGCGCATCGCCTGGTTCGACAAGGGCCTGCACCTCGGGGACTCGACTCTGATCGGGTTCGTCGCGTTCCTCGCGGTCTACGTGGCGCACTACATCCGCCACGAGCGGCCGCACCCGTGGATCGACGGCGTCGCGATCCTGCTCGCGACGCTCGGGCTCGGCGCGTTCTGGGAGATCATCGAGTTCATCGAGGATCAGTTCGGGGCGCACACCCAGGGGTCGCCGAACCTGAGCCCGATCACGGACACGATGCTCGACCTGATCGCCGATGGCGTCGGCGGCATCATCGCCGCGATCGTCGGGCCGTTGTTCATGCACCACTCGCGGAGGAGCCGCGCGCGCGTGGCGCAGTTCGCCGAGCGCGTCGATCACCGAACCTGAGCCAGTGCCGCGCGCACGAGATCGCCGAGCGAGGCGAGCGACTCGCGGCGCTGCGCGGTGTCGAGCCCAGCCGCGTCCGGCACGGAGAGCACGGGATCCGGCAGCGCGCGCAGCACGCGATCCTGGATCGCACGGTGGTTCGCGACGAACCGGACGAACGCGCGGCCTTCGGGCGTGTGCGCGGCGGGTTCCCACCGGACCTCGGGAAGCGTGCGATTGAGGACGACGAGCGTCGGCGCGAGCGAGAGCTCGCGGAGCGCGTGAACGAGCGCGTGGGTCGTCGCCGCCGCGTCCTCGCGCACGCCGCAGACGAGCACGATCGACGTGCGTGCATCGGCGAGCCATTCACGCGCGCGTGCGAGGCGGCGGGACAGCGTCGCGCTCGCGACCTCGAGGGAGCCGAGCAGCTCGCCGACCTCGCGCAGCGTGCCGGTACCCGCGAGATCACCGAGGCCCGAGAGGATCCGGCTCGGCGTGCCGAGGCGCGCGAGCCGAACGAGCCAGCGCACCATCGCACCGTCGAAGAACGCGAGCAGCTTCGTCGGGCGCGACAGCAGCTCGACGGCCGCGACGCCAGGCGCCGTGTCGAGCACGAGGTGCTCGAGCGACGGATCGTGCTCGCTCCACTCGGCGGCGCGCGCGCAGCCGACGGCATCGGAGATCGCGGCGACGCGATCCGCGAACGCGAGGAAGTACGGATTCGCGAGCAAGCGGTTGCGCGCATCGCGGTCCGGGCACGCCTCGGCGAGCCAGCGGCGCAGGCTCGCGCTCGGATCGAGGATCGCGGCGGTGAGCCCGCGCGCGACCTCGCGGCCCGTCTCGTCGAGCTCGGCGAGGCCGAGTGCCGAGCGCAGCCGACGCGCCGGATCGACGCCGAGCAGCGCGGTGCGCTCACCGGCGCGGGCGTGCGCGAGCGCGAGGCCGGCCGCGAGCGTCGTCTTGCCGACGCCACCGGCGCCGAGCAGGATCGTCAGGCGCGTCACGTGGCGCTCCACAGTGGCGCGAGCGCGCGGGTGACGAGCGCGATCACGTCGCGCGGCGTCGGGGCATCGGCGACGAGCAAGGCATCATCGACGGCGATCGGCGTGTCGAGGCGCGCGGCCAGCACGGCTTCGCGCGCGGCGCGCCGGGCGAGCTGCGCGTAGAGCGCCGCGAATGGTGCCGGCACGTCGAGCGCCTCGTACCAGGCCGGTGGCGTCGCGGGCAGCGCGCCGAGGACGCGCGTGCTGAGGTTGATCACGGCCGCGGCCGGCGGTCGCCCGAGGTCGTGCGCGATGCGCGGCCAGAACTCGAGCGTCTCCTCGACGGCGAGCTCCTCGGGCGTCGCCACGACGACGGCGGCCGAGCGGGCCGGATCCTGCAGCATCGCGGTCACGCGCTGGAGCTCGACGGCGAGCAGGCCACCGAGGCCGAGCGTGCGTGTCGCCTGCGGCATCGCGAATAGCGACGCGCCGTGCCCCATCGCCTGCGCATCGACGATCACGCGATCGAACGTGCGCTCGATCGTCGTCATCGCCATCGCGTTGCCGAGGAACATCAGCTCGGCGAGCCCGGGCGCTGCACGCATCGCGCGCCGCACGTGCCGGTTCGATACGACCGCGCGATAGAACGCGCGCATGTGGAGGTGCTCGACGAAGTACTGCTCGAACGCCTCGTCCATCGAGTAGTTCTTCGTCGCGAGGTTCGGGAGGAGCTGCTGCGCGCGAAACCGCGTCGGCGGCAGGCCGAACCACGGAGAGAGCGCATCCTCCACCGACCACTGCGCGACGATCACGCGCTCGCCGCGCGACGCGAACCCGGCCCCGAGCGCGGCCGCGATCGTCGTGCGGCCGACGCCGCCCTTCCCGAGCACGAACACGACGGGCGGCAGCGGGGTCACGGTGCCGCGTGCGCTCCTCGCCACCCGGCGACGGCACGGTGGAGCGCCGGCTCGTGGGGAGGCGGCGTGACGAGCCCGAGCGTCCTCGGATGCCACGCCGTGAGGGCGAGCTCGCCGAGCCGCCACAGCTTCGTCGAGAGCGGCAGCTGCCCGGGCGCCACGCGAGCGGTCTCGCCGCGCGCCGCGCGCCACCCGAGCTCGCCGTATGCGCGCGCGAGCAGCACGACACCGTGGCGATACCGCAGCGGCACGCACGCGATGCCGGCGACCGCGCTCGCGTAGTAGCGATCGGCGAGCTCCACGAGGCCGCGCAGCACGGCCGCGCTGCGATGGCCGGCGAGCACGTCGGCGGCGATGAGACCGGCGGCGGCGAGGCGCGTCGCCGGGAGGTAGACGCGGCCGCGCGCGGCGTCGCCGGTGACGCCGAGCACGACGTTCGTCAGCTGCAGCGCGATACCGAGATCGACGACGCGTTGCTCCGCCGCCTCGCCGCGCACGCCGAGCAGCGGCGCGAGCATCAGCCCGACGGCCGCGCTGACGCGATAGGCGTAGCGCACGAGCTCGTCGTCGTCCGCGATCCGGACGTCCGCGAGATCCTGCTCCATGCCATCGAGCAGGTGCTCCATGCACGCGAGCGGTAGCCGGTTGCGCGCGATGCCGGCGAGGAACGCGGCGACGAGCGGGCGCGGCCCTTCACCGGCGAGCTCGCGGCGCCAGCGGGCGAGCGCGTCGCGCGCCTCGTCGCGGCTCGCCGCCTCGTCGATGTCATCGTCGAGCTGGCGGCACACGCCGTACAGCAGCGAGATGTCGTCGCGCGACGGCTGCTCGATCAGCGACGGGATCAGCCAGAAGCTGCGCGCGACGCGCGTGAACTCGTGCCGGCACGCGAGCACGGTCTCCTCGTACGGCGCGTGCTCGGGTGTCATGCCGCGAGCTCCGCGACCGGGCGCACGTCGACGATGCCCCACAGCATCGAGCGGTCGCGATCGGCCTGATTCGTCGCGAGCGGTGCGGCCGGCTCGGAGAAGCTGCGCAGCACGATCTTCGCGCCCGGCGCGGCGGCGTGGCGAACGGCCGCGAACAGGCGTTCGCGATACGCCGCATCGACGCCGTCGGTGATGTTCGACAGCGTGAAGCCGTCGAAGCTCGCCGGCGCGCTCGCCTCGAGGAATGCCGCCGCATCCGCGTGCAAGAGGCGGACGTCACGCGCGCGCGATGGCACGTCGACCTCGGGCATCTCGCCGAGCAGCAGCAGCCGCGCGAACGGGTTGTCGCGGTTCGCGTGCTGCGCGAAGCACCGCTGCATGCGCCCGCGCATCACGCGCGACAGCCGCGCCGGGAGGCACGCGAGCAGTGGCGACGAGTACACGACCCGCAGCGCGCGCACGCTCATCAGCGCGCCGAACGCGATCCGGAACCGCCGCGTATCGAGGTAGCGCCGCCAGTACGCGACCTGCTCGTCGCGGTCGACGAGGTCGACGAACGCGCGGACGCGCTTGCGCGACCAGCCGACGAGCGGCGCGAGCGCGCGCATCGCTCCCATCACGCGCTCGGCGGTGCCGGGAACCGCGGGCCCGCCCGCGAGCCGCTCGCGCGCGTACGCGAGCTGCACCGGATTGATGTCGACGGCGGTCACCTCGTGATCGGGCGCGAGCGCCATCGCCGTATCGCCGGCCGAGGCGATGCACAGCACGCGGCTCCCCGGCGCGAACGCCGCGCGCTCGATCACGGGATCC
>CAYUNM010000031.1:32267-94900 GCA_964446175.1 uncultured Kofleriaceae bacterium
CGGTCGTGACGGTGGACGTGGCTGCGCTGTCGCCCCTGGCAACCAACGCGGTCGTGGTCGTGTGCATGGGCTGCGTCGTTCAGCAATCCTGGCGCCACCGGAAGTGCCCGATTCCCCTTGTCGTTCGCGCAACCAGTGCGACTCGCGCCCCGGCTGCTGCGGGATTTGCGCACGTGAACGCGGCTTGTGAAGCGATTGTGTACTCCCGGGCTGCGACGAAACTTCACGTGCGTTGGCGCAGGTGCTCGCCCATATCGGGCCATGGGCAACGCAACGTTCCGGAGCGTCGCGTCGGCACGCGCGCTTGTCGGAGTGACGGTCGGGGTGATGGTCGCGTTCGTGGCGACGACGGCGATCTCGCAGCTCGTCGAGAGCCAGAGCGCGCGGGATGTCGATGACATCGTCGGGAATGCGATGCCGAGCGTGCAGGCGCTGTCGATGCTGCGCGGTGACCTCCACGAGATGCAGGACGAGCTGGCGCGCCGCGCGGAGATCGCGCCCGAGCAGCTCGCGCGCGAGCTGGCGAGCCGGCGGCGCGATGTCGATGCGGCGCTCGCGACGTACCGGCGGCTGCCGTTCTTTGAAGGCGAGCAGGTGCTGTTCGCGACGGTGCCCGGGTTGCTCGCGCAGCTCGATATCGGGCTGGCGGCGCCGCTCGAGAGGCGTGCCGACGTCGATCGCATCGAGGACACGGTCGACCAGCTCGATGCGGCGGCGGAGCGGCTCGAGACCTTCGACGCGGCGCAGGGGCAGCGGCTGGGCATGGCGATCGCGCGGGCGCGCAGCGAGTCGCGCGCGATCGTCTGGGTGCTCGATGCGGTGAGCGTGATGCTCGCGCTCGGCGCCGTCGCGCTCGCCGTGCGGCAGCGGCGGCGGGCGATCGTCGCGATCGCGGAGGAGACGGAGCGGAGCCTGAGCGATCTGCGCTCGCAGGTCGACGAGCTCGGCCACTTCGCCGGGCGCGTCGCGCACGACATCCGCAATCCGCTGAACGCGGCGGTGCTCTCGCTCGAGGTCGTCAAGGCAACGTGTCCGACGCCGTCATCGTCGGCGGCGATCGAGCGCGCTCTCCGGGCGATGCACCGGGTCGAGGTGCTCGTCGGCGGGCTGCTCGAGTTCGCACGCGCGGGCGGCAAGCCGGCGCCGGATGCGGCGTGTGCGATGGCACCGGTGGTCGACGAGATCGTCGAGGGCCTCGCGGCGGAGGCGGCGGCGGCAAAGATCGAGCTGCGCGCGAGCGTGCCGAAGGAGGCGCGCGCGGCGTGCTCGGATGGCGTGCTCGCGAGCATCGTCGCGAACCTCGCGCGCAACGCGATCCATCACATGGGCGATGCGGCGGAGCGCGAGATCGACGTCCGCGTCGTCGGAGCGGGCGCGCTGTGGCGGCTGGAGGTCCAGGACACGGGGCCGGGGATCCCGCCCGGCGAGGAGACGCGGATCTTCGAGCCGTACGTGCAGCTCGATCGCGCAGGCGGGAGCATCGGGCTGGGGCTGGCGACGGTGCAGCGGCTCGCGCGCGCGCACGGCGGGAATGTCGGCGTCGTGTCACCGCCGGGGCGCGGCGCGCTGTTCTGGGTCGAGCTTCCGGCCGCTACTGCATGAACGCGAGGTAGCCGAGCGCGGCGGTCGCGAGCAGCAGCAGCACGACGAGCACCGTGATCAGCGCGACGTTGCTCTTCGGCTGGATGTTGGACGCGGACGGCCGCAGCGACGGCGCGACCTGCGACGTCGAGATGCGGTCGTTCGAGCCGAGCGCGACGCGCTGGCCGCTCGGGCGCTGCTGCGCCGCCTCGAGCAGGTTCGACGAGCTGCGGCGGCGAACGCCCCCCGCCGGCGTGTTCGTCTGGAACGCGGAGAGCACGGGCTGGCTCTGACGTGCCGGCGGGCTCGAGCGGCGATCGCGCGTGCGCGTGCGCACCTTCGAGATCGTCGCCTTCGAGCCGCGCGCGAGGATGTCCTCTCCGGCGCGCGCCGCGGGAGACGACAGGAACGCGAAGTACGACTCCGGCATCTCGTCGACCTCCATCGGGCGACTGCACACGATGCAGTTGCACGACGGCGGCGCCGCCTCCGCCGAGACCATCTCGGAGGTCTCGACGACGATCGTCTTCTCCTCGTCGCACTCGCGGCAGCGATACGGGACCAGGAAGCTCTTCACGGCGCCGCCGCCGGTGAAGTTCTTGACCAGGTTGATCTGGGCCACGATCGCGGGCGAGCAGCGGACGAGCACCGGCTTGGTGCCGTTCGCCTCGAGTGTCGCGATCCAGTTCACCCAGTCCCGTACGCCCGACGAGTTGATCCGCTCGACGCCCGAGAGGTCGATCATCGCGGTCGTCGCGGTGATCTCCTCGGCGAGCTGCTTGAGGCGGTTGTGCTCGTCGATGAAGCCGGTGAGCTTCACGATGCTGGTGTCACCTTCAGTCTCGACTGCCGTCCGAAGCTTTGCGCTCATCGTCAGGTCTTCCCCCTGTAAACCCCGTACGAGCCATTACATCAGATGAATCGCCGTCTGGGAAGAACTACTTTAATTTCAGTGAGATGCGGTACGATTTTCCACCACGTGTAGCAGGAAATCCGCGCACGTAGGCGAGCCGCAGATCCACCGAGTTACAATTTACAGTCGCAGCTGACTGTTTTTGGCAAACGCGATACAGCTTCCAGCATGGACTTCCGCCTCGATGACGATCAGCAGCTGATCGTCGAGACCGTCCGCAAGTTCTCCGATCGCGACGTGCGTGGCTGGGCCGCCGAGGCCGACCGCGCCGGCGCTCCTCCCGAGCGACTCGCGCACGTCGCCGGCGAGCTCGGCTTCCTCGTCGATGCGGTGCCCGCCGATGCGGGCGGCATGCTCGAAGGCAGCTACTCGCACGTCACGCGTGCGCTGCGCGGCTACGAGCTCGGCCGCGGGTGCGCGGCGATCGCGGCGCTGCTCGAGTGCAATGTCGAGCCGGCGCTCGCGGTGGCCGCGTGGGGCGACGCCAAGACGAAGCAGGCGCTGTTCGCCAGCCTCGCGGGCGGCGGCTTCGCGACGCTCTACCACGACAGCCGCGGCGCGCTGACGCTCGACGGCGACCGCCTCAGCGGCAAGATCATCGCGCCGGCGCTCGCGGTCGCCTCGCACGTGCTCGTCGCGGCGGGCGGCAAGCTCGTGCTCGTCGCGACCGACGGCATGCGGCGCGAGGCGATCACGCCGAGCGGCTGGCGCGCGGCGCGCTGGGCGACGGCGACGCTCGAAGGCCAGCGCGGCACGCTCCTCGAAGGCGGCAGCGTCGAGCAGGTGCTCGCGTGGGCGCGCACGAGCATGGCGGCGCGCGCGGTCGGCGTCGCGGTCGCCGCGATGGAGCACGCGGCGCAGTACGCGAAGGAGCGCGTGCAGTTCGGGCAGCCGATCGGCAACTTCGAGTCGCTGATCCGGCTGCGCGACGACGCGATGACGACGGCGTCCGCGGCACGCCTGCTCGCGCTGCACGCGGCGTGGCTCGTCGACAAGCAGGATCCGAAGGCAGCCGACACCGCGAGCCGTGCCCGCGTCATCGCCGGCGACTGTGTCGCGCGCGCGACGATCGACGCCGTGCAGATCTTCGGCGGCTACGGCTTCGTCAACGACTATCCCGTCGAGAAGCTGATGCGCGATGCGCGCGCGTTCGAAGCAGTGCTCGGCGATGAACGTCTCGGTCGCGTGCTCTCGCAGAAGGAGGCTCGCTAATGGATCTCTTCCACGACAACCCGATGCTCCAGGGCATCCGTCAGATGATGGGTGCGTTCGCGAAGCAGTCGATCCGGCCGATCGCGGCGAAGCACGATCGCGAGGAGTCGATGCCATGGGACCTGATGAAGCAGGCCCAGGCCTTCGGCATGACGCAGACCGCGGTGATCGACGGCCGCAAGAAGCTGACCGGCGTCGACGAAGATCCCGATCCGAAGAAGCCGAAGTCGCAGGCGCGGCTCAGCGTCGCCGCCTCCGAGGAGATGGCGTGGGGCTGCGCCGGCATCGCGCTCGCGCTCGGCGGCTCGGGCCTCGCGTGCGCCCCCGTCGCGCGCATGGGCACCGACGAGCAGAAGGAAGAGTTCCGCCGCCTGCTCAAGGGCACCGACGAGAAGGGCCACATCAAGGTCGCGGCGATGGCGCTCAGCGAGCCCGCGACCGGCTCGGACATCTCCGGCCTCAAGACCGCCGCGTCGCGCGACGGCGACCACTGGATCATCCGCGGCAGCAAGCAGTGGATCACGAATGGCCAGAGCGCGGCCGTCTACGTCGTGTGGGCGCAGACCGAGCCGGCCGCGGGTCGCGCCGGCGTGCGCGGCTTCATCGTCGCGCGCGGCACGCCCGGCCTCGTCCCCGGCAAGAAGGAGACGAAGCTCGGCATCCGCGCGAGCGAGACCGCGCAGGTGCACTTCGAGGACGTGCGCGTCCACAAGGACATGATGCTCGGCGTCGCGCAGGGCGGAGCCCAGGCCGGCGGCCTCGCCGACACCAAGAAGATGCTCGACTCGACGCGCCCGGTGGTCGGCATCCAGGCCGTCGGCATCGCGCGCGCCGCGTTCGAGTACCTGCTCGAGCGCGTGCAGGGCGGCACCGTGCAGGGCACGCCGATGGCGAGCCACCAGCACATCATGTTCGAGCTCGCCGAGATGCAGATGGAGATCACGGCGGCGCGCATGCTCGCGCACCGCGCGGCGTGGATGGCCGACCATCACCTCGACAACGTCGCCGAGGCCTCGATGGCGAAGGCGATGGGTGCGCGTGTCGCACAACAGGTGACAACGCGCGCGATGGTGCTGCTCGGGGAAGAGGCGCTCGAGCCGGGTCACCCCGTCGAGAAGTGGTATCGCGACGCCAAGATCTACGACATCTTCGAGGGCACGGGTCAGATCCAGCGGCGCATCATCGCGAAGCACCTCACCGGTCAAAATCCGACGTGATAAGCGAGGCCGAGGGATAGCCCGGCCCGACGAGTCCGCGAGTTGGGCCGGCACACTAGGCCGAGCGCATCCTTTAGGATACCCTGAGGTAGATGAGGCACATGGCCACCTTGGTGGCGTGTTTGCTCGCGTCTGCCTGCGCGAAGACGAATCCGTACAAGTGCAGCTCGAGCGCGCAGTGCGTCCTCGCCGGCCAGGCGGGTACGTGCGAGCCGGAAGGCTTCTGCGGGTTCCCCGATCCGAGCTGCCCGAGCGGCAGCCGCTTCGAGGCGGGCGCGGGCGACGGCCTCGGCGGCCAGTGCACGGCGCCGCCCGATGCGCCGGTGCCGCCGTGCGGATCGCTCGGTCAGGCGTGCTGCACGGGCGAGCAAGGCTCGGCCGGTCCGTGCGTCGCCGGCACGTACTGCAACGCGGGCACGTGCGACGAGTGCGTGAGCGACGTCGGCTTCGGCCACGACATCGGCTGCTTCCTCAAGAAGGACCACACGCTGTGGTGCGCCGGTAACCAGAACGGCGGCAACCTCGGCAACGGCCAGGGCAGCAACGTCGACGTGCCGACGCCGCAGCAGGTCGTCGATAGCACCGGCCCGATCAGCGACGTCAGCGCGCTCGGCATCGGCTACCTGTTCGGCTGCGCGGTGCGCACCGGCGGCGCCGTCCACTGCTGGGGGCAGAACTACAACGGCATGCTCGGCAACAACTCGACGAACGCGTCGAGCAAGGCCGTGCCCGTGCTCGTCGCGATGGGCTCGGGCACCGCGCCGCTGATGGGCGCCGTCGACGTCAAGGCCGGCGGCCGCGACGCGTGCGCGATCGACGCGGCGGGCACCGTCTACTGCTGGGGCTTCAACGGCGACGGCGAGCTCGGCAACGGCAGCAACGCCGATCGCCACATCGCCGCGCCCGTGCTCGCCGGCGGCTCCGCGTTCACGGGCGCCGAGCAGCTGTACGCCGCGGACTCGACGTTCTGCGTGAAGAAGGCCGGCGAGTTCTGGTGCTGGGGCGACAACTCGAGCGGCGAGCTCGGCAACGGCAACACGACCGACCAGCCCGCGCCGGTGAAGGTCGCGACGGCGAGCGCGCTCGGCCTCGGCAACTACCACGCGTGCTGGGTCAACAGCGACACGACCGTCTCGTGCGTCGGCGCGAACTGGCACGCCCAGCTCGGCCAGGGCTCGGGCAACGACTTCACCGGCCAGAACACCGTCGCGGCTGCTCCGGTGATCACCGAGGCGGGGACGCCGTTCACGGGCGCGGCCGAGGTCACGGGCGGTGGCGCGATGACGTGCGCCCGCACCACCGACGGCCACCTCTACTGCTGGGGCGACAACAAGTACGGGCAGATCGGCGGCGGCAGCCCGACCCCGACGCCGACGCTCGTCCTCGACGGCGCGACCGGCAGGCCGCTCGAGCACGTCGACCACATCGTCGCGAAGTACGCCCACATCTGCGCCCACACCACCGACGCGGGCTGGAAGTGCTGGGGGCGCGGCCGCGACGGCGAGCTCGGCGACGGGAAGTCTCGCAGCCGCGGGCTAGCGACCCCGCTCGGCGTCAGCTGCCCGTAAATTACAACCGGGTCGCAGCTGGGATATTCTGTGAGGTGGAATGGCCATCGCGCTTGGCATTGACCTCGGGACGACGAACTCCTGCGCCGCCGTCGCCACGCCGACCGGCGTCGAGTTCATCCTCGGCCAGCGCGCCGAGCGCGTGCACCCGTCGGTCGTCGCGTTCCCGTCGAGTGGTGGCGTCGTCGTCGGGCAGGACGCGAAGCGCTATCGCCTCACCGAGCCGCAGCACGTCATCCACTCGGCGAAGCGGTTCATCGGCCAGAACATCCGCGCGCCGCTCGTGCAGCTCGCGCTGACCGGCATCCGCTACAAGGTCGTCGAGGGTCCGAACCAGCAGCCGATCGTCGTCGTGCGCGACCGCCGCATGACGATGCCCGAGATCAGCTCGCACGTGCTGTTGCACCTCAAGCGCTGCGCGGAGCGCCAGCTCGGCACGGGCGTCACCGATGCGGTGATCACGGTGCCCGCGAACTTCACCGACGCGCAGCGCACCGCGACGAAGGAAGCGGGCCGCCTCGCCGGCCTCACCGTGATGCGGCTCATCAACGAGCCGACCGCGGCCGCGCTCGCGTACGGCTTCGGCCGCAATCAGGATCAGCTGATCTGCGTGTTCGACTTCGGCGGCGGCACGTTCGACGTCTCGATCCTGCGCATCAAGGGCGAGGTCTTCGAGGTGCTCGCGTCCGACGGCGACTTTTTCCTCGGCGGCGACGATCTCGATCGCGCGCTCGCGGAAGTCCTCGCCGCCGAGTGCAACCGCGTCCTCCGCTTCGATCCGCGCCAGCACCCGGTGCTGATGATGAAGCTGATGATGGGCGCCGAGGCGATCAAGTGTCACCTCTCCGACAACGATGCCGCCGAGGGCGAGATCGACGGCATCGACCTGCCGAACGGCCAGACCGGCTCGCTGCCGTTCGCGCTCAACCGCGCGCAGTTCGAGGACCTGATCAACGGCTACGTCAACCGCACGATCGAGGTGACGAAGCAGGTGCTCGCGCAGGCGAAGCTGTCGGCGCGCGACATCAGCGACGTGCTGTGCGTCGGCGGCTCGACGCGCATCCCGGCGGTCCGCAACCGGCTCGCCGACGTGTTCCGCAAGCAGCCGAACATCTCGATCAACCCCGACGAGGTCGTCGCGCAGGGCGCCGCGATCCAGGCGGGCTCGCTCAGCGGCTCGATCATCCAGGGCACGGGCATGGGCGCGCGCGATGCCGTCGTCACGGAGGCGCACTCGCCGCTCTTGCACGGCGGCGCACGCGCGCAGGGTCCGCTCGCGCGGCCGGTCCTGCTCGACGTCAATCCATCGACGCTGTCGATCCAGACCGCGGGCGGCTACGCCGAGCACCTGCTCGACAAGAACTCGCCGATCCCGATCGAGCGCACGCGCGTGTTCACGACCGCACGCGACAACCAGACGCGCGTCGAGATCGATTGCTGCCGCGGCGAGTCGCGCCGCTACGCCGAGAACGAGCCGCTCGGCACGCTCGTGCTCGAGAACCTCGAGCCGAAGCGCCGTGGCGACCTCAAGATCGAGGTGTGTTTCAAGGTCGACGCCGACGGCATCCTCCACGTCAGCGCGATGGATCCGGACTCCGGCAACCGCCAGGAAGCCGCGCTCCAGGTGATCGGCGCGCCGACGCAGGAGGGTGCATAGTCCATGAGCACGCGCTCCGACGTGCTCCTGTGGGCACAGCGCGTCGTCGCGAGGCGCACCGCCCCGGCGCACGAGATCCTCGAGCTGCGCTCCGACTCGTCGGCGGAGGATGCGCAGGCCGCCTTCCACAAGATCGCGCGCGTCGCGCATCCGGACCTCCATCGCAACGGCCTGACGCCCGAGGAGCTCGAGCTCGTGACGAGCGCGTACGGCATCGCGGCGGGCGCGTATCAGACGTTCCGCAACCAGTCGATGATGACGACGCGGATGAAGCCGCTGAAGCCGGAGGATCTCGCCGCCGCCGCGGTCGGGAGCAAACCGGCCGCGGGGCCCGCCGCCTCTGGTCCGACCTCCACACCTCCGACGGGCGTGCCGACACCATCGGCGGGCGCGAACCAGCAGATGAACTCGCGCGCGCTCGTCTACTACCGCAAGGCCGAGATCGCCCTGCGTCGAGGCGACCTCAAAGGCGCGCTTTTGCAGATCAAGATGGCGATCGCCTCCGACCCGTCGTCCGCGTTCTTACGAACGGCGCTCGCCGAGGTCGAGACCGAGTTGCGTAAGGCGTGATGATGTGAACTACTCCGCCGCATCATGGCGCGGCAGAGTACCGGCACTGCGATCACCGGCCACGGTGTGTGGCATCCCGAAAACGTCCTGACGAACGACGAGCTCGTCGTCGCGTTCAACGAGTTCGTTCGCCGCGAGAATGCGAAGCATCCCGATCGCGCGCCGCTCAAGGAGAGCTCGAGCGAGTTCATCGTCAAGGCGTCGGGGATCAAGAACCGCTACGTCCAGGACAAGACCGGCCTGCTCGATCCCGAGCGCATGTGCCCGAACATCCCGGACCGCCCCGAGGAGGCGCTCAGCATCCAGGCGGAGTACGCGGTCAACGCGGCGAAGCGCGCGCTCGCGAAGGCGGGCAAGACCGGCGAGGACATCGATCTCGTCGTGCTCGGCGCGTCGAACCTGCAGCGCCTCTATCCCGCGATCGCGATCGAGGTGCAGGAGGCGATCGGCGCACGCGGCTGGGCGCTCGACATGTCGCTCGGCTGCTCCGCGGCGACCGGCGCGACGATCGTCGCCTCGCAGGCGATCCAGTCGGGCAGCGCGACGTGCGCGCTCGTCGTCGTCCCCGAGCTGACGACCGGCCACATGAACTGGCGCGAGCGCGACAGCCACTTCATCTTCGGCGATGCCAGCGTATCGCTGGTCGTCGAGCCGGTCGCGAAGGCGAAGCCGGGCGCGTGGGAGATCCTGTCGACGAAGATGCTGTCGAAGTGGTCGGCGACCGCGATCCGCAACAACCTCGGCTACCTCAACCGCTGCGACCCGTCGACCCAGTTCAACGACGACAAGCTCTTCCACCAGCAGGGCCGCAAGGTCTTCAAGGAAGTCGTGCCGCTCGCGTCGAAGTTCATCACCGAGCACCTCGCGGCCAACGATCTGACGCCCGACAAGGTCTCGCGCTACTGGCTGCACCAGGCGAACCAGAAGCTCAACGAGGTCGTCGCCGAGTGGGTGCTCGGCCGCGTGGCGACGCGCCAGGAAGCGCCGATCATCCTCGACGAGTTCGGCAACACCGCCTCGGCGGGCTCGCTGATCGCGTTCTCGCGGCACAGCGATGACATGCAGCAGGGCAACTTCGGCCTGATGTGCTCGTTCGGCGCGGGCTACTCGCTCGGCGCGCTCCTGCTCCAGAAGATGTGATGCGCAAAGCGGCTGTCCTCGCGCTCGTGGCCGCCTGCTACCGCACCAGCGAGTGGGGTGCGACCGGCGAGTTCCGCGCGCAGCACCAGAAGAACGACGAGCAGCAGGTCTCGACCGTCCAGCAGGCCTCGTTCGACGAGAAGGACGGCCTGCGCGCGAACGTCGTCTCGCGCGGCATGTGCCGGCCGCTCTTGCTCGGCGATCACATCGAGCAGGAAGAGCAGTCGACGAAGGTGCTGACCGGTACAGGCTGGCTCGTCACCGCGTCGCTCGTCGCCGGTGCCATCGGCGCGTTCGGCATCCTGTTCGCCGCCGCCGACGCCAACAACCAGGACGTCTACGGCAACCACCTGCCCTCGCGGCTGTCGTCGTCGACGCGCACCGAGCTGATCATCAGCGGCAGCGCGCTCGTGCTGCTCGGCATCGGCGGCATCGTCGCGACGGTCGAGCTGCCGAGCGAGAGGCGCAACAAGCGCTGGGTGCCCATCGACGGCAACCCGAAGCAGATCTTCACCGCCGAGGATCCGGTGCCGTGCAGCGGCGCCGCCACGCCGGTCGCGGGAGTCGCGGTCAGCGTCGAGGCGAAGTTCGGCAAGGGCAAGCCGCTCGCGTGGACGGTCCCGACCGACGCCAGCGGCACGGCGCCGATCGACCTCGAGCGCGTCCGCACGGTCGCGGGCTGGTGCGGAGTCGCGCTCGTCACGGCCAAGGCGCTCGACCAGACGTGGACCGGTCCCGTCGAGGGCGACAAGAAGCCGCTCGCCGAGATCCAGGACGATCAGCTCCGCGCGCTCGCCGCCGCGTGCCAGTAGGGCGGTCAGCCCAGCCGCGCCGCGACGAACGCCTCGATCCGCGACACCGTCGCAGCGGGCGGATCGAGGAACCGCACCGCGATCTGATCGGTGAGCAGGTCCGGCGTGTGGACGCGGACGATCTCCGCGGCGAGCCCGATCGTCACGCCCTCGAGGACGAACGACATCTCGATCCGCTGTCCTAGCTCCAGCGCGAGCGCGCCCGCCAGTCGCGCGCCGCTCGAGGACAGGTTGTCGATCTGGAACGTCACCCGCCGCGCGCCTGCGACCACGACCGCGGGCACCTGCACGACGACTCTGCGGCCCGACCGCTTCTTCTCGTACCGCTCGGTAGGCGTGTCGAGGTCGGGGATGCGCAGCAGCGGCTGGGTCGCGGCGTCTTCCGGCTCTCGGGGCTCGACGTCGGCCGGAATACTCACGACGTCGAGGCGCTCTGTTTTGGTCGTCATGCTGGGTCGAGGTCCGGACGTGCTCCAGACCACAGGGCATGTATAGGATCGAACGCCTCGCCCGTCAGGTAGCCGGTGGGTACGGGTGCGGTGCGGCCGGCAGATCTTCTGGGTGACGTGGTGCGCCCGCGTACCACCTCCCGATCGCACCGCTGCGAAATCGTCGGGGCGCGTCGTGCGTTCAAGACGGGATGACGGACATCTATCGCGACCCCACCGACGGCGCGACGGCGCGCCGCGTCGATCTCCTGCGCCGCCGTCGCGACGAGCTGGTGACGATGCCGCACGCGATCCGGCGCGTCGTCGTCGCGCGGGGCGCGCGCACCGCGGCCGCGTGGGCGATGGCATTCGTCGGCGCGCTGCTCGTCGGCTCGGCGGCCTCGCCGCGGATCGCGAAGCTCGTCGGGCACGTGCTGCCGCCCGACGATCCGGCCGTGATCGCGACCGCGCTGCTCGCCGCGTGGCTCGGCGGAGCGCTCGTCTATGCGATCGCGCGCGCCGTGTGCGAGCACCGCTTCACGATCGCGATGACGAGGTGCGTGCTGCCCGGCGACGACCTCCACGACGATCTCGAGCGCCTCGCGCACGAGCAGCCCGACGAGGTCGCGCGCCGCATGGCCCATCGCCTCGAGGTCCGCAGCGCCGCCCTGCCCGTCCTGGCCGGCGCGCTCGTCGGCCCCGCGACGTTCGTCTACCTCGCGCTCGCCGTGAAGGTCCACGGCTGGCCGGCGAACCGCATCATCGAGCACACGCTGGGCGATCACGCGGGCTTCCTCGTCGCCGGCGCCTTCGCCGGGCTCCTCGCGGCCGCGTGCGTCGTGTCGCCGCGCCTGCGCGCGCCCGCCGCGGCGGTGCCGGCCGGCGTCCTCGCGATCACGGCGCTCGTGTTCGTCGTCGCGCTCCACGCGATCCCGACGGCCTGGTACGCGCTGCCGATCGTCGCGATCGCCGGCATGATCGCCGTGACCGCGCGCAAGCTCCGCATCGAGCGCGCGTGGATCGAGACCGACGACCCCGCCGCGGGCGCCGAGATCTTCGACGTGCTCGCCGCCCGCGCGGCCGACCTCCGCCGCGTTGCGCGCGCCCACCGGGGCTCGATCGCCCTCGTGCTCGCCGCGTTCGCCCTCGGCCTCGCCGGTCACGCCTCGTTCGCGCAGCTGCCGCCGCCGAAGCCGACCCACCTGTTCGCGAACGCCTTCGCGCGCGCGACGTTCGTCACGCCGGATGATCCGGAGGTGCCGGCGCACGTCGCGTCCCCGATCGGGGTCCAGGTGTCGCGCACCGCCTACGGCACGATCATCGTCGACCTCTCGCTGACGCCGGGCGACGCCCGCGTGCCGACCGGCATCATCATCCCGCCCGGCTGGGACGCGCGCATCGAGGCCCACGTCGATGCCGAGCACACGAGCGCGCAGGGCTACTCGATCGACGGCATCGGCCTGCTCACGCCCGCGCACGCCTTCGACGAGATCCTGCCGACCGTGTGCACGACCGACTCCGCCAGGTCGATCGCGCTGAAGGTCCACGCGACGCAGCCCGGCCAGGTGCGCCTGGTCATCCAGCCGTCGCTGCGCGCGTCGAAGTGCTAGCTGCGCGGCGTCGCGCGCGCCTGGGCGACGTTGTGGTTCGCCGGCGCGAGGCCGAGCGCGAACCGGCGCTCCTGCCACAGCACGCGCTGTGGATAGAAGTTGCACTTGCCCGTCGTCACGCCGTGGTTGCCGCAGCCGTGGCCGGCGAGCGCGCGAGAGAGGTCGCCGCGCACGCGCTTGTCGCGCAGCCAGTGCTCGAGCTCGTCGGCGCCGGCGGCGTACGCGACGTGCGGATCGCGCAGCGAGATGCAGTCGCTCCAGCTGCCCGCGAACGTCTGCAGCGGGCCGCAGTACATCGACTGGCGCGTGTTGAGGTTCGCCGGCGGCGTCGTCCTCGCATAGTGGCCGGTGCGGCGCTTCTTGCCCTCGACGCGCGAGGTGGCGGTGACATCGAAGCGGCTCTCGACGAACGCGATCGCGAGCAGCAGCTCCGGCGGGACGTGCGCGGTCGATGCGTCGACGGCGGCGGCCGCATGATCGTACGCATCGAAGAACGTCAGCTCGGGCTCCGCGGCCTGAAGGCGCATCGCCAGACCGAATGTCCTTATCAGTCCAACGAGTGCGGTCATGCGCACTGCGTCTAAGCAAACGTCGGGCGCGCTCCCGGCCTGTGGATTGATGTGAATTCCTGTGGAATCACCACTCCGGAGCGCGCCCCGCTGTCCAGCCGTGCGGTGCCGTCACGATGAGCGGCGGTCAACGGCCCGCCGCGCGAGGTCGCCTCATCACATGGCAACTAGTCCATCCAGTATCTGCGCTTCACCGCGCCCGACGACGGCGGCGAAGCAGCATCGCGAACGCGATCGGAAGGAGCGACGAGCCGCCCGCGGCCGCACAGCCGCCATGCTCGACGCCGCCGTTGTCCGCGTTGCTGCCGTTGCCGCCGCCGGTGTTGCTGCCGGTGCCGCCCGTGCCGCCCGCGCCGCCCGTACCGCCGGTGTCGGAGCCGGTGTCGCTGCCGCCGCCCGAGCCGATGCCGGAGCCGGAGCCGCCACCGCCACCGCCGCCGCCGCCGGTGCCGCTGCCCGAGCCGCCGCCGCCACCGCTCGTGCCGAGCTGCGCGAGCTTCGATCCGATCGGCGTGCCGACGCCGGTGGGGCCGTCCCAGCCTGTCTGCGCGTTGCACACGATCGATCCGCACGAGCCGTTCGTGCCGCTCGTGACGTCGTTGAACGCCGTCATGTTCTGGTACGCGAACTGCGACGTGCGGCTGCCGTTGTTCGTGATCGCGAAGATCGCGGCGACGAGCGGCGACGCGGCGCTCGTGCCACCGACGACCTGCCAGCTGCCACCGTTGTAGACCGCGACGCCGGTCGACGGATCGCCGACCGCGGAGACGTCGGACGACATCCGCTTGCTGCATGCGGTCGACGTCTGCCACGACGGCTTCGTGATGTTCTGGCTGCACGCGCTGCCGCCCGAGCTCCACGCGGTCTCCGTCCAGCCGCGCGTGTTGCTCGACTTCGACAGGCGCGTGCCGCCGACCGCGATCGCGTGATCGCTGGTCGCCGGGAAGTCCGGCCCCTGCCCGCCGTCGTTGTAGCCGCTATCGCCGGCCGACACGAACACGGCGATGCCGGCGTGATCGAAGTACGTATCGTCCGAGGGGAACGAGAACGAGCTCTCCGGACCGCCCCAGCTGTTGCTGATCACGGTCGCGCCGAGCTGCGCGGCCGTGTTGTTCGCGACCTCGAGGCCGTTGCCCATGTCGTCATCGGCCTGGACGACGAGGATCTTGCACTTCGGGCAGCCGGCGCTCGCCATGTCGACGTCGAGCGCGGTCTCGACCGTCCAGTCGTCGTTCGCGGGCGGATCGTTCGGTAGCGGCGACGTCTGGCCGCTCTGGTTGACGATCTTGAGGCAGCCGTTCGACGTCGTGCACGGCGGCAGGCCGTACTGCGATCGATACTGCGCGAGGTCGCTCTCGAGGCCCGAGTAGCCGTACGCATCGATGATCGCGATCGTCGCGCCTGGATCGACGGTCGTCGGGATCGCGTACGCGCTCGCGAGCTCCGTGGGGCCGAGGCCCGACGACGCGTTCGCCGTGATGCGCGAACCGACGTCATCGACGACTCGTCGCGACATGCAGTGGATTCGACCTCCGCTGCACACCGCCTCCGATTTCAGTTCGGATGTTTCAGTTGATGTCGACGGAGAGGGTTCGGTGATGCACGCAGCTAGCAGCAGCGCGCCCATCGCGACAAATTTCTCGGCGCTGTTCCCCATGTTCACAGTACCAAGTGCTCGGTCCGTGCCACGACGTGCGATCGCGACACTGGCTGGTACGCGTGCTCGCGTCGTGCACGCTCGTGCGCGAGTCGTCGTAGCGAAAGGCGACGGTCAAGCGTGCAGAACTGCTCGCGCATCCTGGGCATCAACGGCGTGATGTCAGTTGATGCGACATGTATGTCGGACCCGTTTGTTATGGTCGCGCGCGATGTGGAGTCTTGCGAGCACCGCTCGTGATGCGACGAGCGACCACGTGCTCGAGCGAGCGCTCGCCGTGTTTGGCCACGCGGCATTACGCCCCGGCCAGGCCGACGTCATCGCCGACATCTTCAGCGGCCGTCCCGTGATCTCGGTGATGCCGACGGGCGCGGGCAAGTCGCTCTGCTACCAGCTGCCCGCGGTCGTGCTCGGCGAGAAAGGCGGCATCACGCTCGTCGTGTCGCCGCTGATCGCGCTGATGAAGGATCAGGTCGACGCGCTGACCGCGAAGGGCGTCTCGGCGTGCGCGCTGACGAGCGCGGCCGGCGCGGAGGAGCAGCGCGAGATCATCGAAGGCATCCGCGCGGGCGCGTACACGCTCGTCTACGTCGCGCCGGAGCGCTTTCGCAGCCCGCGCTTCGTCGAGGCGCTGCAGGCGTGCGCGAGCCGCATCGCGCTCGTCGCGATCGACGAGGCCCACTGCATCAGCGAGTGGGGCCACGACTTCCGGCCGGACTATCGGCGGCTCGGCCAGGTCGTCGCCGCGCTGCAGCCGCCTCGGCTCGCCGCGTTCACGGCGACCGCCACGCCCGAGGTCCGCGCCGATATCGCGGTCCAGCTGGGGATGGGCGAGCACTCGCTGCACGTCCGCGGCTTCGATCGCCCGAACCTGTTCTACGCGGTGGTCAAGGCGGGCGGCGCGCAGGACAAGGCGCAGAAGCTCGTCGAGCTCGTGCGCATGCGCGAGGGCGGCGTCGCGCTCGTCTACGCGGCCACGCGAAAGAACGCCGAGGTCTACGCGCAGTCGCTCAAGCAGGCCGGCATGCGCGCGCGCGTCTATCACGCGGGACTTGAAGACGAGGTCCGCGAGAAGGCGCAGGACGTCTTCATGGCGGGCAAGCTCGATGTCATCGTCGCGACAAACGCGTTCGGCATGGGCGTCGACAAGAGCGACATCCGGCTCGTCGTCCACGCCGACATCCCGCGCAGCCCCGAGGCGTACTACCAGGAGGCCGGCCGCGGCGGGCGCGACGGCAAGCCCACGCGCTGCGTGCTGCTGTTCAACCACGGCGATATCCGGCTGCAGGAGTTCCTGATCGACGCGTCGTATCCGTCGGCCGAGGTGCTGCGCGGCCTGTGGAAGCTGCTCGCGGAGCGCCCGCAGCCCCAGGGCGAGGACCTCGAGGAGCGGCTCAAGCCGGCGCTGCCCGGGGATCCGTCGAAGGCGGCGATCGGCTCCGCGCTGCGGATCCTCGAGCGCCACGGGATGATCGCGCGCGACCTGGAGCAAATTGCGGCACGCCGGCCCGCACCCGGGCAGTTCCCGCCGCTCGATGTCGAGGCGCTCGCGCGCCGGGCCGAGAGCGAGCGCGGCAAGCTGCGCACGATGGTCGAGTACGCGTATCATCCGCGCTGCCGGCGCCAGCACGTGCTCGACTACTTCGGCGACGAGGACTGGCGCGACCGTCAGAAGCGCTGCGGCGCGTGCGACAACTGCGAGGCCGTCGCCCACGGCGAGCCGGTCGGGATGTCGAGCTCGGAGCAGGCGCACGTCCGCGCGCTGCTGCTGCTCGTCGGCTCGCTGCACGGGCGCTTCGGCCGCACGAAGATCGCCACGATCGCGAACGCGACCGACGACGACGGCCGCTTCGACGAGCTCGAGAAGCGCGGCTGCCTGCGCGGCTGGCCGCAGAAGCACGTGCTCGATCTGCTCCGCGCGCTCGAAGGCGCGGGGCTCGTCGAGGCATCGCGCGGCGAGTACCCGACGATCTCGACGACGAAGCGCGGCGATCTCGTCGCGATCGGAAAGCTCGATCCGAGCGACCTGGGTATCCAGATGCCCGTCGTCGTGAAGAAGCCGCGTAAACGACGTTTCTAGCGGGGTGCTGGGTTCGGTGGGCTCGCAGCGAAGGCCTGGGATGGGCGTGCGCGCGCGTCACGGTGCACATTCACTACGTGAGGTGACTGACGTCCGTAGATCGCGGTTCTCGCGATTCGTAATTCGCGTTGCGATCCGGGCCAGTGTGGACCTCGGTGGCCCTTGCGACCGACATTCTCGTGCGTGCGAGGGTGTGAACCATGCGGGTCACCTTTGCTTGCGCGCTGCTCTTCGCAGGCTGCTCCACCGATTTCACTCCACAAACATGCTCCGTCGACAACGACTGCGGCACCGGGCTCGTCTGTGAAACGCAAGGCACAGCGAACGTCTGCGTACACGCGAGCGACGCGCCGCTGATCATCGGCGAGAGCGCGCCGATCTCCGGCACGAACCAGGCGCTCGGCACCGGCATGAAGCTCGGCATCGAGCTCGCGTTCGACGAGCAGAACGGCATGGGCGGCATCCGCGGCCGCATGCTGCAGCTCGACTTCCGCGACGACGCGTACCAGCCGAACCTCGCCGAGACGAACGCCCGCGAGCTGACCGACGCGCAGACGATGGCGAACATGGCGCCGCGCTGCCCGTCGAGCTCGGCGATGATCGCGGGCAACGCGCCGGTGTCGACCACGGCCCTGTCGCGCGGGCCCAAGGCGGTGCTCGCGATGCTGGGCAACGTCGGCACGCCGACGATGGTCCGCGCGGCGCCGATCGCGGTCGAGACGGGCACGGTGTTTTTCGGCGCGTTCACCGGCGCGTCCACGGTCCTCCGCGACACGACGTGCGCCGCCTGCAGCAAGTACATCTTCAACGTCCGTGCGAGCTACGCCCAGGAGGCGCGCGCGACGATGGAGCTCTTCAAGAAGAAGGGCGTCACCGACTACACGCGCGTCATCTCGTTCGACCAGAACGACAGCTACGGCGACTCCGGCTACAACGGCCTCGTCCAAGCCTACACCGACGTGATGGGGTCGGCGCCGGGCGGCAGCGGCATCGTCCGCTTCCGCTACACGCGTAACGACGACACGAGCGTGCCGTCGCAGGCGGCCGCCGCCGAGTCGTACATCGCGCAGATCCTCGCCGGCACGAGCGGCACCGTGACGATCGGCATCATGATGACCGACACGTACGGCGCCGGCGGTGACTTCATCATCGCGCTGCGCAACTGGCAGTTCGCGAACGACAGCCAGCAGACGAACCTGATGAAGGCGACGCGCCTGAAGTTCGTGTTCAGCAACGTGTCGTTCGTCGGCCCGAACGCCCTCTCCGACAAGCTCGTCGCGGCTGGCACCGTCGCGAACGCGACGATCCCGTACACGCAGGACGTCATCGTCTCGCAGGTCGTGCCGAACTATCAGAGCGACTCGAGCGACGTCGTCACCTCGTACAACAAGCTGATCGCCGCGAAGGGCACGGAGCCGGGCTTCACGTCGCTCGAGGGCTACGTCGCGGCGCGCGTGTTCATCGCGGGCCTGCTCGCGCACGAGGGGCCGTTCACGGCGGAGTCGCTGGTGACGACGTTCGAGTCGCTGCCGGACCTCTCGCTCGGCATCGGCGCGACGAGCGGCTTCTCGGCCGACAACCATCAGTACTCGAACTCGGTGTGGGGGACGTCGATCCAGCCAGACGGTTCGTTCAAGAACCTCTACTTCTGGTCGGCGGGAATTCCGATCCAGTTCTTCGAGTAACCATGACCGACAAAGACCACCAGACGATCACGATCGGACGTTACCTGCTGCACCGGCAGATCGCGCGGGGCGGCATGGCAACGATCCACATCGCGCGCCTGATGGGCGACGAGGGATTCTCCCGCATCGTCGCCGCGAAGCGCCTGCACCCGGAGTTCGCCGAGGATCCCGAGTTCGTCGAGATGTTCCTCGACGAGGCTCGCATCGCGTCTCGCGTCAACCACCGCAACGTCGTGCCCGTCCTCGACGTCGTCAAGGCGGCCGACGAGGTCGTGCTCGTCCAGGAGTACATCCACGGCGTGCCGCTGCACTGGCTCCTGCGCACGGCGCACGAGGCGTCGTCGCACGTGCCGCTCAACGTGGCGGTGTCGATCGGCTGTCAGGTCCTCTCGGGCCTGCAGGCCGCGCACGATACGTGCGACGAGCTCGGTCATCCGCTGCACATCGTGCATCGCGACGTGTCGCCGCAGAACGTGATGGTCGCGACCGACGGCACGGCCCGCCTGCTCGACTTCGGCGTCGCGAAGGCGACGATGGCGGCGCACATCACGCGTGCCGGCACGTTCAAGGGCAAGCTCGCGTACTCGGCCCCCGAGCACGTGCGCGGCAACGCCGTGCAGCAGAGCGACGTGTACTCGCTGTCCGTCGTGCTGTGGGAGCTGATCGTCGGCCATCGCCTGCACGGCAACGGTCAGGCGGAGGCCGAGCTGATCACCGAGATCATGACGGGCCGCCTGCCGACGATCACCCAGGCGCTCGCCGCCGAGCGCGAGATGATGGGCGGCTACCGCTGGAACCAGCTGCTCGCGCTCGAGCCGATCATCCAGAAGGGCCTCGCCGTGCGCGTCGAGGATCGCTGGCGGAGCGCGGCCGAGATGGAAGAGGCGCTCGCGGAGGCGCTGCCGCCGGCGTCGGCGCAGGATGTCGGCGCGTGGCTGCGCGCGCTCGGCAAGGACTTCCTCGAGGGCCGCGAGAAGATGATCGCGGCGGAGGAGGCGAGCTGGCGCCGCGGCGCACCGCCGACCTCGACGCGCGCGACCTCGCAGCCGGGCCGCACGAGCCGCGCCGGCATCCTGTCGGGCTCGATGATCCAGCTGCAGAAGAAGTCGACGAAGGTCGCGATCGGCGCGCTCGCCGCGCTGCTGTTCGCGATCAGCATCGTGCTCGTGATGCGCAGCAGCCACAACACCGACGTGGCGGCCGCGACCGCGCCGCCGGTGCACGTGCAGCCGCAGCCGGTCGCCGCGCAGCCGGCCGTCGCGCCGCCCGCGCCCGCCCCCGTGGTCCACGACGCGACGGTCGCGCGCGAGCCCGCCGCCGCGCCTTCCGTCGACGAGAAGCCCGCGCCGGCGCCGCGGCCGCACCCGATCGTGCGCGTCGCGAAGCAAGCACCGCCGATGCGCCAGATCGCGCAGAAGACGGTGGCGAAGAAGGAACCGTCCCCGGCGCCCGTCGCGTCGGCTCCCGCGCCCGCGAAGGACGACTGCAACCCGCCCTACTACTTCGAAGGTCGCAAGAAGATCTTCAAACCAGCCTGTCTGTAAGGAGACGCATGACCAAGACTGTTGTCGCCATCCTGATCGCACTCTGTGTTCCCGCCTTCGCCGGGCCGTCGAAGGACGATTGCCTCGACGCCCACAGCCGAGGCCAGGACGCCAAGGAGCAAGGCAAGCTGTCGCTCGCGCGCAAGCTGTTCCTGACCTGCGCGCAGCCCTCGTGTCCCAACCTCGTGCAGGGCGACTGCGCCCGCTTCGCCGACGAGCTCGGCCGGATGCAGCCGTCGATCAGCTTCGTCGCGCGCGACACGTCGGGCGCGGACCTGCCCGACACGACCGTGTACGTCGACGACGTCCTCATCGTGACGCGGCTCGACGACGGCAAGCCGCACGAGATCGATCCCGGCAAGCACACCGTGAAGTTCACGAATGCGGGTCGCGACCGCGTGGTCACGATCGTGATCGGCGCCGGCGAGCAAGGCCGCACGGTCTCGGCGCAGTTCGATGGCCCGAAGGAGGCCGCGCCGGCGAAGCCGAACCTGATGCTGCAGCAAGATCCGGTCTCCGTCGCGCCGCCGAAGCCGCACGGGCCGAAGACGACGCACCCGGCCGGCTCGAAGTGGCTGATCTACGGCGGCGCCGCGCTCGCGCTCGGTGGCACGGCGCTCGGCGTGTTCGAGCTGACTCGCGTGCCGTCGAACTGCTCGATCTCGACGCATCAGTGCGCGGCGCCTCCCGGCGACCCGTCGATCGACAGCGCGCGCAGCGCGATGCAGACAGCCAACATCGGATGGATGGTCGGCGCGGTCGGCGTGGCGGCGGTGGCGGGTGGCATCACCTGGTACGTCACCGGCAGCAAGACCGAGAAGGAACACTTCGCCGTCGCACCGTGGGCCTCGTCGACGGGCGGAGGGTTCGCCATCGGCGGGAGCCTCTGACCATGAAGAACCTCCACGACCTCCAGTGGTCTGACTCGACCGACGTCCAATCGATCGACGTCAAGGCGCTCCCGCTGCCGCCGGCGATCCCCGCCGCCGCCCCGCCATGGAAGATGGCGACGCTGCTGCTCGCGTGCGCCGACCAGAAGGGCCTCATCGCGGAGGTCGCCCAGCTGTTGTCGGCGAGCGGCGTGAACATCGTCGATACGATGCAGCACACCGATCCGCTCGCCGGCATGTTCTTCCAGCGGCTGCGCCTCGACCTGAGCGGCGGCACGAACCGCGTCGAGCTCGAGGCGGCGGTGCGCGAGCTGACGGATCGCCTCGGCATGTCGTACCGGCTCTACGGCGATCGCAAGCGGCGCGTCGCGATCATGTGCAGCAAGCAGGATCACTGCCTGTACGACCTGCTCGTGCGCTATCGCAACGGCGAGCTGCCGTGCGACATCGCGATGATCGTCTCGAACCACCCCGACGCCTCGCCGATCGCGAAGCACTTCGCGATCCCGTTCCACCACATGCCCGTGGCGAAGGGCGAGAAGGACAACCAGGAGCAGCAGGTGATGACGCTGCTGCACCAGGCGGGCATCGAGCTGGTCGTGCTCGCGCGCTACATGCAGATCCTGTCGGCGAAGTTCGTCGAGCGCTTCCCGTACCGCATCATCAACATCCACCACTCGTTCCTGCCGGCGTTCGTCGGCGCGAACCCGTATCGCCAGGCGTACGAGAAGGGCGTCAAGCTGATCGGTGCGACGAGTCACTACGTGACCGCCGACCTCGATCAGGGCCCGATCATCGAGCAGGAGACGATCCGCGTCTCGCACCGCGACACGCCGGAAGAGCTGCAGCGCAAGGGCAAGGACCTCGAGAAGCGCGTGCTCGCGAGCGCGCTGCGCTGGCACCTCGAGGACCGCATCCTGATCCACGCGAACAAGACGATCGTCTTCGACTGATCCGGCACTTCTAGCGGCTTGGCGCGGGCGCGGGGGAGCACTCCTCGATCGGCACCGCGACGTCGCTCGCCGCGACGAGGGCGCACGTCCTGGCGCGCGCCTCGGTCGACTCGGCGAACGTCGTCGCCGCACGCCATGCCAGCCACCAGGCGCGCCAGTCGTCGGGATGAGCCGCCGTGAGCTCGTGCGTGATCGCGGGCTCGACCGGGCGGCCGCCCGCGGTCTCGATGAGGTTCGCGAGCAGGTTTGTCCGGTCGAGCGCGAGCGACCTGTCGAGCTCGGGAAGCGCGACCTGGCCGCTCGACATCAGGAAGCGCAGCGCCCCCTTCGCGGCAAGGACGTCCGCTTCGCTGATCGGCGACTCGGTGACGGGCCAGGTGCGGAGCTTGGTGTCGTAGCGCCGCACGCGAAGCTCGGCCGATTGCTGCCAGGTGGCGAGCTCGTCGTCGAGCGTGTCCGGTGGCAGCGACGGCACGATGGCCGTCCAGCTCGGTGGTGGGTCGCCGGCCCGTGCGGCGGCGAGGGCGGCGCTGAACTGCGTCAGCTCGTGCGGGTGCCGATCGAGCAGGTACGTGAACAGCGCCCAGGCGGTCGCGTAGAACTCGTCGTCCTCGCACTGGGCGCGATCGCACGCGAACAGCTGGGCGACCGGCAGCAACCCCTCGTCGTGGATCGTGCGCAGGCGGGCCTCCCGCGGCACGCCGAGGTCGACGTGGGTTCGCATGTCGTCGAGCCGAACGGTCTCGAAGTAGGTCGCGATTCCCTCGGCAAACCACGCCGGCTGATCCTCGAGAACGCCGTACGTGATCACGTGCGTGAGCTCGTGGGGGATGATCCAGCGACTGTTCTCGAGCGACTCCCCCGCGAGCACGATCACCGGCTGGCGCATGATGTTCTGCGCCGACCACGCGTGCGCGATGAACTGGCTCGGGATGTACTCGTGAACCTCGTCGGCGGTGTCGAACGCGATCACGAAGATCTTGCCCCTGCCCTCCGCGAACGACGAGACGTCGAGCACGACCTGGCGCAGATTCTCCATCGCCGGCACGAGCTCGCGAGCTCGCGCGGGAGACGTGTCGGTCCAGATCGTGAAGTGCTCGCTCGTCAGCTGGCGCCACGGCGCATGCGGTGAGGTCGGCCGCGCGCGGTCGGGCCGGGGGGAACCGCCACAGGCGATCGCGAGACAGCCGGCCACCCCACACACCCTCGAAAACCGCATCGCGGAACTGTAGGATGTCCTCATCGTTCGCGCCATGACAGCTGCTCCCCTCGCGGGGAGCGATCCGATGTAGCCGGCACCTGGCCGCGCCTCGCGCGGCACGGGTTCGCACGTCCATCGATTTTCCAGCAACAGCAGGAGCTGTGTATGACCGAGATGATTCGCAAGGGATTGGTTCATTCGCGCGCCGGTAGCGAGCGCGTTTCCGTCGAGACGCACGCGTACGGCGAGCTGCCGTTCGACCTGTACCGGCCGGAGGGCGGCGGCAAGCGCACCGCCGTCGTGTTCGTGCTCGGGATGGCGGATCCGGGCGCCGTCGCGTTCTTCGGTGCGCCGTTCAAGGGTTTTCAGAGCTACGTCGACTGGGCGCGGCTCGTCGCGGCGAGCGGGCTCGTCGCCGTGCTGTACCAGAACCGGGTGCCGGGCGACGTGAGCGCGCTGTTCGCGCACCTGCGCGCGCACGAGGACGAGCTCGGCCTCGACGGGCGCTACGTCGTGTGGGCCGCGAGCGGGCACGGGCCGCAGGGCCTGTGGACGATCGCGCACGAGCGGGTCGCGGGCGCGGCGCTGGTCTACCCGTACACGCTGGATGTGGCCGCGGAGGCGGCGGCGATGCACTTCGCGGTGCCGCCGGTGACCGTCGAGGAGCTGCCTCGCGTGCCGCTGCTCGTCGTGCGTGCCGGCCGCGACACGACGCCGAACCTCAACGCGAAGCTCGACGCGTTCGTCGCGGCGGCGCGCGCGCGGGACCTACCGGTCACGTTGATCGAGCATGTGGAGGGGCCGCACGCGTTCGATATCGTCGATGATTCGGCGCGCAGCCGCGAGATCATCGACGAGATCCTCGCGTTCCTGCAGTCGATCCGGTAGGCGGTTTCGTGCGTATGATCGGCACGTGACGGGTAGTGGGAGCAGCGCCGCTGCTCAGGATCGGATCTCGCGCCATCAGCACGCCGCCGAGGTGATGCGGGCGCGCTCGATCCTGGCCGTGGCGTTCACGTTGTGGCTCGTCGTCGGCCTGCCGATCGACGTCGGGTTCCACGACGCGCTCGGCACGGGGTCGCTCGCGTTCGTCGTGATCGTGCGCGTCGCGTCGAGCGTGTACCAGCTCGCGGTGCTCGCGCTGCTGTATCGCCGGCTGGAGCCGCGCGTCGCGAACGCACTGATCAGCTCGGTGTTCCCGATCAGCGGGTTCGCGATCTCGCTGCTCGCGCTGCACATGGGCGGCATCGCGAGCTCGTACGCGATGGTCGTGTGCGTCGGCATCCTCGTGCTCGTCACCGCACTGCCGCTGCCGTGGCGCCGGGGCGCGGTACTCGCGGGCGCGACGGTGCTGATCTATCCGCTGACGATGTTCGCGGCGGCCGCGTGGGACGAGGGGATCGCCGCGCAGCTGCGCGATCCGGTCGCGCGCGGCTACTTCGTCGTGTTCGTGCTGACGCTCGCGGCGGGCGCGGTGTGCGTGACGTGGGCCGGCCACGTGCTGTGGTCGCTGCGGCGGAGCGTGTTCGAGAGCCGCAACCTCGGGCGCTATCGCCTGATCCGGCGGATCGGCAAGGGCGGCATGGGCGAGGTGTGGCGCGCCCAGGACCGCGCGCTGCGCCGCGAGGTCGCGCTCAAGATCCTGTCTCCCGAGCACGGACGCAAGCCGGCGGCGATCGCGCGGTTCGAGCGCGAGATCCAGGCGACGGCGGAGGTCGCGCATCCGAACGTGATCCGCATCCACGACTGGGGCGTCACCGACGACGGCGTCTGGTACTACGCGATGGACCTGCTGCACGGCTGCGACCTCGCGACGCTCGTCAAGACGACCGGCCCACTGCCGGCCGAGCTCGTCGTGCACCTCGCGCACGGCGTCGCGGCGGGGCTCGCCGAGTGTCATCGCCGCGGCGTGATCCATCGCGACATCAAGCCGGCGAACCTGTTCGTCGTCGCGCCCCACGGCGAGCCGGAGCGCATCGAGCTGCTCGACTTCGGCATCGCGCGCGCCGACGCCGACTCCGAGCTCACGCATCCGGGCGCGATCCTCGGCACGCCGGGCTTCATGGCGCCCGAGGTGATGGCGGGCGCGCCGGGCGGCCAGGCGGCGGACCTGTACTCGCTCGGCGCGTCGCTCTACTACGCGATCGTCGGCAAGTCGCCGCGCGAGGCAACGGCGCCTGCCCCGTCGCAGGTCGCGCGCGTGCCCGCCGAGCTCGACGACCTGATCGTGCAGCTGATCGATCGCGAGCCATCGCGACGGCCGCGCTCCGCGGACGAGGTCGTCACCGCGCTCGCCGCGTGCGGCACGCCGTGGACCGGCAGCTGGCGCATCGACCGCAGGCCCGAGAGCGCGCTGCGGACCGAGCCCGGCGCACCGTCGCTCCAGACCGAGCGTCCGACCGTCGCCGATTGAACGCAGTTGCCGCCGCGTCCGGAAGCGGTCAGCGCTAGTGCGCGCGCGGCGTCACGCTGACGATCACCGACTTCGAGGTCGGCGTGCGCGAGCGATCAGCGACCGAGTCGAGCGGCACGAGCGGGTTCGCCTCGGGGAAGTACGTCGCGCAGTTGCCGCGCGGGATGCCGAACGGCACGACGATGAACGCCTCGACGCGGCGCTCGCCGTCGCTCCACTCGGAGGTGATGTCGACGAGCTGGCGCTCGATCAGGCCGCGCTCGACCATGTCGGTCGCGTTCATGAAGATCACGCGGCGCTCGCCGCGGATGCCCCGATAGCGATCGTCGAGGCCATAGATCGTCGTGTTGTACTGATCGTGCGAGCGGATCGTCATCATCCGGAGGCGGCCCGGCGGCAGCGTGAGGTCCGGCGGCGTCGAGATCGTGAACTTCGCGCGCCCGCCGATCGTCGAGAACGTGCGGTCGCGCGCGACGTTCGGCAGCTGGAAGCCGTCGCGCACGCGCGCGTTGAAGTGCTCGAAGCCGGGGACGACCTCGGCGATGCGGTCGCGGATCAGCTCGTACGACGCCGCGAACGAAGCCCAGGGCTGCACCGGGCCGAGCAGCGCCTGCGCGAGCCCGCACACGATCTCGATCTCCGAGCGCAGGTGTTCGGAGGCCGGCGGCAGCACGCCCTGCGAGGCATGCACCATCGACATCGAATCCTCGACGGTGACGAACTGCCCGTGGTCGATCTCGGAGCGGCCGAGACACGGCAGCAGCAGCGCACGCGCGCCGGGATAGAGGTGCGTGCGGTTGAGCTTGGTCGTGATGCCGACCGTCAGCGCGCAGCGCTCGAGGCCGCGCGCGACGCGCTCGGTATCCGGCGAGGCGGACAGGAAGTTGCCGCCCATCGCCGTGAACACCGTGTGCGTGCCGGCCTCCATGCCCGCGATCGCGTCGACCACATCGACGCCCGGCGTGCGCGGCGGCTCGAAGTCGAACGTCTTGCCGAGCGCGTCGAGGAACTGCGGGCGCGGCAGGTGGTAGATGCCCATCGTGCGGTCGCCCTGCACGTTCGAGTGGCCGCGCACCGGGCACAGGCCCGCGCCGGGCCGCCCGACGTTCCCGCGCAGCAGCATGAAGTTGACGATCTCCTGGATCGTCGCGACGGAGTGCTTGTGCTGCGTCAGGCCCATCGCCCAGCACGTGATGACCGCCTTCGCCGCGATGTAGAGCTCGGCGATCTCGCGCATCCGCGCCTCGCTCACGCCGCTCTGCGCCTCGAGCATCGCCCAGGGCAGCGCCGTCACGTGATCGCGCCACGCGGCGAAACCGTCCGTGTGCTCGGCGATGAACAGCAGGTCGACGACCGCGCCGAGCGGCTCCTTCACCGTCGGCGCGTCCTCGCGCGCGCGCGCCGCCTGGCCTTCGCGCTCGAGCACCGCCTTCGACAGCCCGAGGAAGAACGCCTGGTCGCCGCCGATCTGCACCTGCACGAAGTGCTTCGCGAGCGCGGTGCCCGCGATCATGTCGAGCGGCTTCTGCGGGTGGGCGAAGCGCGTCAGCGCGACCTCGCGCAGCGGGTTGATCGAGACGATCGTCGCGCCGCGCCGCGCGGCCTCGCGCAGCGTCGTCAGCATGCGCGGGTGGTTCGTGCCCGGGTTCTGGCCGACGACGAAGATCAGGTCGGCGTGATCGAAGTCGCTGATCGAGACCGTGCCCTTGCCGATGCCGAGCACCTGCGAGAGCGCGACGCCGCTCGACTCGTGACACATGTTCGAGCAGTCGGGGAAGTTGTTCGTGCCGAACATCCGCCCGACGAGCTGGAACAGGAATGCGGCCTCGTTCGACGTGCGCCCCGACGTGTAGAACACGCTGCGCTCCGGCCCGGCGGCGCGCAGCTCGTCGGCCCACAGCGCGTACGCGCGCTCCCACGTGATCGGCCGGTAGTGCCGGCCTTCGAGCACCATCGGGTGCGTGATGCGGCCGAGCTGGCCGAGCTCGTGCTCGCTGAGCAGGCGCAGCTCGTCGATCGAGATCGCGCCGAGCACCTCGGGCGTCAGGCGCGCGGTCGTCGTCTCCTCGGCGAGCGCCTTCGCGCCGTTCTCGCAGAACTCGAAGCGATCGCGGTGCTCCGGCTCGGGCCACGCGCAACCCGGGCAGTCAAAGCCGCCGACCTGGTTCATCGCGAGCAGCGCCTTGCCGCCGCGCACGAGGCCGGGGCCGCGCGCGACGAACTTCGCCGTCGACCACACCGCACCGAGCCCGCCCGCCGCGTGCGGCAGGTCGGTCAGGTGAACGTCCGCGCGCGGGACGTCGTGGGGGTCGTCGGCCATCCCCCGCTTGGTAGCACGTCACTGACCGGGCCTACAGGGCCCCGACGCGAGCGGCTACCATTCCATGCGGAACGTCGCGCCGCCGCCCTCGGGCGACACGACCGGGATCACCATGAACGACGGCTTGTGCTCGCGGCGGCCGACGACGGGCTGGTGCTCCTCGTTGTGCTTCTGCGTGACCATGTAGCCGACGATGCCGCCGACCGCGACGAGGCCGAAGCCGATCGTCATCGGGACGGTGATCTTGGTGATGTTGTAGCCCGTGCACGCCGTGCCGAACTTCTCGTTATCCGGGTGCCCGCTGTGCGGGATGTTGCTGTTGCCGCACTGGCCGCTGCCCGGGGGCGAGGTCAGCGCCACGCCGTTCTTGTCGTAGACCGTGACGGCCGCGCCGTTGTACGGCGAGACGTCCGAGAAGTACGCGTACGTCCAGAGGCCGCCGGAGACCGCGGCGCCGGCGATGCCGCCGATCGCCATCACCTTCCAGATCGTCCCCGAGCTGCTTCCGCCGTGGCCGCCGCCCGGCCCCGGACCCGCCGAGCCTTCGCCCGAGCCCATGCCGACGAGCGGCGTGCCTTCGCTCTTCTCGAGATCGACGCCAACGCTCGTCGTCTGGCCGGCCGTGACGGTGATGTCCTGCTCCCAGCGATGGAAGCCCTCGCTCTCGACGGCGAGCTTGTACTTGCCCTCGTTGAGGCCGGCGACCTGACCCGAGCCGTTCGTGATGTTCCCCTTCTCCTCGCCGTTGATCAGGATCGTGCCGTGATCGGCGTTGTGGAGCTTGACCGCGACGAGGCCGGTCGACGTCTCGCCGGTGAGCTTGCCGTAGATCTTCTTCGCCCAGCCCTGGAGCTCGGCGGCGTTCGTCGCTTGCGACATCGGGATCACGTCGCTCGACGACTTCTCGACCTTCTTGTTGCGAACGTCGAGCAGCTTCATCGTGACCTGATACGCGCCCTTGCTCTTCTCGATGCGGCCGTACATCAGGACATCCGCGCCGAGCTGGTTGCCGATCGAGGCCATGCAGCCGGCGCCTTCATCGCAGCTGTTGAGGAGCTTCAGGTCCGCGAGCTCCTTGTCGCTGCCGGGGGCGAGCTGGTACGGGCCGGTGCCGGCCTTGGCGCGGCCGCGCAGGCCTTCCGTGAGGTCCTTCGCGATCTGGGCGTCCTGAACCGTCGGCGTCCCGTTCGGGTCGATCACCTCGAGGCCGAGGACGGCGATCTTGTCCTTCGCCAACGCCTGGTGGCCGCCCGCGGCGACCATCACCATGGCAAGGCAAGTCAGTGTAAGGGCACGGATCATGGGGCTCCTCAGAGGAGGTAGTATACACACTCGCGAGGCCCGACGCGCCAGGCTACCGTGTAGGTGCCTTGCGAACGCTGTCCGCCCGGATCCTGCTCGGGTTTGCCGTGCTCACCCTCACGTTCGGGGTGATCACCGCGACGATCGTGTTCAACATGAGCCGTGTCGAGGACCAGATCCAGGTGGTCCGCAAGGCGTACGTGCCGCTCGCGCTGCAGAGCAAGGAGCTGACGCGCATCCAGGCCGACCTCGCGAGCTACCTCGAGGAGGGGTTCACGGACTGGCCGAACCTCTTGTCGGCCGAGTCGGCGCTCGTGCGCAAGCGCGACCAGCGCAACAAGTCGCTCGAGACACTGCGCCAGTACCCCAAGCGGCTGACCGAGCTAGCCGAGGCCGACGCGAAGCAGTTCGACGAGGGCTTCGCGGTGATGCAGCGCGAGATCGACGCGATCAAGCCCGACTACGACGCGGTCCAGGCAGCGGCGGCGAAGAGCCTGCCGATGGACGACGCCTCGGTCGTCGAGCCGCTGCACCGGATCAAGGCGGGAGAGGCCAAGCTCGCGTCGCTCGCGAAGGGCAACTCGAACACGTTCGAGCGGCGCGTCGAGAGCCGCACGCAGCGAGTCGAGGAGAACGAGCACATCCTGCGGCGCTGGACGATCGGCCTGGGCCTCGCCGCCGTCGTGCTCGGCCTCGTGACGACGCTGTGGGTCGTCATCACGCTGCGGCCGCTGCGGCGGCTCCGCGAGGCGGCGCGGCGCGTGGCGGCCGGTAACTACGAGTCGCGCATCGAGGAGCGCGGGCCGACGGAGGTCGCGGACCTCGCACGCGAGCTGAACTCGATGGCGCGCGCCGTCGAGGAGCGCGAGCGCGAGTTGGTGCGCAGCGAGCGGCTGGCGGCGGTCGGCAAGATGGCGGCGATGATCACGCACGAGGTGCGCAACCCGCTGTCGTCGATCGGCCTCAACACCGAGCTGCTCGAGGACGAGCTCGCCGATCTGCCCGGCGACGCGAAGAATCTGTGCCGATCGATCCATCGCGAGGTCGACCGGCTGACCGCGATCACCGAGGAGTACCTCGCGTTCGCGCGCCTGCCGAAGCCGAAGCTCGCGTACGAGGCCGTCAACCCGCTCGTCGGCGCACTCGCCGCGTTCGTGCGCGAAGATCTTGCGGCGAAGCAGGTCGACCTCGACATCGAGCTCGCGACCGGCGATCCGATCGCGCTGATCGACGCCGCGCAGCTTCGCCAGTGCCTGATCAACCTCGTGCGCAACGCGAGCGAGGCGGTCGCCGCGAAGGGTCGAGGCAAGGTGACCCTGCGCACGAAACGCACAGGCGACCGCGTCGTGATCGAGGTCGAGGACGACGGCACCGGCATCCCGGCCGACGTGCTCCCGAAGCTGTTCGATCCGTTCTTCTCGACGAAGGAAGGCGGCAGCGGCCTCGGCCTCGCGCTCACCCAGCAGATCGTCAAGGACCACGGCGGCGACCTGACGGTCGACAGCACGGTCGGCAAAGGCACCGTGTTTCGTGTCGCGGTCCCGGCGCGGCCTTGAACCGCCGGTCGATTCGCGCGATCATTTCCGCGGGTGCCCGACGACAAGCGTCACAGTGATCGCGAACCGGTCACGCTGTTCGTCGAGTACGAAGGCGCGGACGACCTGGTCGGCGACTACACCGAGAACCTGTCGACCGGCGGCACGTTCGTCGCGACGAACCGCGAGATCCCGATCGGGCAGCGGATCCAGCTCGTGCTCTCGTTCCCCGGCCTGCTCGAGCCGATCGCGATCGAAGGCATCGTCCGCTGGACGCGCGGGGCCACCGGCGCAGGCACCGGCGCGGGCGGCGTCGTGCAGCCCGGCGAGGAGGCCGGCTGCGGCATCGAGTTCACGCCCGGGCCGGCGCGCGATGCGCTCGCGCAGGTGATCACGCGCATCGGCCAGCGCGATCCCAAGACCGTCTCGCGCCTGTATCGCGTGCTCGTCGTAGAGGACAACAAGCACGTCGCCTCGCTGATCAACGACGGTCTGCGCGGCGCCTCTCGCCGCGAGTTCGGCGGCGGCGTCACGTTCGCCGTGCGCAACGCCGAGGACGGCCGCCAGGCCGTCGAGATGCTGCGACGCGAGTCGTTCGACGCGCTGATCGTCGACGTCTACCTGCCGGTGATCGACGGCGCCCGCGTGATCCAGACCGCGCGCGGCGAGCTCGGCCTCGCGGAGCTTCCGATCATCGCGGTCTCGGCCGGCGGCGACTCCGCCCGCCGCAGCGCGCTCGACGCCGGCGCGAACATCTTCCTCGACAAGCCGATGCGCCTGCGCCAGGTCATCGACACGATCCAGAAGCTACTTACGTGAGCTTCTGCTCGGCCTTCGTCCTCGCGTTGTTCGAGTAGCTCCGCTACTTGAGCTTGGCGTCGAGCTGCAGGATCTCGGCATTCTCCGGCTCGGTCTTCTTCGCCTGCGCGAGCGCGGCCTTCGCGTCACGCGTCTTGCCCATCGCGAGCAGCGCCTTCGCACGGCCGAGGTGGACGAGCGCGGGGCGGCGCGGCGCGGGGTTCGCGACGAGCATCGTGTCGTACGTGTAGAGCGCGCGGCCGCCGTCGCCGAGCTCGAGGTAGGCGCGGCCCAGGTTCGCCATGATCTCGAGGTCCTGCGGATTGATGTACGTCGCCATCTCGCCGTACGTGCGGACCTTGGCCCAGTTGCCGAGCTTGGCGTAGTCGGTCGTCAGCTGCTTGAGCGGCGCGAGCTCCATCTGCTCGAGGAACGCGTACTGCTCGAGCTCGGCGAGCGCCTTCGGCTTGTCGCCCTGCTTGTCGTAGAGCTGGCTGAGCGCCTGGTACGGATAGCTGCGCTCGGGGTCGAGCTTCTTCGCGGCGCACAGCTGCTTCTGGAACTCGGCGGCGTCGCCGGCTTCCTGGGCGAGCTGCGCGAGGCGGGCGCGGATGTCGTAGGAGTCGTGGCCGTCGACGATGAGGCTCGCGTAGAGATCGTGCGCGCGCTTCGCGTCGCCGACGTGGACCGCGATCTCGGCGAGGATGTAGCGCGCGATCGGCTGCTTGGCGTCGAGCGCGAGCGCTGCCTGCGCGGCGGTGCCCGCCTTGTCGGCGTCGCCGGCGTAGTAGTAGCCGAGCGCGACGTTCGCCTTCGCCTTGGCGTCCTTCGGCGCGGCATCGGCCGCGATCTCGAGCTTCGTGACGTCGTCGTAGCCGCGCGACGGCAGCTTGAACGTGCCCTTGTACGCGGCGAGGCGGATGTCGAGGTAGGCGCGGAAGTCGCGGTCGAGCTCGGGGATCGTCTTGCCGGTGATCGCCTTGAGCACCTCGGGCGTCTCCTTGCCCTGACCGTAGAGCTTGAGCGCCTCGACGATCTTCGGGAAGCCATAGGTCTGCGCGAGGTACTCGACCGTGACGGCGGACTCGAAGTACGCGACGACGACCGCGTTCTGGTCCGGCTGCATGAACTCGGTGTTGAGATCGGCGATCGACGGCAGCGTGCCGTTCGCGACCGCGCCATAGAGGTCGGCGTCGTTCTCGCGGCGCCAGTCGGGCCGCGCGATCAAGGTCTCGTACTCGCTGAGCCCTTCCGTGAACCAGCGCGGCACGCGCGAGTTGGAGAGCTGGATCGCGAACACGTGGCCGAGCTCGTGCCACAGCACCATGCCCCAGTTGATGTCGCCGGTCGCGGGCGACATCGCCGTGATCACCTGGCCGAAGCACACGCCGAGCGCGCCGATATCCGGCAGGCCGACGGTGCGGATCGCGTAGTCGGTCTTGTCGGCGTACAGCTCGAGCGTGACCGGCGTCTTCGGCGTGAAGCCGTAGCGCTTGACCATGTCGGCGAATGCCCGCTCCATCGTCGGCTCGAGGTAGCGCGCGAGCGCCGCCTTCTCGTCGTTGTGGTAGCGGATGCGGAAGTCCTTGCTCGCCTGGAACGTGTACTCCTTCGGGATCGTCTGCTCGAACAGGTTCAGCGTGTTGACGGTGCGGACGTTGTAGCCGTCGCCCTTGTACGCCTTGTCGAGCCAGTCGAGGCCTTCCTTCTCCATGCCCAGGCGCAGGTAGCCGAGGCCCGCGCCCGCCATCGCCTCGTAGAAGTCGGGCTTCATCTTGATCGCCTGCTTCTCGAGATCGATCGCCTCGACGTAGCGGTGCTCGCGCACGGCGCTGCGCGCGACGATGCGGAACAGCTCGGCGTACGCCGGATCGACCGCGAACGCCTTCGCCTTCTCCGCCTCGTAGTCCTTCGTGTCGTCGCGCAGCCACGAGATCGTCGCCTTCATCGCGAGCGCCTCGAGGTCGTCCTTGTCGACGGCGAGCACCTGCGCGAGCGTCTTCTCGGCCGCGTCCCAGTCGTTGCGGTCGATCTCGATCGACGCCTTCACGCGCAGCGCGCGCCGGTTCTTCGGGTTGACGGCGAACGCCGCGTCGAGGTGATGGCGCACCGCCGCGAGGTCGTACGACGTGTCGGTGATGATATCGGCCATCGCCGCGTGCGCGTCGGGATCGTTCGGGTTGACCTTGAACACCTCTTCCAGCGTCTGCGCGGCGAGCTCGCTCGCGTACTTCTGCGAGAACAGATCCGCCCAGCGCACGCCCGCTTCCGTCAGCGTCGGCTGGAGCTTGAGCGCCGCGCGATACGAGTCGTTCGCGAGCTCGTACTGCGACGTGTAGCGCGCGGCCTCGGCGAGCTGATACAGCGTCAGCGCGTCGTCGAGGTTGAGCTTCTTCTTGTCGAACTCCTTGATCGTCAGATCGAAGAGGTCCTTCGCGCCCGTGAGATCGCCCTGCCAGTAGCGCAGCTCGCCGAGCTTCGTGCGCACGCCGCGATCGTCGGGATGATCCTTGTAGAGCTGCTCGAGGTCCTTGCGCGCGTCGGCGCCGCGACCGGTGGTGAACTTGACCTCGTCGATCACGAGGCGCGCGTCGACATCCTTGCTCGCGCCGAGCGTCGCCTCGGCGGCCGCGGTGTCGCCGGTCTCGATCTGCGCGCGCGCGAGCAAGATGCGCGCGGCCGGCTTGTCCTTGCCGGTGACCTTCGAGAGCTCGGCGATCGCGCCCTTGTAGTCGCCGGCGACGAGCCTGTCGCGCCCGGCGATGAGGTCGGCTCGCGCCGCGCCCGCAAGCATGCACACCAGGGCCAGCGCGATCCGCGTTCGCATCCCCTCGAATCTGTGCGACGCGGGTACCCCTGTCAAATGCGGTTTCGCGAGCGAAGCGAGCGGGTGGTGGTGGTTGGGCGGGCTCGCGTCGCAGGCCGAGCGGAGCGAGGACCTGCGATGGGTGGTATCCTCAGGACGTGGCCGAACCGTCCAAGGAACCCGCCGCGTCGGCGCAGGGCATCTACAGCTCCTTCGACGCGTTCTTGAAGCAGGGCATCCGCGAGTACTACGACCGCGGCTGGACGACCCGGAAGGGCAACTTCATCGCGCTGTTGATTGCCTCGGGGCAGACGTCGCTCGCGCTCGCGAAGGACTCCGTCGTCGACGGCTCGGGCACGAAGAAGGTCGCGATCGGAGCGGGCCTGGCGATCGCGCTCCGGATCGGCCTGCGCTACGCGCTCGGCGGGCCGCTCGGCCTGGTGCTCTCGGTCGCGGCCGGCGCGTCGCTGCTGAGCTACTTCGTCCGTAATCAGAAGGACATCGTGAAGAAGGTCGGCGTCTACAAGACGGTGATCGCCGACATGCAGAAGCGGTACGATGAGGTGTCGGCAGGGTGGCGGGACGGGAAGTACCAGATCACCGACCGCAACCTCATGATCGATGGACTGATGAAGCAGTTCATCGCCCAAGTCGACGAAGCGTGAAATCACTCGCCATCCTGACTCTGCTTGCCGGAGTCGCCAGCGCGGCCCCGAAGAAGAAGGAGCCGCCGAAGAAGGAACCGCCGCCCGTCGAGAAGGCGCCGGAGCCCGAGCCGCCTCCTCCATCGCCGCCACAGGCGCCCCCGACGGAGAGCCAGCGCATCGTCGGCGTGCTCGACGTCCGCGTCGACGGCGTGCCTCCCGAGATCGCCGCGCAGTTCCAGCAGCAGCTCGAAGCGCAGGTCGATACGAAGCACTTCTGGCTCGCACCGCGCTCGCGGATGCGCGAGATGATGACGAACTCGACGAAGTGGACCGAGGGCTGCGTCGTCGGCGCGTGCCTCGGCGAGGTCAAGCGGCAGACGAACGCCGACCTCGTGCTCCTCGTCGCGCTCAACGGCTCGGGCACGAGCTTTGGCTACGTCGTCACGCTCGTGCGCACCGATACCGGCACCGTGCTCGCGCAGGAGTCCGAGCGCTGCGACGTGTGCACGGTCTCCGAGGCGCTCGCGAACGCCACGCTCGCGACGGTGAAGATCCTCAACGCCGTCCCCGACCAGCTCCCCGACGACAAGGCCGCCGAGATCGCCAAGACGCAGCAGCTGATGGCGAAGTTCGACGCACGCCAGCGCCGGCTCGAGCACCATCCCAAGGCGGTGGGCACGGGCATCCTGATCACGGGCCTCGCGATCGCGGCCGGTGGGGCAGGCTTGTACTTCGTCAACCACAACGCCGGCATCGCCACGGCCGCGGCCGGCGGCGGCCTCGCGCTCGGCGGCGTGTTCGCGCTCACGTTCTAGAGGTCGGACCTCTGATACGGTCGGCGCCATGCGTCGCCTGGCCCTGGTCGTGTTGATCGCCGCGTGCTCGAGCGAGTCGGGTACCACCGCGCTGTTCGCGCAGAACGGCTCCGACTTCTACGAGCTGCCGTTCCCGAACGACCTTCGCCGCCACGACGACGGATCGCTGGACCTGTCGCGCTATCCGGCGCCGACCGCGCTCGTCGACCAGTACCGCATGGATGCCGAGAAGCTCGACGGCTTCTCGCTCAACGGAGGCATCTTCCAGCGCTTCAGCGACGCGATCGACGAGACCTCGCTGCCCGATCCGGCGGCGTCGATGATGCCGGGCGCGTCGGTGTACCTCGTCAACGTCGCGACGGGCGAGCGCGTGCCGGTGATCGCGCACTTCCGCCCCGACCGCACGAACACGATCGGCCCGAACCGCCTCGCCGTGCGGCCCGTCCCCGGCTTTGGCCTCGACGAGGGCACGCAGTACGCGCTCGTCATCACGAACCGCGTGAAGGATGCGACGGGCGCCGCGGTGGAGGCGACGTCCGAGTTCCGGACGACGCTCGACAAGGCGCAGTGGTACGCCGGTCTCCGCACGTGGCTCGATCAGCCCGGCGACGACGAGCGCAAGGATGTCGTGTCCGCCGCCGTGTTCACGACGCAGCACGCGACGAACATCGGCCTCGCGATCCGCAACGGCGTGTTCGGCACGGCCGCGCCGACCACCACCGACGTCACGGCCGGCGCCGTCACGCAGACGTACAAGGTCTTCACCGGCACGTACACCGCGCCGAACTTCCAGACCGGCGACGTGCCCTACAACACGACCGGCGGCGAGATCCAGGTCGGCAGCGACGGCGCCGCGATCGTGCAGCGCATGGAGCCGATGCGCTTCGCGCTGACCGTTCCGACGACGCCGATGCCGGCGAACGGCTACCCGATCTGCATCTACGCGCACGGCACGGGCGGCGATTATATGTCGTTCATCGACGACGGCACGGGCGGCCGCCTCGCCGCGCAAGGCATCGCGACGATCTCGACCGACCAGGTCCTCCACGGCCCGCGCAACCCGGGCGGCAACCCCGAGGTCGCGTTCTTCAACTTCATCAACCCGTACGCGGGCCGCGACAACGCCCTGCAAGGCGCCGCCGACGCGTGGTCGCAGATGCGCCTCGCGCTCGGCATGACGGTCCCGACCGCGATCAAGTTCGATCCGGCGAACGTCTTCTTCTTCGGCCACTCGCAGGGCGGCCTGACCGGCCCCGCATTCATCGCGTTCGAGCCGACGCTCAAGGGCGCGGTGCTCTCCGGCACGGGCGCGATCCTCTACCTCTCGCTGCTCTACAAGACGTCGCCGGTCAGCTTCCCCGAGCTGATCTCGCCGATCCTGCGCGACGACCCGCTCGACGAGGACACCCCGTCGCTCGCGCTCGCGCAGATGTGGATCGACCGCGCCGACGGCGCGAGCTACGCCAAGCTGATGGTCCGCCACCCGCCCGCCGGCAACCCGCCGAAGAACATCTTCCAGACCGAGGGCTTCACCGACACGTACGCGCCGAACCCGTCGATCGAGGCATTCGCGACCGCCGTCGGCGGCGACATCGTCCAGACCGCGAACGCGAAGGCGCTCGACGGCCTCACGCTGCGCGGCCGCGCGATCGTCGCGCCGCCGATCATGAACAACCTGAACGGCGCGACCGCGGTGCTCGCCCAGTACAACCAGCAGCCGGGCAGCGACGGGCACTTCGTCGTCTTCGACATCCCCGCCGCCCAGACCCAGTCGGCCCAGTTCCTCGGAACACTGGCCCGCACCGGCACCGCGACGGTAGTATCGCCCTGAATGGCGCGAAAAAAACTCGGTGAGATGCTGGTCGAGGCGGGCGTGATCACCGAGACGAACCTGCGCGCCGCGCTCAACGAGCAGCGTCGCTGGGGCGGCACGCTCGGCCGCCAGCTCGTCGAGATGAAGATGCTCTCGGAGGCCGAGCTCGTGCGCGTCCTCTCGATGCAGCTCAACATGCCGTCGGTCGATCTCGACACGATCCAGATCCCGGGCTCGGTGCTCGACCTCGTGCCGGCCGACGTCGCGGCCGAGCACAACATCATCCCGTTCGCGACGAAGATGAAGTTCCTCGACGTCGCGATGGCCGACCCGACGAACCTCGGCATCCTCGACGAGCTCCGCATCCGCACCCAGCTCAACATCCACCCGTACCTCGCGGGCCCCCGCGCGATCGAGCGCGCGATCGCGAAGTTCTACGGCAAGGGTTTCGGCCTCGGCCACCGTCGCGACATCGCGATCCCGATCGAAGGCGGCGACGTCATGGACGCCCCTGCCCCGATCCCGACCTCGCTCAAGGACGGCCTGCGCACGATCCCGCGTCACGCCGTGTCGGCGCTCGGGCCGCCGCCGCTCGGCCCCGTCCCCGTCACCGCCCCGCTCGGCGGCTCGATGCGCGACGCCGAGATCGAAGCCCTGCAGGACCGCATCTCTCGCCTCGAGGCACTCGTCGCGCGCGACGAGGAGGTCCTCCGCAAGGTGCTCGCGCTCCTCGTCGAGAAGCGCATCGCGACGCGCGAAGAGATCCTCGAGCGCATCAAGTAGCTGACGCGCCGCCTGCCACCTGTCAAAACCTGAGCAGCGTGCGGCACGCTCCTCCGCGCACTTGCGCGTGGCCCCGCGCTTGCTGTGACCCCTGGCGTGCTCCGCGCCGCGCTCGTCCTCGTCACCCTCGCGTTCCTCGCCGCCCGCGGCACTGCCCAGCCCGCGCTGACCGCGCCGCTGCCAGCTCCTGCCACCCCGCCCGCACTCCAGCTCGAGGTCGCGCCCGCGCTCGGCGCCACCTACGACGGCGACATCTACGCCGGCCTCGCCGCCGCCGGCCTCTATCGCGTGAGCGATCTGCTCGCGGTGCACGCGGCGGTCGAGGGCGCGACCGCGCGCGTGGTCCACTTCGCCGGCATCGACCAGTACGAAGGCACGCAGGACCGCTTCGCGGAGGCGCGCGGCGGCATCGAGCTGCGCCACTGCCTGCGCGACGCCCTGTGCGCGATCGGCGGCGTCGACGTCGGCTATCGCCGCGAGCACGAGGGCGCGATGGACCTCTCCGGCGCCGAGGCGGTCGCCCGCATCGGCCTCGACGTCGGCACGCCGCGCCTCCGCTTCCGCCCGACGTTCGAGGGCACCTCGACCCACCACGGCGACACCGGCGCCCTCCTCCTCGGCCTGGGGTACCGCTTCTGATGCGCGCGCCGGCGCTGCTGCTGCTGCTGGCATCGACCGCATCGGCGGATCCGATCCTCGTCAGCGCGTCCGCGCGCAACGCCTGGATCCCGGCAGGCGGTGACCACGGCGATTGGCAGGGCCTCGGCCTCGCGCTCGAGCCCTCCGCACGCGCGCGCACCTCGCTCCGCCTCTACGCCGGCATCGACGAGATCGAGAACCACTCGGACGAGGGAACCTACGCCTACTCGGGCCTCCAGCTGACAGCGCTCGCGGGCGTGCGCGTCATGCTCGCGGGCGGCCCCACCGCGCACCTGTTCTACGTGGCCGCGCTCGGCGCCGGCTACCTCCGCACCGCGCACCCCGGCGGCCCGACGCTCGCGAGCGAGCGCCTCTACGTCGAGCCGGTGCGCCTGGGTGTCGAGTACAACGTCGATGCGCGAGTCGCGCTGCGCGTCGAGACCGCGCTCGACCTCCACCGCTCGAGCTACGACCCGATCGCGCTGCTCGTCGCCGGCGGCATCGCGCTCCGCCTCTAGAACAGCGCCCGCAGCGCCCGCGCCGCGCTCTCGTCGAAGCCGCTCAGCGCACTGCATCGCACGTGGCGCGCCGCGAGCTCGCCCATGTCGAACGCATCGTCGACGATCGCCGCGTCCCCGGCCGCCACCCCGTGCGCCGCCATCCACGCCGCGATCTCGCGCCACCGCCCACCGCCGCACGCCGAAGGCGTCACGTCGTGCAGCGCGAGCCCGTGCGCCCCGAGCGCGTCGCGCAGCGCCGCAACCGTCCGTCCGATCCGCCAGTCGCTCGCCAGCACGATGCGCGCCTCCACCGCCGCGACCTCGCGCGCCACGCGCGCTGCCAGCTCCGGCTCGATCCAGCTCACGAGCCCGCGCGACGCCACCGGCCGGAATCCATGCCGGTTCAGCACGCCATCCACGTCGAGGAACACGACCCGCACCCCTCGATTGTACTAACGTCCACCACCGTGACGACCTGGTTCGCGCGCGCCGTGTTGCACGTCACGCGCCGTCAGCCCCGCGAGTCCTACGCAGCGCGCGCGAGTCGTCGCGATTCCCACGCACAGCGCGAGTCGTCGCGATTCCCACGCACAGCGCGAGTCGTCGCGATTCCCACGCACAGCGCGAGTCGTCGCGATTCCCACGACGGCCTAGCGCGTGGTTCTCGCGCGAGCGCCTGGCACCTCGTAGACGCTGACCGCGCCGCCGCCGCGCCGCCAGCCTTCGCGAAGCAGCCACGACTGCGGATACGCGGTCAGCATCGGCTGATACGTCTCGCGCGTCTTCCACGCAAACGGCGAGTCAGCGCGCTCCTGCCAGCCGCCGAACGCCCACCCCGACGAGAACGGATCGACGAGCCAATCGCCCGCGGCGCCGCGCTGGTCCTCGCGGTGCTTGCGCCAGTTGTTGAGCACGTAGCAGAGCGCGTTCCGCGCCTGGCGCGGCGTCGCGATGATCTCCTCGTGGTAGCGGTCCGGGAACACGCGGCCCTTCCGTCGGCCGTCCACCCAGCAGCGCTCCTTGGCGTTCCACCAGCGCGCGGCGCTCTGGTCGCTGCGCGCTCCGTCGCGAGCTCCGCGCCGGGCGCCGACCCCCTGCGCACGCCTGCCCGCCATCGCGCCGGACTGCATCTTCGCCTCCCACCATCCGACATCCTTCGACCGCCCCTTCGAGATCGCGCCGTTGATCCGGCGCGCCGCGCTGATCTGAAACGCCTGCATGCCGCGCGCGAGCGCCATCTTGTCGTCCGCTTCGACGAGCAGGTGCACGTGGTTGTGCTGGATGCTCAGGTGCACGATGCGACAGCTCGCGCGCTCCGCGACCGCGATCGTCGCCCAACGCACCGCGTGATAGACGTCGCTGGTCCGCATGCGGTCGAGCTCGTCGACCACCCGCAGCGTGACGTGCACGGCCTGATTCGCGCGCAGCTCCGGCCGAACGGTGTGCGGCTCGCTCGACCGTGGGCCCTTGGGCGGACGGCCGAGCCTCACACCACGCCGGCGCCTACGCCGGTTCGGGTCGCCGCGCCGCTGGCGGTTCTTGTCGCCGAAGTACAGCGACTGCTGGAGGTGGCGCTTGCGCACGCGAGCCATGACCGCGTGATACCACGATCCACTATATTAACGCCGATAATTCATGTATTCATTTGTATTCGATGTATCAGAGCGCGAGTCGTGCAGCCGCGCGATGATTCTTCTTCTCTGGCTTTTTGTTTAACTCTTCGAAGGAGCGACCGCTCGAGGGTCGGGCGCTGTCGAAGCGGGCGCGCTCGATGCGTGGCCGGCGGCTAGCGTCGGGCGCAAGGGCGCGGCCGGTCACAAATCGACCAGCGCCGCCTCTCGCTCTGCAGCGCGCTCGCTCGAGCGCCCGGGGAAGTCGTGGGCTCGTGCAACTGGCGCGATTACGCGATGAGCACGCGCGACACGCGCGACACGCGCGACACGCGCGACACGCGCGATGGACGCGCCGAGCTCGTGCGGCAGCGCAATACGCGACACGCGCGATGGACGCGCCGAGCTCGTGCGGCAGCGCAATACGCGGCACGCGCGCGCAGCGCGAGCTACTCGACGTCGCCGCCCTTGAGGCCGTGCCGCTTGAGCAGCTCGCGCAGGTGATAGCGCGTGAGGCCGGCTTCCTGGGCGGAGCGCGTGATGTTGCCGTCGTTGCGCTGCATGAGGGCCTGCAGGTACGCGATCTCGAACGCGTCGACGACCGTCTGCTTGGCTTGCTTGAAGCCGAGGCCGGCCTTGAGCAGCGCGGCGTCGAAGGTCGCCGGGCCGGACTGGGCGGGCATGTCGACGCCGGAGAGCTCGGCGGCCGCGCGCTTCGCGGCCTGGGCGCCGGCCTGCGCGAGGTCATGCGAGACGACGACGGACGGGCCCATCTCGCGGCCGAAGACGAGGTCGGCGCGCGTGATCACCGGGCCGTCGGAGAGGGCCGCCGCGCGCTCGACGACGTTGCGCATCTCGCGGACGTTGCCCGGCCAGGAGTGCGACATGAGGGCGGCCATCGCGTCCTGCGAGTAGGACATCGTCATGCCGCGGCGCGAGGCGACGTCGCGCAGGAAGTGGTTGGCGAGGGACGGGATGTCCTCGCGGCGCTCGCGCATCGGCGGCAGCTCGACGTGCACGACCGAGAGGCGGAAGTAGAGGTCCTCGCGGAACGTGCCCTTGTTGACCTCTTCGCGGAGGTCGCGGTTGGTGGCGGCGAGGACGCGGACGTCGACCTTGTACGTGCGGTCGCCGCCGACGCGCTTGATCTCGCGCTGCTCGAGCACGCGCAGCAGCTTGGGCTGCAAGCTCACGTCGAGCTCGCCGATCTCGTCGAGGAAGATCGTGCCGCCGTTCGCTTGCTCGAAGCAGCCGGTGTGCTGGGCGACGGCGCCGGTGAACGAGCCCTTCTCGTGGCCGAACAGGGTCGACTCGATCAGCTCTCGCGGGATCGAGCCGCAGTCGAGCACGATGAACGGCTTGTTCTTGCGCGCGGAGGCGTTGTGCAGCGCGCGCGCGACCATCTCCTTGCCCGTGCCGGTCTCGCCAGTGATGAGGCAGGTCAGGTCGGACGGGGCGACCTTCTCCAGGTGCGCGAAGATCTCGCGCATGGCCGGAGAGGCGCCGAGCATCATGTCGAAGCGGTCCTTCTTGGACAGCTCGATCTCGACCACGTCCTGGGTCGACTGGAACTGGATGTTCGTGTGGCCGATGCGGAAGATCGTGCCGGGGCGGAGGTAGGCCTCGCGCACGCGCAGGTCGCCGACGAAGATGCCGTTGCGCGAGTTGAGATCGCGCAGCCGGTAGCCGTCGTCGCGGGCGGAGACCTCGAAGTGGGTGCCGGAGACGGCTTTATCGGCGACGACGAGGTCGGAGATGATCGAGCGGCCGCCGGTCACGCGCGGCTTGGTGATCTCGAGCTCCTTGCCTTGGTCCGAGCCCGAGACGACAACGAGCTTGCCCTTGCGCAGGCGCCGGACTGTGGCCCACTCGCCCTCGAAGAGCGTGGTGAGACCAGTGCCAGATTCGAACTGCGGGTCACCCTCTTCCATCAAAGAAGACGGTACCACGATGCCTCGCGGCGCTGGCTAGTTGAGGTACCGCTCGTCGCGCGGCTTGGGCTTCTTCGCGACGGCCTTCGGGACGCCGCCTTCGAGGACAGACAGCCTGCGACGCGCGCGTGCGATCCGCCAGCGCTTCCACGCGAGGCCCGGGCTCCAGCGCTTCGACGTGAGGATCACGGCGGCAAGACACGCGAAGGCGAACGCGGCGAACAGCTCCCAGTGCTGCCCGAGGACCGTCATCAGCGTGTAGACCGCGAGAAATCCGTACATCAGCTGGCGGCCGGTCAGCGGCAGCACGCCGAAGAACTGCACGGGCGTGCGCGCGTAGATCACGCCGAACGCGACGGTCGCGGCGAGCACGAACGGCGCGAGGCCATAGATCGGGACGTCCCGGCCGGTCGCGAGGCCCGCGAGCAGGCCGCCGACCATGCCGGCGAGCGCCGTGATCGCGAAGAACCGGAAGAAGCGCGGCGTTCCCCAGAACCGCTCGAGCGTCGGCACGAACAGGAACAGGATCAGCACGTTCATCACGAGCTGGATGAACTGCGGCTCGAAGAAGATCGCCGTGACCACCGTCCACACGTGGCCCTGCTCGAACACGGTCGACGGCGCCGCGACGACGTACTCGGCGATCGTCGCACGCGTGTGCTCGTCCGACAGCAGGTAGACGAGCGAGACGAGCAGGTTGATGCCGGCGATCGTCAGCGCGCCTCTCGTGACGTTCTGCATGAGGGCGGGACGGCGCTGCACGAGCAAACCTTAGCACCGAAAACGCGAACGCCCGCCGGTGACGACGGGCGGTGCGTCAGATCCGCGTGAGCGTCAGCGCGTCTGGACGATCGCGGTCGTGACAGTGCCGCGCACCGTCGCCCCCTGCGACGCGTACTGCGCATCCGCCGTGTTGATGCGGACGCGGCCCAGCCCGCCGCCACCGCCCCCAGCGGAACCCGTGGTCACCGACTGACCGGCGGCGCCATCGGCGGTCGTCGCGCCGTCACCACCCGTGCTCGCGGGGGTCGTGCCGACCGAACAGGCGGCTCCCGCCGGCGTGCTCGCGTTCGGAGGCGCATCGGTTCCGTTCGGTCCGCCGACGCATGCGCCCCAGCCGCCGCCTCCGCCGCCGGCTGCCCAGATGCCGGTCTCGGCATCGAGCGTCACCGTACTCGCCTCGATCAGGACGCCGCCGCCGGCGCCACCGCCGCCCGGACCGTAGACCGGGTTCGTGTCGGTCGTCGCGTTGCGGCCGAGCTCGCCCGCCTCACCACCGCCGCCTCCGACGTGAATGTTCGCCTTCTGCGAGCTGGTCGCGACCAGGTGAACGGTGCCATTGGCGACGAGCTGAAGCGCGCCTCCACCGCGACCGCCGTGCGGGCCCTGCATACCATCCCCACCGGGGCAGCCACCGCGTAGCGGAACGAGCGTGGCCGCGCCGTTCGTGGTGCCGCCGGTGCCACCTGGGCTCACGGTCTGGTACGAGCCACCGGTGCCGCCGACGGAACCGAAGCCGCCGCCGCCGCCGCCGCCGATGTCCCAGATGTACGCCGGGTAACCGCCGGAGTTGCCGGCGGGCGGGCGCGAGAACGATCCCGTGTTCGTGTTGCCGCCAGCACCGCCGCTCGCGCAGTCAATCGCGCCGGGCCCGCCCGTCACACCATCCGCCGAGAGGTCGAGCGTGCCGTTGATCGTGATGTCGCCCGCGGCGACGATCGCGAGCGCCGCGGTGCCGGTCACGCGGACGTCGCCGATCGTGAACGACTTCGCCATCAGCACGCGCATCATCGGGCCGCCCGACTGCGAGACGATCGCGTTCGCCACCGCGATCGCGCCGCCGGGCCCCATGACATTGCCGTTATCGGTGTTGATCGTCGTGCCGCTGGGCAGGGTCACGTCGCCCTGCGCCGCCGCCTGGTCGAGGTTCGACGCGAGGTTGTTCGACGGATCGACGCCCTTGCACTTCAGCGCCGTCGCGTCGCAGCCGAGCGAGCACGCCGTCTGCACCGCGCCGTTGCCGTCCGCGTTGCAGCTGACGAGCTGGTTGCCGTCGCAGCGCAGCGGCTGGTTCGCCGTGCAGCTCACCGCGACGCAGCCGGTGCCCGGGTCACAGCCGTTGACGCACGGCTGGGTGTCGTAGCCGTTGCCACCCGCGTTGCACACCTGCTCGCTGTTGCTGCCCTGGCAGTCCTTGAAGTCACCGGCGGTGCACATCACCGAGATGCACGTGTTCGGCGTGCCGCCGATCGAGCCGTCGACATCGCAGTAGAGGCTCGGATCCGTGCACGTGCCGTCGGCATTGCACGTCGACGAGTTGTTGCCGTTCTTCTTGACCTCGCCGCACCCGATCATCGCGAGCACGAGCAGGACCACACTCGACGCCTTGAACATCATCTGGCGAGGTTAGATCAGGATCGCACCTCGCGGTCAGCAATCGATCACGGCTGCGAGGGACGCACCGAAAATGCGAACGCCCGCCGGGTCAGGGCGGGCGCGGTGCACGAAAGCGTGCGGTTACAGGCCGGGCATCGGAATCGACACGGTGCCAAGGTTCGTGACCTTGTTCGGGCCCTGGATTACCTGGTTGTCCTTCGTCGGCGAGTTGCCGCTGACCTGCCCCGCCGCGGTGTAAGCGTCGACCGCGACCGTGTAGCTACCTTCCGGGTACGCCTTCGAGACGCCCTGGTAGTCGGTGCAGGGGAACTGATCCATGTCCATCGTGTGCGTGCCGGTGACGTTGATCAGCATCTCGACGCCGCTCGACCCACCGGTCACACCGGCCTGCTCGCAGCTCACCGAGGCGCCGCTACTCTGCCCGACGAGGTTCCACGCGACGCCGAAGTAGCCGGCGTTGTCGAAGATGTCCGTATTGTAGGTCAGATCGACATCCGTGACGTCGACGAACGCCGGGACGGACTGGGCGTAGACGCTCGAGTTGTTGTTCGTCGTGATCTCGATCCAGGTCTCGTAGCGCGTCGGCGGCAGCGGGGCGCTGGTGCCGGCGCCGGCCACGCAGTCGAACAGGTCGATGATCGGGGAGCCGATCGGCTGGTCGTTGTTGTCGACTTCCTGGTTGTAGAGTGCGGCCGTGTCAAAGCCCGGCGGACACGGGATCACCGTGTTCGGGTAGTCCTTGATCTGCCAGGTGGCGCCCACGTGCGCGTGCGAGCTGGAATCGCTCGAGATGATGCAGCCCGTGGACGCGGCGGCGATCAGGCCGGATAGGACAACAAGGTTCTTCATGCAATTTCTCCCCTCGGATCGGATGGTGTCTGACCGAGTCTTTGACGACCGGCAAAAGTATCTCTTCACCGGTTTGTCGTAGGCAAGCTGCGGGCCAGCTTCATGTGATCGCTGGCAAACCTACTGGCAAATGCAGGGTTGCGCCGGCGAGCAGCCGCTTACCTGTAGCACGAGCTCGACGGCACCCAAGCTGACGGTATCGCCAACGTTCACGGTGCGTTGCTCGGGAGCGGGAGCGATGTAGGTATCGGGCGTCGCGGGACCGCTCGCGCACACCGGCGCGACGCTCAGGAGCGCGGTGCCCGGCGGCAGCACGAAGCGCGTCACGCCGTGACCGGCGTTGCAGTCGAACGTGACGGATCCACGCGTGCCTTCGACGTTCCAGGTGAGCAGAACGCCCGTCACGGGGCCCGTTCCGGGCAGCCCGCTCGTGCAGTCGATGAAGGGCTGCGTGGTGGAAGTGCCCGATGCCGGGCGCAGGCGCCACGACAGCTCGACGGCGCCTCCCGTGACATCCGTACAGCCGGCGTGAACGAGCAGATACAGCGCCGTGGCGATCATGCGTGGCGCGCGGGCAACGCGACAATCAGCCCACATTTGACCCTGCCGAGGGGCGCGTGCTACCGCTGAGGGCGAAATGCCAGGGGTTTCGCCGACGCACGTCGCTTGGACTCTCGCCGCGGACCTCGACATCCCCAAACTGTTCGATCAGGCGCACTGGATCGTCAAGGCGGTGATGATCTTGTTGGCCCTGATGTTTGTCGTCGGGGTCTACATCATCATCTTCAAGCGCCTGTACATCGGGCGGGCTTCGGCGGAGTCGAACCGGTTCCTTGAGTCGTTCTGGAAGTCCCGCGACATCGAGCAGATCTACAAGCAGGCGCAAGCTCTGCGGAACAGCCCCATCTCGCAGATGTTTGTTGCGGGGTACACGGAGCTCGCGAAGCTGCAGAGCGACGCCGAGCTGCGCAACGACCGCGAAGGCAACCTGGCGAACATCGAGCGTGCGCTGCGGCGCGCGCAGCTCTCCGAGACCACGAAGCTCGAGTCGATGGTGCCGTTCCTCGCGACCACCGGCTCGGCCGCGCCGTTCATCGGCCTGTTCGGCACGGTGATGGGCATCCTGTTCGCGTTCATGGATCTGTCGAAGCCGGATCCGAACGATCCGACGAAGAAGGCCGCCGCCGCGACGCTCGACAAGGTCGGCCCGCACATCGCCGAGGCGCTGTTCGCGACCGCGATCGGCCTCGTCGCCGCGATCCCGGCGGTCATGGCCTACAACTACTTCATGCGCCGCATCCGCGTGCTCCGCTCCGAGATGGAGACGTTCGAGCAGGACTACCTCAACATCATCAAGCGGCACTTCCTGAGGTAGCGCGCGATGGCGATGAAAGCCGGCGGTGACGGCGAGCTGAACGCCGAGATCAACGTGACGCCGCTCGTCGACGTCATGCTGGTGCTGCTGATCATCTTCATGATCACCGCGCCGCTGATGAACAACACGGGCGTGCAGCTCGATCTGCCGCAGGTCACCGCGCAGAACATCGAGGACCCGGCCGGCAAGCTGCCGCTCTCGATCAAGGCCGACAAGACCGTCTATCTCGGCGGCACGCAGGTCACGTGGACCGATCTCAAGGCGAAGCTGCAGGCGAACGAGCGCGTCAAGAAGGAGAGCGAGCTGTACATCGAGGCCGATGGCAAGCTCCCCTACGAAGTGGTCGTGGCGGCGATGGCGATCGCAAAGGATGCCGGCGTGCAAAAGGTCATGATGCTTACGGATCCGTCGAAGAACCTCACTCCGGCCGATCTCGACAAGAACATTCCGAAGCCGCCGACGTCTCCATAGGTAGGTATGGCGCTCGAGGCAGCGGATAGGCAGGCCGAGTAGATATGGCGCTCAAGGACACCGAGATGCAGGTCGTGTCGATCTTCGGCACGGGTCTGCTCGTCGGCGCGCTGTTCGCGCCGGTGCTCGTGTTCGCGAACGCCGGCAGCGGGACCGCGAAGCCCGACAACCTCGTCGCGATCGAGGCGAGCATCGCCTACTCGAAGACGCCGCAGAAGCAGCCGCAGAAGAAGATCAAGGCGCCCGAGGAAGTGAAGCCCGAGGGCGTCAACCGCGACGAGAACAAGAAGCCGGACGAGAAGAAGGACGAGAAGAAGCCCGACAAGAAACCGGACCTCTCGGACCTCTCGAAGTTCAAGCACTCGACGGACGACGACACCGAGACCGGCAAGCCGACGACCGATCCGGGCAAGTTCAACGGCAACGAGAACGGCTACGCCGAGGAGACGAAGGGCGATCCGTGGCTCGGCAAGCTGCGCGGCGACATGCAGTACCAGCCGCCCGAGATCGCGAAGGGCAACGACGCGCCGATCGGCTGCATCCACCTCACGGCCGACGGCAAGATCGTCGATAGTAAGTGGATCAAGAACACCGGCGACGATCTGCAGACCGCCGCCGAAGCCGCGATCGATCAGCTCAAGAAGACGCGCAACGCGAATCCCGACCCGGTCCCGACTCACTTGCTTTCCCTGACGACGAGATGGCTATGTTTCAAGTTCACCGTGTCATCGCAGTAGCGCTCCTGCTCGCGGCCGGCGTGGCCAGCGCGCAGCCGGCCGATGGCGTCGTCGTCGACGTCAACGGTCAGAAGAAGGGCCTCTATCCGATCGCGACGCCGACGTCGCCCGACTCCGCGGATGCGGCCGAGATCGCGAAGGTCGAGTCGTTCGATCTGTCGGTCGCGGGCGTGTTCAAGGTCCTCGACCCGCAGTCGTTCCTCGCGGACCTGCGCGGCGAAGGCATGGGCCTCGATCCGCAGAAGTGGAAGGACGTCGGCGCGTACGGCGTGATCAAGTACAAGGCGACGCCGGATCAGATCGAGTTCCGGCTCTACGAGATCAGCAAGGGCACGACGCCATCGCTGACAAAGACGTACAGGCGTGCCGGCAAGGACACGCGGACGATCGTGCACATGTGGTGCAACGACGTCGTCAAGTACTACACGAACGAGCCGGGCTTCTTCGGCTCGAAGATCGCGTTCACGGCGAAGGGCCGCGGCACGAGCGCGATCGAGGCGATGGACTTCGACGGCGCGAACGCCTACGCGGTCTCGCACAACAGCTCGACGAACATCCTGCCCGCGTGGTCGCCGAGCGGCGGGCAGATCGCCTACACGAGCTTCATGCGGAGCAACCCGGACCTGTACGTCGCGCCGGCGGGCGGCGGGCGGCCGAAGAGGCTCAGCGCGCAGCGCGGCATGAACACGGGCGCGTCGTGGTCGCCGGATGGCCGGCAGATCGCGCTGACGCTGTCGAAGGACGGTAACCCCGAGATCTACATCATCAACGCGAGCGACGGCTCGATCGTTCGCCGCATCACGAACGACAAGGCGATCGATACGTCGCCGGCGTGGTCGCCCGACGGCAGCATGCTCGCGTTCGTCAGCGACCGGAACGGTGGCCCGCAGATCTTCGTCGTCGGCGCGAGCGGCGGCGCGGCGCGCCAGGTGTCGTTCAACGGCAGCTACAACACGACGCCGACGTGGTCGCCGAAGCCCGGCAAGCACATCATCGCGTACACGACGCGCGACGGCGGCACGTACGACATCGTCACGCTCGACATCGACAGCAAGGAAATGAAGCGCATCACGCAAAACGCGGGCAGCAACGAGGAGCCGGCGTTCTCGCCGAACGGACGCGCCATCGCGTTCGCGCGCGCGGGCCAGGGCATCTTCATCGCGAACGCCGATGGCACCGGCCAGGCCGTGAAGGTCTGGAGCGGCTCGGCGACCGGCGTCGACTGGGGACCGGCACCCAAGGAATGAAGCGCCTCGCCCTGCTCTGCCTCGTCGCGGCGTGCGGCTCCGACGAGCCGCCGCTGACGCACGCGACCTCGCTCGAGTGCCCGTCGCCGGGCGGCCTGCCGTTCCGCGTCAGCTCGGGCTTCCGGCACGCGTCCAACGCGAACCTCGCGAAGATGGACACGCGCATCAAGCACGAGGGCGCCGACACGATCGGCAACCCGGGCGGCGAGGTCGCGAACACGCACCTCGCGGATACCGCGATGCCGAGCACGACCGTCGAGCTCGACGGCACGATGGGCGTCACGGCGGAGACCGGCGGCCTGTTCTCGATGCCGATGCAGGACGAGTACGTCAGCACGTGGACGTACGACGGCAGCGCGTGGCAGAAGCTCGGCCGCAGCCTGACCGACGAGGACGGCCTGTTCGTGCAGCCCTCGATGATCGTGCCGAACGGCCAGCCCGTGTACGCGGTCCTCGACGCGAACGGCACGTGCGCCGAGGCGTACGACTACACGTTCCCGGTCGGCCAGAAGGTCGTCGTCACCGACATCGACGGCACGCTGACGACGAGCGACACCGAGCTCGCGATGGAGATCGTCGATCCGGCGTACGACCCGGCGATGATGGGCCACGCCGACGCGCTCTTGCAGGCGTGGTCGACGAAGGGTTATCCGGTCATCTACCTGACGAACCGGCCGCATCCGCTGCGCGTCGAGACGCGCGGCTGGCTTGCCGAGAAGATGATGCCCAAGGGGCCCGTGATCACGTCGAACGGCACGGCGAGCGATGCCGCCGCGTACAAGACCGTGTGGCTCGAGCGCATGGTGCAGACGTTCGGCTGGGACATCGTCGCGGCGTACGGCAACGCCTCGACGGACATCACCGCGTATCAGAACGCGGGGATCCCGAAGACGCAGACGTTCATCGTCGGACCGCTCGCCGGCTCCGACGGCACGCAGCCGATCGACAACATGGACTTCCAGGCGCACATCACGTCGTACGTCGATCAGCAGCCGAACAACTAGCTAGGCCGCGCGGCGCTCGTGCAGCGCCACGTAGGCGGCGAGCGCCTCCGCCGTGAGCAGGCCGACCGGCTCGCCGTGATCGACGACGACCGCGACGCTGTCGGGCGCATCGCGGAGCTTGTCGAGCACGAGGTCGAGCGGATCGCTCGGCGCGACCGTGACGACGCCGTGGCGCGGCGCTTCGCCGACCTTCGCATCCGGGCCCGCGTGGGCGAGAGCCGTCGCGACGTCGCCGCGCGTGATCACGCCGACGGGCTCGCCGTGGTCGATCACCGGCAGCTGCTCCTGGCCGAGCAGCAGAGTCGCGGCATCCTGGAGTGGCTGCTCCGGGGTGACGAGCGCGAGGCGGCGGAGCATCGCGGCGCTGACGGGGACGCCCGCGATCGCGTGCTTGAGGTGGACGAGCGCGCGCTCCTGCGTCGCACCGAACCAAACGACGACGCCGATCAGCACGAGCATCGGGTTGTAGAACAGACCGATCACCGCGAGCAGCACGGCGAGCGCGCGGCCGAGGTTGGCCGCGATGTCCGTGGCGCGCTCGGGCGCCATGTGCATCGCGAGCAGCGCGCGCAGCGCACGGCCGCCGTCCATCGGAAATGCCGGTAGGAGGTTGAACAGCGCGAGCCCGACGTTGATGTAGATCAGCTGATCGATGAACGCACCGCGAAACGGCAGCAGCACCGCGGCGAGCGCGAGGTTCACCATCGGCCCGACGAGCGCGACCGCGAGCTCCTGGATCGGACGCTCGGGCATGCGCTCGAGGCTCGCGATCCCTCCGACGGGAAGAAGCATGATGTCGCGCGTCGCGACGCCGTAGCGCCGCGCGACGAGCGCGTGCGCCAGCTCGTGGACGACGATGATCGCGAAGATCGCGAGCACGAGCACCACGCCGAGCCCCGTCGCGCGCACGGACGCCCCGGAGGTCGCGTAGCTGAGCGTGATCCAGCCGAGCAGCAGCACCAGCGTCAGGTGCATGCGGATGGGAATGCCTGCGATCTTGCCCAGGTTCCACGTCCACCAGGATCTGCGTGCATTCGGCATGAGACAGGCCTGTTCAAGGCGCATGCCTGCAGAGCGTGCGCATTCGCCCGTCGGCGTGCGTCGGAGCACTGGCCCGAAAGCTGCTCCTGCGGGCTCTATATGCCCGTTCCGTTCCCGCACCACTACCAGACCTGGCTCGTGCGTACGCTGAGCTCGCGGGCGCGGCTCGAGGCACCGCCGAGGCCGATGATCGCGGGCGGTCCGCCGCCGGAGCTCGACGGCGATGCGTCGTCGTGGTCGCCGGAGCACATGCTGCTCAACTCGATCGGCCTGTGCCTGCTGACGACGTTCGAGGCCTTCGCGGCGCGTGACCGCATCGAGCTCGTCGCGTGGGAAGCGCGCGTCGGCGGGATGGTCGACAAGACCGACACGGGCCTGCAGCTCACGAAGTACCAGGTCGAGATCGACATGGAGGTCAGCGACCCCGAGCGCGCCCGGGCGACGCTCGACGAGGCGAAGCGACACTGCCTGATCGTGAATGCCTTGCGCGCGCCGGTCGAGATCGACGCAAAGATCCGCGCGCCTGCACGCAAGGCCGGGTGATGCGATGGAGACGTGGCTGTGGGTGACAGCCGCGGTCCTCGTCGACGGTGCCGCCGCGTTCGTCGGCGGCTTGCTCCCCGAGCGCTGGCTCGTGCGCTACCGGCCGGTACTGCTCGGCTTCGCCTCCGGCGCGCTGCTCGCGGCCGCGCTGCTCGACCTCGTGCCCGATGCGCTGAACGCCGGTGGGCCGCGCGTGCTGACCTGGCTGCTCGCCGGCATGCTCGTGCTCGCGGGGCTCGAGTGGCTCGTCGGCGCGCGCGATCACCACGAGCACGGCAAGGCGCCGGTGATCTACGCGCTGCTCGCGAGCGACGCGTTCCACAACATCGGCGACGGCATCGCGATCGCGGCCGCGTTCACGAGCTCGGTCCACCTCGGCGTGATCACGTCGCTCGCGGTGATCGTCCACGAGGTCCCCGAGGAGGTCGCCGATTACGCGGTGCTGCGCGCGTCGAACATGAGCAAGCGGCGCGCGCTGCTCGCGAACGGAGCCGTGCAGATGACCGCGCTCGCCGGCGCGTACGCGACGCTGCTCGGCGCCTCGCTCCTGCACCGCCAGGGCATCGTGCTCGCGCTCGCCGCCGGCACGTTCGTCTACATCGCACTCGTCGAGCTGATGCCCGACGTGCTGCGCAAGGGCCCGAGGCGCGAGCGGTTCGCGGCGCTCGTCGGGCTCGCGCTGGGCGTGGCCGTGATCGCGTTCGCTTAGGTCTGGGGGAACGCGCCCTGCTCGACGTAGTGCTGGCCGTCGTAGATCCAGATCGACGTCGTGCCTTCCGGCGCGCGATAGATGAGGCCGCCGGGGACGATCGTGACCGTACCGGTGCGCGTCTGATGATCGGCATGACGCTCGACCGCGCCGGTGAACACCGGCTCGAGCACGCCGTTATCGGCGACGCGATAGAGCAGCAGCTGCGTGACGCTCTCCGCGTGGCCTCCCGTCGTCGCCGCGAGCGCGATCAGCGGCGTACCGACCCATGCCTCGCCGGTCTCGAGCCCGACGAGCTCGTCGGCCGAGCCCGCGCACGTGAAACCCGCGGCGCGCGCGAGCAGGTGGCGATCCTTGCCGAGCACGAACACGCCCTGCGAGTACGACGCGACGACGCGCGTGTCACCGCGGTCGACGGCGAGCCCGCCGTAGGCAGAGGCGACGCAGCGGTCGTCGGGGGCCTTCCACTCGGCGACCTCGGCGGCGACGGCCCGCGAGGGATGGTCGGCGGCGGCGTCGGGCGCGAAACCGAGGAGCCAGGGCAGCATGCCTCCAGGACGAGCAAGAGCCGGGCCCGCGCCCGTGGCGCGGAGGCCGTCGAGGAGCCCGGCCCGCGCAACCAGCGCAGCGCTCGTCGAGAACCGCGCAAGGCCTGCGCGCATCGGGTGCGGTTTCGCGCGATTGCACGGGCACGTGCGCTGCAACTCTGCGAACCATGCTGAAGGCGCCGACGAACATCCTCGTCCCGACGGACTTCTCCCCGCAGGCCGAGGCCGCGCTCGACTATGCGTGCACGCTCGCCGCCAAGCTCGGCGCGACGGTGCACTTGCTGTCGGTGATCTCGATCCCGGCGCTCGGCGTCCCGGAGCTCGGAGCCGCTCTGACAGCCTCGGCGATCGACGACATGGTCCGCGACAACAAGGTCGCCCTCGACCAGCTCGCCGACACCCGCCGCACCATCGCGCCGGTCGGCCAGGTCGTCCTGCGCACCGGTGATGCCCGCGACCTGATCCCCGGGGTCGCCGAGGAGCTCGGTGCCGACCTGATCGTCATGGGTACGCATGGCCGGCGCGGCCTGTCGCGCGTGCTGCTCGGCAGCGTCGCCGAGTACGTCGTGCGCGTCTCGAAGGTGCCCGTGCTCACGGTTCGCGGAGGCAAGAAATGAAGCGCATCCTGGTCGCCCTCGATTCATCGCCGCGCGCCGACGAGGTCCTCGCGGCCGCCGCGCGCATGGCGCGCATGTGCGAAGGCAAGCTCGTGCTGTTCCGCGCGATCGCGGTGCCGCCGGACGTGCCGCGCCAGCTGCTCGTCACGCCGGAGCAGGAGCTGATCGACGCGCTCCGCGCCGCCGCCCACGCCGATCTCGACCGGCTCGCGAGCCAGATCGATCCCGCGCTGATCGAGCGGATCACGACGGAGATCGCGGTGCCGTGGGACGGCATCGTGCGCGAGGGCCGCACCTCCGACGCCGACCTGATCATCATCGGCTCGCACGGCTACCACGGGCTCGACCGGCTGCTCGGCACGACCGCCGCGAAGGTCGTGAACCACGCCGATCGCAACGTGCTGATCGTCCGCACGCCGCTCTAGCGGCTACGCTAGTGCGTCTTGTTCAGCTGCGCGCCCTGCTCGAGGTCGTGCGCGGCCCGCTTCTGCAGCTCGGGGACGAGCGCGCGGTCCTTGACGTGCAGCGTGACCGTGACGCCTTCCTTGCCGCCGGTCGCCTCGACAGAGAGGCCGGCGAGGTCGAGCGGGCACATGTCCATCGTCGTCACCGGCTGCAGCATCATCCACGCGCGGTGGCAGCGCATGTCTGCCATCAGCTTGTCGGCGTTGCCGGCTTCGGGGCGCAGGTAGATCACGACACCGTCCTCGATCGGCGAGCCGCCGACACCGTACTTCACCAGCGGCGACATCGTGATGTCACCGTTCGTGCGGCCCTGGCAGGCCTCGTCGAACTCCTCGCTGAGCTGCGCGGCAGTGCTGCGATGGACCTGTGCCATGCGCAGGTGGTCCTCGCTGCTGTCCCAGCGTCGCGTCCACGGCGTCGCGAGCAGCATCTGGTCGGTGCGACCGGTGCCGTCGTCGAGCCGCGTGTCGGGGTACGAGGAGCGCTGCCGCGCCAGCTCTTCGTGCTCGTGCGCGGCCTCCATGTGCTGGCTGGCGCGCGGCCCGCGAGAGCCCGGAGGCTGAGGTTTGGCCGCCGGCGCGCTCGCGCATGCGGCGAACAGGAGGAGCGAGAGGGTCGGACGCATCACTCCCAGAGAGAGCATCCGCCGTGCCGCGTGATCCGTGGGCTGCGAGGGTGTTTCGATGCAGCGAGTGCGTCCTGCGGGGGCGGTGGCGCAGGATGTGCGGCCTCACTCGTCGTCGTCGAAGAGGATGCGGCGCGGCGGCGTGTCGACGTCGTCGAGCTGGCCGGAGCGTACGGTCCAGACGAACGCGACGACGGCACAGGTGGCCACGATCAGGGCGAGCGGGAGGACGACGTAGAGCGCGGTCATTTGAAGGCCTTCGAGCGCAGCGAGTTGGCGAGCACCGTGAGCGAGCTCGCGGGCATCAGCAGCGCGGCGATCAGGGGGTGGATGATGCCGGCGACAGCGAGCGCGCCGGCGGTGAGGTTGTACGCGAGCGAGATGCGCAGCGAGCGCCGGATCGTGGCGAGCGTCGCGCGAGCGCCGGTCGCGGTCTCCGCGATCGCGCGGATCGACGGCGCGCGCAGGTAGACGTCCGCGGCCTCGATCGCGACCTCGGCGGCGCCGCTGACGGCGATGCCACAGGTCGCGGCGGCGATCGCGGCCGCATCGTTGACGCCGTCGCCGACCATCGCGACCGGACCTGCACTCGACTCGACGGTCGCGAGCTTGCCCTCCGGGCTCGTGTCGCCCTGGCAGCGCTCGGCGGGCAACCCGAGCTGGGCGCCGATCGCCTCGACGACGCGCGAGTCGTCTCCGGAGAGGATGTCGACGCGCCAGCCCTGCTCGGCGAGCGAGTCGATCGCGGCGCGCGCATCGCTGCGCAGCGGATCCGCGAGGCCGGCGACCGCGACGATGACGCCATCGACGGCGACCGCGATCGGCGTCTCGGCGCGGCGCACGATGTCGGCGACCCAACCGTCCGCATCGTGCCGGCACTTCGCGGCGACCCACGCGGGCGCGCCGACGACGACGTGACGACCGTTGACGGTGCCGGAAACCCCGCGGCCGAGCTCCTCGTGGACGTCGGTGGCGTCAGGGTGGTGCTCGACGGAGGCGGCCATCGCGCGGGCGATCGGATGCGCGCTGCCGGCCTCGACGGCGGCGGCGAGCTCGCGCGCATCGATGTCGCCGAGCCACGACGCGACGGCGAGGCTACCCTGCGTCAGCGTGCCGGTCTTGTCGACGTACATCGTGCCGGGCGCGGCGAGGCGCTCGAGTGCGTCGGCGCCCTTGATGAGGATGCCCTTGCGAGCGGCGCGGCCGAGCGCGACGGTGACCGCGAGCGGCGTCGCGAGCGCGAGCGCGCACGGACACGTGACGATCAGCAGTGCCATCGCGTGCTCGGCGCCGACGCGCGGCGAGTCGAGCAGGCTCCACACGAGGAAGGTCAGCGCCGAGACGGTCGTCACGATCGCGACGAACCGCCCGGCCAGCCGATCGACGAGCCGCTCGATCGGCGCCTTGCGTGTCGACAGCGCCTCGATGCTCGCGACGAGCGCGCCGACGCGCGTCTGCTCGCCGACGGCCGTCGCGAGGATCAGGATCGGCGCCGCGAGGTTGACGGTGCCCGCGTGCACGGGATCGCCGGCGAGCACGTCGACGGGGCGCGACTCGCCGGTCAACAGGCCCGCGTCGATCGCGCTCTTGCCCTGCGCGATGATGCCGTCGACGGGCACGGTCTCGCCCGCTCGAACCTCGACGAGATCGTCGGGCACGATCGCGTCGATCGGCACGTCCTCGATCTGCGTGCCGCGCACGCGGCGGGCCCGGCTCGGCGTCAGCGCGAGCAGCAGCTCGGCCGCACTCGACGCGCGGCGCTGATGGCGCAGCACGATCCAGCGCGCGACGAGCAGCAGGAACACGAGCATCGCGAGGCTGTCGAAGTAGATCTCGCCGACACCGCGCACGACGTTCGCCGTGCCCCAGGCGAGCCCGGCGAGGATGCCGATCGAGAGCGGCAGGTCGAGGTGTAGCCGGCGCGCGCGCAGCGCTCCGAGCGCGGTCCGGAACATCGGCGTCGCCGCGTAGCCGAGCGCCGGCAGCGCGACGAACATCGACGCCCACCGGAAGAACGCGGTGTCCTCGGCCGCCATGCCCTGGAACAGGCCGGCGTACAGCGCGATCGCGAGCAGCATCAGGTTGCCGACCGCGGCGCCCGCGACGCCGAGCTTGATCAGCAGCGAGCGATCCTCGCGGCGGCGCTGCTTGTCGCGGTCGAGCCCGCGATACGGGTGCGCGGCGTGCCCGATGCGATCGAGGTGACGGGCGACGTTCGCGAGCGACGTGCTGCGCGGATCCCACGTGACGTCCGCCCTGCCCCGCCCGACGTCGACGCGCACCTCGGCCACGCCCGGCACGCAGCGCGGCGTCGCCTCGACGAGCCACACGCACGCGGTGCAGCGCAGGTCCTCGAGGTACAGCGCGGTGTGACAGCGGCCATCGCCGCCGACCTGCACGTGCACGCGCTGAAAGGCCGGGTCGTCGAGCTCGGCGTACGAGTGGTTCGTCGTGTGCGCCGGCTCCGCCTTCTCGCGCAGCGCGTAGTACTTCTCGAGGCCGTGCTCGGCGATCGCCGCGTGCACGATCTCGCAGCCGGTGCAGCAGAACTCGCCGCGGCCGGCCGGGACCGGCAAGCCGCAGTGCGTGCACGCGGGGAGAGCGACCGCCCCCACTTACTTGCCCTCGCACAAGTAGCAATGCGTCGCCTGGCCGGCATCGTGCCAGCGCAGCGCGAGCGTGCCGACGCCGATGGCGATCAGCGTGATGGCCGTGATCGCGGGCATCCGCGCGCGGAGCCGCGCGAGCGCGGGGCCGAGCGCGCCGAGCACGCCGACCATCGCGGGAACCGTGCCGAGCCAGAACGCGGCCATGATCGCTGCGCCGCTCCACACGTGGCCCGAGCCGCCGGCCGTGACGACGAACGCCCACAGCCAGCCGCACGGCAGAAGGCCGGTGAGCGTGCCCATCAGGAAGGACCGCGCCCGCGCCGACCGCCGCGACCGGATCTTCACGAGACCGCGCGCGAACAGCGAGTGCTCGCGCTGCACGCGCAGCGCCGGCGCGAGCGCGATCGCGATGATCACGCCGGCCGAGACGAGCGCCGCCGCGCGCTGCACGCTCGCGAGGCTCCCCGCGACGTTGACCGCGCTGCCGATCGCGCCCGCCGCGGCGCCGAGCGTGACGTACGTGACGAGGCGACCGAGCGAGTGCATCGCGGCGAGGCGGACCGAGCCGACCTGCGCGAGCGGGCCGCACATCGCGAGGCAGTGCACGCTGCCGAGCGCGCTGGCGGCGAGGATGCCGAGGAGCGCGATCATGGCGCCTCGAGCGTCCGCCTTTGCACGAAGTGATCGCCGCCGCGGTCGACCGCGATCGTCACGTCGAGGATGCCGTGCGCCGGCAGCGGCGCGCGGGTGCCCGCGAGCGCGAACGTGCGGTCCGCGTGCGCGCGCGGATAGCCGGTGACGTGCACGGTGGAGCCCTCCGGCGCGCCCGTGACCACGAGCGAATCGCCCTGCACGACGGCGTCGATCGTCCAGCCGAGCTTCGCGTTGCGCTTGGCCTGATCGATCTGGTCGTCGTAGTGGACGGCCTTGTCGTAGTACTGCGGGATGACCTGAGAGCCGCCGTTGTGCGAGGCGGCGATGAGCACGCCCATCGCGACCATGTTGCCGGCGAGCAGGCCCACGACCGCGAGGATCCATTTCGTCGTCGAGCTCACTTCGCACTTCCTTCCGATGGGCCGAGCAGCGTCACGGTGACGATGCGCTCGAACCCGGTGCTCTCGTCGATCCGCACGAACACCTTCTTCTCGCCGTGCACGAACGCGGAGCGCGGCACGTCGATGAACAGCGGGATCGTGACGCTCTTGCGCGCCTTGACCTCCCACACGGTCTGCGTGCGGAGCTGCGCGTCGCCGCTCTCGACGAGCGAGAGGTTGTAGCCGCGCGCCTCGTCGCTCTGGTTCTCGATCTTGATCCGCGCCTGCGACGACACGCGCCCATCGGGCAGCTCGACGAACGCCGGGCCCTGGATGCGATCGATCCAGACCTCGGTGCCGACGCGCTTGCCGACCTGCCACACGAGCATGCCGAGCGCCGCCGCGAGCACGAGCGGGTAGACGATCGTGCGGCCCCGCAGCAGCTTGCGCTTCTTGCCGCCGAGCTCGTCCTGCGACGTGTAGCGGATCAGGCCGCGCTTGCGCCCGAGCTTGTCCATCACGTTGTCGCAGGCATCGATGCACTGCGCGCAGCCGATGCACTCCATCTGCAGGCCGTTGCGGATGTCGATGCCGGTCGGGCACGTCGCGACGCACGCGCGGCAATCGACGCAGTCGCCCTGCCCGACGACGGGCAGCGCCTTCTTGTGCGCCTTGGCGCGCGGCTCGCCGCGCGTCGTGTCGTAGCCGACGATCAGCGACTGGCGATCGAGCAGCACCGACTGCAGGCGGCCGTAGGGGCACGCGACGATGCACATCTGCTCGCGGAACCAGCCGAAGTCGGCGAGGATCATCGCCGAGACGAACATCACCGTGCCGAAGCCGAACGGATGCTCCATCGGCGACTGAAAGACCCAGTGCTCGAGCCGGTCGGTGCCGACGAAGTACGCGAGGAACACGTTCGACAGCGCGAACGCGAGCGCCGAGAACACGATCCATTTGCCGATCTTGCGCGGCACGCTCGCGTTCTGACCGCGGCTGCCCTCGAACAGGCGCTCGACGGGCCGGAACACGAGCTCGAGATACACCGTCTGCGGGCAGCCCCAGCCGCACCACACGCGGCCCCACAGCGCGGTCACGAGGAACACGAGGATCGCGACCGCGAGGCCGAGCAGCGCGAGCGCGAACCCGTCGCTCGGGCGGAACACCGAGCCGAACACGACGACGTCGCGCGAGATCAGATCGATCAGCAGGCCCGGGCGGCCGTTGATGCGAATGCGCGGCAGGATCACGAACAGCGCGATCAACGCGTAGCCGACCCACCGCCGGTGCTTGAGGAACCGGCCGTGCGAGAGCTTCGGACGGATCCAGTTGCGGCTGCCGTCCTGGTTGAGCGTCGAGAGGACGCGTTCGCTGTTCACATTCTCCGACATGTTCACCTCTCGAACATCTGCACCGGCTGACCTTGAGGTGCCTTCCCGCCCGCTACGTTCTTGCCGCGCAGCGTGATCACGTAGGACGCGACCGCGACGACGTCCGTCGCCGCCATCTGCTCGCCCCACGCCGGCATCGCCGTACCGACGACGCCACCGCGCACGGTCGTGAAGATGTCCATGCGCGTGGTGCCGTGCAGCTGGTAGAGGTCCGTGAGGTTCGGGCCGATCAGGCCCTTGCCGTCGGCGGAGTGGCAGCTCGCACAGCGCGTCGCGAAGATCTGCGCGCCGTGCTCGGTGACGTTGCTGTCCCGGGCATCGTGCTCGAGGAGCTCCTCGTTGACGTTCGCCGCATCGGCGGCCTCGCGCTCGGCCTTCTTGCCCTGGTACTCGGCGAGCGCCGCCTCGTACTTCTGCTGCGGGGTCTCGCCCCAGCCCGCGACGTGGAACCACACGAAGTAGCCCGCCGCGAACACGATCGCGCCCCAGAAGATCGCGCGCCACCAGCCAGGCAGCGGGTTGTCGTACTCCTGGATGCCGTCGTACGAGTGCGCCATCAGGCGCGAGTCGTCGACGGCGGCCTGCGCGGGCGTCTGGGCGGGAATGACGGACTTGTCTGCCATCGTGGTGGTACTCATCGGACTTCTCCCGCGTCATCGGCGAGGGGTAGCTGTGCACAGGCCGCGTGCTCGGCCGCGCGGCGCTTGCCGCCGTGGCGGATCGCGACCGCCACGAACACGGCGACGAACAACACGAGCGCCATCTGGGCGTACGTCGCCGGCGACAGCGCGCTGACGAGCTCGGAAAGGCGAATCACTTGGTACCTCCGTGGCTGAGCTTGATATCGACGCCGAGCCGCTGCAGGTACGCGGTCAGCGCGATGATTTCCTTGTTCTGCATGCCCTTCGGCCCGCCCTCGGCCTCGAGCTTCGCGGCGAGCTCTGCGGCCTGGTCGTGCGCGAGCGCCGGCGCGGCGTTCAGCGCCTTCGCGCCGTAGGGCACGCCCAGCATCGCCATCGCGTCGACGCGCTTCTGGATCACGTCGTACGGGATGTCGTCCGTCAGCAGGTGCGGATAGCTCGGCATCACCGAGCCGGGGCTCGTCGAGCGCGGGTTCTCGAGGTGGCGGAAGTGCCACAGCTCGTCGCGGCGGCCGCCCTCGCGCGCGAGGTCGGGCCCCGTGCGCTTGCTGCCCCACTGGAACGGGTGGTCGTAGACGAACTCGCCGGGCTTGCTGTACTCGGCCGGCTCGCCGTTCATGCCGTAGCGCACCGTCTCGTCGATGAACGGACGGACCATCTGGCTGTGGCAGTTGTAACAACCCTCGCGGATGTAGATGTCGCGGCCGTAGAGCTCGAGCGGCGTGTACGGCTTGACCGTCTTGATCGTCGGGATGTTTCCGCCGATGAGGAACGTCGGCAGGATCTCGAACAGCGACGCGACGATCACGGCGAGCGCGACCAGCACCGTGAACACCATCGGCAGGCCTTCCCACTTCCGGTGCCAGTGCTCGCGCGACTCGACGCCCTTCTCGAGGATGCGCTGCTTCTTCTCCTCGATCTTCGCGGCGCGGATCATCGGCGGCACGACGACCTCGGGCTCGTCGTACTTCGCGGGACGCGCCTTCCAGGTCTTGATGATGTTGTAGACGCCGATGCCGAGGCCCGTGATGTAGAGCGAGCCGCCGAGCGCGCGCATCCAGTACATCGGCATCAGGCGCGTGACGGTCTCGAGGAAGTCCGGGTACTGCAGGCGGCCGGTCTCGTCGAACG
>CAYUNM010000032.1:0-93876 GCA_964446175.1 uncultured Kofleriaceae bacterium
CCGAGGTAGTGCGCGAGCACGCGCTCGCGGACGAGGCCGGCGATGCGCGACAGGAAGATGCCCGCTCCGACCGCGACGGCACCGCCGATGCGGCGGGGACTGCGCGGCTGGTCAGACATCACGCCATACTACGAACGCGCGACGCGCCGTGGCAATTTCATCGCAGCCGCAGGGTGATCCCGAGCGGCTTTCCCGCGCGCGTGCCATCGACCTCGACGACGTTCAGCTGATCGAGCTTCGCGAGCACGTCGAGAAGCGTGTTCGCATTCGCGATGTGCGCGCCGTTGATCTCGCTGATCATGTCGCCGTTCCTGATGCCGAGCGAGGCGGGCAGGGAGCCCTCGCGCACGCCGCCGAAGCGCAGGCCGGCGAGCTGCCCGTTCTCGCCGGGGATCGGCATGATGCGGACGGCGCCCGGCTTCGCCGCGCCGCTGACGAGCTCGCGGACGAGCGATCGATCGACCTCGAACGTGTGGTCGTCGATCTTCTTGAGGCGGCCTTCCCACGGGTCCTGCGCGGGAGGCGCGCTCGCGGTTGCCGCCGCGGCGCCTGCCTCGCCCGCGAACGTGAGCCGGCCGTGCCGGGTGCCGTCCGTGAACTCGCAGTACGAGAAGCTGATGTGCTCGAGCGTGCCGATGCCGGGCACGTGATCGCCTTCGCCGAACGTGCCGAACACGAAGCCCGTGCGCAGCGTGCAGCTGTTGACGGCGCCGACCGAGGTCGCGATCAGCGTCGCATCGGGAACGAACGAGTCCGTCGGGCCGGGCTCGGCAGCGGGCGTGCACGTCGAGCAGAACATGTTCCGCGCGACGAACGCGTTGCCATCGGGGCGAGTCTTTGGCGTCGTGACGGGGGCAGGCGCGAGGGGAGAGGGAGAGACGCCTGCACGCGCGTCCGGCGCCAGGTACATCGCCTCGCCGAGCGACGCGACGGCGTGCGCGGCAAATGCTGCACATGCCGTGACGGCGACGGCGCTGATGAGCCCGGTCCGACGAACGAGGGCCGCGAGGAGGTTCGGAAGCACATGTGACATCGCGGTTGCCTCGCGATGGGCTTCAATCAACACGCGTGCCACGCGTTAAGCACGCGTAGTCTCGACGGCGGATCTGCGATCTGAGGTCACACCGGCGAGCGCATCGCTGGTATAGCTGCCAAACTGGCACCCACAGGCGCTGTTATGATGAGGACCCGGTGAACGACTCCACCCCCAAGCAGATCGGGAGGTATCAGATCCTCGATCGGGTGGCGGTCGGGGGCATGGCCGAGCTGTTCAAGGCGCAGCTGATCGGCAACCTCGGGTTCGAGAAGCTGGTCGCGATCAAGAAGATCCTGCCGCACCTCGCGGTCGACAAGACGTTCGTCGAGATGTTCATCGACGAGGCGCGCATCACCGCGCAGCTCGATCACCGCAACATCGTCAGCGTGTTCGAGCTCGGCACGGACGCGGACACGCCGTACATCGCGATGCAGTACGTCGACGGCCTCGACGTGCTCGCGCTGCTCCGCGAGTGCGCGCGCGCGCAGATCCGGCTGCCGCCCGACCTGTGCGCCGTGATCGCGCGCGACGTGCTCGATGCGCTCGACTACGCGCACAACGCACTCGACGTGCAGGGCCGGCCGCTCAGCATCGTCCATCGCGATATCTCGCCGGGCAACGTGCTGCTGTCGTGGCGCGGCGACGTCAAGCTGACCGACTTCGGCATCGCGCGCGCCGCCGAGCGCCGCCACAAGACCGAAGCCGGCACGCTCAAGGGCAAGTACGGCTACATGTCTCCCGAGCAGGTCTCGGGAGGCGATGTCGATGCGCGCTCGGATCTGTTCTCCATCGGCATCCTGCTCGCCGAGATGGTGATGGCGCGCCGCCTGTTCACCAGCACGAACGATCTCGACATCCTGCTGATGGTGCGCGATGCGCGTCTCGATCGCCTGCACAAGTACGCGAGCGAGTTCCCGGTCGAGCTGCGCGTGCTCACCGTGCGCGCGCTGCAGCGCCGGCCCGAGGACCGCTGGCAATCCGCCGCCCAGTTCCGCGATGCGCTCGACGAGTGGATCCGCCGCACGACGCGCGTCGGCAACCGCGACCTCGCGAACCTGATCGGCCGCGTGATCAACGCGCCGACGGCGGATCTGCCGGGCGGCGTCGTCGAGGACGTGCAGGAAGATCTGTCGGGGCTCTCGGGCCCGATGACCCGCATGTCGATCGCGACCGCGGAGGCCGAGGCGAAGCGCGCGCGCGCCGAGTTCATCGCGAGCGATGCGATCCCCGATGGCATCGGCGGCGCCGAGGGCTCGTCGGGCACGCTGCAGGTCAGCGAGGACGACGCGATGCCGGAGGGCGTCGAGCCGACGAGCGGGCCGCGCGAGGTCGGCGATCTGCGCGAGCAGCCGGTGCTGCGCGTCGTGTACCGGCTCGCGAAGACGAAGGGCACCGGCATGCTCTCGCTCGAGGGCCGCGCCGGCGTGCTCAAGGAAGCGTACTTCCTCGACGGGCAGCCGCAGTTCGTCAACTCGAACGTCGAGTCCGAGCGCCTCGGGCAGTTCCTGCTCGAGCAGAAGGCGCTGACCCCGGCCGCGCTCCAGCGCGCTCTCTCCGTCATGCACCACTTCGGCGGCCGCCTCGCCGATACGCTCGTCGGGCTCGACCTGCTCGATCCGCTCGAGGCGTATCGCCTGCTCGCGAAGCAGGTCGCGGCGAAGCTGATGGAGGCGTTCTCGTGGCAGAAGGGCCGCTACACGTGGATCCCGCGCGCGACGAACCCGTACAAGTCGCGCTCGCTCCACCTCGATGCGTTTCGCGTGATCGGCGCGGGCGCCGCGCAGCTCGCCGAGCCGGTCGTCGAGGAGTGGCTCGCCGCGAACGCGCGCGCGTTCATCACCCGCGAGCCCGCGCAGGACGGCGAGCTCGCCCAGTTCGGCCTCGGCGAGGCGCTCTTGCGCGTGTACTCGCTGCTCGACGGCCGCACCCGCCTCGGCGACCTCGCCGCGCGCGTTCGCTCGCCGGAGGCGCGGACGAACCTGCTGCGCCTGACGTACCTGCTCGTGCAGACCGAGCTCGCACGGCTGTCGTGACGCTCGCGCTGCGCGTGCTCGCCGCGCCCGATCATTCGCCGGGGAGCGTGCTGCCGCTGCCGAGCTTTGGCATCGACGGGCGCGGCGTGCTCGCCGGCCGCCAGCTCGGGCTCGGCGAGACGGTCGACCTCGGTCCGGTCCTGGTCGCGCTGGTCGACGCGCTCTGCGTGATCGATGCGCGCTACTCGTCGGGGCAGATCATGATCTTCGATGCGAGCGTCGAGCTCGCCGGCGACTGGACGGAGCGGCACCTCGCGCAGGGCTTCATCCGCGGAGACGGCCACGTCGCGCTGCGCACGCTCCCGGAGGCGGGGCACGTGCTCGTGCGTGCGTTCTCGTCCTCGTACGTTCCGCTCGCCGAGGATGCGCGCGTGATCGCGGTGCCGTTTCGCGTGACCTCGGGGACCGTCGACGTGATGGCCCCGGACGAGCGGGCGCCGCACGAGCTACAGCTCGCGCCAGGCGAGTACCGGCTCGTGATGTGCCAGCGGTTCTTCGACGGCGACGAGGACCTCGATCTGTTCTTCGAGCGCGTCGACCTGCCGCGGCAGCGCAGCGAGATCCTCGTCGCGGACCGCGAGCTGCAGCCGGAGCTGCCGCTGCTCGAGACCTGCTAAAAAACTAACAGCGAAGTTGCTAAAGAATTAGCACGGTGCTAATTCCTTAGCACCGTGACGAGCAAGCCCGATCCGCTGACGCGCCGCGAGCGCGAGATCATGGATGTCCTGCACAGGCGCGGACGCGCGACTGCGCAGGAGGTCCAGGATGATCTCGCCGAGCCGCCGAGCTACTCCGCCGTGCGCACGTTCCTGCGTCTCCTCGAGGAGCGTGGGCACGTGCGGCACGTGCAGGAGGGCCCGCGCTACGTGTACATGCCGACGGTGGAGCGGCGTGCTGCGCAGCGGTCGGCGCTGGCGCACCTCGTGGACACGTTCTTCGATGGATCCGTCGAGGACGCGGTCGCGACGCTCGTCGAGTCGTCGAAACCCAAGCTGAGCGCGCAGGAGCTCGACCGCATCGCGGCGCTCCTCGCGAAGGCCAAGAAGGAGGGACGCTGATGATGTCGCTCGAACTGTATGTGCGCGGTGGGCTCGTGCTCGCCGTCGCGCTGGGGGCTGTGAAGCTGTTGCGGAGCGTGCCGGCGTCGCTGCGGGCGAGCGTGCTCGCGTCCGCGCTCGCGGCGGTGCTCGTGTTGCCGGTGCTGGTCGCGATCGTGCCGGCGTGGCACGTCGAGTCGTTCGGCGCGGCGCCGGGATTCGTCGCCGAGGCGCCGCAGGTGCCGGTCGCGGAGGTCGCGCCGCATGGGGCGATTCATACCGCGGCCCTCGCGAGCGCGGCGCCCGCCGAGGCGTGGCACGTGCCGTGGGGCGCACTGCTCGTCGTCGCGTGGGCGCTCGGCGCGGCGGCGATCGCGGCGCGTGCGGTCGTGGGCGCGGTACGCGCGCGGCGGCTCGCGGCGCGCGGCGTGCTCGCGGAGCGGGCGTACGCGGTGGCGGATCGCGTGTGGCGCGAGGTCGGCGGGCGCGGCGCGACGCCGCGGATCGTGACGAGCGCCGAGATCGACGCGCCGATCGTCGTCGGTGCGGTGGCGCCGGTCGTCGTCGTGCCGGTCGAGTCCGCGACCTGGGACGCGGAGCGCTGGCGCGTCGTGCTCGCGCACGAGCTGTCCCACGTGCGGCGTCGCGACGGGCTCGCGAACGCGATCGCGCAGCTCGCCTGCGCCATCCACTGGTTCGATCCGCTGGTGTGGCTCGCGGCGCGGCAGCTTCGCGAGGAGCGCGAGCTCGCGGCCGATGACACCGTGCTGCGCGGAGGCACGCGCGCATCCGCATACGCCGAGCACCTCGTCGCGATCGCGACGGCGCGGCCGGTGCCTGCTGCGACAGCGGCTGCCGTGCTGCGCATGACCGGTGGGGCGCGCTTCCAGGCGCGCATCGTGGCGCTGCTCGAGCGCCGGCGCTCGTACGCAGCCGCCGGTGCGGCGCGCACGCTCGCGGCGATCGCCATGGTGGCCGTCGTGGCGATGTTCGCGGCGTGCGTGTCCCCCGATGCGGCCGCGACGCCGGCCGACAAGGCGGCAGCGCCCGTGAAGCCCGCGGACGCGCAGCTCCAGGCCGCGGCGGAGAAGGAGCTCGAGGCCGCGCTCGCCGCCGATCATGCGAGCGGTGCGGTCGCGGTCGTGATCGATGCGAAGTCGGGCGCGGTGCTCGCGCTGGCATCGCGCGGCGATGGTGACCCGCACGCGGCGCGCGTGCCTGGCTCGACGATGAAGCCGTTCACGATCGCGGCTGCCCTCGATGCCGGCGCGATCACGCCCGAGACGAAGGTCGACTGCGAAGGCGGGGAAAAGGCATACGGCGACAAGATCCTGCACGACGCATCTGCCAACGGCGTGCTCGACGTCGGTGGCGTGCTCGTCGTGTCGTCGAACGTGTGCGCCGCGAAGCTCGCCGAGCCGCTCGGCGACAAGCTCGCCGACTCGCTGCGCCGCTATCACTTCGCCGCGCCCGCCCACATCGACACGCGCTCGTGGCAAGGCGCCGCGATCAGCGCCGGCGAGGGCATCGACGTGTCCGCGCTCGATCTCGCGGCCGCCTACACCGTGTTCGCGAGCGGCGGCACGTATCGCGGCCCCGACGGCACGAGCGAGCGCGTGATGACCGAGCAGACCGCCCACCAGGTGCTCGCCATGCTCGAGCGCGTCGTCACCGACGCCGATGGCACCGGTCACGCGGCCGCGATCGAAGGCGTGCGCGTCGCGGGCAAGACGGGCACCGCGCACAGCCACGGCGAGACGTACTACGCGAGCTTCGTCGGCATCGTGCCGGCGGACGCGCCGCGGTTCGTCGTGCTCGTCGGGGTCGACGGCACCAGCAAGAGTGGCGGCCAGGTCGCCGCGCCGGTGTTCGCGAAGCTCGCGGCCGCCGCGCTCGCCTCTCGCTGAGCGCGCGTCCTCGTCTCGCCGGCGGTGCGTCACCAGGCGCGCTCAGGCCGGGCGCGTGTTGACCGCGAGCTGCGCCGCGAATGCACGCTGGTACGCGGGCCGCGCCTCGCCGCGCGAGACGTACGCATCGAGCGCCGGAAACTCGGCGAGCACACCCGACGGCCTCGCGCGGAGCAGCACCGACACCATCATCAGGTCGCCCGCGCTGAACGCACCGTCGAGCCACTGGGAGTCGCCGAGCCGATGCGCGAGCTGCTGCAACCGCGCGCGCAGCCGGTCGACCACGACCGGCAGCCGCTCCTTCGCCCACGGCAGGTCGCGCTCGAGCACGCGCACGGTGAACAGGTCGAGGATCGGCGGCTCGACGGTGCTCAGCGCGGCGAACATCCACGTGATCGCACGTGCGCGCGCGGCCCGATCGCGCGGCAGCAGGCCGGTATAGCGCTCGGCGAGGTGGAGCACGATCGCGCCGGTCTCGAACAGCGCGACCTCGCCGTCCTCGTACGTCGGGATCTGGCCGAACGGATGGACGGCGAGGTGTGCGGGCTCCTTCATCGCCGCGAACGAGACGTAGCGGACGTCGTACGGCTGGCCGACTTCCTCGAGCGCCCAGCGGACGCGCGTGTCGCGGGCGAGGCCCTTGCCGCCGTCGGGCGAGCGCTCGAACGCCGTGATCGTGATCGTCATCGCCCGATTCTACCCGCGCGCGTCACGTGAGCAGGCGTGCCGTCGGCAGGTCGCGCGGCGCGAGCTGGCGCAGCGACTCGCGCGAGATGAAGATCTTGCGCACGGACCTCGCGGTCCCGCTCGTCAGCAGGACGAAGCCGCCGAGCGGGATGATCACCGGGGAGAAGAACAGCAGCGGGATCATCGCGAGGTCGAGGAGCAGGAAGATCGCGCCCGCGACGTACGCGGTGTGGAGCTGCGCGCGCAGCATGTTGCGCACGGTCTCGAGGTCCTGGCCGAACTCGTAGCCGCACGCGCACTGCCAGGCCGTGCTCTCGCTCGCGCGGTGGCACATCGGGCAACGCTTCGCGGGCATGCAGGCATCTTAGCCGAGCGGCGCGGCTAGTCGAATGGCGAATGGTCGGCCGCGTCGTTGTGAGCGCGCATCCGCTTGCGGAGGTCGAGCTCGGCGGGCGGATGCGTGCCGATCAGGTTGGCGCGCTCGTGCGGATCGGCGTGGATGTCGTACAGCTCGAGCGCGGTGCCGGTATCGATCAGCTTCCAGCGGCCGTGGATCATCGCCGTGACGCCGCCCGGATTCGAGCGGTCCTTGATCATCGCCGCGAACGCGGTGCCCGCATCCGGATCGGGAGCGCGCTTGCCGGTCGCGAGGTCGGCGAACGACGTGCCGTCGATCGAGCGGCCGTGCGGCGGCACGAAGCCGGCGAGGTCGAGCACGGTCGGCACGAGGTCGGTCAGCGAGACGGTCTCGGTGATGCGGCCGGGATGGATCCCGGGGCCGGCCATCACGAGCGGCACCTGGAGCTGCGAGTTGTAGAGGTCCGTCGAGTGGTACGGCTGGCCGTGCTCGCCGAGAGCCTCGCCGTGATCGGCGCTGACGATGATGATCGGCGCCTGACCGGGCGGCCGCTGCACGAACGCCGACAGCAGCTCCGCGAGCACGGCATCCGACGCCGTCAGCGAGCGGTCGTACGCCTTGCGGCGCTCCTCCTCGGAGCGCGACTCCATCCCCGACGATGCCCACTGGTGCGGCTCGATCACGTGCATCCACAGGAACAGCGGCTTGCCGTCGGGGTGCGCGGCGCGCTGCTCGAGCCACGCCTTCGCGCGGCGCGCGAGCGCGAGCCCGTTCTCCTCGATCTCGAGATGTGCGAGCCCGCGCTGCAGGCCGGTGTGGAACTTCTTGCCCCAGAAGCCCTCGCAGCACATGAAGCCGGCCGTGTCGTACCCGCCTGCCCGCATGCGCTCGGCGAGCAGCACGTGGCGCGGATCGACGCGCAGCGCCCACCCGACGACGCGTCCCTTCACGCGATTCGGCGCGAGGCCGATCATCATCGACGGGATCGAGCGTCGCGTCACGTTCGACGGTGCGAACGCGTCGTCGAACACCACGCCGCGCGCCGCGAGCTCGCGCAGCACGGGCATCTCGGCCGTGCCGCCATACGGTGGCGTGTGATCGGCGCGCACCGTGTCGATCGTGACGACGATGATGTCGGGGTGGGGCGCGCCGGGGCGGGGCGTCGGCGCGATCTCGGTGAGCGGGATGCGCGCGCGGATCGCGTCGAGGTCGAACAGCTGATCGATCGCGAGGCCCGCGATCGGCGAGTCGCCCCAGATCGCGAGCGTCTGCGAGGGTGCTGTGCGCGTCGCGACCAGCGCGAGCACGACGAGCGCGAGCCCCGCGCCGCCGAGCACGCCGCCCGCGATCCGCTGCACGAGCGGCGGCACGCGCGACCACGCGAGGTGCACGGCGAACGCGACCGCGATCGCCACCACCGGCGTCTCGAGGACCGAGAGATCGATCGGGCCGAGCCGCTTGCGCACGACGAAGTACCAGAACAGCGCGCCGATCACCGCGAGCTTCACGGCGAGCGCGCACGCGATCCGGCGCGGCGTCACGAGCGAGCGATGCCCGCGACCCTGCCACCGCCGATCGACGCCGCGGATGATCGCCGCGAACAGCCGAGCGACCGGCCGCGACAGCGCGACCGCGACGAGCGCCGCCACGACCGCGAACACCGGCTCTCCGAACGACACCGGCAGCGGCTTGAACGCCGTCTCGTTGAACAGCACCCACGTGCCCTGGAACACGGCCCACGCGAGCACCACGGCGCCGAGCACGACCACGCCGAGCCAGCCGGCGAGCCGCGGCGCGCCGCCGCCGTCCTCGATCAGCGCGAGCTGCTCCGGCTGCCACGCGCGCCAGATGCCGCGGAGCGCGGCGCTCGCGACGAGTAGCAGCGGCAGCGCGACGAGCGCGACGAAGCCCGCCGCCGCCGCCCCGCCGAACAGCGAGTCCATGTCGGTCGCCTCGAGCGCGCCCGCCGCGATCGCGCCACCGCAGGCAGCAGCTGCACTCGGCGCGAGCCAGCGCGCTGCCGAAAGGACCCGGAACTTCACGTCCGCCCGATCGTAGCGCACGCGCCCGAAATGCGCGCGGTCGCGAGGATTCTCGTACGCTGGCGACGTGTTCGCGGTGTTCCGCTCGCGCCGGATGGCCGTGCTGTTCGGCCTGGGGTTCTCGTCCGGCCTGCCGCTGACGCTCACCGGCCAGACGCTGCAGGCCTGGGCGACCGACGCGCACGTCGATCTGAAGGCGATCGCGGCGCTCTCGCTCGTCGGGCTCGCGTACACGCTGAAGTTCCTGTGGGCACCGGTGTTCGATCGCTATCGCGTGCCGTGGCTCGGGCGCCGCCGCGGCTGGGCGCTGCTCCTCCAGGTGCTGCTCGCGGCCGCGATCGCCGCGCTCGCGACGTGCGATCCGCGCGACCCCGCGCGCCTCGCCGCCACCGCGGTCGTCGTCGCGCTGCTCTCGGCATCGCAGGACACCGTGCTCGACGCGTACAACGCCGACGTGCTCGCGCCCGAGCAGCGCGCCGCGGGCTCGGCCGTCTACGTGCTCGGCTATCGCGTCGCGTATCTCGGCGGCACGATGCTCGCGCTCGTGCTCTCCGATCGCATCGCGTGGTCCGTCATCTACGGCGGCTTCGCGGCGCTGATGGTCGTCGGGATCCTGACGACGCTCGCCGCCGAGGAGCCGCCGGCACCGGCGCGTCCGCCGCGGTCGCTCGCGAACGCCGTCGTCGAGCCGTTCACCGAGCTCGCCCGCCGGCTCGGCGCGCGCCGCACCGCGCTCGTGCTCGCGTTCGCGGCGGTGTACGAGCTCGGCTACTTCTTCGCGCAGACGCTGATGATCCCGTTCTTTCGCGCGCAGGGCTTCTCGAACACCGACATCGCCGAGGTCTACAAGGCGGTCGGGCTCGCGGGGCTCGCGATCGGCGGGCTCGTCGCCGGCGATCTCGTCGCGCGGTTTGGCCTGCGCAGGACGCTCGTCGCGTTCGCGGCGCTCGCGGGCGCCACGCACGTCCTCTATGCCGCGCTCGCCGCCGCCGGCCACAGCTGGCCGATCTTCACGCTCGCCGTGCTCGGCGACTCGATCGCGAACGCGATGGTGATCGCGGCGTTCCTCGCCGTGCTGATGTCGGTGACCTCGGCGGGCGTGAGCGCGACGCAGCTCTCGCTGCTGACCTCGCTGTCGTCGGTCGGGCAGCGCGTGTTCGGTCCGCTCGCGGGGACGCTCGTCGCGCACGCCGGATGGAGCGCGCTGTTCGTGACGAGCGCGCTGTGCGCCGTGCCCGCGATGCTGCTCGGCTGGCTCGTCGCGCGCGATCAGCCGTAGACGACGAGCACCGGCGCCGCGACCGCGAGCACGCCGCACGTCGCGCCGACGATCACCTGCGCCGCCGGCCACCGCACGAGCGACGCGAGCCGCGCGATCGCGACGCCCGCCGCCACCGCGCCTGCCATCAGCGCCGCCGGCTCGAGCAACGCGCCGCCGCGCAGCGCGACCGCCGCACTCGCGAGCGTCACGCCCGCGATCGAGGCCACCGCGTAGCGGCCGCGCGTCGTCGCGATCACGAGCCCGGCGAGCGCGGCCACGCATGCGATCGGACCGAACGCATCGCCGTGGATCGCGGCCGTGCGCCACGGATCGAGCGCGTGCGGTGCGTGGCCGGTCCACACGGTCCACAGCTCGGGCCAGCGCAGCGCCGCCACGATCGCGAGCGCGCAGCCGATCACACCGGCGAGCGGCACGAGCACCGCGTAGCGCAGCCGTGCCCACGGGCTGTTCATCAGCTTCCACCCGGCGATCGCGCCGAGCACGACGAAGCTCGGATCGAGCACGGCCGCCAGGAACGCCGCGCCGATCGCGGGCCACGGGGACGCCGTCGGCGGGGCAGGGCGCACGAGCTCGGCGATCGCGAACGCCGCCGCCGCACCTGCCAGCGGTCCGCGCAGCAGCTCGCCCGGCACCTCGAGCAGCGCGCAGCCGCCGAGCACCGCCGCGATCACGCTCGCCGCCGTCGCCGCGCCTCCACCGCCCGCGAACGCGCGCACCGCCGCCGCGATCGCCGCCGCGAACAGGCCGATCGCGATCGCCTCCCCGGGCGTCCGCACGAGCCATGCGAGCGCAGCACACGCGGCGCCGGAGACGGGCACGGCGATCCACGAGCGGTTCACCCGTTCACGCTATCGAAGGCCCTGCGGATCGAGCAACTTTCCGCTATTTTCCGGCGCATGCAAGTCATCCGCGGCCACCACAACGCCCCCCGCTGGCGCGAGGGCGCGGCGGTCGCGATCGGCAACTTCGACGGCGTCCATCGCGGACACCAGGCGCTCGTCCGCCGGGCCGGCGAGCTCGCCGTCTCGCACGGCGCGCGCACGGTCGTGCTGACGTTCGATCCGCACCCCTCCGCGCTGCTCGCCCCGCAGGGCTGCCCGCCGATGGTGTGCTCGCTCGAGCGCCGGATCGAGCTGCTCGGCGAGGCGGGCGCGGATGCGGTCGTCGTCGAGCCGTTCACGCGCGAGCTCGCGGCGCGGGCGCCGAACGCGTTCGTCGATGACGTCGTGCTCGAGGCGCTGCGCGCGAAGGCGATCGTCGTCGGCTACGACTTCAGCTACGGCGCGGGCCGCGCGGGCACGACCGAGGCGTTGCGCGCGCACGGCAACCGCGCGGGCGTCGAGGTCGACATCCTGCCCGCCGTGACGGTCGACGGCGAGGTCGCATCGTCGACACGCGTGCGCCGGCACCTCGAGGAAGGCGACGTCGCCGGTGCGGCGAAGCTGCTCGGCCGGCGCTGGGATGTCGACGGCGTCGTCGTCCACGGCGCCAAGCGCGGGCGCACGATCGGCGTACCGACGGCTAACATCACGCCGGAGATCCCTTTGCCGCTGCGCGCGGGTATCTACGCCGTGACGCTCGGCGTCGAGGGTGGTCCCGCGCAACCCGCTGTTGCTAGCCTTGGAACAAACCCGACGTTCGTCGAGAGTGGCGGCCTCGTCCTCGAGGTCCACCTGCTCGACTTCGACGGAGATCTGTATGACAAGCGCGTCCGAACCAGCTTCGTCGCTCACCTGCGCGACGAGGCGAAGTTCGACTCCGTCGATGCGCTGATCGCGCAGATCAAGCTCGACATCGAGGCCGCGCGCCGCGCCCTCCGTTCCTGAGGCTTCCGGTCATCACTGGCCAGACGGCGGATGTCATGCGACACGCGTTGGCGGCCTCCTCTTGGTCGTGTCTGATGCGTCCCGTCTCGGAGGCCTAGCTCATGCGATTTCGTACTCTTGCCATCGCCGCCGCGCTGTCGGCGGGATTGATCCAGACCGGTAACGCGTTCGCGCCGCAAAAGGGCGCGGAGAAGCAGACGGTCGTCAACGGTCGTGGTGCGCGTCTGCACCGCGACGTCACCTGGGTCCATCACGGCCTCGGTCTCGCCGGCTGGACGTCGGTGGTCGATCGCGACACGCTCGTGCCGGTCCGCCAGTGGGGCCCGTCGATCGCGATGTCGGGCACGACGCGGGATGCCGCCGTCGCCGACTCGTCGGCCCGCGCGTTCCTGCGCGACCACCTCGACGAGCTCGCCCCCGGCGCCAAGCTCTCCGACTTCACGCCGCTCGCGAACGTGCTCGATCCGTCGGGCACGATCCGCACGGTGACCTACGCGCAGCACGCGCAGGGCCTCGCCGTGATCGGCGGCGCGGTCAGCTTCACGTTCGAGCGCGATCACCTCGTGATGGTCGGCTCGACGGCGCTGCCGAACGTCTCCGTCGTCATTCCCAACGACAAGGTGTCCGCCGAGACCGTCGAGGACGCCGCGCGCGCCTGGCTCCACCAGCCGACGGCCGTGCGCAGCCACTCGCGCGAGCGCAGCATCCTCCCGGTGATCCACTCGCGCGGCAACGCCGCCGCTCCACAGATCGAGTACTCGGTCGTCGAGACCGTCTCGCTCGAGGCGACGCGCGGCGCGGGCCGCTGGGACGTCTGGGTCGACGCGGGCAGCGGTACTCCGGTCGCGCGCCACTCGACGCTGATGTTCGTCAGCGGCAAGGTCCTGTTCGACGTGCCCGTCCGCTACCCGGGCAGCACGCGCAACCCGACGCCGGCGCCGGGCGACAACCACACCGTCGGCGGCGTGCAGGTCACGTCGCTGACCGACGGCACCGTCACCTGGAACACCGGCACCACCGTCACGGTGAACCCGGGCCTCTCCGGTCCGCTCGTCGCGATCACGAACAAGGCCGGCACGCTCGTCGCCGACACGCTGCAGCTCGCCGCGAACGGCTCGGTCACGTGGTCGAAGGCCTCGGACGGCCCGAGCGACGCGCAGCTCGACTCGTACGTGTTCGCGCAGCAGGCGAAGGCGTTCGTGCGCGCGAACCTCAACCCGGGGCTCACGTGGCTCGACGGTCAGCTGTCGGTGAACGTCAACGAGCAGCAGACCTGCAACGCGTACTCGACGGGCGACGACATCCACTTCTTCATCGCCAACAACCAGTGCGAGAACACGGGCCGGATCTCCGACGTCGTCTATCACGAGTTCGGTCACTCGGTTCACGCGAACTCGGTGATCCCCGGTGAGGGCCAGTTCGACGGCTCGCTCTCCGAGGGCGTGGCCGACACGCTCGCGGTCGCGATGACCGGTGACCACGGCATGGGCCGCGGCTTCTTCTTCAACAACAACGCGCTCCGCGACGTCGGCGATCCGGCCGTCGTCAAGAAGTGGCCGACCGACGCCGACGGCGAGCCGCACGACGAAGGCGAGATCATCGGCGAAGCGCTCTGGGACACGCGCGTCGCGCTCCAGACGAGCCTCGGCGACCAGGCCGGCTTCGCGCAGTTCCTCAAGGTCTACTACTCGGTCGTCCAGCGCTCGCCGGATATCCCGGACTCGTTCCCGGCCGCGCTCGTCGGTGACGACGACAACGGCAACCTCGCCGACGGCACGCCGAACCTGTGCGCGATCCAGACCGCATTCGCCAAGCACGGCCTCGTCGATCCGGCGACCACGCTCGGCCTCCAGCCGCCGACGCGCGACAACTACACCGTCTCGATCACGGCGATGGCGCCGACGAACACGCAGTGCCCGCCGCCCGACGTCGTCGGCGGCACGCTGACGTGGGCCCCGCACGCCGGCGGCACCGGCGGCCAGGTCACGATGACGAACGCCAGCTCCGTCTGGTCGGCCGACATCCCGACGCAGGCCGACGGCACCGTGATCGACTACTCGGTCGACCTCACGCTCTCCGACAACTCGGTCATCCACTACCCGCAGAACAAGGCGGACCCGAGCTACCAGATGTACGTCGGCCCGGTCACCAAGATCTGGTGCGAGGACTTCGAGTCCGGCCTCGGCAGCTGGACGCACGGCGCGACCTCGACGCGCGCCGGCTTCGACGAGTGGACGGTCGGCGCCCCGATGGGCATCGGCGGCGACCCGAAGACGGCGCACGGCGGCACGAACGTGCTCGGTCAGGATCTCGGCGCGGACGACGGCCTCTACACCGACAGCTCCGACTCGTACGCCGTCTCGCCGATGATCGACCTCATGGGCAACACGAACGTTCGCCTCCAGTACTACCGCTGGCTGAACGTCGAGGACGGCGCGTACGACAAGGCGACGATCTTCGCGAACGGCGCGCCGGTCTGGACGAACTTCGCGTCGCCCGGCATGCCGACGAGCGGCGAGGTCAACCACACCGACAAGGAGTGGCGCTTCCAGGACGTCGACCTCTCGGCGCAGGCCGGCTCCGGCGCGATCCAGCTCAAGTTCGAGGTCAAGGCCGACCAGGGCCTCGCGCTCGGCGGCTGGACGATCGATGACGTCTGCATCGTCGCGGCGGGCAAGCCCGCGGGCACCTGCGGCAACGGCACGGTCGACACCGGCGAGCAGTGCGACGACGGCAACACGACGGACGGCGACGGCTGCTCCGCGACCTGCCAGGACGAGACGAAGAAGGACTCGGGCGGTTGCTGCTCGGTCGGCACGTCCCCGGCGGGCGCACTCGCGCTGGGCGTCCTGACGCTCGGTCTCGTGTTCGGCCGCCGCCGTCGCCGCCGCTAAGAGATTTGCCGGCCGGGCCGGCATGACGTTCGCACCCCCCGTTCGTCATGCCGGCTCGCCGCGCGATCACGCTCTCCTTCCTCGTCGCCGCCGCGTGCACACCGCGCGCGCGCGCACCGCGAGGCCCGATCGAGCACCCGCTCGGTGTGTCGACAGCCCCAGGCCCCGCGACGCCGCCACCACTCGCGACCAATCGCGCGAGCGCAGTGCAGCCCGTCACGAGCGGCCTGATCACGGGCGCCCCGGCCGCGCAGGTGCCGACGATGCCGTCATCATCCGCCGCGGTCGCTCCGCCCACCTCTCCTCCCGCGGCCCCGGTCGCAGCCGTCGCGCCCGCGGCGCCCGTCCCGGCGCCGACGCAGTACACGGGCGGCACCTCCTCGACGGTCGTCCAGGAGCCGAATGCGCGGATCCCCTCGACGCCGAGTGGCGTCGCCTCCGAGACGACCGCTGGCACGCCGAGCGGCGCGACGCCCGCTTCGTCGCCGTCGACGCCCAGCGGCGTCCCCGACACGACGGGCCAGCCCGCGTCGCCGGTACCCTCCGGCACGCCGGACCAGCCGGCCACCGGCGTGCTCGCGCCGCCGCCGCCGTCCGAGCCGTGAACGCGTTGTCCGTGCCGGGGCCAGCATCCGCGCGGCGTGCGCGTGCTACACGGCAGCCATGGCGGACGACGTCACGGCGATGCTCAACGCGAACCTCGGCGGCTGGAACTCGACGATGGGCCTGCGCTTCGTCACCGCGACGACTGACGAGTGCGTCGGCGAGCTGACGATCGGTCCGCAGCACACGCAGCCATACGGCATCGTCCACGGAGGCGTGCACTGCGGCATCATCGAGGCCGCGTGCTCGACGGGCGCCGCGATCGTCGCGATGGCGCGCGGCCAGTCGGTGGTCGGCCTCGAGAACTCGACGTCGTTCATCACCGCCGTCCGCTCCGGCACGCTCCGCGTGACCGCCAAGCCGGTGACGCGCGGCCGCCGCACGCAGGTGTGGGAAGCCGTCGTCACGAACGAGGCGGGCAAGACGTGCGCGACCGGGCGCGTGCGCCTCTTGTGCCTCGAGGCCGGCAGCGACCTCGCCGGCAAGCCGGCGCCGGGCGGAGCCTAGACGGCGACCGGAAGGACGCGGCGGCGGACCAGCTTGATGCTCAGCAGGCGGTACAGCATCTTGCTGACCTCGAAGCTGCCCATCCGCGACTTGCGGATGATGTCCTTGACCGTGTTCTTGCCGTTGACCAGCTCGAGCACGGCGAGCTCCTCGCGCGTGAGGCGGCCGCGGCCCATCTGGGCGACGGAGTCCTCGTTGCGCAGGAACACGACGTCGAAGTTGTCGATGGCGCGCTCGATCAGGTGCCACTCGTCGACGCGGCGGTAGCCTTCCATCAGGACGGCTTCGACGTCGAGGCCGAGCGCGGCGTCGATCGCGTGCGGGGGGAGCTCGAGGCCGGCCGCGAAGCGGAAGCGGCCGTGGCGCCAGCGCAGGATCTCGTAGATCAGCTCGGACGACTGGCGCGTGAGGATCGTCTTGAGGTCGTTTTCGCCGAGGTGCTGGAGCTTGACGAGCTGCTGGCCGAGCAGCTTGGCGCCCGTGTGGAGCGCGCGCGACTCGAGGAACGACTCGAAGTCGGTGCGGCTCATCAGCTCGGCGTCGATGACGAAGCGGCCGAGCAGGAACTCGTCGGGGACGCCTTCGGCGACCGCCTGGTCGACGCGGCCGCGGCGGAAGTAGATGTCGACGCGCGCGCCCGAGCGCTCGACCGTGAGCACGCCGGACTGCTCCTGCACGTCGAGGAGCTGGAGGACCTCGGCAAGCGGCACGACGCGGAGGTCGCCTCGCAGGCCGGGCGTGCCTTCGCCGAACAGGCCGAGGTCGATCGAGGAGAGCATGCCGGTGAGCGCGGCGTCGTCGAGCGCGGCGCGGACGGCGTCGGCGATCGCGGCGGCGTCGGTCGCGACCTTGGCGCCGTCGTCGCGCGAGTCGGCGGCGAGCTGGAAGAGCGCGGCGATGCGCGCGGAGGCGACGTCGGTGATCTGGCCGCGCAGGTGGGCGAGCGCGGAGGACTTGGCGTGCGCGCGGTCGGCGTCGTCGGTGGCGGCGAGGTCCTCGCCGGTGACGAGCGAGGGATTGTCGTCCTCGTGGCCGGGCTGGCCGTACTTGCCGATCGTGTGCTGGACGACCGCCGTGATCGCCTCGGGCGAGAACGGCTTGGTGATGTAGTCGACGATGCCCATCACCTTGACGAAGCGCTCGCCGACCTGGTCGCCCTTGGCGGACATGAGGATGACGGGGATGTCGCGCAGCTTGGCGTCGGCCGTGAGCTCGCGGCAAAACTGGTAGCCGTTCATCCGCGGCATCACGAAGTCGAGCAGGATCAGATCGGGGCGATCTGCGCGGACCGCGGCCAGGCCTTGCTCGCCATCGGCGGCGGTCTGCACGCGGTACCCCGCCTTCGTCAGCACGAGCTGGACGACCTTGGTGATGGTCGGGCTGTCGTCAATTACGAGCACGAGCTCGCCGGCCATGTCGGAGTTCCCCTCACTCCGCAGGACACCTGCGGCCACCACATCTTATGTGGACGCTGATCGGATCTGCAACGCCACACGAAGTACTTCCTGAATTGGTGGCGTAAGGGCCACCGTGGTAGCTTCGTTTGGCGTGCCAAGCCGCGAGGGCGACTGGGAGCATTATCCCAGGAAATTCGGCAAGTATCACTTGCTAGCTCCCCTGGCACAGGGTGGCATGGGCGCGCTGTATCTCGCGGTCACCGGTGACCGCGGACTCGAGCGGTTGATGGTCATCAAGACCGTTCTTCCGCATCTGGCGGACGCCGAGTACGTCGCGCGATTCCGTGACGAAGCGAAAGTTGTCGTGAAACTGTCGCACGGCAATTTGATCCCGGTGTTCGATGCCGGGCTCGTTGGCGGCGAGCTGTTCCTCGCGATGGACTTCGTGGAGGGCCGCGACCTGCGCGCGGTGTGGAACCGCTGCGCGAAGAAGCAGGTCGCGTTCCCGATCGACGTCGCGGTCTACATCGTCAAGGAGCTGTGTCGCGGCCTCGCGTACGCCCACTCCTTCCCGGATCTGAACCTGGTCCATCGGGATATCTCGCCGCCCAACGTGCTCGTCTCGTATACGGGCGAGGTCAAGCTGACCGACTTCGGCCTCGCGAGCAGCACGCTCAAGCTCGAGAAGACGGCGCCCGGCATCATCTACGGCAAGGTCGCGTACATGAGCCCGGAGCAGGCGCGCGGCGAGAAGCTCGACGGCCGCAGCGACATGTACGCGACCGGCATCGTGCTGTGGGAGCTGCTGACGGGCCGCCAGCTGTTCCCGCCCGGCAAGGACCAGCCGCAAGATCTGCTGACGCGCGCGAAGAATCCCGAGGTCATGCGGCCGAGCAAGCGCGCGCCGCGCGTGCCGGCGGAGCTCGACGAGATTTGCCTCAAGGCGCTCGCGCCGAGCAAGGACGACCGCTACGCGGACTGCGACGAGATGCGCATGGCGCTCCAGGGCTGGCTCGCCGCGAACGCGCCGACCACCGACGGCACGCGCATGGCGGCGTTTCTCCAGGAGCTGTTCAGCGAGGACATCGTTCGCGAGCGCACCGAGCGCCAGGAGCTGATCGGCCGCGTGCGCACGCGCGCGCTGACGCTGCCTCCGACCGACGAGCTGCGCCAGCTCGTCGAGAAGAGCGACAAGGTCGACATCGCGGCGCTCGGCGCGGACGAGGCGCCGGTGCGCAAGCCGGGCAGCGTGGGCCGGCGCGCGAGCGACAAGGGCATGGAGGGCATGGATCGCCGCGCGCAGAGCGATCGGCGCGGAGAGCGCGCGCGGTCGCCGGCCTCCGATAGCGGTGCGCTCGGAGCGACGGCGCTCGCGACGAAGGAAGTCGAGGCGCCCGAGCTCGACGTCGGCAGCGAGGTCGACGGCCGCTACAAGATCACCGAGCTGATCGGCGAAGGCGGCATGGGCAAGGTCTACCTCGCCGAGCACGTCGAGATCGGCAAGCGCGTCGCGATCAAGGTCCTGCACCCGAGCTACTCGCGCATGCCGGATCTCGTCGAGCGGTTTCGCCGCGAGGCGCGCGCCGCCTCGAAGATCGGCCACCCGAACATCGTCGACGTCACCGACTCGGGCGCCACGCCCGACGGCAGCGTGTACTTCGTCATGGAGTACCTCGAGGGCGTCGAGCTCGGCTCGATCATCGAGCGCGAAGGCGCCCTCGACGTCGCACGCGCGCTGCGCATCACCGGCCAGATCTGCCGCGCGCTCGCGGCGGCGCACCGCGAAGGCATCATCCATCGCGACCTCAAGCCGGAGAACATCTTCCTGATCACGCGCGGCGGCGAGGCCGATGTCGTGAAGGTCCTCGACTTCGGCATCGCGAAGACGACCGAGGCCGAGGCCGCGCGCGAGCGCCGCCTGACGAGCCCCGGCATGGCGATGGGCACGCCCGAGTACATGGCGCCCGAGCAGGCCGCCGGCCGCCCCGCCGACGCGCGCACGGACATCTACTCGCTCGGCGCGATCATGTACGAGATGGTCACCGGAGTGCCGCCCTACCAGGGCGACAACTTCATGGAGATCCTGACGAAGAAGGCGACGCAGGATCCGCCGCCGCCGACGACGATCCGCCCCGAGCTGCCGGCGCAGGTCTCCGAGCTCGTGATGGCCGCGATGTCGCGCAACCCCGACGGCCGTCCGCAGACGATGGAGTCGCTCGAGTACGAGCTGAACAAGTGCCTGTCGGGCCGCGGCGTCGCCGTCGCGCAGATCCTCGGCATGACGACGGACGCCAACGTCGTCGCGACGCTCAACCCCGGCCTGTCGATGCGCTCGCTCGACGACGGCATCGTCAGCACGAAGCTCGGCCGCGCTGCCACGCACTCCGGCATGACGGAGCTGTGGGAGACGCGCTCGGGCATCTCGCGTCCGCCGTCGGGCGTCGGGATCACGCCGCCCGGCCTGCGTTCGTCGGCCACCGGCTCGAATCCGCCGGGCGTGCTGCGCCCGATCAGCGAGCCGGTCGCGATGCCGGCCGGCGCTCAGTTCCAGCGCGCGGCCACGCCGGTCGCGAAGGAAGTGTCGGCGCCGTCGGCGCCGTCGATGCCGATGGGCGAGGCGCTCGACGTCAAGCCGCGCGGCGGCATGGCGACGTTCGGCTGGGTGATGCTCGTGCTGATCATCGTCGGCGGCATCGGTGCCGCCGCGTACGTGATGTTCTTCAAGCCGCCCGGCAAGGACGTCGGCGCCGCGATCCCGCCGGCCTCCGATGCGACCGCGCCCGCCGTCGCGCCGCCCGAGGGCAGCGCGCAGGGCAGCGCACCGGCCGTGCAGAAGCAGGCGGTCGAGACGCCGCCTCCGGCAGGCTCGAACGCGGTCGAGGCGCCCGAGACCGGCAGCGCCGTCGAGGCCGTCGGCTCCGATGCGGCGCCGGAAGAAGAGCACGCGCCGCCGGGCAAGAACCCGAAGACGGGCAAGGGCACGCCGGCGCACAAGCCCGGGTCGCCGCACCACGGCGTGCAGACGGCCGCGCTCGAGCGCGAGGAGAAGGATCCCAAGGCGCTGATGAAGGCCGGCGCGGCTGCCGAGGCCGGCGGCGACTGGCAGGGCGCGCGCGCGATCTACATGAAGCTCGAGAAGATCAAGGGCTACGACGCGATCGCCGAGTACCGCATCGCGTACGACGCGTTCCAGAGCAACGACACGACCGCCGCGCAGACCTACGCGCAGAAGGCGGCGTCGAAGCCCGGCTCGCAGAAGATCGACGCGATGTTCCTCTACGCCGACGCGCTGTTCAAAGGCGGCGACTTCAAGCGCGCGAAGGACGTCTACACCGGCCTGCGCGGCAAGGTCTCCGGCGACAAGAAGGCGACCGCGACGAAGAAGATCGCGCTGTGCAACCAGAAGCTCGGGCTGCCCGAGCGCGACGGCGTCACCGACTGACTAGACCATCGAGCCGGCGAGCCAGTCCGCGAGCAGATCGACGCTCGACAGCATCTGGTTCGCGCGCCGCAGCCGCTCCGACAGCGTCTTCACGACCTGGACGAGCAGCACGCTCGCCGCGGTCGGGTCGTCGCTGATCAGCTGGCGAAGCGCATCGTGCGGCAGGCGGAACAGGAACGTCGCCGACATCGACGTGACGGTCGCGGAGCGCGGCGCCGGCTCGACGAGCGACATCTCGCCGAAGAACTCGCCGCCGGAGAGCGTCGCGAACGTCTGCGCGCCGCGGTGCACGGCGACCTGGCCGGAGAGGATGAGGAACAGCGCGTCGCCGAGCGAGCCCTCCGCGACGATCGTCTCGTTCGCGTTGTACGACTCGACGTCACCCGCCCGCGACAAGCGCGCGAGCTGGTCCGGGGCGAGGTGGACCAGCAGCGGGTGCCGCTCGAGCAGGGTCGGGTTCACGGTACGAGTATATAGTCGCGCGCGATGTCCCGCAGGGATTCGCTTGGTCCTCGATTCGCGGTCTGCGTGCTCCTGGCGGTGACGACGGCGGCTCACGCGCAGGGCATCGACCGCCGGTATGCCGAGGAGCCGACCGGCGGCTTGCTGCTGCCCGCGACGCCGCTCGCCGGCGAGCACGACGCGCTCGCCACGACCGTGAACCCCGGCGGCCTGCCGCTCTTGCGCGGGCCGGAGCTCGGGCTCGCGCTCGACCTCGAGGACCCCGACGTCGCGACGAGCGCCGGGCCCGGCTTCGGCGCGTTCGTCGCGTCGACGTTCGGCGGCGGCCTCGTGCCGCACATGGGCCTCGGCATGGCGCTCGAGTGGCTGCGGCCGCCGCGCGCAAACCTCGCGCCCGATCCGGGGCGTCCGTTCCGGTTCACGCTCGGCTACGGCATCGCGCTGGGGCCGCACGCGGGGCTCGGCCTCGCGTGGCACCGCTTCTCGGCCGATGGGGCGCTCTCCGGCGTCAGCACGGTCGACCTCGGGCTGTCGGCGCGCATGGGGAACTACGTCGCGTTCGGCGCGGCGCTGCGCGATCTGTCGACGAGCGACATCGCGGGCACGCCGGTGCAGCGGCGCTACGAGGCGGAGCTCGTCACGCGCCCGCTCGGCACGGACGCGCTCGAGGTCGCGGTCGGCGGGCGCATCGGCGAGACGCGCGGCGATGTCGATGGCTGGGCGCGTGTCATCGGGCGCGTCGCGCGCGGCGCGTACGTGATCGGCGACGTCGAGACGGATGAATTGCACGCGCTCGTCGATACGCCGACGGGAATCTTGGATCAGGGCGGGCGCGATCTGCGTGTCACGCTCGGGCTCGCGCTGTCGTTCGGGGCGACGGGCGTGGCGGCCTACGCCAATGGCCTGCGCGACGACCTCGGCAAGAACCACGCGCTCGGCGGCTCGCTGGTGCTGCGCGCGTCGGGCGTCGCGGCGCCGAACGTGTTCGGGCACCCCGATCACCTCGAGCGCGTCGAGCTGTCGGGCGAGATCGGCACGCGCCAGCTGACGCAGCTCGTGATGCGCATGCGCGCGATCGCGAAGGATCCGAGCGCGAAGGGCGTCGTCGTGACGTTCGACGGGATCGAGGGCGGGTGGGGCAAGCTGCAGGAGCTGCGCAACGAGCTCGCGCGCATGCGCGCCGCGGGCAAGAAGGTCTATGCGTACATGGTGTCGGGCACGGGCCGCGACTACTTCGTCGCGACGGCCGCGAACCAGATCTACATCGATCCGGCCGGCGGGCTGCGGCTCGTCGGCATGGCCGGCACGACGCTGTACTTCAAGGGCGCGTTCGATCAGCTCGGCGTGCTGCCGCAGTTCGAGAAGATCGCCGAGTACAAGAGCGCGCCCGAGCAGCTCACGGAGACCGGCCCGACGCCGGCCGCCGCGAAGATGCGCGAGGCGATGTTCGACTCGCTGTGGAAGCAGTGGGTCGATGCGGTCGCGAGCGCGCGGCACCTCACGCCCGAGGAGGTCCAGGCGATCGTCGATGCGGGGCCGTACACGGCCGGCCAGCTCGCCGCCGACCACCGGCTCGTCGACGCGGTCGCGCCGCCGGAGAAGATCAGCGAGCTGATCACGCGCGATGCCGGTGCATACGCGATCGCGTCGCCGCCCGTCGAGCGGCCGGATCGCTGGCAGCGCCCCGAGGTCGCCGTGATCTACATCGACGGCGACATCATCGACGGCGAGAGCAAGAAGATCCCGATCATCGGCATGAAGCTCGCCGGCGGACAGACGATCATCGACGCGATCACGGCCGCGCGGAACGATCCGCACGTCGGCGCGATCGTGCTGCGCATCAACTCGCCGGGCGGCAGCGCGCTCGCGAGTGAATTGATCTCGCGCGAGGTGTTCGCGACGCACGGCGTGAAGCCCGTGCTGTGCTCGTTCAGCGACGTCGCGGCGAGCGGCGGGTACTTCGCGGCGGCGGGCTGCGACGAGGTGTTCGCCGAGCCGATGACCATTACCGGCTCGATCGGCATCTTCTACGGCAAGTTCGATCTCAGCGGCCTGCTGAAGAAGCTCGGCATCTCGATCGACACCTACAAGCACGGCGCGCACGCCGACGCCGAGAGCCTGTACCGGCCGTTCACCGACGAGGAGCGCGCGAAGCTCCTCGACGTGCTGCGCTACTCCTACGGCCGCTTCGTCAACGCGGTCGCCGATGGGCGGCACATGACGGCGGCCGATGTCGATGCGGCGGGCCGCGGCCACGTCTACACCGGCGAGCAGGCGAAGGCCGTGCACCTCGTCGACACGTTCGGCGGGCTCGGCGACGCGCTGGACGAGGCGAAGAAGCTGATGCACGTCGCGGCCGACGACAAGGTGACGATCGTCGAGATGCCGGAGGTTCCGCGGACCGTGCTCGGCGCGATCGGCAAGCTCGTCGGCCTGCCGGCGCACGAGTCGATCCTCGACCTGCCGCTCGTCCACGAGGCGCTGCGCGGGATTCCCGGCTCGGCGCTCGTCGCGCCGGATGCACCACAGGCGCGCCTGCCGTACGACATCACATTCGAGTAGTATCGCTACTCATGAGGGGTGCTCTGCTTTGTATCGTCGCGCTCGCGGCGGCCTGTGACACGCGCGCGAAGGGCTCGAACCCGGTGCACACCGAATCGAAGGAGTTCGAGACGTGCGGCGCCAGCGCCGACTGCGCGGAGAACCTGCGCTGCTTCGACCACACGTGCCGGCGCACCGCACGCTCGGCCGTCGGCGACTACTTCGCCGCGCTCGGCCTGCAGCAGAAGAAGGCCGGCGACGTCGAGGCCGCGATCGACTCGTACAACCGTGCGCTCGGCCACTACGACAGCGAGAAGATCGCGCTGCCGCCCGATGTCGACTGCGGCTACGGCGCCGCGCTCGCCGCAGGCAAGGCGAAGAAGGAGCACGCCGAGCTCGGCGCGCGCGTCCTGCATCGCTGCATGCTCGCCGTGCCGGTCGGCTCGCGCCTGCGCGAGCAAGCGCTCGCGGATCTCGCCACGCTCTCCGATGCCGGCCTCGATCCGCTCGCGCTCGGCAAGAACGGCCTCGCCGATGTCTACCTGACGCGCGCACCCGCGAAGCCCTCGACCGACAAGCTCACCGTCGCCGTCACCGCGAACCCGCCCGTCACCGGCAAGACCTACCAGCTGATCCCCGACAAGCTCGCCGAGCCCGACATGAAGAGCGCGCTCGTCGCGTGCTGGGACGCGTACAACGCGGCCACGCACAAGGACACGCTCGCCGTGTCGCTCGGCATCAAGAGCGCCTACATCCCGTCGGAGTACGAGGACGAGTCGGGCACATTCTCGACAAAGCTCGACCCGCCGGTTGCGATGCCGGCGGGTCCCGACGCGAACGCCGATGCGTGCGTGCGCGCCGCGGTCGAGCCCGCGTTCAAGAGCCTGCCGCTCCGGGACGCGTTCACAACCAAGCTGACGATCACGATCAAGTGAAGCGGCGGTTGCGGCGCCGGATCAGGAAGATCGCGCCGATCGTCAGCAGCAGCACGCCGCCGAGCACGGCGCTCACGAGCACCGGGTTCTCCTCGACGTAGTCGCGGCTCGTGTCGTACGCGCGGCCCGCCTTGTAGCGGCCCTTGTAGTACATCGCCACCGCGCCGTCGCGGCCGCGATACAGCGCGTGCTTGCCGCGGTCGGCGAGGTCGCGCGCCTTGTCCTTGACGACGTCGATACGCTCGTCGATCGCGTGCTGGGCACGCGCCTTGACGTCGACCTTCTCCTGGACGACGTGCTTCAGCTCGCCCAGGCTCGCTTCGAGATCTTCACGGGCTCGATACATTTCTCGTTCGATGTCACGCCGATCGCGCATGCGCGTCCTCCTAGTGGTGCAGGTAGCCTAGTGGTGCAGGTAGCTCTCGGTCAGGGCTTCCTTCGCGCCCGCGACCGTATTCTTCGCCTCGTAACCGGCGACCTTGAGGTCGGGAATGATGTCGCGCTTCATGCGGACACCGACCGACGCGGCCACCGCGCCGCCGACGACCAGGTACACGATCGCCATCAGCAGCAGCCGGAGCGCCAGCGAATGGATGACGGGCGCGAGCGCCACGACCGCGCACACGCACAGCATTCCAACGCCAATGAGCGCCACGATCCCAGCCAGCAGGACGACCGCGGCCTCGACCGCCGCGGTCTTCGCCGTCCGCTCGAGCTCGGTCTTCACCAGCTCGATCTCGTCGTGCGCGATCGTCTTCACGTCGTCGGTGATGCGATGCAGCAGGTCCCCGACGCGTCCATTGCTCTGGTCTTCCGTGAGTTGAGTGGCCATGAGAGGTCTCCTGCCCTGAGGTGTGCAGTCGACATGCCACCGGAATGTCTCGGAAAATCCCCGTCGACATCCGCCTCCAGGCGCTGTAGATAGCGTGGGATGGATGCCCGCCCCGATCTCCGTGCGATGACGCTCGCCGACGCGTGCGCGTTCGCCGAGTCCCTCGGCTGGCCGAAGTTCCGCGGCGAGCAGATCTGGCGATGGGTGCACGCCCAGGGCGTGCGCACGTTCGACGAGATGACGAACCTCTCCCGCGACGTGCGAGAACAGCTCGCCGAGCGCGCCTGCATCGGCTCGCTCACGGTCGCCGAGGTCCAGACCTCCAAGGACGGCACCCGCAAGCTCCGCCTCCTCACGCGCGACGGCAACTCGATCGAGAGCGTCCTGATCCCGTTCGAGGGCGAGAAGACCACGCTGTGCATCTCGTCCCAGGTCGGCTGCGCGGTCGACTGCCAGTTCTGTGCGACCGCGAAGATGGGCCTCAAGCGCAACCTCGACGCCGGCGAGATCGTCGACCAGGTGTACCTGGCGCGCGCGCTGCTCGCCGAGGTCGCGCCCGACCGCCGCCTCTCGAACCTCGTCTACATGGGCATGGGCGAGCCGCTCCACAACTACGACAACCTCGTCCGCTCGCTCCGCATCCTGTGCGACGACAAGGGCGCCAAGCTCGCGCAGCGCCGCATCACGGTCTCCACGTCGGGCCTGGTCCCCAAGCTCGAGCGCCTGGGCAAGGAAGACGTCCGCCCGAACCTCGCCGTCTCGCTCAACGCGCCCAACGACGAGATCCGCGACATGATCATGCCGATCAACCGCAAGTGGAACATCGGCAAGCTCCTCGCCGCGCTCAAGGCGTACCCGCTCGAGCAGCGCCGCCGCATCACGTTCGAGTACGTCCTGCTCGCGGGCGTCAACGACTCGCTCCGCGACGCCGGCCAGCTCGCCAAGCTCCTGCGCGGCGTGAAGTGCAAGGTCAACATCATCCCGTGGAACCCGCACCCCGAAGCCCCGTACGAGCGCCCGGCGCCCGCGGTCATCGACGCGTTCCAGAACGAGTGCAAGCGCCTGGGCCTGCCGACCTACCTCCGCACGCCGCGCGGAGACGACATCGACGCCGCGTGCGGCCAGCTCGCGAACCGCGCGGGCGAGTCGCGCACGCCGCTCGTCCCGCTGCGCGTGCGTCGCGAGCCGCCGCCCCCGCCGCCGGTCGAATGATGGGGGCGCGCGCGTGACGGACGACGAGGCGCCCGGGGCAGTGCCTCGCTCGCCGTCGGAGCACGACCACGCGCCGGTGGCCGGCGCGGTCGAGGTCGTCGTCGCGCGCACGCCGGCCACGTTCGTCCACGGCGCCTTCGCGGGCATCGCGCTCGCCTCGATCGCGGCGCACGTCTGGCTCGCCGTGATGCTCGCGCCGCTGCGCGACGCCTATCGCGACATGGGTGGCGCCGTCCCGTTCGTGCTTGCCGGCTGGTGGCGGTGGGGCGTGCCGTTCGCAGGTGTCGCGGGCGTGGCGACGCTCGTCGTGCGCCGCCCGCGCTCGCTCGTGCCGTATGCCGCCCTCGCCCTCGTACTCGTCGCCCTGACGATCGCGACCTGGCGCATCGCGTACGCGCCGCTCGACTCGCTCGCCGGCAACATCGCCGAGTAGGCTGGCTCGACGCGCAGGGGCAACATCGCGGAGGTGGTCCGCATGACGCGCTGGGGCAACATCGCGGAGGAGGCCCGCTCGAGTCGCTCGCATGCAATTTCGCTGACGCTCGCGCGTCGCGATGCTAGCTGCACGTCCTCGGTTGCGCGCTTCGCGCGCGGGAGATCCCGAGCGCGAGCGGTGCCGTGCGGCCGCGAGCACCGCCAAGGCGCGAGCGCTGAGCGGCTGGCGTTCAAGGAGCTGGATGATGGGGCGGCTGGGATGATGGGGGATGAGATGATGGGGGATGAGATGATGGGGCTGGGATGATGGGCGGCGGCCATGCTCGACACTCGGGCCGCGGCTCGGCACAGCCCCGCCCATCGAAGCTCCATCTGCCGACGGCCCGCTCGCGCCACGGACGCGCCACGGATGCGCCACGGACCTCGCGATTGCCGTTGCGATGCGCGCTACCAGAGCGGCCCGGGGCACGCGTGCGGATCGAGCGGTCCGTACCGCTTCCAGCCGTCGCGTAGCAGCCACGTCTGCGGTGCCGAGACGGGCAGCGGGACGTGCGTCGGGTGCGGCGCAAACTCGTTCGTCCAGCCCGTGAAGCTGACCGCGCTCGAGTACGGATCCAGGTGCGCGGCCAGCATGCGGCCGTTCGTGAAGTCCTCGCGATGCCGCCGCCAGTTGTTGAGCACGTAGGCGAGCGCGTGACGCGCGTAGCGCGCCGTCGTGATCTGACTCGCGTGATAGCGATACGCGAAGATCTTTCCGCAGCCGCCCTCGACGGCGCGGAACGCGTGCGCCGCGCGAATCGCGAAGCTCTGCATGCCGCGCGAGAGCGCCTTGCGATCCGCGGCCTCGACGAGCAGGTGCACGTGCGTCTGCTGGATCGAGATGTGGCACACGCGGAAGGCCGAGTTGCCGAGGTACGCCTCGAGCACGCGGCGAAACACGCCATATGCCTCGCGGCGTCGCCAAGGGAGCCGCCGCTTCGCGCGCAGCACGACGTGCACGGGATGGCGTGCAGCGAGCTCGGGCCGCCGGCGATGGGGGCCGCCGCGGCGCTTGCCGGTCTTCTTGCGCCCGGGCTTGCGACGCGGCGAGCCGTCTTTGCAGCGGACGATCGCGCCGCTCGCATCCCGCATCCAGTCGTCCCGCTCGCGCGCGAATCGCATTGGGGCACTACAGCATTTCGGTCTGGCATCGAGGTGCGGTTCGGAGAAGTCGGGGGCGCCGAGCGGCAGCCGAGCGCGTGTCGCGAGCCCTCCAGGCGTGCGCGCGTCGCGAGCCCCCAAGCTCGCGCGCCGCGAGCCCTCCAGGCGTGCGCGCGTCGCGAGCCCCGAGCTCGCGCGCCGCGAGCCCTCCAGCCGTGCGCGGGTCGCGAGCCCTCCAGCCGTGCGCGGGTCGCGAGCCCTCCAGGCGTGCCCGCCCCGCTAGTCCACGTGCCACGCGGCGCGCGTTCTCCATGTAGGATCGCTGGGTGGGCGACGGGCAACCGTCACGCGTGCTGCTGATCATCGCTGGGCTGCTGACGCAGCTGCTTGGTGGCGTATGTCTCGTGCTCGCGCTCGCGTCGCTGCCGGTCGTCCACGACCTGCATGGCGGTACGAAGTCGGCGCTCGCCAGCGTGATCGCGGCGCTCGGCGCGATCGTGTGCGGCACGCTCGTATGGCGCGGGCGGCTGGTTCCGCTCGCGCTCGCCACGGGCCTGGACGTCGGGCTCGGCATCGTGCTGCCGCGCGGGACGAGCGGCATCGGGTCGCTGCTGCGGATCCTGCCGCAGAACGACATCGGGCTCGCCGAGACGCTGCTGATGCTCGGCGCCGTCGGGCTGTTCATCGCGGCGACGCTGAACCTGGTCGCGATCCCGTCGGCGATCAAGCTGCGCCAGTGGGCGCGCGACGAGCTCGCCAAGCCGAGCACCACGCCCGCGGACCACCTACCCGAGGAGCGCAAGTCGGGCACGACGCTGCGCGGCTGGGGCACGATGAAGCTCGTCCCGACGCAGGTGATCCGCGCCGCGGATGCGCCGCCGCGCAGCAAGCCGGTCGTCATCTTCGCGGTCGCGATCCCGCTGATCGCGGTGGGCATCGCGGTGATCTCGGTCGCGACCGGGGGCAAGGCCGCGAAGGACGACCTCGCGTTCGGCGCGCCGGGCTCGTCGAATGGGAGCCCGTCGGTTGGTGGCTCGTCGAATGGGAGCTCGTCGGTTGGGAGCTCGTCGGTTGGGAGCTCGTCGGTTGGTGGCCCGTCGGTTGGTGGCCCGTCGGTTGGTGACGCGGCGGTTGGTGGCCCGTCGGTTGGTGGCCCGGCGGGTGGCGGCGCGACCGTGGGTGGCGCGGCGGATGGGGGCTCGCCGGTGGGCAGCGCGGCGAGTGGCGCGGCCACGGGCGGCAGCGATGCGGCGGCGATGGGCGAGGCGAGCATCGAGGACTTCGTCGGCTTCTTCCACAGCGCGCTCGGCGCGGGTGATGCGGCGGCGGTCGGCGCGCTGCTCGACGATGGCGCGTTCGGGTTCGGCATCGATGCGCACGAGGTCAGCGAGGGCCGTGAGGCGGTCGCGGCGATGCTCGTGCGCGACCTGGGCGGCAAGGCGAGCATCGCGGCGCGGTTTCATCAGGTCGGGCGCGAGGGGGATGTCGCGTGGGTCGCGGAGGAGCTGCGGGCGCGCGGCACGTCGTTCGTGACGACGTACGTGTGCGGGCTGCGCGATGGGCAGTGGTCGATCGCGGCGATTCACTTCGCGCTCGCGATGACGAACGCGGAGGCGTACAAGGCGGCGCGCGATGGCGACCTCGCGGTGCCCGATGCGATTCCCGGGCGCGCGGACGAGTCGGCGCTGGCGCTCGCGATGAAGACCGCGTTCGCGTCGAGAGCGTCGTTCGTCGAGGCGCGCAGCGCGCGCAGCGACGCGTTCAACTTTGGCAGCGCGCCCGGCGAGCACGTCTCGGGTGGCGAGACGATCAAGAAGATCTTCGGGCGCCTTCGCGCGACCGTGCGGCTGCACGATGCGGTGCGGGTCGGGCAGGTCGGCGCGCGCGGCGGATGGGGCGCGGCGAATGTCGACTTCACGGACGCGGATCGCGACGGCACGGACGTCACGCAGACGTTCCGCGTGCTCGCGGCATGGGTACAGGAGCCCGCCGGCTGGCGGATCGTCCAGACGCAGTGGTCGAACGCGCGCTAGCGGCGCGGGCCGCGTTCGGGCGCTCAGCGCGCGAGGGCCGCGAGCTCGGCCGTCGAGAAGAAGAACGCGATCTCTTCCTTGGCCGTCTCGGGAGCGTCGGAGCCGTGGACGGCGTTGCGCTCGATGTTCGTCGCGAACTCCTTGCGGATCGTGCCGGCGTCGGCCTTCTCCGGGTTCGTCGCGCCCATCACCTGGCGGTTCTTCGCGACCGCGTTCTCGCCCTCGAGAACCTGCACGACGACGGGGCCCTCGGTCATGAACTTGACGAGGTCACCGTAGAACGGGCGGTCCTTGTGGACGGCGTAGAACGCCTTCGCCTGCGCCTCGGTCAGGCGCACCATCTTGGACGCGAGGATCCGCAGGCCAGCCTGCTCGAGCTTCGCGGTGATCGGGCCGATCACGTTCTTCGCGACGGCGTCGGGCTTGATGATCGAAAACGTACGTTCGGTAGCCATGGGGCGGTCGTGTATCACGAGTCCTTGGGAAACGCGAGCTTGGCCTGACAGGCCCTCACCGTTGCGCGCCCGACGCTGACACGGCCCCCGCGTGGGAGACAGACGGCCGATCGTGGTGGCGAGTCGCCGCGCGCGGCGTGCAAGCTCGCGGCGCGTGGTCGCTGGCGCTGGTGCGCGAGTTGCTCTTACGGGCGCGCATGAAGGTCGTCCCCCTGCTTGGCCTCGCGCTGCTCGCGGCGTGCGGCGCTGAAGAAGCCTCCTCCTCATCGTCCCTGACAAGACCGCCCGGCGTGTGCGGCGCCATCGAAACGCATGTCATCGGCGAGTGGCAGGGCAGCAGCGATGGCCAGTCCACGATCGAGCTGATGCGGCCGGGCAAGCACGTGCTCGTGCTGAACGCGCACGAGAGCGTGAACTGGAACGTCGTGCTCGGCCCCGATACCGAGCTCGTGCACGTCTACGCGGTCGGCTATCACAAGCAGACGGTGACGGGCGTGCCGGCGGGCGTCGACGTGATCACCGACAGCATGGACGAGGACGGCGTGTGGGCGAACGGGTACCAGTACCCGAACCACGACACGAACAGCCTGCTGACGCTCGCCTCGAAGCGCACGCACCACGAGGCGACGAGCTTCCACGGCTGCCACACGGCGTCGCAGTGGCTGATCAACGAGGACATGAGCGTCACGTCCGACTGCAAGGTCGGGTACTTCCAGGCCGATGCGGTCGTCAGCTGCGGCGACACCGGCGGCGACACATGTGGCCACGCTGGATCGGGATCCGGAGGCGACGGCCAACTATACTAGGGCGTGCGCTGGATCCTGCCGCTCGCCCTGTCCGCCTGTACGGGGACCAGCTCCGCTCCCAAGCCCGAGACGTTCACGTTCGGTCCGTATCACCTCGCGCCGTCGCAGGAGATCACGGACCAGTGCGTCTCCGCGACGCTCCACAACGACACGGAGCTCGCGATCAACGCCGTCGAGCTGACGACCGCCACCGGGTTTCACCACTCGAACTGGTTCTTCGTCCCCGACAACCGCTACGACGGCCCCGACGGCACGTGGGCCTGCGGCGACCGCATGTTCGATCAGGCGAACGCGGGGACCGCGGGCGGCGTGCTGTTCGCGCAGTCGACGCAGTCGCCGCACGAGGTGCAGCAGTTCCCCAAGGGCGTCGCGATCGTGATCCCGCCGCACTCGCGGATCGTCGCGACGACGCACCTGCTCAACGCCGGCGACCAGCCGATCGACGTGCCGCTGTCGCTGAAGATCACGCCGATCGCCGACGTGACGACGAAGCTCGCCGCGATGAGCTTCGAGAACGAGTCGATCCAGATCCCGCCGCACCGCATGTCGCGCTTCACGATCGAGTGCGACGTCGGCACGCAGAGCCGCAACCTCACCGGCCAGGCGCCCGACTTCAACATCTACTACGTGCTCGCGCACTACCACACGCTCGGCACCGAGCTGAAGCTCGAGGCGGTGAAGGGCGACGGCACCGCCGATACGATCTACGACACGACGAACCGCATCGGCGACGCGCTCGGCGGCGCGGTCACGCCGGCGTTCTCGATGAGCGGCTACGAGAAGCTGCGCTTCGCGTGCGCGTACGACAACCCGCGCGACGTCACGGTCGGCTGGGGCGTTGGCGATCAGGAGATGTGCGTGCTGCTCGCGTTCACCGACTCGCCGTACGTGTGGGCGGGCGGCGATATCACCGTCGATGGGCCGGGCAGCGGCACGGATACCGGCACCGAGATCGACTACACGCACGCCTGCGCGCTGATCACGGCCGCCAATTAAGGCGTGCCGTCTTCGCCGGAGACCGGCGCCTCGCGCATCGAGACGACCGGCTTGTCGTTGACGAAGTCGTTGACCCACTGCGCGAGCGTCATGTTGTGGTCCTCGATGTCGCTGCCCGCGAACGAGAGCACCGTCGTGCAGTGGCTGTCGTTGACGTTCCGGTAGTACGGCAGGAAGTAGTAGAGGTTCTTCTTCGTCTTGTAGAGATCGACGAGCAGGTCGGTGTCGGAGGCCCACATCGACATGATCTGGTCCTTCGGCGGGAAGTTGTAGAAGCGCTCGTACGAGTAGAGCGAGAAGTCGTAGTCGCGCTGGAAGAACGTCGTCGCGAGGCGGTCCTTGGGGAACTCGTCGGCGAGCGCGGTGTTGATCGTGCCCATGTCGTCGAGCGTGGCGCCGGCGGGCAGCTGGTCCGCGAGCGAGTCGAGGTTCCACGCGCTGCGGATCTTCGCGTGCATCATTCCCGAGTAGCCCGTCGACGGGAAGATCGGGCCCGAGTCGTCGAGCAGGTACGCCTTCTCCGCCGCGTGCACGCCCTTGCGCAGGAAGTGGTAGTTGACGAGCGAGCCGACGCCACCCGCCGAGCAGCCCGTGACGAGCATCTTCGGGACGTGCGTGAAGCTCTGGTCGATCCACGACACGACCGCTTCGGTGTTGGTGTGCCCCTCGTGGTGGAACTCGATCGAGTCGCCGGAGCCATCGCTGTAGGTCGCGACCGTGTTGCCGGTGTGGACGTCGCCGGTGCAGTACGGCACGTAGACGTAGTTCCACTTCGTCGTCGGCGAGTCCTCGTAGCTGCGGTTCAGGAACGGCGAGATGAACGGCGCCATCTGCCAGTGGTCGTCGGGGATGCCGTCGGGGTTGGCCGCGCCGCGGATGCCGTTCTTGCCGGTGCACGAGTCGTAGTCCCAGCACGCGCCGCCCGGCTCGAAGACGACGGCGAGGTTGTCGCTGTCCTTCGAGTAGTTGACGAACATCTTGAACGGCGTGTTGTTTCCGCAGACCGTGCCGGGAAACTCGACCATTTCCCAAGTCCCGTACTGGTCGCGGGCCGGGTTCAGTATTTCGTTAGCGTCGTTGGTCCCGCACGCGGCGAGCACCACCACGAATCCCCACATCCTCATGCGGGCGACGCTAGCACTAGCCGGTGAACGCGTGCTTCCAATCTCGCAGGCGGTCCTCGATAGTGAATCGGATCCGGGGCTGTTGTACCCGCAACCACCGCAGCATCGTGGCGCCGGTCGACAGGTTCTGCTTGTAGCGGCCGTCTCCGCCGAGGAAGTCGTAGAGGTCGTCGCCGCGCGCGGCCGCGTTCGAGATCGCGGCGGCGTGACACACGAGGCCCGGCTTGACGTGCGGATCGGCGAACGTCGCGAGCCCGCTCTGATAGAAGAGCACGCGGCCGCGGTACACGAAGTTGTAGAGGCAGCCGACGGTGTGGCCGCCCGCACGCACGCGCACGAGCTCGCACTCGCCGGGCCGCGCCGCGATCAGCTCGCGGTGAAAGCGCTCGAACCACGGATCGGCGAACGCGCCGGGCTCTCCGCGCAGGCGCCACGACTCCTGGTGCAGCGAGACGAGCTCGGCGTAGATGTCGAGCGCGTGCGTCGAGTCGGCGGCGACCTCGACGCCGATGTCGCCGAGCACGCGTCGCGAGCGGCGGATGTGCGCGCGCGTCGCGGGGCCGAGCACGCCGAGGTAGCCGCCGTCGGCATTGCGCACGCGCTCGAGGTCGACGAACGGGCATGCGACCTCGCGATCGACGTGCACGCGCACGCCCTCCGCGATCGGCGTGCCGAACGCATCGCGATCGATCGCCGGCAGCACGAGCTCGTCCCATTCGTGCGGCAGCGCGGCGACGAGCGCGGCGAGCGGCACGCGCGCGCCGACGAGCGCGTTGTGCTCGAGCGTCAGGTCGTCGAAGCGCGGATCGCCCGTCGCGTTGAGGAACCACGCGCGGCTCGGGACGAGGTGGTGGCGGATCACGCGGCGGCGTCCGAACAGACCGGCCGCGATCGCGGCGTTGCCGTCACGAAACACCGCCATGCGCGGTGCGTGCGAGCGCGGCAGCGAGGCGAGCCAGTGATCGATCCATGTCCACGACAGGAAGTAGTTCGCGTTGGCGCCCTCGAGCGCGTTCCAGATCGGGCCGGCACGATGATCGTGCGCGTCGAGGATCTCGACGTTCACGGTGCCTCGAACACGAGCCAGTCCTCGTGCCACAGGAGGGCGCACGCGCGGTCGCAGCCGCCACTGATCGAACCGCTGCAGTGACAGTTGCCCAGGATGTAGATCGGGTGCGGCGGCCTGACCCACTTGTCGAGCTCGAACACGCGGTCGATCTTCTCGACCACCGGGAGGCGGCGCCCGGCGAACGCGGCCATCTCGGGCATGAACGTCAGGCCGTCGCGGCGGCCCGCGAGGTCGAGGCCGGCCTGGATGTCGGCGGCGTCGCGCACGCGCGCGTAGCGCAGCGCCTTCGTCGGCGCGGTCGTCTTGGGCGCCTCGGCGGGCTCGAGCCACTCGTCGCGGTACATCAGCGGGCAGTGCCGGCCGCAGCCACCGCCGTGCATGCTGCAATCGACGCCGTCGAGCAGCACCGTCGCGTTGACCTTGCGATAGCGGCCGTGGTCGTCGCGCAGCCGGCGCACGTGACGCTCGACACGGAACACCTGGCCGACCGTCTGCCACTGCTCGGGCGTGAACAACAGGCCGCGCATCTTGCCCGCCGCATCGACCTGGGGCGACGCGACGACGCGGACCCACGCGCCGACCGGGAACTTCGACGGCGCGCCGGGCTCGACGACCGGCTGCTTCTTGAACAGCCGGCGCAGCCCCAGGCCACGCCGCACGCGCCCGACGACGTAGCGCACCGCGCCGTGCTGGCCGACATAGTCCGCGCGCTGGCAGTGACGTGGGAGCGGGCTCCGCGGCGTGGCGCGCATCTGTTCGGGCAGGCGCGGCTTGATCACGTCGCGCAGCAGGTGGCGAACGATGCCGCGCGCCGTGTTGTGATAGACGACGATCGCGACGTGCTCGTGAGCCTTGTCGGTCCACCGGCGCTTCCACTCGTCCTCGCGGCCGACGAAGTTCCACTCCTTCATGCCACGCGCCTCGGCGTCGAGCGCGACCTTCCAGACGATCAGGTGGCCGGGGCTCAGCGACGCGAACGCCGGGTCGTAGCCGATCTTCAGCGCGAACACGGTCTGGTGATCCTCGAGCGTGAACAGCGTCGCGACGCGCGTGCCCTTGATGCGCAGGAAGTACAGCGACGCATCGGAGAGGTGCGCGAGCCGCTCGTACACCTGCGCGACCTTCGGGGCGCTCGCGATGCTGGTGCCCGCGGCATCCTTCCACGCCATGCCCTCGAGGCGGATCGCATCCGCGAGATCGGCGGGCGCCGGATCGATGAGCTTCTCGAGCACGACGTCGCCGGCGCGCCGCTCGCAGCGATGCAGGTTCTGGCGGTGCTTCGACGAGACGGCTTGCTCGAAGCCGGGTAGCGCGAAGTAAGGATGGCGGCCGTCGGGCGTGATCGTCACCGCGCAGCCGTCGCGGCGCGCGAGCTCGGGCAGGCGCTTCGCGAGCAGCGAGTCCGACGGCACCTTGTCGAGCACGAGCTCGGTCCAGCGGGTGTCGTTGAGCAGGCTGTCCCAGATCGCGTCGATGCCGTCGGGCGAGCCGCAGTAGTCGTAGCCGGGAGAGTGATCCGTGCGCAGCGAACGCAGCCGATCGCGCTCGAGCACGAGCGGCAAGGCGCCGAGCATGCGGTCGGCCGTCCAGGCCTCCGCGACGAACGGTGCGCCCTGTTCGACGAGCGGGCGAACTGCCTCGAAGAAGCTCGGCGTCAGGTACGGCGGCGCGTCGGCGGCGAGGGTTCCCCAGCGCCGCCATTCGGGACCGTTGCGAAGGTTGTCGAACGCGACGAGTGCCGCGGGTGGCCACATATGCAGGCGAGTGTTGCAAAGGCCGAACCCGCGATTTCATTGGAAACGCGCGCGCGCCTTGCGCCGGTGGTGCGCGTGGCTGCAGCGGGTGCGCGTTAGCCGCGGACCGCGTCCCACGGATGCGCGGCGAGGAGATCGGCGGCACGCCGGCGGATCCGTGGATCGAGGTTGCCGTCGAGCGACTCGGCGAGTGCCGCGTGCAGCTCGGCGGCCGTCGCCCAGCGCGCCGCGGGATCCTTCGCGAGCGCGAGCGCGAGCACGCAATCGACATCCTCGTGCAGCTGCGCGAGCCCGCTCGGCTTCTGCGGCATCACGTGCACCGTCTGGTAGAGCGCGGCGTGCAGGTCCTTGCCGCCGATCACCGGGCGGCCGGTCAGCCAGCGATACGCGATCGCGGCGAGCGCGTACAGATCGGCGCGGTGATCGACCTTCTCGCCGCGCGCCTGCTCGGGCGCCATGTAGGCGGGCGTGCCGACGACCTTGCCCTGCGTCAACGTGCCCGAGTGATCGTCGAGCGCGGCGACGCCGAAGTCGAGGACCTTCCAGGTGCCGTCGTCGCACAGGAAGATGTTGTGCGGCTTGAGGTCGCGGTGCACGACGCCCCGCGCCCACGCCTGCTCGAGCGCGGCGCCGATCTGCGCGAGCATCGCGAGCAGCACGTCGGTCGCGATCGGCCCGGCGCGCAGCACGGTCGCGAGATCCTGCCCCTGCAGCCGCTCCATCACGAGGTACGGCACGGCGGCCTCCTCGTCGCTCGCGGCGAGCACGCGCACGACGTGCGGCGAATCGATGCCGCGCACGGCGCGCACCTCGCGCAAGAATCGCTCGACCGCGTGCGGCTCGCCGACCTCGCTGCGCGCGAGCAGCTTAACGGCGGCGACCGCGCCCGTGCCGGTGTGCCACGCCTCGTAGACCTCGCCCATGCCGCCGCGGCCGATGACGTTGCCGAGCCGGTACTCGCCGAACACCTGATCGGTGAAGCGGCCGGGCGCGTCGATCGCGAGCGCGCGGTCGAGATCCTGGCGCGCCTCCGCGAGCTGCGCTTCCTTCTGGGCGGCCGCCTGCATCGCGCTCTGCATCCGCGTGATCGCGTCGCGACTGGCCTTGTGCGAACCGCGCCCGAGCACGAACGCGCCGAGGAAGCCCAGCTGCAGCAGCACGTGGCCCATCGCGTTGGCGCTCGCCGGCTGGACGCTCGTGATGAGGCCCGGGTCCGCGATCGTGTGCGTGATCACGAGCGCGGCGAACACGCCCTGCGCGACAGCATTGAGCGCGTACAGCGCGATCGACCACACGAGGCTCTCGCGCCGGCTGAAGAAGTAGATCGCGAGCGCGGGGAACAGCTGGACCGCGCTGAAGATCCCGTAGAACACGACCGCGGTGAAGATCCCCGGCGAGACGCTGATCGCGAGGATCAACGCCGATCGCGAGAACGCGGGTCCTTGCGACTGCGCCAGTCGCTCGACCCAGAGCCCGATGCCGATCGCGAACGCGACGCTCGCCGCCATCACGATGCGCAGCGTCTCGCTGCCGCCGATGAACGGCAGCACGACGAGCGTCGCGGCGCCGATCCACCGGCCCACGCGGATCATCGTGCGCGCGCTGTCGGCCTCTTCTTCGCGCAGCGTCGCGAGCGCGAGCTGCATCGAATGATTCGGCGCGGCGTCGCTCGCCTGAGCGCGCCTCGCGCGGGCACCGGGCGGCAAGGCATTGACGGTCGCGTCGTTCACCGTCACCGTCGTCTCGCCGGACCGCACCCCTCGATGGTACGTGTATCGTCAGCGTATGGGTGAGTCTCGCGGGCGGACGATCGCGACGACCGGCGGGGACCACTCGGTCTCGACGGCCGCCGCGAGCACGGAGGTAGCGCCCGAGACGCCTTCAGGCACCGCCGGCGGCGCGCCGCGCGGTGAGCCCCAGCACATCGGACGCTACCGGATCGTCAAGCGGCTCGGCGAGGGCGGTATGGGTGTCGTGTGGGAGGCGATCGACCCCGAGCTGGGGCGCGGTGTCGCGGTGAAGGTCATGCGCGAGTCGCGAGCGGGCAGCGTGCGGCTCGCCGAGCGGATGCGGCGCGAGGCCCAGGCGCTGGCGCGGCTGTCGCACCCGAACGTCGTCAGCGTGTTCGACGTCGGCGTCGATGGCGGCGAGCTGTACATCGTGATGCAGCTGATCGCCGGGCAGACGCTCGACGAGGCGGTGCGCGGGCGCTCGCTGCCGGAGATCCTCGCGCTGTTCGCCGGCGCCGGGCGCGGGCTCGCCGCCGCGCACAAGGCGGGCATCGTGCACCGCGACTTCAAGCCGACGAACGTGCTCGTCGATGCCGATGGCGTCGCGAAGGTCAGCGACTTCGGCCTCGCGCGGCGCAGCGAGGACTCCGCCGACGGCGGCGAGGCGGCGCCGAGCGGCGAGATCGACGCCTCGCTGACGCGCGGCGACCTCGTCGGCACGCCCGCCTACATGGCGCCCGAGCAGTTCCTCCGCGGCCCGGTCACGCCGGCGACCGACCAGTTCGCGTTCTGCCTCGCGCTGTGGGAGGCCGTCACCGGCGAGCGCGCATATCCCGGCCGCGACGCGAAGTCGATCGAGCAGGCGGTGCTCGCCGACCAGCGCAAGCCGGTGCCGTCGCAGGTGCCGCAGCGGCTGCGCGCGGTGCTGACGCGCGGCCTCGCACGCGATCCGGCGGCGCGCTTCCCGTCGATGAGCGAGCTCGTCGAGCAGCTCGAGCCGCGGCGCAGCCGTACGTGGCTCGTCGCGGGCCTCGGCGCGCTGCTGCTCGCGGGCGCGGCGGTCGTGATCGCGGCGGCGCGGCCCGCGGCGGATTCGTGCCGCGCCGTCGATCGCGGCGCCGAGGCGGTGTGGAACCCGGCGGCGCGTGCGGCCGTCACGCGCGTCCTCGGTGCGCAGGCACCGAACGTGCTCGCCGCGCTCGACGAGCGGACCGCGTTCTGGCGGGCGACGCGCGTCGAGGCGTGCCGCACGAACCAGCAGCACACCGACGAGGCGGTGCTCGCCGAGCGCTATCGCTGCCTCGATCGCAGCCTCGCCGACGAGCGCGAGGCTGTCCGCGTGCTGTCCTCGCCGCTCGATCCGAAGACGGCGTCGCTCGGACGCGAGATCGCGGAGGCCGGTATCGCGCCGCAGCGCTGCACGCTCGAGACCGCGATGCGCACCCGCACGACGAAGCCGAACGCGCCGATCGAGCCGGCACTCTACGAGGAGATCGCCCGCACGCATGCCGCGCTGCGCGCCGGCCGCAGCCCGGAGGTCGTCGCGGCCGATCCGTCGCTGACGCCGCGCGTGATCGCGACCGGCGACGACGCGGTGATCGCCGATTACTTGCAGGTCGTCGGCGAGTCGTACGCGGCCACCGGCGATCTCGCGCACGCGCGCACCACGCTGCGCAGCGCCGCGGAGGCCGCGATCCGCAGCGGGCAGGACGAGCTCGCGGCGCGCTCGTGGGCGGAGCTGGCGCGCTACTCCGCGCAGGTCGGCGACCTCAAGGCTGCCGACGACCAGCTGCTGATCGCGCGCGCGTCCGTCGCGCGGCTCGCCGACAACCCGCGCGTCGCGCTGCGCGTCGAGCTCGCGGCGGGGCACGTCGAGGTCGAGCGCGCGGAGCACGCGAAGGCCGCCGAGATCTGCCAGCACGCGCTCGACGCCGCGGAGAAGCTCGCAGACGCCAAGCTCGTCGCCGACGCGCGCGGCTGTCTCTACGACGCCTACATCAACAACAACGAGCCCGCGAAGGCGCTCGCCGCCGCGCGCGCGATGCACGACGAGGCACTTCGCCTGTACGGCCCGGATCACCCCGAGACGATCCAGGCGCTGCTGACCGTCGCCAACGCGACGTCCGCGACCGGCGACCACGCCGCCGCGAAGCCGGTGTGGGACGACGTCTTTGCCGCCATCGCGCGCGTCGACGGTGCGGACAGCATCGACATGATGGACGCGCTCCACGACTTCGCGCTGTCGCAGACCCCCGCCGGTGCCTCGTCGACGCCGGCCGCGCTCGACGCGATCCAGCGCGCCGTCGCGATCGCCGAGAAGCGCTTTCCGCCGAACAACCCACAGCGCGGCGCGATGCTCGAGATGCTGGCCTCGGCGCAAGGCGGGCTCGAGCACCACGAGGCGGCGATCGAGGCGTACGACAAGGCGATCGCCGTCTACGAGAAGCTCGATGATCCGGCCGCGCTCGCGCGCTGCCTCTACAACGAGGCCGACGAGCTCAAGGCGATCAACCACTGCGACCGCGCGATGCCGCTCTACGCGCGCGCGACCAAGGTCGCCGAGGAGACCGGGCGGCTCGGGCAGATCGCCGGCGCGAGCGAGTACGGCCGCGGCGCGTGCCTGTTCGCCGCGCACGAGCCCGAGGAGGCGCAGCAGGCGCTCGAGCACTCGATCGCACAGCTCGACTCGCTCGGCGCGCCGCTGTTTGCCGCGCAGTCGCGGTGGGAGCTCGCCGACGAGCTGGTCCAGCGCGGCCAGCGCGCCAAGGGCCTCGCGCTCGCGAAGCAGGCCGTCGCGCAGCTCGCCGGGCAGCCGGATCCCGCCGCCGCGCTGTCGGGGCAGATCTCCGCCTGGCTCGCGAAGCACTGATATCGTCCGTCCATGGGTGAGCCTCGCGAGTCACGCATCGGGCCCTGGCTGGTCGCGCTCGGGGCGGCGCTGTGGGGCACCGAGTCGGCGTGGCGCATCCCGCTCAACGAGGTGTTCCCGTCGCCGGACGTCATCGTGTTCTGGGAGCACGTCGTGCTGGTCGCGTGCGCGCTGCCGCTCGTGCTGCCGCGGCTGGGCGAGCTGCGGCGCGTGTCGCGCGGCGCGATCGCGTGGCTCGTGTTCTCGGGCATCGCCGGCTCGGCCGTCGGCGCGGTGCTGTTCACGCTCGCGCTCAAGCACGCGAACGAGAGCGTGGTCAATGTCGTCCTCAACATCCAGCCGGTGCTCTCGACGACGGCCGCGGTGCTGCTGTTTCACGACCGCCTCGCGAAGTGGTTCCCGCTGTGGGCCGGCCTCGCCGTCGTCGCGGGCATGGTGCTCGTCGGGATGCGGCCCGGCGTGCCGTTCGCGCTGGAGAGCGGCGTGATCTACGCGCTGTTGTGCGCGCTGTGCTGGGGCCTGTCGACGGTCGCCGGACGCGCCGTGATGGTCGAGATGTCGCTGCCGCTCGGTGCGGGCCTGCGCGTGATGATCGGCCTCGTGTGCATGACGATCATCGTCGGCGCGCGCGGTCTGTTGACGCCCGATGGGCTGTGGCCGGCGACGGCGCACGCGCACGCCGGCTCCGCGATCGTGTGGCTCGTGCTGCTCGCCACGCTCTCCGGCGGCATCCCGCTGCTGATCTACTTCAAGGGCCTCGAGCTGACGCGCGCGTCGACCGCCGGCTACTTCGAGATGATGCAGACGCTCGCCGCCCTGTGCATCACGTGGGGCTTCTTCCACAAGGCGCTCGCGTGGTGGCAGGTCACGGCCGGCGTCGTGCTGCTGTTCGCGGTCGCCATGGTGCAGCGCGCCCAGGAAGCGACCGAGCTTCCGCCGCCCCCCTGAAAAAATCGCCAACACTTCGGGCGCCGGCGGCAACATGGCAGGGAATGGCGGGTTCCTCACCGACGGCTGAAGAGCTGCTCGCGCATACCGAGTGGCTGACGCGCCTCGCGCGCGCGCTCGTCGGGGACGGCGCCGCCGACGACGTCGTCCAGGAGACCTACGAGGCCGCGCTCGCCGCGCCCGCGAACCGCCACGGCGCGCTGCGTCCCTGGCTCGGCGGGGTCGCGCGAAATGTCGCCCGCATGGCGACCCGAGGCCGCGTGCGCCGCGAGCGCCGCGAGCAGGCCGTGCCGGTGCACGACGAGGTGCCATCGCCCGAGCAGCTGCTCGAGCGCGCGCAGCTCCAGGAGCGCGTCCATCGCCTGGTCATCGAGCTCCACGAGCCGCTGCGCTCGACGTTGTTGCTGCGCTTCTTCGAGGGCCTGTCCGCCGCCGAGATCGCGCGCGCGCAGGGAATCCCCGCCGCGACGGTGCGCTCGCGGCTGAAGGACGCGCTCGATCGAGTTCGCGCCGCGCTCGACGTCGAGCACGGCAACGATCGACGCGCGTGGGTCGGGTTGCTCGCACCGTTACCGGCCGTCATGTCGCACGGCACGCGTGCCGCTGCAGGAGGTGTGATCGTGAGTACGCTCGGCAAAGCATCGATCGCCGTCATCGTCGTCGTGCTGCTCGTCGCGGGCACGCGCGTCGCCGGCCTGTGGGGAGCTGGCTCGTCGAAGAAGCCGGCCGCGACCGTGAAGGCCGCGCCGGCGCCGCAACCGGCACCTCCCGCGCAAGCCGCCGCACCGGCCGCGAGCCCGCGCGGGCTACCGACCGTTCACGATCGCGATCCGAAGGGTACGCTGCGCGTCGAGGGCCAGGTGATCGACGAGCAGGAGGCGCCGGTCGCGGGCGCGCTGGTCGCGATCGACGCCAACCCGCCGATCGTCGTGAAGACGGAGGCCGACGGCGGCTTCGTCTTCGAGGGACTGCTGCATCGCGATTACCGTATCGAGGCGACCTCCGGTGATCGCTACGCCGGACCGGCGCGCGTGCGGCTGTCCGACAAGACGGAGCCGGTGACGCTGCGCATGCACAAGGGCGGGCGCGTGGAGGTCACGGTGACCGATCGCGGCGGAGGCACGCCGGTCGCGGGCGCCGAGGTCGAGCTGCGGTCGTGGATGTCGACCTTGACGTGGAAGGCGACGACGAACGGGCAGGGCGTCGCGACGCTCATCGGCGTCGGCGCCGGATCGTCGCCGCTCGTCGCGCATGCGAGCGGCTACGCGCAGGCCGCGATGATGCTCGGCACGTCCGGAAATCCCGACGTCGTCGAGCACGCCGCGCTCTCGCTCGCGCGGGGCGCACCGCTCTCCGGGCGCGTCGTCGATGACAAGGGCGCACCGGTCGCGAATGCGCGCGTGTTCGCGACGAACGCCTCGGAGCCGCTGCCGGTCGTCGATCCGCATCGCGACGCCGTGACCAGCGGCGCGGACGGCGCATTCTCGATCACGGCCCTCTCGTCGGGCACGTGGCGCGTGACCGCGACCGCGGGCGACTTCGCACCGACGACGAGCGCGCCGTTCACCGTCGATGGCCAGCACCCGCGCAGCGGCATCGAGCTGCGCCTCGCCGCCGGCGCGGTCGTCAGCGGCACGGTGAAAGATCCGAGCGGTGCGCCGGTCTCGGCCGCGGTCGTCAGCGTCGTGCCTCATGGCTACGTGCCGTGGTTGCCTCGCCGGCAGGCGTTCACCGACGCGAGCGGCGCGTTCTCGATCAGCGGGCTCGAGCCGCGCGCGGTCGACGTCGTCGCGTGGCACGACAGCGGCTCCTCCGCGATCGCGACCGCCGATCTCGCGGCCAAGCGAGAGCAGACCGTCGCGCTGACGCTCGCGATCACGGGCGCGATCACGGGCACCGTGGTCGACAGCGCCGGCCAGCCGATCGGCGACGCGCAGGTGACGGCGTCCCCGGAAGGAGAGAGCGACCCGGCGACGCGTGGAGCGTGGCTCGTTCGCGGCGTCCAGGAGACGACGACCGATCAGGGCGGCAGCTTTCGCTTCGCCGGGCTGCCCGACGGTCCGTATCGCGTGCGCGCCGCGCGGCCGAGCGCCGGTGAGGCGGCGCTGTGGCTCGCCACCGGCGTCGCGACGACGCCGAACGCGGCGCCGATCAAGGTCGTCGTCCCCGCCGACGGGCGCGCGATCGGCAAGGTCCAGCTCGACGACGGCAAGCCCGCCGCCGCGTTCACGGTCACGCTCGCCGACACGCGGCCGCTGCCATTCGTCACGAAGGACGGCGCGTTCGCCGTCCCCGCCGTGCCCGGCACGTACAGCTTGACCGTCGGCGGTCCGGGCTTCCTCACGACGGGCAAGGACGTCACGATCGCCGAAGGCAAGGACACCGACGTCGGCACGATCACCGTCCATCCCGGCCGCTCGATCACGGGACGCGTGCTCGACGAGCACGGGACGCCCGTCGCGAAGGCGACCGTCGCCGCGGGCGCGCTGCTCACGGGCGGCGGCGCCGAGCTCTACATCAAGAGCGAGAGCATCGCGGCGAAGGACACCGAGACCGACGCGCAGGGCCGCTTCTCGCTCGACGGCTTCCCGCCCGCGTCGCTGACCGTCGTCGCCGGCAAGGCGAACGTCGGGCGCAGCGCGAGCCTGCAGCTTCCCGCGAGCCCCGACAGCGCGACGCTCGACCTCGTGCTCGCCCCGACGAGCGGCCTCCAGGGCAAGGTCACGCGCAGCGGTCAGCCGCTCGGCGACACGGTCGTCATCGCGAACCCGGTCGGCGCGATGGCCTCGAACTTCTTCGTGACCACGGGGCCCGACGGCACGTTCGCGCTCGACGCGCTCTCGCCCGGCTCGTACCTCGTCTATCCGATGATCGGCGGCGGCGGAAACGCGCCGAAGGACATGTACATGCGCCGTGTCGAGGTCGCGCTCGGCACGAAGGCGTCGATCGAGCTCGACGCCACGCCCGGCCCGGTGACGCTCGACGTCTCCGTGAAGACCGACAAGGGCGCGCCGATCCCGATGGGCGGCCTGCTCGCGATCGCGCTGACGATCGATCCGGAGAGCGCCGAGCAGCTGCGCGACGGGTCGCTGTTCCCGGTCACCGACGCGACGGTCCCGATGCACATGCGCATGGTCATGGGCGGCGCGGCCGAGATCACGGGCATGCGCCCGGGCGCGTACACGCTGTGCGCGCTGTTCGGAGATCCGCGCAGCGGCAACCCGCCGAAGAAGTGCACGCACGCGCAGCTCTCGCCCGCCGCGAAGCAGACGGCCTCGATCGTCGTGCCCGAGGCGCTACTGCATCACTAGGCGACCCACGCGACGTAGCCGTCGGGCCGGATCATCACCGCGCGCGGAGCCTCGACGGCCCCGATCACCGGCAGCTCCCACGTCCCCGCGTACCGCGCGTGCACGCGGCGCACGCCGCCGCTCTCGCACGTGCTCCCGAAGTCGAGCAGCACCGGCCGCGCGGTGTGCAGCAGCGAGTACACGCGCCGGACGCCCTCGTCGGTCTCGATGTCGAGGTCTGGCATGCGGCGCCCGACGAGCGGGTGCGCGCCGCCGAGGTCGTAGCGAAGGTCGAGGCCGGAGAGCAGCCCGGCGTAGCGCTTGCGCGGCTCGCCCATCGCGAGCATCTCGCCGATCATGTCGCGTAGCGCGGCGGTGCGCGGATCGCCGACGTTCAGCGGCGCGGCCGCCATCGTCAGCGCGAGCGCGCGCTCGGTCGCCGGATGCCGCTCGGCCTGATACGTGTCGAGCAGCGTGTCGGGCGCGGTGCCGGCGACGACCTGCGCGAGCTTCCAGCCGAGGTTGAACGCGTCGTACAGGCCGAGGTTCAAGCCTTGCCCGCCCGACGGCGAGTGGATGTGCGCGGCATCGCCGGCGAGCAGCACGCGCCGCTCGCGATACGCGGCCGCATGGCGCGTCATGTCGGTGAAGCGGGATATCCACGTCACGTCGTGCACGCCGTAGTCGGTGCCGTACACCGAGACGAGCGCCGCGCGCAGGTCGTCGAGCGTCGGCTCGCCATCGCGCACCGGCACCTCCGCCGACACGAAGCGCAGCCGCGTGCCGTCCTCGAGCTTGCCGAGGCCGTGGATCCCGCGCGCATCGCGGCGCATCCCCAACGCGGGCTCCTCCGCGGTCTTCAGCTCGGCGATGAGATAGCTCGTCGCGGCGTCGAAGCCGGGGAACGCGATGCCCGCCTGCTTGCGCACGAGGCTGCGTCCGCCGTCGCAGCCGACGAGGTACTGCGCGCGCAGCGCTCGCCCGTCGGCGAGACTCACGTCGACGCCGGTCTCGTCCTGCGAGAAGCCGACGACGTCGACGCCGCGATACCCGACGACGCCGAGCTCGCCGGCCCGCTGCGCCAGCGTGCGCTCGATCTTCTCCTGCCCGAGGGCGAGCACGTAGGCATGGCGCGACGGGAAGTCGCGGATGTCGAGCAGGTTCATCGCGAAGCCCACTCCCTGCATGGTCCGTCCCTGCGCGAGGAAGCGCTCGGCGATGCCGCGTTGATCGAGCAGCTCGATCGCGCGTGCGTGAAGGCCGCCGGCGCGCGTCCCGGCGACGCTCTGGTCGAGCCGCCGCTCGACGACCGCGACATCGACGCCCGCGAGCGCGAGCTCGGCCGCCAGCATCAGGCCCGTCGGGCCGCCACCAGCAATGACCACGGCATGGTTCGTCATGCCGCCACCGTGCCGCATCGGGTGGGGCTTCCGGCAAGCCCCACTCTGTGCGATACGTTTGGAGTGGAAGGGAGGCGCTCGCGCGCCCCCGATCAGCCGATCAGCTGCGCGAGCGTCTTGCCCATCTCGGCGGGCGTCGGCGACACCGCGATGTTCGCGGCCTTGAGCGCGGCGATCTTGTCGGACGCGGCGCCCTTACCACCGGAGATGATCGCGCCGGCGTGACCCATGCGCTTGCCCGGAGGCGCGGTCTGGCCGCCGATGAACGCGGCGACCGGCTTTCTGACGTTGTCCTTGATGAACTGCGCCGCGCGCTCCTCGGAGTCGCCGCCGATCTCGCCGATCATGAAGATCGCGGACGTGCCCGGGTCCTCCGCGAACCACGAGAGCGCCTCGATGAAGTCGGTGCCCTTGACCGGGTCGCCACCGATGCCGATGGCGGTCGACTGGCCGAGGCCGAGGCTCGTCAGCTGGTGGACGATCTCGTACGTCAGCGTGCCGGAGCGCGAGACGACGCCGATCGAGCCCGGCTTGTGGATGTAGCCCGGCATGATGCCGATCTTGCACTGGCCCGGCGTGATGATGCCCGGGCAGTTCGGCCCGATCAGCACGGCGTGCGGGTAGTCGCGCTCGAGCACGTACTTGACCTTGACCATGTCGCGCGCCGGGATGCCCTCGGTGATCGCGACGATCAGATCGATGCCGGCCGCGGCCGCCTCGAGGATCGAGTCCGCGGCGAACGGCGGCGGGACGTAGATCACCGAGGCGTTCGCGCCGGCGAGCCGGACCGCTTCCTCGACGGTGTCGTACATCGGGACCTGCTCGAGCCCGGCGACCTTGCTGCCGCCCTTGCCCGGCGTGACGCCGGCGACGACGCGCGTGCCGTACTCGACCATCTGCTTCGCGTGGAAAGCGCCGGCCGAGCCGGACATGCCCTGGACGACGAGGCGCGTGTTGTAACCGCAGAGAACACTCACGACTTACCTCCAGCGGCCTTCACGGCCTTCTGGGCGCCATCGGCCATGTCGGCCGCGGCGATGATGTTGAGACCTGACTCGTTGAGCATCTTCTTGCCGAGCTCGACGTTCGTGCCTTCGAGGCGAACGACGAGCGGCACCTTGAGGCCCGTCTCCTTGACGGCCGTGATGACGCCGGCCGCGATCGTGTCGCACTTCATGATGCCGCCGAAGATGTTGACGAAGATCGCCTTCACCCCGGGGTCACTCGAGATGATCTTGAACGCGGCGGTGACCTTCTCGGCCGTGGCGCCACCGCCGACGTCGAGGAAGTTGGCCGGCTTGCCGCCGTAGTAATTGATGATGTCCATCGTCGACATCGCGAGACCGGCGCCGTTGACCATGCAGCCGATGTTGCCGTCGAGCGAGATGTAGCTGAGGTCCCACTTCTTGGCCTCGAGCTCCGCGGCGTCCTCCTCGTTCGGATCGCGCCAGGCTTCGAGCTCGGGGTGGCGGAACATCGCGTTGTCGTCGAAGTTGATCTTCGCGTCGAGCGCGAGGACCTTGCCGTCCTTCGTCGAGATCAGCGGGTTGATCTCGAGGAGCGAGCAGTCCATGTCCTCGTAGCAGCGCGTGAGCGCCTTGAGGAACTTGTCGAGCTCGTTGGCGAGCTTGCCGTTCATGCCGAGCGCTTTCGCGAGCTTGCGCGACTGCCACGGCATCCAGCCGGTCGCCGGATCGATCGCTTCCTTGAGGATCTTCTCCGGGTGCTTCGCGGCGACCTCCTCGATGTCCATGCCGCCTTCGGTCGACGCCATCACCGTGACGCGGCCGGTGGCGCGGTCGAGCAGCATGCCGAGGTAGTACTCGTGATCGATCGCGAGGCCCTGCTCGACGAGCAGGCGCTGGACCTTCTTGCCCTCGGGGCCCGTCTGGTGCGTGACGAGCTGCATGCCGAAGATCTGCTTCACGGCAGCCTCGGCGTCGGCCTTCGTCTTCGCGACCTTGACGCCGCCGCCCTTGCCGCGGCCACCCGCGTGGATCTGCGCCTTGACGACGACGACGTCGGTGCCAGCCTGCTGCTGCACCTTCGGGATCGCGGCGATCGCTTCCTCCACGGACATCGCGGGGATGCCGATCGGCACCGGCACCCCGTACTTCTGAAAGAGCTGCTTGCCCTGGTACTCGTGGATCTTCACCGCGCGGGTTTATCACTAAATGGCAGGTTGTGCGACGACGGTCCCCTGCTCCGCGATCTAGCGGATCACGACCGTGATGGCGCCGCGTGCCGGCGCCGTGGCGGTGGTGCAGGTGTGCGTCGCCGAGCTGCACACGCTGATCTCGCCGGCGGCGATGTCGCGGAACACGGCGTGGAGGTCGCCCGGCCGGTAGATCTTCTGGCCCTCGGCGGTGATCGTGCCGAGGCCGATCGGCCCGAGCGTCGCCTCCGCGACGTCATTCTTGCCGTGGCTGATCGTGATCGTGCCGGCCGCCGGCGACACGACATCGATCGTCGCGGCACCGTGCCACGCGAGCGTCGCGAGGTCGCCGGTGATCACGTGGCCGGCGCGATCGAGCCCGCCTGCGATGCCGGCGACCACCGTGCCGGCCGGGACGCCGGTGATGCGAAAGCTGCCGTCGCGCCCGACGACGGTGTGGTCGGCCCAGCTCGCCTTCCCCGCTTTCATGCGCACGAATGCCTCGAGTGCGGGCGGCGGCAACGCGACCGCGACGCGGCCGGCGACCGCGTGGGTCTCGCCGATGACGAGCGTCAGCCTGTCACCGTGCGCGGGTACCGGCACCGGGGCGGAGCGGCGGTCGTCGCGCTCGGCCATGAGGGCGCCCGCCAGCGGCGCACCCATCATCGTCGCCGTACCCTCCTCGTTCGTCAGCTCCGCGATCCCGGGGAACGTCGGCGCCGTGTAGATGCGGCGCCCGTCGCCGGAGAGCTCGCCTTCCCATGCGACGACGCGCGCACCGGCAACCGGATTGCCCTTGGTGTCCTTGACGGTGACGATGATCAGCGTCGAGTCGCCGCTGTCTTTCTCGAAGTCGTACAGCTTGTCGGCGCGCGTGTGGGTGTCCTCGAGATCGCCATCGCGCCATGCCGCCTGCACCATCTGCCTCTCGATCAGCGCGTGCGCCGGGCCGGACTGCGGCTGCGTGGCCTCGTGCTGGCGGCCGAGCACGCGCGCCGCATCGGGGTTGCCGCTCAGCAGCGCGAGCCGCATGCGCTGCGCGGTCTGCGCGATCGCGATGCGCGACGAGCTGTGCGGTCCGCCCCACGCGTCCTTGGCGAGGAGCTGCTCGGCGGCGAGCAGGTTGCCGCGCGTCAGCTCGATCGACGCGACGATCACGTCGATCGTGTCCGCGAGCTCGGGATCGTCGCCGGCGCGGTGGACGGCATCGCGGGCATCGCGCACGAGCCGGTCCTGGCGATCGGAGTCGCGCGGGTCACCCATCGCGTCGCCCTCGATCTCGAGCAGCGCGATGCGCGACGTGGCCTCGAGGCGATAGTCGTGCAGCTGCGCGGCGCGGTCGGCGGCCTGCGAGACGTAGCCGCGCGCGCGGTCGTAGTCACCGTTGACCTGCGCGGCCGTGCCGAGCGCCTGGTAGAGCTCGGGCACGAGCGGCTGCCAGCCGAGGGCCTTCGCGGCGCGGTCGAGATCGTCGGCCTTCTTCAGCAGATCCTCCGGATCGCGCAGGCGCAGCGCCGCGATCTCGGCGCGCAGCGCGACGATCTTGTTGCGCAGCTTCTTGTCGTCGGGGAGCAGCGGCGGCGCGACCGGCGAGTCGGTCGCACACGCCTCGACGCGCGGCAGCGAGCCCCACAGCTCGAGCTGATCGAACGTCGGCGTCGGCAACGTATCGGCGAGGCGCGTGAACGCGGCGACCTCGTCGCGCTCGCCGAGCAGGCAGCCGAGCCGCGCGTACGTCGACTGCGATGGCGGCGCCGCGCACGCCGCGGAGTACGCCTTGATCCACGACGTCCGCAGCTCGTCGAGTGCACCGGCGAGCAGCGCCGACGACGGCCCGACGCGATTCTCGAGCGCGGTGCGCCGCTCGCTCGTCCACGCATCGGCGAACGCCTGCTCCGGCGGATCGCACGCGTACGGTGACTTCGCGGGCGCGGGCGGGGGCTCGTGCGAGAGCTGCTGGTACGCGACGACACCGATCACGACGCCGGCCGCGAGCGCGATCGCCGCCGTGATCGCCCACGTCTTCTTCGGGCGGTCGAGCGCGCGCAAGAGCTCGTTCATGCTCGCCCAGCGGTTCGCCGGGTCCGGCGAGAGGCCGCGCACGAGCGCCGCCCGCACGTCGCGCGGGAGCTTCTGCTGGATGTGCGCGACGCCCTTGTTCGTCGCGCGGCGCAGCTCGTCGAGCGTGCTGCCCTGGAACGGCCGCTCGCCGGTCAGCGCCTGCCACACGGTGACGCAGAACGCGAACTGGTCGGTGCGCGGATCCGGCGGGCTGCCGGCGTACTGCTCGGGGGCCATGTAGGCGGGCGTGCCGATCAGCGCGCCGGTCTGGGTCAGCGGCGAGTCGAGCAGCGAGTCGGCGTTCGCGTCGAGCGTGACGTCGAGCGCGACGGGCGTCTCGAGCGAGGCCGGCACCGCCTGCAGCTTCTCGTCGCCGACGCCGCGCGCGAGGCCGAAGTCCGTGACGAGCACGCGTCCATCGCGCGAGCGCAGCACGTTGTGCGGCTTGAAGTCGCGGTGGACGAGCCCGGCCTCGTGCGCGGCAGCGAGCCCGCGGCCGGCGGCGAGCAGCGCGTGCCACACGTCGTGGCGCGACGGCTGCGTCGCGAGCCACTGGTCGAGGTTCAGCCCGTCGACGAGCTCCATCGCGATGTAGTCGCGGTCGCCCTCGCTGCCGACCTCGTACACGGTCAGCACGTTCGCGTGCTTGAGGCGCGCCATCGCACGGGCCTCGCGGAGCAGCCGCGTGCGCAGCTGGGGCGCGGCCTGCTCGGCGCGCAGCAGCTTGAGCGCGACCTCGCGATCGAGGTCCGGGTCGTGCGCGGCCCACACCTGGCCCATGCCGCCCTCGCCGAGCAGGCGCAGCAGCTTGTACCTGCCGAGCTGCGCGCCGGCGCCGAACGACGGGCGCGAGGTCTGTGCGTCCGCGAGCGTCTCGTCGGTCACTACTCGGCCTCGCGCTTGCGCGGCCACCACCAGTAGGCGGACAGCGCGAACGTCAGCGGCAGCGCCATCATCGCGATCGTCGTCGCGGTGATCTTGTTCGCGATCAGGTGCTCCATGCCGTCGCGCAGCGCGCCGAGCAGCGGCGGCGACCACAGATCACCGAACAGGTGGATCGCGAAGATCATCGCCGCCATCGCGCTCGCGCGCAGCTCGGGCGGCACCGCGCGCAGGCCGATCGCGTTGACGGGCGAGGTCGAGAGGAACAGCCCGGCCTCGACGAGGAACGCGACCGCGAAGAAGCCGACCGGCGCGGGCATGAAGAACACGACCGCCGTCAGCGGCGCCGCGAGGATCATCCCGTACGAGCAGATCCGCAGCAGCTCGTTGATGCCGCGCCGGTTGTCGCGGTGGTCGTGGGGCGCGCCCTCCGGCACGACGATCCCGAGCTGCGAGCGGTCCGCCCAGCGTCCGCCGACGATCGTGCCGATCGTGCCCGCCGCGACGGTGACGAGGCCGAACCAGAAGTTCGCGCTCTGCGAGTCGAGCCGCGTCGGGAAGCGGTTGATCAGGAACTCGGGCGCCCAGAACGAGAACGCGCCGACGGCCGCGGTCCACGCGATGTAGCCGACGACCGCGCGCCGGTACAGCGGGATCGCGGCGAGCGTCTCGAGCGACTCGCGGATCTTCGCCTTCGCGGCGGCGAGCTTGCGCTCGGGCTCGGCGATCAGCAGGCAGGTGAGCGCGATGACGAGGCCGGGACCACCGGCGATGAAGAACGCGCTGCGCCAGCCCCAGTGCTTGTCGATCGCGCCGCCGATCATGTAGCCCATCGCCGAGCCGAGCGGGATCGCGAGGTAGAAGATCGCGAGCGCGCGGTTCTTGCGGTCCGGCGGCGTGATGTCGTCGATGATCGTTGGCGCGAGCGTCGCGTAGGCCGCCTCGCCGACGCCGACGAACACGCGCGTCGCGAGCAGCGACCACAGGCCGGTCGCGAACCCGGTCAGCGCCGTCGCGATGCTCCACACGGCGACGCCGGCCGCGATCAGCCCCTTGCGCTGCCCGCGATCGGCGAGCGAGCCGAAGAACGGGGCGGTCAGGAAGTAGCCGCCGAGGAACGCGCTGGCGCTGAGGCCCGCCTGGAACTTCGTCAGGTCGAGGTCCTTCTCGACGTGCGCGAGCACGGCCGCGAGCACCATGCGATCGATGTAGTTGAGGAAGTTGAGCGCGGTGAGCAGCGCGAGGATCGCGGTCTTGTTCTTGATCATCTGCGCGGAGCCCCTGCGACGTCGACGACGGCGGCGGCATAGGCGACCGCGGCGGCCTCGCACTCGTCGAGCGTGCCGGTCAGCCACGCGGCCGCGAAGTTCGTCTCCGTCGGCGGCGTCATCACGCGCACGGCGCGCACCTCGGCGGCCTTCATCGCCGCGTCGAGGCCGATCGTCGCCTCCATCGGCGGCGCGACGAGGTACGCCATCGGCTCGCCCGGTGCGAGCCCGGCCTCGCGCGACAGGTACTCGCCGAGCGACGCGATCACGTGCGGGAACACGGTGACGGTGCGCTTGCCGTCGGCGTCGTAGAAGCAGGCGTCGTGCTGCAGACAGCGGACGAGCGCGTCGAGCGCCTGATCGATCGACTCGGGGTCGCGCGCCCCGATCACGCCGAGGATCTCGCCCGAGAGCCGGCCGCTCGCGTGCGCGGAGCCCGCGTAGAAGCTCTTCGCGAAGATCACGTCGACGGGCGCGTGCTTCGTGCACTCGTCGAGCGCGACGTAGGTCGGGTCGTCCTGATCGACCGTGACGAGCCCGAGCGACGTGTGCTTCTCCGGGTCGCCGCCGTAGGCGCGCACCAGCGCCGGGTCCGCATGCGGCAGGCGGCGCACGCTGAGCACGTTCGGGATGATCGGCTCGAGGATCATCGGGCGGCTCCGGCCTTGGTCTTCATGCGTTCACCAGCTTCTGGCGGACCTGCGGCGGGCGCGGCGTGCGCTCGCTCGCGAGGCCCAGCCGCGCGAGGTCCAGCGCGACGCCACTCGTGCGCTGCTCGATCATCGCGGCGGCGAGCGCGGCGAGCCGGGCGGCGGCCTCCTCGATCGGCATGCCGCGCGCGTGGATGTTGCTGATCATGTTGCGGTCGCCGTCGGTCTTGCCGACGCGCGGGTCGTACACGACGTAGGCCGAGAGGCCGTCGCCGGTGCCGAGGCCGGGGCGCTCGCCGAGCAGGATCATCGCGACCTTCGCGCCGACCTCCTGGCCGATCTCGTCCTCGAGCCACACGCGGGCGAACCGCGCGCACACCGGCGTGCCGGTGCTGAGGTTGCGTGCGGCGCACGCGCGCGCGACCGCATCGTGGAGCGCCTTGCCGGACCCCATGCAAGCGACCGCGGACAGACCGTCTGCCACGATGATCTGGACGTCGGGACCGCGCGTGCAGTTGCGCCGAACGGCGTCCAGGCTGGCCTCGTCGAGGCGGCGCCCGAGGTCGGGGCGGAGCAGGAACTCGCGGTGATCGGTGACGCGGCTCTGGAGCGGCAAGAGGCCGTTCTGCGCGGCCCAGTCGTCCGGCAGGAGCGCGGCGACGGCGCCGTGCGCGACGGCGAGCTCGGCCTGGAACTGCAGCACGACATCGGTCGCGTAGCGCGTGCCGACGTGACCGATCCCGACGAGCGCGGTCGTGTGCTTCGCCGCCTCCGCCGCGAACGGCCGCTTCTCGGGCCTGGGCGAGTACACGCGCGCCGGCGGCGCCGGGATCGCGGGCATCGGCTCGGGCGGCGGCAACGGCTCCGCGCTGCCGAGCGCATCGCGCAGGCCCGCCATCAGCTGCCGCGTCCGGCTCATGGCGTCGAATTCACCATTGATCACGACCTGTTCGCAAGCCAGTTGATCCGCCGAAGGGCAGACGATAAGAGCGCGCGATGCCCTGCGTCCATCACGCGATCCCGCAGCCCTCGATCTGCGAGGTGTGCGCGCGCGATGTGGCGCGGCGTCGCCGCGGCCGGACGCTCTTCGTGGTCGCGATCCTCGGGATGCTGCCGATCGCGGCGGGCGTCACCTATCTGCAGACGCGTCCGAAGCCGCCGCCGCCCGCGCCGGTCGAGCCGGACAACGTGCTGCGCCTGCAGGCGGAGGCCCTCGCGCGACACCCGTGCGACGAGCAGATGCTCCGCGAGCGCGTCGAGCGGTTTGCGGAGCTCGATCGGACGGCGGAGGCGCTGGCGACGGCCGAGCGCGCGGTCGGCTGCGGCGTCGGAGGGCGCATGCCGTGGCGGCTCGCCTACCTGAGCCAGCAGCTGCACCAGTGGCTCGTCACCGCCGTCGTGACGACCGAGCTGATCGCGCAGGACCCGAGCGACAGCGACTTCTGGTGGTGGCGCGCCGATGCCTGGATGGACGGCAAGCTGCCGCGGCTCGCGCTGTTCGACCTGAGGCAGTCGCTCGCGAATTCCGACGGTGATCAGGCCGGCGGGTTCGCGGCCGCGCGCTTCCTCGATGCCGCGACGGCGACGAACGAGCTGTGCGAGGCCGACCGCGCGTGGCGCTACTTCGTGCACGCGCTCGGCGGCTCGCCGAACGCCGACATGCGGGACGAGCACGCGGCGTTAGTCCGCGCGAAGACGTGCCCGGTCGAGCCGGGCGGCGCGCTCGGCGAGCGGGTGCGCGTGACGATCGGCGGCGTCACGGGGACGTTCGCGGTCGATCCGCGCGTCGGCACGACGCTCGTGTCGCGCGTGCTCGCCGCGAAGGCCGCGCTCGAGAGTGATGGCAAGCAGCTCGCGATCGGCTGGGTCCGCGACGCGCCGGATGGGCTCGGCGCCGGTACGCCGCAGCTCGGCGAGCCGATCCGGCTCGACAAGGTGACCGCGGGCGCCGTGACCGCCGCTGACGTCGACGCGCTGGTGATCGACGAGCTGCCCGTCGCCAGCGTCGACGGCGTGCTCGGGCTGTCGTTTCTCTGGCACTTCCAGGTCGAGCGCACGCGCCTGGGCTACACGCTGCGCGCGCTCGACGACAAGCCGCTGTAGGACGCGAGGGCGGCGGTCACTTGCGCGTGCAGTCGTCCGTCCACGGGATCGCGGCGCCGTGCGAGACGACCTCGAAGTCGGTGACCTTGAGCGCCGACAGATCGTGGGAGCCGAGCAGCCCCGACCACTTGTGCGTCGTGTGCTTGTCGCTCTGCGCGGTCAGCGTGATGTTGCCGCCGTCGGCGAGGTACATGCCGTACTTCTGCATCGCCTTCGCGACGACCTGCGCGCCGGGCGACAGCGTGCTGATCGGATAGTCCTTGCGCAGGCGGAAGTTCACGCCGTACAGCGGGCCGCCGGACGGGCCGCTGGTCGCGGTCGCGTGGGTCGCGGGGTGCACGTAGTAGCCGCGGCGAATGCGGTTGTTCGGCAGGATGAAGCGGATCGCGTGATCGATGTGTCCCGCCGCGACCTCGTCCGCCGTGAACAGGAGCGGCGCGATCGGCATGCCGCCGGCCTCGGCGCTCGTGCACTGCTCGCCGCGCAGCGCCGACGTCCACGTCTTCGTCGCGTCCCACACGGCCTGGCAGCCGCCGTGGAATGTCGACGTGATGTTCGCGCGGTACATCTCGTACAGCTTCTTGCCGCTGCCGTCCCAGACAAGCATGTGGCAGTCGCCGTCACCGGTGCACGCGTAGCCGGTCTCGTCCTCGATGTTGCCGCCGGTCGGCACCGGCTGCGCGACGTGGTCGCAGTCCGGGTTGTACCAGTCGGACGTCGTCGTCCAGGTCTTCTTCGGCGTGGTCGAGGTCGTCTTCAGCACGTCGAGAGCGAAGTCGATCTGCATCGAGCCGTTGCCCCAGCCGCCGGCGGCGTTCAGGGCCTTGATGATCGTGTCGCTCTGCGAGCTCTTCGTGGCACCGCTGATGTCGCGGTTCCAGAACATCGTCGTCGCGAAGTACGGGCCGGGCGCGCTCGTCAGGTCGCTGACCTCGACGCCCGTGCTCTCCGTCAGATCGCTTCCCTGATCGCTGCCGTCTCCGCCATCCGTGACGCCGTCCATCGGCGCAACACAACCGGCGATCAGTGCCATTCCGAGAGTCAAAACGTGGCGCATGGGCGCAGAGAGCATGGGCGCCCGCACACCACCATCGGGGATCCTGGCGGAGCGGCCAGAGGTTCGTCTCACCTCGTGGTTTGTCCGAATCCCGGACAATGTCCGAGGCTCGGCCGTCCGCCGGACACGCGCGCGAGCGATCACGCGGAGTTATCGCTGGCACTCCGCCCGCAATGCGCCGCCGCATGCGCCGACTTCTGACCTCGCTCGCCTGTCTTGTCACCGTCGCCTCGTGCTTCTTCGCATGTGCTTCCGCCGAATCCCCGCGAGGGGACGGGCCGGCACCTCCGCCGCCGATCGATCCCACGGGCACGTTCACGCTCCGCACGTCGCTTCACCTCGCGGCGCCGTTACCCGGTGCCACGAGCGCGATCCTCGCCGATGTGCGCGCCGCGACCGACGATCCGGATGATCCATCGCGCTTTCTCGTCGACAAGCTGATCAGCAAGCTGCCGGACGGCCGTACGAAGACGATCGCGGGCGAGCTCGCGCCGTTTCTCGCGGCGTACCTCGATGCGCGCCTGGCGGAGACCTCGCCGCGCCTGCTGCCGGGCATGCATGCCGTCTCGGACGCGCTCGCGAGCTTCTCGCAGGAGCTGCAGCCGATCGAGGAGCTGCGCGTCGCCCCGGATGCGCCGCCGGCCGAGCGCACGGCGCCCGCCGACCACGCGGCGACCATCGCGATCACGGGGCTGCGCATCGGCAAGCTCGACGTCCCGCTCGCGGTCGGCGGCATTCCCGAGCCCGCGGTCGCCGCGCGCGTGTCCTACACGGCCGGCGCGCTGACGGTCGGCGCGCACCGCCTCGCGCTGCCGTACAGCCGGCTCGTTCGCCTGGCCCTCGACCGCGGCATCATCCCGGCCGTCGATCCGCAGGCGAGCGACCTGCCCACGCTGCTGGTCGACCTCGTCGACTGCGATCACGTCGGGGAGACGATGGCCGAAGGCGTCGGCGTCGGCCCGGCGAGCGTCTACGCGGATGCGTGCGTCATCGCGCTGCGTGCGGTCGCCGCCGAGTGGTACGAGCACCTCGACGCGCTCGACGGCATGACGGTCGACCTCGCGATCTCCGGCGATGCGCGCGCGCTGGACCTCGACGGTGACGGCCGGCTCGATGCGATCGCGAACGGCATCTGGACGGGTACGCTCGCCGACGTCTCGGTCGCCGGCTCCACGTTCGAGGGCAAGCGCGAGTGAACGCCGCGCGCGAGCACGGCGACGTGTGTGCGCCCGGCGTCGCGGACGTGTGTGCGCTCGGCGCCGCGGACGTGTGTGCGCCCGGCGCCGCGGACGTGTGTGCGCTCGGCCCACCGGCGCGCTACCCGCGCCGTACCCGAGATCACGCGGGTCTCGTCGCTCCTCCGATACACGAGTCACGCGTCGCGGCCGATGCAGCGCACCACATGCGTTGTATTCCTGGCCTCTGCTTCGGCCTCCTCGCGCTCGCAGCTTGCGGCGATAACGTCACCCCTCGCGTCTCGATCGGCGGCCACGTGTCTGGCCTGCACGGCACGGGGCTGGTGCTCCAGAACAATGCCGGCGACGACGCCACCGTCTCCGCCAGCGGAGACTTCGTGTTCGCGACACCGATCGCGGCGGGATCTTCGTACGCGGTCACGGTGAAGGCGCAGCCGCAGTCCCCGGCGCAGGTATGCGCGGTGTCGAACGGGAGCGGCACGGCGACCGTGCACGCGACGACGGACATCTCGATCGTGTGCACGACGAGCGACTTCGCGGTCAGCGGCATGGTGACCGGCCTCAGCGGCAGCGGGCTCGTGCTCCAGAACAATGCCGGCGATGACCTCGCGGTGGATCAGAACGGCTCGTTCTCGTTCGCGACGCCGGTCGCGAGCGGCGAGACGTTCGCGGTGAGCGTGAAGACGCAGCCAGCCGGTCCGACGCAGACGTGCACGGTCTCGGGCGCCTCCGGTACCGTCGGCAACGGACCGGTCACGACGGTGGTCGTCGACTGCGCGACGGACCGGTTCACGGTCGGCGGATCGATCTCGGGCCTCACCGGCTCGGTCGTGCTGCAGGACAACGCGGGCGACGACATCGTCGTCACCGCGAACGGGAGCTTCGCGTTCCCGACCACGGTCGCGAGCGGCGCCGGCTACGCGGTGACGGTGCTCGCGCAGCCGATGTCGCCGTGGCAGACCTGCGTTGTCGCGAGCGGTAGCGGCACGGTGACGAGCGCGGACATCACGAACGTGAGCGTCACGTGCACGACGAACGAGTACGCGATCGGCGGCACGGTGACCGGGCTCGCCGGCACCGGCCTCGTGCTCCAGGACAACGGCGGCGACGACCTGGCGGTCGGTTCGGACGGTACGTTCCAGTTCACGACGCCGATCACGAGCGGCGCCACGTACGACGTGACGGTCACGGCGAATCCGACGGGCCCGTCGCAGACGTGCACGGTCAACGGTGGCAGCGGCACGGTCGGCGGCGGTGCGGTCACGAGCGTCGCGGTCAACTGCACCACGAATCGCTACACGGTCGGCGGCCGGATCACCGGCCTCGCCGGCACCGTCGTCCTGCAGAACAACCTCGGCGACGACCTCACGTTGACGGCCGATGGCACGTTCGCCTTCGCGACGCCGGTCGCCAGTGGTTCGAGCTACGACGTCTCCGTGCTGACGCAGCCCGGCACCCCGTCGCAGACGTGCACCGTCACCGCGGGCAGCGACACGGTGACGACGGGCGACGTCACGACGGTCGCCGTGACGTGCGTGACGAACACGTTCTCGATCAAGGGAGCCGTCAGCGGCCTTGCCGCGGGCAACTCGGTCGTGCTGCAGGACAACGGCGGCGACGATGTCGCGATGACGGCCGACGGCGGCTTCACGTTCGCGACGAAGATCGCCAGCGGTCAGGCGTACAACGTCACGGTCGTCGCGAGCCCGACGGCGCCGATCGCACAGACGTGCAGCGTGGTGAATGGCAATGGCATCGTCGGCGACCGCGACGTCGGCGATGTCGCGGTCACCTGCACGACGCGGTCGTTCACGGTCGGCGGCGCGGTGGTCGGTCTCTCGGGCACGATCGTGCTGCAGGACAACGGTGGCGATGACGTCACGATGACCGCCGACGGCAGCTTCACGTTCGCGACGTCCGTCGCGAGCGGCGAGCTGTACGCCGTCACGATCGCGACGCAGCCGGCCGGCCAGGTGTGTACCGTAGCCAATGGCAGCGGCACGATGGGCAGCACAGCGGTCAGCAACGTCGCGGTCCTCTGCGCGGTGCAATCGTGTGCGGCGCTGCACGCGGCGGCGCCGTCACTGCCGAGCGGCACGTACTCGATCGATCCGGACGGCGGGGGTCCGCAGCCGGCGTTCGACGCGTACTGCGACATGACGACGAACGGCGGCGGCTGGACGAACCTCGACTTCGCGAACAACCGCATCCTGCTCGCCAACGGCAACTTCGTGAGCTGCTCGATGGGCCTGTCGGTCACCGCCACGCAGGTCGACTGCGAGATGCCGTACTTCGACACGGCCGGTACGATGCCGCTGTACCACGCTCGCTGCGACGGCGGCGATACGAGCGCGAACTACATCCTCGACGACATGGGGCCGATCATCGGCCACCAGGCGTCGATGACGCTCGGCTTCACGACGCTCTCGCAGTCGTTCGGCAAGTACGGTATCTCGGCCCCCGACGATAACGAGTACTGCTACATCAACGGCGAGGTCGTGCTGTGGAGCGACCCTCGCTGCGCACCGTACAACACGGCGGGCAACGGCAACTGCATCCCGAATTACTTCACGCTCGGGCTGTAGGCACGCCGAACGACTTCACCGTCGGTAGCAGGCGTCAGGGAACGGCGGCGACGTCACCGAACTTCGGACCCGGGTCGTCGCCGTGCCAGATGCCCTTCTTGTCGAGCCACGCGTCGAACTCGGGGGTCGGCTTCTTGTGGAGCAGGCGGCGGAGCGTCGGGATGTCGTGATAGCTCGTCGACTGGTAGTTGAGCATGATGTCGTCGCCGACCGGCAGCGACATCAGGTAGGTGCAGCCAGCGGCGCCGAGCAGGACCTTGAGGCTCTCGAGCTCGTCCTGGCTCATGCGGGCGTGATAGGTGAAGCACGCGTCGCAGCCCATCGGCAGGCCGAGTAGCTTGCCCATGAAGTGGTCTTCGAGCGCGGCGCGCGAGATCTGCGGGCCGTCCTCGAGGTACTCGGGGCCGATGAAGCCGACGACCGTGTTGACGAGGAAGGGCCTGTAGCGGCGCGCGAGGCCGTAGCAGCGGGCTTCGATCGTGACCTGATCGGCGCCGTGGTGGGCCTGGGACGACAGCGCGGAGCCCTGGCCTGTCTCGAAGTACATGCGGTTCGGGCCGCGCGTGGAGCCGCGCTCCTTCATCATCGCCCAGGCTTCGTCGATCAGCTTCACGCTGATGCCGAACGCCTTGTTGCCCGCCTCGGTGCCCGCGAGCGACTGGAACATCAGGTCCATCGGGCAGTACAGGTCGCCGAGCGCCTTCATCTGCACGGTCATGTGCGAGAGCACGCAGTGCTGGGTCGGGACCTCGTTGCGGCGCAGGAGGTCGTCGATCGCGGTCAGGATCTCGGCGGTCGACTCGGGCGAGTCGGTGGCGGGGTTGATGCCGATGACGGCGTCCCCGCAGCCGTAGGCGAGGCCTTCGCGCGCGGAGGCGAGGATGCCCTGGACGTCGTCGGTCGGATGGTTCGGCTGGCAGCGCGAGGACAGCCGGCCGGGCAGGCCGAGCGTGTTGTTCGCGCGCACGACGACCAGGCACTTCGCGCCGACCGTCATCAGATCGAAGTTCGACATCAGCTTCGCGGCCGCCGCGACCATCTCCGGCGTGAGGCCCGGCGCGACGGCGCGCAGGGTAGGGCCGGTCGTCTCGACGTCGAGCAGCCACTCGCGGAACTGACCGACGGTGAGGTGGCTGACGGCGCGATACGCCTGATCGTCGAGATCGTCCTCGACGACGCGCGTGACCTCGTCGATCTCGTACGGGACGACCGGGTTCGCGCGGAGGTCGGCGAGCGTCAGGTCGGCGAGCACGGCGCGCGCGGCGACGCGTTCGACGGCATCGCGCGCGGAGATGCCGGCCAGGTCATCGCCGCTCTTGGGCGGGTTCGCCTTCGCGAGCACCTCCTTGACCGACGCGAAGCGATATCGCGTGCCTCGGATGGTCGATGCCAGCTCCACGCCGGCATCCTAACCGAAAAGAAAACACCGCCCGACACTCGTGACTCCGAGGAGCCAGCAAAGCGCCGGGCGGCGGTTGAAGCTAACTAGTCGAGATAGGGACGAGCCGGCGTTCCGGCCCGCGAAAGCTAGTGACGCAGGATGCGGTCGTTGAAGTGCTTGTCCTCGGTGACCTGCACCGAGCTGCCCGCGACGCCGAGGTCGTTGGCGCTTCCGAGCGCGAGCTCGTCGAGATCGTCGACCACGCTCGGGTCGCGGTGCGAGCCGTACACGGTGGGGCGGATACCGACGTGGTGCGTCTGCACGAGCGTCCAGCCGAGCATGCCGGCGGTCAGCGTGGACAGCAGGCCGACGATGCCGAGCACGAGCGGCGCGGTCGTATCGAGGCGGTAGATGCCCGCCTCGTCGGGCACGCCATGCATGTTGCGCCACATCAGCACGGCGCTGATCACGAAGAGCACGAGCGCGAGGACGTTGAAGCCCGCGTGGCGCAGCCCGGTGACCCGTGCACGCGAGCGGCGCGGCAGCGACAGCAGATCGATCGTGCCCGGGATCGCGGCGACGACCGCCATCACGACGCCCGCGATGTTCGCCCACATCGCCGCGCGGTACCAGAACACGTCGTGCGTGCCGATGTTGACGAGCAACGCGACGACCGTCGCGGTGTACAGCGCGACTGGAAACGCAATGATCGCCGGATGGATCGGGTGACCGGCGATGCGTGCCTTCGTGTACATGACGGGATCCTTTCTGAGCCCGTCGAAGTGCAGGGCACGTGCCGCCGACGAAGACCGGCCCCAGCGCGCGGGAATCGCTGCGAATGCGCGTCGGGAGCGGTGACACGACAGCGCGCCGCGCCGCGAGCGCGCGCCGAGGATTTCGCACGCGGTAAATTGCGCGTCGAACGCAACGCGGTCGTGCGGGCGCGTACGGCGCGGTCCTAGCTCGCGATCGCGCGCAGCGTGCCGAGCGTCGAGCGCGCGGTCTTCCAGCCGATCACGGCAGCGGCCGCCGCGGCGGCGACCCCGCTGCCGACGAACGCGAACGTCCGCACGTGCAGGGCCGTGTTGCCGGCGACGAAGCGGAGCGAGCCAAGCTCGAGCATCGCGATGGCGAGTGCGCCCGCCGTGCATGCAGCGGCGAGTGCGCTCCACCTCGCGCGGAGCACGCCACCGCAGGTCGCGACGATCGCGGCGATCACGGCGGTTCCCGCGGCGGGCGCGGCGAGGAGCCACTGGCCGTCGCGCGTCGTCATCTGGAAGCCGAGCGCGAACACCCCACCTCCGAACGACCACACCGACAGCGCGAGCGACCAGCCAGCGGCGGTCAGCTCCCGGCGCTGCCACGGCGCGAGGAATGCGACGAGCCCGAGATGCAGGACGAGCCAGCTCGACGCCTGCTCGGGCTGCGCGACGAGCGAGCTCGCGTAGAGCAGCGTGTAGAACACGACGCCGCCGAGCAGGATCGCGCGCGCCCAGGTACGCCGCAGCAGCACCGCGGCGGCGAGCACGAGCCCGGAGACGAGCTCGAACCGGAACCGCCATGGCATCTCGTCCAGATGCAGCGCGCCGTTCACGAGCAGCGGGGCGATCAGCGCGACGACGCTCCACGACCGCGCCCGCGACAGCTTCGCGCCGAACGCTCCGCGCACGCGCGCGTGCTCGCGTGCGATCGCTCGCGGATCGCCGAGCCGGCGGCCGGCTTCCGCGACCGCGCGCGCCATCGGCATGCCCTGATCGCGCAGCTCGCCGATCGTGGCACGCAGGTGATCCTCGAGCTCCGCGACGTCCGCGCGCGCCAGCTCGGCCTCGGCCAGCAGCTCGGCCGTCCATGCGCGCACGGCGTCGCCGATCTCGTCGCTGTTCGCGCGGTCGTGATCGTCGCTGTTCGCGCGGTCGTGATCGTCGCTGTTCGCGCGGTCCTTGTCGTTGGTCATCGCATGCTCCTTGTTGGTGCGGCTCACGCGGGCTTCCATGCCTTCGCGAGCGCGGCGTGCACGACATCCCACTGCCGTCGCTCCTCGGCGAGCGCGCGCCGGCCCTCGGGGCGCAGCCGGTAGTACTTGCGCTTGCGGCCAGTCTCGCCGCGCTCCTCGTACGATTCGACGAGCCCCTGATCCTCGAGCCGGTGGAGCACCGGGTACAGCATGCCTTCGGACCACTCGAGCTCGCCGCCCGACAGCCCGCGCACCTCTTGGATGATGGCGTAGCCGTAGCTCGGGCCTTTTTGGAGGATCGCGAGCACGAGCGCCGTCGCCGATGCGGCGACGAGGTCCTTCGCGATGCGCTCTTGCCTCACGGCTCTATGCATAGAGCTGCAAGGTATCGTTGTCAAGCGGGAGCAGGAAGCGCTCGGGGCATCGGCGCGCGCCGCGCCGCGGAGCACGGGGGCCTACCGTCACGACGACGTGAGCTGCCTGGCAACGCTACTAGCCAGCGGTGAGCCGTCGCGCTCGTCGTGAAATCGCTGCAGATCGCGCGTACTTCGCGCAGTCGCTTGCACGACGTGCGCATGCGAATGCGCCTGATCCCTGATCTGACTGCACACGAGCGGCGGCACATCGGTTGCTCTTACGTCGGGCACCATGCTCCGTAGTCTCGCCGTTGTGCTCGCCTTCACGGCGACCGCGAGTGCGGGAGAGCCGGGCGCGCCCGTCGTTGGCGGTTCGACCGCGCCGCTGGGCAAGTGGCCGGACGCGGTCGCGGTGCTCGGCACGAAGGGATCGTGCACCGGCACGCTGATCGCGCCGGACGTCGTGCTGACGGCTGGTCACTGCGCCGAGATCGAGCCGTCGGTCGTGATCGCGAACACGAACGACTACACGTCGCCGGAGGGCACGCGCATCGACGTCGAGTCGACGACCGCGTACCCGAGCTGGCAGACGAGCTACGACGTCAGCGTGATCGTGCTCGCGCATCCCGTCGCCGGCGTGCAGCCGCGCCAGGTCGGCACCGCGTGCACGTTCGACGAGCTGCAGGCCGCGATGTCCGTCCACCTCGTCGGGTTCGGCCTGACGAGCGAGGCAGGCACCGGCGACAACACGCTGCTCAACGAGGCGATGGCGCCGGTCGTCGATCCGGACTGCACGCACGGCCACGGCTGCAACGGCCGCGTCGCGCCGGGCGGCGAGTTCGTCGCGGGCGGCGCGGGCACGGACTCGTGCTTCGGCGACTCCGGTGGCCCGGTGTACTTCGATACCGATCGCGGCTCGATCTTGATCGGCGCGGTCTCGCGCGGTGTCGACGGTGCGGCCGAGCCGTGCGGCAGCGGCGGCATCTACGTGCGCACGGACAAGATCGTGCCGTGGATCGAGGCGACGACCGGCCGCACGATCGCGAAGGACGACTGTGGCCTCGGCTCCGACGCGTTCAACGGTGCGGTCAGCTCGGGCTGCGCGGCGTCGGGCCGTGGCGGGCTCGGCGGCCTGGTCGCGCTCGGCCTGCTCGCGCTGCGGCGCCGGCGTCCGGTGCGCGCGGCTGCGGATGCGCTCGCGGCTCGGAGCGCGCGATGAACTTCGCCGCGCTCGACGCGATCCTGCGCGCACGCGAAGCGGCCGCTCGCCGCGCGCTGCGCCAGGCGCTCACCAGTTATCGGACGGGTTGGTTGTTCTCCGTGTTGACCGTCCGGTGAAGCGCTGTCCGGCCGGGTGACGGACATCCGGTCGGACAGCGCGACGTAATCGCGCGACATCATTCATCCGAGCCCATGGCCCTCGCGTTGCTGAAGCACCGCGCCCATGAAAGCTCTCTCCGTCCTCGTTCTCACCCTCTCGTCTGCTGCGCTCGCCCTCGCCGCGCCGTCATCGGCACTCGCCTCCGAGCTCGAAGCGCCGGTCGTCGGCGGCACGCCGGTGCGCGCCGGCGAGTGGCCCGATACCGTCGCCGTGCTCGCGAGCAACGCGATGTGCAGCGGCACGCTCATCGCGCCCGATGTGGTGCTGACGGCCGGCCACTGCATCGAGACGCACCCCAAGCTCGTCGTCGTCGGCTCCGTCGATCTCGCGAAGCCGGCGGGCACGGCGATCGCCGTCAAGTCGGCAACGGCGTATCCGCGGTGGCAGTCGTCGTACGACGTCGGCGTGCTCGTCCTCGACCACGCCGCCCCCGCCAAGCCGCGCGCGATCGCCAGCGCCTGCACGGCGAAGGAGCACCTCGCCGCCGGCGCGAAGGTCCACGTCGTCGGCTTCGGGCTCACCACCGAGAGCGGCGAAGGCACGAACACGCGCCTGCACGAGGCGATGATCCCGATCGTCGACCCGACCTGCTATCGCGATCCGTACTGCCAGGCGTCGGTCGCGCCGGGTGGCGAGTTCACGGCGGGCGGCAACGGGGTCGACGCGTGCTTCGGCGACTCCGGCGGCCCGATCTACATCGACACGAAGGCCGGCCCGGCGCTGATCGGCGTCGTGTCGCGCGGCGAGGCGATGATCGGCGAGCCCTGCGGCGGCGGTGGCGTCTACGTGCGCGCGGATGCGGTCGCGTCGTGGATCGAGAAGACGACCGGGCGCAAGCTGACGCGCAGCACGTGCGACGAGCCGGCGGACGCCGATGGTACCGACGGCATGGATGGCAGCGATACCGCGGATGGCGCGGAGGCTGGCGGCTGCTCGGCAGGCCGCGAGGCAGTCGGCGGCGGCGCGCTGCTCGGGCTGCTCGTGCTGACCGTGATCTGCGCGCTGCCGCTGCGGCGCACGCCGGTCGCGCCGGACTGACTCGTCTCGAGGTCGTCGATCGTTCTCGACTCGTCTGTTCGCCCTCGAGGTCGTCGATTCGTTCTCGACTCGTCCATTCGCGTTCGAGGTCGTCGATTCGTTCTCGAGGCCGTCTTTCGCGCTCCGCGCTCGAGGTCGTCTACTCGCGCTCGAGGTCGTCGATTCGTTCTCGAGGGCGTCTATTCCCGCTCGAGGTCGTCGATGGCGGCGAGCGCGTGCCTCGCGTCGGCGAGGCTGCGGCCCGACAGCGCGTCGGAGAGGCGGGTGATCCACGGGGACCGGCTCGGGCGCGCGCCGTGGCGCACCGAAAGGCGCCAGGCGACCGCGAGCACGGCCAGACCGAACGCGAGGTTCGCGACGAGCCACGCGACGCCAGGCTCGATCCACGCGTCGATGCCCGCGAGCGCGCGCAGCCCGACGATCGCGAGCGGCGGCCAGGCGAGCGGCGCGAGCAGGAGCGTCCAGCGCACGCGGCGCGCCCGCAGCTGGGCGAGCGTCTCGAGGCGCCGCTGTGCGGCGGCAACCGTCTCGTCGCGCGCGAGCGTCGCGTCGGCAGCGGTCCGCGTCAGCACGAGCTGGTGGATGTCGGCGCGAACGAGCGCGAGCGCGCCGAGCGCGAGGGCGAGGGCCGGCGCGAGGAAGCGTGGCGCCGGGTTCGCGGCGGCGAACGTGCCCAGCAGGACCAGCGCGATCGCGCTCCCGACCAGCTCGACCACGAGCAGGCGGACGAAGCCGCCGAGCGCGGAGCGTGCGCGGTCGAGGCGCCGCTCGGCGAGCAGGCGGCGGTTGAGGCGCAGGCTCGCCTCGAGCTTGCGATCGTGCACGGTCCACAAGGCCTTGAGCTCGTCGAGATCCGTCATCGAGGTCTTCCTTCGGCGACCGCGCGCGCATCGTCGCGCATCGCCTGCTTGAGCCGGTTGATCCGCACGGCGACGTTGTGCTCGCGGATGCCGAGCACCTGGCCGATCTCGCGATGGCTGTGGCCGTCGAGGTAGAGCAGGACGAGCGCCTTGTCGAGCGGCGGCAGGCGTTCGATCCGTGCGAACAGCGCGTCGAGCTCCGGCGGTGCGTCGCGCAGGTCGGGCGCGTCGAGCAGGCGCTCGTCGTCGGAGATGATGTGGCGCGTGCGCGTGCGCTCGCGGCGCTGGTACGAGATCGCGACGTTGAGCGCGATCCGGTACATCCACGTCGAGAAGGCGGCGCGCTCGTCGAAGCTCGGGAACGCGCGCCAGAGCTGGACCGCGATCTCCTGGGCGAGGTCGTCGCGATCCGCCGCCTCTCGTCCGAACGCGCGGCAGACCTTGTAGAGGAGGCGCTTGTGCGTCTCGAGCAAGGCCTGGAACTCGTCGTGGGTCGACACCGCGTGCACCTGTCCCTGTGATTCGCGCGAGCCGGACAAATCTCACACGAACACCCCGAGAATTCGTAAGTGCCCGCCGCGCCGATGAAACGTGGACGCGCACCGCGGCGCTCGCGCGCGCAGCTAGTCGCAAGCGCCCGTCGCGCACGTGCACGCGCCACTACACTCGTTGACGACCTGGCCGCTCGCGTAGAAGTCCGCCATCTGGCGGCGGCCGGCCGCGACGTGGGCGGGCAGGTCGTGCAGCTCGGAGCGGTTCGCGGCGGCGCACGCGGTCTTCGGCGGCGGTGTGTTCGTCAGCGGCAGCGGCGGGGCGCCGCAGTCGTAGACGGCGAGCGCGCTGCCGGAGGGGAGTGGGGCCGCCATGCCGGTGAGGCCCCACGGGGCGGTGGGCGACGGCGTGACCATCGGGACGCTCATCGTGCGCGCTTCCCAGTACGCGGCGTAGTCGCTGACCTCCTCGTCGCCGAGCGCGATCTGCATCAGCAGCTGCTTGGCGGGAACGCCGGTGGCGGTGCCGTCGAGCACGGTGTTCGCGATGCCGGCGGGCTCCGTCTTGTCCCAGCGCATTTGCATGAGGTTGATCAGCAGCTCGTCGTCGAGCGGATCGGGGTACGCGGCGTTGAGGATCATGCGGTACTGCGGCCAGTCCGCGGAGCGGTCGAGCAGGAACGAGTACGCGGCGCCGCCCGAGCCGAGCACGCCGCGCGTGATCATCGGGTCGTAGGCCATCACGGAGGCGCCGAAGATGCCGCCCTGCGAGAGGCCCCAGTAGTAGATGCGGCTCGGATCGACGAGCACGCGGTTGCCGTTCGCCGCGTCGACGAACAGGGTCTGTGCGAAGGTCGTGCGCATCGCCTGGCCGAGCACGACGTAGTTCGCGATGCCCTGCTCGAGCACCTCGAAGACGCCGTCGGCCTTGCTCGCGTCGTTGAGCGCGGCCGCGACGGCGGCGGTGTCGTTCTGCGACATGCCGCGAAGGTCGGTGCCCGCGATCACCATGCAGAGGTCCTCGGCGACCGGCGGGACGCCGCAGCAGTCGACCTCCGTCGAGTCGCCGAGCAGGCCGTGGCCGTAGAGGATCATCGGGACCGGCGTCTGGCTCGTGTACGCGCACGCGGGCACGATCGCGGAGAACGGGATCTGGTAGCGGCCCTGGACGACGGGCAGGCCGTCGGAGTCGCGCACCATCGTCGTGTCGGGCACGCCGAAATTCGGCGTCGTGAGGAAGAGCGGCGCGTCGAGCTTGCCGGTGATGTAGCGCGCGATCTTCGCGTCGCGTGGGTCGGGCTGCTGGTCGGTCGTGATCGTGTACGCGAGCGGGCTGCGCTGGACCTCGGCCATCGCGCGGTCGCGCGCCGCGATCATCTCGCGGTGGAGGTAGGCGTCGGAGGCGACCGTGAAGTCCCACGCGAGCACGAGATCGGTGCGCGGCGCGCCGGCGGCTTCGAGTGCGTCGAGCACGGCACCGAACCGCGGACGGAGTGCTTCGAGGCGGTGGTTGTCGGTCTTCGTGCCGTCGCGCAGGGCCGCGAAGCCCGGCGAGACCGGGAGGTCGGTGCCGTCGGCCGCCTTGACGCGCGTCGTGATCGCGACCGCGTAGTGGTGCCCGCCCGCGAGGCGCATCGCGGGCCGGATGAACAGCGCCTGCGAGCCGGGAGCGCCGGCGGCCTGGCTGTCGAGCTCGGCGAAGTGCGCGACGCGCTCGCCGGTCGTGAGGTCGACGAGGATCGTCGGGCTGTCCGCGGCCAGCGACGGCGCGAAGTCGAGCACGCTCGCGCCACCCGGCATCGACGCCCCGTGCGGGAACGCGACGAGCATCGGCGCCGAGGGCGAGAAGCCGTCGGCGAGGTTCCACATCGTCGGATCGACCGGCTGGTGGTCGAAGTTCGTCGGGAGCGCGCCGGCCGGGATCGCGAGGCGGCGGCCGGTGGCGGTCGACGCGTCCGCGACCTCGTACACCGACGACGGCCACGGGACCGCGCAGTGGTCGCCGTAGCCGAGCGGGTTGCAGTCGGCCTCGACGGCGATGTGCGTTTCCCCACTGCACGCGGCAAGCGCCGCGGGGAGCGCGGCCAGGTACAGCGCAATCGGAACCCACCGGATCGAGCGCATGCGGCGACGCTATCGCAAACCCCGGTCGCGCGGCGCCAACGTTTGCCAGCACGAAGCTCTCCGGGCGGCGCGGGCGCGGACGCATACTGCGGCCATGCGCAGGTTCTTCGTGCTCGGCGTGCTCGCGACCTCGGGGGTCGCGCACGCGGATCGGACGACGGTCCTCGATGTCGGGATGACGTTCGGCGGCATCTCGGCCGTCCACGACACGGGCAACGAGCGTCCGCTGGTCGGGCCGCGCATCACGCTCGGCTTCGAGGGCTCGTTCGTCGACGTGCCAGACCAGCCCGGGTATCACTTCGCGGGCGCGCTCGTCCCCGAACTGGTCGCCGGCTCGTACGTCTACGACGATCGCGCGGAGGGGTACGTCGGGGTCGGGTTGCGCGCGGAGGTGCAGATGGGGCAGCGCGAGCAGGGCCTGTTCAAGGTCAGCGCGCGCGGCGCGATGTACCTCGTCGGGCGTGCGCTGGTCATCGGCGACACGCAGGACCCGATGTACGAATTCGGCGTCGGCGAGTACCTCACCCGGTTTCACTCGCGGCAGCGCGTCGGGTTCGAGCTGACGTTCGTCGACCGGCCGCACGACCATGGCGGTGTCGAGGCGGAGGCGGGCGGGTTCATGAGCCTCTACGTCGGCCGGTAGCGGCTGCACATCGAGCGCGGCGTGATACAACGCGCGCCATGGCCAAGATCAAGGTGAAGAATCCCGTCGTCGAGATGGACGGCGACGAGATGACGCGCATCATCTGGAAGTTCATCAAAGACAAGCTGATCCTCCCGTACCTCGAGATCGACCTGAAGTACTTCGACCTCGGTATCGAGCACCGCGACCAGACGAACGATCAGGTCACCATCGATTCCGCGAACGCGACGAAGCAGTACGGCGTCGCGGTCAAGTGCGCGACGATCACGCCCGACGAGGCGCGCGTCAAAGAGTTTGGCCTCAAGGAGATGTGGAAGTCTCCCAATGGCACGATCCGCAACATCATCGGCGGCACGATCTTCCGCGAGCCGATCATCTGCCGGAACGTCCCGCGCCTCGTCCCGGGCTGGACGAAGCCGATCGTCGTCGGCCGTCACGCGTTTGGCGACCAGTACAAGGCCACCGACTTCGTGGTGCCGGGCCCCGGCACGCTGACGATGACGTTCACCGGCGCGGACGGCAAGAAGATCGAGCACAAGGTGTTCGACTTCCCGGGCGGCGGCGTCGCGCTCGGCATGTACAACCTCGACGAGTCGATCATCGGCTTCGCGCGCAGCTGCATGAACTACGGCCTCAACCGCGGCTGGCCGGTCTACCTGTCGACGAAGAACACGATCCTCAAGAAGTACGACGGCCGCTTCAAGGACCTGTTCCAGAAGGTCTACGACGACGAGTTCGCCGACAAGTTCAAGGCGAAGGGCATCGTCTACGAGCACCGCCTCATCGACGACATGGTCGCGTCCGCGCTCAAGTGGGACGGCGGCTTCGTGTGGGCCTGCAAGAACTACGACGGCGACGTGCAGTCGGACTCCGTCGCGCAGGGTTTCGGCTCGCTCGGCCTCATGACGTCCGTGCTGCTCACGCCCGATGGCAAGACCGTCGAGGCGGAGGCCGCGCACGGCACGGTCACGCGCCACTACCGCGAGCACCAGAAGGGCCGCCCGACGTCGACGAACCCGATCGCGTCGATCTTCGCCTGGACGCAGGGCCTCAAGTACCGCGGCCAGTTCGACAACACGCCGGATGTCGTCCGCTTCGCCGACACGCTCGAGAAGGTGTGCGTCGAGACCGTCGAGTCGGGCAAGATGACGAAGGACCTCGCGGTGCTCGTCGGGCCGAGCCAGTCGCACCTGACGACCGAGCAGTTCCTCGACGCGCTCGACCACAACCTGCGCGCGAAGCTCGGCTAGTAGCCCAGGGCGTCGACGCCCGGCTTGGCGAGCGGCAGCAACGACTCGATCGAGCCGGTCGCCGTCACGCCCGGCTTCGCGTCCGGCAACGACCCGAGCTCCTCCTCGCTCGTCGTCACGCCGGGCTTCGCCGGCGGCAGCTCCCGGATCGTCGCCGCGCCGGGCTTCGCGGCCGGGGCCGGCGCGATCGTCACGTCGAGCATCTCGGTGCCGACGAGCGTGATGCCGCAGCTGCCCGGTCCCTCGCAGCGCGCCGGCGCGATCGTGCGGGCCGCATTCACGGCGAGCTTGCTCTCGCCGGAGACACCGCGCGGCAGCCGGACGTCGAGCTCGTTGTCGTGCGCGGCGACGTCGAGCGTGATTGCCCCGTTGCCCGGCGTCTGCCAGAGCTGCGCGGCGGCGCCGGCGTCGATCGGACCGCCGTCGGTCCACATGACGTGCGCGTGCGCACCTTCGACCGGCGTCCCGACGACCGCGAAGTCGTTCGCGAACATGTTGTCGCCGGTGATCGTCCACGTCGCCGTCGCGTCGTGGATCGTCACCGTGCTCGTCCCGCGCGTCGTCGGCGCATTCTGCACCTCGAACCGGGCGAGGTTGCAGTCCGGGCTATCGATGACGTCGCCCGGAGCGCGATCGTTGTACGCGTTCTTCATCGCGACGCCGTCGATCTCGGCCGTGACGTCGGGCCCGACGATCGTGCAGTCGCCGTTCGTGCCGCGGATGAAGACGGTCGTCACGTACGGGAACGTCGAGTCGATGACGTTGTTGCCGGGCGTGGTGACCACCTGCACGCGCGCGTCGCCGAGCTCGGCGAGCGTGGGTGACGAGGACGTCGTGCAGGCGGCGAGAGGCAGAGCCGTGAACAAGGCGAAGAGCTTCGACATGGCCTCTCCGAAGAGCAACCGCCGTACCGTCTCGTACGGCGCCGGGTTCCGCCGACTTCGCGCGCGGTGGTTGTCAGCTCTCGCACGCCGAATCCGCCTCTTCGACACCGCCTGTTGGACGGCTAGAACGTCGCGGTCGCGTGTGCAGCGCGATCGGCCCGCGGGCTCGGCGACGCCGCGATCGTCACGGGCAGGTCCGTACCGGCAAAGACCTGCAGCGTGCACGTCGCCGGGCCGTCGCAGCGCGTTGCCTGCGCGGTGCGCGCCGAGTTCAGCGAGAGCGTGACCTCGCCGGTCACGTTCGCCGGCATCGCGAGATCGATCACGTTGCCCTGCGCGGTCACTGCGGTCTCGCTCTGCGCGGTGTCGTACACGACGGTCGAGCCCTGCTCGAGCTGGACGTACGCGCCGTCATCGATCGTCTGCGCGCTACCCCACACGATGTGCGTGTGCTGGCCCGCGACCGGCGCATCGGCGAGCGCGAAGTCGTTCGCGAACAGGTTGTCGCCGGTGATCGTCCACGTCGTGTTCGCGTCGCGGATCAACAGCGTGCTCGTGCCGGTCGTCGCGAGCGGGTGGTCGATCGAGAAGCTCGCTTCATCGCAGCCGCTCGCATCGAGGTCGCGCCACGCACCGCCGCGCGACGTGACGGCCATGCGAACGCCGTCGAGATCCGCGGTGACGTCATCGGCGAGGCGCAGGCACGTACCGGCCGGCGAGCTGATCGTCAGCGTCGTGTTGGTCGGCACGCCGGCCTCGATCTGCTGCGACTCGTGCATCGTCTGGAGCATCAGCTGCGCGCCCGTGTAGTGGTTGAGCGCGGTCGGCGGCGAGTCGGAGGTGCAGGCGGCGAGCGGGCACGCGGCGGCAACGAGCGCGAGGACCTTCATGCCCCGGGGATTCAGCAACCGACGTACCGCGACGCCGGTTCAGCAATTTCAGGCACATGCGGCGGGTGTCGCGTCAAAGACCCGACGCTGTCCAACTGGCGACTACCGTTGCCGGCGGTCAAACGCGGCAAGCGGCCGGCACCGCGCTGGCGGGCTCGGTCGGTCGGTGGCCGGTCAGCATCTCGAGCGCGTCGCGGAACCGGCGCGCGAGCTCGGCCGTCTGCGCGGCCGTCACGGCGCTCGCCGTGTAGTTGAAGTTGAAGCAGACGCGTCCGTTGTAGCGCACGACCGTGAGCGCGATGCCGTTGCGCGGCGTCACCGGCGTGGTGATCAGCACCTCGTCGGCGGTCCAGCCGCGGCCGGAGAGCACGGGGAACTCGAGCGGGATCAGGTTCGACAGGTTGAGATTGAACGCCGGCCGCTTCGCGTCGAACACGAGCGCCTGCAGCTTGTCGAGCGGCATGCCCGCGACGATCGCGCGCTCGCACACGAGGCGCTCGAGCGGGCGCTTGCGATCGAGCTGCCGCTTGAGCTGCGCGTGGAGCGAGCGCGCCGCGTCGTCCGGGTCCAGCTCGCGCGCGAGATCGAGGACGACCTCGAGCGTGGCGAGGTGGTTCGCGAACGAGACGAAGTTGCCGTCGCGCGGCCGCGTCTCCATCACGAGCGACGCGTTGACGCGCCCGAGCGGGCGGCCGAGCTCGCGGTGCCAGCGCTGCGTTGCCGCGTACAGCGCGGCCGTGAACAGCGCGCTCTGGCTGACGCCGAGCCGCTTGCGTGCCTGCTGCCAGCCTTCGAGCGCGGCGTCGTCGACGACCCAGCGCACGGCGCCGTTCGCGCCGGTGTAGTCGGTGGACTCGTTCTGCACGAGCACCGAGGTCGGGCGCACGAGGGCCTTGGCGATCGAGGCGGTCAGCGAGCCGAGGCCGGCGAGGAAGTAGCGCGCGCGCGCGGGCGCCGACAGCCCGAGCGCCTCGAGCTCGCCGCGGCGACCGATCGGCTCGGGCGCGGGCGCATCGCCTGCTTCGCGCGCGCGCACGAACGCGGCGAAGTCCGCGAGCAGGCCGATGAACGCGCGGCCGTCCGCGATGCCGTGGTGCTGGCGAAACAGCAGCCGGCAGTGCGCGTCGTCGGTGATCGCCATCGTCAGCGACATCGGCGGATCCCGGAACTGATCGAGGTGGCGGTCCCACACGTCCTGGATCAGCGCGTCGAGCGCCTCGGGCGGGCGGCCGCGCAGGTCGACGAGCTCGAACATCGCGTCGGCGCTCGTCGGCGCGGCGGCGTAGCGGAAGTGCCGCGCGTACTCGGGGATCGCGTCGAGCGACTGCACGCGCGTCGCGAGCGACGGATAGCGCACGAGCAGGTCGCCGAGCGCGGCGCGCACGATGTCGGGATCGGGGATGCCGGTGACGACGAGCTGCCAGGTCGGTGTGCCCGAGCAACCGTGGCGCGCGCTCGTGACGGCGATGCCGCCCTTGTCGATGTAGTCGAACGGATAGCCCGCAGCGGTGGCGTCGAGCGACCAGCGGTCGTCGACGGGAGGCTCCGGCTCGCCGGCGGCGGCGAGCGCGGCGACGAGCACGGCGGCGAGCCCGCCCCACGCTCCCGCGAACGCGGTCTTGAACACGATGAATGCGTGCGCCTCCATCGGCGCGACGCCGAGCGCGGCGATGACCGCGACCGCGCCGCCGCCGACCGCGACGGCCGAGACGACGCCGCCGGCGAGCGCCGCGAGCAGCGGGCGCCGCGCGAACCAGCCCGGCAGCGCGAGCTTGCGACCGCCGCGCACCCGCCCGCTGCGGACCTCGCGCCGCGCCGCGGGCGCGACGATCACGATCGTGAAGAACGCGATCAAGAACGCGCCGATGATCGTGTCGCCCGCGATGCTCGGATCGCCGGTCAGCGCGATCGCGGCGAGTCGCGCGTACATCGCGTGCCCGACCGCCGCGTTGATCGCGACGTTGACGAGGACCGCGAGCACGCCGCCGGCGAGCAGGTACCGCGCGAGCTGCCGCGGTGGGGTGGGGCGAACCATCGCGGCGTAGCGTAGTGCAGGCCGGCCGCCCGTGGTGGCCGGATGCGGTCAGGAGCGCGTGGTCAGCGCCTGCTCGATCGCGTCGAGGGCGGAGAGCGCTTGCGCGCGCGCGTCGGCGGTCGCCATCGCCTCGCCGAGGTGGATTCGGCGGTAGCGCTGCCACAGCTCGTCGGTGCCGTGCGCGAGCAGCGCGGTGCCGACGGCGCGGTAGCGAGCGGCGAGGGCATCGGCGGTGGTGTCGCGAGGGGCAGGTGGCGCGTCGGGGCGCAGCGCCGCGGTTGCCGGGGCCGTCGCCTCGCGGGGAGGCAGGCGCGCGGTCACGCGACCCAGCGGCGCGAGCGGCGCGACGAAGCTGGCTGCCGCGACGCGCGGCGATAGCAACGGCAGCTCGGGCAAGTCCACGACGAGCGGCGGCGTGGGTTCGACGCGCACCGTCGACCGCATCGACGCCCAGCCCGCGACGAGCGCGACCACGGCGACCGCGGCGAGCACGGCCGGCCACCGCGGGCGCCGCCGGCGCACGATGCGCTCGGTCCACTCGCGCGGCGGCGCAGCCTCGGTCACGCAGGCCTCTCGCTCGGCGGTCAGCTCGGGCCTCGCGGCCTCGGCCATCGGCAGCGTCGACAGCGCGTCGGAGTCGCGCGGCAGGCGCAGCACCGCCGCCGGCGCCTCGAGCATCGGCTCGCGGCGAAGCCCGAGCATCGCGGCTGCCGACTCGCGGTCGCCCTGGGTGTCGCCGTCGAGCAGCTCGAGCACGACGAGCGCCGCGTGCGCGGATGCGAACCGCGCGTCGGGCCGGCGCGCCATCAGCTTGCGCGCGAACGCCTCGAGCAGCGGATCGACGGCGAGGCCGGGCACGCGGTCCGCGATGTACGGCGGATCCATCGTGACGTTCGCGCGCGCGACCTCCGCGCCGGTGCCCTCGAACGGCGTCGTGCCCGCGAGCAGCTCGTACGCGATCACGCCGAGCGCGAACAGGTCGGTCCGCGCGTCGACGTCCTTGCCGCTCGCCTGCTCGGGCGCCATGTACATCGGCGTGCCGACGACGAGGCCCTGCTCGGTGAGCCGCGTGAGGCCGCCGTGGCGGTCGCGCAGCACGGCGATGCCGAAGTCGACGATGCGGGCGTGCCACGCCTCGACGTCGACGAGCACGTTCTCCGGCTTGAGGTCGCGGTGGACGAGGCCGGCGTCGTGGGCGAACGCGAGACCGCGCAGCAGCTGCGCGAGCACGGAGATCATGCGGTCGCGCGGCATCGGCGCGTCGACGAGCTCGGCGAGCGAGACGCCGGGCGCGAGCTCCATGACCATCAGGCGCTCGCCCGAGGGCGCGGTGCCGACATCGAGCACGCCGACGAGGTTCGGATGGTGGAGCCGGGCGGCGGCCTGCGCTTCGCGCTCGAACCGCGCGACGATCTGTGCCTCGCTGACGAGGTCGGCGCGCATGACCTTGATCGCGACCTCGCGCCCGACGCGGATGTGACGCGCGCGATAGACGCGGCCCATCGCGCCCGCGCCGAGCAGCGCCTCGATGCGGTAGCGGTCTTCGACGGTCGTGCCGAGCAGCGCGTCACCCATGACGCCCCGACGTTGCAACGGATGTGCGGCGCGCAACCACGCGAGACCGCGCTCCTACCTGTGACCTCCTGTCACGGGCCGGCAGCCGGCGATGGTGAGGCCGCCTATCGCTGCAACCAGCCCACCGCAGCCGCGACGAGATTCCCCCAGCTCGATCGTCGCGGCTGCGGTCGCTGAAAGCGGGCGGTCGTCTCGACCTCGACGGGCGTGGGCACCCACGGCGCGGCCGCGATGCAGTCGAGCGCGAGCCGCGCGGCGTGCGCGGAGGCGAAGCGGTCGTCGGCGCGGTGCGCCATCAGTCGTCGCGCGAACGCCTCGAGCGCCGGATCGACCTCGACGCTGGCGCGCGTCGCGATCGACGGCGGCTCCTGCGTGAGGTTCGCGACGATCACGTCGAGCCCGCTGCCCTCGAACGGCGCGACCCCGGCGAGCAGCTCGTAGACGATCACGCCGAGCGCGAACAGGTCGCAGCGCTCGTCGACCCGCTCGCCGCGCGCTTGCTCGGGCGCCATGTACATCGGCGTGCCGAGGACGAGGCCGGCCGTCGTGAGTCGCGCGTCGTCGCCGCCTTCGCGCAGCACGGCGATGCCCCAGTCGACGATGCACACGCGATCGTCGTCATCGATCATGATGTTCTCCGGCTTGAGGTCGCGGTGGACGAGGCCCATCGCGTGCGCGTGGTCGAGGCCGGCGAGGATCTGCCGCACGATGTGGACGACGCGCTCGCGCTGCATCGGCGCCCCGACGAGCTCCGCGAGCGGCCGCCCCGGCGCGTGCTCCATCACGATGATGCCGTCCGCGTAGTCGATCACCGCGGCGACGTTGTGGTGATGCAGCCGCGCCGCGAGCTGCGCCTCGCGCTCGAAGCGCGCCGCCTCCTTCGCCATCTCGCGATGCATCACCTTGATCGCGACCGTGCGTCCCACGCGGACGTGACGCGCGCGATACACGGTGCCCATCGCACCCGCACCCAGCTCGGCCTCCACGCGATAGCGGTCGAGAACGGTTGTCCCCAGCATTGCCGCCAGGAAGTGCAACCGCCGTGCGGCCGCGCTTCCGTCGAAGGCTCGACGCAGGTCGGTGGTCGAACCGCGCCGCTGCGGGCACTTGGCTCGGGTGCGAACGTCAGTCGCCGTCAGAGACCCGGCTGCGAACGCCGGGTGCCGTTAGGTGCTCTCACGTCGCAATTGAAGACCGTCCCTGAGCGCCTGAACGATCACGCGAGCTTGCGCGAAATACTTCGCGCAATTGAAGACCGTCCCTAGCCGAGGAAGCCGCGCGCGATGTTCATCAGCTCGGTGTTCGCGGCGACGCTCTTGCCGAACGCTTCCTTCTCGGCTGCGCTCAGCTCGAACTCGTGCACGCTGACCGCGCCCTTGTTCGTGAGCTTCACCGGCACGCCGACGAACGCGCCCTTGACGCCGAACTCGCCGTTGAGCTCGACGGAGCAGGGCAGCACGCGGCCCTGGTTGCGGACGATCGCCTCGACCATCAGCGCGGTGCCGGCGCCGGGCGCGAGCCACGCCGACGTACCGATGAGGCCGGTGAGCGTCGCGCCGCCCTTCTTCGTGTTCTCGACGACCTCGTTCAGCTTCTCGGCCGAGAGGAACTTCGTGACCGGCACGTTGCCGATCTGCGCGGTCGAGAGGATCGGCACCATGTCCTTGTCGGTGTGGGCGCCGAGCACGATCCCGTGGACGTCCTCGACGGACACGCCGGCGGCGAGCGCGAGGTACGTGCGGAAGCGCGCCGAGTCGAGCACGCCGGCCGAGCCGATCACGCGCTCGCGCGGGAAGCCGGTGACCTGCTTCGCGACGAACACCATCGCGTCGAGCGGGTTGCTCACGACGACGAGCACGGCGTCGGGCGCGTGCTTCTTGATGTCCTGGCAGATGCCTTTGACGATGCCGGCGTTGATGTTGATCAGCTCTTCGCGCGACTGGCCGGGCTTGCGCGGCACGCCCGCGGTCATCACGACGACATCCGCACCCGCCATCGCCTCGGACTTGTCCGTCGCGACGAAGCTGGTGTTGTTGAAGCCCTCCCAGGGGCTGCACTGCGTCAGATCGAGCGCGCGACCTTCGGCGGGACCCGCCTTGATGTCGATGAGGACGAGGTCGCCGAGCTCCTTCTGCGCGGCCCACTGAGCGACAGCAGCGCCGACGTTTCCGCCGGCGCCGATGATTGCGATCTTCGGACGCTTGATCATGGTGGGCCGTGCATACCACTGCGACGGGGTGCGACGTCACTGCGACTGCATTTTTCGACGAAGTTCGCAGCGTTGCGAGCAACATTTGGGTTGAGGCGCCTCGCCCTCGTGGTACCGAGATAGCGACCACAGGAGGCCCTAGATGAGGCACGTGCTCGGTGTGACTGTGTTGCTCGCGTTCGCCGCTCCGGCGTATGCGGATGTCGATCCGTCGATCATGGACGCGATCAAGCGTGTCAAAGCCTCGGACTATCCGAGCGCGAACACGGTGACGGTGCTCGACGATCAGAACGTCGTGTACCAGCCCGACGGCCAGTACACGAACACGTGGCACTCGGCGAAGCTCGTGCTGACTCCCGACGGCAAGTCGGAGACCGCCACGCGCTCGCTCTACTACACGAAGGACGCGGAGAAGATGGAAGTCCTCTCCGCGCAGGTCATCAAGAAGGACGGCACGGTCGTCCCCGTCGACAAGAAGGACATCCAGGACGTCGAGCAGTCGGGCGAGATGAACATCTACGACCCGCAGGGCCGCAGCGTGAAGGTCACGTTCTCGGGGCTCGCCGTCGGCGACGTCGCCGACATCACGTTCAAGATGACGCGCGAGCTGCCGACGCGCGTCGGCTTCTTCAACGACATCTTCTCGTTCCAGTCGACCGAGCCCGTGCTCGAGGCGAGCTACACCGTCGACGGGCCGGCCTCGCTGCCGCTCGTCTCGCAGCTCTATCACCAGGATCGCGCGCCGAAGATCGAGACGGCCTCGACGAAGGCCGGCGATCGCATGCACTACAGCTGGCGCGTGCACAACTCGCCGCAGCTCGTGCCCGAGATGGCGATGGACATGTCGACCGAGCTGCCGACGCTCGTCGTGACCACCGACCCGAGCTGGCAGCACTTCTCGAAGTGGTGGGCCGAGCTGACGGCGCCGCAGCTCGAGGCGACTCCCGACATCAAGGCGAAGGTCAAGGAGCTGACGAAGGACGCCAAGACCGACGACGAGAAGATCAAGGCACTCTACGACTTCGTCGCGCAGGACATTCGGTATCGCGGCCTGGGCGTCGGCCCGCGCACGGGCTACACGCCGCGCAAGGCGAACGAGACGTTCACGTCGCGCTGGGGCGTGTGCCGCGATGTCTCGATCCTCTTGACCTCGATGCTGCGCGAGGCGGGCATCCAGGCGTACCCGGTGCTGACGAACGTCGGTGACCCGGTGCTCCCGAAGGTCGCCTACGACGGCTTCAACCACGCGATCGTCGCGATGCCGAACAAGGCGGGCGGCTGGACGTATCTCGACCCGACGGCGAAGAACAACACGTCGCTGTTGCCCGGCTACGAGGCCGAGCAGGACACGCTCGTCTCGACGATCAAGGGCGAGCCGCTGACGCGCATCCCCGCGCTCGACCCGGCCGCGAACCTCGGCCACGCGATCGCGACGACGGAGATCAAGGCCGATGGCTCGATGCACAGCAAGGTCAAGCTCGAGACGAAGGGCATGTTCGATCTGATCGTGCGCTCGACGGCCGCGATGCTCCCCGAGGACCAGCAGAAGGAAGCGGTCGAGCAGATCCTCCACCACGCGCTGCCCGAGGCGAAGCTCGTGTCGTACACGGTGACGAGCCCGCTCGCGCTGTTCACGCCGATGTCGATCGAGGTCGAGGTCGACGTGCCGGATGCGGCCCCCAGGACCGGCGACTACCGCCTGCTGCGCAGCATCGTGACGAGCGGCGCGCTCGGCCTCGTCGAGACGGCGCTGCCGCAGGTGCTCGGCGCGATGCCGACGCGCAAGTACGGCCTCGATGCGCACGTGACGTTCCAGTACGACCAGGACGAGAGCATCACGCTGCCCGCCGGCACCGACATCATCGCGCTGCCGAACGCCGGCAAGGACGCGAACAAGGTGACGACGATGGCGTCCTCGTGCACGAAGGTCGACGCGACGCACGTCAACTGCCACCGCAGCTTCCAGCTCAAGAGCCGGTTCATCGATCCGAACCAGTACAAGCAGCTGCGCAGCTCGCTCGCGTCGCTCGGCCAGGTCGCGCGTCAGCCGGTGATCCTCGGAGGTGCGAAGTGAAGAAGATCCTCTACATCGCGGCGCTGCTCGCGGCGTGCAACTCGCCGAAGAAGGCGGATCCGAAGCCGGCGGCGGCCGCGGACGACCCCTGGGCCAAGAAGGAAGTGAAGCCCTCGGACGTGAAGGATCCGGATCTCGCGCGCGCGATCGAGCTCGCGCAGAGCGGCCCCGGCACGGCCAAGTTCCCGCAGGCCGATGCGTACGTCGATCTCGAGCGCGATGACATCACGCTCGCCTCCGACGGCACGATCACGCACAAGCACCACTCGATCGCGAAGCTCCTCGACCCGCAGCGCGGCAAGGAGAAGTTCGCCGACGTGCACGTGCCGTACGACCAGAAGCGCCAGACGCTGACGATCGACATCGCGCGCACCGTCAACGACGACGGCGCGCCGCACGCGGCCGGCAAGGAAGAGATCGGCGACATCGTGCCGGCGAACCTCGCCGACGCGACGATCTACTCCGACGTGCGCGAGCGCGTCGTGTCGTTCCCCGCCGTCGACAAGGGCTCGGTCGTCGAGCTGTCGTACACGCGCACGACGAAGCCGACGCCGGACTCGCCGATGGGTGGCGAGGAGCTGCTCGGCCAGTGGGATCCGATGCACGAGCGCATCGTGACGATCACGGTGCCCAAGGGCATGGAGCCCAAGCTCGCGGTCGCCGGCTCTGACCTGAAGGCCGAGAAGTCGTCGACGGCGAGCGGTGACGTCTACACGTACACGGTCAAGGACCTGCCGGACCGCCATCGCGAGGGTGGCGCGCCGCCGGATGCGGCCGTGCTGCCGCGCCTCGTCTACAGCTTCGAGCCGAGCTGGGCGAAGGTGCTCGAGCCGGTCGCCGATCGCTTCCTGCGCGCGGCCGTGCCGCCGACGCCAGCCGAGGCGGTGAAGGCGGAGGCGGATCGGGTCGTCGGCGATGCGAAGACGGAAGGTGACAAGCTGACGAAGCTCTATGCGTACGTCGCGCACGACATCCGCAGCGTCGACGTGCCGCTCGGGGCCGCCGGCTACGAGCCGAACGCACCGGAGCTCGTGCTCGCGAACAAGTACGCCGACCAGCGCGACAAGGTCGGCCTGTTGCTCGCGATGGCCGCCGCCGAGGGCATCCACGGCCGCCCGGTGCTCGTGCGCACGGGCCAGGTCCACGTGATCCAGACCGTCCCGACGATCGCGCAGTTCGATCGCATGGTCGCGAAGGTCACCGCCGACGGCAAGGAAGTCTGGCTCGACCCGGATGACGAGCACGGCCAGTACGGCGTCGTCGCGTACGGCCAGGACAACCTCGTGCTGCCGATCGAGAAGGGCGGCAGCGAGCTCGGCCAGCGCCCGGCGCTCGATCCGTCGACGAGCATCGCGAAGCAGTCGATCAAGTACGTGCTCGCCGCGAACGGCGACCTCGAGATGGAGCACCAGGTCGAGGCGACCGGCACCTACGCGACGCAGCTGCAGCAGGAGCTGCGCCCCTTGAAGGGCGAGAACCTCGACAAGTGGTTCCAGACGCGCGCGGCCGGCACCTCCGCCGCCGCCGTCGACAAGGGCCACCAGGTCGGCGACACGATGAGCGTCACCGGCGCGATGACGTACAGCCAGAAGGTCTCCGTGCCGGGCTACTCGCAGGCGCAGGGCACGTTCCGCGTGCTCGAGCTGCCGTCGATGGCGTTCGGCATGGAGCTGCCGTCGACGGGGCTCACCGAGCGCAAGCTGCCGCTGATGATCGGCTCGCCGCGCACGGAGCACGGCGAGATCAGCGTGCAGATTCCCGCGGGCTGGAAGGTCGCGTACGTGCCGCCCAAGCTCGAGGGCGCGGCGGAAGGCGCGAAGTACTCGGCGGAGTGCACCGCCGCGGGCCAGACCGTGACGTGTACGGGCGACATCACGATGGACAAGCTCGTCGTGCCGACCGAGAAGTACACCGCGCTCCACGACGCGATGGCGAAGCTCGAGGCGTACGAGCGGCGCGTCGTGCTGCTGACGAAGGGGTAGCGCTCCCGCGCGCTACAGTGACGAAGGGGTAGCGCTCCGGCGCGCTACAGGTTCTCTTCGGCGCCGACGGAGACGGACGGGTCCGGGTTCACGCGCGCGCGAGCCCGGATCCAGTCGACGTCGAGATCGCTGGCCGCCATGTAGTTGCGGACCATCAGCGAGTAGTCCGCCGTGTTCTGCACGCCGATGGTGATCGGCGCGCTGCTGTCGCGCGTGAACTTCGTCTCGCCGGCGTTGCGCGCGACCGCGTAGTAGTGCGCCGCGGTGTCCTGCGTGCCCGGCGCGGGCGAGCAGCCGGTCTCGCAGCCGACGGGCGACTTCTGCTCGGCGCCGATGCCGCCCTTGCCGCGCGCGATCCACACGATCCACGGATCGCTCGCGCTGAAGTCGCCGGTGTGCTGGTAGCCGAACCAGTACCAGAACGTGCCCTCGGTCTGCGTCGTCGGATCGCTCGTCGGGTTCGGCACGGTCGCGACGAGTTCGACCGCGCTGACGATCGGCACGTTGTCGGAGGCGGCGGTCGTCGTGATCGCATCGGTCTGACCGCCGCGCAGCACGAGCTGGCCGTTCGCGACGGCCGGCGCGTCGTTCTTCAGCCACGCGTTGGAGATGCCGCTCGCGAAGTCGTCGTAGACGGCGAACACGTTGTGGCCGTTCGCCGGCGCGGGCGGCGCGGCCGCATAGGCGTAGTAGATCGCGTACTCGGTGCTCGTCGCGTTCGCGGCGATCGGCACGCCGAGCGAGAAGTTGATCATCACCGGCGCCGGGCCGCCCGGCGGATCGATGATGCGGTCGCGCTCGCCGACGTTGTCGCCGATGATGCGGACGTCGGAGAAGTCGGCCTTCGCCTTGCCCGCGCTGACGAGGTTCGCGAGCTCGGTGAACGGCACGCTCACCGTCATGCCGGCGGGCATCTCCTGCGACGACAGGTTCCGGATCGTCAGGCGGCGGCGATGCAGGAACGTCGAGATGTCCGCATCGACGTTCGCGTCGGGCATCGCATCGGGCGCGCCATCGATGCTCGCGTCGGCCGCGTGCAGCTCGCACGTGTGCGTCACGGCCGAGCAGACGAGACCGGTCGGGCACACGCCGTCGGGACACGGCGCGCCCGCCTGCGGATGCGGTGAGTAGCAGCCCGTCGTCGCGAGCAGCAAGCCAACCACCGTCGTCCGCACCCCGGAAGTATCCCCTTCGGTGCGCGGGCCCCGCAAGAACTGCTTCGGGCGCGCACCGGGACCCACACGGGGCAGGATGGCTCGCTACGGTGTGACGAAGATCGGGTTCGTCACGCCGAACGGCTTCTCGCCCGGATGCACGGGCTCGAGCGGCTGCGTGCCCGACGCCGCGATCACGACGAAGCCGCCCGTCGCGCGCACGCTGACCGGCACCTGGCCCTTCCAGCGGATCGCCGGGTTCTGCGGATCGGCGTCGCTCGGCATCACGGGGATCGTGTCGACGGTCGTGCCGTCGACGACGACGTCGATGCTCGTCACGTCGATCCACGTCGGCGCCTGCACGGTGACGTCGACCATCTGCGGCGAGCCCGCGCCGGTCGTCGTGTCGCCGGGGCCGGCCGTGCCGAGCTTCGCGGTCACGTAGATGCCGCCCGAGACCGTCGCGTGGCCGGCCGCGAGCTGATCGCGCACGAGGTTCGCCGTCAGCTGGCGCGGATCGTCGGTGCCGACCTGCACGCACGTGCGCGGGTAGCCGACCGGCGAGCCGACGATGCCGTGCGAGTCCGACGAGCCGACCGCGTACACCTTGCGGCCCGCCTTGAGCATGCCGAACCAGTCGTCGACGGTGCCGGTGCGGTTGTCGTTCCACGACGAGTTGTTGAAGACCTCGACCAGCGTGAACTTCGTGTCCCAGTCCTCGGTGCCGGTCGCGGTGCCGGTCGCGGGGTCGTAGCCGACGTACGGGAAGTAGTTCGCGCCGCTGTGCGGGTGGTTGATGATCACGATCGGCTGCTCGGGGCGCGCGCGCACGGCGTCGAAGACCTTCACGGGCGAGAGCGTCTCGAACTTCGTGTCGGGCGCGGCCGCCGTCGGGAACGTCTGCCACTTCGGTGCGCCGTTGTTGACCTGCGTCGGATCGCCCTGCAGCGGGAACACGCCCATGTGGCCCCAGACCTCGAACGACGTCAGCTCGATCGAGCCGATCGGGAACGCCCACGCCTGCACGCCGAGCGCCGCGATCTCGGCCGAGAAGTCGCCGACCCACTCGTGATCGCTGCGCACCGGCATCTCGAGCCCGTCGGCGACGGCCTGCGCGACCTTCTGCAGCGCGCGATCGCCGGAGTCGTTGCTGCGCCACGTGTGGACGTGGAAGTCGCCGCACTGGATCCCGGTCGTATCGACGACGTGATCCAGCGGCGCCGTGACCTGCACGGTCTGATTCGCGACGACCGTCACCGTCTTGCGCACGAGCTCGTACTCGTAGCCGCGCGACACGACGACCTCCCACGAGCCCGGAGGCGCCGGCAGCGTGACATCGCCCGTCACCGCGTACTCGACGTGCAGGCGACCGGCGGCGATGCCGTCCTCGCCGAACTTTCCGGGCACGCTCGGCACCGCCTGGCCGCCGGCCGGGAACACCTGCACGCGCACGGGCACCGGTGCGTTGTTCTCCGTCGCGACGACGTGGATCGAGCCGTTCGCGGGAAGATCGATCGTCGCCGTGCTCCCCGCCCCGACGTCGGCCGTGCCGACGGTGTCGCCGCGCTTGTATGCATCGAGATGCACGTTCGCGCCCATCGGGACGTGCAGCGTGAACGTGCCGTCGGCGGCGGTCGTCGCGCGCGTCAGGTACGAGTCGCCGTCGCTCGCGTGCACGCGGACGCCGCCCGCCGGCACACCGCCGCGCGTGATGGTGCCGGTGATCGTGCGCTGCGCCTGGTTGTTCGTGCGCGCGACGGCGGCCTCGATCCCGTCGAGCCCGGGGCCGCCGATCACGAGCGAGGCGTGGATGCGATCGGTCGTGCCGCACGCCGGCAGGTTGTAGCCGGGCGTGAACGCGCCGAGGAATCCCGAGACCGACAGCGAGCTGGAGAACGCGCCGTCGCCGGGGCTGTACGACCAGCTCGTCGCCTCGTCGTCGACGAAGTCGACGTGCGGCGCGCCGTTGATCTGCTTGTCGAACCCGAGGCCGGGCTGAAACACCGGCATGCGGTCCGTGTACATGAACGCGTGCAGCGTCGAGGGCACCATCTTGTCCTCGGGGCGCGGCGACGCGTAGCGCATGCGGATGTCGACCTTCTCGCTGCCCGGCGCGAGCTCGTAGTCGATCGCGGCGTCGATATCGAGGAACTCGTCGCTGTACACGGCCGCGATCACGGACTCGAAGAACGGGATCGGATGCAGCTTGCCGCGCGCGCGGATGATCGCCGGATTGCCGTCGCTGCCGTCGTTGATGACCGTCACCGAGTCGGTGACGATCGACGAGCGCCCCGTGAGCAGGAAGAACTCGCCGAAGTTCGCCGGCTCGACGAGGTGTCCGTCGACGACGCGCGCGAGGCCGACGGGGCGGCCTCCCCACGGATCGTAGAGATCGGAATCGCCGACGTCCTCGATCACGAGCGCGACGCGATCGTTCGCGAGGACGAAGTCGCCGTCCTTCCACGTGACGAGCCCCGACGGCACGACGGGCAGATCCGCGGCGTGGATCCGTCCCGCGCGCGCTTCGTTCGGACCCGCGTGCAGCGGATCGGCGTGACCGGTCGCATCGCCCTCGGGAAACGCACCGGGTGGATGCGCGCACGTCATCTTGTTGCCGTCGTCGCCACACGCCGCGATCGCGAGCGTCACGAGAAGCCACCTCATGCGAGGAGAGTAGCTAAGGAACGGGCGTCACAACTACCGACCATTCTTTGTCGCGCGCGGGCAGGGGGCCCTTCGCCCCTCGGTCGCTGCGCTCGAGCGTGAGGATCTCCCCCTTCTTCAGCGGCAGCTGCACGGCGCCCGGCGTGCGCAATTTCCCGTCGGAGGTGTGCCAGACCAGCGGAATCTCGCCGGACTGCGCGCGCACGATCAGGTTGTAGGTGCCGTCGTTACCCTGCCAGCGCAACAGGTCGACGTCCTCGCGCGTATCGAGGTAGCCGCGCAGCTCGCGGGTCGGCTCGAGATCGTTCGCGTCGGGCTCGCGGTTGTTCGGCTCGGTCTCGCCGGCGAGCGGCTCCTCGGTGACGGTCAGCGTGTACGGATCGCTGACGTTCTCGACGGGCTTTTCTCCCTTCGCGAGCGTCTCGCCGACGCTGATCACGAGCGGCCCGTCGATCGCGCGGCGGTGCAGTACCTCGCCTTCGCCGACTTGCGCCTCGTCGGCGTTCGCGCCGTGCAGGCCATCCTCGTCGGTGATGCCGAGGTTGATGTCGAGATTCGGCAGTCCGGTGACGCGCACCGTGACGACGCGCTTGCTCGCGCTCGAGTACGGCACGACGAACGTATCGACGTCGCCGTCCGTCGACGATCGCCGCTTGCCGAGATAGCCGGTGACCTGCGTGCCCTCGGCGATCTTGTTCGCGTGCGCGGCGTCGTCGTTCGGCTCGCGCTCGTGCGTCAGCGGAGGCGGCTCCCGGAGCATGTAGTACGCGCCCGCGCCGGCGGCTGCGAGCACGAGGCCGCCGACCATCCCGAGCGAGACGTAGCGTGCGCGCTTGAGGCCGCGCTCGTACGCGTCGATGTCGGAGCGGCGCAGGCGATGATCGCTCTCCGGATGTTCCGGCGTGACGACGAGCCGCGCGCCGCCGATGCGATTGCTCGAGCGCGCGCCTGGCCCCGTCGAGTAGCCGACGGTCTCGGTGTAGACCTCCTCGATCGCCTCCGCGAGCTCCTCGGCGCTCTGCCAGCGCGCGCTCGGATCCTTCGCGACGCACTTGAGCATCACCTGATCGACGCGCGGATCGATGCCGAGCTTCGGCGCGCGATTGCTCGGCGCGTCGGGATCCGCCGTGAGGTGCTTCGTCAGCACGCCGACCGCCGTCGATCCGCTGAACAGGTGCTGGCCCGTGAGCAGCTCGAACATCAGCGCGCCGAAGCTGTAGATGTCGCTGCGCGCGTCGACGGAGTCGCCCCGGATCTGCTCCGGCGACATGAAGTACGGGGTGCCGACGATCGCCTGGCGATCGGTCTCCGTCGTCGGTTCCTTGCGCTGCTCGAGCTTCGCGAGGCCGAAGTCGAGGACCTTCGCGTAGTCGCGGCCGCCCGCGGTGCGCGTGATCAGCACGTTCTCGGGCTTGAGATCGCGATGCACGATCCCGAGCTCGTGAGCTTCCTGGAGCCCGCCGCAGATCTGCGCGAGCAGCGGCGCGGCGCGCGACCACGGCATGGGCCCGTCGCGCTGGATGATGTGCGCCATGTCGAGGCCGCGCACGTACTCCATGATCAGGTAGAGCGCGCCGTTCGCGGTGCCGAAGTCGAAGACCTGCACGGTGTGCGGGTGATGCAGCTTGCTCACCGCGGCCGCCTCGCGCTCGAAGCGCGAGATGACCTCGGGATCGCCCGCGAGATCGCGGTGCAAGACCTTCATCGCCGCGATCTTGCCCATGCGCAGGTGCTCGACGCGATACACGACGCCCATGCCGCCGCGCCCGATCACCTCGAGCACCTTGTAGCGGCCCTCGACGACGCGCCCGAGCCACGCCGCGTTCGAGTCGCTGAGCCGGCGGTCGGCGATCGGCATCTCGTCCGACCCGTCGGGCTTCTGCGCGGCCGCTTCGAGGGCGGATGCGCGCGTCATGTCGGCTCCGCACTCGCGGCAGAACCGCGCCGGGTCGGAGTACGAGCTCCGACATCGCGGGCACACGAATTTTTGCGCCGGCGTCGACGACACGACCCGTCGAGCTTAGCCTATCTCTCGTCGACGAGCGGCTTCCAAGTCCACGTCGTGCCGCGAATGACGAGCAACCCGGCGCTCGGTGCGTGTGTCTCGGGGAGGCGAGGCAGCGCGTCGGCCGTGCCCGGCGAGAGCGACTCGTACGTGCCGTCACGGGTCCCCTGACGCGCCGCGGAGAGCGGAGCGGCGCCGTGCACGACGACGTCGACCGGCGTTGCGGGGACGAGCGCGAGCTCTCCCGACTGCCCCTGGCGCGGAGACTCGGCCGCGAGCGCGACGCGCACCCCTGGCCGTTCGGCGAGCTGCTTGTAGATCATCGCGACCTCGCTCGCGCGCCAGGCGCAGCCGTCGGCTCCCGCGACGAGCCGCTCCATCGCGCCGGTGCCGGGCACCGTCGCGAGCGTCGCGTCACCGGCGGTGATCCAGCGGGCGAGCCGGCCGTCGAAGATCGCGTTGCCGTGCGCGGCGAGCGTCGCGATCGCGGCGCGCTGCGCGTGCTCGTCCTCGAGATCGCCGGGCAGCGCGACGAGCGGGCGGGTCTTGTCGGCGAGCGTGCCGAGCGTCGCCTCGAGCTCGGGTTGCGTGGTGCCCATGCCGCCGAGCGTCACGACGAGGTCGGCGGCGGCGAGCTTCGTGCGCAGCCGGGCGAGCGCGGCGAGCGTCGCGGGAGCGTTGCCGCCCGCATCCGCGACGACGCCGATCGTCACCTCGCGCTTCGGATCGCCGAGCGAGAGCGTGTGCTCCGCGGTCGCCCAGCGGCCGATGGTCACCGGCGCGAGCGCGGGAGTATCGGGCGCACTGCAGCGCCACGGCACGCGCGCGTGATCCGCGGCCTCGAGCGCGGCGACGAGCGCCTTGCCCAGCGGCGGCGGCCCGGGCGCGCGGTGCCCGCGACACGCGACGAGCAGCAGCGCTACTGCGCCTGCGAGACGGCCTTCTGCCACGCCTCGAGCACCTTCGGAGAGTCGTAGTACGGCGACAGCTCGTAGCGCGGCCTGCGCGCGAGCACGCGAGAGAACGCGGCGACCGCGAGTGCCTGATCGTCGAACGCGACGTGTGCGCGCCCGAGGAGCAGGTCGACCTCGACGGCCGTATCGGTGTCGAGGAAGTCCGTCTTGTCGGCGAGTGGCGCGAGCGCATCTTTGACGCGCGCGTAGTCGCCTTGCAGCCAGGCCGCGTGTGCCGCCGGAAGCGCGGTCTGTGCGAGCGCGATCGCTTCGCGACGTTGCTTGTCGCGCGCCTGCGAGTCGGAATCGAGCGGAGGCAGGCGTGTCTCGCGCACGTGCACGCCGAGGACGGGGATCTCGATCTGCTCGCCCTTGTCGAGCGAGGTCTTGTCGAGGCCGTTCCACTTCGCGATCTCGTCGGCGTGCTTCGCGTTGCCGAAGTACGTCTGCGAGACGGCCGCGAGCGACTCGGTCTTCTCGGTGACGGTGTGCGTGACGTGAAACGGGATCGTCAGCTCCGTGCCCGTCGCGAGGCTGTCCTCGATCGAGCGATGGTTGAAGTCCGCGAGGAAGCTCGCGCGCTTCTCGTCGCCGAGATACTTCTTCGCGAGCGACTCGAAGCTGTCGCCCTTCTCGGTGCGGATCTCGCGCGTGATCGGGATGCGAAGGCGCTCGCCCGGATTGAGCTTGCGCGGCTTCTGCATCTTGTTCTCGGCCATGATGAACACGGCGTCGTCGCGATCGCTGTAGAGCTCGGCGGCGATGAGGTCGAGCGTGTCGCCGCGCTGTACGCGATACGTCATGACCGTCGCGTCGGGCTGCGCGGCCGCGATGCGTACGAGCGCGAGGAGCACGAGCAGCGCCCTCACGGCTTCGTCTTCCCGGGCAGCAGCGGCACGTGCTGCTTCTCGAAGTCGACGGTGATCTGCGGCGCGGTATCGACGGTGCTCGCCGTGACGTCGAGCTTCTTCACGACCGGCTGATACCAGTCGTGCGTGAACGTGATCGTGTGCGGGCCCTCGGTGAGCTCGAGCGGGCGGCCGAGCGGTGTGATGCCGGCGGGCTTGCCGTCGATCGCGATGCGCGCCCACGGTTTCGCGTCGATGCGGACGAAGCCGCGCTGCTCCTTGAGCATCGCCGACGAGCGCGGCGTCGCGCCGAGCGGTGCGACGTGGATCAGGCCGAGGAACAGCAGCAGCACGCCGAGCGTGATGCCGTGCGCGACGATGCCGGCACGCACGACATTGCGCGCCTGCATGTTCGGCTGCTGCAGCGCGCCCGCGCCGGCGCCGAGCGCGGCCGGGTTCAAGTACTCCTCGGCCTCGAGCTCCGTGATGATTCCTTGCGCCTTGAGGAACAGCACGAGGCGCGCGTGGTGGTTCATCTCGACGTGCTTCGCGAGGAAGCGCTCGAGTGCCATCACCATGTGCTGGGCGCTGCGCCAGCGATCGCGCGGCTGCTTCTCGAGGCACTTGTCGATGATGTTGTTGAGCTCGCGCGGAATCTCGGGGTTGAGCGAGCGCGCGCTCTCGTGCTTCTCGAGCCGGATCTTGTGCATCGCGGACTTCTTCTCGTCCTCGACGAACGGCTTCTTGCCCGTGAGCATCTGGTACAGCACGACGCCGAGCGAGAAGATGTCACTGCGCGCGTCGAGCTTGTCGCCGAGCACCTGCTCGGGAGACATGTAGGCGGGCGTACCGATGCCGGTGCCCGCTTCCGTGAGGTCGCCGAGGTTGGTGTCGCGGGCGATGCCGAAGTCCATGACCTTCACGCCGCCGGTGCGGGCCAGCATGATGTTCGCGGGCTTGATGTCGCGGTGCACGATGCCGCGGTAGTGCACGTAGTCGAGGGCGCGGGCGACCTGCATCGCGACGATCGCCGCGATGTCGTAGGGGAGGCGGCCGCACTTCTCGAGCAGGTCGTACAGGTCGATGCCCTGCACGTACTCCATCACGATGAACATCGCCCCGCGTTCCTGATGGAAGTCGTAGACGTGGATGATGTTTTCGTGCTGCAGGTTCGCGAGACTCTTCGCTTCTCGCTCGAACCGGGTGACGACGTTCTCCTCCGCGGCGGCGCTGGTCTTGAGCGCCTTGATCGCGACCGTGCGACCCAGCGGGTCCTGGACCGCGCGATAAACGACCGCCATCCCGCCCGAGGCGATCTCTTCGACGATCCGGCAGTTGCCGATGAATTCGAGCATGTCGGGCGGCTAGAGAATAGACCAGAAGCTCGCGGAAATCAGGCGGTTGCGTCGGGATCCGCGGGGGCTGCTTGCCACGTCCACGTGCGGTGGTAACTAAGGGCTCGCGGGCGTTGTTGGATCCAGTGGCGGATCCGAGCTAGAATTTTTGCTCGGAAAACCGCTGGAGAATCGCAGAGTTGGCGGCGAGCGGTGGGTTGGTGGAAATTTTTTTCGATCGGTGTTGACGAAAGAAAACGAGTCCCGTATAAGCAGCATCCCTCGACGGCACACACCGCCGAGGCCGACGAAGAGAAGGCTCCGAGTCGGCGATCGGTCTCTGAAAACTGGATAGCAAGCCAAGTCTGAATGTTTGGGTTTTTTGTTTGAGACAAGAAACCGATCCACGTCAGAGGCTCAGGTTCCCCCCGGACCCTGAGCTACTAACCTGACGTTGAGACCAGTTTTCAAATTTTCTATGGAGAGTTTGATCCTGGCTCAGAGCGAACGTTAGCGGCGGGCCTAACACATGCAAGTCGAGCGAGAAAGTGGCTTCGGCCATCAGTAAAGCGGCGGACGGGTGAGTAACACGTAGGTAATCTTCCCTTGAGCGGGGGACAACGAGCCGAAAGGCTCGCTAATACCGCATAAGTTTCCAGAGCCTCTGGGTTTTGGAAGGAAAGCTAGGCAGCAATGTCCGGCACTCGAGGAGGAGCCTGCGTCGCATCAGCTAGTTGGTGGGGTAACGGCCT
>CAYUNM010000033.1:0-41593 GCA_964446175.1 uncultured Kofleriaceae bacterium
CGCCGCCGATCGCCTCGCGCACGAACAGCCACGCGACGTGCTCCGCTCCGACGTGCTCGCCTCCCGACGCGGCGAGCAGCACCGTGAACAGCACGACGCCGACACCATCATTGAACAGAGATTCACCGGCGATCACGATCTCGATCGGCCGCGGCACACGCGAGCTCTTCAGCACGCCGAGCACGGCGATCGGATCGGTCGGCGAGATCAACGCGCCGAACAGCAGCGCGTTCATCAGCCCGAGCGTGCCGCCGAGGACCGCGTACATCGCCAGCCCGACGAGCAGCGTCGACGCGACGGTGCCGAACAGCGACAGCACCGCGACCGGCCACCGGTGCTCGCGCAGCTCGCCGAGGTTGATGTGCAGCGAGCCCGCGAACAGCAGCAGCCCGAGCATGCCGTGCAGCAGGGTTGAACCGAAATTCACCTGGGTGACGACGCGTTCAATCCGCGACGCATCGATCGCGCCGGCCGCATCGAGCCCCACGATCGCGAGCGACGCCGCGAGCGAGATCGCGAGCAGCCCGATCTGCGATGGCAGCTTGATGAACCGCGCGTTGACGTACGCGAGCAACGCGGTCAGCGAAACGATCAGGGCGGCGATCTGGAACGTCGTCACGAGGAATCCGCGAAGGCGGCCCGACCTTCGCAGAACCTGCAGCGACATGCGCTGCACCCTTGCGTCTTAGTTTACCGCGTACAGCTGTTCGCCGCTGGCGGCTTGCAGATGCCCATGTTGTTGCAGGTGCCCTGAACGCCGTTGACGAGGCAGGTTGCATCGTTGCCAACCGTGCAGGTCACCGTACAGACCTGCAGCCCGGCGCCGCCGAACGTCTTGCAGTTGCCCGACATGCACTGCGTGTTATCCGTGCACGGATCATAGGTCGCGCCGGTGCACGCGGCGGCGGAGTTCGACCCGCCCTGGCTGTTGCTGCCGCCGCTCTGCGCGGTCCCGCCAGCATCGGGCGAGGTCGTGCCGCCGCCACCGCCTCCCCCACCCCCGCCGCCGCCTCCGCCGCCGGTCGAATCGCCCACCGTGCATCCGGCGAGCAGCGCGAGAGCCACCAGGATCGATCTCATGCGCCCCGACTCGTGCACTCGAGGTGCCAGCGCGCTGTCACACGCGGGTAACGAACGGCGGACCTAAGCTCGCGATTCTGCCCGTCTTGTCACGCGCTCCAGCCCCAGTGCGAGGGGGGAAATCCTCTCCGTGTAATTGTGCCCACGCTGGTTGCGCCACGCGGACGCCCTGCCGACGATACGCGCGCCGGCGCTCGGCTGCGCCGCGAGAGGGTGAGTCATGGACGACATCGACACGCACGGCCGCGAGAGTCACGACCACGCCCACGAGCACGACCACGCGGGCCACGACCACGACGACGTTCACGAGCACGAGATCGAGATCGGCGCCGAGGTGTTCGCGGCGATCCTGCAGAACCAGGAGAAGATCCTGGCGAACCAGAAGAAGCTCGAGGCGAGCCAGAAGAAGCTCGAGGCCGGCCAGAAGAAGCTCGACCAGGTGCTCGCGAACCAGAAGAAGGTGCTCGCGAACCAGGCCAAGCTCGCGGCGAGCCAGAAGGCGCTCGCGCCGATCCTCGCCGCCCAGAAGGCGATCGTCGCGGCGCAGAAGAAGCTCCTCGCGAAGAAGTAGAAGCGTGCCGGCCAGCGCCGCTCAGAACTGGAAGTAGATGAACGGCACGATCTTCGTGTGCGACAGCTCGCGCAGCACGAGCGCGGTCGCCGCGAGCAGCGCGCCCTGGGCCGGCGCGGGCAGCGCGACGAAGCGGTCGCGCAACCACCGGAAGCTGCCGTCGGGGAAGAAGTGACAGAGGAAGCCGACGGCGAGCGCGGTCGTGACGATCGGGACGAGGTTCGCGTGGTCGAGCTCGCCGTGGCCGAGCTGCTGGAGGACGGCGAGCGCGTTGTCGAACGAGGTCGCGCGAAAGAAGATCCAGGCCAGGCAGACGTAGTTGAAGACGAGGAGGACGGCGAGGCCGCGGCGGGCGAGCGCGATCAGCTCCGCGCGGCGCGGCGGCGACGCGGCGAGATCCGCGGCGAGCGCGCACAAGAACGTCGCGAGCGCGAGCGGGATCCAGCTCGCGTGGCTGCTCCACTCGAGCGCGGCGAGGAAGGCGACGCCGAACAGGCACATCGCCGCGCGCAGCGCCTCCGAGGAGAAGCCGGCGCGCGATCCCGAGGCGAAGCTGTCGCGGAACGCGGAGCCGAACGGCGGAGGCGGTGTGGGCGCGCGCGTCGGGGCGTCGTCGGCGAGCCAGCCGGTGACGACGGCCCAGAGCGGGGTCAGCGTGAGCCAGGCGAGGACGAGGCGCGTCCAGGTGCCGGTGGCGGCCGGCATCGCGAACAGCTCGACGGAGAGGCCGGTCGCGGCGAGCGCGGCGGTCCAGGCGAACATCGAGCGGACGGCGGTGGGGGTCGCGTCGCGCGTGCGCTGGAAGTAGCGCGTGATCGCGAGGCCGAAGCCGTGGAGCGCGCCCCACACGATGAACGCCCAGGACGCGCCGTGCCACAGGCCGCCGAGGATCATCGTCAGCGAGAGGTTGACGTACGTGCGCCACGGAGCGCCGCGGCTGCCGCCCAGCGTGATGTAGAGATAGTCGCGCAGCCAGGTCGAGAGCGAGATGTGCCAGCGCCGCCAGAACTCCTGGAGCGAGGCGCTGCGGTAGGGCGTGCGGAAGTTCTCCGGCAGGTCGAAGCCGAGCAGCGCGGCGGAGCCGATCGCGATGTCGGAGTACGCGGAGAAGTCGAGGTAGATCTGGAGCGCGTAGCCGTAGATGCCGGCGAGGACCTCGAGGCTCGAGAAGCGCGTCGGCGCCTCGAAGACGCGGTCGACGATGACGAGCGCGAGCGTGTCGGCGAGCGCGATCTTCTTGAACAGGCCGACGACGATGCGCCACAGGCCGGCGGTCGCCTTCTCGAGCTGGAGCGTCGGCAGCTCGGCGAGCTGCGGCAGCAGATCCTGGGCGCGCACGATCGGACCGGCGACGAGCTGCGGGAAGAACAGCACGAACGTCGCGAACTGGATCGGCGAGCGCGTCGCGCGGAGCTGCCGGCGATAGACGTCGATCGTGTAGGACAGCGACTGGAACGTGTGGAACGAGATGCCGGCCGGCAGGATCAGGTGCAGCGGGCGCACCGGGAGGTGGAGCACGTCCTGCGTGAAGAAGTTCGTGTACTTGAAGAAGCCGAGGATGCCGAGGTTCGAGACGAGCGAGACGATCACGAGCGCCTTGCGCGCGCGCGGCGACTCGGTGCCCTCGATCCAGATCGCGAGGTAGTAGTCGAGGATGATCGTGCCGAGCAGCAGCGCGAGCAGGTAGCGATAGGGGCCCGGCATCGCAGCCGCCCACGCGTGATAGAAGAGGCTCGACACGACGAACAGCACGAGCACGCGCGCGAGCGGCCGGTGCAGCTCGGTGTACGCGGCGCCGATCGCGATGCCGAGCACGACGAGCACGAGCAGGTGTCCGTGCGCGACGATCTGCGCCGTGACGTCATCGAGGCGGCCCGCCTCCGACGCGATCGCGACCGTCGCCCCGACGACGACCAGCACGCCGACGATTAGCCGCGCGACGGCGCGCTGCCCGCGCTCCGACGACAGCCACCCTGCCCCGCGCCGTCCCGCGACGATCGCGGCCGCGAGCACGCACGTCCCCGCGACCCACTGCCCGACGAGCGCCGCCGGCCACGTCGGAGCCGGGCCGCTGCCCAGCAGCTGGACGGCGCGATACGCGGCGCCGCCCAGCGGATCCCACAGCGTCCCCGTGTCCTTCGAGACGAGCAGGAACACGAGGTCGCCGAGCAGCAGCATCACCGCGCCACGCGCCCAGCGGCCGAACACGACGCGGAACGCGGCCGCGTAGCGCCCGATCCGCAGCACGCGCAGCGCGCGCTCGAGCACCGGATCGAACGCGCCTGCACGGGGCAGCGCGTACAGGAAGAACACCGCGATCAGGAACAGCGGGTAATCCGGCGACGAGAACAGCATCAGCCGCGGACCCGAGGCGTGACGAGCACGGCGCGGCTCACGGCGGCACCGGGCCGGGCAGCGGCGCGTCGCTCGGGTGCGCGGGCGGTGGCACCAGCGGATGACTCGGCCCCAGGCCGTGCGCCTGCCGCCAGCGGTCGTACTGCTCGAGCAGCGCGCCCGACAGCGCGTCGGCCCAGTGCTGGTAGCCGATGTCGGTGAAGTGCACGTGGTCCTTGAACGCGACCTTCGGATCCGCGGTCACCCAGCCGTGCATGTGATCGGCGCCGCCCATCGCGGCGAACGTGTCGAAGAACGCGACGTGGTTGCGCACGGCTGCCGCGTGCTCGACGGAGATGATCTCGCCGAGGATCGACGGCGTGCGCCACTCGCACTCCGGCGGCAGGCCCGCATCGGGCGGCACCTTCATGTGATCGCAGCTCCTGCCCGCCTCGCGCACGCCCATGTCGGGCGGGCCGAGGATGAGGATCGAAGCGGTCGGCGCGGCGGCGCGGATGCGCAGGATCGTCTCGTCGTAGTAGCGCGCGAGGTCGTCGAGGTTGAGATCGGGGTCGTCGGCCTCGTTCGTGCCGTACTGCAGGACGACGAGCTTCGGATCGCGCGTCGACAGCTGGTCGCCGATGATCGACCAGTCCCACGATCGCAGCGAGCCGAGCCGCCGCCCGACGACGCCGAGCGAGTCGATCACGACACCGGGCTTGCCGCGCTCGAGCACGACGCCGAACAGGTCCACCACGCCGCCGCCGCCGTGCTCCAGCGTGAGCCGATGCGGGCCATCGGCGACCGGCACGACCTGACGCGCGGGGTGCGGCGGCTCGATCGCGGTCGTCTTCGTCGCGAGCTGCTGCCACGCGCCGTCGTCGACGCGATAGCGAAGCACGCCGTGCTCGGGCGCCGCGTAGTACAGGATCTCGAACTGCGCGGTGCTCGTGCCCGACGGACACTCCGCGCACGTCTCGACCCACAGCTGCGCGCCCTTCTTCTGGCCCCACACGCGGAGCCCCGCGATGCCGAACGGCTCGCTGTCGCCGCGCTTGCCGCCGACCGCGGCCTTCCACTCGCCGCTGATGCCGTAGTGAACGTCGCGCTGGTAGTAGTGACGCGTCGGCGCCTTGCCGGCCGCGACGAGGCCGCGCCCCGCGTCGCCGAACTGGTGCTGCCACGTCTGGCGCAGCCGCGCCGTCATCGAGTCACCGGCGGTGTGCGAGTCGCCGAACATCACGATGTCGACGCGCCCCCCCGGCTCGCGCTTCTCCGCCGCCGCGAGGCCCGTGAACAGCGTGTCGAGCGTGCCCTGCGGCGCGTCGAGAAAGCCGATCGTCATCGGCAGCGCGCCGCCGTCGACCTCCGGCGAGGGCGCGGTCGCACCGGGCTCGCCGTCGTGCACGACCGTATCGGGTGGCCGCGCGGTCGACTTCTGCGCACGCTCGCCGTCGCAGCCGCTGCCGCAGCCGGCGAGCGCGCACGCGAACACGACCGCCTCAGTGCGACGCATACTTCTGGTACCCCGTGCTTAGCGCCTCGTAGAGGCCGTCGGCGAGCTTGTTCGCGCCCTTCTGCGTCAGGTGCTGGAAGTCACTGCCGACGAGGCCCTTGCGGAACCACTTCGCCGCGCTGCCCTTGCCGCCCATCCAGTCGTACGTCGAGTAGAACGCGCAGCCCGCCGCGTGCGCCGCCCTGCGCTGCGCCTCGACGAGCAGCGGCATCACCGGCCGCGACGGGTACTCGCCGTCCTTCTCCTCCGCCTGATCCGTCGGCGACACGACGAGGCACGCCGCCTCCGGCCGGCCCTTGCGGATCGGCGCGAGCAGCGTCTCGTAGTGCGCCTGGTAGTCCTTCGTGTCCTTGTCGCCGGGCTGGAGCCATTGCGCCTCGTTCGCGCCGATCATGACGAGGATCAGATCCGCGTCGCGGTGCGCGAGCTCGTCCGACCAGTGCGCCGCATCCGCGTTCGTCCAGCTCTTCACGTTGACGCTGACGACGCCGAGGTTATCGACGACCGCGCCCTTCGCGTTCTCGAGCGTGAGCCCGAACAGCCGCGCACGGCCCTTCGACTCTATGTCGAACCTCGAGGCGCCGGCCGTCGTCCCTGTCGCGTAGGCGACGGCCTTCGCATCAGCGGCCGTCGGCGCCGTGATCAGCGGCGCGCCGTCCGCGCTCACCGTCACGGTCGAGCCGTGTGGCTCCGCGAGGTAGTACAGCTCGACGTTCGTCACCTTGCCGCTGACGAGCTTGATCGTCGAGCGCCCGCCGTCGGTCTCCGCGGTCGCGCCACCGGGCCCGTACAGGCCATCGGGTATCTGCATCACGCTGATCGCGTGCGAGGCCCAGTTGCCGCTCTGCGCGCGCGTGATCGCCTGGTGCTCGTTGAACCGGTGCGGCGGCACGACGAACACGAAGCCGGGCCCGCCGTCGCCGAGCTCGCCCTGCAGCTTGCTGCGCAGCCGGCCGGGAATCGCGTCGGTCGCGATCACGCTGTCGCCGTACCACGACACGCGCACCGCACGCCCGAGCGTGCCCTTCTTCTCGTCGGCGACAGCCTTGTAGAAGCCGTCCATCGCCCAGCGCTTGCACGCGTCGTCGCTGCCGTCGAGGCACGTGTCGTCGAGCGGCCCGATGTCGTGGCTGCCGCCGACCGCAGCCGGCAGCGCCGTCGCGACATCGACGTTGTCATCGGCCTCCGCGACCACGACCGGCTTCGCCGTGAACACCGGCCCGGCCGCCGGCACGTCCGTCGCGCGCTTCGCGGTGAGGCGATCCGCGACCGCCTGCACGCCACCGTCGAGATAGATCAGCGCGCCCGCGAGCAGCGCGCCGAACCACAGCAATGAAGGAGCCACCGTCCAGCTGCGATCGCGCGCGGACATCGACGTCGAAGGTAAGCGAACGCGGCGGGGAGTCAAGGTTTGGGTATGATCGCTCCGTGGCGACGGATCTCGAGGCTGCGCTCGACGCGACCGCGACGGCCGCACCGACGGCAGTGACACCGGGCGGCGAGCTGCCGGCGGGCGTGCGCCTCGGTCACTTCCAGATCTCGAAGAAACTCGGAGCGGGCGGGATGGGCGAGGTCTACCTCGCCACCGATCTCGCACTCGACCGCCCCGTTGCCGTGAAGGTCCTGCCCGCTGGCACGACGACCGCCGCCGCTCGCGACCGGATGGTCCGCGAGGCGCGCGCGCAAGCCCGCGTGATGCACACGAACGTCGCGCACATCTACTTCATCGGCGAGGACACCGGCCGCCTCTACTTCGCGATGGAGTACGTCACGGGCGAGACGCTCGCCGAGCGCAGCGCGCACGGTCCGATCCCCGCCGAGCAAGCGCTCGCGCTGATCCACGACGCCGTGCTCGGGCTCCGCGAAGCGCAGCGCTCCGGGTTCACGCACCGCGACGTCAAGCCGTCGAACCTGATGGTCGATGCGCACGGCGTCGTGAAGGTCCTCGATTTCGGGCTCGCCGCCGGCGCGCCCGAGCACGCCGCCGATGGCGGCCCCGTCGCGCAGACGACGATGGCCGGTACGCCGCTCTACATGGCGCCCGAGCAGGCGCGCGGCGAGCCGATCGACTTCCGCGCCGACATCTACGCGCTCGGCGCCACGCTGTACCAGCTCGTCTCCGGCCGCCCGCCGTTCCAGGCGCAGACCGCCGCCGAGCTGCGCTCGCTGCACGAGACCGCGGTGCGGCCGAGCATCCCGCGCGGCGTCGTGCCGCGCATCCAGGGCACCGCGCTCGACGGCCTGATCGCGCGCATGATGGCGCCCAACCCCGCCGACCGCTTCGGCAGCTACGACGAGCTGCTGCGCGCGATCGAGCTCGTGTCGACGCAGTACACGCGCCCCGCCGGCTTCTGGGTGCGCATGATCGCGGGCGGCCTCGACATGCTGACGGTCGTGATCGTGCTCGCGCTCGGGATCGGCGTGCTCCACGGCGGCGGCGACGTGCCGATGGGCCTCATCGGCTTTCCCGTGATCGCCGTGCTCGAGACGCTGCTCGTCGGGCGCTGGGGCACCACGCTCGGCGGCGCGCTGTTCGAGCTGCAGATCGCCGACGTCTCGACGGGCCATCGACCGACCTGGCGCGCCGCGATCCGGCGCACCGCGATCAAGCTCGGCCCGCTGATCGTGCTCGAGTGGATCACGCGGGGCCTCGATCAGCTCGCGCTGCCGTCGTTCGTGCACACAGTCGGCAACCTCGTCGCCGCGATCGTCTCGGTGACGTGGGTGCTCCACGTGCTCTACGCGTCGCTGCGCGTGCCGGGCAAGCGGACCGAGTGGGACCGCCGCTCCGGCACGATCGTGCGCTATCGCCGCTAGGGCAAGAAGCGCGACACGACCGAGAACTTGTTCGACTTCGACGCCTGCATCGCAAGCGCGGCGGTCAGGCCCATGATGCCGACGTTTGCGGCCAGGTTGACGAGCCCGACCGCACCGACGGCGCGGCGCAGCGTCTCGACCTTCTCGCGGTGCTGCATCGACGTTCGCTCGTCGTTGCGCACCTTCGCGCCGAGCATGCGCCCGAGCACGACGCTCGCGACGCCGGTCGCGAGACTCGCGACGATCAACGCGTCCTTCGCGACCGTCATCGGGCGCGACAGCCGATCGACCTCGCGGCCGCTCAGCATCGCGCGCCCGGCGAACCACGTCGACGCCATCGCGACGTGCCCGGCGAGATTCACCCACGAGAACTTCCGCCACGCCGCATCCGCGACGCGATCGCGATCTTCCTGATCGTCGATCCCCTCTCGCAGCGCCGGGTGCAGCGCCTCGCGTCCGAAGAGCGTGCCACCGATTGCCGTCGCGAGCCCGACGTCGTGCGCGATCCACGCAGCCGAAGATAGTTTAGCCATAGTGACCTCCTGCACGAGACGCACTGCAACATCCAGGCACGCGCGCGCACGAGATTCTCGCGACTGCTACGATAGGGAAGATGCGGTGGCTCGCGCTCGTCGCGCTGCTCGGTTGCGGCCCGCAGCCGGGCACGCCGGCATGGACCGCGCCCGCCGCGCCGCCGCCTCCCGACGAGGCGCCGATCGATCTGCGCAGCGCGGGTGTCGTCGTCGATCGCCTGACGGACTTCGCGTTCGACGGCGGCCGCATCGAGCTCGAGATGCGACGCGACGGCAACCGCATCATCGAGGTCGCCTACAACCGCTACGCGGTGCCGGTCGTGATGGCGTGGCAGCTCGCCGACCTCGTCAACCTCGAGCCGACCGACAACACCGGCGTCACCGTGCTGCCGGCCGCGCCAAAGCCGAACGTGCAAGGCGCCGGCGTCGTGCTGACGACGCTCGCGGTGATCGATCCGACGCAGGCCTACCGGCGCGTGTTCCAGCTGCACGCGCGCTTCGGCGATCCGCAGGCTCGCCCGGCGCCCTACGCGTATCGCCTGCCCTACGCGGCCGGCAAGACGTTTGCGGTGCTGCAGGGCTTTCACGGCGCGTTCTCCCATCGCGGCTCGAACGAGTTCGCGGTCGACTTCGACTGCCCGGTCGCGACGAAGGTGCTCGCGGCCCGGCCTGGCATCGTCGTCGCGAGCAACGCGGCCGCACAGGGCGCGGGCACCTCGCCGGACTACCTCGAATATGCCCGCACGAACTTCGTGCTCGTCCTCCACGACGACGGCACGCTCGGCGAGTACATGCACCTCGCCCCGAGCGGCGTCGAGGTCGCGCCCGGCGATCACGTCGCGCGCGGCCAGGAGATCGCGCTCTCCGGCAACACGGGCTTCTCGTCGACGCCCCACCTCCACTTCCAGGTCATGACCGCCGCCGACGACGGCATCGCCGCCCAGAGCTTCCCCATACGGTTTTCCGTAGCCCCCCACCGCGTCGAGGAACCGGTGCAAGGCCGCGCTTACCCTGGGTGGGAATAACTCTGATGGTGATGAGTGATAGGATGGCGTCCGTGATGTGCCCGGTGTGCAACGCACGGCCTGCAGAAGTGGGTGTGCTGTGCGAGGAATGCCGCGACGAGCTTTCGAGCCCGATCCGTATGAGTCCGGAGCAGATCCAGCCGCGCATCCAGCACCCGACCACCGCCGCGCTGATCGATCTGTGGGGCCGCGCGCACCAGCTCGATGCACGCACGCTGATCGGGCGGCAGGTCGAGAACCGCGGCATCGCCGTGCTCGAGCCGAGCGTCTCGCGCCACCACGCGCACCTGACGTTCGACAACGGCACGTGGACGGTGCGCGACCTCGGGAGCGCGAACGGCACGTATCTCGAAGATCGCCTGTGCGACAACCCCGTCGCCGTGAAGACCGGCGAGCGCGTGCGGTTCGGGCACATCGCGTTCTACATGATCGAGGACGTCGCCTCCCTGCCCACTCCCAAGGCGAGCCGCACGATCACGTCGACGATCAAGCCGGGCGCCGTCGTGCCGCCCGCTCCCGTGCCGCGCCCGGTCTCGACCGAGGACGACGACGACGCTTTCGGCGAGGAGCACACCGATGTCGGCCTGCCCGAGATGCGGTTTCGCCTGCACGAGCCGACCGGCGGCGGCGGCGGCCTGATCGAGGTCGACGGCAAGCAGGTCCAGCTGACCACCACGCAGTTCGAGCTGATGGCGCTGATGATCAAGCGGATGGCGACGGAGCAGCATCAGCCCGAGCTCGTGCGCGGCTTCGTGCGCTCGAGCGAGCTGATCGCGGACCTGTCGTGGGATACGCGCGAGCCGTCGGAGAACCACGTCAAGCAGCTCGTCCGCCGGGTGCGGCGCGCGCTGATGAAGTCCGAGATCGGCGATCTGATCGAGTCTCGTCACCGCTTCGGCTACCGGCTCCGCGCGATTCCCAAACAAGATTGAGGTACCGTCGCGACATGCGACGTTCTCTTATCGCGCTCATCCTCCTCACGGGGCGCTTCGCCGCCGCCGACGACCCGAAGTTCGAGTACGGCAAGCACGACGACGTCAAGGACGTCAAAGGTGTCGACTGGACCGCCGCCGCCGAGGCCGGCGTCGTCCTCACGACCGGCAACTCGGAGCTGACGACGGCGACGGGCGGCCTCCACCTCTCCCGCAAGACCGGTGCGAACCGGCTCATGTTCGATGCCAGCGGCGCCTACGCGAAGTCAGGCCTGCGCGTGCTGCAGGACATGAACGGCAACGGCATGATCGACAACGCGAACGAGATCGTGACGGTCTCGACGATCACCGCCGAGACGCTGAGCTCCAAGCTCCGCTACGACCGATTCCTCACCGACTTCAACTCGGTCTACGTCGCCGCGCTCGCGTCGCGAGACACGCCGGCCGGCCTCGAGTCCGCGTTCGGCGGTCAGGCCGGCTACAGCCGCCGCCTGTACAAGTCCGCGACCGCCGAGACCGCGCTCGAGGTCGGCTACGACTTCTCGCGCCAGGATCCGGTCAGCGGCCCGAGCCTCTCGATTCACTCCGGCCGCGCGTTCATCGGACACAAGGCGATCATGACGGAGGGTGCGACGCTCGAGGCGGCGATGGAGATCCTCACGAACCTCAACCGCGAGAACCTGACGACGACCGACGATCAGGGCCACATCGTCGACGGCGGCCCGTTCAAGGACACCCGCGTCAACTCCAGGGTCGCGATCACCGCCAAGATCGGCTTCAACCTCGCGGTCCAGATGTCGATGGAGGTCAAGTACGACAACCGGCCGTCCGCGCTCCCGGTCAAGAATCTCGCGCCCAACTTCCAGCCCGAGGCGAGCGCGTTCGACACCGTGATGAAGGCGTCGTTCATCTACACGTTCGTCGGCGCCAAGAAGCCCGACAAGAAGTAGCAGCTCCTACGCACACGTAGGGTCCGCGCGCCGGACAGCCGCGCCCCCGCGCGCGCCGAGGCTGGGGCGTTTAGCCGCGCTTCTGCTGCCGGGCGCCGTTGCCGCTGCGCGGCTCGGCCTCGACCGTCGACGCGAGCTCCTCGAGGAGCGCGCGCAGCGACTTCATCTTCTTCGTGCCGAGGCGCGTGGCCCAGCGGGCCTCCGTCGCGGCGGCGACGCGGCGGCACTCGGCCGCCCAGATCTTGCCCTTCGAGCCGAGGCGGACGCGCTTGATGACGCCGTGATCCGGATCGGGGAAGCGCTCGACCATCTTCATCGACTCGAGGTCGTCGATCAGGTCGCCGACCGTCTGCTTCGGCAGCCCGACCGCGGAGACGAGCTCCGCGAGACGCACGCCCTCGGGCGTGATCGCGGAGAGCACCTGAACGTGCGCGGGGCGCAGCGTGGGGAAGCCCAGCCGCTCGAGCCGCACCGCCACCTGCGCCTGCAGGTCGTGCTGGGGAACGTGGAGCAGTGTGCGAAGGTCTCGGCTCGAACGGGAGGTTCTAGTCGTCTTCGTCATGGTCACGAGCACGATCGGCTTGAGGGATTCGCGTCATATCAAACCCCGATCGCGATCGGAACCACAAATGTTCGCGAAAATGTCGCGCCTCCGGAGCGCGTGATTCACCGCGATTACGCTTGCGTGTTGGAGATGTTGTGCAGATCCAACACGCCGACTTCTGCGGCGCCGCGATCGACGGGCTTGCCGCGCTTCACCTTGTGGATCGCCCACCGCGCGAGGTCGTCGAACCACGTGTAGATCACGGGCACGGCGACGAGCGTGAGCAGCAGCGAGAACGTCTGTCCACCGACGACGACCGTCGCCATCGCCTTCGACATACCGGAGCCGATTCCCTTCGAGGTGATCAGCGGCAGCATGCCGGCGACGAACGCGAACGTCGTCATGAGGATCGGGCGGAGTCGATCGCGCGAGGCGGCGAGCACGGCTTCGGTGCGCGGCAGACCCTGACGGCGAAGACCGTTCGCGTGGTCGACCTGAAGGATCGCGTTCTTCTTGACCATCGCGAACAGCACGATGATGCCGAGCATCGAGAAGATGTTCATCGAGCCACCGGTGAGCAGCAGCGACAGGATCGCGAACGGCACCGTCAGCGGGAGCGACATCATGATGATCAGCGGGTAGAGCCACGACTCGAACTGCGCCGCGAGCACCAGGTACATGAAGACGACGGCGAGGCCGATGGCGAACATGAACGCCTTCTGCATCTTCGCCATCTCCTTGCTGCGGCCGAACGGCTCGGCCGTGTAGCCGGGAGGCAGCTGGAGCTGGTCGACGGCCTTGACCATCTGCGCGACGATCGCCGACTCCGAGAAGCCCGGCGCGACGTTCATCGTGATCGTCACCGCGCGCTCGCGGCCCTGGCGCGTGATCTTCGACGTCGAGACCGACTGGCCGATCTTGACGACATCGGTCAGCGGCACCTGGCCGAGCGTGCGCGACGGCACCGCGATCAGCGACAGCGCGTTCGGGTCGTTGCGGAACCGCTCGGCGGCGCGCAGGAACACGGGGTACTCGTCGCCGCGGTCCTCGAACGTCGAGGCCTCGATGCCGCCGACGAGCACGGCGAGCGTCGCCGTGATGTCACCGGGGTCGACGCCGAGCACGGCGGCGCGGTCGAGGTCGGGGATGACCGTCGTTTCCTTCATCGGATCGACGAGCGAGCTGTCGAGGTCGACGACGCCCGGCACCTTCGACATCGTCTCGATCACGCGGTGGCCGTAGCCCTCGAGCTTGTCGAGGTCCGGGCCGGAGATCACGTACGACACGACGGCGTTCTGGCCGCCGAGCGAGAAGTCGTTGACCTGCTGGACCGCGAAGCGCGTGCCCTCGGGGCAGATCCAGGCCGCCTTCCTCTTCTCCTGGTCGGAGGCCTGCGGCGCGGGGCATCCTGCCGCGACCTTGCGGCGCACGACGTCCATCACGTCGTTCTGCGTCTTCGACCGCTTGTCGGGGTCGATCAGGTGGACGTAGACGTTGCCGACGTTCGGCTGGCGCTGATCGCTGCCGGCGACCGTGACGAGCGTCGAGTCGACCTCGGCGGACTCGCGGGCGAGGCGCGCGAAGCGCTCGGAGACGAGCGTCGTCTGCTCGAGGGACGTGCCCTCGGGCGTCTGGACGTAGATCTCGAACTGCGCCTCGTCGTTCTGCGGCAGGAAGTCGCCGCCGACCTTCTTGGCCATCGGGAACGTCGACATGCACGAGCCGATGATCGCGACGCCGACGACCCAGCGGTGGCGCAGGCAGAACGCCAGCACGCCGGAGTAGACGCGCTGGATCGGGCGGAAGAACGCGTTCGAGCCGCGCTCGAGCCACGACAGCCGGCGCTCGCTACCCTCGGGCGGCGGAGGCGGCAGCATGCGCGCGGCCATCATCGGCGTCAGCGAGAACGCGACGATCATCGACACGCCGATCGCGAACGCCATCGTCAAGCCGAAGCTGTAGAGGAAGCGGCCGACGATGCCGCTCATGAACGCGACCGGCAAGAACACCGCCATCAGCGACAGCGTGGTCGCGAGGACGGCGAGGCCGATCTCCTTGGTCGCGTGGATCGCGGCCGGAAACGGCTTCATCTTCTTCTCGTCGATGAACCGGTAGATGTTCTCGAGCACGACGATCGCGTCGTCGATCACGATGCCGACCGCGAGCGCGAGCGCGAGCAGCGTCATCATGTTCAACGTGAAGTGCGCGATCATCATCAGACCGAACGTCGAGATGATCGACACTGGGATCGCGATCGCGGCGATGATCGTAGACCGCAGCGAGCCGAGGAACAGCAGCACGACGAGCGCGGCGAGCAGCGCGCCGACGATCAAGTGCTCGAGCACCTGGTCGGCCGACGTGCGGATCTGGATCGAGTTATCGCGGACGACGTCGACCGTGTAGCCCTTCGGCAGGTTCTTCTGCATCGCCGTGACGGCCTGCTTGACCGCATCGACGACGGCGACCGTGTTCGTGCCGGTCTGCTTGCGGACCTGCAGCGCGATCGCCGGCGCGCCGTTGCGGACGGCCGTGCGCTCGAGGTCCTCCATGCCGTCCTCGACGTCGGCGACGTCGCGAACCTTGATCGGATGCGTGCCCTGCGCACGCACGACGATGTCGGCGATCTGCTCGGGATCGACGGCGCGCCCTTCGACGCGCAGCGTCTGGTTGTTCGCGCCCATCTCGAGCTGGCCGCCCGGCACGTTGACGTTCGACGTCGCGATCGCGTGCTGCACCTCGAGCGCCGAGACGCCCGCGGCGGCGAGCCGGATCGCGTCGAGCTGGACGTTGATCTGGCGATCCTGCTTGCCGAGGATGACGACCTGACCGACGCCTTTTAGGCGCTCGATGCGCTGCTTGACCTGCTTGTCGGCGAAGCGCGACAGCTCGGTCGTCTTGAGATCGGGCGGGCCCTTGACCGAGAGCACGATGACGGGCGCCGCATCGGGGTCCGCCTTCTTGACCTCGGGACGCAGGCCCGGCGGCAGGTCGCGGAGCACGCTGGCGATGTGCTCGTTGATGTCGTTCGCGGCCTTGTCCGGATCGATCTCGAGCTCGAACTGCGCGATGACCATCGAGACGCCCTCGGTCGAGACCGAGGTCAGCGTGTCGAGGCCGGAGACGGTGTTGACCGCCTCTTCGATCTTCTCGGTGACGTCCGTCTCGACGGCGCCCGGCGCCGCGCCGGGATACGGCGTGACGATCGTGACCATCGGGAAGTCGACCTTGGGGAACTTGTCGACGCCGAGCGACTTGTAGCCGACGAAGCCGACGACGACGAGCGCCAGGATCAAGACCGACGCGAAGATCGGCCTCCTGACGCAGATGTTAGCTAGCCATTGCATGGCTTACTCCGTCACCTTCGCGCCGTCGGTCAGGTTGTTGGGCACTTTCGCGACGACCTTCTCGCCCTTCGCGACGCCGTCGAGGACGACGACCTTGCCGCCCTCGACCTCGGGCCCCTTGTGGACGAAGCGCTCCTCGACCTCGCCGTTCTTGACGACGAAGGCCGCCCACTGCTTGCCGCGCTGCGCGACCGCGTCCTTGGGGAGGATCACGCGCGGCTCGTTGCCGTAGACGACCTCGGCCTCGACGAACATGCCGGGGACCAGGTCGGTCCCCTTGTCGACGGTCGCCTCGACGATCAGCGAGCGCGTGCGGCCGATCTCGGCGGAGAGCCGGCTGATCGTCGCGCCGTACGACTTGTTGGGATCGGCGACCGCGTGGAGGATGACGTGCTCGCCTTCCTTCACCTTCTCGATCGCGATCTCGGGAACCGAGATCTCGACCTTCAGCGGGTCATCCTTGACGAGCGTGAACAGCGGCTTGCCCGGCGCGACCCACTCGCCCGGCGAGATCATCTTCTCGCTGACGACGCCATCGAACGGTGCGCGAACGAGACCGTCCGCGACCGACTTCGCCATCATGCTCGCGCGCGCCGATGCGGCGGCGACCTGCTCGCGTGCCGACGAGCACTGCGTCATCTGGCGGTCGTACTCGCTCTTCGTGATCGCGCCCTTGTTGAGCAGCTCCTGCGTGCGCTGGCACTCCTGCTCGGCGAGGTCCTTCTGCGCCTTCGCGGCGGCGAGGTTCGCGCTCGCCTCGTTCGCGCCGAGCGCGGCCGAGCGAACATCGAGCTGGACGACCGGCTGGCCGAGCTTCACGCGCGTGCCGCGCTCGACCATCACGTTGATGACCTTGCCCTGGGTGTCCGCGGTGACGTCGGAGCGCTGATCCGCGATGACCTGGCCGGTGAGCGTGATCACCTTGGGCGCGGTCTCCTCGGCGGCGACGAGCGTCGCGACCTTGATCGGGGGCGCGGCCGCGGCCTTCGCGGGGCCTCCCGAATCCGCGGGTTTCTTGCACCCCGCGGCAAACAGCATCAGCGACGTCGACAGAGCGGCGATGGCACGCATGGCGAGCGCTAGGATGCATGTGCTCTGCCACTCGGTACAGCGCGCCGAACAGGCGGTTAGGCCGGTGCCGCTGTAAGGGATTCCGACAGCTGTATCGCCTACTTGGCGGTACCGGTGTCGTCGCCGAGGGCGTGGGCGAGCTGCGCCATCGCGACCCGAAGGTCGACCCGGGCGTTGAGCGCCGCAATGCGGGCGCGGGTCAGGTCGGTCTGCGCGTCGACGAGCTCGAGCGCGGTGGCACGCTCGGCGTTGAGCAGCTCGCGACGGACGCGGTAGCCCTCCTCGGCCGCGGCGAGACCTTTCTGCGTCGTCTGCAGCGAGTGCAGCGCGATCTGGACCGCCTGCCCCGCCGCGAGGATCTCGATGCGCGTGCCGCGGATCAGGTTCTCGCGATCGGCGACGAGCTCGCCGCGCTCGGCGTGGATGCGCGCTTCGGTCGCGCGCGAGACCAGGTAGTCGTTGAGCTGCCAGGTCAGCTGCAGGCCCGCTGCCCAGGTGAACCGAAATTCATCCACCTGAGGGAACACGCGCTGGTTCGGTCGATCGTAGTCGGCGCTCGCGAACGCGGCGAGGCGCGGATAGAGGTTCGCCTGCTCGGCCTTCGCCTGCGCGTCCTTCGCCTCGATGCCGAGGTCGAGGCCCTTGATCTCGAGGCGCTTGCTCGTCGCCTGCTTCAGCAGCTCGTCGAGGTTGCCTGGCTGCGGGGTCGCGGTATCGGCGCGGATATCCTCGCCGGGCGTCAGCGGCTCGGCCTCGCTCGCGCCGATCAGCAGACGCAGCTGCTCCTCGCGGAGCTGCGCGAGGTTCTGCAGCTGGTCGACGGTCTGCTCGGCCTCGGCCTCCTGCGACTGCACGCGGAGCAGATCGGCGCGCGAGATCCGCTGCACGTCGGCGAGCGCCTGCTCCTGCACCAGCGTCGCCTGGACCTGCGCGAGCTGGCGGTGCGCGATCAGCACCTGCAGCTTCGCGCGCACCCACTCGTAGTACGCGAGCCGCGCGTCCTCGCCGGCGCCGACCTCGGCAGACCTCTCGCCGACGCGCGCCGCCTGCTCGCCGAGCTTCGCGGTGTTGATCAGCTTGGGGAACCTCACGACGTAGTCGGAGAGCGGGACCGCGATCTGGCCCTGCAGCACGTACTGGTTCTGCAGGCTCGGGATCGTGAAGTTCTGGCCCATGAACGGAATCACGAACGGCTTCACGTACGAGAGCCGCGTGTACGACGCCTTGCCGCCGATCTGGGGGACCTGCGAGAGTTGCGCGGTCTCGAGCTGCGCGAGAGCTGCGTCGAGCTCGGCGGCCTTGCGGCGGACCGTCGGCGAAGCCTTCGCGGCGCGCGCCGCGGCACCCTCGGCGGTCAGCCCGCCTTTGGTGAACAACGCATCGAGATCCTTCTCGAAGGCCGCCATGTCGTCGGCGGGTTTCGGCGCCGGTTGCGCGAACGCGGGCGCGGCGGCGAGCAGGACCAAGGCGATCGATAGGCGACCAGTCATGCGGCCGACCAAAGCACCAGACGTGCCACGATCCAAGCCGGCGTGCTGCCTGATTCCAGGGGTCGATCTGTCGGCCGGCCTTACAGCACGCGGTCACGAAACGTGACTATCCTCGGTCACGTTTCGCGCAACACGCTAGAGTTTCGGGGATGGCGACTTCGACGCGAACCGTCACGGTAGCTGGCACAGAGCTGGCACCAGACACGCGCGTGCAAGAACGTCCAGCGGAGACCTGGCGAGGTCGACGCAACCGCTACTTCGTCGAGGAAGCTGCCAAGCTGACGAAGTTCGCGCTCGTGATCGGGGCGCTCGTGCACTTCGCCGTCCTCGCGGTCCTGTACGAGGGCGGCACCGATGCCTGGCGCGTCGCGGTGTGCGCCGGCCTCTACGTCGGTTTCGTATGCCTGCAGAAGATCACCGTGCAGCGGACGTTCGTGCACCCGGAGTGCGTCGAGACGTCGCTGGTCGTGACGAGCATGGCGGCGCAGGTGTTCGTCGTCGGGTCGGCCTCGATCACCGGCGGCGTGCACTCGCCGTTCTTGCCGAACCTCGTGCTGCCGGCGGTCGTCTCGCTCTTGTTCTTCGGACCGATCCCGACGTCGCGCTGGATCGCGGTCGCGAACGCGCTGTTGATCATCGCGATGATGCTGCTGCCGGTGAGCGTCGTGGGCGCGCCGATGTCGGACCTGCACTACACGGTCGCCGTCGTGATCGGCCTGACCTGGTCGCTCGTCATGCTGCACCAGATGGCCGGCAAGCTCGCGATCGCGGCGAGCCGCGCGGGTGACTCGTACGACTGCTTGCGCGAGGAGCTCGTCGCCGAGGCGGAGGCGCAGCTGCGCCGGCTCCAGGGCGTCGGCGCGAAGGTCGCCCACGAGCTGAAGAACCCGCTCGCGTCGATCAAGGGGCTCTGTCAGCTCGTGTCGCGCGCGCCGGAGAGCGAGCGCACGCAGGAGCGGCTCGCGGTCGTCGCGTCGGAGATCGAGCGCATGCAGACGATCCTCGACGAGTACCTCTCGTTCTCGCGCCCGCTCGAGGATCTGCGGCCGGAGAAGCTGGACCTCTCCGCGATCGCGCGCGACGTGCTCGATGTCCTCGCCGGGCGCGCGGATGCCGCCGGCGTCACGCTGCAGCTCGACGGCGGCCCGACTCCGGTGCAGGGCGACTCGCGGCGGCTCAAGGAGGCGCTGATCAACCTCGTCGCGAACGCGATCGAGGCCACGCCGCACGGCGGCAACGTCGTGCTGCGCCTGCGCGTCGGCAACGGCGAGATCACGCTCGACGTGAAGGACAGCGGCCGCGGCATCGCGCCCGAGGATCTCGAGCGGCTCGGCACCTCCTTCTTCACGACGCGCCCGAACGGGACCGGCCTCGGCGTCGTGCTCGCGCAAGGCGTGATCAACCAGCACGGCGGCACGCTCTCGTACGCGAGCACCGTCGGCCAGGGCACCACCGCGACGATCCGGCTGCCCGGCAAGGTGCTGCCGGAGACCGGCGCGCGTGCCGCGATGATCGAAGCGAGGATCTGATGCCTGCTGTCCTGCTCGTCGACGACGAGCCTGGTGTCCTCTACACGCTGCGCGAGGTGCTCGCCGATCGCGGCCACCGCGTGCTCACCGCGAAGAACGGCAGCGAGGCGCTCGCACAGCTCGACGAGGCCGACGCCGTGCTCACCGACCTCTCGATGCCCGGCATGGACGGCCTCGAGCTGATGGCGCAGATCGGGTCGCGCGATTCGACGCTGCCCGTGATCCTGTTGACTGCGCACGGCAGCGAGCGCGTCGCCGTCGCGGCGATGAAGCAAGGCGCCTACGACTACTTATCGAAGCCGTTCGATATCGACGAGGTCGCGGTCGTCATCGAGCGCGCGCTCGAGGCACGCCGCCTGCGCGTCGACAACCGCCGCCTCGCCGCGGAGCAGACGCTCGGCCGCCGCATCGTCGGTGGCTCGCGCCCGATGCGCCGCCTGCTCGAGGCCACCTCCCGCGTCGCCGGGCGCAACGTCACGGTGCTCGTGCGCGGCGAGACCGGTACCGGCAAGGAGTTCGTCGCCGAGCTGCTGCACGCGCAGAGTGCGCGCGCCGACAAGCCGCTCGTCCGCTTCAACTGCGCCGCCCTGCCCGCCGATCTCGCGGACGCCGAGCTGTTCGGCCACGTGCGCGGCGCATTCACCGGCGCGAACGCCTCGCGCCCCGGGTTCTTCGCGCAGGCCGACGGCGGGACGCTGATCCTCGACGAGGTCGGCGAGCTCCCGCCCGCCGTGCAGGCCAAGCTGCTGCGCGCGCTGCAGGAAGGCGAGATCCAGCCGGTCGGCTCCGGCCGCATCGACAAGGTCGACGTCCGCGTCGTCGCGGCCACGAATCGCGACCTCGCCGCTGACGTCAAGGCCGGCACGTTCCGCGAGGACCTCTACTACCGGCTCGCCGTCGTCGAGCTCGTCGTGCCGCCGCTGCGCGATCGCAAGGACGACATCCCCGCGCTCGCCGAGGAGTTCGCGCGCCGCTACGGCGAGAAGTTCGGCCTCGGACACGTCACGCTCGAGCCCGCCCTGATCGACGCGCTCGTGCGCACCGACTGGCCAGGCAACGTTCGCCAGCTCGAGAACACGATCGCGCGGCTCGCCGCCCTCTCGACCGGCGGAACGATCACGCTCGCCGACCTCGACAGCGCGACCGGTTCACGGCCCGAGGATCGCGAGCCGGCCGCACCACCTCTCGACGACGCCGCCGATCCGGCCCCCGACGCGCGCAACGGCCCGTCGCTCAAGGAGCAGGTCGAAGCGTTCGAGCGCGGCCTCGTCGCGCGCGCCCTCGACGCGACCGGCGGCAACCAGAGCGAGGCGGCGCGCCGGCTCGGCGTCTCGCGCGTCACGCTGATCGACAAGCTGAAGAAGTACGGCCTGCAGTCCAAGCGCTAGCGCGAGTCACAGCAGCTGGAGAAACGCGAGCAGCTGCGCCTTCTGCGTGGGAGACAGCGACTCCGGCGGCAGCCCCGGGCCTTCTGGCGGATAGATCGGCGGCAGCTGGAGCACCGGGTCCGCGTTGAGGATGAAGCGGCTGTAGATGTCGAGCAGCGCCTTGAGGTCGGGCGCGCTGTTGTCGTGGAAGTACGGCGCCGTGCTCGCGATGCCACGCAGCTGCGGCACGTCGAAGCCCTCCCAGTCGATCGGATCGCCCGTGATGATCGCGCGGCCCGGGTCGACGGAGAACGGCTCGGGAAACAGCGACGGACCGATGCCGGGAGGCGCGGGCGGCATGTCGACGCGCTTCGTCGTCCGCGTCGCATCCGTGTAGAAGCGGATGCGGTAGTGCGGGAGCGTCAGGCCCGATGGATTCGGCAACGCGCCGACCTGCCGCAGCATCGCGAGCCCGCTGATGCCGATCGTTCCCTCGTGCGAGCGGTCGACGTTCGTCATGAACGTCCCCGGGATCGCCACGCCGTCGGGCAGCTGTCCGACGACATCGATCGTTCCGTCGGCGTGCTGCACCGGAAAGAACGAGTCGAACACCGGCTGCTCCACGATCTGGTTCGTCATCGGCGTGCCGTGGCAGCGCGCGCACACGGTCGTGAACAGCTGCGCGCCCAGCGCCGCATCCGACCCGGGCTGCAGGTGCAGGTCGAGCGGCGGCGGATCGCGGCCGTCCTCCAGGGCATCGGCGACCTGCTCGGCCGCGGGCGACGAGAACACCGTCTTCTCGTAGTCCGCGATCGCATCGAGCTGGCCGTGGTGCGGCGCGCCGTCGAGCTGGCTGTGCGCGCGCAGCGCCCCGAGGGCCTGCACGGTCAGCGTCGGGGCGCGGCCGTCGTACTGATATGGCGCGGTGTAGCCGACGTTCTCGATCGACGGGACGCCGCGCCAGACCGAGATCGTGCGATCCGCATTCGTGACCACGTTGCCGCTCGCGTCGATGACGTCGAGGTTGTCGGCGAGCTTCAACGTGATGCGAACGAGGCCCGCGCCGAGGTGATTGTAGGTCGGGACCGCCGCACTCGGGTCGTCCGCGTCGATCGGCGCGAACAGCGGATCGTCCGCCGGCATCGCCGCGACATGCGCGGGCGTCAACGCGAAGTGATCCGCCGCGACGTGGCATGTCGCGCACGCGCGTCCGTTCGTATGTGGCAACGCGCGGTCGAACAGGTGCTCGCCGCGATGCTGGGATAGATCACTCTGCTGCGTCGCCGTATCCGGTGTCGTCGTGCACGCGCCGAGCGCGAGCACCAGACACACTGTGCTGATCGTCATGCGGAGACAGAGACGCGACCTGCGACGATGTGAGGAAGAATCCTCTAACGTCGCGAATCCCCGATGAAGCGGGGACGTCAGCGCGCCGCGGCGGCGCCGGTCGGGTTCGGCAGGTCGCCGACCGAGCGCGCGAGCGAGATCAGCGCGAGGTAGTAGTCGTAGCGCGCCACGGCGGACTGCACGCGCGCACGCACGACCTCGGTCTCTGCGTTGATCACGTCGGTGGTCGTCGCGGCGCCGTTCTCGTACTTCACGTGCTGCAGGCGATACGCCTCCTCGGCGGTCTCCAGCTGCGTCTTCGCGCTCGCGAGGTTGTCGTAGCCGGCCTTCGCGTCGAGCCAGTGCTGGCGGATCTCGAGGCGCACGTGATCGGCGAGCGTATCGGCGGCGAGCTGCGCGCGCGTCTGGTTGGCCTTCGCCTCCTTGACCTCGCCCCAGATGCTGCCCCAGTCCCAGACTTTCCACTGTACCTGCAGCCCGACGTACTCCTCGTTCGCCGGCTGGAACGGCTCGAGGCCGGTCGTGTGCGTCCACGTCGCGAGCGCGTTGATGTTGGGGAGGTACTCCTCCTTCTTCGCGGTGACGACGTCGTCGGCCGCCGCGATCTTCTCCTTCGCGGAGCGCAGCTCGGGCCGGGCCTGGATCCCGCGCGCGATCGCCTGATCGAGCGAGAGCGCCATCGCGGGTGGCGTGGGGGGCAGGTCGTCGGCGATGTCGATCGAGTCGCCATCGTGGAGGCCGATCTGCACGACGAGCGCGGCGAGAGCTTGCTGCACCTGCGTGTCGGCGCGCACGGCGCCTTGATCGGCCGCGGCCTTGGCGGACTGCAGGCGGAGCACGTCGATGTTCGTCGCGGCGTCCGCGGCGCGCTGCTTCTGGGCTTGCTCGAGCTCGGCCTGGTAGTCCGTCACCGAGTGATGCGCGATGTCGGCGCCGGCGCGGGCCTCGAGGAGCCTGAGATAGGCCGTCGCGGTGCCGTACGCGGCGTCGAGACGCGCCTTGTCGTAGTCGGCGGTGGCGGCGCTCGTGGCGTGATCGGCGGCGCCGACGAGCTCGCTGAGGTACGCGAGGCCCGTGAGTGGCTGGACGACCTGGACGTTCGTGATCGTCGTGCGCTGCGCGTGTAGCGTGAACAGCCCCCCGCCGAACATGAGCTGGTACGGCTCGGTGTAGTAGTTGCCGATCGCATTGACGTTGAGCGATGGCAGCCGCTTGCGGCTCGGCTGCTCCGCCTTCGCCTTCGCGGCGTCGACGGCGGCCTGGGCCTGCGCGAGATCCGCGCTCTTCTGCATCGTCAGATCGATCGCGCTCGCAAAGGTCAGCTTGCGCGGCTCTGCCGACGCAGAGGCCGTGAGCAGCAAGAGGATAGGCAACGAGGCTTTCATGGGTTCACGCGGGGCGAGCAAGTTACTGCAGGTGGACGGTCACGTCCGCGGACAGGCCGGCTTGCAGGCCGTTGCTGTCTTGCGCGGTCGCCCACACGATCTTCACGGGGACGCGCTGGACGACCTTGACGAAGTTTCCCGTCGCGTTGTCGGGCGGCATCATCGAGAACCGCGCGCCGGTGCCGGCGGCGATGCTGACGACCTTGCCATGGCGGGTGCCGCCGACGGCGTCGATCTTGATCTCGACGTCATCGCCGGGACGGATCCGCGAGATCTGCGTCTCCTTGAAGTTCGCGATCACGTAGGTCTGCTTCGGCACGAGCATGCAGATCACGCTACCCGGCTGGAGCATCTGGCCGGCGTGCGCGGCGAGCTTGCTGACGAAGCCGTCGGCCGGGGCGGTGATCTTCGTGTAGCCGAGCTGCAGCTTCGCGATGTCGAGCTGCGCCTTCGCCGCATCGACGCGCGCGTGCGCCAGCTTGGCGGCCGCCTGCGACGCCGCGATCTGCTGATCGATCGGCGCGCTCTGCTCGACGTGGCCCTTCGCCTCGGCGACGCGCGTCTGCGCCTGCGCCTGCTGATCGCGGGCGGCGGCGGCATTCGCGTTCGCGGCGTCGAGCGCGGCCCGTGCGCTGTCGCGGCTCGAAACCGCGGCCTCGAACTGCTGGCCGGTGATCGCGCCGGCATCGTGGAGGTTCTTCGCGCGCGTGTAGTCGGCCTCCGCCTTCGCGAGCGCGCTCTTCGCGCTGGCGACCTGCGCGGTGGCAGCGGCGATCTGCGAAGTGGCGGCGGAGACCGCGGCGCTCGCGCCGAGCTGCTGCGCCTTCGCGGACGACAGGCCGCCCTTGCTGGTCGACGTCGTGATCGCGACCTGCGCGTCCGCCGCATCGGCCTGCGCCTGCGCGGCGTCGAGGTCGGCCTGCGCGGCCGTGACCTTCGCGTTGTAGTCGGCCGGATCGATCTCGGCGATCAGCTGACCAGCCTTGACCTCCTGGTTGTCCTCGACGTGCATCTTCACGACGACGCCCTGCACGCGCGCAGACACCGGAACGACGTCCGCATCGGTCTGCGCATCATCGGTGGAGACCTCGTCGCGCGTGAGGTAGCCGTGGATGAAGTAGATCGCGACGACGGATCCCGCCAGCAAGGCGAGGACCATGTAGGCGCGAGCCGCCTTCTTCTTGCGCGGTGGAGGAGCGAGCTTCGGTTGTTCGGTGGTGTCTGCCATGGGTTTACTCGAGGTCGATGTGAACCTTCTCGGCCGGCTGGTCGCGGTTCACCTTGAGGAAGTAGAGGACGGGGAGCACGAGCAAGAACAGGACGCCCTGCAGGATGAAGATGCGATCGAATGACAGCACTGTCGCCTGCCGGTACATCGAGCCGAACAGGAAGCGCGGCGCGAGCAGGTTGGCGAGCTCCGAATTCATGCCGCGCGAGATCAGCGCACCCGCGATCATGTGGACGCGGTTCGCGACCTCGGGACGCAGCACCGTGAGGTGCGGCGCGAGCCCGCCCGCCGCGTCGACGGCGAAGTTCGTGAACAGCGTCGCGAAGACGGACAGGCCGATCGAGCCGCCGATCTGGCGCACGAACGAGTTGAGGCCCGCGGCGTCGGCCATCTGGTGACGCTCGACGTGGCTGAGCGCGGCGGTCGTCAGAGGTACGAACAAGCACGCGAACGCCGCGCCGGTCACGACAAGCGGGATGATGAGATCGCGCGCGCTCGTATCGAGCGTGATCTCGCTCAGCTGGTAGCTGCCGACCGCGAACAGCAGCACGCCGACGCCGACGACGATGCGCGGCTGAACCGTGTTGTAGATGCGCCCGACGATCGGCGAGATCGCCATCATCGCGAGCGTGCGCGGCATCAGCACGATGCCCGACAGCGTCGCGGTGTAGTGGAGCGACTCCTGGGCGAACACCGGCAGCAGGAACATCGAGCCCATCAGCATGCCGAACATCAGGAATGACACGACGGTGGCGGACGCGAACGTCGTGTCCTTGAACAGGCGCAGGTTGACGACCGGCGCCGTGGCGGTGAGCTCGCGGATGACGAACCCGACGAGCGCGAGGACCGCAACGAACAGCGCGATCCGGATCTCCAGCGAGTCGAACCAGTCCTTCTGCGAGCCTTCCTCGAACAGGTACTGCAGCGCCGCGATCCCGATCGCCATCAGCACGATGCCGGCGATATCGAGGTTCTTGCGCGCGATCTCGGCGCGGGCACGCATCGCGATGCGGACGTCCTCGGGCTCGTGGACGTTCTGCAGCGTCATCATGATGCCGATGATGCCGACCGGCAGGTTGATGTAGAAAATCCACGGCCAGCTGTAGTTGTCCGTGATCCAGCCGCCGAGCACGGGGCCGACCGCCGGGCCGATCATGATGACCATCGAGAACAGGGCCATCGCCATGCCCTGCTCTTCCGGCGGGAACGTCTGGCGCAAGATCGCCTGCTGCGACGGCTGCAACGCGCCGCCGCCGAGTCCCTGGATCACGCGCCACAGCAGCAGCGCCGGCAGTGAACGCGCGGTACCGCACATCGCACTCGCGGCGACGAAGATGAACATCGACGCCAGGTACACGCGCTTCTGGCCGAAGAAGCCGCCGAGGAAGCCCGTCAGCGGCATCACGAGGACCATCGCGATCATGTAGCCGGTCGAGATCCAGGTGATCTCCTGGATGCTCGCGCCGAGCTCGCCGCGAATGTTCGGCAGCGCGACGTTGACGATCGACGAATCGATCGTCGCCATCAGCGACCCGAACGCGATCGACACCGCGACGAGCCACTTGTTCACCGGCTGCGCGGGAGCGGGATATGCCGCGATGGCTGTCACGGCGTGACTCCGTCGGCGGTGCGTGCGGCGGCGCTCGCGGCGGCGCTCCGCGTGTGTGTAGCAACTTCTGTCACTGCGTGACTCCGTGCGGACGGCCCGGCGTGGTCGTCCCCACGCCGCGCAGGAACGTATCGACGACCAGGTCGGCATCCTCGACCAGCGACACCCCGTCCTCGACTCGCCACAGGATCACGCCCTTCAGCGCACCCTGGAGCATCCGCGCGTACGGCTCGACCCGCGTCAATGGAAACAGCTTGCGGGAGGCCCCATCTCGCATGATCTGGGAGATGTGATGCAAGACCTGGGTCATCAGCGTCTTGTCGCGACCCTTGATCGTCGCGCCCTCGCCATCTGCGCGAACTGCCAGGCGGAGGAAGCTCGCGTTGTCGTCAAACACTTCGAGAAGCCTGCGCACGTATGCGCGGAGGCGCTCCTCGAACGGGAGCGCCTTCGTCTCTTCGGCCGCCTCTTCGAGCGCGGGGACGATCTCACCTCGGCGCGTCTTGAACAGCGCGGCAAGAATCCCGTCACGGTCGGGGAAGTAGTTGTAAAGAGTTCCGACAGCGACGCCGGCTCGCTGAGCGATCGCCGAGGCAGACGTCGCCTCGATACCGTTTTCCAGCGCGACCGCCTCGGCCGCGTCGAGAATCGCCTCGCTGACCGCCTCGCGCACCTTCGCGCGCACGGGCGACCGCTTCTCTGAACTCGTGCTCACGCAGATGAATCTACGTTCATTTCCACTCCGTGACAATTCATCTTGGCGAACACTTCGTTCATCCAGATGAATCAGGTGTGCTCGCGGAACCCCGCGAAACCTACCTGACCGAGCGCAACGCCCGACCGATCCACACGAATCGCAGCACGCCGGCCGTCGTGCCGATCGCGGCGACGAGCAGCAAGCCGATCCCGAACACGCTGCCGGTCGGGAGCTCGCCGCAGCGGGCATGCAGAGCTGGGCCGAGGAGCGGCACGAGGCCCGAGGCCAGCGTCAGGCACGCCGCGCGCTCGTGACGGCGCATCAGTCCGCGAGGCACGGAGACACGCAGCGCCTCCGCCTTCGCGCTCGCGTAGCTGATCATGAAGCTCGCCTGCAACGCGAGGAGCGCGACGATGACGAGCCACCAGACGCCGCGCGCGTAGATGACGAAGCCCGCGATCAGCGCGAACTCCGTGTAACGGTCGACGACGGCATCGAACAGCTCGCCGCGCGGCGACCCCGTGTTCGTGAAGCGCGCGACCTGCCCGTCGAGGATGTCGCATAGCGTGGAGACGGTCGAGAGCAGGCACGCCAGCCCGAACCAGCCGGTCGCGACCGCGGCTCCCGCACCGATGCCGAGCACGAGCGCGATCGTCGTGACGCCATTGGCGGACAGACCGACCGCGACCAGCGCGCGCACGAGCGGATCGAGCCCCCAGTACGTCGCGGCCATCATGTTCTGTCCCATGATCGCCGTTCCACCGACCCCCTCGACACGCTCGCTGCGATACGCGCCCGCGGTTCTCACGCGCAGCGCGTACGCGGCAAACAGGACGACCCACAGCGATCCGGTGGCGTAGGAAAACCAGACATCGTGCATAGCAACCGCGCTCCACGAGCAACGCGGATGCCAGCGCACACGCTTCAGCCACGGCCACGAGCCCCGCGCGGCTGATCGACCACGCTCACGGCACGGTCTGGATCACGACGAAGTAGTCGAACCGGACGTCACAGTTGCGCGAGAAAAAGCCGAACGCCTGGCCGGCCGTCAGCAGCGGATCCATCGTCGCGTTCGCGGTCAGCGTCATGCGCGAGGTGCCGCCGAGCGTCGAGCGGAACGCGATCCGTTTGTTCGCGACCGACTCGTCGACCTGGAACTGCCACGCGCCGACCGGCAGCACGCCGCTGTACGCGGTGCCCGCGAGCCCGGTGAACGTCGTGCCGCCGCCCGAGGCTTGCATGATCTGCAAATAGCCGTCGGTGCCGTCGGAGTCGTACGCCTGCACGTAGTAGTAGTTGTTGCCATTGACGCTGAAGCTGATCGCAACCTCGTGCGGCCCGATGCTCCCGCCGGTACAGCTCACCACGCGCCCGCCGGCGTAGAACCGCGTCTCGCCGTTCGCGACATCGAGGCGCGCGAACGCGCTATCGGCGTTGCCGGCGCCCATCTCCATGTGATCGGAGCCGATCGTCGTCTGCTGCAGCGAGCTCGCATCCCACGCCGCGAGCTGCGATGTGAACGGATCGAAGAACGCGAGCGTCTGCTTCGCGACCGACGGCTGTGGATCGCACGCATCGCCGACACCGTCGCCATCGCTATCCGTCGCGTCCCCCGCGAGGTGCGGACACGGATCGCAAACGTCGCCGATGTGATCGCCATCCTCGTCGTGCTGCGTCGGGTTCGCCTTGCTCGGGCAGTTGTCGACGTCGTCGCGGATGCCGTCGCCATCGACATCGCCGGGCGGCCCGTCGATCGAAGGCCCGTCGATCGTCCCCGTCACGTCGACAGCGGCGTCGCTCGCGCCCGGCACGCGGCACACGTGCGCCACGCACACGAGGTCGCCCGGGCAGACGCTGTCGCATGCGCTCCCGGGCGCGATGGTCGGGCTGTAGCACCCCGTGAGGTCGAGCCCCGCGACCGCGAACACGAGCGCGCCGACGAGCCAACGTCCCACCTGATCAGGATACGCTCCCCCGCCATGGAACGCATCGTCCATCTCTGCAACGGCGACAGCACCGCCGACACGCTCTCGCTCGCCGACCTCCCGGGCGACATCCGCGTGTGGGCCGATGCCCTCGATCAGGGCCCGGTCCTCCCGGTCTCCGACGAGGAGCACATCCGCCGCCGCGCCGAGTTCTTCGCGAGCCGCGGCCACGGCAGCGTCGCGGACAACACGAAGCGCCTCGCCGACTTCGACCGCGCCGCCGACGACCTCGCGGGCGCCGAGGAAGTCATCCTCTGGTTCGAGCACGACCTGTTCGATCAGCTCGCGCTGATTCGTCTGCTCGCGCGCTTCTCCCGTCGCGGCCTGCCGAGCAACCTCACGATCGTCTCGATCGATCGCCACCCCGAGCACCCGAACTTCCTCGGCCTCGGCCAGCTCACGCCGGCCCAGCTCGCCGAGCTCTGGCCGCGCCGCACCCCGCTCTCCAAGGACGCGATCGACGAATCCGTCACGAGCTGGATCGCTTTCACCGCCGCCGATCCGCGCGCGCTGCCGTTTCTCACCAAGCGCGTCAAGGCGATGCCGTTCCTCGCCGGCGCGATCGAGCGCCTCCTCGAGGAATACCCGGATCCGACGAGCGGCCTCTCGCGCACCGAGCGACAGCTCCTCGCCGCGATCGCGCGAGGCGAGCAGAACCTGCTTCCCGCCGCCCACGCGATCGATCAGCGCTACCCGCTGACCGACACGCTCCTCGAGCACACGCTCGCGACCCTGCGCGCCTGCCGCTTCATCGAAGGCACCCAGGTCACGCCGCTCGGCCGCCAGGCGCTCGCGGGCGCGCTCGATCGCATCCACGAGCACGGCATCGACGAGTGGCGCGGCGGCGTCCACCTCGCGGGCAAGGGCCCGGTGTGGCGCTGGAACGGCTCCGAGCGCCGCCTGATCGAGAAGTAGCTCGCGCGCCGCTGCGCGGCCTACGCCGACAAGCGACTCGTCCGACGAGTTACGCGGCCGACGGCGACGCGACGACCGACGCGACTTCCGCGTCCATCTTGCCGGTCGCGATCAGCTTCCACATCCGCAGGTCGCCGCGCAGCGACCACGCGAAGTGCTGCAGGCCACCCCACGACGCCGGCTTGTTCTTCTCGAACACGAAGTGCCCGATCCACGCGAACCCGTAGCCAGCGACCGGCGCGGCGAGCGCGGCGGGCGGCACCCAAGGGCTGATCGCCAGGCAGCCCATCGCGATCGTCGTGCCGACAAAATGCAGCTGACGACAGGTCGGGTTCTGATGCTGGCTGACGTAGTACGGCCAGAACTCTTCGAACGTCTGCGGACGGTCCATCTCCATAGCGCGGCGAATCTACCAGCAACCCGCCGCGACGCGACGACGAAACGCGCTACCAGGTTCCGGCGACCCCCGCGACAGCACCATCTCCCGTCGGGGCGACAAACGCCGTTCGCTTCGGGTGCTCGTGACCCTGCGTCGCGAACAGATACACCGAGATCCCCGCGAACACCGCACCGCCCGCGATGGTCCCGATGCCGCCCGCCTTGAAGTCATACACGGGACACGGTGTGCCGACGGTCTTCTTCGAGCACGAGCCGTCCAACGCGAGGAGCACCGCGCCCGTCCCGATCCCGCCGACGCCGACGGCCGCCGTGATCCACTTCCACCCGCCCCACCGACCGCCTTTCACGTCGTCGTGCGCGACGACGCCGCCGCCACCACCCGCCGCCTGCCCGCCACCGCTCGGCTCCTCCCTCGGCGCTACATCGAGCGGCTGCACCTCGATGCCGCTCGCCGGCTCCTCGCCCGCGAGATACCTCGCGAGTGCCTTCAACCGATCCGTCGACGGATCCGGCTCCATCGCGACACTCGCGCGCCGGATCTCGCGCCCGCTCGACAAGCTCACCAGCGACCCGACGATCGCCGGTCGTCCGCGCACCTGCTCGATCCCGACAACCGCCACCGCGCTCGCGCCCACGCTCGTCGCGATCTTCGCCGCGAACGGCGCCTCGTGCGCGTCGCGGTCGCCCTCGCTCGCAAATGCAAACCCCGTCCAGCCATCGGTATGCAGCGCTGCATCGAGCTTGGCGTCGACGGCGATCGTCGTCTCGCTGCCGGCGTTCACCGTCACCATGTGGCTACGGCTCGGCACCTTGTTGAGCATGACCGTCACGCGGTAATCGCCGGGCGGCAGCTCGGTCGTCGACGTACCCCGAAACACCTCGTCGACGAACACGACGGCGCCGTCATCCGTCTTCACGGTCAGCTTGCCCTTCCCCGCCGCCGCGATCTCGCGCTGCACCTGCTCGTACAGCGCCGCCGCATCCGGGCCATACATCCCGCGGCTCACCTGCGACTCCGGGAACGCGCGCACGACCTCGCCGAACGTCGCGCGCGCCGCGCTCGGATCACCCGTCCGCTGCTGCGCGATCGCGAGCACGATCAGCGCCTTGTTCAGCGGCTCGCGCAGGCTCGGATCGCGCACGAACGCGCCACTGTTGCTATGCGCCGCCTCGATAAGCGGCACGAGAACCTTGATCGCATCGTCGAACTTGCCGCGCACCCACGCCTGAAACCCCTTGTCGACCTGCGCCGCGAAGTCCGCGGGCAGCCCACGATCGCCATCCGCCGGCCGCGACACCTTCCCCTCGATCTGCCGCTCGACGGTATCCCCCGTCGAGAAGCCGCGCGCGGCCAGCTCGTCGAGCACGGGCCTGAGCAACCGCTGCGCATCGGGCGCCCGCTGCCCCGTATACGCCTCGAGCACGATCCCACCCGCACCGAACGCGGGCATCGCAACCATCAAGACACAAGCGACGACTAGACCACGCATGACCCTCACTATCGGCCGCCCGCCGAACTAGTTGCTGGACGGGGCCCCAACCATCGCACCCCCGTACCCAACTCCGCCATATCCCTGGCCTCCATACCCATCTCCGCCAAACTGCCCAGCCGGCGCGGGCGCCATCCACACGACAAACCGCGCATCCGAAAACGTCCCCTTCCACCCACCCGCACCATCGGGCGCGAACACGCCATGAAGCTCCTGCGTGCAATCGCCCCACGGACACCAGAACCGCCCGCGAAACGCCAACCCCGCCCGCTGCTCGCGGACCTCGCCCTCGAAGCGCTGCGAGCCATCCAGCTTCACCAGCTCCATCCGCCCACCAGCCGCCGCCCGGATCACGCATCGAAACGCCGGATACCGGTACCCGGCATCCTCGATCGCACACGCGTAGTTGCCGACGATGGACCGCGCCGCCCCGCCATGATTCTCCAGCGGCTGCACCGCACGCCCGCCGCCACACGCCGCGAGCGCGATCAGGCCGAAACGCAGAGCGGCAGGCCGCCACATGGAGCGAGCCTGCCACTTCTTCGAGATCGCGCGCTACTGGACGAGCTGGATCACCGGACCGTCATTCGCATTGCCGGTGAGCAGCTCGGTCGTCTGGTTATCGTTGTGGCAGTAGATCTGATCCGCGTCCGACGAGCCGCCCGTCGTCAGCGTGCTGATGTACGCGGCGCCCGGCGCGGTGCCCGGCGTCGAGCCTTCGTGCGTCAGGCCCTGGATCGCATTGTTGCCAGCGTGCACGACCATCTTGCGATCCGTACCGCCGTGATAGACGGCGAGCTGACGGCCGGCCTTGATCTTCCAGACCTTCGTCGCCGGATACACGCAGGTCGACGTGTTGTCCTCGCCAAACGTGATGTGCAGGATGCCGTTGAACGTCACGCCGACCGTTGCGGTCGCGGGCGTCGCGGGCCCGGTCGCGGTGAGCGTGACCGTGCCACCGAGCATCGCCGCGTCACCCATCGCGGAGAGCTTGAGATTCGCGGTCGCCGTGCCGCCAGCGGTCAGCGTCAACGACGTCTGGTCGAGCGTCGACGTCCAGTCCGAGATCGCGGCGTTCGTCGTATCCGTCGCGGCGGCCGAGAGCGTGATCGTACCGGCGTACCCCATCACGGAGGTCGCCGTGACGACGACCGTGTTGTCGACACCGAGGTCCGACGTCAGGGTGGGCTTGTCCACGGTCAGCGTCACGCGCGGCGTCGCGACCTGCTCCGTCTGGCACGTCGCCGAGCAGCCGTCGCCGGCCACCGTGTTGCCGTCATCGCACTGCTCGCCCGTCTCGATCGTCCCGTTGCCGCAGACCGCGCCGCCGGTGTCGTCGCCGCCGCCGGTGCTCGAGATTTGACCGGCGCATGCCGACACGGCTAGACCCAGGACAGCGAGGATAGGGGTGCGCATGTTGTGCAACTAGTACAACATACGTGCCGCACCTAACCTAGCAGCAAGAAAGGGAGTGCAGACCTCACCGGTGGTGAGCGCACTCCCCAGGCGAGGCCCCGAGGCCCCGGGATCGCAGACCGCTTACTGCACGACGCGGATGATGCGATCGATGTTCGAGTTGCCCTCGTGGGCGTGGCAGTACCAGTCGGCGTCGCTGCTGACGACGGCGCTGTAGTCGGCGCCCGGAACCAGCGCGCCCTGCTCGTGGTTGATGCCACCCGAGGCGTGGATCTCGTGGTTGATCGTGTCGGCGTTGTGGAAGATGACCTTCGTACCGGCGCGGATCGAGATCGGCGCGTTGGGCGCCGGCAGCGCCGAGTGGATCGCCGTCGAGCCGGTGCCGTCGGCGATCGTGATCGTCAGCTGCTTGGCGATCGTGAACGTCGAGTCGGCTTCCACTGCGGCCGCCGAGCTCGTCGCGGCGACCTTCACCATCGGAGCGAGCTCAGCGGCGTCCGTCGGAATCTTCACGGAGATCGTCGCCGTGCCCGTGCCGTTCTGCGCGAGCGTGACCGTCGTCGGGTTCGCCGTCAGCGTGAAGCCCGTCACCGGGTTGCCCGTCGAGTCGACGATCGTCGGCGCCAGCGTCACGTCTCCGGCGAAGCCGTCGGTGCCGGTGAGCGTCACGGTCAGCGTCTCCGTCTTGCCAAGCTCGCTCGACACCGTCGCGTGGTCGACCGTCGCCGCGACCTTGGGCGTCGCGGTCGTGCCGCCACCACCGCCACCACCGCCGCCCTGCTCGCCACCGCCGCCGCCACCTTGCTGGCCACCGCCGCCGCCGCCTTGCTGGCCGCCAGCCCCGGGGTCACTCGAGATGTCGCCGGTGCCGACGAGACATGCGGGAAGAGCGAGGGCGAGGAGGCCAGCGAGGACGGTGTTGCGCATGATGTGCGCTCCCTTGTACAAGCCTCATGCCGGCTGTAACTGCGCGATCACAGTGTGTCGGCAGTCACCAGACCCGGGGACCGGACACCCCCACCGGTGCTCACTCCCCCAGCGGGATCGCTACTTCGCGGCGCGGTCCCAGAGCTTTTTCGCCCAGGCGGTCGCCTGGTTGAGCGGCGAGAACATCGAGCTCGCGCCCTGCTTGCCGCTCGCCTTCGAGATCTTCGGCCCGAAGAAGTAGAGAGCCGCGGCCCACGCGAGCACGAGCGCGTAGACCGTGATGCTCATGCCGGGCACGAACGCGGCCAGGAGCAACGCGACGAACGTGATCACAGCGACGATCACGCCGAGCCGCAGACCGAGGTACCACGCCGTCAGGCCGCCCACGATGATGGCTGGAATCACACCTTCACCGTAGCACACACTCCGGATCGCGCCCGTTCAGGGGCTCTCGTACGCGGGCGCGCTGTCGGCGCGCTACTCGAGACGCTCGCGACACGGGAAATCGCACGTCTTGCGATGCGCGCAGTCGTACGCGCAGCCGGCGGAGAGTGCGAACAGCGTGAGGATCTCGTCGGCCGGGCCGGTCGGGACGGCCTTGCGCGCGGCGCGCGCGGCGGCGACGAGCGAGTTGCCGTCGGAGGCGTAGGGCGTCGACGTGAAGCCGAGGCGGAAGAGCGTGTCGCGGACGATGCGGTGCGGGGTGACCGTGAAGTCGGCGAGGTCGTCGTACCGGATCACACCGAGGCGCGCGAGCATGTCGAGGATCCAGAACAGCTCGGTGCGGAACAGGCCGCGGCCGAGGGCGGCGTCGAGCGAGGCGAAGGCTTCGGCGGCGGAGGCGCGGCCGTCGAGCTGGGAGGCGAGCTCGGGGACTTCCGCGCAGCGGCGGGCGGCGAGCGACGCGAGCATCAGCGCGCGGGCGTCGACCTGCGCGGGGAGGTTCTCGGGGACGGTGCCTTGATAGAGGTCGGAGAGGACGCCGGCCTTGTCGAGCGCGGTGTAGGCGGCGATCACGCCGGCGCGATCGCGGTCGAGACGGAACGCGAGCGCGGCGGCGACCGCGATGCGGTAGAGGACTTCGTCGGCGGACTCGACCCACTGCTCGGCATCGAGGCCGAAGTCGGACGGCGTGTAGGGAGTAGAGGTCGGCTTGACGTCGGGCCACCAGGCGGCGATGCGCGCGGTGGTCTCGGCGAGGACCTCGTCGGTGAACGACGCGGCGAAGCGCGAGAGCGGGACGGGACGCTCGCGGTTGCGCGGCATCGGCGCGTTCTCGGCGGTGAGGTGGCGCAGCGGCGCGGGGAGCGGCGAGCCCGAGGGTGCCGCGGCAGCGGTGACGGGGATCGAAGACTCGGGCGCGGCGGGTTCGGGGGTAGCGGCGGTGGTGTCGTCGTCGGTGGCGGACGGAATGACGGGCTCGGCGTCGGGCTTGTCCTCGGCGAGGAACTCGTCGACATCGAACGAGTTCGCGAGCCCGACGAGACGCTCGGCGCGCGCGCCGATGGCGACGGCGACTCCGACCGTGCGCAGCATGCCCGTCGCGATCGCGATCTGGAGATAGGTCTCGAGCGCCGGACGCGAGGGCAGCTTGCCCTTGAACGCGATCGAGGTGAGGTACTTGTAGATCTCGTCCTTGTGGTAGGCGCGCTGGCCGACGAGATCGAGGACGGTCTTCGTGAGGAGCGGGTTGAGCGCCCAGAGGCGATCGAGGATGACGGCGGCGAGATCGTCGTCGGTCGCGGCGGCCGCGAGCGCCTGCATGAATGCGGACGGCGCGATCGTCGTGCCGGTCACGCCGAGGAAGCGCAGCATGACGAGCGGGCGCTCGCGGTCCCAGAGCTTGGCGCCGCGCAGGCGGCCGCGGAACTCGCGGAAGGGCTCGCCCTTCGCGGGCGTCTCCTTGCAGACGCGGACGAGAGCCTGCAGCGCGCTGCGCTCGGCACCGATCGGCGGTAGGTCGACGACCTGAGGCATGGAAGGCACCTAGGGTAGCAGGAACATCGTCCGAGTTGCTCGCACGTGCGGCGCGTGGTGCAGTCGTGTCGTGTGGTGGATGGTCATCGTCACCCTGCTCTTCCCGGGGTTCGGGCAAGCACTGGTGCACCGACGCGTGCGTGCCGTTGCGTGGGCCGTGGCGGCGCTGCTCGGCGCGCTGGGGATCATCGCGAGCGTGTGGCTGTATCCCGTGACCTTGGCCGTGCATCTCGCGTCGGCGATCGATGCCGCGATCGTGCTCCGGCGTGATGCGCGGCCCGGCGGGCTGGATCGCGTGGCGGGCGCGCTGGTCATCGTGCTCGGCGCGGTGGGTGCGGGCTTCTCGCAACTCGCGGTGCAGAGCTTCCGCGTGCCGAGCTCGTCGATGTATCCGACGATCGAGATCGACGACCGCGTGTTCGTCGACAAGCTCACGCCGCTCTGGCGGCCGATCGCGCGCGGCGAGCTGGTCGTCGTGCGGTATCCGTGCGACCCGCGCGTGCCGTACGTCAAGCGCGTGATCGCGGTCGGCGGCGACACGGTCGAGGTGCGCTGCGACGTCGTGTACGTCAACGGCAAGGCCGTGCCTCACACGCTCGTCGCCAAGGAGTGGGAGTACGAGGACCGCGACGAGCAGGACGGCAGCGCGATTCGTCGCCGGGTCAGCCGCTGGCACGAGGTGCTCGACGGACACGCGTACGACGTCTACGAAGGCATCGAGCGCGGTGACGCACGCGCGAACGGACGCGAGGGCGAGCGCGACTTCCCTCGTCTCGACTCACCGTTCGCGCCCGGCTGCGCGAACGAGGCGATGTTCCGCGAGCCGACGAAGTCGCACGAGGTGAAGGGCGAGGTCGTCGAGACGAGGCCGAATGGCTCGCAGATGAACGCAGATTCAGGCGCGTGCGCGCTGCGCCGGCATTACGTCGTGCCGAGGGGCGCGCTGTTCACGATGGGCGACAATCGCTACAACGCGAATGACTCGCGATTCTTCGGCGCGGTGCGCGCCGACGACGTCATCGGCCGCATCATCGGCGTGTGGTGGAACGCGCGCGGCATCGGGCGCATCGGCGCGCTGCACTGATTCGAGCGTGCGCGTGAATCTGCATTCATCCGCGTGAACGGCGATTCAGCTACAGCGGGCGTGACCACACGAGGTGATGGTCGTCCCACGCGTGGTTCCAGTCGCCGCCCCACTCCCAGCCTTGCTCGTCGAGCATCGCGACGACCGGGCCCGGCCGCACGAACATGCCGGGCCGGATCGTGGTGCGATCGGCGTACGCGGCGCCTTCGGGCGGGACGAGGCGTTCGGGGCGGCGCCACGGGTTCTCGACCGGGTTGATGTCGATCGCGCGGCCGAGCGCGTGCTGGCTGAGCAGCTGCGTACCGGCGATGAGGCGGAAGTTGAAGGCGGAGCAGTTGTCGGCGGACATCGACGCGTCGTCGCTCGCATCGAAGTCGTCGACGAGCCGCATCTGCCGGATCGGGAAGCCGAGCGCGTAGAGGCGGCGGAACAGCTCGAGCGCGCGTGCCGCGAGGGCGGCCGCGACGACGAGCTCGCCGCGCGCGGTCGTGCCGTCGAACGTGAGGTGATCGACGCGCAGATACGCCAGGTCTTCGAAGCGCGGGCAGCGCGGGTCGTCGCGCCACGACCTGTTCGTCATGCGTGCGCGGATCTCGTCGGAGAGCGCGAGTGCTTCGCCGTGGAACGCGCCCGCCGGTGGGTGGAGGAGCGCGGTCACTCGGCGGGCGACGGCGCGGTCTGTGCGGCGCCGGGTTGCGCGGCGGGTGCGTGCGCGGCGCCGGGTTGCGCGGCGGGTCCGTGCGCGGCGCCGGGTTGCTGCGCGGGCGCCGGTGCGGCGCCGGGTTGCTGCGCGGCGGGCGATTGCGCGCCGGGCGATTGCGCCGCGGGCGGGGGGGGCGCGGCGGGCGACGGCGTGGCGGGCGCGTTGGCGGCGGGTGCGTTCCACGGCGCGATCGCCGGCATGTGCGCGAGCGTCGCGCTGCGGCGCATCGCGAACACGGCGTTCGGTGACTGCGGATGCGCGGTCGCGAACTTGTTGTACTCGGCGCGCGCCTTGGCCCACTGGCCGATGCGGTCGAGCGCGCTCGCGAGCTGGAAGCGCGCGTCTTCCTCGGCGACGTCGGCGTTCACGGCGCCGGCGAGGTGCGAGATCGCTTTGTCGAGCGCATTGCCTTTGGAGTAGGCCATGCCGACCAGGTAGTGCATCTCGGCGGCACGCGCGCCGGCCGGTTCTTGCTCGAGTGCTTTCTCGAGCGGCGTGATGACGTCGTTCGTGCGGCCGGCGCGAAGCGCGGCGGTCGCGGCCTTGATCTGGGAGTCGACCGCGCTCGCCGCGGCGGCCTTGGCGGCGGCGGACTTCTCGGCGGTGAGGGCCGCGTCGGCGGCATCGGCGCGCTTCACGGCGGTGTCGCGATCGGTGTAGGCGCGGTCGCGTTCGGCGATCGCGCGCTCGCGCTGTGTGACGACCTCGCGTGCGCGGCTTTGGAACACGAAGTAGAACGCGCCGCCGAGCAGCACCGTGAAGATGAGGTAGGCGACGAACGAGTTGAGGTTGAGCCAGCGCGAGCGGCGGCGACCGAGCTCGACCAGCGCCGCGACCGACTCGGCGAGCTGCGTGACCTGCGCCTGCGTCTTGCGGGTCTGGGCGGACTGGTCATCGAGCCGACGGCGGAGTGCGTCGAGCAGTGCCCAGCCGTCGTCCTCGGGCGCGGGTGCCGGACCGTCGCCCTTGGACTCGGGGCGCGGATCGGGCCCGGGCTCTTCGGTGGCCGGTCGACGTGCTGCGCTCACGGCATGGTGGTCGCCCACAACCCCCTCGAAATCAAGGCCCCCTATCGCGTTGAGAACGCAGTTTTCGCCTGGTACAGTGCGGCCGTCCGAGATCCGTACAGGGGTGAAGTAAGAGGATCCATGACCCTGCTTTATGACTGGCTCAAGAAGGCCGCCAAGGCCCAGGGCAACAACAAGGCAGTGGTGTATCGCGACAACTACCTGTCGTGGCGCGGCCTCCTTCACCGAGTCGACCGGAGAGCCCAAGAATTCAAGAGCATGGGCATCAAGGAGGGCGCGTGGGTCGGGCTGATGCTCGGCAACGTTCCCGACTTCGTCATCCTGGCACTCGCGCTCTCGAAGCTCGATGCGGCGATCGTGCCCATCGATCCGACGACCGGCGGCCGCGAGCTCGAGCTCATCCTCGCGGCGGCACCGCTGCGTGCGCTCGTCACGCGGCCGCGCGGCTCGGAGGGATCGATCAGCGCCAATGGCGTGTCGGCCCCCGTGCCGCCGAGCACCCTGCCCCGCTCGCGCGTGCAGCGTCCGACCGCGCCGCCGCCCGGTCAGCCCGCGCCCACGCCGGCCGCCGATGCCGCGGAAGTGCGCCGCCGGCTGCAGGGCACGCTGCTGACGTGCTCGGTGTACAAGCGCAGCCCGCCGCAGCACGGCGTCGATCCGATCGCGGTGCTGTTCACGGCGGACTCGCTCGGCGATCCGAAGGGCGTGCTGCGCACGAAGGCCAACACGATCGCGGCCGTCGATCAGGCGATCACGGCGCTCGGCATGAGCGACAAGACGAAGGTGCTCACGGCCGTGCCGCTGTTCCACGCCTACGGCTGGGACCTCGGCTTCTTGCCGACGCTCAAGCTCGGCTGCACGATGTTCCTCGAGGAGGAGATCAGCGCGCGCCGCATCGGCAAGCTGATCCGCGAGCACGAGGTCGACGTGCTGCCCGGCACGCCATCGATGTACGCCGAGCTGTCGAAGCTGCCGACGGCGAAGAAGCTCGAGCTCAAGGCACCGAAGTATCTCGCCGCGGGCTCGCGCCTCGACCAGCTGGTCGCCGACAGCTTCTTCGACGAGTACGGCATCCGCGTGCTCAGCTGCTACCACTCCACGGAAGCGGCGACGATCGCACTCGAGGACACCGGCAAGTACCCGACGACGGTCGGCAAGCCGATCGATGGCGTCGATCTCAAGATCACGGCGCCCGATGGCAAGGCGGCCGCCGGCGCCAAGGAAGGCCTGATCTGGGTCAAGAGCAAGACGCTCTCGCCCAAGTCGATCGGCCCGTTCGACGAGGAGAACAAGCCGACCACGTCGCGCGCCTCGGGCATGGTCCCGATTGGCGCGATCGACAAGGGCGGCTGGCTGCGCACCGGGGACCTCGGCAAGCTCGACAAGAGCGGCCGCGTCCAGATCACCGGCCGCGAGGACGACGTCGTCAAGGTCGACGGCAAGCGCGTCGCGCTCGGCGAGGTCGAGGGCTGCCTCGAGGCGTTCCCGAAGATCAAGGCGGCGCAGGCGACGGTCGTCACCGATCCGATGGCCGGCTCGATGGTCGTCGCGCGCGTCGTCACGAAGCAGAAGTGCGCGCCCGAGGAGATCATCGATCACTGCGCGCGCAACCTCGCTCCGTACAAGGTCCCGCGTCGCATCGAGTTCTGCGAAGCGATCTGAGCTACCAGAGCGCGTGCGGGCCCATCACGGCGTCGAGCGCGTGATCGCTGGGACCGCTGACGAGCTTCACCGTCGCGGTGCCGTCGGATCCGAGCGCGAGGTCCACCACCGTCGTCGACTCGGTGCGATGCGGATCCTTGTCCTCGCCGGCGCCGGCGGCCGCTTCGTGCCACGTGTGATGCGAGAGCGGCACGTCGCGTAGCGGGCAGCGCGTCGGCATCTTGTCGTCGCCGAGCACGCACAGCGTGACGGCCACGCGCTCGTCGCCGCTGTCGTCCATCGTGTCGTCCTCGTTCGGCTGCGTCTCGCTCGACGTGTCCTTCGTCTGGATCCACAGGACGCGCCGCGCGCCGACGCTCTTGATCTCCGCCTTGTCGAGCGACAGGTCCTCGTGGACGCGCGTGCGATCGAGACTCATCGCCGTCATCGCGACGAGATCGTGTCGCTCGTCGAGCACGTACGTGTAGCTCCACGGCGCCTGCGTCACCGTGTACGCCTTGAACGACGCGACCGGCACGCCGGAGTCCTTCTCGGGCGTGCACGCAGGCGGATCGGCGGGATCGAAGTCGGGGAACGAGGCCTGGCGCCGCCGCCTTCACCTTCGGATCGAGCGCGACGCGCACGGCCTGATCGTCGGC
>CAYUNM010000033.1:41693-53281 GCA_964446175.1 uncultured Kofleriaceae bacterium
GCGCCGCCGCCTTCACCTTCGGATCGAGCGCGACGCGCACGGCCTGATCGTCGGCGCGGCGCGCCTTCTTGAAGTCGCCCGCGTTCATCGCCGACCAGCCGAGCTCGGCGAGCGCGCGCTGATCGCCGTCGACGGCCTTCAACGCCGCCTCGAACTCCGGCACCGACTCGGCCCACTGCTGCTGCTTCTGCAGCGCCCAGCCCGCCTTCATGTGCTTGCGATAGCCGGCGAGCTGCGCCTTCGAGAGTGCCTTCCTGGCCGGCGCAGCCGCGACCGCGGAGCCGGAGCCTGCCGTCGCCGCCACGGGCGCGACCACCGGCTTGCGGTCCTCCGTCTTGCCTTTGCACGCCGCGATCGCGAGCACCACCCCGATCCATCTGCGCATGGACCGCGATCATCCATCGAATCGCGCACGGCTCGCCACCCGGGGCACGGCGAATCGCGGCGACCTCGGCGCAGCGGCTGGCTAGTTGATGACGACGAGCTCGCCGGCGTCGTGGCCGCAGAACCGCGCGTTGAGATCGTACTTCGTGCTGCACACCGGGCAGATGCGCGCGACGACGCCCGACGGCTCCGTGCTGTTGCGCCGCGACCGCGGCCGCGTGGCGTTGTAGACGGGGAACGGCACGAGCTCGTTGCCGTCGTGCGGACAGCTGCGCAGGCCCGGCTCGTACGCGCGCCGACACGCCATGCACACGAGGCCCGCGCTCTTGCCGCTCGTCAGCGCGCGCAGTGGACCGCCGAGCATCTCCTCGGGCGGCACGAGACGGCGCGCGTCGCGCGTGCAGTACGTCATGCCGTGATACTCGGTGCGGCACGTCGGGCACACCATCGCCGTCGATGTCGCGACCGCGAGGCCGCCGCCTCCTCCACCGCGCACCATCGCGGGCCGCACGCGCGGCTTCGGCGGCGGAGGACGATCCGGCGGCGGCGCGACGCGCACCGGCTCCGCGGGCGGCTCCTCGACGGGACGGCTGCGCTTGCGAACCATCAGCGCCATCGCGATCAGCCCGAGGATCACGAGCGCGAGAATTCCAGCCACCGCGACGAGCAAGGGCTCGGCGGAAGCGATCGCGCTGCTCAGACCGAATCCGGACATTCTCGTCGAGTCCGACCTCGAAAAAGGCTAGCGCCCTCGGTGTGACCGGTCAATGCGCATTCAGATACGCAGGGGTGGTACTACCCCAGCGCATGCCGGATCTGGTGATCGGTGGCCGACGCTCCGCCTTTCCGCGCCCATGGCGCGCGGGTGGGATCGCGCTGGGTCTGCTCGCGGTCGCCATCGTCGTCGCGTGGTTCATCTACCGGCGCTCGGTCGCCTACGACGAGCCGTCGGGCGACGTGCACGGCGAGATCACCGAGGCGCAGGCCACGCCGGGAGCGCCGGTCACGCTCGCGTACAACTCGTCTTCCCTCGAATGGTTGGGTGGCATCGCTGTGGTGCGGCTCACCGGCGATTCACACGCGATCGGCGCCGCGCACGGACGTCTGCTCGCGCCGCTCTTGCCCGCGGTCGTGCGCGCGATGCAGCCGTCGATCGAAGGTACGGTCGAGGACGGCGGCTGGTTCGGTGGCCTGACGCACAAGATGCGGCTCGCCTGGCGATGGCGCTTCATCGATGACGCCCTCACCGACGCCGACCGGCGCTGGATCGCCGGCATGACGCGCGGCGCCGCGGCGTCGGGCTTCGATCTTTCGTATGACGACCTGCTGCGCGACCAGGCGGTCGTCGACGTCGGCGTCCCGGCCCGCCCCAGCGGCGAGCTCGAGCAGCATCGCCTCGCTCACAGCTTGACGGTGATCGGTACGCAGCAGCAGGCGCCGGCGCGGGTGTGGATCGGTCGCACCTTCTCGCTGTCGGGCCTCGACGATGGCGGCGACTCGGCCGTGCCCGTGGTCGCGATCGTCAAGCAGGACGGCAAGCAGCCGTACGCGTCGGTCGGGTGGCCCGGCCACGCCGGCGTCGTCACCGGGATCAACGCGCAGGGGATCGCGATCTTCGTCGATCCGGCGCGCACCGGAGACGTGCGGCCGACGCGCAGCGCGCGCCCGCTCGAGCTGCTCGCACGCAGCGTGCTCGAGGATGCGAAGACGCTCGACGAGGCCGCGAAGCTGATCGAGCAGACGCCGACGCTCGGCAGCGCCGTGATCGTGCTCGTCGACGGCACGACGGGAAAGTGGCGCATCGTCGAGCGCACGCCGAGCAAGGCGATCGCGGAGAAGGCGCCGAAGCAGGCGGCATTCGGCGACGTGCTGACGACGAACGCGCTCGCGCAGGATCCCGAGAACGATCGCGCGCGGCGGATGCTCGCGAGCGTGCAGCGTGTCGATCGCGCGATGCGCCTCGTCAAGCAGCCGCTTCCCGACGTCGCGGCGATGGCCGCGATCCTGCGCGACCGCCGCGGCACCGACGACGCCGACCGCCCCGCCGGTCACCGCGCGCTGATCGATGACGGCCGCGCGTCGCACGTCGCGATCCTCGATCCGGCATCGATGGAGCTGTGGGTGAGCGATCCGAAAGCCAGCGGCCGCATGCGCGCGTTCGATCTGCGCCACGAGCTACGCGGCGAAGGCGATCGCTCGGCGCCGCCCGCCGACATCGCGCCCGAGCAGGATCCCCCGCCGTCGCTGCAGGGCGCACGCAAGGAGCTGCGCGCTGCTCGCCGCGCACTCGATCGCGGTGACCTCACGGCCGCCGCCGAGGCATGCGCCCGCGCGCGCGCCCAGAACCCCACGCTCCCCGAGGCGCTCGAGCTCGACGCCCAGATCGCACAAGCACGCGGCGACCTCGCGCGCGCACGCACGCTGTACCAGGCCTGGCTCGACGGCGGCGCCGACGATCCGCAAGGCGAGGAGCGCGCGCACTCCCTCGTCTCGCACTAACGCATGACGAGCGCGAGCACCGCACCGCCGGCGGCGCCGAGCACGAGCAGCCCGACGATCCACCAGATCAGCTTCGACGACTTCTTCGCGTGCACCGGCGCCGTGATCGACGCGCTCGGATACATGTGCTGCTGCTGCAGCTGCGCCTGCGAGACCTGCGGATAGCTCACCGGCGCGACGCGCTCGATCGCGTTCTGCGGCTGCGGCTGCGGATACGGGATCGACGCCGGCGGCGGCGTCTGCACCGACCCGCGGCCCGGCGAGCTGATGTGAACGCCGAGCGGCTGCGGCGAGACGGGCATCGGCGGCGGCGCCATCTGCGGCAGGTCTCCGCGGCGCGTCTCGAGCATGTCGACCGGCGGCAAGCGGCCGCTCGCGTTGCTCGACGCCAGCGAAGTGCTGCCGTCGCGCGCGGCGTCGATCACTTCCTGCAGCGCGGCGGCCATCGCCGTGACGTCGGGATAGCGGTTGTTCTTGTCCTTCTCGAGCGCCTTGAGGATCACGCGATCCACGGCGGCCGGCAGCGCGAGCTTCGGCGCGGCGACCGACGGCGGTTGCGGCGTCTGCTTGAGCTGCGCCGTGATGAGCCCCGCGGGTCCCTTCGCGTCAGGGAACGGCAGGCGGCCGGTGATCATCTCGTACGCGACGACGCCGAGCGCGTAGACATCGCTGCGGCCGTCGAGCGCCTTGCCCATCAGCTGCTCGGGCGACATGTACTCGAGCGTGCCGAGCGTCTGTCCCGTCGCCGTGAGCTGCGGCGACTGCGGATCGATCGAATCTCCGCGCATGACCTTGGCGATGCCGAAGTCGAGGATCTTCACGAACTCGGGATTTCCCGGCCGGCTCTCGAGGTAGACGTTCTCCGGCTTGAGATCGCGGTGGACGATGCCCTGCGAGTGCGCCTCGGCGAGCGAGCTGCACATCTCGGTGAGGATCTTGAACATGCGCTTCCACTCGAGCGGCTGCTGCTCGTGGAAGACCTGGTGCAGCGACTTGCCCTCGAGCAGCTCCATCGCGATGTAGAGCGTGCCGTCCGGCGTCTGATCGAAGTCGTACGTGGTGATCGTGTGCGCGTCGCGCAGGTTGCAGAGCACCATGCCCTCGCGGCGGAAGCGCGCGACGAGGTTCTCGTCCTTCGTCATCTCGGGATGCAGCAGCTTCAAGGCGACCTTGCGACCTGTCGCGAGCTGCACGCCGCGATACACCGCGCCGAAACCGCCCTCGCCGATTTTCGACTCGATCTTGAAGCGGTTGTTGAGCGTCTGCCCGAGGTACATCTCGTCGCCGAACTTCGAGCGCGACTTCGGCGCGGCGGGACGCGGCTGCGGCTTGTGCTGCGGCGCGCTACCGAGCGGCGCCTGCGCGCGAACCGGCGAGCCACCCGCCGGCGTGTTCGGACGAGGCCCGGGCGCTCCAACCGGCGGTCGATTCGGCGCGAGCCGATGGCCGCAAACACCGCAGAACCGCGCATTGGGCTCTAGCGGAGAGCTGCACGAGGGGCAGTTCATCCCAGGCAAATTCTCGCAAAAGATTCGGGGGTTCGCACGTAACTTTCCCCTGAATCTTCGGGGAGTCTGCTCAGCACCGGGTCAGCAGGAACCCGAGCAGCCCGACCAGGAACGCCGCGCTGCCCATCGGGATCAACCACGGGGCGATCGGGCGGCGCTCGACCTGCACCGGTGGCAGGTTCTCGATCGCGGCATCGTCGCCCACGAACAGCCGGATCCGCGGTCCGCCGGGCCCGAACTCCACGCTGACCGGCGCGTTCGTGGGGACGGGCGCCTCGGTGACGCGGCGGCCCTCGACGTACGTGCCGTTACTCGAGCCGATGTCGACGAGGACCCAGCCGGCGTCGAGCGGTCTCAGCTCGGCGTGACGCGAGCTCGCGTCGATATCGCGGTGCGCATCGAACGACACCTCGCACTCCGGGTGACGGCCGAAACGGATTCGCGCCGCCGCGGGGAGCTCTTGACGCTGACCGCGGCGAGTACCCGCCACGTGGTCGATGACCACCCGCACGCGAGCATTCTACCTCCCTCCGAGTACCCACGCGATCCCGCACGAGACCAGACAGATGGCGATGATCACCCACCACTGGATCCGCGCCATTCGCAGGTGGGCGCGCGCCGGGCCATCGACATCCTCGATCGGCAGCGCGGTCGCCGGCACGCGGATGCCGATCTGCGACCGGAGCACCGCGTGCTGCCCGGTCACCGGGATCGACGGCGGGAACGACGCGCTCGGCAGCCCGATCCTCGCCGCCAGCCGGCGCGCGACGTACGACGACGACGACAGCGCCGGGTCGCCTTCCTTCTGCGGATCGAACTCGCGGAACGTCGGCAGGTCGTCCTCGCTCGTCGGGACGGGCAGCCGCTCGCCGTCGAGATCCGCGACGACGGCGGTGATGTTGTCGGTGCCGCCCGCGGCGCGCGCCGCCGTGACGAGCAGCGTGACCGCCTGCCCGACCGTATGCGGCGCCGACATCAAGAGCGCGAGCGCCGGATCGCCGACGAGGCCGTGCAGGCCATCGCTGCACAAGAGCACGCGGTCGCCGCGCCGCACGTCGATGATCGACAGGCTCGGCTCGACATCGGGGCCCACGCCGAGCGCCTGCAGGATCGCGGAGCCCGCCCTCTCGGCCTCGTCGGGATCGTGCCCCGCCGCGAGCAGCGCCGACTGCAGCGACTGATCGCGCGTGATCTGCACGAGCACGCCGTTGCGCAGGATGTACGCGCGCGAGTCCCCGACGGTCGCGACGACCAGACGATTCCCGGCGACGCCCGCCGCCGACACCGTCGTGCCCATCCCGCGCAGGCCGGCCTCGCGCCGCGACATCGCGTGGACCTCGTGGTTCGCGACGCGCGTCGCCCGCCGCAGCAGGCGCGCGAACACCTCGGGGTCCTTCGTCGCGGCCGTCTCCTTCATCTCGCGCCAGATCACCTTCGCGGCCAGCTCGCTCGCGACCTCGCCGCCGACGACGCCGCCCATGCCATCGCACACGACGAGCAGCACGCCGCGATCGGCGCTCGCCTTCCACGGCTCGGTGACCGCATCGAGCAGCGCGCCGTTATCGAGATCACCGACGAGGAAGTGATCCTCGTTGTGATCGCGGACCGCACCGATGTCGGTGCCAGCCGCGACGGCGAGCTCGAGCTTCATTACCGTTCGATCCGCAGCAGCTGATCGCCCATGCGGACGTGATCGCCGTGCTTGAGCGGCGTCGCGCCGGCGATCCGGACGAACGTGCCGTTACTGCTGCCGAGGTCCGTGAGCTTCGCGACGCGGCCGTCCCACGTGAGCGCGGCGTGGCGGCGCGACATGAACGCGTCATCACGGAACACGATGTCGCCTTCTTCGCGGCCGAGCACGACCTCGTCGCCGACGAGGTGACGCACGTCGCGATGACCGCCTGACGGGATCATCTGGAACAGGCGCCCCCACGGCTCGCGCGGCGGCGATCCGAACAGCGCGACGCCATGGCGCACGAGCGGGTGCACGGTGCGCTCGTCGGCGCCGACCTTCTCGAAGCGCAGGACCTCGCGGCCGACGAGGATCGTCGTGCCGTCGTCGATCTCGACCGAGCCTTCGGTCTTCTTGAAGACACCGTTGAGCGTGTCGATCGGCGTGATCGTGACGCTGCCGTCGGCGGCGCGCGAGAGCCGAGCGTGCTGGTGCGCGAGGAAGCGATCGTCATCGAACGCGATGTCACAGCCGGCGCGGCCGATCAGCGTGTCCTCGCTCGTCAGCGCGAAGCGCTGGCCGTCGCTGCCGTCGCGGTTGACGAGGATCGCGGTCCCCCACGCGGCGCCGCGCGCGACGTTCGGCGCGGACGGGCGCGCCATCGGGATCGGCGTGCGCGCGTCGGGCGATGCGAGCGTGGCACCGTGCGCGTCGACGGGCATGCCGATCGGCTGCGCGAGCGGCGCGGGCTGCGAGGGCTGGCGCGGCCGTGGCTGCGAGGCGCCGGCGACCGCGCCGGGATCGGTCGGCGCGATCGGCTGGATGTGGAGGCCGCACTGCTGGCAGTACGCGAAGCCGAGCGGCGTCTGCGTGCCGCAGCGTGGACACGCGATCATCGAGCCCTGGGCGCTCGGGCGCGCGGGTGGCGCGGCGACGGGCGTGACGGGCGCGACCGGCATCGGCCGGCCTGCCGACGGCAGCACGCTCGGCGTCTGCGGGATCGTCGAGAGCACGCCGGCCGCCTGTTGCGGCGGTGGCGCGCCGGCGCCGGGCTGCGTGCTCACCTGAAGCGCCGTGCCGCAGTTCCGGCAGAACTTCATGCCGGGCGGGTTCTCGCCCCGGCACAGCGGGCAGATGACGCCAGGCAACCCCGCGGCTGCCACGGGAGTCTGCGCGGGTGCGAGCGCGCTACCGCAATTCAGGCAGAACGACGATCCCGGCGGGCTTTCGTGGCCACAGACAGAACAACGCATCTCACCCCTCTGACGCTGATTTTCGCCGAGAGGCGTGCGATCGGGAATGGCGCCGGGCCGGTTTGCAACGCGATGCGCATCTTGCTAAGACCGCCCGGCTCCGTGGCCCGCAACATCGCTTCCGTGCTCGTTTTTGTGCTCGCCCTCGCCGGGTGCGCGGAGTCCGGAATGCGGACGGCCCCGTTCCGCGTGCGTCCCGACGCCGCCGACGCCGGCTCGCTGCGCGGGCCCTTCACCGGCCGCGTCGTCGACGCGACGACCCACGCCCCGATCGCCGGCGCACTCGTCTACGGTGCCTGGACGCTCGAGCGCGGCTCCGGCCTGCTCGAGCCCGCGGGCTCGCGCGAGTTCGTCGGCTCGACCGATGCGGGCGGCAACTACAAGGTGCCGTCGATCGGGAGCATCCCGAGCGGGACGCGCGTCACCGACTTCACGCTCCTCGTCTACAAGCGCGGCTACATCGCGTATCGCAGCGACCGCCGCTTCACCGATCTCGGCCTGCGCATGGACTTCGCGCAGACCGACAACCAGGTCCTGCTCGAGCGCTGGCGCAACGAGCTCTCGCACGCGCGCCACCTCCGCTTCGTCGGCAGCGGCACCGCGGTCTCCGCGCTGACGCAATGGGAGCTCGCCGATGCCTCCGCCGAGCTCGAGGGCAAGCGCCCGAGCGGCGAGGACCTGCGGCCCGGCCGCGGCGAAGGCCCGTATGTCGTCGCGGCGCAGCTGCTCACCGAGAGCGACATCAAGGCGCGCACGAAGTACGACGGCACGTTCGAGACCGGCCCACTCTCCGACGAGCCCGACACCGCGACCTACTCCTCGCAGCACTTCAAGGCGCTGGGCCGCCCCGAGACGTTCGACGTCGCGATCCGCGTGTGGCGCCTCGATCCGGGCAAGGCGCAGGAGCGCTACGACGAGCTGCTGACGCAGCTGCCCGGCATCAAGGAGACCGACGAGATCGCGAGCCGCTCGTTCAACGCGACGGAGAACGACATCCGCGGCATCGGCTTCCTCGATGCGCCGCGCGGCGTCGTCGTGCTCTTGACCTGCGGCACGAGCCAGTGCTCCTCGGCCGAGGACGCGACGGTGCTCGCGCAGGGTATCTACAACAAGCTCAAGTCGCTCGTGCCCGTCGGGCTCGGAGGGCCGCGGAAATGAAGCGCCTCGCAGCACTGCTCGTGATCGCGCTCTCGGCCCAGGCGTTCGCGTGGGAAGCCGAGACGACGCAGGCCGGCCTCGCCGAGCAGGCGGCTCTCTCGTCGCGGCTCAACAAGCGGCTCGTCACGCTCGGCTTCTCCGGCGGCCTGTTCGAGCCGCTGACGATCCCGCCCGCCGACGCGCGCACGCTCATCGAGGATCTCAAGCTGCTCTCGCCGACGCACGGCGCGGTGCCCGATGCCCGCGGCCGCCAGACCGCGCTCGCGTGGATCGCGGCCGGCGCCGCGCTCGCCGACATCCCGGCCGCGAACGCCGCGAACCACTTCTACGATCCGTCGACGAAGCAAGGCTGGGTGCGCCCCGGCCTCGGCCTGCGCGGCATGATGCTGCACCTCGGCCTGCCCGCGCGCGGTATCCCCGCTCCCGACTGGATCACCGACAAGGCGAACCCGTTCAACCTCGCCGGCTTCCTCGATCAGTACGCGAAGGCCGTCACGGCGCCCACGCCCGGCGAGCGCTCGCGCGCGATGGCCGCTGCGCTCGTCGCGGCCGGCGCGATGATCCACGTGCTCGGCGATCTCGGCAATCCGGCGCGCGTGCGCGGCGACAGCGAGGCGATGTTCCAGCCGCTCGGCGGCGGCCCTGACGATCTCGGCTCGCGCTTCGAGCGTATCGCCGCCCTCGCCTACGGACGGCTCGGCGTCCCGGCGCCGTCGCGCGTCGTCACGCGCCAGCACCTCCGCGATTACTTCACCTCGGCGGACGGCCAGGGCTTTGCCGACGTGATCTCCAAGGCGTACTTCTCGCCGAACACGCTCCCCGAGCCGACGCACATCGGCGAGGACGTCCACCCGCGCCTCGTGCGCGCGCAGCCCGCGCTGCCGACGCGCCTCAACCTGATGGCCGCGAGCCGCGACGACGGCACGACGCTCCGCGCGCCCGACGGCACCTGCCTCGCGCGCTACCGCGTCGAGCACGGCACGCTGAGCTTCTCGATCGACGACGACTGCGTGCTCGAACAGCTCGCACAGATCCTGCCCGAGACCGCCTCGTACGAGACCGGCCTGCTCGACTTCCTGCTGCGCGGCGAGCTCACGCTGACCGCGGGCTCGCAGATCGTCGTCGCGAGCAAGGGCCTGGGGCCCGGCACGGTCGAGCTCGTCGTCGAGGACGATCGCGGCGTACGCACGCCCGCCGGTACCGCGCAGTACGCCGGCAGCGGCGACGAGCTCGCGCGCTTCAACCTCCCGCCGGCCGGCACGCGCGTGCTCGCCGTGTTCCGCGGCGCCGATTCTGCCGGCGAGCCGATCGTTGCCATCGGCGCGCTTCCGCTCCAGCATTAGGCTGCCATGGCCCGCCGCGCCGAGATCGATCCGCTCGATCGCCTGTTCGAGCGCCTCGACGAGGCGCAGCCCGGTGTCCACGACATCGATCCGCCCGTCGACGACCTGCCCGTCGGCCTGCCCGCGCCGCTGATCGAGCTCTACGCGCGCTGCGACGGCGCGCGCATCTTCTCCGACACGCTCGAGATCGTGCCCTCCTCCGAGGTCACCTACGACGGCGCGCGCTGGCGGTTCGGAGCGATCGACGGCGATCCGGTCGGCGTCGATCACAAGGGCAAGGTCTGGCGCACCGACGCCTCCGTCGAGGACGAGGTCATCGACGGCACCCGCCTCGACCGCTGGCTCGCCGGCGAGCTCGACGCGCTCGCCCTGCTCTTCGATCACGAGGGCGAGTACCAGGACGACGTCTTCGACGAGGACGGCGACATCCTCCCGATCATCCGCGAGAAGCAGCTGCGCGCCCAGCTCAAGCGCGACGCCGCCGCCCCCGGCCCGCGCTGGCGCCTCGCCCACACGCTGCTCGAGCAAGGCGCCGCCGAGGACGCCCGCAACGAGCTCGAGCAGGTCGTCGCCGACGACCCGGTCTTCTGCTGGGCGTGGCTCGATCTCGCGCGTGTCTCCGAGCGCCTGGGCGAGGTCGGCGGCGCGCTCGACGAAGCCCGCATGGCCGCCGACGCCGCCGAAGGCGTCCAGCACCCGCAGGCCGGCTACTTCTGGTCGCAGGTCGCGCGCCTCGCGGCCCGCAACGGCAACGACATGGTGCGCGCGGAGGCCGCGACCAAGGCCTCGCTGCTCGCGCCCGACCTCAAGCGCGCCCAGCTCGACGGCGCACGCGAACGCCTCGACGCCGGCGACCACGCGTCGGCGAAGGGCCTGGTCGAGCTGCTGCGCGCCGTCTGGCCGCGCGATCTGGAAGTGCTCGAGCTCGCGCGCCGCGTCGACGGCAACTAGCGACGGCTGCGTGGCCCCTACCGCGGGACGCGTGGCCCCTACCGCGGGACGACGGGCGCGAGCGCCTCGCGGAGGTTCGCCAGCGCCGGCGGCGGCTCGTCGACATCGAATGGCTCCGCGGTCGCCTCCACGAACATGCCGCCCGACGAGAGCGGCGTGAGCTTCTCAGCCGGCAGCGCGCGCCCTGCGAGCTTCGCGACGTGTGCGGCGGACAAGAACGTGCCCCACTCCGCGCGACCACAGCACGATGCCGGCGTTCTCTGCTCGATGTACTTGTCGACCTTGTCCTTGACGTCGTCGTACTTCGACATCGCCGCGCTGTAGTCGCGCTTCGTGAGAGCGCGGCGTGGGGCGCAACACCTCGCCCTGCCGCATGTTGCGGCAGCGATCGCTACACGAGGCGGCGGCGCGCGGGCGGCGCACCGTACGGCTTCGGAATGCTGTTCGGATCGAACGTCGGCGTCGGCAGGACGATCTGCACGTCCGCGCGCGCGAGCGCCGCATTCACGACGATGGTGACCGCCGCGTACGCGCCCCCGCCGTGCGGCCGGTTGCCCTGCGTCGAGACGCTGATCTGGTGCGTGCCCGGCGGCACCGCGGTGAAGCGGTAGTGGCCGTTGTAGTCGGTCGTCGCGCTCTGGCGGCCGTCGAGCGAGACGCGCGCGCCGGCAACCGGCTGGCCGGTCTGCGCGTCGGTCACGGTGCCGTCGATCGCACCGGTCGCGGTCGCGTTTCCGCTCGCGTTCCCGTTCCCGTTCCCGCTCGCGTTCCCGTTCCCGCTCGCGTTCCCGTTCCCGCTCGCGTTCCCGTTCCCGCTCGC
>CAYUNM010000033.1:53381-67797 GCA_964446175.1 uncultured Kofleriaceae bacterium
CGTTCCCGTTCCCGCTCGCGTTCCCGTTCCCGCTCGCGTTCCCGTTCCCGCTCGCGTTCCCGTTCCCGTTTCCGTTCCCGTTCGTCGTGGAGCTCGTGTCGCCCGTCGTCGTCGTGGTGTTCGACGTCGCCGGCTCGGCGACCGGGCCGGTCCAGCAGCCGGCGACGGCGGCGCCGGTGACGGCGGAGAACACGGCGGCGCGCGTGACCGGGCCGACGAAGCGCGGGCGTGCGGCGGGCGGCGGCACGTCGGCGCCGCAGAACGGGCAGCTGCGCTCGCGCACGTGGCGCGCGCAGGCGGGGCACGGCGTCAGGGTGCTCATCGGTTCGCTCCCTCCATCCGGTTCACTCTAAGCTCACCCTCAGCGGAAGACGGCCTGGTCGGCCGGGATGCCGCGCGCCTCGAGCTCGCTGTAGAAGCGCGGCACCGTGCCGGTGGCGACGAAGCTCGCGCCGTCGAGGCGGAACACGAGCTGCGTCTCGAACGTCGTGTCCGAGACGCCGGTGATCTCCTCGATCGTGTGGATGCGCACGCTGCCGTCGGCGTTGCGGCCGACGTGGAGCACGATCTCGAACGCGCCGGCGGCCAGCTCGCGGATCGCGCTGTCGGCGCCGACGGGCTGGGTGGCGCGAGCGAGCGTCGCGAGGCGGTTGAGCACCGCGTTGGCGCCTTCGCCCGTCATCGCGACGACGGCGCCGTCGATCGACGAGTTGAGCGCCGAGATCAGCGGCATCGCCTCGCGGCCGCGGACCTCGCCGACGACGAGGCGGTCGGGCAGCAGGCGCATCGCCGTCTCGAGCAGCGCTGCGAGATCGATCTCGGGAGCCTTCGGCGAGGACGGGCGCGTCTCGAGCTGGATCCACTCCTCGCGGGCGAGGTTGAGCTCGCCCACGTCTTCGATCGAGACCACGCGCTCGCCCGGCGGCGACGCGGCGGCCAGCGCGGCGAGCACCGCGGTCTTGCCGGAGCCGGGCGCGCCGCAGACGAGCACGTTGCGGCGAGCGGCGACGCACGTCGCGAGGAAGTCGGCCATGCCCGAGGACAGCGTGCCTTGCGACACGAGATCCGCGAGCGACGGCATCTGCGACGCGGGCTTCTTGAGGACGAGGCACGCGCCGCGCGCGGCGACCGGCGCGACGGCGGCCGTGAGGCGGGTGCCGTCGCGCATGCGCAGGTCGACGACCGGGCGCTGCTCGTCGATCGTGGCGCCCGCCTCGTGGACGATGCGCTTGACGACGCGCTCGAACACGTCGTCCGAGGAGAACGCCTTGCCCGAGCCGCGCAGCTGGCCGTTCTTGCCGACGACGACGCGGTCGCGACGGTCGATCAGGATCTCGTCGATGTTGTCATCGGCAAAGAGGTCCTCGAGCGGTCCGAGCGCGAGCGCTTCGTTGAGCGTCTCCTTGAGGAGCGCGTCGGTATCGATGTACTTCGGCAGCTCGCCCGAGCTCTCGAGCGTCTCGATGAGATCGATCGTCGCGCGCTCGGCGCGCTGCCAGAGCTCTTCCTCGTGCAGGCGGTCCATCGGGACCTTGTCGAGATCGAGCTTGGCGCGCAGGCGCTCGAGGATGTTCGACTGCAGGTCGAGCATCTTGACGATCTTCGGATCGAGCGGCTCGAGGTGAACACCTCGCTTGCTCGGCACCGAGAGCGGGCGGCCCGGGACCTTCTTCGCGGCGACGCCGACGAGGCGCGGCTTGTTCTTGTCGGCCTGCAGCGGGACGACCGGCGCGGGCGCCTGTGCGATGGGCGCCGCGGAGATCGGCGGCGGCATCGTCGGAGGCGGGCCCATCGGCGGCGGCTGCGTGCCGCCGAACGGCGCGGGTGCGGGCGACGGCGCGGGAGCCGGCGGCGGGAAGTGAGGCTCGGGCTGCGCCATCGTCGCGGCGGGCGACGGAGCGACCGGCGGGACCGGCGCCATCGGCGGCGGCATCGTGCCACCCGGGCGCGGACCGACGCGGCCCGGCGGAGGCGATGCGATCGGCGGCATGTCGCGCGGACCACCGGAGGGCCCGCCCAGGCCATGCTCGCGCGGCTCGCGCGGCGGCATCGGCTCGCGCGGCGGCATCGGCTCGCGCATCGCGCCGCTCTGATCGCGCGGGCCGCCCATCGGCTCGCGCGCCGGCGGGCCACCCATCGGATCGCGTGCGTTGCCGAGATCGCGCGACGGACCCGGCGCGGGACGCGGCGGCCCCGGACGCGGCGGCGACGGCGGTGCCGGCGCAGGTGCGGGAGGCTCGGGCGCGTTCATGCCGCCGAGCGGACCGGGCATCGGCATCGGTGCCGCTTCGGTCGGCCGCGGCGGACGCGCGTCCATCGCGGGCGCGAGGCGATCCTGGCCCGGCGGCGACGTCGTCGTCTCGCTCGGACCATCGCCCTCGCCGCTCGCCGCTTCGTCGACACCGACGATGAAGTCGCCGATGTAGATCTTGTCGCTGTCCTTGACGACGAGCGGGCTCGTGATCTTGCGGCCGTTGACGTACGTGCCGTTCGTCGACTTGAGGTCGACGATGATGAACTTGCCGTCCTTGAGCACGATGCGCGCGTGGCGCTTCGACACGTTCCCCTTCGGGAGCACGATGTCATTGCCTTGGACGCGTCCGATCGTCACCTCAGGCTTGTTGAACACCATGCGGCGCTGCTCGCCGCCTTTTTCCTGGATGATGATGGTGAACATTGGCTCCTGAGGCGGGAGCTGGATCTCCCCCCGAGCCGAAACGGTACTAAGCCTCGGTAACCACGGTCAAGTTCGGGACGTGCCTAGGTCTCGGGCGCGACGCGGATCGCCGAAGGCTGTTCCGGCCCCAGATGCAACAGCTGGCGCACATCGTCCCACCACAGGGCCCAGATGCCCGCCGCGAGGAGCGCGACGACGCCGCCGACGAGCAGCACATCGACCCAGCGGCTCCTCATGATGAATGCAAGGCTAGCACGAGCGTCATTTCGGGCATGATGCGCGGCATGAAGAGCCTGATCCTGCTCGTCCTTCTCGGATCGGTCGCGGTCGCGGCCCCGAAGACGAAGAAGTACCACTTCGAGCTCACGAAGGTCCTCGTGAAGCCCGAGGTCAAGGCCGACGTCGGCGCGGTCGCGCAGCCGCGCGTCGAGGCCGCGATCAAGAAGGCGTTCGCGACGAACCCGCAGCTCGTGCCGGTCATCGAGGGCGCGCCCGATCCCGAGACGGATCACGGCCAGCCGTATCGCAAGTTCCTCGCGAAGAAGGGCATCGACGGCGCGTACCTCGTCACCGTCGAGGTGACCGAGGCGAGCGAGGAGCTCGTGCCGATGGAGGACAAGAAGAACGCGCAGCGCCTCGTCGTCCACGTCGGGATCCACGTGCTCGGCGAGACGATCCCGGGCCGCACGATGGGCTTCACCGGCGACGGTCAGGCGACGGTCAAGCAAGAGGTCGGCATGAAGGTCCGCGACAAGGACCGCACGTACGCGTGGGACGGCGCGGCCGAGACCGCCGTCGACGACGCGCTCAAGACGTGCTTCGCGCAGCTCGCAAAGCCCAAGGCGAAGCCGTAGTCAGCGGACGAACGAGCCGATGCGCGGCCAGCGAATGCCGCCCCAGTCCGTCAGGCTCCACGTCGAGTAGCTCAGCCAGATGAACAGGGCCTTGCCCTTGATGTTCTCGACGGGCACCGAGCCCCAGATGCGCGAGTCGTTCGAGTTGTTGCGGTTGTCGCCCATCACGAACACGTGACCGGCCGGCACGACGTAGTGCAGCTGCTGCTCGCACGCGCTCGCCTCGCCCGACGACTTCGTCGAGACGAGCTTGCCGCGCACCTGATCGGCGTCGTAGCCCTTCGCGGCGTCCTCGGAGTTCGCGCACGTCGGCGGCGAGGTGCCGCGCACCGGGAAGTCGCGCGCGTCGCCGCTGGTCTGCGTGCCCTGCGCGATGCGCTGGTCGCGCAGCGGACGCTCCGGATCGTGGAACGTCTCGTGGTGGATGTCGCCGATCTGCTCGTCGTAGCGCGAGCACGCCTTGCGGACCCACTCGTTGTCGCCCTCGAGGTAGTCGTCGTAGTGGCAGCTGTCGGCCTCGAGCAGCTTGCTGACGTACGGCTTGCCGTTGACGTAGACGACGTTGCAGCGCACCTCGACCGTGTCGCCGGCGAGCGCGATCACGCGCTTGATGTAGTCGCGGTCGGGATCGCACGGATAGATGAAGACGATGACCTCGCCGCGATCGGGGCCGCGGAACTGGAAGAACTTCGTCGTCGTCCACGGGATGCGGATGCCGTAGATGAACTTGTTGACGAAGATGTGGTCGCCGATCTCGAGCGTCGGATACATCGAGCTCGACGGGATCTTGAACGCCTCGATCACGAACGCGCGCAGCGCCAGGGCGATCAGCACGGCCGCACCGATCGACTCGACGTAGTCGCGCGACGTCGACTTCTTCTCGCGCACGACGACCTCGTCGACGATCGCGTCGAGCACCGGGAGGTGCACGCGCACGGTCTGGAGGTCCTTCGCGACGAGCGCCTTCTCGACATCGCTCGTCACCGTCTCGAGGTCACCGGCCTTGCCGCGGATCGACTTCCGCTTCGCGAGCGCCGTGCGCGCCTCGCGCACCAGCATCAAGGCTTCCTTGCGAACGCGGCGGTCGAGAGAGGCACTGCGCATCAGTCGACCTTGAGAATGGTCAAGAATGCTTCCTGGGGCAACTCGACGGAGCCGACGGCCTTCATGCGGCGCTTGCCCTCTTTCTGCTTCTCGAGCAGCTTCTTCTTGCGCGTGATGTCGCCGCCATAGCACTTCGCCGTCACGTCCTTGCGGACCGCCTTCACGGTCGTGCGCGAGATGACGCGCGAGCCGATCGCGGCCTGGATCGCGACGTCGAACATCTGGCGCGGCACGACGTCCTTCATCTTCGTGCACAGCTCGACGCCGCGGTGATACGCGCTGTCGCGGTGCGAGACGATCGAGAGCGCGTCGACGCGCTCGCCATTGACCAGCACGTCGAGCCGGATCAGATCCGCCTCGCGATACCCGGCCGGTTCGTAGTCCAGCGATGCATAGCCGCGCGACATCGTCTTGAGTCGATCGTAGAACCCGAACACCACCTCTGCCAGTGGCATTTCGTAGACGACCCGCACGCGGCCACCCGGGTCGTAGTGGAGGCCCTGCTGGATGCCGCGGCGCTCCTGGCACAGCTGCATGATCGGGCCGACGTACTCCTGCGGGAGGTGCACGGTGGCCTGGATCATCGGCTCCTCGATCGCCTCGTACTTGCCCTGATCGGGGACCTTCGCCGGGTTGTCGAGCTCGACGATCTCGCCGCCGATCATCTTCACGCGGTAGCGCACGCTCGGCGCCGTCGTGATCAGGTTGAGGTTGAACTCCCGCTCGAGCCGCTCCTGGATGATCTCCATGTGGAGCAGCCCGAGGAAGCCCGTGCGGAACCCGAAGCCGAGCGCCGATGACGTCTCGGGCTCGTACGTCACGCTCGCGTCGTTGAGCACGAGCTTGCCGAGCGCGTCCTTCAGATCCTGGTAGTCGGCGGCATCGACGGGGAAGAGGCCCGCGAACACCATCGGCTTGACGGTCTTGAAGCCGGGGAGCGGCTCGGCGACGGGGCGATCCGCATCGGTCACCGTATCGCCGACGCGCGCGTGCGCGATGTCCTTGATCGCGGCCGCGAGGATGCCGACCTGCCCGGCCTCGAGCGAGTCGATCTCGAACGTCGCCGGCCGGCGCACCGCGATCATCGTGCACTCGTACGTCTGCTCGGTCGCCATGAACCGGAGCTTCGTGCCCTTCGTGATCCGGCCCGACATCACGCGCACGAGCACGACGACGCCGCGATACGTGTCGTACCAGCTGTCGAAGATCAGCGCGGAGAGCGGCGCCTCGCGGTCGGCGACGGGCGGCGGGATCCGGTGGACGACCGCCTCGAGCATCTCGTGGATGCCGACGCCGGTCTTCGCCGAGACGAGGCACGCGTCCTTCGCGTCGAGGCCGATCGTGTCCTCGATCTGCTGCTTGATCTCGTCGGGACGCGCGACCGGCAGGTCGATCTTGTTGAGGACGGGGACGATCTCGAGGTTGTTGTCGAGCGCGACGTAGACGTTCGCGAGCGTCTGCGCCTCGACGCCCTGCGCGGCATCGACGACGAGCAGCGCGCCCTCGCACGCGGCGAGCGACCGCGAGACCTCGTAGTGGAAGTCGACGTGGCCCGGCGTGTCGATCAGGTGGAACTGGTACGTTTGCCCATCGTCCGCCTTGTAGTGCAGCTGGACCGACTGCGCCTTGATCGTGATGCCGCGCTCGCGCTCGAGATCCATCGAGTCGAGCATCTGGTTCTGGGCTTCGCGCGCGGTCACGGCGCCGCACGCCTCGAGGATTCGATCCGCGAGCGTGGTCTTCCCGTGATCGATGTGCGCGATGATCGAGAAGTTGCGAATCCGCTCGGGAGGGAACGACATCGAAGGCCGGGCTGTAGTTAGCGTGACCCGAGGTGGAGGTCCACCTGTCCCGGGAGCTGATCGCGATACTTCTCGAGGACCAGATCGATGCCCTGGCGGATGTACTCGGCAACCGGGACCTTCGTCCGCCCGTGCAGGGCTTTGAGCCGCGCGTCCTGCTCCGGCGTGATGTACACGGTCGTCGAGATCTTCTTGCGCGCCAAGGAAGCGTGACGATACGTGGCCATATGCGTGGGGTCAATCGCTTGCAGCGGCGGTGGGCCGCGATTACGCTCGTTGTGTGAAGAAACTCGCTTGCTTGGCGTTGGTGCTGGCCGCTTGTCACGGCGGGAACAAGGACACGACTCCGAAATCCGAGGGCAGCCTCGATGCGACGGTCCCCAAGGTCGATCCGACGCTGTGCGACACGAACGGCAAGAACGTCGTCACGTACGACCTGAACCACGACAACAAGCCCGACGTCTGGCGCCTCTACAAGACCGAGGATGAGGGCGGTACGAAGATCGAGTTCATGACCTGCAAGCAGGTCGACTTCGACCACGACGGCCGCAAGGACTGGGTCGTCGCGTACAACCGCAAGGGCACGCCGCTCTTCGAGAAGGCGGACTTCGACTACGACGGCAAGTGGGACATGAGCGCGATCTTCGACACGAAGACCGGCCAGGTCGCCGAGGTCGAGCGCGATACGGACTTCGACGGCAAGTTCGACGTCAAGGAGACGTACGACTCGTCGGGCCAGCTCGTCAGCGTGCAGCGCGATCGCAACAACGATCAGAAGCCCGACCAGTGGGAGCAGTACAAGGACGGCGTCCTGATCGCGATCCTCTACGACGACGACTACGACGGAAAGGTCGATCGCCGCGAGGAGATTCCGGGCGCGCACCCCAAGGTCGAGATGCCGACGGTGCAGGATCCGACCGCCACGTCGAACATCAACAACGCCGGCAGTGGCGCCGGCAGCGCGGTCGCCCCGACGCCGAAGAAATGATCAAGGTCGACAAGCCCTGGGGTCACGAGCTGATCTGGGCGAAGACCGATCGCTACGTGGGCAAGGTGCTGTTCGTCGAGGCCGGCGAGGCGCTGTCGCTGCAGTACCACGACCGAAAAGACGAGACGATCATGGTCCTTTCGGGCCGGATCGAGTTCACGCATTACCTCGAGAACGAGCGGCCGGAGACCGAGCTGCTCGGGCCGAACGTGCCGTTCCATATCACCCCGGGGATGCGCCACCGCATGCTCGCGCTCGAAGACACGCACATCGTCGAGGTCTCTACTCCGGAGCTCGATGACGTCGTGAGACTCGAAGATCGCTACGGACGCGTGAAGTAGCAGGCGTAGACTACGCCGACGATGTCGATCGAGCTGGCGCGGACGTTCGTGGTGGAGAACGAGTGGTACTGGCGGATCACGGAGAACGCGTCGAGCTTCACGCCGAGCGCGGCCGTGCGTGACTTCCTCGCGCCGCTCGCGAAGCTGGGCAAGGGCCGCTTCGAGCTGCTCGACATGATGGCCGACGGTGCTGCGCGCACGCTGTCGTTTCGCGTCGGCGAGCAGACCACGCTCGTCGAGCTGTCGGGCGGAGGCGACCGGTTCGTCATCAACAGCTTCGTCGGCGACGTCAACCGCGCGCTCAGCGTGGCGAAGGCCGGCGTCGCGCTCGCGTTGATCGTGCCGCGCCGCTACGAGCTCCGGGGCGCGCTCTTCACCGAGGACGAGCTCGCGGCGCTGCTCGGCGATCCGATCCTGCTCGTGCCGACGACGCGCGCGAGCTGGCGAAGCATCCCCAGCTAGCGCTGCCAGGGCCGCTTGCCGAACAGGAGGCGCGCGCCGCGGAGCAGCGCCTTGAACGTGCCCTCCTTGTACGGGTACCACCACACCTCGCGCCCGAGCGACACGCGGTCGTGGTTGACGTGCTTCGTCTCGCACATGTCGCGCAGGCCGATCACCGAGTGCGTCCGGCCGATGCCGCTCTGCTTCACGCCGCCCCACGGCGTCTCCGGGCACGCGTACGTGTTGAGGACGTCGTTGACCATGACGGTGCCGGCCTCGATCCGCTCGGCGAGCCGGCGCCCGCGCTCGCGGTCGCGCGTGAACACGTACGCGAGCAGCCCGAGGTGCGAGTCGTTCGCGAGCTTCACCGCCTCGTCTTCGGTCTCGACCTTCATGATCGGGATCACCGGCCCGAAGATCTCCTTGCGCATCACGTCCATGTCCTGGCGGCAGCCGGTCAGCACGGTCGGCTCGAAGAACAGCCCCGGCCCTGCCTTGCGCTTGCCACCCGCCTCGACCTTCGCGCCCTGCGCGACCGCCGCGTCGACGAGCTTCTCGACGTTATCGACCTGGCGGTCCCACGCCATCGCGCCGACATCGACCTCGCCGCCCGCGCTCGCATCGCCCTGCCGCAGGCTCTTCGCCTCGCGCACGATCCGCTCGACGAGCTGGTCGTGGACGCTCGCGACCGCGTACACGCGCTCGACGCTCGCGCACACCTGGCCCGAGTTCGCGAACCCGCCCCACGTGATCGCCTGCGCCGCGCGATCGAGATCCGCGTCGTGGCACACCACCGCCGGCGCCTTGCCGCCAAGCTCGAGCGTGCACGGGATCAGCCGCTCGCCGCACGCGGCCGCGACCTTCTTGCCGGTCGCGACGCTGCCGGTGAACGCGCAGAAGTCGATGCCGGCGTCGATCAGCGCCGCGCCGGTGCCACCGCGCCCGGTGACGATCTGGAACAGGTCGGGCGGCAGGTCCGCGGCGAGATAGATCTCGCGCGCCTTCGTCGCGATCAGCGGCGTCACCTCGCTCGGCTTGAGCACGACCGCGTTGCCCGCGATCAGCGCCATCATCGTCTCGCCGATCGGAATCGAGAACGGGAAGTTCCACGGCGCGATCACGCCGACCACGCCGCGCGGCGTGAAGTGCAGGTAGCTCGCGCGATGCTTCATCAGGTGCAACGGCACCGGCACCGGCGCCAGCATCTCGGGCGCGTGCTTCGTGAAGTACCGCACGAGATCGGCGACGAGCACGACCTCCATGCCGAGCGCCTCGAGGCGCGTCTTGCCGCCTTCGCGCACGACGAGGTCGATGATCTCCTCCGCGCGCGCCATCAGCACCTCGGCGAAGCGCAGCACGCGGCGGCAGCGCGCCTCGACGGAGAGCTGCCCCCACGCCTGCTGCGCGGCGCGCGCACTCGCGACGATCGCCCTCACCTGCTCGGCGCCCATGTCGGGCACCTCGCCGAGTGGCTGCCCGGTGGCCGGGTTGATGCTGACGATCGGCGAGCTCGGAAGTGGCGTCGTTTTCGAAGCAGAGCCCATGCATCGACTCTACTCCGGTCTACTCCGGCGTCGCGTGCTCCCGCAGGCTCGTCAGCAGGTCTCCCCACCAGCGGCCGATCCGCGCGATGAACAGCGCCGGCGGCTCGCCGTGGCGCACCGGGTGATCCGGCGGAAGCGCCGAGAACCCGTGGTGAACGAGCTGCACCTGCGTCGCGCCGCTCTCGGTCCGCATGAACGTCACTTCGACGAACGTGACCTCGCCCGGCTTGAAGTTCGAGCCGCGCCACTCGAACGCAAGCTTTGCCGGCGGCTCCCACGCCGTGATCCGCCCCGACTCGTGGAGCACGCGCCCCTCGAGCTCCTCGAAGATCCGCCCGCCGAGCCGCGTCTCCATGTGCATGACGCCCGGGCGCCGGCCACTGACGCGATACGCGATGCCGCGCCGCCACCAGCGGTCGATCTCGGCCGTGAAGACCTCGAACGCGACGTCGGGCTCTACCTCGACGCGCACGGTCACCGTCACGCGATCGCCCTCGATCACCGGCGCCTCTTCTCGACGTGCGCCTTGAACGACGCGAGCTGCAGGCCCCAGAACGCCTCGACGTCCTCGAGCCACTCGCGCAGCTGCGCGAACGGCGCCGGCGCCAGCGTGTAGACGCGCTCGCGCTCGTCGTCGCCGACGTCGTGCGCGACGAGCCCCGCCGTGCGCAGCACGCGCAGGTGACGGCTCATCGCCGGCTTGCTCGCGCGCGTCGCGTCGGCGAGGTCGCTCGCGCGCTGCGGGCCTCTGCGCAAGAGGCGAATGACATCGCGGCGTGTCGGGTCAGCGAGCGCCTGGAACGTCTGGTCGAGGCTCGGCGTCATCTAGCGCCCGGACTTGTCTTCGAGGCGCGTCATGAACCACCAGTGGTGGCCGTCGAGGTCGATGCACTCGTAGCTGCGATCGACCCAGTAGCCGTCGCCGTAGTCGGTGGTCGTCGGCTCCTTGACGATCGTTGCACCGGCCTTGCGCGCGCGCTCGCAGTGCGCATCGACATCGTCGACGTACACGCATAGCGACTGCGTGTTCGCGCCGCCGACGTCGCGCGGGCTCTTGCGCCACGTGCGGCCCTTGTGCTCGTCGTCGCCGAGCGAGATCAGGCCGCTGCCGATCACGAGCTCGGAGTGCGCGATCTTGCCGGTGTCGGTCTGGACCTTGAGCTGGACCTCGAAGCCGAACGCGTTGCACAGCCAGTCGATCGCCTTGCCGGCGTCGGAGTACGCCAGGCTCGACGAGATGCGGGGCCAGCCTTTGGGGGTGGGTTTGCTCGCGATGCTCATGTGCACTGATTAACCCGATCGTTAATTAACGTCAAGGTGAATCATCGTGCGTGGCACGGGCGCCGCCGGCGGGGCCGCCCTGCTCTACTTCTTCTTCGGGCCGGGCCCCGACTGCATCTTCTTCTTGAGTGCAGCGAGCTCGTCGTCGACGTTGCCGGAGGACTTCCGGGGCGGAGGCGGCGCGGAGGTCGATGCGCTCTTCGCTCCGGGCTTCGGCGGCGCCGACGACGACGCGGGTGCGCCCGCGTTGCGCTTGAGCTTGGCGAGCTCGTCATCGATCGAGGCCGGCTTGTGGCGCGGCGGCGGCGGTGCGGAGTCGCTGCGCGGGCGCGCGCTCGCGGGCGGCGGCTTGGGCAGGTCGCCGACCTGCGCGATCGCTCGCTCGAGCTCCTTGATCTCGGACTCGAGCGTCGCGAGCTCGGCGAGCAGCGCGTGCATGCGGGCGCGCTCGGCGTCGGCCTTGCGCTCGAGCTGGGTCGCTTCGTCGGTCGCGCCGCGGGCGTGAGCGCCCTTGGCCTTATCGGCCGCGTCGGTGGCGGCGTCGCGGGCGGCGGTCATCGACTTGGTGAGCTCGGTGACGCGCTGGGCGACCTCGTTGCGCAGGCGCTCGAGCTCGGCCTTGTCGGGGAGGTCGACCGGATCGGGCGTCGAGCCGCCGCCGAGGTCCTCGAGCTCGCCCGGCATCGCAGTGGTCGCGGCGGCCGCGTGGGCGGCGGCGCTCGCGGTGCGCACCTTCTCGCGGGTGGCGGCCTGGGCGGCGAAGCGGCGCTCGTCGATCACGGCGCGCTTCTCGCCCGCGACCAGCGCGACGATGTCGGCGACGTGATCGGCGCCGTCCTCCGTCGGGTGAGGCGGCGAGCCGTGAAACGCGGAGTCGAGCGCGCTCGACAGCATCAGCAGACCCTTCGCCGCGATGCCACGCTTGCGCGCCTCGAGCGCGGCCGTCGCGCGGGCACCGCTCGGCAGCTGATCGTCGACGAGCGAGACGAGCTTGCCGCCAACGAGCATCACGCGCGCGATCACCTCGGGCCGCGGACGCGCGACGATCACGTCGGCGGCGCGCCACAGCAGCGCCGCATCGGCCGTCGCGCCGAACAGCTTGCCGCGCAGCCCCAAGGTCGGCACCTGGCGGCGCAGCACGGCGGCCGCGTCGGCGTCGCCGGCGGCGTCGAACAGGAACGTGATGTGCTCGTTCGCGTCGAGCAGCGACAGCTGCATCGCGAGCTGGCCGGTCATCTCGGCGCCGAGGCCGGCGACCTCGACGAGCGCGACCCGCCCGCCGAGCTTGAAGCGCGTGCGCAGCGACGTGCGATCCGTCGCGCCTGCCTCGGCGAACGCGCGCTCGCCGAGCGCCCCGACGACGAGGATCCGGTCGCCCTCGACGCCCGCATCCGCGAGCGCGACCGCCGCGAGCTCGTCGACGGCGATGAAGCGATCGGCGTCCGTCTGCGCCCACGCGGGCACCGGATCGAGATCGCCGACGACCGCGATCACCGGCGCGGGCTGCATCACCTGGTCGCGCGCGACCGTGAGCGCGAGCGCGCTGTGCGGATCGAAGACGATCGCGGCATCGGGCGGGCTCATCTCGAGCTCCTTGCGCAGCTTGCGCTCGGCGCCCTCGCCCATCAGCGCGCGCCGCATGCGATCGGCCACGCCTCCGCCGCCCGCGCCGACCGCCCCGACGTCGATCGCGCGCACGCGCATCCCGGCCGCCTCGATCGCGGCGAGCACCGGCACGACCGCGCTCGGCGGAGCGCCCGAGCTCGTCACGATCAGGACCTGCGGATCAGCCACGGAGTACGACCTCGGTATTCACGAGATTAGCGGGACGCTGCCCCGAGAGCACGGCGAGCACGCCGTCTGCACACAGCTGAGCCATCTGGGTCCTTGCCTCGGTGGTAGCCGATCCGATGTGCGGCGCCAAGACCAGGCGTGGACACGTCTTCAGCCTGCCATCGATCTCGGGCTCGCGCTCGAAGACGTCGAGGGCGGCCGCGAAGATCCGGCCCGCCGTCAGCGCCGCGACGAGCGCCCCTGCATCGACGCACGCCCCGCGCGCCGTGTTGACGAGGATCGCGGTCGGCTTCATCAGCGCGAGCCGGCGCGCATCCACGAGGTGGTGCGTCGCGGGCGTCAGCGGGCAGTGCAGGCTCACGACATCGGCGCGCGCGAACACGCCGTCGACATCCTCGCCCGCATCGGCGTGGATCACGCGCATGCCGAACGCCTCCGCGCGCCGCGCCATCGCCCGGCCGATTCGCCCCATGCCGATGATGCCGAGCGTCTTGCCGAGCAGCTGCACGCCGAGCAGCTGGTCGAGGCGCCAGCCCTCCCACGCGCCCGACCGCACGAGCGCCTCGCCCTCGGGCAGCCGGCGCGCCGCCGCCATCATCAGCGCGAACGCGAGCTCCGCGGTCGCCTCGGTCAGCACGTCGGGCGTGTTCGTCAGCGCGACGCCCGCCGCCGTCAGCGCCGCCACGTCGACGTTGTCGTAGCCGACCGCGCAGCTCGCCACGACGCGCAGCCGCGGCGCGCGCGCGAGCACGCTCGCATCGATGCGATCCATGAGCAGGCAGACGAGCGCGTCGGCGTCGCTCAGATCGAGATGCGTCAACCCGCCCCACGATTCCGGCACCTCGACGCGCGCGTCGGGAAACCGTGCGCGCACCTGCGCGGCGAGATCGATCGGCAGGCTCGAGGTCGAGACGACACGCACGGCGCGAGCATACTGCGCGTGCTAACGTAAAACGCATGCGGTGGCTGTTCGTCCTCGTCGCGCTGGCGACGTCGAGCGCGGCCGCCGCCGCCCCGGATGGGCACGACCCGATGCCCGTCGAGGAGCATGCCGGCTCGGCCGCGGCCCCCGCGAAGCCGGCCGATCTCACGACGCTCACCGACGACCCGGTCCTCGGCAAGGCGTCGCGCATCAACGGCGAGGAGATGCACGGCCTCGTCGCGTTCACGTTCGACGACGGCCCGAACCCCGAGACCACGCCCGCCGTCATCGACGCGCTCGAGAAGTACGACATCCCCGCGACGTTCTTCATCGTCACGCGGCGCCTGCTCGGCAAGCACGGCGAGAAGTCGCGCGAGGTGCTCGCCCGCGAGCTCGCCGGCGGCTTCACCGTCGGCAGCCACTCCGTCAGCCACCCGAACCTCAAGCACGCCGCCGGCAACACGATCACGAAGGAGATCGACAACTCCTTCCGCACGCTCGCGAAGGAAGCCGGCCGTCCGATCGGCCTGTTCCGCCCGCCCTACGGCGCGCTCTCCGGCTCGGGCCGCGTGCGCCTCAAGCAGCTCGGCGTTACCGAGGTCATCTGGTCCGTCGACACGCTCGACTGGAAGGCGAAGAACGCCGAGCGCCTGCGCAAGAAGGTCCTC
>CAYUNM010000033.1:67897-92947 GCA_964446175.1 uncultured Kofleriaceae bacterium
CGACACGCTCGACTGGAAGGCGAAGAACGCCGAGCGCCTGCGCAAGAAGGTCCTCAGGATGATCAAGGAGCAGAACGGCGGCGTCGTGCTCATGCACGACGTCAAACCGATCACGGCGAAGATCATCGCGGACGTCCTCGACGATCTCGAGGCGGAGAACTGCCAGCGCCTCAGCGACAAGCGCGAGCCGATCATCCCCGTCTCGCTCCACTACTTCTTGCGCGACGGCAAGACGCCGCGCGCCGTCCCCGAGGACGTGCAGAAGCGAACCGACGCCTACAAGCTCGCGCTGCCCGTTCGCTGCGCGAATCGCCTCGCTCACGATCCCGCGCCCGCCAAGAGCGCGGCGGTTCATGGCAACGACGGTCCTGACTGCCTGAACAATCCGCTCGCCAAGGGCTGCTGACGCATCGCGCGACGAACGCTCGTCGGCATCGCGAGCGTGATTCGCGGCGCACCGCGCCGTACACATCAAGTGTGAGCCGGCCCCCGGTTAGTAACAGATCCATTGAGGTTACTTCGTTCTCGTTGACAACTACATCGAACCACATTAGGGTCCGCGCCGCCTGTCCGGGACCGGTCCTGCGGGGAATCGTGGAAATCTCATGGAATCATCGAAGCTTATTGGCGCCGTTGGAGGCGATTGGACGGCTATGGCTCCGCTGACCTGGGACCGCCACACCCCCGCGCCCGGCACCGACAAGCTCGACGAGATCGTCGGCGGCACGGAGCCGACGCCCGTGTTCGAGACCGCCGACCTCGGCGAGGATTTCGGCGAGGGTGAGGGCGAGCAGACCGTCATCACGACGGCCAGCCCGTACGATCTGAAGTCGAAGTTCACGGGGCGGACCGCCTCGATCCAGAAGCTCGCGGAGCTGACCGATCGCGCGTTCGCGCACCAGGGGATCGCGTTCGCGGTCGTGGTCGGCGAGCCGGGCCTGGGCAAGAGCCGCATGATCGGCGAGGTGATCGCGCGCGCCAAGCTCGCGCATCCGAACCTGCTCGTGCTCAGCGGCGTCGCGGACGAGAACGCACACGCCTACGGGCCCGTCGCCCGCGCGCTGACCGTGCGGTTCGGCCTGCAGCCGGCCGAGGATGCGGCGGAGAGCCGCGACAAGATCCAGGCGCTCGTCAGCGAGATCGTCCCGCCGCAGCGCGTGGCCGAGATCGCGCACCTCGTCGCGCACCTGCTGCGCGTGCCGTTCGACGACAGCCCCGTCGTCACGCCGCTGCTCGAGTCGCCGCAGCGCCTCGAGGCGCGCCTGTTCATGGCGCTCAAGCGGATGCTGACGGCGGAGGCCGAGAAGCGTCCGGTGGTGCTCGTCGTCGAGAACCTCGAGCTCTGCGGTACCGACACGATCAACTTCCTGCACTACCTCGCCGCCGGCATGCGCGATCAGCCGGTCGCGATCCTCGGCACGGCGACCGCCGCCGTGTTCGAGAAGCACCCCGCGTTCGGCGACGGCGAGGTCGCGCCCGTCAAGATCGAGCTCGGGCCGCTGACGGCCGGCGAGAGCGAGGCACTCGTCAAGGAGCTGTGCAAGCAGCTGCCCGAGGTGCCGAGGCGGCTCGTCGACCACGTGCGCACGCTCGGCGGCTCGCCGCGCGCGATCCACGAGCTCGTGCGCCTGCTGCTCGAGAGCGATGTCATCGTCCGCGAGGGCGTGATGTGGCGCGTCGATGCGGCGAAGATGGCGAGCTTCGCGCTGCCCAAGACGTACGAGGAGCTCGTCGCCGCGCGCATGCGCGTGATGGATGCGAGCGAGCGGCGCGTGCTCGAGATGGCGGCGACCGTCGGCGAGACGAGCTGGCTCGACGCGATCATCGCGCTCGAGCGCGGCTCGCACGGCATCACGGATCCGGACGGCCCCACGCTGCAGCAGATCGCGGCGAGCGGCGATCAATCGCGTCACGTCGTCAACGCGGCGGTCGGCAAGCTCGTCGAGCGCGAGTGGCTCGTCGAGGTGCCGCAGTCGAGCGTCGCCGGCGAGCGCGAGCTGCGGTTCGCGTATCCGAACCTGTGGAGCCTCGTGCACATGGGCACCGAGGAGCCGCGTCGTCGCGCCTATCACGCGATGGTCGCACGCTGGCTCGAGCTCCACCCCGAGGGCCGCAGCCCGCAGGCGCAGGAAGAGATCGGCCGCCACCTCGCGCTCGCGGGAGAGGCGCGCGAGGCCGCGACGCGCTATCGCCGCGCCGCCGAGGCCGCGCGGTCGCAGTTCCAGAACGAGCGCGCGATCCGCCTCTACGACCGCGCCCTCGCCTGCATCGGCGATCACGACGTCGCGGCGCGCATCCACCTGTGGCACGACCTCGGCTCGATCTACGAGCTGATCGGTGACTTCGAGGCGGCGCTCGGCGCGTTCGAGCGCATGCTGCGCCTGTCGTGGGTCGCGGCGAGCCGTACAAAGGCCGCCGTGGCGTTCAACAAGATGGGACGCGTGTGGCGCCGCCGCGGCGATCTCAAGCTCGCGCTGGAGTACCTCGAGCGCGGCCTCGAGCTGTTCCGCGGCGCGAACGATGCGCGCGGCATCGCCGGCTCCCTCGACGACATCGGCAAGACGCTGCAGATGCTCGGCCGCTACGACGAGGCGCACGCCAAGATCACCGAGGCGCTCGCCCGGCGCGGCAAGCGCGGCGACAAGCGCGCGATCGCGACCTCACTCTCGCGCCTCGGCGACGTCCAGCAGGACCGCGGCAAGTACGAGAGCGCGTACACGTGCCACAAGGAGGCGCTCGAGCTGCGCAAGCAGGTCGGCGATCGCTGGGGCCAAGTCGTGTCGCAGACGAACCTCGCGGCGCTCGCGTTCGAGCTCGGCGAGCCGGCCGAGGCGCGCGCGGGCTGGCTCGCGGCGCTGCCCGAGGCCGAGAGCATCGGCGCGCTGCCTCTCGCGGCGCTGATCCTGACGAACCTCGGCGAGCTCGCCGTCGTCGAGGGCAAGCACGACGAGGCGCGCAGCCGGCTCGAGCAGGCGCTCGAGATCATCGAGGACGTCGAGGATCGCGGCCTCGAGAGCGAGTGCTGCCGCCACCTCGCGCAGCTCGAGAAGTCGCAGGGTCACCTGCAGGCCGCTCGCGAGCTCGCGGAGCGCGCGCTCGATGTCGCGAAGAAGGCCGGCCTGCGCGAGAAGGAGGCCCAGGCCTACCTGACGCTCGGCGACGTGCTCAGCGCCAGCCTCTACGACGCCGGTGACGAAGGCGGCGCCAGCGATGCCGCCGTCGCGTACGCGAAGGCGATCGACGTGCTCAAGGCGATCAGCAACGAGGCCGCCCTCGGCAAGGCCCTGTTCGCGTTCGGCCGCTACAAGGCGGAGATGGGCGCCCTCGGCGAGGGCAAGGACATGCTCCGAGACGCGATCGCGCTGTTCTCGCGCCTCGGCCTCGCCCGCCCCGCAGGGGATGCCGAGAAGCTCCTGGCTTCTCTGAGCTAGTGGATCAGCTGATCCAGTAGCTTCTCGACGACCTCCTCCCGGTGGTGCAGCATCTTCCGGAAGTCGTGGCTATCGGCGCGAGCACTCTCGACGCGCAGCTGCGTCAGCGTGTTCTCGAGCATCTCGCGCAGGACCTGGGCTTGTTCGGTATCGAGGTTGACCTGCATGCCCCCACAGGTCTGCAATGCACATTCCACAGCGAACGCTTGCGAGTTGGCGGTTCGCTAGGCATGGTTGCCATTCGCGCTGATGATCTGGTTTTGGCTCGGGTTCTTCGCGCTGGTCGCGCTGCTGCTGGCGCTCGACCTGGGCGTCTTGCATCGCAAGGCGAAGGAACCGACGCTCAAGAGCGCCGCGCTGTGGACGGTCGCGTGGGTCGCGCTCGGCCTGTCGTTCGCGGGTGTCGTCTACCTGATCTACGAGAACCACTGGATGGGCGCGCACCTCAAGGGCGTCCCTCCCGGCCATGGCGACGGCAGCGATGCGGCGATCACGTACGTCTCGGCGTACCTGCTCGAGCAGGCGCTCTCGATCGACAACATCTTCGTCATCCACCTGATCTTCAACAAGCAGTTCCGGATTCCCGTGAAGTACCAGCACCGCGTGCTGTTCTGGGGAATCCTCGGCGCGATCGTGTTCCGCCTGACGATGCTCGGCGGCGGCGCGTACCTCGCGGCGCGCTTCGACTGGATCTTCTACATCTTCGGCGGCTACCTCGCGTACCAGGGCCTCAAGCTGCTGCGCGGCGGCGATGACGACGAAGAAGAAGCCGGCGACAGCTGGGCGTTGCGCCAGCTGCGCAAGATCGTCCGCGTCGTCGACGGCGACCATGGCGGCCGATTCCGCGTGAAGATCGATGGCCGCACCGCGCTGACGATGGTCGCGGTGTGCCTCGTCGTGATCGAGCTGACCGACATCGTGTTCGCGATGGACTCGATCCCGGCCGTGCTCAGCGTCTCGCAGGAGACGTTCATCATGGTCACGTCGAACATCTTCGCGATCATGGGCCTGCGCTCGCTCTACTTCGTGCTCGCGGGCGCCGTCGACAAGTTCCAGTACCTCGGCTACGCGCTCGGCGTGCTGCTGATCCTGATCGGCGCGAAGATGGTCGCGCACCGCTGGTACGACCCCGGCCACCTGATCTCGCTGCTCGCGATCGCGGGCATCATCGCGATCGGCGTGCTCGCCTCGGTCATCGCACGAGGACGAGCATCTCCGTCTCCATGATGTCCTCGGCCCATCGCCGCTTGTAGTCCATCTCGGTGCCGAGGTCGTAACGCGCGATGCCCTCGCCGCACAGCTCGACGACCTGCTGGTACTGCATCAGCCCGCCGATGCCGAGCCGAGACAGCTCGTCGTGATACGAGAACTGCAGCCCGCGGTACTCGTCGCCCATGACCGCACCGAGGATGTAGCCGACGTCGCGGTCGCCCTGCCGCGCGAAGATCGTGCGCTGCTGCCCGAGCGCACACAGCCGCGGCAGCATCGCCGCGTAGAACGCGCGCATCGGACCAGCGCTGATCCCGACGCCCTCCTGCGACTTCCAGCTATACGCCTCGACGGCCTGGATCCGCTCGTACAGCGCGGCGGCCTCGCCTTCCCGTGCGCGCACGCTCTCGAACGTCAGCCCCGCCTCGTCGGCCGCGCGCAGCGACTTGCGGATCGACTTGCGAAGCTCGCGCGAGCGGCGCGCGAGGAACCCGTCGACACCGCCGTCGAGGCTCGCGACGTGGCGCAGCGTCGGCTGCCCGCGCCGGCGTTCCCAGCGCGCCGGCATCGCGGCCTCGAGCGCGCGCCGCTGCGGCCCGGTCGCCGTGTGCCCGGAGATGATCGCGAGCTGCCAGTCACGGCGAGCGGCAAGAACTGGCACGACCTCCTCGACCAGCGCGGCCGCATCGCCGCCGACGAGCGGCGCCGCGAGCCCCCACGCGAGCTCGACCGGCTCGATGTACGGAAACCCCGCCGGATGCACGCCGCGCATCATCGCGAAGTACCCGTGCTCTCCTCGGAAACTGAAGCTCGCGCGCGGCGGCATCAGCGCGCTCGACGCGGCCAGGATCCACGCCGCGGACGAGCAAAACCGATCGATCGCCGGGGTGCACGCGACCGCGCGATCGAAGTCGTCGGCGACCTCGGCGAGATCGATCGGCTGCACCTACCAACTGTACCGTGGGATACTCGACCGCGATGCGCGCGCTCGCGTTGTTCCTTGCCGTCACGGCCGCCTGCGGCACCACCAGCTACAAGATTCCGGCGACGGAGCTGCAGCGCCTCGCCCAGCTGCCTCCGGAGCGGCGCGGCGATCACGTGCGCGTGATCCAGCAGATCTCGAACGACGACCTCGGGCCCGAGTACCCGGTGCAGCCGGGCGCGGAGATCATCATCTTCCCCGCGCCGACGGTCTACGGCCCCGAGCGGCGCCGCTACTACAACTACGGCGGCGTCAGCGGCAGCAACGTCAACGCGGCCGGCGGTCGTACGGTCTCGTCCGGCGGCGGCAGCAGCCTGCCCTCGACGGGCAAGGCCGGCGACAGCAAGGCCGAGGCGATCGCGATCCTCGTGATCGCGGCGACCGCACTCGTCGTCGCGGCCGCGGTCGAAGGCTCGCGCTTCGACGGCTACGCGCGCGTTCACCCGATGGTGCCGATCCACCTGTTCGGCCGCGATGGCGGCTACACCGTCCTGCCGCTCGCCTGGATCGATCCGCAGACCGCCGAGTGGGCCGCCCACGGCATCGTGCGCGAAGGCGAAGGGCCCTGGACGCAGCTCGAGCGCGCGCCGCTCGACCGCGTCGGCTTCACGTACGCGATGTTCGGCGGGCTCGGCACGTACAAGTCGGCCGACGGCAGCGTCGAGAACGGCACCGCGACGACGATCCAGCTCGGCGTCTTCCCGGTGCAGCAGGTCGGCGTGCTCGCGAACATCTTCTTCGGCTGGCGCAATAACGCCGTCGACGCGACGCTGTTCGAGTCGCGCTACACGCTCGAGGTCCAGGGCTATCCGGTCGTCGCCGGCCCGCTCCACCTCGGCCTCTACGGCGGCGCCGGCGCGGCCTATCGCTGGGAGGACGGCATCGCCGGCGGCAACGCGGGCTCGCTCGCACTGCAAGGCGGCGCGATGCTGCAGCTCGACTTCAACACGCGCCTCGCGCTGACAGCGCGCCTCGGCCAGACCTTCGCCCACGACGAGCGCATGAGCGACATGATGCTCGGCCTCGCGGTCTATTGATCGCTCGGCTAGCCCTTCTGGAACTTCGCCTTCCACTCGTCGTACGGCATGCCGTAGATGACCTCGCGCGCCTCGGGGTCACTGAGCTCGACGCCGCGCTCCTGCGCCGCCGCCCGATACCACTTCGACAGGCAGTTGCGGCAGAAGCCCGCGAGGTTCATGACGTCGATGTTCTGAACATCGGTGCGGTCGCGGAAGTGCTGGACCAGCCGCCGGAAGGCCGCGGCCTCGATCTCGGTGCGCGTTTGCTCGGGGATGTCCGCCATCCACGATGGATAGCATGTGGTACGAACGCGGCGTGGATCTGCCTGAGTCCGTGACGACGCTCGAGCACGCCGGGACGACCTATTACGTCGTCGGCACGGCGCACGTCTCCTCGCGCAGCGTCGACGAGGTGCGCGGCGTGATCGAGACGATCAAGCCCGATGTCGTGTGCGTCGAGCTCGACAAGGGCCGCTACGACGCGCTGACGAAGGACTCGGCGTTTCGCGACCTCGACATCTTCAAGGTCGTCCGCGAGGGCAAGACGCTCTATCTGCTCGCGCACCTCGCGCTCGCCAGCTACCAGAAGCGCATCGGCGCGAGCCTGGGCGTGAAGCCGGGTGCCGAGCTCGTCGCCGCCGTCGACGCCGCGAAGCAGCACGGCATCGAGTACGCGCTCATCGATCGCGATATCCAGATCACGCTCAAGCGCACGTGGAAGAACATCGGCCTCTGGCGCCGCTTCACGCTGCTGTTCTCGCTCGTCGCGGGCGGCGATGAAGGCGAGCCGGTCACCGCCGAGACCGTCGAGGGCCTCAAGGAGCCCAAGGCGCTCTCCGAGATGCTGACCGAGCTCGGCAACGCGGTCCCCGAGGTCAAGGGCCCGCTCGTCGACGAGCGCGACCTCTACCTCTCGAGCAAGATGCTCGAGGCCGGCGCGGGCAAGAAGACGGTCGTCGCCGTCGTCGGCGCGGCGCACGTGCCGGGCATGACCGCCAACCTCGGCAAGCCGATCGATCGCGCGGCGCTCGACGTGATCCCGCCGCCCGCACTCTGGTGGCGCGTCGCGAAGTGGGTCGTGCCGCTCGCGTTCCTCGCGCTGCTCGTGTTCCTCGCGACGCGCATGAACGCCGCGACGTTCGCCAAGACGATGCTCGCCTGGATCATCCCGACCGCCGGCTGCGCGGGACTTGCGACTCTGATCACAGGTGGGTCGATCCTGTCCGTCCTGGGCGCGATCATCGCCGCGCCGATCGCCCGGCTCTATCCGCTGGTGCGCACCGCGGTCGTCGTCGGTCTCATCGAGGCATCGCGCCGCAAGCCAAGCGTCTTGGATTGCGAGCGGTTACAGGACGACGTGCAGACGATGAAGGGATTCTGGCGCAATCCTGTCACACGAATTCTGATCATTGCCGTCGCGAGCAGCATGGGCGCGCTCGTCGGCTTTGCGATCGGAGTCGGTGTGTTCGCGACCCGGCTCTGAGCTATATGCTCGGGCCATGATCACGAGACGCGACGCGCTCAAGCGGATCGGTGGCCTCGGCGCCGCGGCGGGCGCGATGCGCTTCCTGCCGGGCTGCGGCGGAGGCGACGACGGTGCACCGGGCATCAAGCACTACGTGTACCTGATGCTCGAGAACCACACGTACGACAACATGTTCGGCGCGCGAAAGCTCGTCGAGAACATCATGGACGGCGACGGCCTCACCGCCGGCATGCAGAACCCCGACGGCAACGGCGGCATGGTCCCGATCCACGAGTCGCCGACGGAGATGCTCTGCGTCCCCGATCCGCCGCACGGCTGGGATCCCTCGCACGCGCAGTTCAACGCCGGCGCGATGGACGGCTTCATCACGCAGTACAACCTCGATCACAACGCGACCGGCATGACGCAGGTGATGGAGTACCTGACGCGCACGCACGTGCCGGTCTCCTACGCGCTCGCCGATGCCTACACGACCTGCGACCGCTGGTTCGCGAGCGTCATGGGCCCCACCCTGCCGAACCGCGCGTTCTGGCACACCGCCACCTCGTTCGGTCAGAAGGACAACAGCGCCGTCCTCGACAAGTTCGCCGCCGTCCCCGTCCCGACGATCTACAACCGCCTGCAGGACAAGGGCGTCGACTGGACCTACTACTACGGCTCGATCGCCGTCGCGGCCGCGCTCGGCAATCCCGGCCCGTACATGCTCGACCTCGGCCCCAATGACGGCAAGACGGGCCGCATCCGCAAGTTCGCCGCATACCCCGACGACGCCGGCGACCCGAACGGCCAGTTCTTCAAGGACTGCGCCGCCGGCAAGCTCGCGCCGGTCACCTACATCGATCCGTTCTTCGGCAACGGCGGCAACGACGACCACCCGCCGACCCACCCGATCATGGCGCAGTCGCTGATCGCGGCCGTCTACACCGCGCTCGCAAAGTCCCCGCTCTGGAAGCACTGCATGCTCGTCATCACCTACGACGAGCACGGCGGCTTCTTCGATCACGTCCCGCCCCCGAGCGGCCCCGACGACACGCTCGAGAAATTCCAGGTCGACGGCTTCCAGCAGCGCGGCTTCCGCGTCCCTGCGATGGTCATCGGCCCCTACGCCAAGCAGGGCTACGTCTCGCACACCGAGTACGACCACACCAGCGCCCTCAAGGAGCTCCAGGTCGCGTTCGGCCTCGAGCCGCTCAACATCCGCATGGACATGGCGAACGACCTCTCGGACTGCATCGACATGGAGCGCCTCGCCAAGGGCGACTGGAAACCGCCCGTCGACATCCCGACGATCAACATCGACGACTGGGACCACAACGCCGCCGGCTGCATGGCGAGCAACCCGTTCATCGCCGGCGACCCGATCACCGAGTGGGCCAACGCCCACCCCGGCGCGCTGCCCGACGCGCGAGCGGACCACGTCGCGTACCACAAGGCGATTCGCGATTACCTCGCCGCGAACCAGGGTAAGCTCCGCCCATGAAGACCCTCATCGTCGCGCTGTCGCTGCTCTCGGTCCCCGCCGCGTTCGCGTGCCCGGATCACGACAAGGCCGCTGCCCCGCAGACGGCCGACAAGAAGGACGCCCCCAAGAAGGAAGAGGCGCCCAAGACCGACACGGCAAAGAAGACCGACACGGCGAAGGCCGCCGACAAGGTCGCGAACGCCGACAAGAAGACGGACGCCAAGGCGCCCGCCAAGAAGTAAGCCTCAGCAGAGAATATCGAGCAGCTGCGCGCGCGTGAGGTAACCCTCGAGCGCCGCGGCAAACTCGTCGATCATCAGATCGAGCTCGAGCGTCATCTTGTGGCCGGTCACGCGGTGAACGCGGCCCGAGATCGGGATCTCGGTGTTCGCCAGCAGCGCGACGCCCGACACCCACGTCCCCTGCGCCGGCGGATCGTGCGGCAGATGCACGGTCATGTGCGTCCGAGAAATGTCCGCGATCGGCGCGACGCCAAAATCGAACCGCACGTTCGCCGCGAGCGCAGGCGGCGGCTCCACCCGATAATTCACGCGCCGGTTGTGCGTGATGAGCTTGTCGAGCGTGTCATGCACGGGCGCCGACAGCGGCGTCTCCACCGTCTCGAGCACGAGCTCGCGCAGCCGCTTGAGCTCCTTCTGCGTGCCGATCAGATTCGTGCGCATGTCGGCGATCCGCCGCTGATCGCGATGGACCTTGTCCGCCACGATCCCCAGCAGGTTCACGAGGAACCGCACGCCGAGCTCCTGGTGCTCGCCCAGAAACGCCTGGATCCGCTTCGCGGGCAACGCCCACACGGTCGAGCCCGGCTGGATCACCGCGCGCGTCGACCGCGCCAACCCGGTCAACGCACCGAGCTCCCCGATCAGCGCCGGCGGCGACAGCTTGAACGTGTCGTCGCCCGGCCGCTCGAGCAGCACCTCGCCCTTCGTCAGCAAGTACAGCGACGTCGCCGGCTCGTTGACATCGAACAGCGGCTTGTCGCCATGCGGCTCGACATGCTTGAACAGATCGGCGACCTCCGCGAGCTCGTCGTCAGCAAAGCCTTGAAACAGCGGGATGGTTCGCAGCTCGCTCGCACTGGGCCCCATGCCGCGGAACATAACGCGGTATCGTCGTGGGGTGAGGCCCTGGGTGCTGGTTCTCGTGTGCGCGTGCGGCAATCACGACGCGAAGCCCGCGCCAACGCCCACGCCCACGCCCACGCCCGCTGCGCCCGCCCCTACTGCGCCCGCGTCCGCGCCCGCGTTCGACGCTATCGCCGCCGCTCGCAGCTATCCGGATCTCGGAGCCGCGCTCACCGCGATCATCCCCGCCGACGCGCGCGTGATCGGCTTTGGCGAGCTGCACAGCCGCACCGATCGCGCGCAGGTCACTTCCGCGCTCTCGCACTTCACGACCGAAGCCCTGCCCGTCCTCAAGGACAAGCTCTCCGACCTCGTCGTCGAGACCTGGATCACCGATCCGCACTGCGGTTCCGCGGCCCAGGAAGCGACGACCAAGGTCACGGTCACGATGCGCCGCCCGGTAGAGACCAAGTCCGAGATCGCCAAGCTCGCCGACGCCGCGCGCGCTGCCAACATCCAGCCGCACGCGATGAAGCTGACCTGCGATGACTTTGCGCGTATCGCCCCTCCCGGCAAGGACGTCCAAGTCGAGGCCATGCTGGACCTCACGACCCGCGAGCTCGGGCGAATCGCCTCCGAGGCAATCACCCACCGCGACGCCGAGCCCAACCACCGCCCCTGGATCGCCGTCTACGGCGGCGCGCTCCACAACGACCGCTTCCCCGAAAAAGGCGTCGAGGACTGGAGCTACGCGAAGAAGATCGACGACCTGACGCACGGCCACTTCGTCGAGGTCGACCTCATCGTCCCCGAGCTCGCCGACGACGACCCCCAGTCGCAAAAGCAGCCCTGGTTCGATCTGGTCAAGCACGCCGGTCACACGGTCCAGGTCTATCCCCGAGGCGAACGCTCGTTCGTCGTGATCCTCGCCCGGTCATGATCACGCTCCTCCTCGAAGGCTGGGCGGTCTGCGCGACCGCACAAGCCGCGCTATGGCTCGTGCAACAGCGCACCAAGAACGCCGGCATCGTCGACGTCGGCTGGGCGCTCACGTTCGCGCTCGTCGTCGCCCTCTTCGCCCTGCGCACGCATCACCTGCCGCCGCTCGCCCTCGTCACGCTCGCCTGGTCCCTCCGCCTCGGCGCCTACCTCATCGCCCGCGGCGCTGCCTCGGGCGCCGAGGAAGGCCGCTACGCCGACCTCCGCGCGCGCTGGGCCCCACACGCCGCCCGCAAGTTCTTCATCTTCTTCCAGGCCCAAGCCGCGCTGACCGCGATCCTGTCGACCGCGTTCGTCGTGCCGTTCGTGCGCACGCCGTCGCCCGAGTGGCCGCTGTGGGCAGGCGCTGCGCTCTCGGCGATCGGCGTGGTCGGCGAGACGGTGGCCGATGCGCAGCTCGCCCGCTTCAAGCGCGCGCACACGGGCCGCGTCTGCGACGTCGGCCTCTGGGCCTGGTCTCGTCATCCGAACTACTTCTTCGAGTGGTGCGTGTGGCTGGGCTATGCGATCTCGGGTTTCGCGTTCGCACCGATCGGTCTCGTCGCGCTCGCACCGCAGGCGATCATTCTCGCGTCGATCTTCGGAGTCACGGGCATTCCTCCGACGGAAAAACAGGCTCTGCGTTCGAAAGGTGAAGCGTACGCGGAGTATCAGCGGCGCGTGTCGCGGTTCGTTCCGATGCCGCCAAAGCGCGTGCGTCCGAGCGTCTGAGAGATCGCGAAAATCTCCGTTCTACACCGGTTCTACACCGGTCAGTCAGAGCCCTGTTGTAGGCTCGGTGCCATGATCAAGGTGCACGTGGCGGCGGACGGAACGAAATCGTTCCAGGTTTACGGGCGCGCCCGGATCCGCGAGAAGAGTGTCCGCGTCTACGTCGGCTCGTTCGCATCGAAGAAGCAGGCCGAGGCCGCAGACGAACAGCACCGCGTCACTCAGCGCGCGATCAAGGCGGGCGACCTCCCGGCCGCCGTGGATCACAAGCGCACGCTCGGCGACGCGCTCGACGCGTGGCTCAAGGCGATCAAGGACCAGCGCTCGCACGACGAGTACGAGAGCCGGATGCGGCTGTACGTGCGTCCAACGTTCGACAGCACGCCGCTCGTGAAGATCACGAAGCCCAAGCTGCTCGACCTTCGCACCTCACTCAAGGAGCGTGACGAGCCGCTCAGCAACGCGACGATCAACACCCTCTTCGCCTCCCTCTCCGCCGCCTACAGCTACTTCATCGAGCAGGGATGGTGCTCCGAGAACCCACTCAAGTTCATCCGCGATCTCGAAGTCGCCGAGCGCCCGTTCCGCTGGCTACAGTCCGCCGGCGAAGTCCAGAAGCTCCTCGCCGCGTGCAACGACAACATCCGCACGCTCGTCGCGGTGCTGGTCGGCACCGGCATGCGCCTCGATGAAGCGCTGCACCTCATGTGGACCGACATCGACCTGGCCCACCGCGTGATTCACGTGCACCGAGGTCGCCGTGGCGCGCCCAAGTCCGGCCGGCTCCGTCACGTCCCGATCTTCGACTCGGTATTGACCGTCCTGCGCGAGATGAAGCTGGCGAAGGGCGAGAATACGCTTCTGTGGCCCGGCGCGAAGCTCGACAAGCACGGCGAGCAGCTGCCTCGCAACAAGACGAGCGTGTTCCGCCCGTTCAAGGCCGCGGTGCTGCGCGCCGGCGTCGACAAGAAGCTCCGCCTCCACGACCTGCGCCACACGTTCGCTGGCCTGTTCCTCGCGTCGGGTGGCGACATCTTCAAGCTCTCCAAGATCCTCGGCCACTCGAGCGTCGCCATCACGCAGGAGGTCTACGCGCACCTGCACCCGGATGCGTTCGCCGAGGACTACAGCCGCGTCGCCTTTTCGATGCCCGAACCGAGACCCGGCAATCTGCTGAAGCTCGGCGCTCACAGCTAGAACAGCTGCCTCGCGGGATCCGCTCGATCAGCGCGGATGGTCCGCCAGTCTGTGCGGGGGCGGCGCTGGAATCGCGCGCCCCTGGTAGCCGAGGTGCCGGATCGCATCGAGCACATCCTGGGTCGGGTCGCGTGTGCCGTCATGCGTCACGACCGCGACCTCGGCGTCGTAGTCGACGTCCGCGGTCGCGACACCCGGGACGCGCGCGAGCTCCTGCACCAGCTTCGTCGTACAGGCGCGGCAGTCCATGCCGTCGACGTGGAATGCCAGCTCGGCGACACCTCGCCTCGCTTCGCCGCTGGCCGCGGCGCGCCCGTCGAACAGCCACGGGTACGCCGCGACACCTAGCGTGACAACCACTCCGAGCCACAGCCACCATCTAGCGAACCTGCGGCTTTGCGGCGCCGGGCACGCGCATGTGTCGACGCACGTACCGGCTGGGCGATAGGCCAGCCACATGCCCGTGATCAGTGCGAGCGCCGTTCCGGCGAGCAGGTACGGCCGAGCCGGCGCCAACGTCGCGGCGATCCCGGCGCCGGAGATGCCCACCAGCGCGAGCACGGCAGGAACGAGACAACACGCCGACGCCGCGATCGCCGCGAAGAGCGCACCCAGCAAGGGCAGTCCACCTCGGCCACCGCCACCGTGGCCACCCCCACCGGGGCCACCGCGCCGACGGCGCTGGAGCGCAGCCCGGATGTCGGCAACCGACGGCGCACCTCCCGGATACAGGCGGCATCCGATGTCGCCCTTGGCTGCCGGTGCACCCGTGAGCTCGATGCTGTCGATCAAGATCGTGGGCGAGCCCCATGCGCGCAGCTCGGGTGGCGTTTCGGGTGCAGCGATGTCCACCTCATCGATCGCGAGACCGAGGTGCTCTTCGCGAAGCGCCTGACGTAGCGCATCTCGCGCGGCGGGCGCGTTCGGACATTCGTGGAACAGGAGCAGCTGGATCTTCAAGAGGGCCTCCTTGCATCGAGCGCATCGAGAAATGGGCACGTCGCAGTCGTGGTGTGTGCGCAGGTCTCCGCGAGCTGCGCGAGGGCATCACGCACGTGCTGCAGCTCTGCGATGCGACTCTCCACATCGGCGAGCTTCTCCAGCGCGCGACCCCGCACCGTCTCGCACGAGCTCCGGGACGAGACGCGGAGCCGAAGGAGCGCTCGAATCTCCGTGAGCTTGAATCCGAGCCCGACGGCCCTGCGCACGAACGCGAGCCGGCGAAGCGCATCGTCGTCGTAGCGGCGGATACCCGCCTTGCGGCGCACCGAGCCGAGCAGGCCCTGCTTCTCGTAGAAACGGACGGTGTCGATCGTGAGTCCGCACATGCGCGCGACTTCGCCGATCTTGTAGGTCCGAGCGTCCATGGTCGATCGTGCTCCTGGAGCCACCATGGACCTGGAGTTGACTCCAGGTGCAAGTCCCTTTCGACGGTCACCAGGACTCCGCGACCGGCACGTCGTCACGCGACGCCAGCGCGAGCAGCGCGCGCAGGATCCTCGTCTGTAGCTCGCGGTTCCGGGCCTCTCCGAGCGGATAGCCCAACGCGTACGGGACGGCGAGCGCACGCGGAGGCCGGACCCGCGCTGTGATCTCGGGAAGCATGGTGATCGACGCGGTCACGATCCCTCGTCGCTCGAGCTCGGCTTGGACCAGACCGACCGTCTGGTGACAGAACGGTCAGACCGGTACGAGAAGCGCGAGATCGACCTGATCGTCGACCAGCACGTCGGCCGCGGACGGTGCGGTATCGCGCACGAGGCGCCCCGGCGCGGTGATCGATCCCATGAACGACAGGTGGCGCGGCGCGACCTCACCGATCGCGCCGTCGCGCGCGAGCTCTCGCAGGCGGTCGATCGGCAGCGCCAGGTTGCGATCGGCGGAGATCCCTGCGTGATCGAACGAGCGGCTGCGATGGAACTCGCCGAGCGCTGCGACGTCGACGTTGCCCGGAATCACGCGATACGACGCGTCGCCGCCGCGTACGGACATGTCGAACGGTTCCTGACCTTCCGCCACGATTCCCGCCGAGGTGACGAGCGCGACGCGCGCGTGCTCCAGCGGGCGGCGCAGGCGCGCGGACGGAACCGGGTCGACGCGGCGCCACGGGTAGACCTTGAGCGTCGTGCGCAGCCAGAGCGGTAGATCGTCGAGGCGCGCCATCACCGCACCTGCGCGTAGAAGCGCGCGAGCGTGTGGGGCGACACGCCAGCGCGATGGAGCAGCGGGAACACGTTCACCAGCGTGGTGAACACGATCGGGCGCGCGACGAAGCGCCGTCCGGATACGCGCACCGACGCGTCGCAGGTAAGGATTCGTCCGTAACGCCAGAGACGGCGCGACAGCTCGAGGTCCTCCATGATCGGCACATCGGGGAACCCGCCGGCGCGCCGAAACACGTCGGCGCGGACGAACATCGCTTGATCGCCGTAAGGGAACCTCGTCGTTCGCGACCGGAGATCCGCAAGGTGGAGCAGCGGTGCGAACCATGGCCGCGGTTCGTCCGCGATCGTCCAGGTGCGAAACGCGCCCGCGACAACGCCAGGACACGCCAGCGCCCTGCGCACGTGGGATGCCGCGTCGTGCGGCAACTTCGTATCGGCGTGAAGGAAGAGCACGACATCCCCGGTCGACTGGGCGGCCCCCGCGTTGAGCTGCGGACCACGACCACGAGCTGCCGACACGACGCGAACGGGATACGTCTTCGCGAGCTCGACAGTGCGGTCCGTGCTTCCGCCATCGACGACGATCACCTCGTCGATGCCGGCAAGGCCGATGACGTTAGCCAGTGCTGCGGCGATCCGCTTCTCCTCGTCGAGCACGGGCATCACCACGGAGAGCCGCGGACCCGCAAGTACCTCGCGGGTGGTCGGCGCGATGTTCGGCTGCGTGACGAGATCCCGCCGGAGCCGCTCGAGGTCGGCCGGACGGTCGACGTCGAAAAGAGGCGCGAGCGTGGTGACGGTTAACCCGCGCCCGCGCAGGCGAGCCACCGTCGCGTCAAACGTGTCGGGGGTGCTCCACGGAAGATCCGCGAGCAAACCGTCCGGGCAATGCTTCAGCGCGAGGAGGTAGAAGCCGCCGTCCTCCGAGGGGCCGATCACGGCGTCGCTGGTCGCGAGCGCTGCGCGCGCATCCTCGTAGCGGTCGCGAGGCAACGTCGGCGAGTCTGCGCCGACGGCAATGGCCGCAGGCGCGCGCTCGAGTGCACGGCGCAGCACGCGCTCGAGCCGTGCACCGAGGTCGCCTTCGCCTTGCAGCCATACCGTAGGCGCGAGAATCGCGCGAAGCCGCGCGTCGAGGTCGCCCGTCGACGCGACGATCGGAGATGCCCATCCGAGGAGTGCGATGCTCGAGTAGGTGTCGATCAGGAAGGCGCGCGCCAGCTCCGCCGCGCGCCCCGGGAGCGCGAGTCGCGTCTTGACGAGACCCGGCACGGGCGGCTTCGCGAAGATGCAGACCGGAATCATCGGCGCCTCCACCGGAGCAGGATCTCGAACAGCCGGCGGACACGCGGCGTCAAGCGAGTACGCTGGAATGCATCGCCGAGCTTGCGAATTGCTTCCGCTTGCGTCGGATAGGGATGAACAGTCGCCGCGATCGTCCCGAGCCGTACTCCCGCCGTCATCGCGACCACGAGCTCGCCGATCGATTCGCCGGCATGGCGTGAGACGAGCGTCGCGCCGAGAATCCGGCCCTTGCCGTCCGCGTGAACCCGCGCGAAACCATCGGCCTCGCCATCGAGCACGGCGCGATCGACCTCGCGCAGCGGCACGGTCAACGTTTGGAGGTCGCCACGCGCAGCTGCATCCGCGGCAGAGATGCCGACGTGCGCGATCTCCGGATCGGTGTAGGTGCTCCACGGGATCGTCAGCGCCGACACCCGCTTGCGACCGAAGAACAGCGCGTTCTGGATCGCGATGCGCGCCAGCGCGTCGGCGGCGTGCGTGAACTGGAAGCGCGACGCGACATCGCCCGCCGCGAGCACGCGACGGTTGGTCGTGCGCAGGTGGTCGTCGACAACAATGCCGCGGTCCGTCACTTCGATCCCCGCGGAATCGAGTCCGAGCCCCGTGACATTGGGGGCCCGGCCGGCCGCGACCAGGATGCGATCGCCTTTCACGCGTTCCTCTCCCCTGCCGCGATCGATGACGAGCACCGGTCCCGGTTCGACCCGCACGATGCGCGCACCGAGCACGGTCTCGATCCCCTCGGCTGCGAACCGGCTCTGCATGATCGCTGCCGCGTCGGGATCGTCCTTCGGCAAGATGCGAGCGCCGCGATCGACGATCGAGACCTCACTGCCGAGTCTACGGAACGCCTGGGCGAGCTCGCAGCCGATAGGACCGGCGCCGATCACGAGCAGTCGGCGAGGACGCTCGGTCAGCGTGAACACGGTCTCGTTCGTCAGGTAGCCGGCCTCCGCGAGCCCCGGGATCTCCGGGACGGCCGCGCGGGCACCGGTGGCGATCACGGCGCGCGCGAACGACAGGCGCTGGCCCACCACCTCGACCGCGTCATCCGCGACGAAGCGACCATCCCCGAGGAACACGTCGACGCCGGCCTTCGCGAGCCGTGCTGCACCATCGTGCGGTGCGATGGCTGCACGCAGGCGCCGCATTCGTCCCATCGCCGCCGCGAAATCGACCTCGACGGGTCCCGTGTGCACACCGAGCTCGGCGGCGGTGCGCGCGTCGTGGGCGGCACGCGCCGCACGAATCACAGCCTTCGATGGGACGCAGCCGACGTTGAGGCAGTCGCCGCCCAGGAGCTGTCGCTCGATCAACGCCACACGTGCCCCGAGGCCCGCGGCGCCAACGGCCGACACGAGGCCCGCCGTGCCACCGCCGATCACCACCAGGTTGTAGCGACCCCGCGGGACAGGATTTGTCCAGTCCGGTGGATGGACATGCGAGACCAGCGCGCGATCGTCCGCGTCGTCCTCGAGCACCATGCGCGCGAGCGCGGTCACGCCGGCACCTCCTGAAGCTCGCGCCGGAGCTCACGTCGGCCAATCAGGGTCACCGCGATCGCAACGACGACCGTGATCGCTCCACCAAGCCAGTAGAGCCAGCCATGATTGGACGACCGACCGAGCTCGCTCGCGCTCGTCACGAGGGAACCGAGGTAGACGTACATGATGGTCCCCGGCAGCATTCCAAGCGCGGTCGCCACGGCGTAGTCGCGGAAGCGAACGCTCGTGACCCCCAGCGCAAAGTTGAGGAGGCCGTACGGAATGACCGGCGAGAGCCGCAGGAGGACCGTGATCTTGAACCCCGCGCGGCCGACCGCGCGATCGATGGCCTCGAACCGGCGGTGGCGCGCGACTCGTCGCTGAACTGCCTGTTGCGCGACACGGCGCGCGATCCCGAAAGCGACGATCGACGCGACCATCGCGGCCGGAAACACGATCACGGTGCCCCATACGACGCCGTAGACGAAGCCGGCTCCGAGCGTCAGCGCCGAACCGGGCAGCAACAGCACCGCGGCGATGACATACAGCACCGCGTAGATGGCCGCGGCTCCGCTCCCCTTGTCGTTCACCCAACCGACAAGCTCGGTCGCCCAGTGCCGGACCGGCGTCAGAAACACGAGCGCTCCGACGACGATCACCACCGCGATGATGGCGAGACGCCGCCCGCTCACACGCCAACTCCGCGGAGAAGGGCGTAGACGGCAACGGCGAGGAGGCCGGCGAGCGGCAGCGTGATGACCCACGCCAGCGCGAGACCTCGGACAGTCCGCCACTCGATGGCACGCGATCGCCTTAGCCCCGCTCCGATGATCGCGCCGGTCGAAACATGCGTGGTCGACAACGGCAAGCCCTGCCACGCGCCAAGCCCGACGAGCACCGCGGTGACGAGGTTCGCCGCGAAGCCTTCTTGGTGGTCCAATCTCGTGACGCGCTCGGCGAGCGTGCGCGTGACGCGAAGCCCGCCGTAGAGGCTCCCGGCAACCATCGCGATCGTGACGACCGCGAACCATGCGGCCGTTGGCACAGCAGCGCCGGTGAGCGTGGCACCGGCGAGGATGAGCGCCACCATCTTCGGGCCGTCGTTGAGCCCTCGCGCAAAGCTCGTCGCACCGCTAGTAAGCCAGTGCAGCCGATCGATCGTCACGCGCACGGCCACGGGCTTGGCCGCGCATGCATCGGAGGAGGCGATCACCAAGCGCGGCGCAGCGATGGTGACGCGCGCGGTGCCCGAGATCGACGGAACCACGTCGAGGCTCGGCCTGGTCACGCACGCACACGCCCTCGCCGGGCTCGCGCTTCCGATCGCGCGCGCGAGGATCGCGGTGGCCGCGAGGGCGATCACTGGGCTGACGAGCAGTGGGATCGCGATCTTGTGCTCGAGGGCGCGCCACTGGATGCCATCCACCCCGTACGCGATCAGCGCCACTCCGACGACCGCCCCGACGAGTGCATGCGTCGTCGAAACCGGTAGCCCGGTGCGACTTGCGAGCAACACCCAACCCGCAGCGCCGATCAGGACCGCGAGCGCGGCGGCGAGGGTCGGGGCGGCGCCACCGGCGAGCAACTCCTTGCCGAACGTCGTCACCATCGCACCTGCCAGCGCAGCGCCGGCCAGCCCACCAGCTCCCGTCCATAGCGCCCCCCACACGATCGCTCGCCGGTGATTGGACACGCCACTACCGACGAGCGTCGCGATGCCCTTCGAGACATCGTTCTGGCCGTTCGCGAACGCGATCAATGCGCCGACGACGATGATGAGCGCGGTCACGGCGATCCTCCGAGCCGGCGCGCGAGGATCGCGGCGAGACGCGACCGCGCGGGAGCATCGATCGCATCCGGCGGCGTCACGAGCGCGACATCGAGGCTCGTCCGACACGTGCACGTTCTTGCCGGATCGATCGTCGCGAGAGCGCGCGCGAGGATCCGGCGAGCCGCCCCGACTCCCGCCCGCAGGACCGCGAGCGCGTCGACGGCCGTCACCGCGTCGCGCACGCGCCAGCAGTCGTAGTCGCTGGGCAACGCCAGCGTCGCGTAGCAGAGCTCGGCCTCGCGCGCGAGACGGGCTTCGGGGAGGTTCGTCATGCCGACGATGTCGGCGCCCCATGCGCGCATGAGCTCAGACTCCGCGCGCGTTCCGAACTGCGGCCCCTCGATACAGATGTAGGTCGCGTTTCCGTGGACGCGGCTACCCTCATGCTCTGCCGAGGTAGCGAGCGTGTCAGCGAGTACTGCGCACACGGGGTCGGCAAGCCCGACGTGCGCGACGACGCCCGCGCCGAAGAAGGTTGCCGGTCGCGCGACCGTGCGATCGATGAACTGCCGGGGCACGACCACGTCGCCCGGCGCGATCGACTCGCGAAGGGAACCGACGGCGGAGACCGACACGACGTGAGTCGCGCCCAGCAGCTTGAGCGCGTAGATGTTCGCGCGCGCGTTGATCTCGCTCGGCAACAACCGATGGCCGCGGCCGTGGCGCGGCAAGAACACCACACGCCTGCCCGCGAACTGCCCGACGACGAGGGCATCCGAGGGACGCCCGAACGGAGTATCGACCTCGACGGTCTCCAGTCCGCTTGCACCCGGCAGATCGTAGAAGCCGCTGCCGCCGATGACACCGATCGCGGGCTGGCTCATACGAGGCTCCCTCCGCAGCTCGAACCGGAGCCCGCAGTGCAGCCGAAGCAGTGCGATCCGGTCGCGACTTTCTGTCCTTCGAGGGCCAGCGTATCGAGGTCGAACACGGTGCGCCGCGCACGGCCGCCGAGCGGCAGCTCGAGCATCTGGTTGAAGTCACAGTCGTAGACCGTGCCGTCCCAGCCCACGCTGACGAGCGATCGACACATCAGCCCCTTCACGGTCTCGGGGTTGAGGTGCGCGACGAGAAGGCTCATGTACTCGTCGTACTTGCCCTGCGCGTCGAGGTAGTCGGCGTACCGCGCGATCGGCAGGTTCGTGATCGTGAACAGCCGGTCGAACGTGATCCCAAAGTGCTCCGCGAGCTCGGCCTTGTAGCGCGCCTCGAGCGGGGCCTGCGCCGGTGGCAGGAACGCGCCGTTCGGGTTGTAGACGAGGTTCAGGGCGAGCCGCCCGCCGCTGCCGTAGCCGAGCGCGTTCAACCGGCGCAGCGCTGCGATGCTCTTGTCGAACACGCCGTGGCCGCGCTGCTCGTCGACGTTCTTCTCGCTGTAGCATGGCAGGCTCGCGATGATCTCGACCTCGCGCGCAGCGAGAAACTCGTCGAGGTCGTACTGACCTGCCTCGAACAGCACCGTCAGGTTGCAGCGATCGATGACGCGGCGCCCAAGCCGGCGCGCCTCGTCGACGAGCCAGCGAAAGTGAGGGTTGAGCTCCGGCGCGCCACCAGTAAGGTCGAGCGTCGTGACACCCGGGCTCGCCGCGAGAAGCTCGATCACCCGCTCGGCCACCTCGCGCGACATGATCTCGGTGCGCTTCGGTCCGGCCTCGACGTGACAGTGATGACACGCCTGATTGCAGAGCTTGCCCACGTTGACCTGCAGCGTCGTCGTCTCCGAGCGCCGAAGGACGAGACCGCGCTCGGCGAGCGCCTGGTCGAACGGAGGCGCCGGTCGTTCCGCGAGCGGCAGGCGTTTGCGGACCGCCGGCATCAGCAGCAGCCCCCGCCGGGTTTGCACGATGGCGCCGCGGCATCGGTCGTGAGGTCGTAGCCCTCCCCTTTCGTCTCGCGCGGGTCGCGCCGGAGCGGAGTCGTGCTGCACGGGAACGGCGGTGCGTCTTCGAGCGGCACGAGCACGTGTGGCTCGATCAGGTCGACGTACGCCCGATACGGCTCGCGCGCGTAGATCCCGAACGTCTTCTCGCACACCGCCGTGCGCACGCCGCGGCGCAGCACGTGGCCGTCGTCGTCGACGACCTCGCGCCACGGTCCACGCAAGACGACCGCGTGCTTCTGGTCGAGGCACGCGCCCTCCTTGCCCTTGTAGGCCGCAATCGTCAGGCTGCGGAACTCGATCCCGGCGACCGTGCGCCATGGCTGCTCCGAACGCTCGAGCACCGTGATCCCGTAGAAGCCTGCCTGCTCGAACGCTTCGAGAAACAGATCCTCGCGGAACGCACCCGAGATGCAGCCAGACCATAGCTCCGGGTCGGCTCGCAGCTCGGCCGGAACGTCTTCGTCGCACACGATGTCGGAGATCACGCAGCGACCGCCTCGCCGCAGGACGCGATGGAGCTCGCGGAACAGCGCTCCCTTGTCCTCCGGTGTCACCAGGTTGAGTACGCAATTCGAGACGACCACGTCGATCGAGCCGTCCGCGACCAGCGGCGCCGCATGACGCAGCTCGGCAGTCTTGGCCTCGAGCGCGACCAGGTCACTCTCGCAGCGCACCGGGTTCTCGCGCAGCCACGCATCGAGCGCGTCGCGGTCGAGTGCCAGGTCCTGGATCTTGCCCTTCTTGAACTCGACGTTCGCGTGACCGACGCGCGCGGCCACTGCGGGCGCCGCACCGCGTGCGAGCACGAGCATGTCGTCGTTCATGTCGACGCCGATCACGCGCCCCGTGGGCCCGACCACTTGCGAGGCGATGAAGCAGACCTTGCCGGTGCCCGACCCGAGATCGAGAACCGTCTCACCCGATCGAAGGTACCTGCTCGGATCGCCACAACCGTAGTCGCGCTCGATCACCTCGGCCGGGATGGCCTCCAGCCACCGCGGATCGTACGAGGTCGGGCAACACAGCGCGGTTTCACGGGCTTGTGCCGCGGTCGCGTAGCGTTCGCGTACCGCGCGCTCGAGATCGGCAACCAGGGGTTTCTCGGGACTCTGCGACATACCGAACGGTCTCGGCAGCTGCCGTTTCGTTACACGCCGGGAGTCACTCCCTCAGCCGGCCCACACGGCACTACAAGCGCGCGAGCCGCTGCGTCGTGGCCGCGACGGCGGTCCCGTACGCGAGGTGCTGCGCGAGCGCGTTGACATGGCTCATCCGCGGATACGCGGTCGGCGCATCCTGCAGCCCCAGCAGCGAGATTCCGACTTCGTCGACAAGCGCCCAGACCAGCAGCGCGAACACCAGTCCGCCGCGCAGATCGAGGCCGCGCCGCTGCCGTCGCACTATCGCGTACGTCGCGGCCATCGTCGCGCCGAAGCCCCAGTGGACCGCCGTTCCGAGAAGCCTTCTCGTCTTCGCCGACGGTGGATGCCCCGCGAGCTTGGTATAGACGACACGCGCGAGTGCTTCGTTCGACGACTCGTCATTGTCGTGTTGCTCACCCACAAGTGACCACGAGCTCCCCGGACTCGGTGGTTCGCCGCCGCTCGGCAGCGCGCGCTTCGCGAGCTCGCCGGCAAGTCGCTTTTGCGGCCAGGCCGGCAACTCCCCCGAGGATCCCGACGAGCCCGAGCTGAATTGTACGATTCATTCGCATCTCCGGTACTGGTGCATCGGACGCGCCACGGCGAACGCCGCGTTCACGCCGCCACGCGGTGTCGCTGGCTCGGATGCGCGTGGCGCTCGCCCGCGGCGTGCATGACGCCGATCGGCAGCCCGAAGAACACCGCGTGCATCATCATCTGCAGGGACTGCGGGGTGGTCAGGAACCACGGATACGCGAGTCGACCGATGATCTGGAAGTTGACGATCCAGAGCATCGCGCCGAACACGAGGCCCAGACCAGCTTGCCGGCCAAAGCTCGTCTCGGTCCTCGTCGAGAACGTCGCGTTGATCGCGGCGTAGACGACACCGAAGATCGCGGCCAGCACGAAGTGGACGATGATCCCGATCGGCACCGCTGTCGCAGCAGGCGCCTGCATGCCGAGCACGATGCTCGCGAACATGCGGACCGGCATCAGCGGTGGGTTGCCCATCACCGCAGCGCCGACCACTTCCATGACACCGAAGATCATGCCCGCAACGAGCCCGAAGCCGATGCCCTCCTTGATTCCTCGTTTGATTGAATCCCTCATGACACAGGTCCTTTCTTCACTAACGGGACTGCATCCGGGATGCCGCAGCGCGGAGATTGTCTGAGGCGCGAACCCCCGATCGGTATGGTCTCGGCCGCAGCTGCTCCGTTACGGAGAAAGTTCGAACCCGCGATTCCGTTGCCCACGTGTGGTCTGCGTTTCGCCCCTGAGGATTTCTAGAACGCGCGCGACGGCCACGCCGAGCGTCACAGCGGCGAGCTATCGCGCCGGGCGATCCCAGTGCTTCGGCGCGAACGCGGCGTCGAGCGGCGTGTCAGCGATGTGATTCGTGTAGTTGCTGAGCGTCTTCAACGTGACGCCGACGAGGACCTCGAGAACGTGCACTGGCTGATAGCCGGCACTCAAGAACTGTTCGAGGTCCGCGTCCGTCAACCAGCCGCGTTTCGTCACGAATGCGCTCGTGAGCCGTCGCAGCGCCTCGAGCTTGGGGTCTGCGATCGGCCGGTCGTCGCGAATCGATTCCACGACCCCGGACGCGACCTTGGCCATCGCGGCCGTCGTGCTGTGAACGGCGACGCAATAGCCGCAC
>CAYUNM010000034.1:0-85001 GCA_964446175.1 uncultured Kofleriaceae bacterium
GATACGGCTGCTGCTGCGGATACGGCTGCTGCTGCGGATACGGCTGCTGCTGCGGATACGGCTGCTGCTGCGGATACGGCTGCTGCTGCGGGTACGGCTGCTGCTGCGGCTGCTGGCCGTAGCCCGGCTGCTGCGGATACGGCTGCTGCTGCGCTCCGCCGTACTGCGCTCCGCCGTACTGCGCGCCCGCGTACTGCTGCTGCGAGCCATCGGGCGCGCGCGAGCCGTTCCAGTCGCCGACGCGGTCGTGCTTGTCGCTCCACCAGCGGCCCGAGTACTGCGTGCCCGTCTGCGTGAACTGGATGTAGCCCTCGCCGGTCAGCGGCGGGTTCCCGGGCTCCTGCCACTTGAACTGCAGGACGTTGCCTCGGAGGTTGCCGTAGAAGTAGCCGATGACGTCCTGGCCCTGGCGCTGGTACATCCACACGCCCTGGACCGCGCCGGCGGTGATGCCGCCTCGCGAGTTGTCGGCTTCGATCTTCACGGCGCCGAAGTTGGAGCGCCAGAGGCCGAGCGCGCGCGCCGGCTCCATCTGCTGCGGCGGCGGAGGCGAGGATTGCTGATACTGCGGCTGGGTCGCGGGGCCCTGGTTCTGGTTCGAGGACGCGGAGCCGAGTGCGGCAGCGCACGCCGCCGCGATCGCGAGTACCCGAGCGACGTTGCCGAGCTTCATCGGGGAGAAGTATAGCGCCTGGGATGTGCTAGTGTCCCCTCCGCGTTTCGTGCGCTTGTCCACAAGGAGTGGCAGTTCACGACCGCGGGCCCATAGCTCAGTCGGTTAGAGCGGCCGGCTCATAACCGGTGGGTCCCTGGTTCGAGCCCAGGTGGGCCCACGCAAGTGACAGACGAAAGGTTGTTCGAGTGCGCGACCAGTTGCAGAACCTGCTGAACCTACAGACGTGCGATGCGAAAGTCCGCGAGCTCGACAGCGCGGCGAAGGCCCTGCCCGCCAAGCTCGATCCGCTGCGCCGCGATCTCGCGAAGCTGCAGGGCATGCTCGATGTCGAGCGGGGCAAATTGTCCGAGACGGAGGCGTGGCGAAAGAACCAGCAGGAGCAGATCGACCGCGAGCGCGAGGCGCTCAAGGCCGCGCAGAGCAAGCTCCAGCAGAGCAAGAACAGCAAGGAGTTCGGCGCCGCGAGCCGCGAGGTCGAGAACAAGCGCAAGTCGATCAGCGATCGCGAGGCCGAGCTGAAGAAGGTCAGCGAGCAGCTCTCCGCGAGCAACGCGCAGATGCAGACGCGCGATGCCGATGTCCAGAAGCTGCGCGACGAGCTCGCCGCGAGCGAGGCCGGCATGGCCGATCAGCTCAACGCGCTCACCACGCAGCTCGCCGAGGCGAAGGCCGCGCGCGATGCAGCGCGCGCACAGGTCGCGCCGAACTGGGTGAAGACGTACGACTCGCTGGCCGCCAAGCGCGGCTACGCGGTCGCGCCCGTCATCAAGGGCGTCTGCCAGGGCTGCCACATGGCGCTGCCGCCGCAGCTCAACAACATCCTCGCGCGCATGGAGTCGATCGAGACGTGCCCGCGCTGCGGCCGCCTAGTGTATCGCAAGGAGCTGCTCGAGCCGGTCGCGACCACCGAAGAAGCGCCCAAGACCTAGAGCTTCGTCGCTTCGATCCGCTCGTGCATCTCGCACGGCATCGTCGTGCCGCGCTTCTCCGCCTCCGCCGTCGTGCAGTGCGCGGCGTCGAGCATCGGCGAGTCGCTATAGTCGTTCGCCTCGATCACGAGCATCTTGCCGTTCAGGACGGCGGTGTGCAGGAAGTAGCCGAGCGTGCACAGCGAGCCCGAGACGGAGTCGCTCGACGAGATGCCGCGCCATCCGTTGGTGATCGGCTCGCCGTAGGACTCGCCGAACGAGTCGCACATCGTCGCGGCGGCATCGCTGCACGGGACGTAGCTGACGATCGTCGCGCCGAACGCCTCGCTCGTCGAGAACTTCACGTACGCGGGCGGCATCGGTGCCGGCATGTCCGTGCCGCACGGCGCCGACGACACGTCCGCCGTCACCATGTACACGCCGCTGAGATCGGTCGTGCTCGAGCACGCCGCGAGCAGCAGGAACAGCGCCGGCTTCATCGCTCGAGCCGCTCCGCGAGCGCGAACAGGCGGTCGCGCCTCGTCTCGATGATGTTCGCGGCCGCGCGCACGATCGCGGCGACCGGCTGACGCGGCTGGCTCGCCAGGAACTCGCCCGCCGTCCCGGCACCGGCCCACCAGCGCCGCGCCGCTTCCACGCCCTTCATCATCGTGCCCTCGCCCACCGTCTCGTGCAGGAACATGCCGAGCGGCGAGGCCTTCGTGTCGAAGCTCGACTCGCTCGCGCGGCCCTCCGAGAGCAGGCGATGCAGCGGCGGATCGAGGTCGCTGCGCGACTTGAAGTGCGGCAGGAACTGCTCGATGCGCTTCGTCTCCGTCGTCGTCTTCAGGCCGCCCATGAAGTAGTCGAGCGGCACGTCGCCGCCGGTCTCCTCGGCGATCGCCTCGACGAGCGCGATCGAGTACAGCTTCGCGCGCAGGTAGCGCACGGCGAGCACGAGGTTGCCGGTCGTGCGCGCGACGCGGCGTGCGTGGATTTCGGGGCGCGGCTCGTCGCCGTACGTGTGGAAGACGCGCTCGGCGGGCAGCTGCGCGAGGAAGCCTTCCATCTTCTGCAGCGCGATGCGGTAGTCGCGCACGGTGTAGACGAGCGGCTCGTGCAGCGCGGGGTTGCTCTCCGGCAGCAGCTTCCAGGTGCTGTCGAGGAAGGTGGCCGGGTCGTTGTCGGCGAAGTTCTCGACGTCGCGGTTGCCGACGCGCACCGCGCGCATGACGATCGTCTCGATCTCGCCCCTGCTCAGCGCGAGGTCGTGCAGGCGATCGCGCAGCGGCGTGACGGGATCGTCGCGGAACGGGATCGTCTGCTCGATGCACGCCGCGACGCCGATCCTCTGCACGCGATCGAGCGCGTGCTCGAGGTGAAGCGACGCGACGAGCGCGCTCGCGAATTCGTTGAGGCCCGTCGTCGGCGTGACGACGTCGCCGACGTGGCGGCCGAACACCGCGAGCACGTCGGCGGTCGGCCCCGACGCGGCGGCCGGCAGCACGCGATAGCCGGCATCGGTCTGCAGCAGCACGCGGTCCATCTCGGCGCGCATCGACCGCGGCGGCCCCTGATCGACCTGGATGTAGACGGCGTCGTGATAGAGCGCCGCGATCACCTCGAGGGGATCGCCGTGCTTGGCGATGTCGATCACGTGATCGTGGTTGTGAAACTCGCGGCCGGCCGCCGACAGCGCGCCGTGGATCGCGAAGCCCCAGCGCTCGATCTGGCCGATCTCGGCGTGCGTACCGAGGGCGTGGAGCGCGGCCCACAGAGAGTTCACGATCTCGTGTACCGGTGACCGCTCCATGACCCTCGATCGACGTTAACACGAAGGCCCGTATCGCCGGAGAGGGCGGTAAGCCGAGTTCTGTACGTGACGATCATTCCTCTAGGCCCGTCATTGCTGGCGGGCTCGAGCGACCAACCCGGAGTCATCGTGCGGGCCACACGACCCCTGTCTGGTCTTGCTTCGGGTGGGGTTTGCCGTGCCCTCTCCGTCACCGGAGAGGCGGTGCGCTCTTACCGCACCGTTTCACCCTTACCGACGTTGCCGCCGGCGGTTTGCTTTCTGTTGCACTGTCCTGCGAGTCACCTCGACTGGCCGTTAACCAGCACCCTGCCCTGTGAAGCTCGGACTTTCCTCCCGCACCGCGCTTGCACGCGATGCCGGCGATCGCCTCGCCCTCTCCGACGTTACGAGCCTGCGCAGGCTAGCCGCTCAGGCCGCGGCGGGCAAGGCCTGGTTGTAGACGCCCGCCTTGAGGTTGCGCCGGATCGTCAGCGCCTCGCGACAAACCTTGATCATGTCCTTCACCGGCGAGACGCGCGATCGCGCATCGTCCTTCCACTCGATACCGACCTCGACCACCTCGAAGCCCCGGCGCTTTGCAAGCGCGAGGATCTCGAGGTCGAACGCCCAGCCGTCGATGCGCGCCACGCGGAACAGATCGCGCGCCGCCTCCGCCGTGAACGCCTTGAAGCCGCACTGCGTGTCGCGCACGCCCGGCACGAGCGAGCGCTGGATCACGCGGTTCGCGAGCCGCGACCACACGACGCGATACCACGGCTGCTTGACGTCGGTCTTCGCGCCCTCCGCGTAGCGCGACCCGATCGAGATCGACGCTTTGCAGGCGACGATCGGCGCGAGCAACGCCGGCAGCTGCTCCGGCGGCATCGAGCCGTCGGCATCGCACATCACGCGGATCTGGCCGCGCGCCTCGAGCATGCCGAGCCGCACTGCCGCGCCCTTGCCCTTGTTCGGCGTCTGGCGCACGAGGCGCACGCCGGGCAGCGTGCAGCGCAGGACGACGCCGCAGGTGTCATCGCGCGAGCCGTCGTCGACGACGACGATCTCGTAGCGCAGCGGCTGCTGCGACAGGAACCGGTGCAGACGCTCGAGCGTCGGCGGCAGGCGGTGCTCCTCGTTGTACGCGGGGACGACGACGGAAAGGTCGATCATGACGAGCTCCTTGCGAGGAAGACGAGACGGCGCTGCGCGGGGTACGTCCACGCGACGAACACGATGGCGCTGCAGATCACCTTCGCGAGCAGGTACGGCACGCGAAGCTTCACCGCGAACACCTCCATCGCGAGCGCCATGAGCAGCGCGGTGGCCACGGCGACGATGCCGAAGCGACCGAGCTGCTCGAACGAGACCGGCGTGCGGTCGCGAAAGGCGATGTACTTGTTCAACGTGAAGCACACCACCGCGCCTGCAGCCGCGGCGAAGAATGCTGCGAGCGCGACCGGCGTCCCGTGCTCGACCAGAAGGACGAGCGCTCCGACGTCGACCGCGGTGGCGGCAGCACCGCCCATCCCGGCAGCACACAGCTCACGAACCTGCATGACCCACTGCATCAGCAGTGGTCGTGCCACTCGGCAACTACCCGAAACGCCCCGACCGAGGTGGTGAAAATCGAACTACGGCGGTGATTGGGCGTCGCTGCCTTCGTCACCTACATCGGCTTCGTCGGGCTCGTCGCTGCCTGGCGCCTCCGGCGCGCAGCGCGGCCGCCGCTTCGGCGAGAGCAGGCCGTCGGCGTCCATCATCGCGGCCGGCGTACCGCCGAGCTCGATCAGCTCGACGCCGCGATCCCCCGCGACCGCGAGCTTGCGATCGCCCGCCCACTCGATCGCGAGGCCGCCGCCGGCGCGCTCGATCTCGTCGACGTGCCCGGTCGACGGATCCGCGACGAACGCCGCCGCCGTCATCGCGTTTGGCTTCGTGCACGAGTCGTCGAGCTGCGCGACGAACGCCAGGTGCGCGCGATCCGGCGACCACGCGATCGTGCTGCCGTCGATCTGGCCCGGCACGCTGATCGTGCGGCTCGTCTGCGAGAGGCGGAGCGCGCTCGCGAGGCCCTGGTCGTCGAAGTCGCCCGCGACGCCCTCGGGTGCGGCGCGATGCACGCGTGCGGTGCGCCCCGTGACATCGAGCCACTCCGTCGGCTTCGGCGCGGGCGCGAGCGGCTTCGTGTGCCCGTCGTCGTCCATCACGTGCCACGCGTTGCCGATGCGGATCGCGACGCCCTTGGGATGCGCGGCGAGCCGCAGCGTGGCGCCGGCGACCGCGACCGAGTGCGACGTGCGCCCCGTAGTCAGGTTGACGAGCCCGACGCCGAGCTTGCCGCTCTTCGTGTGCGTGACGTACGCGATGCGATGGTTCGCGCGCATCGGCAGCGCGCCGACGACGCCGCCGTACGTGCGCGTCAGCCGCAAGAAGCGTGACGTCTCCGGATCGAACGCGTACAGATCGCCGTGCGACGCGACGACGAGCCCGCGGTTGATCGCCGCGAGATACGTCATGCGCTGCTGCTCGACGAGCCGCCGCCACGCCGCGCCGGTCGGCGTGCCGAGCCACGCCTGCAGCGCCGGCTGCTCGAGCGAGGCGAGCGCCCACTTGCCGAAATCGCCGGCGCCCGCGGTCTCGAGCGGCGCGAGCACACCGTCGGGCTGCTGCGTCTTCGCGAGCGCGACCGCCTCGAGCCACGCCGCTTCGAGGTGCGTCGGATCGGCGGCGAGCGCCTCGCGACAGCGTGCCGCGACCGTCGCCCAGTCGTCCTTGTTCTCCGCGTGGCGCGCCGCCTTGAACGCGGGCTGACCGGCGCGCTTGCGCCACGCGAAGCCCGAAAGCTCCGCGAGCCCGAGCGGCGGGGCCGGGATCTCGACCGCCGCGGCGTCCTTCGCGGGGCCCGCGTCGCGAGCCGGCGGTGGTGGCGGCGGCGTGCCGGCGCTGTGGCCGCACGCGCACAGCACGACGAACAGCGCGATCCGGGCGGCCATCCGTCGGCTTTACCACATCATTACGCCGTACTAGCAGCCCTTGCTGCGCCGCGTCCGGCGGGTTATGAACCGCCGCCCGTGTTTGGCCGTTTTCTACCCTTTCTCTGCACCGTCGGGTGCCAGGGAAACGCGCAGCCGCCTGCGTCGCAGCAGCCGCTGCCGCCGGACATCGTCGTGCGCGACGGCAAGCACGCGTCGGTCGCCGAGATGCACTCCGGCCACCCGTGCCGCGCGACGATCGGGCCGGTCGAGATGATCATCGGCGGGCCGCCGCTCGTCGCGCAGCTCGGCAACGACCGCTGGACGGGCGATACCGGCGAGAACGGCACGACGCTGTCGCGCGGCGTCGAGAAGATCGCGCGCGTGTTTCCGATCGGCGATCCGACGCAGGTCAGCGTGCTCGATAACGAGGGCATCGCGGTGCTTCGCGTGAAGGTGTCGGGCGGTGACGCGACGGTCACGAACGCAGGGGGCCAGATTCTGCGCCGCCTGCACACCAAGGTCGGCGGCGAGATCATCAGTGATCCCGCCGCCATCACGGCTACCGGCACGGGAGATCTCGTGCTCGTCGCTCTGTTGTCGGCGCCTGAGCTCCAGCCGGAAGTCCGCATGCTTGCGGCCTGCGAACGCGTGCTCGTGAAGGGTTCGAAGTAGATGTCCACGCAAGCCCAGCCCATCCGCAACGTCGCGATCATCGCGCACGTCGACCACGGCAAGACCACGCTGGTCGACGGCCTCCTCAAGCAGGCCGGCACGTTCCGCACCGGCGAGGTCGTCGCCGAGCGCGCGATGGACTCGAACGACCTCGAGCGCGAGCGCGGCATCACGATCCTCAGCAAGTGCACCGCGGTCACCTGGAAGGGCGTCCGCATCAACATCGTCGACACCCCGGGCCACGCCGACTTCGGCGGCGAGGTCGAGCGCGTGCTCGGCATGGTCGATTCGGTGCTGCTGCTCGTCGACGCCTACGAAGGCGCGATGCCGCAGACGCGCTTCGTCACGCAGAAGGCGTTCAACATGGGCCTCAAGCCCATCGTCGTCGTCAACAAGATCGACCGCCCGGGCGTCGATCCGCACCAGGTGATGGACCAGGTGTTCGAGCTGTTCATGTCGCTCGGCGCGACCGACGAGCAGCTCGACTTCCCGGTGATCTACGCCTCGGGCCGCCAGGGCTACGCGATCCTCGACCTCAAGGACGAGCCGAAGGATCTCGGCCCGATCCTCGACCTGATCATCGAGAAGGTGCCGCCCGCCGCCGGCGACCCCGACGCGCCGCCGCTGATGCAGGTCGCGACCCTCGATTACGACGACTACCTCGGCTACATGGCGATCGGCCGCATGCGCGCCGGCCGCGCGAAGGTCGGCGACCGCCTGCTGCTCGCGCACCGCGACGGCAAGAAGGAAGAGTTCCGCGTCCAGAAGGTGCTCGGGTTCCAGGGCCTCAAGCGCTTCGAGCTCGCGGAGGCCGTCGCCGGCAACATCGTCGCGTTCACCGGCATGCAGGAGCTCAACGTCGGCGAGACGATCACGTCGATCCAGCAGCCGACGATCCTGCCGCTGCTCAAGGTCGACGCGCCGACGATCACGATGAACTTCCGGGTCAACGACGGCCCGTTCGCCGGCAAGGAAGGCAAGTTCGTCACGTCGCGCAACCTGCGCGAGCGCCTCGATCGCGAGATCAAGTCGAACGTCGCGCTCAAGGTCGAGGAGACGGCGGACGCCGGCGTGTTCAAGGTCTCGGGCCGCGGCGAGCTCCACCTCTCCGTGCTCATCGAGACGATGCGCCGCGAGGGCTACGAGCTGTGCGTCAGCCAGCCGCAGGTGATCTTGCACGAGGACGAGAACGGCAAGCCGACCGAGCCGTACGAGGACGCCGTCATCGACCTCGACGAGAACTACACCGGCGCCGTCGTCGCCGAGCTCAACCGCCGCCTCGGCATCATGCGCGAGATGCGTCCGTCGGCCCCCGGCCGCGTGCGCCTCGAGTACCGCATCCCGGCGCGCGGCCTCATCGGCTACCGCTCGCAGTTCATGACGGACACGCGCGGCACCGGCGTGCTCTACACGCAGTTCGCCGAGTACGGCCCGCAGGGCCCCGACATCCGCACGCGCCAGAACGGCGTGCTGATCTCGTCGGAGGACGGCGTGTCGAACGCGTATGGCCTGTTCTACCTCCAGGAGCGCGGCCAGCTGTTCATCGGCCCGAACATCAAGAACTACTCGGGCATGATCGTCGGCATCCACGCGCGCGACAACGACCTCGTCGTCAACCCGAACAAGGTCAAGAAGCTGACGAACATCCGCACGACGGCCGCCGACGAGAAGCTCGTCCTCGCGCCGCCGCGCCAGCTCACGCTCGAGTACGCGCTCGAGTTCATCAACGACGACGAGCTGGTCGAGGTGACGCCCGCGTCGATCCGCCTGCGCAAGGCGATCCTCGATCACAACGTGCGCAAGCGCTTCGAGAAGAAGCCGGCCGAGATCGACGACTGAGGGCAAGGGATCGAGGCGTGTGTGAAGCACGCGCCCCCTTGGCCCGAAGAAGTCATCGTGGGACGACTAGCTGCCGACCTCGACGATCCACAGGTAGTCGTACGAGACGTTCGCGTACGCCGCCGCCGGCGACACGACGCCGCTCGTCGCGCCCGCCGTCTGCGTCACCGTGACCGTCGTCGCGCCTTGCGACACCGTGCAGGTGTGCACGCCCGCCGCGAGCATGTCGGTGTACATCAGGTCGCTGCCGGCCGCGAGCGTGCCGGTCCACGGCTTCGGCGTCACGCTGCTCGAGCCCGCGTACACCGCCGTCGCATCGACGCTCTTCGCGCCCATCTGCTCGAGCGCGGCCTCGCACGCGTAGTAGTGCTGCGTGCCGCCCGCGTCGCCGTTGTAGAGGAGCGCCGCCGGCGACTGCGAGCCGGTCGGATTGCCGAGCTGGTTCAGGTGCAGCTTCGTTTGCACGAACGCCGCCTGATACGTCGTCGACGCGTACGTGTACGCGAGCGCGCCGTTCGTCAGCCCGCCGGTGAGCGTGCCGTTCGCGACGGTCCACGTCGTGTTGCCGAGCCACGCCTGCGTCTCGCTCGGATCGTAGAACCCGAAGAACGCCTTGCGCGTGTCGCCCGCGATCGTCGGGCGCGGATCGCACGCGTCGCCGATGCCATCGCCGTCGCTGTCTGTATCGATCGGCTCGTCGATGTGCGGGCACAGGTCGCACGCGTCGCCGCGACCATCGCCGTCGTGGTCGTGCTGGTTCACGTTTGCGACGCTGGGACAGTTGTCGTTACCGTCGGCGATGCCGTCGCCGTCGCTGTCGCCGGTGGTGGTCGCGTCGCTCGAGTCCGCCGCGCCGTCGCGCGCGGCATCGCGGGGCGCATCGCCCGTGCCGGCGGCGTCGCTGCTGGCAGCACGTGGCTGAAAGCTGCATCCGACGAGCACGAGCAGGACGGCCGACCGCATCGACCTGATCATAACCGCGACATGCGTATCAGATCGATCTCGATGGGGTCGAGGACCGGGGACAGGCAGTCGCGGCGTTGCGGCGACGCACTGCTTGCTCCGCCTGCCTCCATGAAGTCGCTCGCCGTCGTCACCTGCTCGCCTCGCTCGCGCACCTCGCGCCGGCCTCGCCTATCGCTTCTGACGCGCCGGCACGACCCGCACGTCGAACACGTACGAGACGGCCAGCTTGTCGACGCCGACGCGGCACATCGTCTCGCCGACCTTCACGCCCTTCACGATCCACACGTTGTGATCGTCGCGCGTCACGACCTGGGCGCTGACGAGCGACGGGTCATCGCACATGAACCCGCGCGCGACGTGGACATTGCGCTCGACGGTCGCACCGACCTCGACGTCGAGACGCGGCACGTCGTCGGCGGACGCCGTGGCAGCCAGCAGCAGCAGCGGCCACGACCTCATCGCTTGCGTGCCGCCACCACGCCCGCGATCGCGGCGACCGCCGCCGACGAGCCACGCTCCGGGTCGAGCGACTCGGCCCATCCCTGCACGCGTCGCTGCCAGTTCGGCCGCTCGTGCACGGTCCCCGGCACGTTGTGCGGCACCGGATCGAGCACCAGGTCATCGAGCGCGACGAGCACGATCTCCGCCGCGCCCGCCGCGAGATCCTCCGTCACCGCGACCATCGTCTGCTCGACCTCGGTCAACAGCTCGCCATCGACCTTCGCCCCCGCAAACGCCAGCAGCGCCGTCTTCTGCTTCTCGCGCTCGACGCGATCCGCGTGCTCCTGCTCCGCGTTCACCAGCCCGAGGTCGCGCTTGTCGTCGATATCGGTGCCGCGCCACCATCCGGCGAACGTCGGCGTGTCGTGCGTGTTGAGGCTCGCGACCGACTCCGCGGGCGACGGCTGCGGCCGGCCGCCCACCTCCGTCGGGAAGAACCACTGCCCGACGTGCAGCCGATACATCCCGTGCCGCGTCATCGCGGGCCGCACCTGATCGGGCACCGTCCCGAGATCCTCGCCGGTCACCGCGCAGTGCGCGCGATTGCTCTCGAGCGCGATGATCGCGAGCAGCTCCTCCCACGGATACCGCACGTACACCCCGTCGGTCGCCGGCCGCCCCTGCGGCACGCAGTACAGCCGGAACAACCCCATCACGTGATCGACGCGCAGCATCCCCGCGACGCCCATGTGATGCCGCAAGCACCGGATGAAGTACCGGTACCGATCACGCCGCAGCGCGCTCGGCGACAGCGGCGGCAAGCCCCAGTTCTGCCCGCCGAGAAACAGTGCATCCGGCGGTGCCCCCGCCGACAACCCCATCAAGAACAGCTCGCGCGACCGCCACACCTCGTACGCATCGCAGTTCACGCCCACCGGCAGATCCAGGTACAGCTTCACCGGCCCGTCGGCGAGCGCCTCGAGCTGCTGCTGCATCGCCCACTGCCCGACGACATGGCTATCGATGCGCGCCGCATCGCCCGCGAACGCGACCGCCGCCTCGCGGCTCTCGATCATCGGCACGCCATCGCGCTTCTCCGCCGGCCACGCACTCCACCCCTTCCGCTGCACCTCGCCCACCGCCCGAAACGCCGCATAGTCCCACGCGCCATTCGCACACGCCCACGCATCGATCGCCGCGCGATGGTCCTCCATCAGCTTCCCGCTGATCCGATCGAGCGCCGCCCGCCGCCACGCGTACTGCTCGCGATAATCGATCAGCGACCCGCGAATCGGCGGCGGCGTCGCCCCGCTCCCCAGCGCCCGCAGATCGAGATACATCTCGTTCCAGAACAACCGGCTCGCGGGCGAGTACGGCGAGAACGCATACGGCTCGTCGAGAAACGCCGCCAAGATCGGCAGCGTCGCGACCAGGCTCCCACCGCGCCGATGCAGCGCATCGAACAGCATCCGCAGCGTCGCCAGGTCCCCCGCCTGCCCACTATCCGCATTCGCCAGCCCGTACACGGGCGCGAACACGCCCCAGCTCCGCGCCCCGCTCCCCGGCGGCGCCCACGCCTTCATCGGCGCGCTGATGACAAACGTCTCGCCGCTCGCACCCGCCGCCTTCCACCGCGCGACGTGATACCCGAGCGCTCCTTCCAGCCACACCTTCGCCTTGCGCACGCAGTGCACGACCCCACCCGGCCACGCATGCCCCTCCGCGCCCAGATCGAACAGCCGCCCCTTCCCCCGCGCGACCCCGCCGCCCTCCAGCCCCACCTCGATCTCCCACTCCCCATCCATCTCCGCCGGCACGGTAAACGCGAGCTCGAGCATCCCGTCCCACGCGACGGCGCACACCGGCCCCACCGCCGCCCACTTCCGCCGCTCCAGCTCCTTCGCCGCCGCCACCGGATCGCGAACATCGATCCCGAGCTCGCCGGCCAGCGCCTCCACGGTCGCCAGCACCGCCTCGTCACTGGCGCTCGTCGGCTCGCCGCGCCAGCTCGTGTACTCCGCGTCGATGCCGGCCGCACGCGCCAGGTCTCGTAAGCTCACGCGCCGACCGTACCGAACCCGCGCCGCGCCGGCCACTCTCCGCGCACGGTTCCCGGACGCCTCACGAGCCAATGCGCACCGCGCACACGCCCGACGCGAGCCCGCGAGCCGCCGCGGCTTCCGCCCGCCGCCGCATTTCCGCGCCGCCGCCGCCGCCGTTCCCCGCCCCCGCCGCCGTTCCGCGCCGCCGCCGTTCCCCGCCGCCGCCGCCGCCGCCCACCCGTGGCGCGCCGCGGACGCCGTCCGCCCGTGGCGGGGCCCGCCGCGGCCAGCTCGACAACGGCTACCGACGCGCCCGCACGCACGCTCCGGACACCCATGCACCGGCGTGAACGAGTGCGGCGACCGCGGCCGATGGCCTTCGGCCGGGGGAGATCCCGAGCGCGAGCGACGCACGCGGCCCCGCGCGTTCACGCGAGCGCGAGCCCATGCGACGTGGCAGCAATCGAGTTGAGGTCGAGCAGAGCTCGTCGCAGCGCCGCCGCACGTTCCATCGCGACAGCTCCTGCCGGCGCGACAGCTCTTACCTACACGATAGCTCCTACCTGCACGAGCGGTCGCGTTCTCCCGATGCGCTCGCGCAGGCGGCTCTTCTCTTCTCTCTGCTCTCTTTTTTTTCTCCGAAACGGAGCGCTCGCTCGAGGGTCGGGCGCTGTGGATCGCCGCGACTCGTCGACGACCGCCTCCGCGGCCATCCACAAGTCCATCAGCGCCGCCGTTTGCTCTGCAGAACGCTCGCTCGAGCACGATGGTAGTGGTGCGCTGGGCGACGTCCTCGGCCACGTGGTCGGGCGCGTTGCTCGCGCGTGAATCGTCGCATCGGTCAGGCGCCTGGGTGTGATCATCGCGCATGATCGCCGGCTGTCAGACGCTCGTGCGATAAGGGTTGCGGAAATCAAGATGGCGCGCGCTCGCAAACGTCACGTGCAACTGACTCTCGACCAGGCTCGCAAGCCGGACGGTCGCCATGGCGGCTGGCGCCCCGGCGCGGGTCGGCCGAAAAAGCCCGGCGCGGTCTCGCACGACCCGCGGCCCGACGAACCGGCCCGGTTTCCGCAGCACGTGACGCTGCGGGTCGCCGACGGTGTGCCATCGCTCGCGCGAGAGGGCACGCTGAAGCTCGTCCGCGCCGCGATTCGCGAGTCGCACAAGCCCGACCGCGCAGCGATTCGCGAGTCGCACAAGCCCGACCGCGCCGCGATTCGCGAGTCGCACAAGCCCGACCGTGCTGCGATTCGCGAGTCGCACAAGCCCGACCGTGACCGGCACAGGCCCGGCCGCGACGCGATTCGCGAGTCGCGCGAGCAGGCGCTTGCAGGCGGCGAACGCCGCGGGCCGTGTTCGCAGCGCGAGCAGGCGCGCGACGAGCGCAGCGCCTTTCGCATCGTCGAGTTCAACGTGCTCGGCAACCACCTGCATCTGCTCGTCGAAGCCGGCAGCAAGGCCGCGCTCGCGAGCGGCGTCGCGGGGCTCGAAGTCCGCGTCGCGCAGCGGGTAAACGCGCGGCTCGGCCGGCGCGGCAAGCTGTTCCCGCAGCGCTATCACGCGCGCGCCCTGAAGACGCCGCGCGAGGTGCGCAACGCGCTCGCGTACGTGCTGCTGAACCGCAAGCATCATGCGGGGGTGCTGCCGTTCACGCGCACGTGGATCGATCCGGCGTCGAGCGCGGCCTGGTTCACCGGGTGGGTGCAGCCGGTCCGGGGCGACGAGCCGTGGAAGCGCGCGCTGCTCGCCTTGCCCCCGCCGACGGCGCCGCCCGCGACGTGGCTGCTCTCGACCGGATGGAAGCGGCACGGGCTGCTGCGGTTTGACGAGCGCCCCGCGTAGGCAAGTGCCGGCCGCGGCGCCGGCGCCGTGACAATGCGCCGCGGTGGCTCGCTTCGAGGCGGTGCTATCGAAGTGACGACATGCTGGAACCGCTCGTTGATGTTGCGCTGGACCTGTCGGCGGATCTCGCAGGGGACGAACGGTATCGGCGGTTCGTCGGGGTCGCGCGGCGGCTCGTGCCGTGTGATGCGATCGCGCTGCTTCGGCTCGACGGTGACGAGCTGGTGCCGGTCGTGCTGGACGGGCTGCGCGGCGAGGCGGCGGCGCGGCGGTTCAGCGCGGCGGAGTTTCCGCGGCTCGGGAGGATCTTGGGCGCGGGCGGGCCGATTCATTTCGACGACGAGGCCGGGCGTGATCCGTTTGACGGGCTGTTCTCGGAGCGCGGGGACGTACTGTCGCGGCCGCATGCGTGCATGGGGTGTCCGGTCAGCGTCGACGGCGAGGTCATCGGCGTGCTGACGTTCGATGCACTCGATCCGCACGCGTTCGACCGCGTGTCGGACGAGACGGTCGCGTTGCTCGCGGCGCTGGCGGGGGCGGCCGTGCACACGACGTTGCTGGCGGGCGCGCTCGAGCATGTGGCCGTGCGCGACCAGGTGACGGCGCGGCAGCTGGTGCGCGAGGAGCTCGGGCGCGCGCGCGGCGAGCTGCTCGGGTCGAGCGCGGCGATGGGGCGCGTGCGCCACGAGATCGAGATCCTGGCGCGGTCGGATCTGACCACGCTCGTCACCGGCGAGACCGGCGTGGGGAAGGAGCTCGTGGTCCACACGCTGCACGGGAAGTCGCGGCGCGCGGACCGGCCGCTCGTGCACGTGAACTGTGCGGCGCTGCCGGAGTCGCTCGCCGAGAGCGAGCTGTTCGGGCACGTCCGCGGATCGTTTACCGGAGCGATCGACCATCGCGCGGGCAAGTTCGAGATGGCGGATGGCGGGACGCTGTTTCTCGACGAGATCGGCGAGCTGCCGCTGTCGATCCAGCCCAAGCTGCTGCGCGTGCTGCAGTCGGGCGAGGTGCAGCGGGTCGGGTCGGACAAGCCGTGTCGGGTGGACGTGCGGATCGTCGCGGCGACGAACCGCGACCTGCACGAAGAGGTGCGCGCGGGGCGGTTTCGCAGCGATCTGTACTACCGGCTGAGCGTGTACCCGCTGGTCGTGCCGCCGCTGCGCGAGCGCCGCGATGACATCGCGCTGCTGAGCGGACACTTCCTGCACGCGGCGCAGGAGCGGCTCGGACTCGGGCAGCTGCGGCTCACCCTGGATGCGCGGCGGCGGCTGCGCGAGCATGGCTGGCCCGGCAACGTGCGCGAGCTCGAGCACACGATCCTGCGTGCGGCAGTGCGCGCCGCGGAAGGGCCGCATGATGGGACGATCGTCATCGAGCGCGCGCACCTCGGCCTCGATGCACCCGCGAGCGCCGCGACCGCCGCGGCGACAGACGGGCCTGCGCAGGCGCGCCAGCCGCTGCGCGCCACCGTCGACGCGTTCACTCGCCAGCTGATCGAGGCGACCGTCGCGGAGTGCGGGGACAACTGGGCGGAGGCCGCACGGCGACTCGGCGTGCAGCGTGGGAACCTGCACCGGCTCGCCGCGCGCCTGGGCATGGAGTAGCGCGCTCGACGGAATAGGGAGCGCTCGACGGAATGGGGAGCGCTCGACGGAACGGGGAGCGCGGATGACCTAGTCGTCGGCGCGCCGCGCGACGGAGGCGACCCGCACACGCTCCGCGGGCACCGAGATCGCGCGCATGAAGTAGGCCTTGAAGCTCTCGGCCCAGGGCTGCTCGGCGACCGCGTGCGCCATGCAGAGCAGCCAGGCATCGCGCTCGGCCTCGTCGATCGCGAAGCGCGCGTGGACGCCCGGGATCGAGATCGGCCCGAAGCGCGCGCGGTAGTCGTTCGGGCCGCCGAGCCAGGCACAGAGAAACACGAACAGCTTCTCGCGGACCTCGTCGAGATCGGGGCCGTGCATGTCGCGGACGGTGCGGGCCTCGGGCAGCGCGTCCATGTGCTCGTAGAAGCGCCAGACGAGCGCGCGCAGGCCGTCGCTGCCGCCTGCCGCGCGATACGAGGCGTCGCCGGTGCCGTAGTCCATGCGCGGCGGCATAGCAGGATCCGCACCGCGGCGCCCTCGTCGAGGCAGCGGCGCGGCGCCGTCCTCATTTCGACGCCGCGTGTTCTCGTTTCGACGACAACACGGCGCGCCGGGAACGAGGGCGCGCGGACTTGCGGCGGCATGCGCGTCGCAACTCGCGCGCGCATGGCTGCAGTCCTTTGCCTCATGTTCCTGCCCCTGATGTTCGGGGTCCTCTTCATGCTCGGATCGATGGGCTCGTTCTCCGTCGGCGTCGTGCTCGGCGCGGCGACGTTCCTGCTGCTCGGCTTCGGGCTCGTGTTCGGAACCCTACGCCTCGCGACGCAGTGGGAGGGCGAGCACTAGCCGATCCGACGGCGCCACCTGGCCGGGCTAGCCGATCAGGTGGAGCCACCAGCCCGGGAGGATGCCGAGCTCGAGGACGAGCAGCGGCATCAGGGCGATCACGAACAGCAGGCCGGCGGAGCGCGTCGGCGCGAACGGCTGCGAGGCCTCGCGGAAGTACATCGCGGTGACGATGCGCAGGTAGTAGTAGATGCTGATCGCGCTGTTGACGACGCCGATCACGACGAGCCAGAGCAGCTGGCCGTTGTAGACGTCCATCGCGCTCTTGAAGATCTCGAACTTCCCGAAGAAGCCGCCGGTCGGCGGCATGCCGCCGAACGAGAGCAGGCAGATCGTCATCGCGAGCGCGGCGCCCGGGTGCTGGGTGGCGAGGCCGGCCCAGTCGTCGACGAGCAGGCGCTCGCGGCCCTTCGAGCCGACGAACGAGACCACCGAGAACGCGCCCAGCGTCGTGACCGAGTACGCGATCAGGTAGTAGACGATCGCGGACTGCGCGCTCGTCGAGCCGAGGCCCATCGCGCACAAGCCGACCATCAGGACGCCCGCGTGCGAGATGCTCGAGTACGCGAGCATGCGCTTGATGTTGTCCTGGCGGACGGCGGTGATGTTGCCGATCGTGATCGTGATCGCGGCGATCACGACCATCGGCGAGGCCCAGCCGAGCGTGCCGAACGGGATGATGTCGCCGCCCAGCGCGACGCCGAACACGCGGATCATACCGGCGATGGCCGCCGCCTTGACCGCCGAGGCCATGAAGCCGGTGACCGGCGTCGGAGCGCCTTCGTACGCATCGGGCGCCCACATGTGGAACGGCACCGCCGCGATCTTGAAGCCGAACGCGACGACGAGCAGGAACGCGCCGGCGACGATCAGGCCCGGGTTCGCCGAGGAGGCGAGCGCAGCCTGCATGTGCAGCAGCGACAGCGTGCCGGACGCGCCGTAGAGCAGCGCGCAGCCGTACATCAGGAAGCCCGTCGCGAATGCGCCGATCAGGAAGTACTTCATCGCGGCTTCGTTGCCGCGACGCGAGCGGCGGCGCATCGCCGTCATCACGTAGACGCCGATCGACATCGTCTCGATGCCGAGGAAGATCGTGACGAGGTTGACGGCGTGCGCGAGCATCACCATGCCCGACGCCGACAGCAGCATCACGCCGTAGTACTCGCCCATCTGCCAGTCGTGCTCGCGCTGGTGGCCCGGCGAGGCGAGCGCGGTCAGCGCGGTCAGCACGGCGAACAGCGCGGAGAGCACGTAGCCGGTGCGATCCGCCATCAGCATCGCGGAGCGGAGCGTGCCGCTCTGGTCGATGTCGGTGAACAGCGCGTGCGTCTCGCCGGGTGCGAGCTGGCGATAGAGCACCACCGACGCGATCGCGGACGCGAGCGAGCCGGCGACCGCGAGGCCGCTGAGCGCCGTGCGGTCACGGCCCTTGTAGAAGGCCTCCGCGAGGACGAGCAGCATGCCCGTGATGGCGAGGATCAGGTACGGAGCGCACCAGCCGAGGTCGTTGGGGTTGAAGCTCACCGGGCACCTCCCGCCGGAGCCGCGGCAGGCGGCGGCGTGGCCGGAAGCGATCCGTAGATGTGCGGCGGGCCGTCAGGCTCGTCGATGCGCTTGGTGTAGTCGTGGAGGAACTTGTCGGTTGCAGGCTGCATGGTGTTGAGCAGCGGGCGCGGGAACAGACCGAGGCCGAAGATGCCGAGCGCGAGCGTGATGAACACGATCAGCTCGTGCACCTTGAGGTCAGGCAGGCGGCCGTTCTTCGCCTTGTCGAGCGGTCCGAAGAAGACCTTCTGGAACATGAACAGCAGGTAGACCGCGCCGAGGATCACGCCCGTGCACGCGAGCGCTCCCAAGAGGCGCGGGTACGGCAGGAAGTGGGCGTGGTTCGCCGGGAACGAGTCCCCCGCGTTGAACGTGCCGAAGATGGTGAAGAACTCGCCGATGAAGCCCGACAGCGACGGCAGACCCGCCGAGCCCATCACGACGATGAGGTACAGGCCCGCGAAGATCGGCATCTGCTTCCAGATGCCGCCGTACTCGGCGAGCCGGCGCGTGTGGCGACGCTCGTAGAGCACGCCGATGCCGAGGAACAGGCCGCCCGTCGTGAGGCCGTGCGAGAGCATCGCGTAGATCGAGCCCTGCACGCCCATCTGCGTCAGCGCGACGACGCCGAGCATGCAGAAGCCCATGTGGCTGACGGACGAGTACGCGATCAGCTTCTTGACGTCATCCTGCGCGAACGCGACGAACGCGCCATAGATGATGCCGATGACGGCGAGGATCGCGAGCGCGGGGGCCCACACCTCGGCGCCGTGCGGGAACAGCGGCATCGCGTAGCGCAGGAAGCCGTAGATGCCGAACTTCAGCAGCACGCCGGCCAGGATCACGGAGCCGGCCGTCGGCGCCTCGACGTGCGCGTCAGGCAACCACGTGTGCAGCGGGAACAGCGGCACCTTGATGCAGAACGCGAGCGCGAACGCCGCGAAGCACCAGACCTGCGCGTGATACGGCAGCGCGACGGTCGTCAGCTTCTCGAGGTCCGTCGTGTACGTGCCGAGCACCGCGCCCGCCTTGACGTACACGTAGAAGATCGCGACGAGCATCAGCAGCGAGCCGACCATCGTGTAGACGACGAACTTGATCGACGCGTAGAGCCGGCGCTGACCGCCCCAGATCCCGATGAGCAGGTACATCGGGATCAGCATCACTTCCCAGAACGTGTAGAAGAGGAACAGATCGAGCGCGACGAACGCGCCGATCATGCCCGCCTCGAGCACGAGCATCGCGGCCATGAACTCGCGCGCGTGCCGCTCGACCGAGGCGCGCGTGCCGAGCAGCGTGAGCGGCATCAGCAGCGTCGTCAGCAGGACGAGGAAGATCGAGATGCCGTCGATGCCGGTCTTGAAGTGAGCGCCGAGGCCCGGGATCCACTCCGTGTCGAACACGAGCTGGAAGCCCGCCTCGTGCGGGTTGAAGTAGCGGAACACGGCGAGCGACACGAGGAACGTGATCGTCGTGATCGCGATGCCGAGACCGCGCTGCAGCGACTGCTCGCCCTTCGGCGTGCACATGACGAAGACGGCGCCGAGCAGCGGCAGGCCGATCAGCAGGGGAAGCAGGAATCCACCACCCGGGCTCATGGCTGTACCTCCTCCGCGCGGATCGCTCGGGTGACCGGCACGGTCTTCTGCGAGATCGGGTCGTCGATGAACAGTGTGACCTTCGCGGCGGTCTCGCCGGCGCGCACGGTCACGTCGCGACCCTCGTGGTCGGGCTGGCCGTCACCGTCGGTGTCCCAGCGCAGCTTCGCGCTGGAGCCGACGATGCCCGCGCCCGGTTCGGCGTGCAGATGCAGCATCTCGCCGTTCTGGCCTTCGAATCGGTAGATGAACGACGGCTTCTGATGGCAGTCGGTGACGAGGAACACCGCGGCCGCGCCGATCACGAGACCGACGAGGTAGCGCTGAATGTTGCCGTTCTGCACCCACCGCGACACGCGGCCGAACAGCCCGACGACGAACGCCGAGCCGTTGACGGCGACCGTATCGATGATGAAGCGATCGACGACCTCGAACATGCCTCGCGCCACCGCGCGGAACGGCCGCACGATGATGACGTCGTAGACCTCGTCGAACCACAGCTTGTTCTTCGACGCGATGTACGCGCCCTCGAGCGGGCCGTGATCGACGAGGCGCGTGACCGTCGGCGACGGGCCACGGCCGTACAGCGCCCACGCGATCGCGATGCCGATGACACCGATCGAGAGCGCGACGCCCATCAGCACCATCGTGGTGCCGTCGTGGACCTCGCCGTGGATCGGCAGGCCCTCCATGCCGGGGTTGTACCAGTTGGCCGACACGCTCGGCTCGAGCCACGACGCGAGCGAGTGCACGATGCCAGGCAGGTGCGTGTGCTCGAGGTGCGGCAGGCCGAGGAAGCCGACGACCGTCGCGAAGAACGCGAGGACGATCAGCGGGACCGTCATCGAGAACGGCGACTCGTGCGCGTGCTTCGCCTCTTCCGTGCGCTCCTCGCCACCGAAGACGAGGAAGTAGAGGCGCCACATGTAGAACGCGGTGCCGAGCGCCGCGATCAACAGGCCGCCCCACAGCACCTTGCCGTAGAACGCCGGCCAGCCCGGCGGATGCACGCCCCACGCGCCGGCGAGGATCTCGTCCTTCGAGAAGAAGCCCGAGAACGGGAAGATGCCGGCGATCGCGAGGCACGAGATCATGAACGTGATCCGCGTGATCGGCATGTGCTTGCGCAGGCCGCCCATCGTCGTGATGTCGCCCGGCGTCTTCGAGCCACCGTGCTCCATGCCGTGCATGACCGAGCCCGCGCCGAGGAACAGACACGCCTTGAAGAACGCGTGCGTGCCGAGGTGGAAGATCGCGGCGAGCCAGTTTCCGGTGCCCGCGGCGACGAACATGAAGCCGAGCTGACTCACCGTCGAGTAGGCGAGCACCTTCTTCAAGTCTGTCTGCGCGAACGCCATGAAGGCCGCGGCGAGCGCCGTGAGCAGACCCACGGTCGACACGACGATCAGCGCGGTCGTCGAGCTCGCGTAGAGGAACGACAGCCGGCAGATCATGTAGACGCCGGCGGTGACCATCGTCGCGGCGTGGATGAGGGCGGAGACCGGCGTGGGGCCCGCCATCGCGTCCGGCAGCCAGACGAACAGCGGCAGCTGCGCGGACTTTCCGCACGCGCCGATGAACAGGAAGATGCCGGCGGCCGCCGAGAGGCGCTCGCGGCCCCAGAACGGCTGGACGAACTCCGCGCCGTGCTTGCTGACGTCCTTGAGGTCCTGGAAGTCGAGCGTCTTCGTCGCCCAGAACAGCAGGAACATGCCGAGCAGGAAGCAGAAGTCGCCGATGCGGTTGACGACGAACGCCTTGCGGCCCGCGTTCGCGTAGCTCTCGTTCTCGTACCAGAACCCGATCAAGAGGAACGAGCAGAGGCCGACGCCCTCCCACCCGATGAACATCACCGGCAGGTTGCCGGCGAGCACGAGGATGAGCATCGCGCCGGTGAACAGGTTCAGGTAGCCGAAGTACCGGTGGTAGCCCGGGTCGTGGGCCATGTAGCCGGTCGAGTAGATGTGGATCCACGTGCCGATGAAGGTGACGATGATGATCATCACCGCCGACAACGTATCGAGGTGGAACGCGAGGTCCGCCTTGAAGTTGCCGACCTCGAGCCAGTGGTACACGACCTGCGTGATGCCCTGCTCTGCTTCGCCGCCCTTGAACTGCTTCCAGAGCGGACCGAACACCATGTAGAACGCGATGCCGCATGCACCGGCGACCGCCGCGATGGCGATCGTGTGGACCGTGCTCTTCGAGAAGCGACGGCCGACGGTGAGGTTGATCAGCGCGCCGAGCAGCGGCAGCGCCGGAATCCACGCGAGCAGCGGAAGGCCCAGGAATTGAGGGGTCGATTCCATGCTAGTGCCTCAAGGTCGTCAGACGGTCGACATCGACGTTGCGACGACCGCGGAACACCGCGACGACGATCGCGAGACCGACGCTCGCCTCCGCCGCTGCGACGCCGATGACGATCAGCGCGAACGTGTGCGCCGACAAGGCGCCCATCCCACCCCACATCCGAGAGAACGTCAGCAGCGTCATGTTCGCCGCGTTGAGCATGAGCTCCACGCTCATCAGGATGATCAGCGCGTTGCGGCGAATCAGGACGCCTGCCATTCCGATCAGGAACAGCAGCGCGGCGAGCACCAGGAAGTGGCCGTAGCCGATGTTGAACAGGACGTCGTTCATACCGAGTGTCCCTCCACCGCGGGGTCATTCGGGTTGTTCGGATCCGCGGGAACCGCATCCTCGTGGAGCGGCCGGGCGATCGCGATCGCACCGACGACGGCGATCAGGAGCAGGATCGAGATCGCCTCGAACGGGAACAGCCCGCCGTTGAACAGGTCGGTGCCGACGGACTTCACACCGCCCCACGCGACCGGCGCATCGACGCCCGCGTAGTGCAGATCCGCCGGCGCGCCCATCGCCTGCGCGGGGACGTGCACGTGGATCAGCAGCATCGCGAGGCGGCCGACGAGATAGATGATCGCGAGTGCGCCGATGCCCTGCCCGACGCGGCCCGACGGCGCGACCGGCTCGTCTTCGGGCCGGTTCAGGATCATGATGACGAAGACGAACAGCACCATGATCGCGCCGGCGTACACGAGCATCTGCACGACGGCGAGGAAGCTCGCGTACAGCATCATGTAGACGGCGGCGATTCCGACGAAGCTGCCGACCATGCCCATGACGGCGGCGATCAGGTTCTTGCGCGTGATGACGAACACGGCGCCACCGACCGCCACGAGCGCGAACAACCAGAAGAAGAGCGCCATGCCCTTCCCGGTCGACTCGATCGTATCGAGGTGCGGCGCGTGCTTGATCACGGTCGCGGTGACGGGCTGAGCCCACAACAAGGACATCATCTAGGCTGCCCTCCGCTTGATCGCGGCCTCGAAGTCCTCGCGGAACTTCGTGAGGAACCCGAGCGTCGGCCAGGCGGCTGCATCGCCGAGCGCGCAGATCGTGTTGCCGGCGATGCCGTGCGCGATCGACGCCATCAGCTCGATGTCGCCTTCCTTGCCCTCGCCGTGACCGACGCGGCGCGCGACCTTCTCGAGCCAGCCGGTCCCCTCGCGGCACGGCGTGCACTGACCGCACGACTCGTGGGCGAAGAACTTGAGGATGCGCCACAGCGCGCGCGGGATATCGGTCTGGTCGTCCATGACGACGATGCCGCCCGAGCCGGCCATCGTGCGCAGCGCGCGGCCGCCGCCGAGGTCGAACTGCTGACCGGGACGCACCATCACGGGCTTGATGCGCTCGTCGGTCTGCAGCGCGTCGAACTCGCAGGGGACGTCGAGCTCGGATGCATCGAGCGGCGGCATCGACACGCCGCCCGGGATCACCGCCTTCGCCTTGCGACCCTTCCAGACGCCGCCGCAGATGTCGTTGATGATCTGGGTGAACGTGATGCCCATCGGCAGCTCGAACACGCCGGGCTTGTTGACGTGGCCCGAGACGCACACGATGCGCGTGCCGCCCGAGCGGCCCATGCCGAGCTCGTTGAACCAGGCGCCGCCCTTGTCGACGATGAACGGCACGTTCATCAGCGTCTCGACGTTGTTGACGATCGTCGGGTTGCCGAACAGGCCCTTGATCGCCGGGAACGGCGGCTTGAGGCGCGGCTGACCGCGCTGGCCCTCGAGCGAGTTCAGGAGCGCCGTCTCCTCGCCACAGATGTACGCGCCCGCGCCGCGATGGACGGTGAGGTGCACCGCGATGCCGGTGCCGAGGACGTTGTCGCCGAGGTAGCCGCGCGCGTACGCCTCCTTGACGGCGTTGTCGAGCACGACGTACTCGCGCATCATCTCGCCGCGGATGTAGATGTAGTTGTGCTTCGCCTTGAGGGCGTGGGCCGCGATGATCATGCCCTCGATGAGCAGGTGCGGGTCCCACCAGACGAGCAGGCGGTCCTTGCAGGTGCCCGGCTCCGACTCGTCGCAGTTGCAGACGAGGTGGACTTCTTTCGCGTCCTTGGGGACGAAGCCCCACTTCACGCCCGTCGCGAAGCCAGCGCCGCCGCGGCCGCGGAGGTTCGACGCCTTCACTTCGTTCTGGATGTCCTCGGGGCGCATCGACAGCGCCTTGCGCAGCGCGCTGTAGCCGCCCGTGGCCTCGTAGCCGGCGAGCGTGCGCGCCTGCTCGTTGCCGAAGCGCTGGGTGACGAGATGAGTTCCGACGGGAGCCGGCATCACACGACCTCGCCTTCGGGGTGGGGATCGCGCTCGAGCTCGGCGACGATGTCGGCCACCTGAGCAGGCGTGATGTCGTAGAAGTACTTCGTGCCGACGAGGGCACACGGGGCCTTGTCACACGCCGCGATGCACTCTTCCTCGACGAGAGTGAACTTCGCGTTGGACTCGCCCTTCTCGAGCCCGAGGCGCTTCTCGAACGCATCGAGCACCTCGTAGCCGCCGCGCAGCATGCACGAGATGTTCGTGCACATCCGGATCGTCTGCGCGCCGCCCGGCTCGCGCCGGAACATCGTGTAGAACGTCGCGACGCCGTACACGTGCGCGTACGGCAGATCGAGCGTCCGCGCGACGAGACGAAGCGCGTCGTCGCTCAGATGCCCGTGCTCTTTCTGCGCGAGATGAAGGGCGGCGAGCACGACCGGTTTCTTCGTCGGATACCGTTCGCACAATGCCGCGATCTTCTTCTGCGCGTCTGCAGAGAATTCGAGTGACATCGAGGTGTTGCGGAACTTAGTCGCCCGGTGGGGGGCCGTCAACGGACGCGCCCGCCAAATGAGAGGCATGGGGATCCTGTGGTAAGTGGTCGCAGATGGCTGAAGAAGCCCCGCTGTCGCGGGTGGAGAAGCTCGCCCTGAGGTTTGCCGAGCTCGCGAACGAGGACTCGCGCGGCAAGTGGCTGCAGACCCGGTTCCTTCGCGGCGTCTCGTACGTCTGGGTGCGGGCCGCGCTCGCGAACCGGATGTTCGTCGAGGGACTCGATGATTTGTGTGCGATGACTCCCCAGACCGGCGTCATGCTGGTGTCGAACCACCGCAGCTTCTTCGACCAGTACGCGATGCTGCTGGCCTGCTACATGGGCCCCGTCCCCTGGGCGAAGCGCCTGTACTTCCCGGTGCGGTCGAACTTCTTCTACGACCAGCCGCTGGGGATCGCGGTCAACGCGCTGGTCGCGGGCGGCGCGATGTACCCGCCGATCTACCGCCAGGCCGAGCGACGCGCGCTCAACGACGAGGCGCTCGACAAGATGGTCGAGATCCTGCGCGGCCGCGGCAACGTGCTCGGCATGCACCCCGAGGGCACGCGCGGCAAGGGCGACGATCCGTACACGTTCCTGCCCGCGCAGCCGGGCGTCGGCAAGGTCGCGCTCGTCGGCAAGCCGGTCGTCATTCCCGCGTTCACGCTCGGGCTCGGCAACAACATCGGGCAGGACATCGCGTGGAACTTCAGCGCGAAGGCGCGCCGCGAGCACGCGGTGATCTCGGTGTTCGGCGATCCGATCGACTACTCCGATCTGCTCGCCGAGAAGCCGCGCCCGACGCTCTACAAGAAGACGGCCGACCGCTTCATGGCCGAGATCAAGAAGCTCAGCGTGCGCGAGAAGGAGCTTCGCGCCGAGCTGCACGCGGGCGCGATCGGCGATGACGACCCGCGCTGGCTTTCGACGCGTCCTGTTGGCAAGCTGTACGCGCGCGAAGGCTAGTCGCACGCGCGCCGGGACGGATCGCAAGTCTTAAGAGGCGCGTAGTTGCAATCGAGTCGCAACTGCGGCAGGTTCCCTGCCATGCGCCGTCTTGCCGCGATCGCCGCGATCTGCTGGTCGGCGCAGGCATACGCGGACGACGCGCAGGTCACCGGCATCGTCGAGGACGCGCTGCTGCACCCGCTCGAGGGCGCGACGGTCGTGATCCACGATCCGTCGGGCAACACCGTCGCGAAGGCGACGACGGGCAAGGACGGCAAGTTCACGTTCTCGGGCGTGCCGCTCGGCGACTTCACGGTCGAGGCGAGCTCGCCGGGGCTCGTCGGCGATCACCAGCACGTGCAGCTGACCGCGGGCAGCGCCGCGAACGTAGAGCTCGTGCTCGTCAACAGCGAAGAGGTCGTCACGATCCACGAGGACTGGGCCGTGCCGCCGCCGCCTCCGGCCACGGGCAGCGTCGCGAGCGTGAATCGCCAGCAGCTCGCCGAGCAGCCCGGTGGCGAGGACCGCCCGGTGACGGATGTGGTCGCGACGCAGCCCGGCGTCGTCGCCGATGCGCTCGGCAACATCTACGCGCGCGGCAACCACGGCAGCATCCAGTACCAGATCGATGGCGTGCCGGTGCCCGACTCCGTCGGCAGCCTGTTCGCGGCATCGATCCCGACGCGCCTCGTCCAGAGCCTCGACATGTACACGGGCGGGATGCCCGCCGAGTACGGCGACCGGCTCTCCGCGGTCGTGAACCTCCAGACGCGCGCCGCCGGCGACCACCCGGAAGGCACGATGCAGGTCCGCTACGGCTCGTTCCAGACGATCGAGCCCGGCGTCACGTACTCGACGAAGCTCGCCGACAACTGGGGCATGTTCGCGGGCGGCAGCTTCCAGTACTCGCAGCGCGCGCTCGATCCGCCGTCGATCGATCCGATCCTCCACGACAGTGGCTCGACGGGCCGCGTGTTCGCGCGCATCGACTGGAAGCAGTGCGAGTGCAACCGCTACGAGCTGTTCGTCACGTACGCGCACAACAAGTTCCAGATCCCGATCGATCCGTCGAGCGTGCCGTTCGATCCGAACAACCCGCGGCCGCCGGATCGCTTCGGCAACGCCGGCCCCGCGTACGTGCCGCGCGATACCGACGCGACCGAGACCGAGGACGAGCTGTTCAGCGCACTGTCGTTCGTCCACACGATGGACCACGGCGCGCTGCAGCTCGCGCCGTACTACAAGCTGTCGCGCGGCGCGCTGTTCTCCGATCCACGCCACGCGCTCGGGCCTCTCTCGGATCCCGATGCGACCGCGAGCGACGTCACGCGGCTGCAGCACCACGCCGGCGCGGTCGCGTCGCTGACGTACAAGACCGGCTCGCACGCGTTGAAGACCGGCGCCCAAGCGGACTTCGTGCACGGCACGGCGGACTTCACCGCGTTCACGCGCGCGATGGGCGGCGGCATCGCCGACGCGACGAGCGGCCACGACACGACGGATGCGCTGACGACCGGCGCGTACGCCCAGGATCACGTCACGCTCGATGATCTGCAGATCGATGCGGGCGTTCGCCTCGACGAGCTCCACGTCATGCTCGAGGGCGGCAAGACCGACGACTCGCTGGGCGTGTCGCCGCGCCTGGGCGCCTCCTACGCGCTGACGAAGGACACGCTCGCGCACGCGTTCACGGGGATCCTGTGGCAGCCGCCCTCCCCGCTCGATGCCGCGAGTGCGGCGCGTGCGCTGGGCGTCGTCGATCCGGGGATGCCGATCACGTACGACCTGAAGCCCGAGACCGACGCCTATGCCGAGCTCGGCCTCACGTCCCGCCTGATCTCCGAGCTGCGCGGTGGGCTCACCGCGTGGGGCCGCTATGCGTGGAACCAGCTCGACGACACGGCGATCGGCTCGACGAGCCTGTTGTCGAACTACAACTTCCGGCGCGGCCGCGCCGCCGGCCTCGAGGGCTCGCTCGACGTGCGCATCGGCCCGTGGATGAGCGCGTTCGGCAACGTGTCGTACGGCTTCGCGCAGGGCCAGGGCATCTCGTCGGCGAAGTACCTGTTCACGGCCGAGGAGCTCGCCTCGAACAGCTGGCAGACGCTCGATCACGCGCAGACGCTGACCGCGAACGCCGGCGGGACGATCCGCGACGGCCGCTACTCGATCACCGGCCTCGCGCAGTACGGCTCGGGCCTGCGCACCGGTCCCGCGAACAACCAGCACGTGCCCGGGCACGTCCGCGTCGATCTCTCGCAGGCGTACACGTTCGTGAGCGGCGGCTATCCGTTCAAGGTCGGCATCGACATCATCAACCTGTTCGACGCGCACTACGCCTATCGCATCGCGAACGGGTTCGTCGGCAGCTCGTACGCGGCGCCCCGAAGCGTATTCGTCACGCTGTCGCTGCCGCTCGCGCCCGAGCCGCACCACCCCGGCGAGAAGTAGGCGTCGCGGGCGTGTCGCAGGCGGTCGCGGCTACTTGCCCCGTCGCCGGCAACTCGAGTGGCCACCGTTTAAACGCCGCGCTGCCGGATCGGTGCTGGCACGGTGATGGCAAAGCGCGCGGCCATCATGCGTAGCTTCCTGTTCATCGCTCTCGTCTCGATCGCGGCCTGCGCCGCTGACACCGCTGACCTCGACAACTCCGATCAGCTCGACGCGCCCACCGGCAAGGAGGACGCCGCGTCCAAGCCGGCCGGCTTCTACACGAACAGCAACGTCGCGCACGCCGGCGATCTCGTCACGCTGACGCTCGACGCCGACCACACGTTCATCGCCGAGAAGCAGGTCGAGTGCATCAAGGCGCCGTGCAACCCCGTCGAGGAGACGGGCACGTACCTGTTCACGCACGGCACGTCCAAGGGCGTGACGAAGACGTACATCCGCCTCTACAACGAGGACGGCGAGTCGCTCGCGCGCTACCAGTGGCAGCTCGACCGCACCGACCTCAAGCTCAAGCTCGACGGCACGGCGAGCTGGTCGACGCTGCAGCACACCGACACGCCCGAGCAGGGCGGCGCCAACACCTGCGCGGCCGACAGCGACTGCAGCGGCATCTTGCCGCAGTTCTGCCGGACCTGCGATGACGGCTCCACGTCGTGCGCCCACTGGTCCTGCGTCACGAACGCTTGCCAGATCGCGACCTGCAACTGATATTCGCCCGCGATGGAAGACGTAGTCGCCCGGCTCGCATCCTGGCTCGAAGCAAACGCGCCCGAGGTTGCGAGCGCGATGTCCCCCGGCGCCTCCGACGAGGAGCTCGCCGCGTTCGAAAAGGATCTCGGCACGGCGCTGCCTGCCGGCATGCGCGCGCTCTACCGCTGGCACAACGGCGGCAAGGGCGCGCTGATCGGCAACCGGATGGTGATGTCGCTCGCCGACATCACGAAGACGCGCCAGATGATGAACAAGCTCGTCGACGAGGGCGCGTTCAAGACGTCGAACTGGTACCGCAAGACGTGGGTGCCGTTCCTGTCCAACGGCGCCGGCGATCACGTGTGCTGGGATCCGCGCGGCAGCTTCTCCGGCGAGCCCGGCCAGGTCCTCGAGTTCTGGCACACCGATCACGATCGCAAGGTGCTCGCACCGAGCTTCGACGGCTGGCTGACGGCGCTCGTCGATTCGATGGAGGCCGGCATCTGGCGCCTCGACAGCGACGAGGGCATCACGGATGACCGCGGCTTCGCCGAGTTCGTCGGCGGCAAGTTCCCCGGCTTCCCCAAGCTCGCGATCGACAGCGACGGCAAGCGCCCCAAGCGCGCCGCCCCCCCTCCGAAGGTCGACGCCGATCCGACGCGCGAGACCAAGACGTACAAGGCGAGCGAGCGCTTCGCGGTCGCCGACACGATCACGCACCCGCAGTTCGGCACGGGCGTCGTGCAGCGCGTTCACGACACCGCGATCGACGTGCTGTTCGACAACGGCATGCGCACGCTCGTCCACGCCAAGGGCGCGACGGGCGGCCTCGCGAAGCCCAAGCCGTTCGACCACAGCAAGGGTCCGACCCGCGTCTGAGGTAAGGCGTGTACGACGAGCCGTCCCGGATCGTACGGATGGCTCGTGACGACACGTTTCGTCACGTGACGCCCCTCGCGACGACGTAACCCCGCGTCGCATGCCGCTTCCGATGGCGGCGTGGCGATTGCTACCATGGTCGGCCATGCGGACCTCGTGGTTGGTCGTCGTCGGTATCTGCTCGCTGGCCGGATGTGGTTCTGTCGGCTCCAAGCCCGACGCATCGCCCGGTGGCGATGGCGGCAACGGCAACGGCGCGCTGACGCTCGCGAAGCCCAGCAGCTGGGTGCCGCAGACGCAGTCGCGCACGGTCGACTTCACGATCGCGCGCGACACGAGCACGACGGGCGCGCTGACGGTTCACGTCGCGAGCCTGCCGGCGGGTGTCACGGCGCCCGATGTCGCCGTCGCGGCAGGCGCGTCGTCGGGCACGCTGACGTTCGCGGCGGACGCGAGCTCGACGCTCGGCAGCGCGACGAGCGTCGACGTGCAGCTGCTCGACGGCGTGAAGATGCTCGACTCCAAGCCGTTCACCGTGAAGGTCAGCGGGCTGCCGGGCACGGTCGACACGACGTTCGGCACCGGTGGCAAGGCCGTCGTGCCGCTGCCGGATCCCGCGGTCACCGGCACGGGCAACAGCTACGTGCGCGCGATGCTGACGTACCCGGCATCCGCCGGCGCGAACGCCGACAAGATCCTCATCGGCGCCGAGATCGATACGACCGGCGGCACGACGACGACCTACAAGGGAGCGGTCGTGCGCCTCGATGCCAACGGTGCGCCCGATACGACGTTCGGCGGCGGGACCGGCTACGTGCTCGTCGATGGCAGCCCCGCGCACGGGTTCTTGCCCGTCGGTCTCGCGCTCGACTCGCAGGGCCGGATCGTCGTCGTCGCGTATCGCATCGATGCGTCCAGCATCTGCACGGTCTACGTCGCGCGGCTGACGCCGGCGGGCGATCCCGACCCGCAGTTCACGACGTTCGACGAGCAGCCCGACGGAGGCGGCTACTGCGGCAACGCCTGGTCGGTCGTCGTGCTGCCCGGCGACAAGATCCTCGTCGCGGCGACCTGGAATAACCCCGATCAGAGCCAGCGCCCGCTGCTGCTGCAGCTCAAGTCGGATGGCACGCGCGACGGCACGGCGTTCGGCACGTCGTCGGCGATCCGCGTCTCGAACCCCGATGTCGACAAGCCGAGCTGGGAGCTGACGCGCGGCCTCGCGGTCGACAGCAGCGGCAGCATCTACCTCGAAGGTGCGAAGTGCGAAGGCGGCTGGAACGTGGCGGTCAGCGCGTGCGAGAGCGTCGTCGGCCGGCTCACCTCGTCGGGCACGTGGGACACGTCGTTCGGCACCGCCGGCACCGGCGGTCACAAGGGCTACTCGCAGCTGACGCTCGGCACGACCTCGAACGCATCGCTGCACGAAGGCTTCGAGCAGCTGACGCGCGACGCCGCCGGCAACATCGTCCTCGTCGGCTACAACGACGGCTTCACGACGGGCGTGCTCGCGCGGTTCACCTCGACCGGCGCGGCCGATACCACGTTCGCGACGGGCGGCCACGTCGCGCCGACGCTCGTCTCGGGCGCCAGCGTGCAGGAGCTCGACGCGCTGGCGATCGACAGCGCCGGCAACGTCCTCGTCGCGGGCTACGCGAACAACGGTACCCCGCTGCTCGTCACGAGCCGCTACACGCCGTCGGGTGTGCTCGACCGCTCGTGGGGCACCAGCGGCGTGCAGACGACCGCGGAGGTCGCGATCAGCCCGCAAGCCGCGGTGCAGTCGGATGACCGGTTCATCGCCGGCGGCGGCACGCCGCGAGGCGCGAACGGTACGGACGTCGCGGTCTGGCGCTACTGGCCCTAGCGGCGGCGCACGAGCAGCAGCGCGGCGCCAACGGCGAGGAACACGCCGCCGATCGCGAGGAAGATCCACGCGCGGCCCCAGAAGCCGGTCGCCCGCGTGAAGGGCGTCCGCGACTCGACGTGCATCGCGGGCGCCGCGCCCGCCACGAGCAGCGCGCGCAGGTCCTCCGACTGGCGCAGGCTCGCCATCGGGACGTGCATCGTGCGGCCCTCGACGCGGTCGGGGGTGGCGGCGAGCTTGATCTTGCCGTCGAGCACGAACGTGATCTCGGAGTGGACGTGGAACGGCAGCGTGGTGGTCGAGTCGATCGTCACGCCCTGGTCGTCGGCCGCGATGTGCGAGAGCACGTGGGCGTCGACCGGCGGCGTGTCGGGGTGCTCGGCGTCGCGCAGCTCGACGTGGGCGGTGCGTTCGAGCAGCGCGGCCTGGTCGGCGACGAGCTGGGGATCGTCGGTGCCGAGCTCGACGACGATCCGGTCGCCCGCCGCGATCACGCGCGTCGGGGCGCCCTTCTCCTCGACGCGCAGCGCGGCGGCCTCGCGCGCCAGGGCGATGTTGCCGCCGGCCGTCGTGAGGATCAGGCGCGTGCCGTGCGCGGGGCCCGATGACGACAGGCCGCGCACGACGCCGAACACGGCGATGCCGAAGCCGATGACCGCGACCAGCAGCGCGGTGATGATTCGCATGCGGGGACTCTACACGCGTGCGTCTCGCGGCGGGCTCACACGCGCGCGTCTCGGGGCACGCTACTGCACGGGGCCCGACTGCACGCGTGCGGGGGCGTGGACCTGCTGGCGCGCCTGCTGCTCCTCCTCGACGGCCTGGACCGTGCGGTTGATCTCCTCGACGAGGCCGCGCTTCTTGCGGTAGTCGACGGCGGGGACGTACGGCATGTGGTCGAGCGCGTGGAACGACGCGACGAACTCGTCGTGCTCGCGCGCCTTGCGCTCGAGGATCTGCTGGAGATCGAGCTGGTCCTTGATGATGTAGGGCGTCAGCAGGATGAGGACGTTGCTCTTCGTCTTGCTGCGCTTGGTGTACTTGAACAGGTAGCCGAGCAGCGGGATGTCGCCGAGGACCGGGACCTTCGTCGTCTTCGCGCTCTCGTGCTCCTGCGTGAGGCCGGTGAGCACGATCGTCTGCTGGTCGTGTACGACGACGCGCGTCTCGAAGCCGCGCGTGTTCCACGTCGGGCCGAGCGACGTATCGACGCCGTAAGACTTCGCGTCGTTCGTGATCTCGAGCATGACGTTGTCGTTCGCCGAGATGTGCGGCTTGATATCGAGCTCGAAGTTGAGGTCCTGGCGATCGACGTTCGTGCTCGTGCCGGCGAGCGGATTCGTCGCGACGCTCTGTGCGAGACCGCGCAGGTACGGGACGTTCTGGCCGACGTGGAACTTCGTCGTCTCGTTGTCGACGGCGATGATGCTCGGCGTCGAGACGTCGTTGTTGTGCGAGTTGACGGCGAGCGCGGAGAACAGCACGGCGTAGGACGGGATACTCGTGCCGAGGAAGCTCTGCGACGAGGTCAGCGCCGAGCCGACGATGCCGCCAAGCAGGCCCTGGAAGTTGCCGATCGTGTCCTTGATATCGAGCGTGTTGACGGTCTGCGTCTCGACGCCACCGACGACGATCGAGTTGCCACCGGTCGTCGGGATCGCGCCGTGCGAGCTCGTGCCGAAGCCGAGGTCGTTCGACGTGTCGACGGTCAGCACGACCGTCTCGATGTAGACCTGACGGCGCGGCTCGTCGAGCTGGCGGATCACGTCCTGGATCGCGAGGTAGTCGCGGCCGCTCGCGGTAACGATCAGCTTGTTCGTCTTCGGGTCCGCGATCACGTGGACCTGACCTTCGAGCGTGAGCGAGTCCGTGGGCGGCGCGGCGGTCTTCGGCGCTTGCGCGGCAGGGCCGCCGCCCGATTGCTGGCGCTGGATCGCGTCGTTGAGCGTCTTCGCGACCTCTTCGGCGATCGCGTTGCCGAGCTGGTAGACGTGGATCGACGCGCCGCCCTCGATATCGAGCGAGATATCGAGCCGATCGACGAGCGCCTGCACGCGCTGGAACACGGCCTGCGGGCCGGCGACGATCAGCGTGTTCGTGCGCTCGTCGACGAGGATCTTCGGCTGCGGCTGGTCGGGCTTCGCGGGTGCAGCCGTGCCGAGGATGTCGTCGAGCTTGGCCTTGAGCTTCGTCGCGTCGGCGTGCAGCACGGGGATCATGAACAGGCCGTCGTTGCCGCCCGCGACGTCGATCTGCTTCGCGAGCGAGACCATCTCCTTGACGTGCCGTGCGTAGTCCGTGATCACGAGCACCGAGCCGAGCTGCTTGATCTCGCCGGCATCCGACTTCAGCGACTCGAACGCGGCCGCGATCGTCTCGGGCTTCGCGTAGGTCGGCCGCAGCACGAAGCGCACGACCTCGTTGCCGTCGCCGGGCTTCTGCACGAATGGCACGGCCTCGCGCTTCGCGGCCTGGCTCTCGACGATCACCCACGCGTCCCCCTTGCGCACGACGGCGAGGCCGGCGGTCGCGAGCGAGCCGAGGAACAGCTCGTACGCGTCGTGGGGGCTCATCTTCTCGGGCGCCATCACGGTGACGTGCCGGTTCTGCACGAAGCGCATGTCGTACATGTACTTGTTGCAGGTGAAGCCCATCGCCCACGTGATCAGCTCCTTGACCTCGATGTCGGGCTTGAACGTGATCGCGACCTCGCCGACCTTCTTGCTGCACGACAGCACGCTGGTGTCGTCGGGATGCTCGGCGTCGGCGAGCACCGCCCGCGGGATCAGCAGCACGAGAATCAAGAGCAGGCGCATATGGCCGCGCATTCCACGTCGCGGGCCAGCGGCCAAGTGCGCGATTGCCAGCGCGCGCGAACGCTGATCGTGCCAGCGAGGCAACGCGGGGCGCCGTGGGCTACGTCAGCGCGACAGCACGTGCGCGAAGATCTCGCGGACCCCGACGAACGAGCCCGGGTCGAGCGGCACGCGACGCGCCCGCTCGAGCGCCTCCTCGGTCACTTGTCCTTCCGCGGACTCGACGAACGCGGCGACTCGTTCTCGACATCTTCGCCAACGTCGCGAAGAAACGAGACAAATGCCATCTGCGGGCGGCGCGAGCCCTCGCCGACGACGAACCGGATGCCGTCGAAGGTCCAGCCCTGCCCGACCCAGTCGTTCACGCACTCGGTGAGCGTCTCGTCGGTGACGATCGAGAGCTCGACGAACTTGTACGTCACCATCGCTGCTTGGCGAGCAGCTTACATGCGAGCGGTGCGTGGTAGCTGATGATCATGTCGGAGCCGGCGCGGCGGATGCCGAGCAGCGTCTCCATGACCACGCGCTCGCGATCGATCCAGCCCTTCTCGGCGGCCGCCTCGATCATCGCGTACTCGCCGCTGACGTTGTACGCGGCGATCGGCATGTTCACCTCGTCGCTGACCGCGCGGATCACATCGAGGTACGCGAGCGCCGGCTTGACCATGATGATGTCGGCGCCCTCGGCGACGTCGAGCGAGACCTCGCGCAGCGCCTCCGCGACGTTGCCCGGATCCATCTGGTGGCCGCGGCGGTCGCCTTCCTGCGGCGTCGAGTCGACGGCATCGCGGAACGGCCCGTAGTAGCCGCTCGCGTACTTCGCCGAGTACGCCATGATCGCGACCTGATCGAAGCCGTCCTCGTCGAGGCTCTCGCGGCACGCGGTCACGAACCCGTCGAGCATGCCGCTCGGCGCGACGACATCGACGCCCGCCTTCGCGTAGCTGACGACCGTGCGCGCGAGGTTCTCGAGCGACGCGTCGTTGTCGAGCTCGCCGTCGTGCAGGATCCCGCAGTGGCCGTGGTCGGTGTACTCGCAGAAGCACGCGTCGGCCATCACGACGAGCTCGGGGCGCGCCTTCTTCACGGCGCGGATCGCCTTCTGGATGATGCCGTTGTCCTTCCACGCCTCGCTGCCGACGGCGTCCTTCTTCTCGGGCACGCCGAACAGGATCACGGCCGGGATACCGAGGTCGGCCGCGGCCGCCGCTGCATCGACCATCTTGTCGATCGAGTAGTTGAACTGCCCCGGCATCGACGGGATCGGCTTGGCGACACCCGAGCCCGGCACGCAGAAGAGCGGATAGATGAAGTCGCTGGGCGACAGCCGCGTCTCGCGGATCATCCGGCGGAAGTTCTCGGTGCGCCGCATCCGGCGCGGCCGGTAGTCGGGGTAGTTCATCGTCCTATCGGATACACCGAGCGGACCGCCTGCGCTATTCCCTCCGGCGTCGGCGTGGCCGCCACCGCGACCTCGGTACGACCCGCACCGCGCACCGCGGCGGCCGTCGTCTCGCCGATCGCACACATCTTCGTACGCAGCTCGGGAATCCGCACGATCTGCGCGAGTGCAGCCACTTGCGACGGCGCGAACACGCAGCACACCGCCGCCGCGCCGCCCACGAGCAGCTCGCGCCCTCGCTGGATGGCGGGGTCGTCCGCCGCGACGGGCACGGTGCGATACGCGATGACGTCGATGACCTCGGCGCCGGCCGCGCGCAGGATCTCGAGCGGCTCGGTGCGCCCCTCCTCGGCGCGCGGCACGAGCACGCGCTTGCCGGCGACGCCCGCCTTCACGAGCGCACGCGCGAGCCCCGCGCCGTCGACGACCTCGGCCGGCACGTGCGCCGGCAGCTTCGCGATCTCGAGCGCACGCTTCGTCGCGGGCCCCACCGCCCAGATGCTCGCCGCCTCGATGCCGCTCTTCACGAGCAGGTGCGCCGCGCGCGGGCTCATCACGACGACGACATCGGCACGCTGAGGCGTCAGCGCACCGGCGATCTCTACCGTGCGAGTCACCGGCATCGCCACGACCTCGAGCGGCGCGAGCGCGCTCGCGTAGCCCACCGCATCCGCCGGATCCCTCGTCAACACCGCGTACGCCATCGCCACCACAGTGTGGCACGGAGCGTGCTCTATTTCCGGATATGCCCGATCCCGATCGCGAGCTCGCCCGGGTACGCACGCTGGCGCGCGTGATGGACGGCTACTTCGTCGATCCGCTGATCGGCCTCGTGCTGCCGGGCATCGGCGACGTGATCGGGTCGCTGATCGGCTTCTACACGGTGTTCGTCGCGTACCGGCGGCGCGTCTCGCCGGTGATCATCGCGCGCATGATCCTGAACCTCGGCATCGACGCCGTGCTCGGGATCATCCCGCTCGTCGGCGACGTGTTCGATCTCGGCTTCAAGGCGAACCAGAAGAACGTCGCGCTCCTCGAGCAGCGGCAGACGGGCCGGGCAACCGGCCGCGACTGGCTCGTCGTGGCGGGCGCGACAGCGGCCTATCTCGCCGTGATGGCGCTCGCCGTGTGGGGCGTGGTCGCGCTCGTCCGCGCGCTGTAGTAGCGTCCGGGCGTGCGCATCCACGTCTTGCTGTTTGCCCTGGCCGCTTGTTCGTCGGGCGCGAAGCACGACGACGCCCCCGCCACGCCGGTCGCGCCCGCCGCGGCAGCGGCAAAGCCCGCGAACCAGCCGAAGGTCTCGATCGACACGCCGCGCGGCCCGGTCACGGTCGATGTCGAGATCGTGTCGACGCCCGCGAAGATCGAGAAGGGCCTGATGTACCGCCAGTACCTCGCGCCCGACGCCGGCATGCTGTTCCTGATGGGCAAGGAGAAGGCGTGGACGTTCTGGATGCACAACACGCTCATCCCGCTCGACATGATCTTCATCACGAAGGACATGACGGTCGCCGGCGTCGTGCACGACGCGGAGCCGAAGACGGACACGCTGCGCCAGGTCGAGGCGCCGTCGCTCTATGTCCTCGAGGTCAACGGCGGCTACACGGCGAGCCACGGCGTGATCGACGGCGCGAAGGTCCGCTTCGAGAACGTCCAGTAGTCAGTGCGCGCTGCCCGCGCCCGAGCCGGGGCCGTCGGGGATGTAGGGCGGGATCTCGACGGGCACGGTGATCGTCTGGTGATCCGGCGCGCCGTTGATCGTCGCGGCCGCGCAGAATGCGGGCAGCTTGTCGCCATGGCGCTCCATGTAGCCCATCGCGCCCATGCCCTGCACCTCGATCGGATACGGCACGACGCACGCGCTGTACGTCCCCGGCGCGACTTCCGTGAGCTTCGCTGGCTCGCCGCCGCGGATGATCGTCAGCTGCGACGCGCCCGCGCCCGCCGCGGCGACCTTCAGCTGCAGCTCGCTCGCCGTGCGCGCCGTGATCGTGCCGCTGACGAGCCACGAGACCGCGACGCCGAGCTTGCCCGCCTTCGGTGCCGCGACGAGGTCGACCTCGACGTTGCCCGGATCCACCGTGAGATCGGCGTGGACCTCCTGCCCCGACGGCACGACGACCTCCTTCGAGTAGAACTTCATGCCGCTCATCGGCATGCCGACGGTCGCGGAGACCTTGTACGTGTCGGGCGCGAGCTTGTCGTAGCGATAGCTGCCGTCGGGGCCGGACGCGACCGCGTAGATCGCGCCGGGCGTCGTCGTCGACTGGCACGACACGAACACGCCCTCGACCGGCTTGCCGTTCTGGCGGAGCGCGCCGGAGAGCGCGCCGAACGGCTGGAGCTCGAGCACGAGCTCGCCCTGGCCCGGCATCTCCGTCGGGATGCGCAGCGCCTTGCTGCGGCCGTATGCAGGGTGCTCGGCGGTGATCGCGAGGTCGCCGTCGTTGAAGCCGGCGAGCGAGAAGCCGCCGTTCTGATCGGTGGTCGTCGACTTCGCGCCCCGCCCCATCGGCCCGAAGCTCGCGCTGTTCGTCGAGCCGTTGCCGAAGATCTGGCGGCCCGCGTAGACGGTCGCGTCGGGGACGGGCGTGCCGTTCGCGACGACCACGCCCGCGAGCGTGCGGCCCTTCTGCACGCTGATCGTGCCGACGTCGGTCGTCTTGCCCGGCTCGACGAGGACGCTGACCGCGCGTGTCTCGAACAGCGGGCCTCGCACCTGCAGCTCGTACGTCTGCGGTGCGAGCGCGTCGAGCACGAACTCGTCGGTCGCGACGAACGATTGCTGCGTGATGCCGACCGAGATCGTGAACGCGTCGGGGCGCGTGCCATCGGAGAGCGCGACCTTGCCTTTGATGCCGCCCTCGGGCTGCAGCACGAGCCTGAGGTCCTTCGTGCCGGTCTCCGCGACCGTGCCCTCGGTCGTGCCGCGGCGGCCGCGACTCGCCGCGTGCGCGCGCATCGCGGTGACCATGTAGCTGCCGGGCGCGAGGCCCGTGAGCGTGAACTTGCCCGAGCCGTCGGTCAGCTCCTGCGGGAAGCCGCGCATGCGGAAGTTCTGGAAGTCGCCCATGCCGCGCTGGTCGCGGAAGTTCGGGCCGGCCGAGACCTGCACGCCCTCGACGGGCTGACCCTGCGGATCGACGACGATGCCGCTGATCGTGCCGGTCACGTCGATCACGAGCTTGACGTTCGACACGTCGCCGTTCGTCGTGTCGACGTCCTCGCTCTTGCTCGCGCCGGTCTCGTGCATCGCGACCGCGACGAGCTCGTGGCGCGGCAGGCCCTTGATCTCGAACGCGCCGTTGCCGTCGGAGTACGCCTGGCGCGGCGGCTCGAAGATCATGCCGCGGCGAGACGCGCGGCCGACGCGCACGCGCGCCGAAGCGACCGGCTTGCCCTGCAGATCGACGACGGTGCCGCGCACGGTGGCGCCCGCGCCGAGCGTGATGAGAACGCCGGTGTGCTCGTGCTTGCCGTCGAGCGTGACGATCGCGGTCTGGCCCGGCGCGTACTCGCCGTGCGTCGCCGCGAACCGGAAGCTGCCGGCGCCGAGCGCGTCGAAGCGGAAGCTGCCGTCGGCGCCGCTCGTGACGCCGTCGTAGCGGCCGTCGGCCTGCTGGCTCCAGTCGCTCGCGCCGTGGAACGTCACGCGCGCGCCCGCGATGCCGGCGCCCTTCTCGTCGACGACGCGCCCCGCGACCGGCGCGCCCGGCATCAGGATGAGCTTGACCGAGTGCTCGCCGGCGCCGACCTGCACCCACTGCAGCGAGCGCGCGAGGCCGTCGGCCCACGCCGCGACCTGGTAGCCGCCGGGGACGACCGGCTCGAACGTCGTCACGCCGTTCTTCGTCGCCTGGCGCTGCGAGTCGGTGCCGCGCAGCTCGACGGTCGCGCCATCGATCGGCTTGCTGTCGCCGCCGACGACCGTCACCGTGACCTTCGCGCCAGGGCGCAGATGTAGGACCACCGGATCCGACTTCTCGGTGAGCCGCGCCGTGACGGGGCCGGCGATCCCCTGCTTGGCACGCGCGGTCAGCGTGTAGGGGCGTGCGACCAGCGCGTCGAATGCGAAGCCGCCGTCGGCCTCCGTCGTCGCGGTGCGCGGCGGATTGCTGCCGAGCACGACGGTGGCAGCCGCTACTGGACGGTCGTCAGCATCGAGGACTTCCCCCTCGAGCCGCAGCGTGCCCTTCGGATCGTCGTCGACGAGCACGGCGGGTTGTGACTCGCGGTCGTCTGGCCGCTCTCGGTCGCCGCGCGCGCTCTCGTGAGGAGTTGTTACCGCGGCCTTCGCGGCTGCCGGCTGCTGTGAGGAATGACGCAGGAGGAGCGCCCAGATCGCCACTGCACCGACGACAAGCGCCGCGATCACGGCGAGCACCCGCTTCCGCATCGCGGCGGAGTATGGCCCGGATCACGTCCACGGGCGTGAAGACTCGCTTATTGTGCAGCGACGGGGTTCTGCGATAGAACCACGGTCACCATTACGAGGGGATTTTCAATGGCCTTCCGTCCGCTTTTGCTCGCGTCTGCCCTGATTCCGATGTCGCTCGTCGCCTGCGGTGGCAGCGACGGTACGCCGACCCCCGAGGGCGCGCACACGCATTACATCGCGAACAAAGTCAACGTTCCGACGTCGAGCACCGAGAGCCGCGAGTACGGCCTCGATCTCAACGGCGACGGCACCGTCGACAACCAGCTCGGCGCGACGCTCGCCGCGCTGAAGTCGCAGGGTAACTTCGACATCCAGGGCACGATCGATACCGCCGTGAACGAAGGCAGCATCATCCTGCTCGTCGACTTCCAGACGAAGAGCTTCACGAGCTCGTCGGCGGCCGGCATCCAGGTGTTCCTCGGCGACAAGGCGCAGACGACCCCGGCGCCGTGCAACGGCTCGGCGGACACGACCTGCGGTCATCACCTGACCGGCACGGCCTCGACGGCGATCTCGGCGACGAGCCCGAACAACGCGGCGCTCGCCGGCAAGATCGTCGGCGGAACGTTCACCGGCGGCCCGGGCAAGCTCTCGCTCCAGATCTCGCTCGGCGGCAACGCGCCGATCCAGCTCGATCTCATCGGCGCGAAGGTCAAGGCCAGCGGCATCACCGATACGACGATCGGCGGCGCGATCTTCGCCGGCGCGATCAGCAAGGATGACATCGACAACAAGATCATCCCGGCGATCCCGCCGCAGCTGAACATCACGATCATGCGCGACTGCAACGCGCCGACGATGCCCCCGGGCTGCGGCTGCACCAGCGGCTCGACGGGCGCGACGATCATCAGCTTCTTCGACGCGAACAAGGACTGCACGATCACGCCGGAAGAGCTGAAGATGAACAGCCTCGTCATGAGCCTCCTGCAGCCGGACGTCACGATCGATGGCGTCATGGCGCTGTCGCTCGGCATCAAGGCGACGGCCGTCGGCGCGATGTTCACCGTCTCGGGCCAGGGCTCGGGCGCGTAATCAGCGCTGCCGGTCCGGCGTCGTCGCCTGACTCGCAGCGAGGTGCGCGGCACCGACGAGCCCGGCGTCATCGCCGAGCTCGGCCAGCACCACGGAGAGCGGCCCCCACGAGGGGCCGTTCGTCGTTTCGGCCATGTGCTCGCGCACCATCGCGACGAGCGCCGGCGTGCGCGACAGGACGCCGCCGCCGAGCACGAGCCGCTCGGGGTTGAGCAGCGCGACCGCGTTGCCGAGCGTGATCGAGAGCAGCGGCGCGAGCTCCTGCCACAGCGCGCGCGCCCACGGATCGCCGGCGGCCGCGAGCCGATCGACATCGGCCGGCGTCCCCGCGGTGCCCGTCTCGCGGGCGATGCGCGCGAGCAGATAGCTGCCGCCGACGTACGCCTCGATGCAGCCGCGCTGCCCGCACTGACACGGCGCCGCGTCGCGATCCCAGCGCACCTTCGTGTGGCCGATCTCGCCGGCCGCGTTCGTCACGCCCTCGACGAGCGCACCGTTCGCGACGACGCCGCCGCCGATGCCCGTCCCGACGTACACGCCGAGCACGTCGCGACAGCCGCGCGCCGCCCCCGCGACGAGCTCTCCCCAGATGATCGCGTTGACATCGTTGGTGACGGTCAGCGCGTAGCGCGCGCCCAGACGCGCCGCGAGCAGCCGCCCGAACGGCACGTCGCGCCAGCGCAGGTGGGGCGAGTTGGCGACGGTGCCGGCGCGGTCGGAGAGCATCGCGGCGATGCCGATGCCGACGGGCCCGCCCGGCGCCAGGCTCTCGACGACGCGCGCGACGTTCTCGACGATCGTCTGTGGATCGCGCGGCTCACCGACTGGTTCGCGAACCGCGCCGCCAACCAGCCGCGCGCTCTTCGATCCGCCGCCCGCGCCACCCCCACCATCGCCGGCGCCGCCAACCTCGACGAGCGCCGCGCGCAGGTTCGAGCCGCCGAGATCGATACCAACTGCTGGCTGCTGGGATCCGCCGGATGCCATCTAGGCCTCGAGCTGTTGCGCGCTACGCGACCACATCTACTTCGCGGCCGCGATCTCGCGCTCAATCCGCGCGCGGATCTCGGCGAGCCGCTCCGGCGTGTCGGCCTCGCAGCGCATGACGAGCGCCGGCTGCGTGTTCGACGCACGCACGAGGCCCCAGCCGCCCTCGAACATCGCGCGCACGCCGTCGATGTCGACGACGCGCGTGACATCCGGCGCCGCCTTCAGCGCCTTCGTCACGGCCGCGACCACCGCCTGCTTCTTGTCGTCGGGGCAGTCGACGCGGATCTCCGGCGTCGTCACCGTGACCGGCAGCTCGTTGGCGCGATCGACGAGCGGAATCTCGCCGCGCGACAAGAGCTCGAGCAGGCGCGCGCCGGCGTAGATCGCGTCGTCGAAGCCGAGCCAGCGGTGCGCGAAGAACAGGTGCCCCGACATCTCGCCGGCGAGCAGCGCGCCGGTCTCCTTCATGCGCGCCTTGATCAGCGAGTGACCGACCTTCCACATCTCGACCTGGCCGCCCGCCCTCGCGAGCTCGTCGTACATCGCCTGCGAGCACTTGACCTCGCCGACGAGCTTGGCGCCCGGGACCTCGAGCAGCAGCGCCTTGCCGAGCAGGATCATCAGCTGGTCGCCCCACAGGATGCGGCCGGTGCTGTCGACGGCGCCGAGGCGGTCGGCGTCACCGTCGAGCGCGATGCCGAGCTCGGCGCCTTCCTCGGCGACCTTCGCGATCAGGTCCGCGACGTTCTCGGGCTGCGTCGGATCCGGGTGGTGGTGCGGGAAGCGGCCATCGAGCTCGCAGTAGAGCGGGATGACGTCGAAGCCGAGCCGGCGATAGAGCGAGACGGCGGTCGGGCCGCCCGCGCCGTTGCCCGCGTCGACGACGACCTTGAAGCGGCGCGCGCCGAGGCGCAGCTCGCTCGCGGCGCGATCGAGGTACGCGGCGGTGACGTCGCGCGAGTGGAGCGCGCGGTGCGGGTGCGGCAGCGGCGACTTCAGGATCTCGGCGACCTCGTCGCGCAGCGCCGCGATGTCGGGGCCGTGCAGCGCTTCCCGGCCCGCGAGGATCTTGAAGCCGTTGTCCTCGGGCGGGTTGTGGCTGCCCGTGATCATCACGGAGGCGGCCGGCTCGAGGTGGTGCGCGGCGAAGTAGAGGACGGGCGTCGGGACGACGCCGATGTCGGTGACGTCGGCGTGGACGCGCAGGCCGTCGGTCAGCGCCGCGAACAGGCGCGGCGAGTGCAAGCGCGGATCGCGCCCGACGACGACGGTCTGGCCTTCGACGCGCTTGCCGATCGCGATGCCGAGCGCGTGCACCGTGGTGTCGTCGAGGTCGCGCTCGGCGACCCCACGGATGTCGTACTCGCGAAAGCTGCGTGGGTTCATCTGTCGCTCTCCCTGTCGCTTCGCTCCAGGTCCGTCAGAGGTACCTCGCCAGGCCGCGCGCCGAGAGCGCGTCGATGACCTTGCGGACGTCCTGGGCCTGGTCCTTCTTGATCACGAGGATCGCGTCGCCGCTCTTCACGACGACGATGTCGCTGAGGCCGACGACCGCGATGATGCCGTCGTCACCGACGACCACGTTGTCCTTGCCTTCGATCACGATCGCGTTGCCGACGATCGTGTTGCGCGCCGCATCCGTGCCGCGCACGGCGGGAAGCGCGGCCCACGAGCCGACGTCATCCCAGCCGACCGCCGCCGGCACCGTCACGATGCCGCTCGCCTTCTCCATCACCGCGTGATCGATCGAGATCGAAGGCAGCGTCGGGTAGAGCGTCTTCGCGAGCTCGGGGTTCGCCGCGATCTCGCGGACCGCGCGGCCGGTGCCCGGCAGGTGCTGGTCGAGCTCGGCGAGCAGGCGATCCGCGCGCGCGCAGAAGATGCCCGCGTTCCACAGGTAGCGCGTGCTCGCGACGTACTGCGCGGCGGTCGCCGCGTCGGGCTTCTCGACGAACTGCAGCACCGGCGTGACCGTGCCCGGCGTGGTCGCCTCGACCTCGAGGTAGCCAAAGCCCGTCTCGACGCGCGTCGGCGTGATGCCGACGGTGGCGATCGGTCCCTGCTCCGCCGCGTCCATCGCGATGCCGAGGATCTTCGCGAGACCGGCGCGATCGGTGACGTGCTGGTCGGCGGGCAGGATCGCGAGCACGGCGTCGGGGTCGCGCGCGAGCAGGATCGCGGCCGCGAGGCCGATCGCGGCCGCGGTGTTGCGGCCGACCGGCTCCGCGATCACCTCGGAGCCCGGCAGCAGCGCGCGCGTCGCCTCCGCCTGCGACTCGGCGGTGACGAGCACGACGTGCTGCGCGACCTGCGCGCCGAGCTGCGCGGCCGCCGCGACCATCGGGACGCCGTCGGCAGCGAGCGCGAGCAGCTGCTTGGGACGCGCGCGGCGGCTCGCCGGCCAGAGGCGGGTGCCGCTGCCACCCGCGAGGATCACCGCATGTCTCACAGCGGAACTATCGCACGCTGAGGCGGCCGGCGGGCAGCAGCTGACCGAGGTGCCACGCCTGGATCCGCACCTCGTGACGGAGCTTGCGCGTGATCTTGTTCGCCTGTGCGGCGAACAGCGCCACCGATGTGAGCACGATCAGGTGCCCGAGCACGAGCGCGTACGGATCGGCGGGACTCGCACCCTCGAGCAGCCGCGAGATCGACATGATGCCCTCCGCACCGACGAAGTACGTCGGCGCGAAGATGTGCGCCGCCTCGAGCAGCACCGGCGCGAGCAGCAAGAGCCACACCCAGCCGATCAGGATCGTGCGTCGCTTCTCGAGCCACGGGTTCGCCGAGATCGCGAACGAGGCGCCGACGATCACGATCGGCGTCAGGATCCACGGCCCGAGCACGCGCGAGAACGCGAGCGACAGCACGAGCGTGCCGAGCATGTTCGCGACGACCGACGTGCGCCCCGCCTTGTACAGCGCCCAGAACGTGGTCATCACGACCGTCAGCGCGCCGTAGAACGTCGCGACCTCGCCCCAGCTGCGAACGCCGATGAACGGCGCGAACGCGAGCAGCGGGAACATGAACGCCATCGAGATCGCGGCGAACCGCAGGCGCAGCACGCCGAATGCGCGGTCCTCGGCGTCGAGCGTCTGCGCGAGCTCCGCGGGCAGCGCGGGCGGCGGCTCGACGATGAGCCCGGTGACGAGCCGCGCCGCCTCCGCCGACGCCGGATCGAGCGCGAGCGCCTGCCCGGCCGCCTGCATCGCTTCTCCGCGCCGCTCCGGGTCATTCGCCGCGATCGCGCGGCGCGCGGCCTCGAGGTACTCGGTGGCGAGCTCGCGGCGTCGCTCGACATCGCGATCGCCGTCGAGATAGCGCTGCACGCGGTCGGCGAGCTCGCGCGCGGTCGGGCGCGCCGCCGGATCCTCGGCGAGCGCCGCGCTGCACGCCGTATCGAGCTCGGGTGGCACGTCGCTGCGTCGCTGCGCCGGTGCCTGCTGCGGCGCCGAGAGCGTCGTCGCGAGGCCGGCCGTGCCGCGCGGGTGCAGCGGCTCGCGCGCGAGGATCTCGAACAGGATCGCGCCGAGCGCGTACACGTCGCTCGCCGCCTGCACGTCCTGCCCGCGCACCTGCTCCGGTGACATGTAGCCGGGCGTGCCGAGCAGGTCGCCGGTCTTCGTGCCCTCCTCGAGCGAGTCGATGTCCTCGCTGCCCGTCGGTGCGCGGACCTTCTCGTCGACGACGCGCGCCACGCCCCAGTCGAGCACGTACACCTCGCCGTAGTCGCCGACCATGATGTTCGACGGCTTCAGGTCGCGGTGCACCACGCCGCGCGCGTGCGCGAACTCGATCGCGAGGCAGACGCCGATGAACGGGCGCAAGAGCGGCTGCAGCGGCGCGGCCTGCGTCAGCTGGTCGGCGAGCGTCGTGCCGGCGAGCCGCTTCATCGTGAAGTACGGGCGCCCGGCGTCGTCGACGCCGAGCTCGTGCACGGGCACGATCGCCGGGTGATCGAGGCGCGCCTGGATGCGTGCCTCGCGCAGGAAGCGGCGGATCGCGTTCGCCGAGGGCTGCTGCTCCTTCATCCGCTTGATCGCGACCGGCCGGCCGATGCGCTTGTCCTCGGCGCCGACCACCTCGCCCATGCCACCGCGGCCGATCACGTCGCCGACGAGGTAGCCCGCGTCCGGCAGCACGACCCGCGCCGCGCCACCGCGCTCTTCGACGAAGGTGTCCCCCGGCTCCGTCGTGGCGAAGCCCCTCGCGTCTGTGGTCATCACCACCAGTCTATTACGGTTCCGCGAGCAGCTGGCGGGCGAGCTCGGGGGCGCGCAGACAATCGCCCCCGACGAGCTCGTAGCGGAGCCGCTTCTTGCGATCGTAGATCTTGAAGTGCGGCAGGGCGCTGATGTCGTAGGCCTTCGCCACCGGTGTGAACCCATCGCCGACATCGACCTTGCGTACGACCACGTACGGTTCGTTCGCGGTCTGCACGGCCAGCACGCCCGCGGCCGTCGTGCACGCGCCGCACGACTCGCTCCAGAAGTCGATCACGGTCACGCTGCCCGGCACGAGCGCGGCCGCGATGTCGACCATCGCGCCGGCGTGGTTGATCTCGAGCGACTTCGGCGCCACGGGAGGCGGAGGCGCAGCGGTCGCACCGCACGCCGCGAGCACGAGAACGAGCGCTTTCACGAGGCCTCGAGCTGCTTCGCGAGGCGCGTGACCTCACCGCGCGCGAGGCCGGCGTGGAACACCTGCTCGAGCGTCAGCCGCTCGCCGGAGACCATCTCGGTCGCGCCGAGGCGAACGACCCCATCCGTATCGATCGTCACCTCGACGAGGCACAGCACGTCGCCCGCCGGCGCGGGCGGCAGGTCGACGACCGCGTAGCGCCCGAGGTGCCGGTTCTGCGACGGATCCTGCGACTCGCCTTCCCACACGTCGAACTCGAGGCGCGCCTGCTCGTCGGTGCGCGTCGCGAGCAGGCGGTGCTCGCGCGTCGGCACGACCGCGCTCTGCGCGATCACCATCTCGCACTCGCCCTGCTGCACGCTCATCGAGAGGCCGCGCGCCGTGACGTCGATCAGCAGCACGCCCTCGATCGTGCCGTCGAGCCGCGCGACCTCGAGCGCCGCGCCGACCGCGACGACCTCCTCGGGGTTCGCGATCACGCTCGGCTCGCGGCCCGTGATCCGCGCCAGCTCCTTCTTCACGGCCGGCATGCGCGTGCTGCCGCCGACGAGCAGCACCTCCTCGATCTCCTCGCGCTTGCGGCCGCACCGGCGCAGCGCCTCCTTCACGGGCGGCTCGAGGCGCTTGACGAGCGGCGACGCCCACAGCTCGAGCTCGTCGCGCCGCACCGGGCGGGCGTAGTCGACGAGCTTGCCGCTCGGCAGCTCCGCGAGGCCTGCCACCGTGACCGTCGCGCTGCCGTGATCCGACAGCTCGTGCTTCGCGCGCTGCGCGGCGAGCCGCAGCTTCTCGATCGCGAACGCATCGGTCGAGACGTCGATGCCGCGCGTCTGCCGCACGTCGCGCACGAGGTGCTCGACGATCGCGCGATCGACGTCGTCGCCGCCGAGGAACGGATCGCCGGTCGTCGCGAGCACCTCGAAGACGCCGGCCTCGACGTCGACGGCCGCGACGTCGAACGTGCCGCCGCCGAGATCGCACACGAGGTAGCGACGATCCGCGCCGCGATGCGCGCCGTGGCCGAGCGCGGCCGCCGTCGGCTCGCTGATGAGCCGGATCACCTGCAGCCCCGCGATCGCGGCCGCGTCTTTCGTCGCCTGGCGCTGCGCGGCGTCGTACCACGCGGGGATCGTGATCACCGCGCTCGTCACGGGAGCCTTGTAGAACCGCTCCGCCGTGCGCTTGAGCTCGCGGAGGATCAGCGCCGAGACCTCCTCGGGCGAGACGGCGCGGCCGTGCGCGAGCTGGATCCACGTGTCGCCGTTCGGCGCCTCGGTGATCTCGTACGGCAGGATGCGCGCGAGCTTCTTGATCTCGGGATGATCGAAGCGACGGCCGAGCAAACGCTTCGCGCCGAAGATCGTCAGGTCCGGCGAGTGATCGAGCCCCTCGCGCGCCGCCTCGCCGACGACCGGCCCGTGTGGCGAGAACCACACGAGCGACGGCAGCGTCGTCGAGCCTTCCGCGGTCGTCAGGATGCGCGGCACGCCGTCGCGATCGATGACCGCGACGACCGAGTTCGTCGTGCCGAGATCGATGCCGACCGCGCGCGCGCTCATCGCGGGTCCTCGCTCCGCTCGGCCCGCGACGCAAGCCCACCCATCCCCAACACCCCGCAAGCTTCGCTTGCTCTCCTCATTCGAACACCCGCTTCAGCCGCTCCGGGCTGCCCGCACCATGGCGGCGCACGTGCTCGAGCAGCCGCGACGCCTCGATGCAGTGCTCGTGGTGCGCGAGCGCGGTCTCGAGCTGCGTCGTCGCGAGCACGAGCTCGCCTTCCTGCAGCGCGGCGAGCGCCGTCGCGACGTAGTACAGCGAGCGCAGCGGCTTGCTGCGCGGATAGATCACGAGCGCGGCCGCGAGCACCTCGCGCGCCGCATTCGCGTCGCCCGTCCTGAGCTGCGCGCGCGCACGATGCTCGAAGGCCTCCGCACCCTGCGGCGGCGCGGCCGGCGGCGGCTGCGGCGCGACCGGCTGCGGCGTGGGCGGACGCTCGAAGCGGCGCGGCGCGGTCTTCGGCACCGGCGTCGCATCGCCGCTCTGGATGTCCTCGAAGCCGACGAGCCAGCCCGGCGGCGTCGCGATCAGCGAGCCCGCCTTGATGCCCTCGCCCTTCGCCATCAGCGCGATGCGCAGCCGGTCGTACGCGCGGTTGCCGAGGATCGTCAGCTCCTCCGCGAGGTGCGTGATCGCGGGCGCACCCCGCCGCGCGACGAGATCCGGATGATGCCGCCGGATGTGCGCCTTCCAGCCGTCGCGCAGCTGCTCGGGCGTCGGATCGCGCGGCACGCCGAGCACCTCGTGCACGGCCGCGGTGCGCATGCGGCGCAGCTCGCTCGACAGCTGCTGGAACAGCGCGCGCTCGTCGGCCGGCAGCTCGTCGCCGCCCATCGCGCTCGACTTGCGCGTCGGCGCGGCGGGCACGGGAATCTGCGGATCCGTCTCGACGTCGTCGTTGCCGCGCGCGGCGAGGTTCTTGATCCGCGCCAGCGTCTCCTCGGTGAGCCCGGTGAGATCGACCTCGATCCACATGCGCTGCGCGTCGCCCTCGACCGGCGAGGCCCGCTGGATGACGCCGTCGATCGCGATCACCATCTCGTTCGGCAGCTCGAGCCCGAGCGTCACCGGCGAGCCGAGCTTGGCCTGGAACGGCACCTTCATCGACAGCAGGCGTCCCTTGCGCAGCTTGCGCTTCGTGAACGTCTCGACCTGCTCCCAGGTCGCGCATCGCACGTGCAGCGTGCGTGCGGCCACCTACTTCCCCTTCTTCGCGTTCGGGTCGGGCTGCAGCTCGACCTTCTTCTCGAGGACGGCCTTCTTCTTCGCGGAGTCGATCGGCGTCGACGGATCGTTGTCGCGCCAGTCATTCTCCTTGAACTCGACGATCTCGGTCTTGAAGCCGGGCTTCACGACGGCGGCCGTGTAGTCGCGGCCCGCCCACAGGTTCTCGAAGTGCGCGTGGTTCGCGCCGATGAACAGCCACACGTCGGCATCGGCCGGCGACGAGTCGATGTGGACCTTGCCCGAGCCGACGATGCCCGTCGTGCCGAGCACGGCGCTCGTCGGCTGCAGCGGCAGCTCCGCCGGCTTGCCGGCCTTGCCGGGCTTGAGCGTGACGCTGAGCTTCGCGGCGAGCGACTTGCCGCTGCCGGTCCAGGTCGTGCCGTTGATCTGCGCCTCGGTCGGCTCGAAGCCGTCCTTGAGCAGCACGAGGTCGTGCTGCTGCGTCGCGGGCAGCGCGATCGGCACGTCGACGGGCGTCTTGCCGAGCTTGAGCCAGATGCCGGCCGCATCGGCGGTGATGTCGATCGCGCCCGGATCGGGCAGCGCTTCCTGCGCGGCCTTCGTCTTGTTCGCGGCCTCCTGCTCGGCACGCTCCTTCGCTTCCTTCGCGGCCTGCGCCTGCGCGTCGTCGGCGTGCAAGCGGTAGTAGATGCCGTAGCCGGCAGCGCCGAGGACGCCGAGGATCAGGATCGTGCCGATCACGCCGCGCAGCGGGCTCTTCAGCTTCGGCGCCGCGAGGTCCGTCATCTCGGGCATGTCGACGATCGGCGCCGCGCGCGGTGGAGTGCGCTTCGCGGGATTGCCGGTCTCGGCGCGCACGGCGGCGCGTTCGGCGCGCGCGGCGGCCTCCTCGAGCTTCGCGGCAGCCGCAGCCGCCTGCTCCGCGGCCGTCGAGACGCGCTTCGCGCCCTCGTCGAGCGAATCGATCGCGGCGAGTGCGGCCGCCTCATCGGTCGTGCCGCCGCGCATGCCGTTCGGGCTCGAGATGCGGCTCGGCGCGCGCAGCGGGAGCTCGCTCGACGACTCGCGGTGCGGCGACGGCGGCGGCAGCGGCGTCATGTCGTCGTCGGGATCGTCGAGCGACGGCACGCGTGCGCGCGACACGATCGCCTCGCGCTCGCGCGGGTCGTGCCGGATCAGCTCGCTGACCGGATCGCGCCGGAACGCCGACGGCGGCTCGGGATCGATGTGCGTCATCCCGGTGTCGTCGAGATCGTTGAGCAGCGAGCCGAGCCGGTCCGAGCCCGGGCGCGCCTTCTGGATCTTCTGCGCCTCGGCGCGCAGATCGAGGCTCGGCCGCGTGACCTGGATCGGACCGCCGCCGCCGAGCGACGCGAGCAGATCTTCGGTCGCGTCGTCGATGTTCGTGTCGCTGTGCGACAACCCCGCCTCGCGGATGAGCTCGCCACGATCCGCGAGCTCCCAGCGATCGTCCTCCATCGCCTCGAGCAGGTTCTCGAGCAGATCGCTGGCCGACTTGTAGCGGCGCGACGTGTCGGTATCGAGCGCGCGCTGGACGAGCCGCTCGACGGCAGGCGTGACGCGCAGCGAGCCGGGCGGCACCTCGCCCGAGAGCATCGTGAACAGCATCGCGCCGACGGCGAACACGTCGACGGCGGGCGTCGGATCCTCGCCGACGACGAGCTCGGGCGCGATGTAGCCGGTCAGCCCGCGCCACAAGGACGAGTCCGCGCCCTGCGCGACCGCCTTCGTCAGCGCGTGGCCGACGATGAAGTCGGTCAGCCGCACGCCGCCGTCTTCGTCGATCAGCACGCTGCGCGGGTGCACGGCGCCGTGGATCACGCCCGCCTCGTGCGCGGCGGCGAGCGCCTCGATCACGCTGCGGCCGATCAGGCCCGCGATCGGCGTCGACAGCTTGCCGCCCTGCTTCGACTTCGCCTTGGCGGCCGTGATCAGGTCCTGCACGGTGACGTACCGCCCGACGCCGCGCGTGACGACGACGACATCGGGCCCGCCCGACTCGACGCCGACCGTCGGCACGATGTTCGGGTGCTCGAGCTTGGTCACCGTCGTGATCGTCTTCGCGTCGGTCAACGCGATGCGAAACGTGTCGTCTTCGAGGATCTTTGGATCGACGATCAGACCACGCAGGTTGCGCTGCCCCATGAACTGCGCGCGGTGAATCGCGCCATACATGGTGACGGCCAACCGCTCGCTGAGGACAACGCCGGCGATGATCTGCTCGGCCGCTTGGCCACCCACGGAAGCGAAGATACCACGGCTCAGTAAGCAGTTAGCCGCATGTGGACCTCGATCCACGGCTCGGCGAACAGGTAAAAGACCGCCGCCGCCGCGAGGTACGGCCCGAACGCGAGCTCGCTCGTCATCGAGCCCTCGCCCCGGCGCAAAAGCCGCATGGTCTCGATGACGGTCCCGAGCATCGAGCCGCCGAACAGGGTCGCGAGCACGCCCTTCCACCCGAGCAGCGCGCCGACGAGCGCGAGCAGCTTCGCGTCGCCGAGCCCGAGGCCCTCGCGCTTGCGGATGCGGAAGTAGAGCTCGCCGATCAGCCACGGCAGCCCGTAGCCGATCGCGATCCCGACGAGGCCGTCGTACCAGCGCCGCTCCGGCAGCAGGAACGTTGCCGCGTAGAAGATCGCGACCGATGGATACGTGACCTTGTCGAGGATGTACTTCGTGTCGAGGTCGATGAACGTGATCACGATCATCACGAACACGAACGCCGCCATGATCACGAACCGGATCACGCGCAGCTGCATCGGCTCGAGCATCCCGGCCGGCCCGATGGTGAACCACCACGCCACGCCGAACAGCGCGCCCGTGATCGCCTCGACGAGCAGGTAGCGCGCGGAGAACGGCGCCTTGCAGTTGCGGCACTTCCCGCGCAGCCACAGCCACGAGATCAGCGGGACGTTGTCGTACCACTTGATCGGCGCCTTGCAGGCGAAGCAGTGCGAGCCCGGCGCGACGACGGAGCGGCCCTTGGGAAACTCGTCGCTCGGCGCCCAGCGATAGATGCAGACGTTCGCGAAGCTGCCCCAGAGCAGGCCGAGGACGACGGCAAATGCATAGGCACCGGGCGTATCGGCCAGCGGCTCGAGCTCGGTGAGCACGATGCAATTGTGCCGTGGTTGACCCGGCTCGTCGAGAAAGCTAAGACCTCCGGGATGATCCGCTCCACCCTGCTTGCCACGCTGGCACTCGCCGCGTGCGGCCGCTCGCAGGGCGTCGAGGATCGCGATCTCGGCGGGCTCGTCGTCGCGCCGACGCATGAAGACAAGCCGATCCAGCTCGATCGCGCGGCCAAGGATCCCGCGGAGCTGGGGCGCGCGCTGTCGGTGCCAAAGCGGCAGGTCGACGCGGCGCTCGGTGTCCACACGGTTGCCATCTCGACGCAGACGACCGTCGAGGAGGCCGGCAAGCCCGTCTCCGACCTCCGCGACCACACGACGATCGAGCTCGGCGAGGCGGGCGCGTACCACGGCGTCTACACGAACTCGGCGGACTACGGACGCGAGGTGATCTTCGTCGGCGGCCAGCTCTACCTCGAGCCGCGCTACCAGCGCTGGCACCAGCGCGCGCCCGAGTCGCCCGAGGAGCCCGCGCAGATCGAGGACGACATGTACGGCGCGATCGCGGCGACGTGGGATCTGCTCGCGCCGGGCGCCGAGCTGACCGACCAGGGGCCCGCACAGGTCGGCGGGCGCGCCGGCCGCAAGATCGCGGTGAAGCTGTCTCCGTCTCCGAAGAAGCCTCCCGCCGAGAAGCTCGCTCAGCGCAAGTGGCGCGAGAAGCGGACGATCGATGCCGTCTCCGGCGAGGTCATCCTCGACGCCGAGAAGGGCGTGCCGCTCTCCGTGAAGCTGACGGGCACCGTCGGGTTCACGCGCGACAACCGCCGGTTCTCGATGAAGATCACGCTGCAGAGCGAGGTCTCCGGAATCGGCGTCGCCGCGGCGGTGAAGGCCCCTGCCCCCGAAGACACCGTCGCGACGCCGGAGCGGCTGCGCGAGGTCGATGACCGCGATTTCCTGCTCCAGGGCATCGCCCCGCCGCTGCGCAAGAACCCCGACGGCTCGCCGGTGACGCCCGCTCCTGCGGCTCCCGCCGCCGCCGGTTCTGCGTCAAACTCGGCTAAATGACCGCGCTCGTCCAGCGCCGCGACTACCTCGAAGGCCAGCGCCGCACGATCATCGCGCGCGCGCTGCTCGGGAGCCTCGCCGGGACGATTCCGCTGCCGTTCGTCGACGACTGGGCGATCGAGCGCATCCTCGGCGGCGGCTACCGCCGGATCGCGGCCGCGCACCACGTCGATCTGACCGACGAGGCCGTCGCGGCGCTCGTCCACGGGCCGGGCAAGGCGCCGTCGATCACGGAGATGGCGGCCGGCGGCATCCTGATGCGCGTCGCCGGCCGCGCGGCGAAGAAGATGATGGTCGCGCTCGCGACGATCAACCGCGCGCGCTCGGCGGCCCGCACGTTCACGGCGATGACGCTGTTCGATCACTACTGCGCGAAGCTCCACCGCGGCCTCGCGCTCGATGCGCCCACCGCGCTCGCGCTCCGCGAGGAGATCGCGCGCTCGATCGACAACACGCCCGGCGCGCTCGTCTTCCATCCGTTCCGCCGCGGCGTGCTCGCGGCCGCTCGCGCGACGGTCAAGGCGCCGCTCGAGCTCGCCGACCTCGCGACCGGAGGCCGCGTGCGCAAGCTGCTCGCGAGCAAGAACGACGTGCACGATCCCGAGCACGTCGGCGACCTCGAGCAGGTGATGGATGCCGCGCTCGCGGATAAAGACGGGTTCCTCGCGCGCACGGTGACCGCCGTCGAGGTCCAGCTGTCGAGCGAGGTCAACCCGTACCTCGATGCCGCGCTCGACTCGCTCGATCGCCGGTGGCGCGCGCGGATCGCGGCAGGCGTCGTGAAATGAGGAGAGCAAACGAAGTTTGCGGGGTGTCGGGGCTGGGTGGGCTTGCATCACGGGCCGAGCGAAGCGAGGACCCGGGATGACGGAGCGCGAGCAGCTACGCGCGAGCAAGCGCGTCGTCATCAAGATCGGCAGCCGGCTGCTCGCGGAGGCGCCCGCGAGCCGGCCCGCCGTGATCGCGGACCAGATCGTCGCGCTGCGTGCGAAGGGTATCGAGGTGCTCGTCGTGTCGTCGGGCGCGATCGCGCTCGGCATGCGGCGCCTCGGTCTCGCGGCGCGGCCGACGGAGATGCCGGCACTCCAGGCGGCCGCCGCCGTCGGGCAGTCGCGGCTGATGCAGCACTGGGAGCACGCGTTCGGCGCGCACGAGGTCGAGATCGGGCAGGTCCTGCTGACGCACGACGACCTCGGGGATCGCCGGCGCTTCCTCTCGGCGCGGCTGACGCTGCGCGCGCTGCTCGATGCGCAGTGCGTGCCGATCATCAACGAGAACGACACGGTCGCGACCGAGGAGATCAAGTTCGGCGATAACGATCAGCTCGCCGCGCTCGTCTGCAACCTCGTCAGCGCGGACTGCCTCGTGATCCTCACCGACGTCGAGGGCGTGCGCGGCGCGGACGGCGTGCGGATGCCGATCGTGCGCGACATCGATCGCGAGGCGGTGCCCGTCGCGGGCGGCTCGACGAGCGGCGTCGGCTCGGGCGGCATGGCGAGCAAGGTCGGATCCGCGCGCATCGTCACGCGGACCGGCGTCGCGGCCGTGGTCGCCCCGGGGCGCGAGCCCGACGTGCTCGTGCGCGTGCTCGCCGGCGACGACCTCGGCACGCTGTTCGTGCCGGCGAGCAAGCTGTCGAGCCGCAAGCACTGGATCGCCTACGGCGCGAAGCCCGCCGGCAAGCTGACGATCGACGACGGCGCGGCTCGCGCGCTGCGCGACGGCGGCAAGTCCCTGCTCCCGGCCGGCATCGTTTCGGTCGACGGGGACTTCGAGCTCGGCGACACCGTGTCGATCCTGACTCGCGACGGTCACGAATTCGCCCGTGGTCTCGCGGCCTACGGTGGGGCGGATCTGCGCAAGATCCAGGGCTTGCAATCCGCCGGCATCGAGGCCAGGCTGGGATACAAAGGCATCGACGAAGCAATCCACCGGGATGATCTCGTGATCTTGTGACCAGCGCCGACCGAGCCCATGTCGTTCGGGACGTCGCGCATGCGGCGCGGCAGGCGTCGAGGATCGTCGCGAAGTCGACGCCGGCGCAGCGCACGCGAGCGCTCCACGCGATCGCCGACGAGCTGCAGGCGCAGGCGCCGCAGATCCGCGCCGCAAACGAGGCCGACCTCGCGCGCGCGACCGACCTCGCGCCGGCGATGCGCGATCGGCTCACGCTGAGCGACAAGGCGATCGCCAAGCTCGCCGATGCCGTCCGCGAGATCGCGGCGCAGCCCGAGCTGCTCGGTCGCGTCGAGCGCGAGGAGACGCGCCCGAACGGACTCGTCGTACAGCGCGTGCGCATCCCGCTCGGCGTCGTGCTGATGATCTACGAGGCGCGCCCGAACGTGACCGTCGATGCCGCTGCGCTCTGCCTCAAGGCCGGCAACGCGTGCATCTTGCGCGGCGGTCGCGAGGCGCTCGAGAGCAACCGTGCGCTGCTGCGCGCCGTCCAGAGCGGGCTGGCCCGCGCGGGGCTGCCCGCCGAGACGGTGCAGCTCGTGCCGACGACGGACCGCGAGGCGATCGCCGAGCTCGTGAAGCTCGACGAGCTCATCGATCTTTGTATCCCGCGCGGCGGCGAGGGGCTGATCCGCTATGTCGCCGAGCACGCGCGCGTTCCGGTGATCAAGCACTACAAGGGCGTGTGTCACGTCTACGTGCACGCGGCCGCGGACCTCGACCAGGCGCTCGCGATCGTCGACAACGCGAAGACCTCGCGGCCTGGCGTTTGCAACGCGCTGGAGACGTTGCTGGTCGATCGCGCCATTGCCGATGCGTTCATCCCCCGGCTGATCGCCCGCATCGGAGACCGCGTCGAGCTGCGTGGCGACGAGACCGTGCAGCGCCTCGGCAAGGTCCGGCCCGCCACCGAAGACGACTGGCACGCCGAGTACCTCGATCTGATCCTCGCCATCCGGGTGGTCGATTCGCTCCCAGCTGCCGTCGCTCACATCGAGCGGTACGGTTCGTCGCATACCGAATCGATCCTCACGCGCGATCCCGCCGCCGCCGAGCAGTTCGTCTCGTCGGTCGACAGCTCGACCGTGATGATCAACGCCAGCACGCGCTTCGCCGACGGCGGCGAGCTCGGCCTCGGCGCCGAGATCGGCATCTCCACGACGCGCCTCCACGCCTACGGACCGATGGGCGCCGAGGGCCTCACCACCACCAAGTTTGTCGTCCGCGGCAGCGGACAGGTTCGATCGTAAGAGGGAGAGACGACAGGGAATGACCAAAGCGAAGAAGCACGCCCCGCCCCAACCGCCCAAAGCGCGCGGCCGCGCCAACGAGACGCCCGACGCGACGCAGACGTCGACCGAAGGCCTCGACGGTGCGATGCGCGCGCTCGCGATCGCGCTGGACAAGAAGGCCCTCGAGCCGATCCTGCTCGACGTCCGCCAGCTGTGCTCGTTCTGCAACTACCAGCTGGTGCTGTCGGGCCGCTCGGACCGCCAGGTCGACGCGATCGCCGACGGCATCGAGCTCGCGCTCAAGCAAGAAGGCTTGCGCCCGATCTCGACGGAAGGCGCGCGCAGCGGCCAGTGGGCACTGCTCGACTACGGCGACTTCGTCGTGCACGTGTTCCTGCACTCGGCGCGCGAGCACTACGATCTCGAAGGCCTGTGGAACGATGCGCCGCGCGTGCCGATCGACGTGCCCGCCGAGGCGCGCGTGCCGGTCGACGATCAGTACGACGCGTCGTTCGTCTCGTGAGGAGAGCAACCGAAGGTTGCGGGGTGTTGGGGTTGGGTGGGCTTGCACAACGGGCCGAGCGAAGCGAGGACCCGGAGTGAAGATCTTCGTGGCGGCCATCGGCCGCCTCAAAGAACAGTACCTGCACGCGGCGGAGGCCGAGTACACCAAGCGTCTCCGCCCGTACTGCACGCTGAAGGTCGACGAGCACGAGTCGGAGGCCGCGCTGCTGAAGTCTCTCCCCGGCACCGCGCACCTCTACGCGTTCGACGAGCGCGGCGAGCAGCTCTCGTCGCAGCAGTTCGCCGAGCTGCTAGCCGCCGAGGCCTCGCACGGCGGCGGCGCGCCCGTCGTGTTCGCGATCGGCGGCGCCGACGGCCACAGCGACGAGCTACGCAAGCGCGCGCGCAAGCTGATCGCGTTCGGCCGGCTGACGATCGCGCACCGCCTCGTACGGATCCTCGTGCTCGAGCAGGTCTATCGCGGCTTCAAGATCCTCAAGGGCGAGCCGTATCACCGCGAGTGAGCCTTCTTGGCGCGGTCCATCTCGCGCTTGTCGTCGGCTTCCTTCTTCGACTGCCGCTTGTCGTGCATCTTCTTGTGCGTGACGAGCGCGAGCTCCGCCTTCACGCGGTGGCCCTTGAAGTAGAGCGACAGCGGGATCAGCGTGAAGCCCTTCTGCGTGACCTTCGTCGTGAGCTTGTCGATCTCGTGCTTGTGGAGCAGCAGCTTGCGCACGCGCTCGATGTCGTGACCCCAGCGGTTCGCCTGCGAGTACTCGTTGATCTGCACCTTGTGCAGGTACGCCTGACCCTTGCGGAACTCGACGAAGCCGTCCGAGATCACGACGCGCGCGTCGCGCAGCGACTTGACCTCCGAGCCGACGAGCTGCACGCCCGCCTCGATCCGCTCGTGGATCGTGAAGTCATGCGTCGCCTTGCGGTTCGTCGCGATGACCTTGATCGGCTCGGCTTTCTTCTCCACTGCTACCACTCGCCGACGTTCGGCATCGTCGTCCAGGGCTCGGCGGGCGCGCGCGCCTCGCCCTTCTGGAGCAGCTCGACCGAGATCAGGTCCGGAGACCGGACGAACGCCATGTGGCCGTCGCGCGGAGGGCGCGAGATCGTGTAGCCGAGATCGATGAAGCGCTGGCACGCGGCATAGATGTCGTCGACCTCGTAGGCGACGTGACCGAAATTGCGGCCGTGCGTGTACGGATCGGTCTGGTCCCAGTTGTGCGTGAGCTCGATCTGCGGCGAATCACCTTCGCGCTCGCCGAGAAACACGAGCGTGAAGCGGCCCTTCTCGTTGTCGCGGCGGCGGATCTCGCGCAGGCCGAGGCCCTCGCAGAAGAAGCGCAGCGCGGCCGGCAGGTCGCGGACGCGAACCATCGTGTGCAGGTAGCGCATGGCGTGTGGGTAGCACCTTTGGCTATGCTCGCGCCATGAGCGAGCCCGCCGTCCTCGTCAATTTCCGCCTCGACAAGGAGTCGCCGCTGCGGTTCCGCTGGCTCGCGACGGACGGCGTTCCCGGCGACGGCTACAAGGCCCAGATCACGGCGATCAAGCTCGCGGGCGGCGGCGTGCTCGAGATGGACGGCAGCTCGATCGTGGAGCAGACCGCACCGGATGCGGCGGGCGGGCTCGGCGCGTACCTGCTGACGTTCTCGGGGATGATCGGCTACGCGTCGGATCATCCGCACCGCAAGCAGATCGACAAGCTCGATGATCAGCAGGTCGAGTACGATCTCGCGTTCGTGCACGACGACTCGGGGCGCGTCGCGATCGAGAACGAGGACTACAAGATCGTCGACCGGCCGCGCGGCTGGCTGCGCAAGCTGTCCAAGTGAAGGACGAGTCGCCAAGCCGCACGGCAGCGTGGGTCGCCGCGGCGCGCCAGATGGCGCAGCTGCTGCCGCCCGAAGCGCAGCTCGTCCGCGATCCGTACGGCGCCGCGTTCTCGTATCCCCGGCTGCGCGCGCGGATCGAGCGCCTCAAGCCGCTCGCCGAGACGCGCATGTTCAAGCAGTGGATCCTCTACATGCAGGTGCGCACGCGCGTGATCGACGATGCGCTGCGCGCCTGGGTCGCCGGCGGCGGGCGTCAGCTCGTGCTGCTCGGCGCGGGGTACGACACGCGCGCGCTGCGCCTGCCGGAGCTCGCCGACGCCACGATCTTCGAGGTCGATCACCCCGCGACCCAGCGCCACAAGCAGGGCGTGCTCGCGCAGCTGCACGCCGAGTCGCCGAGCCGCTACGTGACGTGGGACTTCGAGACGCGCGCGATGGACGACCTGCCCGACGTGCTCGAGGAGGCCGGCCTCGATCGTACGAGACCCGTCTTCACGATCTGGGAAGGCGTCACGATGTACCTGACCGATGCGGCGATCGATGCGTCGTTGCGTGCGATCCGTGCGTGGAGCCCGCAAGGCTCGCGGCTCGCGATGACCTACTTCACGAAGTCGCGCATCGAGCAGCCCACGCTCGCGACACGCGCGCTCAAGGCGATCGTCGCGACGTTCGGCGAGCCCTGGCGGTTTGGCTGGGTGCCCGATCAGCTGCCGGAGTATCTCGAGGCGCGCGGCTTTCGTCTCGAGCAGGACATCGCGCTCGCGGATGCCGCACGCGAGCTGCTTCCGCCCGCCTACGCGTCGCTCGTAGCGCGCCAGGATCGCCATTTTTCGCTCGCCGCGCCCGAGGCCATCGGCCTCGCGAGCTGAGCGCAGTTTTTCCGTGCGCTTGCGCACGTGCGCTTAACCTTTCGCACACTGGCGGAGGTCTTTAGCGGGGTTACACTGAGAGCAAAGGAGAGCTCCGATGAAACGATTCCTGCTACCTGCCATGTTGCTGGGCGCCCTCGCGGCAGCCGGCTGCTACAGCGAGGAACCGGGCGTCGCCTATTCGGCTTCGTATGGCTACGCCGGTCCCGACATGGCTTATGTCGCTCCCGGCGTCGAAGTGGTCGCTGATTACGACTATCCCGTCTTCTACTCCGACGGCTTCTACTGGCGATACGACGCCGGCTACTGGTACCGCTCGCCCTACTGGGATCGCGGCTGGATCGGCGTGAGCACGGTCCCGTACGGGATCCGCTCCGTCCGCGATCCGTGGATCTACTCGCACTATCGCGCCGGCGCGACGTGGAACGGCAGCCGCTGGGAAGGCGGCCGCGCGGTCTCGTACGGCCGCGGCCCCGTCGTACGCGATCACCGCGGCTACGACGGCGGCTATCGCGCTCAGCCCGCGTACCGCCCGGCACCGGCCTACCGCCCGGCACCGACCTATCGCTCCGCGCCGGTCTACCGCGGCGCGCCGGCGCGCGGTCCCGTGATCCGCGACCACCGTCGTTGAGAGCACGCGCCTCGCGCCAGCCCCGCCCCATGCATCATGGGCTGGGGTTCCTGCTCCCACGCGAGCCCGATCCGACGACGCGCGGGCCGGGTCTTGTCGTTCTCGCACTCGCCGTCAGCGCCTGCGCGAGCTCGTCGCCCGCGTGGCCGCCGGCGCGAGCGCCGCATCGCGAGCGCGCGAGCGGGCCGATGCACGACCCCGACCTGCGGCGCGGCGAGTTGCCCTCGGCGCAGACGCGCAAGCACGAGCTCGCCGCGATCCGCGACGCCCTCGACAAGATGTACGCGCATCGCCAGGACAAGGAAGAGCGCTACCACATCGACGAGGACGCGCTGTTCGGCCGCGGCGAAGACGCGCTGCTCGCCGCGCGCACGTGGCAGGACTACGATGCCGCGATCTACGGCACGCTCGCCGCATTCCACGACAGCCACCTCGTCTATCACCCGCCGCAGGAAGCGGCGCCGGCGCGCGGCTACACGAGCTTTCGCCTCGGGCTGACGACGGTGCTCGCGCAGGGCCGGATGCTCGTGCAGACGAGCGAGCTCGCGGGTGTCGCGCCCGGAGACGAGGTGCTCGCGATCGACGGCAAGGCCGTCGCGGCGGTGCTCGCCGATGCGATCGCCGCGCGCGCGGTCTCGCGGCCCGAGGCGGCGATGGCGGCATTCGCGAAGACGTGGACGAGCGTGCTGTATCCGAAGGGAGACGCGCCGCGGAAGCGCCGCATCAAGACGCGCGACCGCGCCGGCGTCGAGCACGACATCGCGATCGAGCCGCACGAGGCGCACGGCAAGCACGAGGTCGTCGGCGTCGAGGCGCGCGGCGATGTCGCGGTCGTCTCGATCAAGTCGCTCGAGGGAGGCAAGGCGCGCGCAAAGGCGATCGACGAGACGCTCGAGAAGGCGCGCACGCAGAAGGGCATCGTGATCGATCTGCGCGGCGATCGCGGCGGCGTCGATCAGGTCGGCTATCGCATCGTCGCCGACCTCGCCGAGGGCCGGGCGCACCTCGGCACCGCGAGGATCCTCGCCGCCGAGGAGACGCTCGCCCGGCGCCCGAGCTGGAAGAAGCTCGCGGTCGGCGCCGACGGCTGGGCGACACTCGACCTGACCGTCGACGCCCTGCCCGCCCGCTATCCGGGCCGCGTCGCGGTGCTCGTCGATGCAGGCTGCGTGTCGACGTGCGAGGTTGTCGCGGCGGCGCTGCGCGCGGACCTCGGCGCGGTGCTCGTCGGCGAGACGACCGGCGGCTCGAGCGGCGCGCCGGTCGAGGTCACGCTCGCGTCGCACGCGACGGTCGCGATCCCGACGTGGAACCTCGTCTCCGCCGAGGGCAAGCCGATCGAGGGCGACGGCGTGGTGCCCGATGTCGCCGTCGAGCACACGGCGGATGCGCTCGCGACCGGCCGCGACCTGCCGCTCGAGACGGCGCTGGCTAGAGCGGCGCCGTGATCCAGAAGTCGCGCGGGTAGAGCTTCGTCAGCACGGCGTCCTTGCCGACCGCTGCCTTGAGGTAGTCCTGGTAGGCGGCGAGCTGCTTGTCGTTGCCGATCACGAAGTAGACGCCGTGCGGATCGAGCTTGCCGTAGCCCGGCAGCACCTTGCCGTAGACCTTCTCCATGCGGCCGAACAGCTGCTGCGCGAGGTCGGCGCGCTTGCTCGCGTCGAGGAGCTTGCCGCGGAACGTCTTGACGAGCGCCGGCGTGACGCCGTCGGTGAGGTCGGCGGCCATCGCGCTCGCGCGCGCCTCGTAGCCGTTCGCGATGCGCGAGCCGAACGCCGACGCGATCGCGTAGCGCGCGATGTTCGGATCCGGTTGCGCCTTGCGCAGCTCGCCGATGACGAAGCGGATCGTCTGCGGCAGCAGCGGGCAGCGTTCGGCGTAGTAATCGAGCGCGCCGATGTTGAGCCGCGGGTGCAGGCCGTTGGAGTACGCGAGCCCGGCCGCCCACGTCTTCATGAAGATCGAGTGGGCGCCGTGGCCGGTGTAGAGGTTCGAGGCGAGGTAGTCGAGCACCGCGTCGTCGCTCGTATCCGCGTAGTACGTCGACGGCGCGAGGTTGAGGAAGACGCCGCTCGACGTCGACGGCGCGACGAGCCCGACGAACGCCGGCCGCTTGCCCGTGCGCTCCTGCACGCGCTCCGCGAGCAGCGCCTTCTCCGGCACCGTGCCGGTCGCGCTCGTGTGCTCGCTCAGCATGCCGACCAGCGCGTCGACATCCTTCGCGATCGCCTTCTGGTTCGCCGCCGACCCGACCTCGACGAACCGCGCGCGCCACTTCGCGAACAGCCGGTCGCGCAGCTGCGCCAGGTGCTGCAGCGCCGCCGGCGCACCGACCTTCAGATCCTTCGCCATCTCGCGGCACAGGTACTCCCAGTCCGCCGCGAGCGAGTCATCCGGCAGCTCGCCGACGAGCGCCGCGAGATCCTTGCCCGCCTCGCGCGCGAGCGGCGCCGCCTTCGCGGAGAGCCGGCCGACCGCGCCCGTCCAGGTCGCGAGCGCCTTGTCGTGCGACGAGCCGCCCTTCTCGAGCAGCCCGGCGAGCTGCACGAGCTGCGCGCGCTTCAGCTTCTTCGCGGTGGCGAGCGTCTCGAGGAAGCCGGCGACCTCGGTCGTGGTCGCGGCATCACCGGGGTCGGCGAGCATCCAGCGCAGGCGATGGAGGTCGTGCGCCTGCGTGAGGAACGACGACGTGTGCAGGTACTCGAGCGGCAGCCGCTCCATGCCCTGCTGCCACCACGCGTCGCGCGGGTCGTCGACCCACGTCTCCTCGGGGCCGAGCATCCGCTGCCGCACGCCCGTCAGCTGCTGATCGACGAGGTCGCGCAGCCGCGGCAGGTTGTCGACGCGCCAGTCGGGCGCGGTCATCACGCGACGCATCCACGCGAGCGCGGCCTTCGTCTCGCCCGCGCCGTTGCCCGCGCCCGCGACGACGAGCTCCGTGCGGCCCGTCTTGAGGTTCGTCGAGTAGTAGACGCTGAGCTCGAGGATCTCCTTGCGCAGCCGATCCTTCATCTCGTCGGCCGCGATCGGCTTGCCGTTGTCGATCACGCCCGCATCGCTGAGCAGCGACGGGAGCGCGGCGAGCCAGACTTCATCTTCCGGCGACGCGACGGCGCCGAGGCCGAACGACAGCTGCACGCGCGCGCTCGCCATCGAGTCGAACGTCGCGACGAGGCCGGGCACGCTGCCGAGCTTCGTCTGCTCGTACTGCAGCCCGTCGTCGAGCGTCATCGGCGGCGACGCGACGAGCGGCGGCAGCTCGACGGACTTCGCCGTCTGTTCGAGCTTCGCGGTCTCCGCGTCGTAGTCGTGCTGGTACTTCGCGAGCGTGCCGGCCGCGTCCTTCGTGCCGTACTGCTTCTGCAGGCGCGCGAGCTCGTCGGCGATCCGCCCGTCGCGCTCCTTGTCGAGCTGCTTGCGCAGGTCCGGGCTCGGCTTCGCGGCCACGCCGAACGGCGGCTGCAACAGGCCCCATTTCGGCAGGCGCTCGCGCCACGGATTCTTGCTGCCCCCGACGATCTTCTCGATCGCGGCGAGCTCCGGCCGCAGCGTCAGCGACTTGCGGAAGCCCTTCGTCTTCGACAGCTCGTGCAGGTGATCGATCCACCCCGAGCCGGTGCCGCGGAACCCGAAGCCCGGCGGCGTGTCGAGGAACTTCGCGAGCCGGCGCCGCATGTCGACGACGCGCGTCTCGATCTTCTGATCGAACGCGACGAGCTCGGGATCGCCGTCGGGCAGCTTCGCGATCCGATCGAGCTCGGCGAGCACGAGCGTGCGCACGTCGTCGACGGTCTTCGCGTCGAGCTTGTCGGCCCGCACGCCCGAGAGGCCGATGAACACCGGCTGGCCCTGATCCGTCGAGACGCTCGCCCACACGCTGTTCGCGCCGAGATCCACGACGCGCGTCTTGCTGTCGATCAGCTTCTTGTAGAGCGGCGTGGACTCGTCGCCCGCGAGCGCATCGGCGAACAACGAGAGCAGCGTGTGCTCGGTCTCGTCGAGGTTGCGCGACGCGGGCCACGCCAGCATCAGCGGGCCGGGGTTCGCGGTGTCCGCGTACGGGTAGTCGACGACCTCGACCGTGCCGGCCGCACCGGGCGCCGGCGCCGGCAGATCCGCCTCCGTCATCTTCTTGCCCTGCCGCCCCGCTTCCTTCTCGAGGATCGCGCTCGTCTGATCGAGCACGTCGGGCAGCGTCATCGCCGACGGGAACGCGCCGACCATCCCCATGTTCGCGAGGTGATAGGCGGCGTCGTGGAAGTGCCGGATGTCCTCCGGCGTCATCGTGCGGATCGCGGGCGGATAGCCGCCCGAGTCGAGCGCGAGCGGGTGCTTCGCGCCGTAGACGAGCTGGCCCGCCGCGCGCCAGAGGTTGGTCTCCGGCTGCTCGTACGTGCGCACCATCTCGTTGTAGACGGTGCCCTTCTCCTCGAGACGCAGCTTGCCGTCGTCGGCCTTGTCGACGCCGAAGTTCCGCACCTCGCGCCGGATCTCCTCGTCGGTGTAGTCGGGGTTGAGCAGCGCGTCGAGGTGGTTGCCGAACACCGGCCAGAACTCCGCGTTCCCCGCGACGGTGTGGAAGTGATACGCGGTGCGCCACTGCGCGGTGAACGCGCTCGACTCCGCGAGCGCCATCGCTTCGCTCGATCCGAGCCGCCGCCCACGATCACCCTTGCCGAGCAGCAGGTGCTCCTGCGTGTGCGGCTCGCCCTGATCATCGGTCGGAAACGAGTTGACCCAGATGAAGCCCTGCGGCGCGCTCTCGATGCGCAGGTAGTCGAACACGAAGCCGGTCTTGTCGTGCACGAAGCGCGCGCCGAGCGGCTTGTCGGCGTCGTCGAGGTACAGCGCGACCGCCGTGAACCCGTGGAGCTTCTGACCTTCGGTGAGCGCGTCGAGCGAATCCGTCATGGGGGCTGGTGCGATGGCCGGTCGTGCCGGAGGTGGCGGCGCGCTCGTCGCGACCTTCGCAGGCTTGGGCGGACAGCACGCAGCGACGAGCAGCAACAACGGGAGCGACCGCATCGCGCGCACTCTAGCCCATGTGTTACACGCGCTGGATGCGTTTGTGGGTGCTCTTCTTGGCGGCGTGCGTGCACGCAGGAGCCGTCCCCTCGGTACGCGGAATGGGACACGTCCATCGCGCGATCGCGACGGCCTCGCCCGAAGCCCAGCGGCACTTCGATGCCGGCCTCGCGCTCGCCTACGGCTTCAACTTCGACGAGGCCGCGTACGAGTTCAACGTCGCGTCGCACGCCGATGCCGGATGCGCGATGTGCTGGTGGGGCCTCGCCTACGTCACGGGCCCGAACATCAACGATCCGGGCAAGCAGCTCCCGATGGCGTTCGAGCTCGCGCACCGCGCCGCCGCGCTCGCCACGACGCCCGCCGAGAAGGCGCTCACCGCCGCGCTCGTCCAGCGCTACGACATGGCCCCCGCCGACGACGCGCGCCGCACGCAGCTGCACCACGCGTACGCGGAGGCGATGCGCCGGGTCGTGCAGCAGTTCCCCGACGACGTCGACGTCCTCACGCTCGCGAGCGAGGCGCTGATGATCGACACGCCCGTCGGCCCGAACTGGAGCAAGCCCGAGGGCAAGCCGCTGTCGCCGAACATCATGGCCGGCAAGCAGCTGCTCGAGCACGCGCTCGCGCTCGCGCCCGATCACATCGGGGCCATCCACTACTACATCCACCTGCTCGATGACGGCCCCTATCAGGAGCTCGCACTCCCCTACGCCGACAAGCTCGGCAAGCTCGCACCGGGCGCCGGCCACCTCGTCCACATGCCGTCGCACGTCTACCTGCACGTCGGCCGCTGGGCCGACGCCGAGGACGCGAACCACCACGCGATGGCCGCCGACGCGGAGTACCTGAAGAACGCGATCCCCAAGACCGAGTACGCGATGTTCACCGGCCACCCGAAGGACTTCCTCTGGTACGTCGTCCTCTGGGAAGGCGAGCGCGCGCAGGCCGTGAAGCTCGCGAACGAGCTCGCGCACCAGATGATGGACATGGATCCGAACGCGCCCGACTGGACGCAGACGTATCCCGCGTACACGTACGTGCGCTTCGCGATGTGGGACGAGGCGCTGGCGCTGCCCGAGCCGAAGGGCCCGTCGAGCGGCGTCGCCACCCACTTCGCCAGGGGCCTCGCGCTCGCCGCGAAGGGCAAGCTCGACGACGCGGCACACGAGGCCGAGCTCGCGCGCAAGGCGCCGGACCTGCCGCCGCTCGCACCTCCGGATCCGCAGATGCCGGCGGCCTTCGCCGCGCGCCGCCGCGACTTCCGCGTGAACATCGCCGAGAGCGCCGCGAAGACGATCGAGGCCGCCGTGGCCGAAGCGCGCGGCGATCGCACGGCCGCGATCGCGCTGCTGCGCGATGCCGTGGCCGCCGAGGACAAGGCCCCGCCGATGGGCGAGCCGCCGTCGTGGCCGCTCTCGGCACGCCAGCGCCTCGGCGCCGTGCTGCTCGCCGACCGCAAGCCCGCCGATGCCGCCGCCGTCTACCGCGAGGATCTCGCGCGCCATCCGCACAACGGCTGGGCGCTCTACGGCCTCGCGACCGCGCTCGACGCGCAGCACGATCCCGCCGCGAAGGCCGCCTGGCGGGAGTTCACGGCCGCGTGGGCGCGCGCGGATGTGAAGGCGAGCTTGCGGTAAGCGCGCATGCGAAATTCTTGGAGGGTGACGATCACGTTTTTGTCAGTTGTGGGGCAGTTTGTCTTGACGCTATAGAGGCCAATTCGCTACTCGCTTCCGCGCGTGAAGCTCCAAACGATTTTCTTCCTCGCAGTTTCGATCGCGGTGGTGGGGTGCGGGGGCGACGGCAAGAAGGCGCCGACAGGGCCCGAGTGCTCGAACGGCGTCGACGATGACGGCGACGGGAAGATCGACTTCCCCGACGATCTCGGCTGCTCCAACGCCCAGGACGACAGCGAGGACAGCGCCCTGCTTCCGCAGTGCAACGACGGACGCGACAACGACGGCGACGGAAAGATCGACTATCCGAACGATCCCGGCTGCCTCGTCGCGCAGCAGGACAGCGAGACCGACGACTGTCCCGACGGGCCGGGTTGCCCGCAGTGCAGCAACGGCAAGGACGACGATGCGAACGGTCTGACCGACTATCCGAACGATCCCGGTTGCACGTCCGCCGGCGACTTCGACGAGTACACGCAGAACCCGAACGCGTGCGGCACCGGCATCATGATCCATCAGCTGCCGCCCACCGGCATGGTGACCGCGATGGTCGACGGCATGCAGCTCTATCCGAACGTCTCGCCGTGCGGCGGCGGCGGCAGCAGCGGCATCGACGTCGCCGCGTACGAGCTGCACCTCACCGAGCCGAAGGTGATCGTCGCGTCGACGGCGGGCTCGGCGATCGACACCGTGCTCGACATCCGCAGCGCGGCGTGCAGCGCGGCCGACTCCGAGCTCGCGTGCAATGACAACGACGGCAACCTCACCACGTCGAAGCTCGCGTACTCCGCGCAGCCGGGCACGTACTACATCCTCGTCGAGACGAGGTCGGGCGTCGCCGGCAACTTCATGCTGACCGTGCAGCAGCTCGCCGGCGAAGGCACCGCGTGCACCGACAACAGCGAGTGCGGTCCCGGCCTCGTCTGCCGCATCCCGCACGGCGGCTCGACGATGTCGTGCGAGAAGCCCGTCTGCAACGACGGTCGCGACGACGACGGCGACGGCAAGATGGACTACCCGAACGATCCGGGCTGCACGTCGGCCGACGACGACGACGAGACCGATGACTGCCCGAGCGGCCCCGGCTGCCCCGCGTGCGCGAATGGCGTGGACGACGACAACGACGGGATGACGGACTATCCGGCCGACACGTCGTGCACGAGCGCCTCGGGCAACAGCGAGGCGTGCCAGGGCGAAGAGGATCCGATCACCGCGATCACCGCGGGGACGACCTCGGGAACGCTCGTCGGCGCGCACGACAACCACGACCCGACGTGCGGTGGTGACGGCGGCGGCGACATCCTCTACACGCTCACCGTCCCGCCGATGCGCTCGCTCGTGCTCGACACCGAGGGCACGACCGGCGACACGCTGCTGTCGATCATGACGGCGACCTGCAGCGAGCCGAGCCTGGCGTGCGATGACGACGGCGGCACGTCGGGAAGCTCGTCGCGCCTCGCGCTGAGCAACCTCGCCGCCGGCACGTACATCGTCGCCGTCGACAACTACAACGGCACGAAGCCGCCCGCGCCCTACGACCTGCACCTCACCGGCGTGATCCAGCCGGGCGGCAGCTGCAACCCCTCCGACACGCTCGGCGGCGCGCTGCAGTGCCCCGTCTCGAATCCGTGCTCCGGCACGACCGGCAACCTCAAGTGCCAGCCGAGCGCGTGCGGCGACGGCCAGGACAACGACGGCGACGGCAAGACCGACTACCCCGACGATCCGGGCTGCGCGTCGGCCGACGACACCGACGAGTCCGACTCGTGCCCCGGCGCCGGCCCGAACTGCCCCGAGTGCGCCGACGGCGTCGACAACGACGGTGACGGCCAGATCGATTACCCGAACGACACGAACTGCACGTCGCCGGGCCAGGCGTCGGAAGGCTGCCCGTCGACGGACGGCGTCACCGCGATCACGACCAGCGTGACGCAGGACTCGACGACCGGCGCGAACAACGACGTCCACCCGACGTGCAGCAGCAGCAGCGAGGCGGCGCCGGACCACACGTTCAGCCTGCAGCTGCCGACGCTCAAGTCGCTGTCGATCGTGGGCTCGAACACGTGGGACGGCGTGCTGGCGCTCTACGACTCGACCTGCGGCGGCACGCCGCTGTCGTGTCAGGACGGCGAGAACATCTCGCTGCAGAACGTCACGGCCGGCAACTACTTCCTCGTCCTCGACGGCTACTCGACGGGATCGGGCGACTCGACGATCACCGTCAGCGGCGTGATCCAGAACGGCGGCAGCTGCGAATCGCCGCTCGCGCAGAACGGCGCGCTGACGTGCTCGACGGGCTTCGCCTGCGCCGGCACGCCCGGCTCGCGCACCTGCCGTCCCGCTGCCTGCAACGACGGCCACGATAACGACGGCGACGGCATCGCCGACTACCCGAACGATCCGGGCTGCGCCTCGATCAGCGACAACGACGAGTCCGACGCGTGCCCCGGCGGCGCGGGCTGCCCGGCGTGCAGCGATGGTCAGGACAACGACGGCGACGGCATGATCGACTATCCGGATGATCCGAGCTGCGGCGCGGCATCGGGAACGTCGGAAGCCTGTGCCTCGAGCGAGCAGGTCATCGCGCTCGTCGCTCCGTCGACGCCCGGCACGACCGTCAACAGCGTGAATGACGTCATCCCGACGTGCGGCAGCTCGTCGAACACGGCTGGCGATCTCACGTACTCGCTCACCGTCCCCGCGCTGTCGAGCCTGACGATCACGAACACGAACTCGTTCGACGCGGCGGTCGAGCTGCTCGACTCGACGTGTGGCGGCGCGCCGCTGCAGTGCAAGGACGAGCCCGAGACGATCCAGGTCGGGCCGCTCGATGCCGGCACGTACTACTACGTCATCGACGGCTACAGCTCGTCGACCGGTGCGTACACGATCGACGTCGCGGGCACGATCAAGAACGGCGCGAGCTGCGAGGGCACGCTCGCCGATACCGGCGCGCTGACCTGCGGCGCGGGCTACGCGTGCAAGGGCGTCGCGGGCGCGCGCACGTGCCAGCCCCTCCAGTGCGCCGATGGCATGGACAACGATGGCGACGGCAAGATCGACTTCCCGTTCGAGCCGGGCTGCGATTCGCCCTCGGACGACGACGAGACCGATCCCGCCACCGCTTCGGTGTGCTCGAACGGCGCCGACGACGACAACGACATGGCGACCGACTTCCCGGCCGACTACGGCTGCTCGTCGGCGGCCGGCACGAGCGAGGTCTTCTGCGCGCCGGAGATGAACCCGACCGCGCTGATCACGACGACGCCGGTGACCGGCACCACCGCCGGCCTGACGAGCGAGTTCGCGAGCCACAGCTGCCAGTCGAGCTCGAGCGGCGCGGACACCGTCCTCGCACTCCAGCTGCCCGTCGCGGTCGACACGCTCGTCCTCGACCTGTCGAACTCGAGCTACGACACCGTGCTCAGCGTCCGCGACCTGACGTGCGGCACGCAGCTCGCCTGCGACGATGACAGCGGCGACCCCGGCTCGCAGTCCAAGCTGACGATGACGGCGGTGGCGGCTGGCACGTACGCGGTCGTCATCGACGGCTACAGCGGGAGCTCGGGCGCGTACACGCTGGCGGTCCACGGCACGCTCGGGGCGGGCACGCGCTGCGACTCGCCGCTCGTCACGTCGGGCGTGCTCGCCTGCGCGACCGGCCTGACCTGCTCGGGATCGCCGGCGACCTGTCGCTGACTCGAGCCTGCGGCACGCCGGTGACGAGCACGTAGTTCTTGCCCGTCACGAAGACCTGCATGTGGTGCTGCTGCAGGTACTTCCGGTAGAACGCGACGTCCTTGATCACGAGGCCGAGCTCCGGCTCGGTGAAGTTGACCATGCGCGCGCCGTACTCGATCTCGCCGTCGATGTAGCGGCAGTTCGGCCAGCCGAAGATCACGGCGCCGCCCAGTGCGAGCAGCTCCTGCACGACGGTGCGGACGAGAGCGCGATCGTCGAGTGCGCCGCTCTGCAAGAGGCCCACCGACATCACGAGATCGAAGCGCCCGAGCGCGGGCAGCGCCGTGACATCGGCCTCGACGAACGTCGCCTCGGGCACGCGTTCGCGCGCGAGGGCGAGCGCCGCCGCGCTGCGGTCCACGCCGACGCGCTCGCCACCGACCAGCGTCAATAGCTCGCCCGTGCCGCAGCCGAGGTCGAGCACGCGCGCCCGCGGCCCCACGCGCGCGAGCGCCGCCTGCAGATCGAGCACGAGCGGCTCCTCCAGCTTCGAGGGCAGCTGCGCGTAGTCGCCGCTCCAGCGACGCTCGCGATCGAGGCGCTCGAACGACAGCTCGACGAGCGGTCCGTGCGCGCGCGGCGTGCGCATGCGAAGGCCGAGCCGCTCCGCGACATCGAGCCACGTGCGCCACGGGCGATGTACGAACATCTCGCCGTCGACCTCGACGAGCTCGCCCGCATAGCGCCCCGCGCCACGGTCGGGATCGAGTACGGAAAACCGAATCTCCGACTGATTCGCGATCCAGCTCACGATTCTTACGAGAGGCTCTCGTCGGAACACGGTCACGTGCCAACGATACGCGTGTATCCTGGGAACTGTCGCCGAGCTGCACGCATGGAGCGCGACCCTCACGACGAGCCGACGGAGACGGTAGTCGACGGACAGCGCAGGCACGACAAGCGCCGCCCGACGGAAGAGGTGCACGCGCAGCCGACGCTGCTCGGCCGCTACGTCGTCCTCGGCGAGCTCGGCCGCGGCGGCATGTCGGTCGTGTACGCCGCCTACGATCCCGAGCTCGATCGCCGGGTCGCGCTCAAGGTCGTGCGCGCCGATCAGCTCTCGGCCACGCATCGCGCGCGCCTGCACCGCGAAGCACAAGCGCTCGCGCGCCTCTCGCACCCCAACGTCGTCACCGTGTTCGACGTCGGCGACCTCTCGAGCGACACGTTCGTCGCGATGGAGCTCGTCGACGGCCAGAGCCTGCGCGACTGGAACCGCCAGCCGCGCACGTGGCGCGAGGTCGTCAAGGTCGTGCTCGCCGCGGGTCGCGGGCTCGCGGCCGCGCACGCCGCCGGCATCGTCCACCGCGACGTCAAGCCCGACAACATCATGCTGGCGCCGAACGGCGCCGTGAAGCTCGTCGACTTCGGCCTCGCGCGCGACCTCGGCGATCGCACGATGGACTCCGGCGAGGTGTTCTCCGAGGACCCCGTGATGCCGCCGGAGGAGTCGAGCCTGTCGATGCCGAGCCAGAGCGGCTCGATGCGGCTGGGCAAGCCGCTCGAGGCGATCACGCAGCACGGCTACATCGTCGGCACGCCGGCCTACATGCCGCCCGAGCAGCGCAGCAAGAAGCCGGAGGCCGACGAGCGCTCGGACCAGTTCAGCCTGTGCGCGACGCTCTACGAGGCGCTCTACAAGCAGCGCCCGTTCACGACGTCGAAGAAGGAAGTGATCGATCGCCGCGAGCTCGTGACGATCGCCGACAAGCCCGGCACCGACACGCGCACGCTCGCCGCCGCCCCGCCGAAGGATTCCGGCGTGCCGACCTGGCTGCAGAAGGTCGTCGCGCGCGGGCTCGCCGTCGATCCGAAGCAGCGCTACCCGAGCGTCGAGGCGCTGCTGCGCGAGCTCGAGCGCGATCCTGCTCGCACGATGCGGCTCGTCGCGGGCGCGTCCGCCGCGCTCGTCGCGGTCGCCGCCGTGGCCACGCTCGTCACCTACAAGATGATGCCGGCACACACGCAGGCTCCGAGCTGCGGCACCGGCGCCGATCGCATCGCGAAGACGTGGAACGCCGACAAGCGCGCGCAGCTCGTCTCCGCTGCCACGTCGCGCGGCGGGGCGCCCGCGGCCTCCGCGATCGGCGTGTTCGCGACGCGCGTCGAAGACTACGCCGATCACTGGCAGCAGATGTTTCACGAGAGCTGCGAGGCGACGCAGGTCCATCACACGCAGTCCGCCGAGGCGATGGACCTGCGCATGGCCTGCCTCGATCGCCGGCTGGCCGAGCTCGGCGCGCTCGTCGACGTCATGCACGACGCCAGCCCTGCCGTCCTGCGCAAGGCCGGCGAGGTGGTCGACGGCCTGCCCCCGCTCACCGAGTGCGCCGACCTCAAGGCCCTGCGCGAGGTCGTCAAGCGCCCGACCGACCCGGTCATCGCGAAGCGCCTCGACGCGATCGACGGCGATCTGGCCCGCCTCACGGCGCTCTACGCCGTCGGCGACATGAACAAGACGCTCGCGCTCGCCGACACCGTCATCGACGAGGCGCGCGCCGCCGGCTACGCCCCGCAGCTCGCCGAGTCGCTGTACTGGCGCGGCCGCGCGATCGCCGACCGCGACGGCGGCCCCGACGCGATCGCGATGTTCGATCAGACGTTCTCCGCCGCGCTCGGCGCCGGCCAGGACCAGCGCGCCGCCGATGCCGCCGCCCGCATCGCCCAGGAAGCACTCTGGGCCGCCCAGCTCCCCGAGTTCGAGCGCTGGGCCCGCATCTCCCACGCGCTCGCCGCCCGCTCGGGCGCCGCGCCCGTCACGCGCTTCGTCGATCAGCTCTCGTGCATGTCGAACCACTACTACGGCAAGGTCCGCACGCGCCTGACCTGCCTCCGCGACCTCGCCGCGCGCAAGGACGGCCAGCCGAACGAGTGGCTCGTCACGACCCTCGGCATCGCGGCCACCGAGGCCGGCGAGCCCGCCGAGGCGATCCACTGGCTCGAGCAAGGCGTCGAGCTCGCGCGCGCGGAGAACGGCGCCGATCATCCACGCACGCTCGAGATGCGCGCGTACCTCTGCAAGGGGCTCTTCGAGCTCGGCGACTACGACCGCGCCGCCGGCGAGTGTCGCGACGCGCTCGCGCGCCTGCAGCGCATCGCCCCCGACGACACCGCGCTCGTCGCGCGCCTCCAGGACTACCTCGCCGATGCCGACGTGGCGCTCCACCATCCCGACGAGGCGCGCCCGCTCTACGAGGCCGCGATGCAGACCGGCGACGACGAGATCAAGCTCGACGCGAAGAGCGCGCTCTCCGAGCTCGCCGGCAAGAAGGGCGACGCCACCGCCGCCGTCGCCGAGCACCGCGAAGCGCTCGCCGAGACGATCAAGGCGTTCGCCGCCTACAACCCGCACCACCCGAACATCCTCGCCGAGCACTACGAGCTCGGCAAAGCGCTCCTCGCCCAGGGCGACGCCAAGGCCGCCCTCGCCGAGCTCACGCGCGCCGACGAGGATGCCGACCCGACCGAGTCATCGCCGCTCGCGCTCGCCCAGACCCGCTACGCGCGCGCGCAGGCGCTCGTCAGGGCGAAGGGCGCGCCGGCGACGGACCAGGCACGCGCGCTCGCGCAATCGGCGCTCGACCTCTACCGCGACCACGCGCCCGACACCGCGCGCTTCCGCGACGAGCGCGATGCGATCGCGAAGTGGCTCGCGTCATTGAAATAGCATCAGGTGGCTCGCCCAGTCGCCGTGCGCGGCACGTACCTCCGCGAGCGCCTGCGCGATCGGCGTACCGGCTGCGATGCGGCGGTGCAGATCGTCGAACACCGCGCGCGCCTGCGCATCGGGAATCTCGACATCGGCCGCGATCACCGCGCGCGCACCGGCCGCGAGGAACGCGTCCGGCAGGCTCCAGCGCTCGCGCTGCAGCGGTGCGACCTGCGCGGCGCGACACGCCGCGAGCACGACGACCGGCGCGCCCGCGAAGTGCGCCTTGCGGAGCGCACCCGCGCGCAGCGCGTACACGCCCGACGGCTCCGGCGAGAGCGCGAGATACGCGGCATCGGTGTGGGTGGCCGCCGCGATGCCATGCACGTCGAGCTCGGCATACGTCGCGTCGCCGAGCGCGGCGAGCACGCGCGCCGGTGTCGCGTCGGCGCCGGCGAGCGTCGCATCGAAGGACACGGCCGGCGCGGCCATCGCCGGCAGGTGCGGAAGGCTGGCATCCGGCGGCCGCGCATCGACGACCTGGATCGCGCGCTTGACCGGCGCGGGCAGCACGCCGCGCGCCTGCGAATCGCCGGCGAACCACCACGGCAGGTTTGCCGGCAGCAGGTCGCCGCGACCGTGCAGCGGCGGGCGCGCGATCACCGCGACCCCCGTGCAGTGCGCGAGGTGAGCGACGAGCGAGCTCGAGACCACCGGGGCGGCCGCGAGCTGGCCCGTCTCGCCGAACACGCCGTCGGGCGTGCGCGCCGCCACCGTCAGGCGATCGTCGTCGGCGCTCGCCGCCAGCATGCACGGCGCGGCCGCGATCGGATGCTCCTCCACCGCGAGCGCGAGCACGCGATCCCACTGCTGGTGCGTGCCCGCATCGGTGATCAGCGTCGCGAACGCGTAGGTGCGGAGGCCCTGTGCGGTCGCGTCGGAAAGAGAGAGCGTCGCGACGCGATCGTGGAGCGCCGCGATCTGTGCCCCATCGATGCGCGCCGCGCCGATCAGCGCGAGCACGTCGTCGTGGGCATCGCGCGCCGCCGCGATCCAGGCCTCGGCGCGCTCGCGGTCGTGCGCATCGCCCGAGAGCCTCGCGAGATCGATCGCGGTGGCAAAGCCGATCGGATCGACCGCCGCGCAGCACGGATCGACCGGCGCCGGCAGCAGCGCGCGCGCGGCCGCGAGGTCGCGTGCGGCGAACGCGACGTTCGCGCGGCTGATCTGCGCATACCGCGAGAGCCGCGGATCGCGGTCTCCGACCTCGGCGATCACCTCTTCGAGCTCGGCGCGAGCGAGGGCAAAGCGCCCGTGGCGGCGGTGGATGTCCGCGAGCAGCGCGCGCGCGTTCGCGACGAGCATCGGCATCGCGGCCCGTCGCTGATCGTCGACGGCAGCGCGCGCGTGGGCCTCCGCCTCGCTGTCGCGACCGGTCGCGAACAGCAGCTGCGCGAGGTCCTGCTCGAGCCCTCCGCAGCGCATCGCCCATGCCGCGTTGCCGCACGCCGCGAGTGCATGCACGAGCGCGGGCTCCGCACGCAGATCCGAATCCGGGAATGCCTTGCGGATCCGCTCGCGCTCGCCGAACAAGTCGAACCACGGGTCGTGCCACGGCGCGCTGATCGCGCGCAGCTTGTCGAGCCGCGCGGCCGCCTGCCCCGCGAGGATCGCGGCGCCGACGTAGAGATCCGCCGCCGCCGGGCCCGCCGCTTCGAGCTGCGCGACGAGCGACGCGGTGCGCTCCGCCGGCAGCGTGTGCGCGACGAGCGCGCGATAATCGTCGACGAAGCGCGCGCGCACCGCGAAGTCGCTGGCCGCCACGCGATCGGCGGCTGCCGTCGCCGTCGTCGTGCCGCTCTCCGCGTCGAGCGCCTTCGCGAGCGGCCGCAACCGCTCGACCTCGTCGCGCGACCGCGCCGTGCGCAGCGCATCGTAGAACGCCACACGCGCGTACGCCGGATACTCGGCCGCGCGCGCCGCATCGACAACCGCACCACCGGCGATCATCGTCGCGCAGTCCTGCTGGAATGCCGCGAACCCGCGCGCCCGCGCGAGCCACGGATCGGCGGCGGCGAGCGTGCGCGCATCGGCGCTCCAGCCCGGCTCGCCGGCCGCTGCCACCCGCTCGAACGCCTGCGCAGCGACATACGGCAGCCCGAGGTCGCGCGCGGCGAGCCCGAGGTTCCACGCGCCCGCCGGCGTCGTCGAGGCTGCATACGCATGCCCGAGCGCGCGCTCGGGATCGCCGGCGATCAGCGCGAGCGCGGCGCGATCGGCTTCCGCCCTCGGATCCGCGGGCAGCTTCGCCGCGATGTCCTCCGCGCGCGCGATATCGCCGCTCGACGCGAGTGCCGCGACCAGGTCGCGCCGATCATCGCGCTTCTCGAGGTTCGCGAGCACGCCGAGCGCGATCGGCTCGCGCGCGTGAACATCGCCGCGCACGACCGCACGCGGCCGGTACGGCACGAACAGCTCGCCGGAGAATCGCGCCTCGACGGCGCGCTCGTGCGGCAGCTCGATCGCGACCTGCGGTGCCGGTTCGTGCGGGCGCCGCCCGAGCCACAGCGCGATCGCCGCCGCCGCCGCCACCGCCGCACCACCGGCGGCGAGCCACCAGCGCCGTCCGGAACGCACGACCGCCGCGACCTTCGGCGCGCGCGAGGCCGCCGCATCGAGCGAGACCGCCGCACCGAGCAGCGACTGACACTCCGCGCACTGCGCCAGGTGCGCGAGCACGTCGGCGTGCTCGGCCTCGGGCAGCTCGCCGTCGAAGTACGCCGAGGTCCTCGCCAGATGGTCATCCGCCATGGCGGCACCTCGCGATCAGCAGGTCACGGAGCTTCGTGCGCGCACGCAGCACGCGCGTCCCGACGGTCGCCTTCGCGATGCCGAGCGCGGCCGCGATCTCGTCGTAGGACTTGCCGTCGAACGCGAACATCTCGAACGTCACGCGCTGCTCGTCGGGGAGCTGCGCGAGCTCGGCGCGAATGTGCTCGGCGGTCAGCGCCAGCCACCACGCCTCCTCCTCGGCCACCGGCGCGGCGGCATCGACGAGCTCCTCCTCGCGGCGCGTCGCCCGGCGGCGCACCCAGTCGATGAACTTGTTGTGCATCACACGCGACAGCCACGCGCGCTCGTCGGCTCCCGTGGGGATCGGCGACCGCAGCGTGCTCACGAGTACTTCCTGCACCAGATCCTCGGCATCGAAATGGCCCCGACACAGCTTGCGCGCCAGGCCCTCGAGATACGGGCGATGAGCGCGCGTCAACTGCTCGATCTCACGGGTCTTGCGGGCGTCCTCCATCGATATGACGGAAGGCTCGGGCGTTTCTTCCCGTACTAGAGACCGCTTGGACATGGGGCCGGAAGATCGGGCGCCCACCGCGTCTGAGAAGCGCCAGGTCCCACCATAAACCAAGGAGCGGTTGATGAAGCGTTGGATTAGTCACCTGTTGATCGGGGGCGCGCTCGTCGGATGCGCGCAGCAGCCGGCGGATACGAGCACGAGCACGGCGGCCCTCACCGCCACGTGTCCCGGCCCCAACAACTATCCCAAGGCGACCTTGCCGCTGATCGGGTACTGGAACGGCACGGTGAAGGCGCCGCAGCCGGGCCAGTACCTGATCTCGTTCCCCGACCCGAACAGGCCCGGCGAGTCGCTGGTGCTCCTCGTCGATCCGGTCAACGCCGTGATCCCGTGGGGCGCTCGCTTCAAGACCTACCAGCTGGCGCAGGTGCGGAGCTCGGCTGGCTCGTACGGCTGGGTCGACGTCGGTCGCCCGCCGCCGCCTCCTCCTCCGATCGGTGACGGCTGGCTCGCGAGCTACGCGCTCGAGCTCGGCCTCGACTTCTCGGGCGCGCCGGATCGCGCGGCCGCGAACGTGTACCACCAGGTCTATCCGTAACTACTGGAGCCGCTCTGGACGATGCGGACCGCCGCCGCCCGGATGTGCGGCGGTCTGCTGCGCGAGCGGGACCTCGCCGATAACGACGCGGCCGGTGCCGAGCTGCGTCGAGTCGGTCGACTCGGTCCCGAAGAAGCGGCCCATCGCGCTCCAGCCGTCGTGCACGACCTCGCAGATGCCCTGCAGCTGCACACTGACCTGGCTGACGTACTCGATGTGCTCGAGCTGTCCCTGCATCGACGTGCTCGCCGTGCCCTGATGCGTGTCACTGCTCGTCACCGTGCCCTGCTCCGTGTGCGTGCTCTGATGCGAGCCGGAGGCCTGCAGGCTGCCGCCGCGCCCGCCAGTCGCCTGCGCGGGCGTCGACGAGCCGGTCGCTTGTCCCGACAGCGTATCGGTCGTGCCATCGGTGGCCTGCGTCGTATCGCCGTAGCCGGTCTGATCCTGGCTGCCCTCGCTGAGCGTGCCGCGCCCGCGCTGCGCGCGCACATCCGTCGGAGGGCCGTGCGAGACCGAGCCCCACAACCGGAAGCGATACGTGTACATGCCGCCCGGCACCGTCACCGTCTGCTCGGTGAGCGCGCCGTAGCCATGCTGCGCGATCACGGTCTGCAGCTGGACCTGCAGCGCGTTGAACGCCTGCGTCGGAAACTCCGCACCGTACGATGCGGCCGTCACGCTGAGCTGACGGCGCATCTCGGCGAGCACCTCGGTCGCATCGGGCTCCTGCAGCACGTGCGCGGCCGCACGACTGTCGCCGACGGCGCGCGACGGCGGTGCGCCCGGCGCCGTGCCGCCGCCTCCATGTCCATGCCCGTGGCCGTGATGCCGGTGGCGCTGCAGCTGGACCGCCGAACCACCGGCGCTGCCGCGATGTGCATAGCGATCGAGGACGGCCTCGGCAGACTGTCCGCGCACGACGAGATCCGCGACCTCGTCGGCATGACGCTCGTACTCGTCGCCGCTCGCGCCGACGCCTCCCGACAGCCGCACCCCACCACGCTGCTGCACGATGTGCGCGGCCTCGTGCGCGGCGAGCCGCAGATCCGGCGAATTCGCGAACGCGACCGCATCGCCCGCGGCATACCCGACCGCGCCGAGTGCATCGGCCGCCTGCGCCGCCGGCCCACCGACGTGCGCGCGCACGCCGCCGATATCGTGCTTTCCGAAGCTGCGCTGGATCGCCTCCTGATGCGGCAGTGCGCCGCCACCTCCCGCGAACCCGGACGCAGCGAGCTGATGCGCGTGCGCACCGTCGAGATCGCGGCCGCCCTTGTACTGCAGCGCGCGGATACCGCTGTTGACCGCGCCACCGAACAGCGACGCCGCATTCGACGGCGCGCTCGCACCGCCACCCGCCGGCGCCGCGCCACCACCGCCCCGACGCGGCAACAGGCGCGGCTCTTCGTCCTGCGGCACCACCTCGCTCGCTTGCGACTGCACGTGAGTCGACTCCAGGCTCTTCATCGGACCTCCTGGCCTCACGACGCGCCCGCCGCTCGATCTTCCTCACTCCATGCGGCCGTTCTGCGACAGCTTCCCAAGCTCGCGATATTCGAGCAGCACGGCGCGCTCGAGGTGCGCATGCGTGAGCGCCGTCTGCTCCTGCGCGGCGAGGAAGGCCGCACGCAGCGCGCTGTTGCGGATGTAGCCGCCCGACAGCGGGAACTTCCGCGCGAGCGCGGCAAAGTCGAGCGTGCCGGCAACGGGCATGCGCGGCATCACGTGCGTCTCCCACAAGCGCGCGCGCATCTCCTCGTCCGGGAACGGGAAGTACAGCCGCATCGAGAGCCTCCGCTTGAACGCCGGATCGATCGAACCGTCGAGGTTCGTCGTCATCACGGCGATACCCTCGAACGAGTCGAGCCGCTGCAGCAGGTAGTTCACCTCGAGGTTCGCGTACCGATCGTTGCTCGACTTCACCTCGCTGCGCTTCGCGAACAGCGAGTCGGCCTCGTCGAACAGCAGCATGATCTGCCCGTCCTCCGCCGCATCGAACACCTCGCCGAGGTTCTTCTCCGTCTCGCCGACCCACTTCGACACGACCTTCGACAGATCGACGCGATACAGCTCGAGCCCGAGCTCGCGCGCGACGAGCCCCGCCACCATCGTCTTGCCGGTACCCGGCGGCCCATAAAACAACGCGGTCAGCCCGCGCGCCGTCGTGATCCGCGCGTCGTACCCCCAGTCCTCATACACGGTGCGCGCATGACGCGCGCGCCCGATCAGCTCGCGCAGGCTATCGAGCATGTCGTCGGGAAGCGTGACCTGATCCCACTCCGCGAGCCGCGTCACGCGCTGCGCAGCGCTGCCGATCCGCGTCGCGACATGCTGGCGCGCGAGCTCGTCGACGACGGCGGTCCCCACCACCGCATCCGGCTCGGCACGGCCGAGGCGCGCGCGGGCATCCCGCGCAATGCGCTGCATCGTGCCCGGCCCGATGCGAAACCGGCGCGCGAGCAGCTCGCTGTCGGCGGCGATGCCCACCTCGTCGAGCGCGTCCGCGAACGCGCGGCACCGCTGCCGCTCCGCGAGGGGCCGCAACACGACCTCGACAAATCCCGGCTCGAGCGGCAGCCGCGACTCCAGCCCCGTGCGCAGCACGACCGGCCCGCGATGAGCGGCGATCGTCTGGCGCAGCCGCTGCGCCGCCTCCTGATCGCTGCCCTCGACCACCTCGAGCCCCGACACGACCGGAATCGCCTGCCCGAGCAGCGCGTTCGTGAGCTCGCGAGCCAGCGCATCGACGAGCGCCGCGCGAGGCAGCTGCGACGCATCGATCGCGACCAGGTCATACCCGACGCGCGCCGCGATCGCCGCGATCACCGCGTGCCGTCCTACGCCACGCGGCCCGCGCATCACGATCCGCACCGGCGACGCGCGCGGCATCGCGAGCGCCTGCAACAGCTCGTTCACCACCGCGCGATCGACATGCAGCTCCGCGAGCGAGCGCACCGCACTGCGCCGGCGCGCCGCCGCCGTCGCCGGCAACGTGCGCTCCCGCAGCCGCGCGACCAGCGCCGGAGCGACCTCGAGCGCCGCGCCCGCCCGCACGACCGCCCCCGCCCGCACGAGCGGCGAATCGGGCGCGAGCTCGTCGAGCACGGCATCGCGCGCCGCCGCGTCGTCACCCGCGAGCAGCTGACACACGAGCGCGTCGTCGCACGCCGGCCGGTTCGTCTCGTTGCCGAGGATCCGATACAGCCGCGCGATCTCCGGCCGTCCGTGCGGCGCCACGATCGCGAGCAGCACCTGCGTCGCCACCTCCGACAGCGCCAGCTCGCGCGCGATCGCGATGAACGGCAGGTCGATGCCCGCATGCAACGTCGCCTGCGTGCGCGCCGCGACCACCTCGCTACACCGCCGCAACCTCTCGTGCGCCCGCGCCACCCGATCGCCCGCGAGCTCGCAGCTCTCCCCCGCAAGCCCCAGCACCTCGCGCTCGAACGGCAGCTGCCCCGCCGCATCCGCACTGATCCGCCCGCTGTGCCACGCCTCCGCGATCGCGACCGCCGCGCGCGCCGCCACGAGCTCCAGCAGCGCCGCCAGATGATCGCGCGCGCTCGCGAACGGCTCCGCATCGACGGCCGCCACGCCAGGCAGCGCGCCCGGCGGCACCCCGAGCGCATACGGCACCGCGCGCGACAGCACCACCTCGCGCGGCCCGTCGACGACGATCGGCGCGACCTCCGGCTCCTCGCGCTCCGCGACGACCGGTTCCTCCACGACCCGCTCCGTCTCGACGGCCGTGCTGCTCTCGCGCACCGGCGTGATCAGCTCGTCGCAGCGAACCATCGACACGACCGGCACGCCACCATCGCCCTCGCTCGCGATCGCCGCCTCGCGCCCATCCTCGTCGACCGCGAGCGCCGAGATCGCATGCGGCGCGCGACCCTCACCGCACACGCGCCCGTACCGCAGATCGATCGCAACAACATCGTCACCGCCCGTCCCGAGCAGCAGCTGCCCGCGCCCCGGCGCGAAGGCATGCCACGCCGCCGCCGGCACCCGAATTCGATGCGCGAGCCGTCCCGCCCCCTGCAACACGATCACCTCGTGCTCGTCGCGCGTCCTGGTGACGAGCGAGATCATGCTCCCGCCAAACAACGACGACACGCCGACCACCTCACCACCCACGGCCACGTCGAGCGCCACCGACTTGCCACCCGTCACGAGCGCCAGCCGCGACCCGGTCACGGCGAGCACCGCCCGCCCGACCAGCGGAAACCACGAGCCCCCACCCACCGCCTGCGCCACCACCTTCGGCTCCGGCTCGAGCGCGACGAGCGCCCCACCAACAATCACCGCATCCGCCCGCCTTCCACCAAACGCGCGAACCGCACCAGCGCCACCACCACCACCGACCGCCACCGCGCACGAGCGCGCTCCCTCCAGACACTCGGCCCGCAGCGCGCGATCCGCCAGACACAACCAGCTCCCGACGATCGCAAAATCGCCACCCTCGCCAAGCTCGAACGAACGCCGAGGCGCCGTCCCCTGCACGTCGACAACATCCACCCCGCCCCGCGCGCGCAACGCCACGAACCGTCCGGACGCCGACATCGAGATTGGCTTCACACCATCCCGACGCACCCACCCCCGGATCTTCCGCCGCCCCATCAAGTAAGCTTGCGCGCGTGCCGTACCACCTCGCCCAGGCGAACGTCGCCTACGCGCTCGCCGACGCAGCCGACCCGCTGCTCGCCGACTACATCGCGCGCCTGGACGAGATGAACCACCTCGCCGAAGCCCAGCCCGGCTTCATCTGGCGCTACCTCACCGACTCGCGCGATCCACGCCAGCGCGAGTTCCCCGACCCACGCGTCCTCTTCAACATGTCGGTCTGGGACTCGATCGACTCCCTCCACGCCTACACCTATCGAACCGCGCACGCCGAGGTCTACGCCGCCCGCAAGCGCTGGTTCGCCGACACCCGCGCCGTCGTCGGCGGCCACGCGCTCGCACTCTGGTGGATCCCCGCCAACACGCGCCCGACCGCCGCCGACGCCAAAGCTCGTCTCGACCTCATCACCGCCTCCGGCCCGTCCGAGCGCGCGTTCTCGTTCAAGAAGCGCTTCCCACCACCTGCCTCCGCCCCCACCTGAACCGCTACCACCGGTGATACGCCGGATGCCCCGGCTTCACCGCGATGAACGTCCCGCTCCCCACCGCGGTCACCTTCCCACCAGCCGTCATCACCGCCTCGATCACCGCGCGATCGTCCGTCGCACTCACGACGTGCGCATCGACATGCACCGGCCCGATCGGCGTCGGCCGCTTGAGCACGACCTTGAACTCCGCCGTCACGCACGGAGGCGCATGATCCAGTCCCTGCGCCGCGATCAAGTGCGCGATCGTGGTCCAGTTCATGTGGCAATCGAGCACCGTCCCGATGATGCCGCCGTTCAGCACATCCTCGAACGCCGCGTGCCACGCCTCCGGCACGAAGTCACAAACCACGTGCCCGCTCGCATCCACGAAGCTCTTGATCCGGAGCCCATGCACGTTCGTCGGACCACACCCGAAACACCGCCCCTGCGGCGCATACCGATCTTGCAGCGCTTCCATACCGTCGAATCTACGAGAACTTCCGGCCTTGACCAGGCCCCCGCCCAGCCCCACACTGCAGATGTTCTTTGACAAGGGGGCGTACCGGATTCGACGGGGATGTCGAAGCTCGGACTGCGCGTCGTGGCGCCCATGGCCACGTAAAAATGGGCAAACCTGCAACTGCGAACGATAACGCTGTTGCTCTCGCCGCCTGATCAAAACTCAGACGACGACGGTGATCTGAGCTTCCGTCTGTAGCCCAGACTCACCGACACAATCAGACTGGACCCCCGACCCGCTGGCGCAGGGAGGTCGAGACTTAGTCAGCTCGTTGCGCCTGCAGGCCGGCCGCTGCCGGCAGGCGCGAGACCTCAAATAGCGAGCCTACGCGCGTAGACGTTCGTTCCGACGCATTTCCGGACGCGGGTTCGACTCCCGCCGCCTCCAC
>CAYUNM010000035.1:0-84944 GCA_964446175.1 uncultured Kofleriaceae bacterium
AGGGCGGGTGCGGTTCGCGCGCACGGGGAGGGCGGGTGCGGTTCGCGCGCACGGGGAGGGCGGGTGCGGTTCGCGCGCACGGGTAGGGTGGGTGCGGTTCGCGCGCACGGGTAGGGCGGGTGCGGTTCGCGTGCACGGACAGGCGCGTGCGAAGGACGTAGCTCTTCGATTTCGAGATCTGCTTTCGGACGTCGTCGCAGCGAGCCGCAGTAATGCAGTCGCTATCCCGCCCGATTCAAAATCGTCTGTGCGATGTCGAATGTGCTTGACGATCTCTGGAATGGGGCACGCACGTGGGACGTCAGACGGCGTGTTTTCTCGACGAGAAATCGTTTGGTGGCGCGCTGGCGCACGTTCGTGAGTGTCGTGACTCGCGCGAGGTCGTGCACCTCGATCAGCGCGCAGGGCGCAAACCAGAGCGCCGAAAACCTGCGTGGTACATGTGGTCTTTCAACCAAGGAGCGTGTCGTGGTCGCAGTCGCGTACGAGTTCCCGATGCTCGTTGTCTCGAGGGCGTGTGAGGCGGAGGACTGGCAGTCCGTGCATCGGCGACTCAAGCGCATCGCCAGGAAGCGCGCGGCGCTCGACCGGGAGGAGCTCGTGCTGATCCGAGAGGCGATCCGCATCGCGCTGTGGCGGCACGTCGGCATGACCTCGATCCGCGAGTACCTGGAGCGCGAGTGCGGATACGGGCCGCACGTGGCATCGGAGCGCGTTCGCGTGGCCGAGGCGCTGGATGCGATGCCGGCGCTGGAGCAAGCACTGGGCGACGGCGAGCTGAGCTACTCGGCCGTGCGCGCGATCTCGCGCGTCGCGACGAACCGGACGGAGGGCGAGTGGATCGCGGCGTGTCGCGGCAAGAATCAGCGCGAGATCGAGGAGCTGCTCACCGAGCGCGAGGTTGGCGATCGGCCGGCGACTCCGCGCAAGCCAGAGATGCGCGCGAAGGACCGCACGTATCGCGGCATCACGCCCGCGACCGAGGCTGCGCTCGAGCTCGCGCGTCGCGAGCTGCAGGAGGAGATGGGCCAGCGGCTCGATGATAACGACCTGCTACTGCTGCTCGCGACTCGCGCGCGCGGTGGCGGACCGCGAAAGAAGGCGGCGGCGCAGGTTGCGGTCACGGTGTGTCCGTCGTGCCAGGTCGGGCGGCAGCTTGCCGGGAACCGGCAGGTCGCGCTGCGGCCCGAGGAGATGGCGCGCGTGTTCTGCGATGCACAGTGGATCGACGTGAAGGGTGGCGGGCGGTCGGTGCAGGACGTGACGCCCGCGCTTCGCGCGAAGGTGATGATGCGCGACCAGGGCAAGTGCCGCGTGCCCGGCTGTCGGGCGGCCGCGAACATCGAGGTGCACCACATCGCGCCGCGCGAGAACGGCGGCGCGCACACGATGGAGAACCTGATCTCGCTGTGCGACGGGCATCACGTCGCGCTCCATCGCGGCGACCTGACGATCGAAGGCCCCGCAGACAGCGCGGTGATCACGAATACGGCGGCGGCCATTGTCCACGTGGACAATGGGTCAGACCAACCGCGGACGGATGAAGCAGCCGCACCATGTGTGGGGCTCGAGGGGGCGGTAGCGCGACTGGAGCGCGGCGACATTGTCCACGTGGACAATCGGTCAGACCAGCGCCCCGCGACCGACGTCGGCGCACGTGCGGACGCGATGCTCGCCCTGACCACGTTGGGCTTCGCGAAGTCAGAGGCGCGGCGTGCAGTGGAGGGCGCGCTCGACGAGGAGCCGGGTTCCCTCGAGGAGCTCGTGCGGGCCGCGCTTCGCCGATGCGCGACGCAGCTCGTGTAGTGCTCGGGCCCGCCGATGGCGCGCGGTCATACGGCGTGCGCCGGCGACTCGATGACGAGTCCGCGCGCGACGCCCCACTCGGCGACGCCGGCCCAGAACCGCTCGCATGTGTCGAAGACGCGGCTCGGATCGTGGACGGCGCCCGCGCTCGCAAGTGCAGCGAGCGCATCGTAGCCGGGGATACGATCGGGGAGCGCGAGCGCATCGCTCCACGCGGTCGTCGCTGACGGATAGGTTCGTCGGTGCGCGAGCCCGATCAACCAGTAGCCGATCTTCAGGATGTAGTAGAGGAACCCGATCGGCGGCGGCTCGTTGCGCGTGCGGGCGTTACGCAGCTTGGCGATCGCCTCCCACAGCTCGCCGACGATCAGCCGCTCGATCGCACGGTCGAAGACGGCACGCGGCAGTCCGCGCACGATCGCCGCGAGCTCGGCGAAGATTCCGGTGGGGTCGTACAGCGGCATCACGTCGAGGTAGGCCGCGTGCGTGATCGACCAGCTCTCGGTGACGGTTGCCGCGTCGCGCGCGAGGTACTCGCGACCGCGCACGTCGACCTCGATCTTCCAGCCGCCGTGCATCCACTCGAACGTCTCGTCGACGTCGCCGGCCACGACGCACGTCATCTCGATGTCGGAGAATGGGCCGTCCTCGCCGCGCGCGACCGAGCCGTAGATGCCGACGGCGAGCGCATCGAAGCGCTCGCGCGCACGTTCGCCGACCTCACGTGCGAGCGCGAGGCGGTCGGGGCGCGCGTTCGGCACCGGGCCATCCGTCCACCGCATCCGGGGACGATAGCTCAGTCCTTGAGCGCCTTCTCGAGGTCTTCCGGCAGCGGCGCGCCGACGAGCGTCTTCTGATCTTCGGTGCCCACGCGCGGCGGGGGCGGCGGGGCGGCGTGAGCGCCGGGAGGCGGGGGTGGGACGGACTTGCCGGCCGGGCGGGCCGGCGGGCGCATCGACTCGGGGAGCTGGATCGCGGGCTGCGTGTCTTCGCCCGCGATGCCCATCTCCTCGAACGGGCGGCGGTACTCCATCGGCAGCTTGGCGAACTTGGAGGCGAGCTGTGCGCGCGGGACGTAGAGCTCCTCGCGACGGCCGCCTTCGATGTCGCGCTTGAGGACGAGCTCGCCGCTCATGCGCGAGCGCTCGCGGATCGTGCGGGCAAGCGGGGTGAGCTGGGCGAGGACCTCCATCGGGACGACGCGCGGCTCGGGGAGCTGAGCGAGGTCCTGCGAGCCGAGCGTGATGTCGGTGAGGGTCCGGTGGTTGACGAGGTCCTTGAGCGCGTTGGAGGCGCCCTCGCCGAGGCGGCGGATGCCGTCGACATCTTCGGTGTCGAGCGGGTTGTAGTCGCTGTCGGCCTCGCCGGTGGGCGAGACGGATTGCCAGGTCGCGCCGCTCGGGCCGACCGTGAAGCGCAGGCCCTGGGAGGCGCGGTCGGGCTTCTCCTTGAGCGTGATGACGTGCTCGCCTGACTTCTTCTCGAAGGCGACCATCACGTACTTGCCGAGCTCCACCGGCGCGGGCTTGGCCTTGCCGAGCAGGCCCTTCTTCATCATGTGGACGATGACGGCCTCCGCGAGCTGATCGACGCGCACCGGCTGGCGGTACGGATCCGTCTGCAGCGTGAAGGTCGCCATCAGGCGGCCCGACGTGGCGACCGCGTTCGCGACGGGCTCCGTGCCGCGGACGTCCCACGACATGATCCATTTCGCGTTCGGCAGCTGGTGATGATCGAAGAACGGGCGCAGCGCGTGGAGCACGGCGTCCGAGGCGGTGGAGGCGGAGGCCTGGGCCTCGAGCGCGGAGACGCGGCCTTCGACCTGGGCGCGGGCCTGCTGGAGCGCGGTCTTGGCGGTCTGCAGCGTCTTCTGGGCGACGCCCTGTGCTTGCATCGCCTTCTTGTCGGGCACCATGTAGCTCGAGAGCGCGCTGGTGAGTGCCTTCTCGAGCTCCGTGAGCTTGGCGAGCTCGCGATCGGCATCGACGCGGCCGGCCTTGGCGTTGTCGCGGCGCGTGTCGAGCTCGGTCAGCGGCATGAAGGCGCCGGTGCACGCCTCGACCGCCGCGGTCAGCGTCTCGATGAAGTTCTCATCGAGCGGAAACGGCGTGCCATCCCCATAGCGGTACATGCCGTCCGGAGTATACGCGAAGGGCTAGTAGTTTCCCAAAATGCCGAGCTGGAGGATGACTGCATCCAGCAGGCCATTGCCGTATAGGAATTGTTTGTCGATTCCCATCGGATTTGCGAGGGACGAATCCGCGGGCAGCTGATCGAGGATCAGCACGTCGCCCTTGAGGTTGAACTCGAGGCGGTCGAGGAAGCCCCAGACGGGCTTGTCGCCGGCGACGTTGATCAGCGTGAGCTTCGCGCCGACGATGCCGGAGCGCACGGGCGAGAGCTCGCGATCGCCGGTGTAGTACTCGCCGGCGGTCGATTCGGTCTCGTAGAAGAATGCGTCCTTGAAGAACTTGGCGGCGGACTGCTGATAGACGCGCGCGTGGATCTTCAGCAGTAGCGAGTTGCCGATGTACTGCGAGTAGCCGAGCTCGACGTCGCCGCCGACGACGCGCCAGGTGTCATCGTAGAAGCGCGCGCCGAAGTGAGCCGCGGCGTGGAGCTTGGGTAAGAAGCGGTTCACGCGCGCCGTGAGCGACCAGCGGGCGCGCTCGTTGGGGATGTGCTCCTGCGCGGAGACGCCGCCGACCTTCACGCGGCGATACGGGTTGCTGAGGAAGCCGTTGAGCACCTGGCCGTAGAGCGCGACCTGCATGTTCATCGTCGGCGACAGGTTCTGCGTGAGCGTGCCTTGCGCCGTGTCGATCGAGACGTCGTGCCAGACCGTGACGCCCGGGTCGTTCTTGCCGAAGAAGCCGCCGGTCTTGAGGCAGGGCTCGGCGCCGATCAGCGCGTGGCGCTCGAGCGGCATCGCGTTGCCGTTGTCGTGGTCGCAGACCTCGTCGAACGAGTGGCCGTAGGCGAGCGCGATGGTCGTGTTGCGGCCGGGCAGATCGACCGAGGCGTTGCCGCCGATCGAGTGCGAGAGATAGTCGCGCTCGGTGCCGAAGCTCGTCGAGAACGTGATCGACGAGCGGCGGCCCTTGAAGCCCAGCGAGGCGTTGCCCTCGTGGCGCACGTCGGAGAACTTGGTCGCCGACGAGACGGCATCGACCTGGTAGGTGGCCGCGGTGGCGCCCGTGACGGCGTCGGCGGCGTAGCCCATGTTGATGTCGACGTAGCGGCCGAGATCGAAGCCGACGTCGGCCTGCGGGTGCACGACCGTCAGGCCGCCCTTGTCGCCGGCGCGCTTCTCCTCGAACAGCGAGGTCGAGACCTCGGCGCGATCGTCCGCCGCCGCGATCGCGCTGGTCGCGAGCACGGCGAGCGCGATGGCGCGTGCTAGTTGCCCTAAAGGACGCCTTCGCCGCAAGGTGCTCGGCCATCTCGCCGAGCCTCGACGGCCGAGGCGATCTTTGCGGCTCAGTTGCAACCGCAGCCTCCGCCGCCCGCGCCGTGGCCGCCCGATGCACCCTCGCGGTTCTCGAGGATGTGATCGTCCGATGCCGTCTCGTGCGGGTCGTTGTCGAACACCATCACCTGATCGGCGAGGAACTGCTTCTCGCTCGCGCGCACGGCCTGACGACCACACGCGCCGACGAGCGCCAACAGCACTGCTGCGACCTTAAAAGAAAATCGCGAGTCCACCGGAGTACTCCTGGCCGTTGTTGGAGTGGTTTTCGTTGAAGAGCGTCCAGTTGCGCGCGTCGATGCGCACGGTGATCTGCTTCTTGAGCGTGATCTCGAGGCCGCCGCCGGCGCCGAGGGCCATCAGGGTCTCGCGCGGGTCGACGTAGTTGTCGGCCTTCGGCGAGATGTGCGCCGCGCCGACCGTGATGCTGGCGTAGGGGCCGAGCACCGCGCCCGGCGCGAGCCGCAGCACGAAGCCGAGGCCGCCGAGATAGACGTCCTTGTCGCTGCGCGGCGAGAGCCCGGCGACCGCCTCGATCGCCCAGTACGGATCGATGATGATCGATGGCCGCAGCAGGAAGACGCCTTCGTTGTCGAGGATGCCGGCGGAGGCGGCGAGGCCGACCGTCGCGTACGGCACCGGCGACGGCCCGAGGATCGCGCGCTTGATCGCGCGCCCCATGCGCGTGAGCGCGCCGGGCTCCTCTTCGTCGCCGACCTCGAACGGATAGACCATGTCGCCGACGATCCAGCCCGGGGTGCCGTCGTCGAGCTCGATCTTGAACCAGTAGTCGCGCGTGCCGCGCTCGAGGACCTGGAAGACCTGGTTGCGCGTCACCGTCGCCAGCTCGCGATAGCCGGTGCCCGGGCCCGAGTACACGCTCGCGCGCTGCGCGATCACCCGCAGGTAGGCATCGGCGCTGGCCGTGCCGGCGATGCACAGGATCGCGAGGATGACGAGGCGCCTCATGGCAAGTGCCCGCCTCCGGCGGGCTTGCCATGCAAGCCCACCCAACACCCGCACCCGCTCGCTTTGCTCGCTCTCCTCACTGGAACCACATCAGAAAAGCCTGCACGGCCGGATCGGACATGTCGGCGAACAGGTCGCCGCCACCGTGGGCGTCGATCCCCTTGAGCGGCTTGGTCAGCAGCGAGCTCGCCTGGGGCTGGCCGCAGTTGAGGTACGCCTGCGTGATGCGATAGTTCGAGACGTCGTCGACGGGGTTCACCTTGAGCGTGAGGCCGTGCGCGTTGAGGTGGCACGAGGCCGAGCGCGCGCAGCCGTTCGCGGTGTCCGTGATCTTGAGGAACTGCGGCTCGATCGTCGACACGAAGTACGCCTGGCCCTTGGCCGGATTGCACTGGCCGATATCCGGCGGCGTGTCTCCGAGATCCACGGTCGGGCAGCCGCAGAGCGCGACCGCGCAGGCAAGGATTGCCCAGTGGTTGCCCATCCCTATCTCCAAGATACACCGGGCCTTGGCTGCGTGTCTCGAAGCTGGATCTGATAACCTGTGCACCGAGTGTCGCAGGATCCGCCCCGACCGCCGGGTTCCGGCCGGCCCGCGTCGGCAGCGACTCCGTTCAAAGGGACGGGCGTCGTGAAGGCGCAGACCGTTCCGCCGCCGATCCCCAGCGCCAAGCCGCCTCCGGTACCCGCACGCGGGACGCCGCCGGCGACGCCACCGCTTCCGGCGCAGCCACCGGCACCGCTGCCGCCGGCACCGCTGCCGCCGGCGCCGTCGGTCGAGCGCCCGCGCAGCATGGTCCGGATCGACATCGAGCCGGATCGCGCCGTGCGAAGCGCGCTCGTCGGGCGGAATGCCGCACTGACGACGCTGCGCGAGGTCGTCACGCGCGCGATCGACTTCCAGGCGCCCCAGCTGGTGACGATCGTCGGCAACCAGGGCACCGGCAAGACGCGCCTGATCAACGAGCTGATCGCCGAGCTGCGCGAGAAGCAGACGCGCGTGTTTCACGGCGCGGCGCAGCGGGATCAGAAGTGGTCGGCGATCACGGCGCTGCTGCGCGACCGGTTCGAGCTGACGCCCCAGCCCGACGAGACGGACAAGCTGCGCTTCACGCACGAAGTGCGCGAGGTACTCGGCGAGAAGGACGTCTCCGAGCTGCTGTTCCTGCTCGGCGGGTACGTCGGGCTGGAGTTCCCGCCGACGCCGTTTCTCAAGGCGGTCACGGAGAACCCGGCGCAGCTCGCCGATCTCGCGAAGACGGCGCTCAAGCGGTTCCTCGAGCTCGACGCCGCGAACAGCCCGCTCGTGCTCGTGCTCGACGATCTGCAGTGGGCCGGCGACGAGACGCTCGGCCTGTTGCACGACATCGCGGCCGGCGTCGGCGGATCGATCGTGCTGCTGTGCGCGGCGCGGCCCGAGATGCTCGTGCGCATGGGCGGCTGGGGCGAGGGCGCCGTCGATCACACGCGGATCGATCTGCGCAACCTCGAGGGCGACGACGCCGAGGACATGTTCCGCAAGCTGCTCGCGAAGGTCCCGCGCATCCCCGACGACATCATCGACACGGCGATCGAGGTCACCGGCGGCAACCCGGCGCTGCTCGAGCAGCTGGTCAAGCTGTACCTCGAGAACGGCGCGCTCGTACCGACGGCGACCGCGTGGCAGCTCGATGCGGATCGCGCGGCCGAGACCGAGCTGCCGGTGTCGGTCGACGAGGCGATCGAGGCGCGCATCGCCGCGCTCGAGGCCGAGGAGCGCGACCTGCTCGAGAAGGCGGCCGTGTTCGGCAACGTGTTCTGGCTGTCGGCCGTGATCGCGCTGACGCGGCTCGAGCGCTCGCCGGAGAAGGTGGGCCCGCTCGACCTCGAGTGGGGGCACGGCGAGGACGTGCGCCGGCGCGTCAGCGATCTGATCAGCGTGCTCGCCGATCGCGACTACGTGCTGATGCTCGACACGGATGACTCGAGCGTGCCCGGCGATGTCGAGGTCGTGTTCAAGCACAACCTCGAGCGCGAGCTGATCGTCAAGTCGACGGAGCCGCGCAAGCTCGCGCGCTACTACCTCGCGGCCGCGCAGTGGCTGGAGAGCAAGCTGTCGACCTTGCGCGACGAGCAGCTCGAGTTCCTCGCGTCGCTGTACGAGCGCGGCGGCGATACGCGGCGGGCGGCGCGCTGCTACCTGCAGGGCGGCGATCGCGCGCGCGCCCGCTACTCGCCCGACGAGGCGCGCTCGCTCTACGAGAAGGGCCTCGCGATGCTCGGCGAGGCCGATGCGCCGGCGCGGCTCGACGGTCTACACAACCTCGGCGACGTCCTCGAGCAGAGCGGCAAGACCGAGGAGGCCGCGCAGTGCTTCAGCGACATGCTGCAGCTCGCGTGGCGCTTCGACTCGCTGAACAAGGCGGGCGCCGCGTACTCGCGCCTCGCGCGCGGCCAGCGCCGGCTCGGCAAGTACGACGCGGCGATGGAGCACCTTCGGCGCGCGCAGGAGCTGTTCGAGCGCTCGCGCGACGATCGCGGCATCGCCTCGACGCTCGACGACATGGGCCGCGTCCACTGGCTGCGCGGCGGGTACTCGCAGGCGCTCGACTTCCACCGCCAGGCGCTGACGATCCGACGCGCGCTCGGCGATCGGCGCTCGATCGCGCTGTCGCTCGCGAACATCGGGCGCGTGCATCACGACAGCGGCAACTTCAAGGCCGCGATCGCGCAGTTCCGCGAGGCCCTGGACCTGCGGCGCGACATCGGCGACATGGTCGGCATCGTGCAGTCGCTGTGCGATCTCGGCGGCGTGTACGCCGAGGACGGCAACCACGAGCAGGCGCTCGAGCTGCTCGCGGAGGCGCGCGCGGTCGCGCAGGAGATCGGCGACAAGCTCGCGCTCGCCGACGTGCTGTCGCGCACCGGCGAGGTCAAGGGCGCGATGGGGCGGGGCGCCGAGGCCGTGAAGGACCTCAGCGATGCCAAGCAGCTCGCCTCGCAGCTCGGCGATCGCGTGATGCTCACCGTGACGCACCAGCGGCTCGCGCAGGTGCAGCTGCAGCTCGGCAACCTCGAGGCGGCGGATGTCGAGGCGCACGCGGCGGTGGCCGTCGCGCAGGCGGTCGGGCTGCGCGTTCACATCGGCTGCGGCTATCGCGTCAAGGCGGAGGTCGCGGCCGCGCTCGGCCACACGCTCGCCGCCGAGGACGACTTCCGCCGCGCGATCGACATCCTCGCGACCGTCAAGCACGAGGTCGAGCTCGCGCGGGCCTACCAGGGGCTCGCGTACCTCAAGGAGCGCGCCGGCAACACCGCCGAGGCGATGAAGCTGCGCGGGCGCGCGACGGACATCTTCACGCGGCTGCGCGGCGCGGCCCAGACGGAGTAGCGTGGAGCTCGCCGTCCCGGACCCGGTCCGCGAGGTGTGCCGCGTGCTCGCGCAGGCGGGCTTTCAGGCCGTCACCGTCGGCGGCGCCGTGCGCGACGCGCTGCTCGGCCGGGCGGTCAGCGACTGGGACGTCGCGACGAGCGCGCATCCCGAGCAGGTCGTGAAGCTGTTCCGGAAGACGATCCCGACCGGCCTGCAGCACGGCACGGTCACGGTGATCGTGCAGCGCGAGCACGTCGAGGTGACGACGTTCCGCGGCGAGGGCGCCTACAGCGACGCCCGGCGTCCCGACAGCGTGACGTTCGGCGTGCCGCTCGTCGAGGACCTCGCGCGGCGCGACCTCACCGTCAACGCGATCGCGTACGACCCCGAGAAGCACGAGCTCGTCGATCCGTTCGGCGGCCAGCGTGACATCGAGGCGCGGCAGCTGCGCGCGGTGGGCGATCCGGTCGCGCGGTTCACGGAGGACGGCCTGCGCGTCATGCGCGCGGTGCGGTTCTGTGCGCAGCTCGAGTTCGAGCTCGAGCCGGCGACGGAGGCGGGCATCGTCGCGGCGCTGCCATCGCTGGCGCGCGTGTCGCGCGAGCGCGTGCACGACGAGCTGGTGAAGCTGCTCGCGGGCCGGCAGCCGTCGCGCGGGCTCGTGCCGGCGGTGCGCACGGGGATCCTCGCGCAGGTCCTGCCGCAGCTGGCGCGCGTCGATGCGGAGCGCGTCGATCGCGCGGCGCGGCGGGTGCGGCTCGCGGCGCTGCTCGCGCCGATGGCCGACGGCGAGGCGTTGCCGCACGTGCTCGACCGGCCGCTGCAAAAGCGGATCGGCGAGCTGCTGCGCGCGCTGAAGTTCTCGAACGGGGACCTCGAGCTCGCGAGCACGCTCGTCGCGATCGCGCACGCGCCGCGCGCGACGACGTGGGATCCGCCCCAGGTGCGCCGGCTGCTGTCGCAGCTCTCTCGCGCGCACCGCGAGGCCGCGATCGAGCTGTGGGAGAGCGAGGCCGCGCCGAACCACGTGCTCGTGCAGACCGCGCGCCGCGTGCTCGGCGATCCGCTGGCGACGGGCGACCTCGCGATCACGGGCAAGGATCTGATGACCGCGCTGCAGATGGCGCCGGGCCCCGCGGTCGGCCGCATGCTCAACATGCTGCTCCAGCGCGTGATCGACGAGCCGTCTCGCAACACGCGCGAGGCGCTGCTCGCGGACGCGCAGGCGCTCGAGCTCGAGGTCGGGCACGAAGAACCCGAATGATCGACCTCACGGGCAAGACACTCGCGAACCGCTACGACCTGCTCGCGCTGATCGGCACGGGCGGGATGGGCGCGGTGTATCGCGCGCGCGATCGCGAGCTCGACGAGCTGGTCGCGCTCAAGGTCATCCGCCACGACCTCGCGGAGCTGCCGCAGATGGCGGAGCGGTTCCGCCACGAGGTCAAGCTCGCGAGGCGCGTCACGCACGTCAACGTCGCGCGCACGTTCGAGCTGGGCAGCGCGGACGGCGTGATGTTCTGCACGATGGAGCTGATCGACGGTGAATCGCTGACGAGCCGGCTCGCGCAGCGGCGGCGGCTGCCCGTGAACGAGGCCGTGCCGATCGCGATCGCGATGTGCCAGGCGCTCGACGCGGCGCACGCGGCCGGCGTGATCCATCGCGACATCAAGCCCGACAACGTGCTGCTCGCGCACGATGGCCGTGTCGTGCTCGCGGATTTCGGTGTGGCGGCGGTCGCGGCCGCCGAGGGCGAGCTGTCGGGCACGCCCGCGTACATGGCGCCCGAGCAGGCGCGCGGCGAGGCGCCGACGCCGGCCGCCGACGTCTACGCGGTCGGCGCGGTGCTGTTCGAGATGCTCGCCGGCCGGCGCGCGTTCACCGGCGACGTCGCGACGATCCTCGCCGCGAAGCAGGACCTCGATCATGTCGCGGCTGGCCCCGGGGATGCGCCACCCGAGCTCGCGCAGGTCATCGCGCAGGCGACCGCGCGGGATCGCGACACGCGGATCGCCAGCGCCGCCGCGCTCGCGCGTGCGCTCGCGTCGTGGGCGCGGCCGGCCCGCGCGCCGACGCAGCCACATGCGCGCCACGCGGTCGATAGCGACGAGCTGCGCACCGTGTACGTCGTCGGCCAGCGCGGCTTCGACCGCCCGAACCTCTACCTCGCGGGCGCGGTCCACGAGCAGCTGCTCGCGAAGCTGCGCCGGGTGCCGCTCGTCCGCGTGCTCGCGCGCTACGGCGAGCTCGGCCACGCGCCCGAGGAGTCGCCGATCATCGTCGCCGTCGACGCCGACGACCGCCTGCGCGTGCGCGTCACGCCGCCGGGCCTCGCATTCGAGCTGCCCGCGCGCATCGATCAGGTCACGCCGGCGGTCGAGCTGGCGGCGCGCGCGATCGATCAGGCGCTGCTCGACGGGGCGCTGCCGCAAGCCGCGCTCGAGATCGAGGACCTGATCATGCGCGCGCGCCACATGCTGCACGACAACCTGCGCGACACGCCGCGCGCGATGGCGCTGCTCGAGCAGGGCCTCGAGATGACGCCCGACGAGCCGCGCCTGATCTCGAACCTCGCGATCGCGCACGTGCGCATGGCGTTCTTCCTCGGCGAGACGAACACGACCTCGCTCGCGCGCGCCGTCGAGCTCGCCCGCCGCGCGCTCGCGCTTGCGCCGCAGCTCGCGGACTCGCATATCGCGGCCGCGCACGTGGCGCTCAACACGGGCGATCCCGTCGAGGCCGCCGTGCAGTTCCGCACCGCGATCGCGTGCGCGCCGCACCTCACCGAGGCGCACGAGCACCTCGGGCGCCTGCTGCTCGAGGCGGGGTACATCGACGTCGCGATGGCCCGCCTCGACGAGACGCTGCGCATCGCCGCTGGCCCCCGCATGGTGCGCTGGGACATAGGCCGCGCGCTCGTGCTCGAGGGCCGCTGGGACGAGTGGCAGCCCGTCGAGGCGGAGCTGATCGCCGAGGGACGCGATCGGCCGATGTCGCGCGTGCGCTACATGTGGTGGCAGCGCGACCTGTCGGGACTGCGCGAGTTCCGCGCGTGGTTCGAGGCCGGCGGCCAGACCGCGCTCGCGCCGGAGGCGATCCGCGCGATGCTCGTCGTGTTCCTCGACGGCGGCTACGCGGCAGTGCGCGACGGGATGCTCTCGCTGATCGATGGCGAGAAGATCAACGCACGCCGTCGCGCGTTCGTCGCGCAGATGGCCGTGGAGGCGGCTGCGTACGCGGGCGACCTCGACACGGCGTTTGCCGCGCTCGCGAGCGCGAGCGAGTCGGGGCTGTTCGACCTGCACTGGCTCGACAAGTGCGCGCTGCTCGCGCCGCTGCGCGCCGATCCGCGCTTCGCCGCCGCGCGTGCGCCCGTCAAGGTTCGCGCCGAGGCGATCCTCGACGCGCTCTACGGCGATCGCGGCAGCGTCGCGACGAGCGATACGGTCGCGGCGACGTCGTAGCCTAGCTCGTCAGCTCGCACCACGCGTCGACGACGACGCTGCGCGCGCCGCGCCCACCGACGACGACGCGCGGCAGCTCGAGCTTCGCGATGCGGCCATCGAGATCGACGACGAGGTGCGACACGCGGCGCATCAGGTTCGCGAGCCCCGCGCGGTCGGGCTCGGGATCGCCGGCGCGCGACGCGACGACCGCGGCCGCCAGGCGCTGCGCATCGAGCAGGCGGAGCGGGGCCGGCGCGGCGGCGACGTGCGGTGCGCCCGGCGCGTCGAGCACGACCGTCCAGCCGAGGTGCGGCAGCTTGTGAAACGCGATCGACAGGTCGCGCCCGAGCGGCGGATGCTCGCGCACGATCACGGCGCCGGTCTCGAGGCTGCGGCCGGCGGCGGCGAGCACGCTCGCGTAGGCGCGGCGCACCAGCGCGTCGCTCGTGATGTCGCGCTCGACCGGGCAGCCCGCGGGCTCCGTCGGCAGGTCGTTGCCCCACGGCTTGAGCTCGACGGGAAAGCCGACGGCGCGCGCGCCCTTCACGGCCGCCGACGGCGTCGTCGCGACGACCTGGCGCGTGATCGGCACCTTGTACGCGCGCAAGAGGACCTTCGTCTCGTGATCACCGACGCGTCCCGCCGACGCGAGCTTGCCGAGCTGGCGCGCGAGCAGATCGCGATCGATCTCGAGCTCGGCCGATGCGGTCTTCGGCGCCGGACCGAGCCCGACCGCGATGCGCTCCGCGGCGTGGCCGAGCACGTCGATCGCGGCGAGCGCCGCGCGGGCGCCGTAGAGCGCGGGCTCGTCGCTGCCGAGCTCGGCGCGCGCGACGATCGGGATCGCGAGCATCTGCGCGGGCGGCGCGCCGGCGGCAGGGTCGTAGAGCACGGCATCGGTGCCGCTCGCCTCGAGCTTCGGCGGACGCAGACCGAGCGCCTCGGCCTCGGCGACGATCGCGTTCGCCTGCGCCTCGAGCCACGAGCCGGCCGGTGCGACGATCGCGGCGCGCGGCCCCTCCGGCATGCCGAAGCGCACGAGCGCGACGACCGCCTCGAGCCACGCATCGACATCGTGCGCGAGCGCGGCGCCGTGCGCGCGCAGGTAGGCGAGGGCGGCCGCGCGCTCGATCGCGGCGCGTCCCGTGCCCTTCGGCGGCGGCGCGAGCAGGCAGATCGGGCGGCCGGCACCGGCGGCGCGCGCGCAGGCCTGGGCGAGGTCGAGCGTCGTCGCGGCGCCGGGTGGCGCGTCGAGCGCCCACGCGACGATGTCGCCGTCGCTCGCCGATTCGGCGGCGCGGGCTTCGATGCCGCGTGCGCGCAGCGCGGCGATCGCGGTCGCCCCGAGCGCCTCGGGCGCGATCACGCTGACGCGCGCCGGCTGCTCGCGGACATCCTTGGCCATCGCGCGTGCGGTCATCTCACTTCACCAGGTGCACCGAGAGGTGCTCCGCGATGCGTTCGACGGACTTCTTCGCCTGGTGTCCGCTGCGCGGCGGCAGCGCGCGATGCGCGAGCACCATCGGATCGAGGCCGATGCCCGCGAGATCGAGGCGCCGCATCGACGGCGAGGGCATCGGCGTCGGGTACTCGTCGACGTGCGCGCCCGCGATCCGCACGCCGATCACGCACTCGCCGCGCACGCGCACGGTCTGGAGCTGCTTGCCGGCGATGCGGCTCGCGTGGATCAGCGCGCCGTCGGGGGCGAGCGCGACGACGTGCGTGACCTGCGCGTAGTCGCGCAGCTCGGCGATCGCGGCGACCTCGGCGAACCGCTCGGGCCGGCTCGCCTCGTCGACGAGGATCACGCCTGCGCCGAGCTCGCGGCTCGCGGCCGCCGCGACCTGCGCCCAGCCGAGGTAGTCGAGCTGCAGGTCGGTCGGCACGCCGACGGAGTCGAGGCCGGCGCGGCGCGCGCGATCGGCGGCGAGGTCGAGCCACGTCGGGTCACCGGCGGCGATCGCGGTCGCGCTGCCGAACTTCGCGGCTGCGCCGAGCGCGCCGTCGAGCCAGCGCACGCTGCGCACCGGCGCGGCCGTGCCGAGCCACACCGCCACCTTCACTTGAAATCCTCGAGCCGCTCGACGAGCGCGGCGAGGCCGAGGTCGACCGTGCCGGGGAGCGCGCCGTCGACGAGCTTGCCGGGCTGCGCGCCGATCTTGATCAGGCTCGCCGCACCGGCGACATCGACCTGCGCGCCGCCGATCATCACGCACAGCTCGGGCGCGATCGGCGTCGTGCGCTCGACGACCGCGCCGGGCGCGACCGTGCCGGCGCGCGCGGCCTCCGCGCCGCCGACGAGCACGCCGCCGAGGCGCTGCGCGAGCGTGCTCGCGTTCGCGACGACCTTGGGATCCTGCGCCGCCTCGTCGCCGATCGCGACGACCGCACCGAGCGTGTGCGCGACCTCCGCCGGCGAGCTGCCCGCGATCTCGACACGCTCGTCGACGCCGCCCGGCAGCGCGAGCACGACGACATCGACGTCGTCGTCGCCGCTCGGGACCTCACTCGCGCGGCCGATCAGCGCGACCGCCGCGCCCCCGTCGCTCGCGCGCACGTAGCCGCCGTCGCGATCGCGCAGCTCGACTTCATCTCCGCCGGTCGTGCGCGCGCGCAGCAGCAGGCGTGCTCCGATCCGCGCGCCCGTCCGCGGCGCCAGCTCGGCCGCACTCGGCGCATCGGCGCCGAACAGCACGAGCCGCGGCCGCAAATGATCGATCACGCCTTGCCACGCGGTGCCGACGGCGGCCCACAGCGGCGAGACGACGGCATCGGTGAGCGCGACGACGATCTTGTCGGCGCCGCCGTTCGCGAGCTGCGACTCGAGCGCGTCGATGCCGGGCACGTTCGCCGCGTTGACGACCTGGCCGGTCGAGTCGGCCGCGCCGCGCGCGTCGGGGTCATGCGCGATCAGCGCGGCATAGAGGGTCGCGCCCCACGAGCTCGCGAGCTGGCGACCGGCGGCGAGCGCGATGAGCGAGCTCGCGCTCGCACGGGGGCCGTCGAGATCGATGTGGACCAGGACGCAAGCCACGTCGCTCGACGTTACGGCCGATCCCGCCCTCGGAGCAAGAATTGCGAGCACTTGGCTCGCTTCGTGCCGATGCGGCGGTGGCCGCGGGGCGGTCGCGGGCCCCGGGAGGCCTCCGCCCGCGAGTGTCAGACCGGCCCCCTAGGTTGGGCCATGGGCGCGATCCAGGCGCAGATCCTCGACGAGCTGGGCTACGACCCGGACGACGGGCGTCCGCAGCTTCACGAGCTGCGCCCGCTGGCGGTCGGCGAGGTCGTCGCGGCCCGCGATGGCGCGCGCCCGGTCGCGGTCGCGCGGCTCGGCAGCGGGCGGCTGGTGGTCGTCGCGGACGAGTGCCCGCACGATGGCGGCCGGATCTCGGATGGCTACGTCGAGGGCGAGCGCCTCGTGTGCACGCGGCACGGCTGGGAGCTCGTGCCGTGCGAGGGTCGCTGCATCCGCGCCCCGCGCGAGTAGGGCGCGTGCGCCGGCGAAGCTAGCCGCGGGCCTGCTGCCGGAGCAGGTGGTCCGCGAGCACGAGCGCGATCATCGCCTCGACGATCGGCACCGCGCGCGGCAGCACGCACGCGTCGTGGCGGCCCTTCGGCTCGAGCGTGGTCTCGTTGCCGTCGGCGTCGACCGTCGGCTGCGCGCGCATGATCGTTGCCGTCGGCTTGAACGCGATGCGCAGCGTGATCGGCTCGCCGTTGGAGATGCCGCCCTGGATGCCGCCGGAGCGGTTCGTGCGCGTGCCGATCGTGCCGTTGGTGCGGCGATAGAACAGGTCGTTGTGCTCGCTGCCGGTCATCCGCGTGCCGGCGAAGCCCGAGCCGTTCTCGACGCCCTTGACGGCCGGGATCGACAGCATCGCCTTGCCGAGGTCGGCCTCGAGCTTGTCGAAGACGGGCTCGCCCCAGCCCGGCGGGACGCCGCGCGCGACGGCGCGGATGCAGCCGCCGACGGAGTCGCCGTCCTTGCGGGCGCGCTCGATGCGCTCGATCATCTGGGCGGCCGCGCCCGCATCGGGGCAGCGCACGTCGTTGATGTCGACGCCGGCGCGCGTGACGGTGGCGTCGTCGACGGTCGCCGCGATGCCCGCGACCTCGTCGACCCACGCGACGATCTCGACGCCGTGGCGCGCCAGCAATTGCTGCGCGATCGCACCCGCCGCGACGCGGCCGGCGGTCTCGCGCGCCGAGGCACGGCCGCCGCCGGCGACCGCGCGGATGCCGTACTTCGCGTCGTACGTGTAGTCGGCGTGCGACGGGCGATAGGCGCGGGCGATCTCGGCGTAGTCCTTGCTGCGCGCGTCGGCGTTGCGGATCATCATGCCGATCGGCGTGCCGAGCGTGACGCCGTCGAGGACGCCGGAGAGGATCTCGACGCGATCCTCTTCCTTGCGCTGGCTGACGAGGCGCGACTGGCCGGGGCGACGGCGATCGAGCTCGTGCTGGATCTGCGCGACATCGAGAGCCAGCTTCGCGGGGCAGCCGTCGACGACGACGCCGAGCGCCGGCCCGTGCGACTCGCCGAACGTCGTGATCCGGAACAGCGTGCCGAAGCTCGAGCCCACGAGCGCAGCATACGATGTGGGTACGGGAAATGCCGAGTGGGTCGTAGTGGCGTGCACGGAAATGATCTGTGTTACCCTCACGGTGGCTCTGCATGGCTGCTGATCGCCGTCCATCGGCCCAAGAAATCGAGGAGTTGATCGATCTCGTTCGGCGCGATCCGTCGTCGCCGGCGTTCATCGACCTGGCCGAGGCGTACTTGAACCTCGGTCGGCCGAAGGACTCGATCACCGTCTGCAACCAAGGGCTCGACGTCTCCCCCGATAACCTCGAGGGCCGCGTCATGCTCGCGCGCGCACATGCCGCGCTCCACCAGTGGAAAGAGGCGCAGGGCGAGCTGCTGCGGGTCGTCAAGATCGACCGCAGCAACCGCATGGGCTTCGCGCTGCTCGGCGAGGTGCTGCTGCGCCGCAACGACTACGAGCGCGCGGTCCCCGTGCTGCAGCACGCGCAGAACCTCGATCCGACGAGCCCGCAGATCCTGTCGATGCTCAAGCGCGCGCGCGCGAACCAGCCGCTCGATCCGCCGGCGCCGGTGCCGCAGCCCGTCCCGCCGCGCGGCGAGACGAACTACGCGATGCAGATCGACAAGCCGCGCGCGCAGCCCGCGCCGCGCAGCGCTGCCATGCCCGTGCCGGCGAGCTCGCCGGTCGCGCCGACGATGGCGCTGCGCCCCGAGCCCGAGCCCGCACCGCCGCCGCCTCGGCAGGCCAAGCCGACCGCGCCGCCTCCGCCGCAGCAGCCGATCGAGGGCGTGCGTCCGCGCGTCGTCGCGACGGCGAAGCCGCAGAATGCAGCCGCCGCGTCGCTGCGCCAGTCGGCCGCCGTCGGCGAGAACTACCTCAACGATCTGCTGACCGGCGGGCTGCTCGATGTCGCCGGCGTGCGCGTGCCCGACAGCGACTTCGACCTGCGTCCCGATCGCCGGTGGGGCCGGTCGACGCGCCGCGCGTTCATCTTCCTGTTCGTCGTGCTGGTGCTCGGCATCGGCGGCGGCGGCACCTGGTACTGGTGGAGCGAGAAGCAGAAGTCCGAGGCCGTCGCGCGCCTGCAGAAGGAAGCGAAGACCGCGATCGGCGCCGGCGACTTCAACGGCCTCGAGACGAGCCTGACCAAGCTCAAGGGCGCGCTCGAGAAGGATCCGGGGAACCTGCTGACGTTCACGTACGCGGCAGAGGCGGGCGGCCTCGAGTCGCTGCTCTACGGCACCGAGACCGAGCGCGTCGACCGCGCGATCAAGGCGGCCGCGCCCGACGTCAAGCCGGGCCAGCCCGGCGCGCGCGAGCTGCTCATCGGCAAGGCAGCCGTCGAGCTGTCGCGGCTCGGCACGCTCGAGGCGCCGGCGTCGACGCTCGCCGAGGTCACCAAGCAGCTCGACGACTACCTCGCGAAGAACGACGGCGACAAGTGGGTGCGCTGGCTCAAGGCCCGCGCGCAGCTCGCGGGCGGCGAGCGCAAGGCCGCGAAGGCCACGCTCAAGGCCGCCGCCGACGGCGACGACGGCTTGCCCGTCGCGATGATCGATCAGGCCGACCTGCTCGTCGACGAGGGCTCGCTCGACGAGGCGCTCGCGCTCTACGACAAGGCGCTCGCGAAGTCGAAGGATCATCCGCTCGCCGTGCTCGGCAAGTCGCTCGCGCGCGCCGAGAGCAGCGTCCAGGCGAACGACGCGATCGACGATCTCAACGTCAAGCTCGACAAGAACTTCGGGCCGCGCGTCACCGCGTATCGCAACCTCGCGCTCGCGCTCGCCGAGGCGGGCATCGAGGACTACGCGCGCTCAGCCGAGGACCTCAAGAAGGCCGTCGGAAACAAGCCGCCGAGCGAGCCGCGGTTCTGGGCGCGCATCGCGTGGGCGCACTACACGCGCGGCGAGCTCAAGCAGGCCGCCGAGGCGCGCGCCAAGATCGCGTGGTACGGCAAGGGCAAGGCCGAGGATGATCCGGCGGTGCAGCTCGTCGATGCGGGGCTCTTGCTCGCGTCAGGCCTGCCCGACAAGGCGCTCGATGTCGCGAGCAAGCTGCAGGGCGTTCGCCCGGGGCTGTTGCGCGCGTACGCCGATCTGGATCTCGGCAAGGCGAAGGACGCGCTCGACGAGGCCGAGAAGGTCATCGCGAAGGCGCCCGAGAACCTCGAGGCCCAGATCGTGCGCGAGGAGGCCCGCATGGTCGCCGCCGCGACCGACAAGGACCGCGCGGCCGCGGCCGATGCGCTCGAGCATCTCGCCCGCAAGGCGAAGAGCAAGATCGGCCGCCACGCGCTCGGCATGGGGCTGTTCCTCGTCGGCAACGCGAAGGACGCGCAGCCGCAGCTCGAGCAGGCCGTCGCCGACCTCGGCGACGACGCGCCGAACCCGCTCGCCTATCGTACGTACACCGCGCTCGCCGAGATCGCGCTCGCGAACAACGATCTCAAGACGGCCGGCACCGACCTCGACAAGGCACTCGGCCTCAACTCGGGCTACTTCCCGACGCGCGCGCTGCAGGCGAAGGTCGTGCTGCAGAGCGGCGATCCGGATCGCGCGCTCGAGCTGCTCGAGCCGATGACGAAGGAGACCGACCTGCCGCCGGCGAACTTGCTCACGCTCGCCGAGGCGCTGATCACGCGCAAGGGTGCCACCGCGAAGGACAAGGACGACGCCCAGAAGATCCTCGAATCGATCAAGGACAAGGTGCCGCCCGAGGAAGCGTCGCGCGTCGCCGCGCTGATCGATCCGAAGCTGCCCGAGAAGCTCGGCCTGCCGAAGCCCGCTCCCGAAGGCGCGCCCGCGAAGCCCGCCGCTCCCGCGAAGCCGGCGAAGAAGAAGGGGCGATGACGCGCGCCACCGCGAGGTGGCGGGGGCGCATGGGTGTACCGACGGCCGAGCGCGGGTCCGCGGTGGCGCTGGCGATCGTCCTGGTGCTCGTCCTCGCGCCCGCCGCGTGCGGCCGCGATCCGGCGCCCGCCGCGAAGCCCGTCACCGCCGGCTCGGGAGTCGAGCAGCCCGTCGCGCCGCCGCCGAAGCCCGCGCAGCTCACCCACGTCACGATCAAGGCGCTGGGCATGACGTGCGAGGAGTCGTGCCCGATGCGCGTGCGCTACGCGCTGCAGAACAACCACGATGTCTACGAGCTCGGCTTCGATCTGCCGAACGAGGCGATCTTCGTGTCGTACGATGCGTCGCTCGGCCCCGCGAAGCAGGTGACGAGGCCGATGCTGGCCTCGATCCGCGCGGCCGGCTTCGATCCCTGGCTCGCGAAAGAGTCCTGGCCCGACGACGCGCGCGTGCAGGTCCTCTGGCGCGACGTACACTAGATCATGCGGCTGTACCTCGTGCGCCACGGCGAGACCGCCTGGAACGCCGAAGGCCGGCTGCAGGGCTCGACCGACGTGCCGCTCAACGACACCGGCCGCGCCCAGGCGCGCGCACTCGCGACCGCGTTCTCGCGCTTCGATATCGCGCACGTGTTCACGAGCGACCTCCAGCGCTCGCGCGAGACCGGCACGATCATCGCGGAGTCGCTCGGGCTGCCGGCCCCCGCCGTCGAGCGCGATCTGCGGGAGCGTCGCTTCGGCATCTTCGAGGGCCTCACGCGCGACGAGATCCACGCGCGCTATCCCGACCAGTGGCGCGCGTGGACCGGCCGCACCGCGATGCCGGAGGGCGGCGAGCCCGTCGAGTCATCGGTCGGCCGCATGCGCGCCGCGCTCGAGCGCGTGTGGGCGCAGCTGACCGGACCGGCGCTCGTCGTCTCGCACGGCGGCATCATGCGGCTGTGGCTGTCGGATCTCGCGGGCCATCTGCTGCCGAACATCGCGAACGGCGCGACGTTCGTCGTCGAGCGCGCCGGCACGACGTTCCGCGCGCGCCCGCTCTGACTGGCACACGCGAGTGGGTTCGCGGAGGCGGTTCGCGGGCTAGCGGCGGCGGCCGCCGGCGGCGCGCTCGGGCGCGGCCACTTCCTCGATGTCGAGGATGCCCTCGAGCGAGCCCTGGCCCTGGCGGATGAGCTTGATGTCCTCGCCGTCGACCTCGATCACGGTCGACGGTTCGGCAGGCGTTTGCTCGGCGTCGATCAGCACGTCGACGACCTTGCCGAATGCCTCGATGATCTCCTCCGCGTCGCGGCACGGCTCGTGGCTCTCGGGCACGACGGCGGAGGTCGTCAGCAGCGGGCGGCCGAGCGCCTGCGCGATCGCCTGCGCGATCGGGTGCGAGGTGACGCGGATGCCGACCGTGCGGCGCTTCGCATCGGTCAGCGTGCGCGGGACCTCGCGCGTCGCGGGCACGACGAGCGTATACGGCCCGGGGAACAGGCGCTGCGCGAGCGCGAACGCGGTCTGCGAGAAGATGCCGTAGTGGGACGCCGTCGACAGGTCGGGGCAGATCAGCGCGAGGCGCTGATTCTTGTGCATGTTCTTCGCGCGATAGATCTTCTCGATCGCGTCGCGCGCCTCGATCGCGCAGCCGAGCGCGTAGATCGAGTCGGTCGGGTAGGCGGCGACGCCTCCGCGGTGCAGGACCTCGACGGCCTGCTGGATCTTACGTGGCGACGGCGTGCCCCACGGCTCGATGGCGAGGCGGAGCGTCATCGCGCGCCCTCGCTCGCGGTCTTCTTGAACCCCTTGCCGATGACGTACTGCTCGATCGAGATCTGGCGGCTCGACGCGGGCTTCGCGCTCTTCGCCTGGTCGAACTGCGTGCGCACGGCCTCGATCAGCTTCTTGAAATCGGGGCCCTGGAACAGCTTGCCGACGAAGTTGCCGCCCGGCGCGAGCACGCTCGTCGCGATCTCGAGCGCGCGCTCGAACAGCGCCTCGGAGCGCGCCTGATCGAGCGAGCGGACGCCGCTGGTATCGGGAGCCATGTCGGACAGGACGACATCGAATGCGCCAAGCTCGCCGAGCAAGATCTTCGGATCGATCGTCAGCACGTCTCCGACTTCGATGCGTGCGCCGGCGACATCGCCGCGCAGCGGCGCGCGATCCAGCCCGACGAGCACGCCGCGGTCGCCGACGCGCGAGCGCGCGTACTGCAGCCACGAGCCCGGCGCGCAGCCGAGGTCGAGCACGCGCTGCCCGGGCTTGAACAGCGCGAACTTGTCGTCCAGCTCCTGGAGCTTGTAGACGGCGCGCGCGAGGAAGCCCTCCTTCTTCGCCTTCTGGTGAAAGCGATCGTGGCGCGTACTGCGATCGTCGAGACCCTTGCGAGACATAAAAGACAAACGCCCGGTCGCCGAAGCGCCGGGCGTCTCCGTACTGCTTCTTGGCAGGTTTAGCCGCGACCCGCAGCAGCCTTCTTCGAGGCCTTGAGCGGATTCTTCGAGCGAACCTCTTCCTTACCCATGCCCTTGCGCTTGTACGCGGTGCGGGTGGCCGACTTCGTCACGACGACGTAGTCGTTCGCCGCGCCCGGGATCGAGCCGCGGACGAGGATGACGTTTTCGTCGGCGAGGATGCGGAAGAGCTGCAGGTTCTGCTGCGTCTTGCGCTCGGCGCCCATGTGGCCGCTCATGCGCTTGCCCTTGTGCACGCGCTGCGGCGTGAGGCGGCAGCCGATCGATCCGCCGTGGCGGAAGTACTCGTGCGTGCCGTGGGTGTTCTTCATGCCCTTCATGTGGTGCTTCTTGATGACACCCTGGAAGCCCTTACCCTTCGACCAGCCCTCGACATCGACGGGCACGCCGTCGGCGAAGACGTCCTTGGGGCCGAGCACCTGGCCGACCTGGTACTTCTCGACTTCCTTGGCGTCGAGCCGGAGCTCGCGGATGAAGCGCTGCGGCTTGCCACCGTCCTTGACGGTGCCGAGCTGCGCCTTGTTCGCGAGGCGCGACGGCTTCTCGTCGAAGCCGAGCACGAGGGCCGAGTAGCCATCGCGCTCGACCGTGCGCGTGCCGACCACGTGGCACGGGCCCGCCTGGATCACGGTGACGGGGACGGCTTCACCGTCGCTACCGAACACCTGGGTCATTCCAATCTTCTTGCCGAGCAGGCCAATGTTGAGCGCCATGGCGACTTCTTTCCGAAACGAGGAGGTGTTCTATACCGGCAAGATCGTTGAGAGTCAACCGTCAGGGTAGGCGGTAGACGCGCGCGGCATTTGCGGTGGTGATCTGCGCTAAGTCCTCGAAAGGAATGCCTGCTGCGGCCGCCGCGACCTCCGCCGTGTGGACGACGAAGGCCGGCTCGTTGCGCTTTCCGCGCTTGGGGACCGGCGCCAGGTAGGGGCAATCGGTCTCGATCATCAGGCGTTCTCGCGGGACCTTGCCCACCGCCTCGCGCAGCGCGCCGGCCGTTTTGTAGGTGACGATGCCCGAGAACGACACGTAGCAGCCCATCGCGGCATAGGCTTCGGCATCGGCCGGCGACCCGGTGAAGCAGTGGATGATGACGCCGAGGTCGAGCGCGCCGGTCTCGCGCAGGATCGCTCGCGCATCCTCGTGGGCATCGGCGTCGCCGGGGACGCGCGTCGCGTCCTCCTTCTGCGAGCGGATGTGGCAGACGACCGGCTTGCCGACGCGCCGCGCGAGCTCGACGAACCGCCGGAACGCGGCCTGCTGCGCCTGCCTGGGCGAGTGGTCGTAGTAGTAGTCGAGCCCGGTCTCGCCGATCGCGACGACGCGCGGGTGCACGGCGAGGCGCTCATGCGTCGCCCACCAGTCATCGGTCATCTTCTCGACGTCGTGTGGGTGCGTCGCGACGGTCGCGAACACGTCGGGATCCTGCTCGGCGAGGGCGACGGCGCGCTCGGCGCTCGTCGGATCGCCGACCGCTCCGATGACGACGATGCGCCGCACGCCGGCCGCACGCGCGCGCGCGAGGACCTCCGCGCGGTCGGCATCGAACTCCGGCCCGTCGACGTGCGCGTGCGAATCGAGGAGCTCGATCATGGCTTCATCCAACCCATCACGGTCGCCCCTCGATCGCCCGCAGCGAATTCGCGATCGCCTCGAGGTGCTCGCCGCCCTTGCCCGAGCGCGCGAGCCGCTCGAGCGGCGGCTTGGCCCACGCGCCGCCGGTCTCGCCGAGCTGCTCGACGGCGAGCCCGCGCAGGTGCGGCTTGCGCGACGCGAGCGCCTCGAGCAGCAGCTTCCGGGCCGCGGCGTCGTCGCCGTCGATGCCGAGCAGCTTGCCGGCCGCGAGCAGCTGCGCTTCTTGCGGCACCTTGCGGTTCGCGACGACCGCGCGCAGCTCGTCGGCCGCGCCGAGCCAGCCGAGCGCCGTGACGGCGTCCCACGCGCGGCCCGGATCGGCGGTCATGCCGACGAGCACGCTGCGGCCCGCCGGATCCTTCAGCTCGGCGAGCGCGTACGCGACCTCGAAGCGCGTCGCCGGCTCCGCGTGCTCGAGCTTGGGGGCGAGGGCCGCCACGCAGCGCGCGCGGTCCCGCTCGCCGATCGCGCCGAGCGACAGCGCCGCCGCGCCGACGACTTGCGCGTCCGCATCGCCGAGCGCCGCGAGCACCGGCTCGAGCGCGCGCGCCGGATCGATCTCGGCGAGCGACGTCGCGGCCTGATAGCGCAGGTCCGCCGGTCCGCTCTGCAGCGCCTCGACGAGCGGCGCGAACGCATCGGGATGGCCGATCGTGCCGAGCGCGATCGCGGCGCTCTGCCGGACGCCCGCGACGCCATCGCCGAGCCGCTTGAGCAGCGCGGGCAGGGCGCCGGGCTCGCGCAGCTCGCCGAGCGACGCGGCGGCTTCGGCGCGGACCTCCGGGCGATCGTCGTCGAGTGCGCGCACGAGCGCGTCGACCGCGCGGCGCTTCTCGACCGCATCGCTGACTCCGCCGAGCGCGTGGGCCGCGGCGGCGCGCGCCTTCACGCTGCCGCTGCCGAGGTCGCGCAGCGCGGCGTCGAACGTGATCGTCGTGCTCGGGAACAGGAACGACACGCCGGGACCCTAGCAGATGGTAGCGTCGCCGACATGAGCGACCGCGTCCGCTATCTGGGTTTCGCCGCGTGTCTCGGGGCCGGCATCGCGCTGCTGGTCTACCGGTTCGCGGTGATGGGGCTCGTGTGGGACGCACCCGCGAAGAACGTGCTGCAGATCGCCAGCCCGGTGCTGATCGTCGTCGGCGCCCAGCTGCTGCGGCCGATCGCGAAGAAGCAGTACCCGGTGCTGCTGATGCTGCTCGCGGCGGCGGCCGGCTTCGGCATTGCCTTCGGCATCTGCTTCGGCGCGATCACGTCGCTCGACGACGCGCCGCTGACGACGCGCGCGCTGCCCGGCTTCTCGATCGGGCTGCCATCGGGCACGATCGCGCGCGAGAACCTCGCCTACAGCGACGGCGCGGTGCAGCTGAACGACGTCGCGGGCACCGGCAACGTCGTGCGCCTCGGCTGGGAGCCGGGTGCGCTGTTCGAAGACAGCGACATCGACATGATGTCCAAGGGCTTCGGCGCGAAGGGCCACTCCGCCGTCGAGCACAGCACGGGTCGGGAGGGTACGCCGACGCAGTCGCTGACGTTCGACACGGAGAAGGGACCGATCCGCGCCGTCATCGCGACCTGCGGGGAGCGTCGCATCATGATCATGGTCAGCGACTCGGCCACGCTCGCGCGACGGATCGCGAATTCGCTCTCGTGTCACCCCGATCCGGCGAAGGAGTCGAGTGTCGACCGCGTGCCGTGGATGGCCACGCTGCCTGACGGCTGGTTCGCGACCCCCGCGCAGAAGGGCCAGCTCGCGCTGACCGACGGCGAGAACGTGCTGCTCGCGCGCGCGTTCGAGAAGCTGCCCGAGCGCGGTGAGCTGCCGCCGCTGCTGCAGAAGCTGATGCAGGCCGCTGGCGTCGACATGACGATCGGCGCATGGACCGGCGATCGATTCCCGGTGCACGCGACGATCGAAGGCAAGCCGTTCGTCGGCTGGGCGATGCCCATCGACTGCAAGACGAGCGCGGTGCTGCTGCTCGGCTTCGGCCGCGACGAGGCCGCCGCCGACGCGATCGCCGCGTTCGCCACGAAGGGGCACTGCCTCGCCGACGGCGAGACCACGCCCGTCTGGCCCGCGCGCCACTAGCAGCCGCGCAGCTCAGTGCAGGCTCGCGACTTCCTGGATCTTCTGCGGGTCGACGCGCGCGAGGATCTCGGCGACGAGCGCGGGCCGATCCTCGATGTCGTACGGCGCCGGCGCGCCGACGCCCGGCACGAGCAGGCTGCGGCCCGGATCGCCGCCGTCGACGAAGCACGTGCTCGTCGCCTTCGACGCGACGACCTTCACGACGTCGCTCCACGCCAGGCGGAACTTCGTGCCCTTCGCTCCGCGGACCTCGAGCGCGTCGTCGTCGACGATCACCTCGAGCTTCCACGTCGGCGACATCAGGTACGCCGCGCCGAGCACGACGCCGATCGCGCCGGTCGCGAGCGGCACGAGGGCACTGCCGAGCGCCGCGATCGTCGCGGCCGCGAGCGCGCCGCCGACGCCGACCGAGCTCCACGCGAGCCCGCGGAACCGCGGGCGGAAGCGAAAGCTACGTGCCGGCATGCTTCGCGACGAGCGCCGCGATCGCCGTGCGCGTCTCCATCGGAATCGCCTCGAACAGCACGCCGAACCCTTTCGGCAGCATCTGGGCCTTGGCCTGGCCGGGCAGCTCGCAGTCATCCATGCGCTGCCACAGTACCCAGCCGATCGCATCGACGGTACCGAGCCCGTCGACGACGAACTTCAGCGCGACGCGCGACAGCAGCGGCAGCGGTGGCCCCGAGATGTACGCGCCGTTCGTCGACAGGTCGCGCACGACCGCGGGGAACTTCGTGCCGATCGAGCTGCGGTCGGCATCGACGCGCCGGAACACCTTCGCGAGGTTCGGGTGCAGCTGCATCGAGCCCTGGCCGATCGACTCGACGACGGCGGGCGCGTTGACCACCAGGCGCGGGGCACGGCGGATGTCCGACATGTTGACCTCCTACTTTACCCGCGTTCCCGGAGGGACGTCGCGATCCACCGCGGAAAGTCCGAGGATCTGGTCGTCGCCGGCGGCGAGGATCATGCCCTGCGACATCAGGCCCGCCATCTTCCGCGGCGCGAGGTTGGCCACGACGATCACGTTCTTGCCGACGAGCGAATCCGCCGGGAACGCCTGCGCGATGCCGGCGACGATCGTGCGCGGCTGTGCCTCGCCGAGGTCGACGGTGAGGTGCAGCAGCTTGTCCTTGCCCTTGATCGGCGCCGCGCTCGCGACGCGACCGACGCGCAGCTCGAGCTTCGCGAAGTCGTCGTACGTGATCGTGCTCGTCGGCTCGGCGGCAGGGGCGGCGGACGCGGGCGCGGTATCGGGCGGCACCATGGTCTCGAAGATCTTCTTCTGCGCCTTGTCGTCGAGGCGCGGGTAGAGCGGCTTGGGATCCTTCGCGACATCGCCGACGATCGTCAGCAGGTCCTCCGGCGTGGGCCAGCGATCGAGCGCCGCCTCGGCGACGCCGACCCACTGGCGGAGCGCGCGTCCCGTCGTCGGCAGCACGGGCGTCACGAGCCCGCCGACGATGCCGATCACGCTCGCGAGCATGTGATAGACGTGCGCGAGCTCGGCGGCCTTGCTGTCGTCCTTCGCGAGCGCCCACGGCTGCGTGTCGCCGACGTACTTGTTCGCCTCGCGCACGACCTTCCAGATCGCCTCGAGCGCGCGGCTCGGCGCGAGGCGGTCGTACTCGAGCGTCGCGTCGGCGATCGCCGTCTTCGCGACCGCCTCGAGCGCCGCGTGCGCGCCCGAATCGGCGACGTACGGATCGCGCGCGGGCCGCACGTTCGACTTGCCGATCAGCGTCAGCGAGCGGTTGACGAGGTTGCCGAGGTCGTTCGCGAGCTCCGCGTTGAACCGCCCGAACAGCGACTCGAACGTGAAGTCGCCGTCGAGGCCGAGCGGCACCTCGCGCAGCAGGTAGTAGCGCATCGCATCGATGCCGATCGGGCGCCCGAGCGGCCCCACCGAGAGCGCGTCGGCGAGCTTGATCGGATCGATCCGCGTCGCCGGCATGCTCTTGCTGATCTTCTCGCCGCGGACCGTCCACCAGCCGTGCGCGAACACGCCCTTGGGCAGCGGCAGGCCCGCCGCCATCAGGAACGCGGGCCAGTAGACCGCGTGAAAGCGCAGGATGTCCTTGCCGATGATGTGGGTCGCGTGCGGCCAGTACTCCTCGACATCCGTGCCACCGATGCTGCCGTCGGCAGGGCAGAGGTCGCTGAGGTAGTTCGTCAGCGCGTCCATCCACACGTAGATGACGTGCTTCGCGCCGGTCGGATCCGCTTCCGGTACCGGGATGCCCCACGAGAAGCTCGTTCTCGATACGGACAAATCCTTCAGGCCGCCCTTGAGGAACGAGACGATCTCGTTGCGGTACTGCTCGGGGCGGATGAAGTCGGGGTTCTTGTCGATGTACGCGAGCAGCGGCTCGGCGTACTTGCTCAGGCGGAAGAACCAGCTGCGCTCCTTGTCGATCCAGCGGACCTCGGTCTTGTGGATGGGACAGAGCCACTTGAATGGCTCCTTGGGACGACCGTCGCTGCCAACGTCGCCCGGCTGCGGCCCTAGGAGCTGACTCTCCGTGTAGAACGCCTCGCACCCGACGCAGTACCACCCCTGATAGGTCTCCAGGTACAGGTCATCCGGGTTGTGCTGGCGGATCCGCTTCCACAGCGCCGCGACGACCTTCTTGTGCTTCTCGCTCGTCGTGCGGATGAAGTGGTAGCGGTCGATGCCGAGCGTCTTCCACGTCTCGTCGAAGCGCGGCGCGACCTGGTCGACGAGCTGCTGCGGCGTGAGCCCGCGCTTGTTCGCGGCCTCCTCGACCTTCTGGCCGTGCTCGTCGGTGCCGGTGAGAAACCGCGTGTGATCGCCGCGCATCCGGTGATAGCGCGCGAGCGTGTCCGCGACGATCGTCGTGTACGCGTGGCCGAGGTGCGGGACGTCGTTGACGTAATAGATGGGCGTGGTGACGTAGAAGGTCGACATCAGGCGTTCTCTTCGGACTCGGGGGACTCGGAATCGTCGTCGTCGCGCTCGCGCTGCTGCGGCTGGTTGCCGGACGGGAACAGCGGCTTCACCTCGCTCGCCGGCACGACCTCGGTGTCTCCCGCGCCGTAGCTCACGCGCACGCGCTGGCGCAGCACGTCGACCTCGACGACGCGGCCCTCGCCGCGCGCGCCGATCACGCGCTTGCCGAGCTTGGGAAGTCCCTTCCGCAGCTCTGCATAGCCCGCCTGCTCGTAGACCAGGCAGCACTTGAGGCGCCCGCACTGGCCGCTGACCTTCGTCGGCGACAGCACGAGGCCCTGATCCTTGGCCATCTTGATCGAGACGGGCACGAAGTCGGGCAGCCACGTCGTGCAGCACAGCGTGAGCCCGCAGCTGCCGATGCCACCGACGACCTTCGCCTCGTCGCGCACGCCGAGCTGGCGCAGCTCGACGCGCGCTCCGGTCGCCCCGCCGACATCGCGCACGAAGTCGCGCAGGTCGAGGCGCTCGTCGCTCGTGTAGTAGACGAGCAGCTTGCCGGGCGACCGCTCCACCCGGAAGACCTTCAGCGGCAGCTTGAGATCCGCCGCCTTGTCCTTCGCGACACGCAGCGCCTGCTGCGCATCCGCCTCGCCGGTGCGCTCGCCGCGCAGGTCTCCCTCGTTCGCGCGCCGCATCACGCGCCGCAGCCCGCGGTCGCGCGTCGCCTTGCGCTGCGGCTCGGTCGCGATCCACGCGAGGCGCGCGCCGCGATCGCTGTCGACCATCACGCGCTCGCCGGGCGCGTAGTCGCCGTCGCCCGCATCGCACCACGTGATCCGGCCGGCCGGCACGAACCGCACGCCGACGACGTTCGCCACATCGCTGCCCAGCTGCGCGCCGGGCCCGCTCGCGAGCGGCCACGTCACGGGATCCGGATCGTCGGTCGGCGCGTCGGTGGGCAGGTCGGCCGCGAGCGTGACGGCGGGCGCAGGCGCGCCGTCGTCGGTGCCCCACGCGACGCCGGCCTCCGCGGGTGCCTCGTCGAGGTCGGGCTCGCTGTCGCGCGCGATGGACGGCTGGCTGCCACGGCCGAAGCCCGCGCCGCCGCCATGACCCGCGCCGCCACGAGCCGCGCCGCCATGACCCGCGCCGCCATGACCCGCGCCGCCACGAGCTGCGCCGCCGCCGTGCGCGCGGTCGCTCGCCGGATGCTCGGCGCGCGCGCTCGCATGCGGCGCGAGCGGTGTGGTCTCCGCCTGCAGCGCGTCGTTGTCGCGGCCGGGCTGCGCCTGCGCCGCGCGCATCGCCTCGCGATCACGGTCGTCGCGCTCGCGGCGACGCTCGTTGCGATCACGGCGGCCTTCGCGTCCGCGCCCGCGGTCGCCGGCTCGGTCGCCGCCGCGGTCGCCGGCTCGGTCGCCGCCGCGGTCGCCGCCTCGGTCACCGCCGCGCTCGTCGCCCCGTCGCGCTTGCTGCTGTGGCTGCTGCTCGCGCTCCGGCTGCGATCCCTGTTGCGGTTGCTGCTGCGGTTGCCGCTGCTGCTGCGGTTGCCGTGGCTGTTGCGGCTGGCGTTGCTGCTGCCGCTGCGGCTGCCGCGGTTGTTGCGCCGGGCGTTGCTGCTGCGGGTCGCGTTGCTGCTGCGGGTCGCGTTGCTGCTGCGGCCGCGCGTGTTCTTGCGACTCGGCATCCGACGCGCCCTCGGGCCGAGCATCTGACGCGCCTGCCTGCACGTCGCGCTCACCACCGCGACGACGCCGACGGCGGCGCCGGCGGCCCTCGCCACCGGGACCCTCGGGGGCGCCTGCCTCGGCCGCGCTCTCCGACGCGCCGCTCTCGGGTGCGCCACTCGCCGACGAGCCGCTTTCCGATGAGCCGCTCTGCGACGAGCCGCCCACCGGCGCGTCGTCCCAGCCGTCGTCCGGGTTGTCGGGGCTCATAGCGTGGGCTCCTCGGCGGCGAGCTGTGCGATCACCGCCTCGATCGCGAGCGCGGGGCTCGCATTGTGGATCGCGATCGCCGTGTGCCACGAGAGGATCGTCTCGGCGCGCTTGGCGGCGCGGCGCGCGCCCGTCGTGTCGCCCGCGGCGGCGGCGGCGTGGGCGCGTGCGTGCAGGGTCTGGGCGGCGGCGACGAGGACCGGCGCGGCGTCGCCCTTGCCCTCGGCGACGCGCTGGGGAAGGGTCGGATCGGGCGCGTCGCTCGCGAGCTCGCTGCCGAGGGCGGCGATGCGCTCGGCGCGCGCGGGATCGGCGTCCGCGACGGGGGCGCCGCCGCCGAACCGGATGCGCTGGCAGCGCGAGCGGATCGTCGGCAGCAGCTGCTCGGGGGCGGTCGTGCAGAGGACGAAGAGCGTGCGCGCGGGCGGCTCCTCGAGCGTCTTGAGCAGCGCGTTGGCGGCGGGTGGGGCCATGGCAGTGGCTTCTTCGACGATGAAGACGCGCGTCTCGGCTTCGTGCGGCGGCAGGCCGATGCGGGCGAGAACCTGGTTCCGGATCGACTCGATCGGAACGATGTTCGCCGCGCCTTCGCGAATCAGGGTCACGACGTCGGGGTGAATGCTCTGCACGATCTTGCTGCACGCATCGCATTCACCGCACGCAACGCCGCGACCGCGCTGGCAGTTGAGGCCGCAGGCGAGCGCAAGAGCCGCGTCGAGCAGCGGCGCGCCGGGCGGGCCGGAGAACAGATAGGCGTTGGGAACGCGATCGCGCTCGATCGCGCGGCGGAGTAGGTCGGTCACCCGATCCTGGCCGATCCCTTGCCAGATGGACACCGGAGCAAGCTAGCACAAGCTCCCGACGACAAACGCGATCGCCGCGCGTGCTAAGGTTCCGCGCCATGTCGACGTTCCCTCGTCCCAAGACCGGCACGGGTCCCCAGCACGGCGAGGGCCCGACGTTCGCCGCGTTCCGCGAGGTGCCGCGCACCGGCGTGATCTACGTGACCACCGAGGCGACGAAGCGCGGCTACGGCAGCGGCGCCGACGACTGGGCAAACCTCGGGCAGGGCATGCCGGAGGCCGAGGAGCTGCCGGGCGGGCCGCCGCGGATCACGGAGCTGCCGGTGCTCGCGGGCGATCAGGAGTATGCACCGGTCGCTGGGCTGTGGGAGCTGCGCGAGGCGATCGCCGGCTACTACAACGAGCTGTTCCGGCGCGGCCTGGGCAGCAAGTACAGCGCGGAGAACGTCGCGGTCTCCGGTGGCGGCCGCAGCGCGCTGACGCGTGTCGCCGCGTCGCTCGGCAACATCAACCTCGGGCACTTTCTGCCGGACTACACGGCGTACGAGGAGCTGCTCAGCGTCTTTCGCCTGTTCTCGCCGATCCCGATCCTGCTCGAGCCCGAGCGTGGCTACGCGTTCTCCGGCGCCGATCTGCGGCGCGAGGTGATGGGCCGCGGGCTCTCTGCGATCCTCGCGAGCAACCCGGCGAACCCGACCGGCAAGGTGATCGGCGGCAAGGATCTCAGCGAGTGGGTCTCCGTCGGCCGCGATCTCGACTGCGCGCTGATCTTCGACGAGTTCTACAGCCACTACATCTGGCGGCCGGATCTCGTCGCGCAGGGTGCGATCGAGACGGCGGCGCGCTACGTCGAAGATGTCGATCGCGATCCGGTCGTGATCCTCGACGGCCTGACGAAGAACTGGCGCTATCCGGGCTGGCGCGTGACGTGGACGGTCGCGCCGAAGAAGGTCATCGAGGGCGTCTCGAGCGCGGGCTCGTTCCTCGACGGCGGCGGCTCGCGGCCGCTCCAGCGCAAGGCGGTCGAGCTGCTCGCGCCGACGGCGGCGATGGCGGAGACCAAGGCGATCCACAACGAGTTCGGCAAGAAGCGCAAGCGCCTGCTCGAGGGCCTGCGTGACCTCGGCTTCACGGTGGACCTGCCGCCCGAGGGCACGTTCTACGTGTGGGCGAGCGCGCAGCACCTCCCGGCGTCGATCGCGGACGGCATGTCGTTCTTCCGCGCCGCGCTCGAGCGAAAGGTGATCACGGTCCCGGGCGAGTTCTTCGACGTCGATCCCGGCAAGCGCCGCGGCGGCCGCGCCTCGCGATTCCGCAAGCATCTGCGATTTTCCTTCGGTCCGCCGATGGCGAAACTCGAGCTCGCGCTGGAACGTTTCAAAGATCTGATCGCGTCCGCGCAGTAAAGTAGGGGCGTGGGCGCTCCCGCCGAATCCGCCGACGCGGCCGCGCCGCCGCCGAGCCGCCTGCGGCGCATCCTGCGCAAGCTGTGGTGGCTGCACTCGGGCTTCGCGCTGAGCTTCGGCGTCGGCGTGATGCTGTTCGCGCGCGCGGGGCTCGCGCACGCCGACAAGGTGATGATCGCGCTGTTCGCGTCGTGGACGCTGCTGTTCATCGCGCTGCGCTTCATCGTCGGGCCCGCGAACCGCCGCGACGACGAGCACGTCGTCCGCAAGGGCCTGCGGGTCGCGACGAACTACATCATCAAGCAGTTCTACCAGCAGATGTTCTTCTTCCTGACGCCGCTCTACGCGTCGAGCGCGACGTGGTCGTTCGCGTCGTGGAACTGGTGGCTCGCGCCGATCCTGCTCGTCTGCGCGGTGCTCTCGACGATGGACCTCGTCTTCGATCACTTCATCATGGAGCGGCGCTGGCTCGCGTCCGCGATGTACGGCCTCGCGATGTTCGCGCTGCTCAACGTGCTGCTGCCGCTCGTCATGGGCGTCGATCACCTGACGGGCCTCATCGTCGCCGCCGCCGCCACGCCCGCGTCGGTCGCGCTGCTCTCGTTCAGCGTGCGCCAGGTGCTCTCGCCGCAGGGCGCGCTGCTCACGCTGCTGATGACCGGCGTCATGCTCGGCGGCGTCTGGTACGGCCGGACCCTGATCCCACCGGCGCCGCTCGCGATGGCGGAGACGACGGTCGGCCACGGCACGCTCGGCAGCTACGAGTGCCTGCCGGCAAGCAAGCACGCGATCCGCGCGAACCAGCTCGACAACCTGCGCTGCGGGTCGCTGCTGCGCGAACCGGGCGGCCTCAAGGAGCCCGTGATCCACGTCTGGACGCACCGCAAGCACGAGATCGCGCGGCTCTCGCCCGAGCGCCTGCACTGCGACGGCGACGGCGAGGTCTTCCGCAGCTACCTGCCGGCCGACAAGCTGCCGAAGGATCCGACGGGCATGTGGGCGTGCGAGACGTTCACGGTCGGCGGGCAGCTCGTCGGCATCCGCAAGTTCGAGGTCGTGAAGCCCGACGGCACCTCGACGCTCGAGCCGCCCCCGTCAGGCTCCGCGGCGGGCAGCGGCAGCGCGGCGCGGTAGCGCGGCTACTGGTTGAGCTCGCAGCTGCCGTTGCGGCAGACGAGCGGCGGGCAGCACTGCGTGTCGCTCGTGCACGCGCTGCAGACGCCGTTGATGCACGCCTGGTTGTTGCAGTCGCGGCAGCCGTCGCACGTCGCGCCTTGCGTCGTCGGGCACTCGTCGCCGTTGTGCTGCGCGCCGTTGTCGTAGTGGACGATCGTGTCGCCCGACGCGTCGATGTAGTTCGCGAAGATCGAGCCGAACATCTCGAGCGGGTTCGAGTGCGTGAACTGGCCGTAGCCGGCCCACAAGAGGCCGTTGAAGTGGCCGCCCTGCGACAGCGAGATCGCCTGCGAGAGGTTGCCACCGCCGCCGACACAGCTCGTGCCGTTCACGACGCCCGAGCAGCAGTGCGTGTAGTCCTGGCCGACCGCGAGTGTGCCGCCGCCGCCGACGCAGCTCGAGTCGCCGAAGTAGAGCCGCGACAGGCGCGGGTACGCGGGCGAGCCGAGCGTGACGTCGTTCGAGACGTTCATCACGCCGCCGACGAAGACGTCGAGCGTCGCGTCCGGATCGAGGTCGAGCGTCAGCTGCTGGCTGATGCGCACCGAACCGCCGACGATGATCGCGGTGTGGCCGTGCACGACGATCGTCGTCGACTTGCCGATCTGGATCGTGTCGAAGTAGTAGACGCCGCACGGCAGGTCGAGGCGCGTCTGCGTCGTGACGTTCGACAGCGTGCCGTAGGTGATGCCGATCGCGGCGTCGTCGTTCTGCGCCGGGTCCTTGAAGAACCGCACGATGCCCTTCACGTCGATCAGGTCGTTCGGCGTGCCGCATGGCGCCGCGAACGCCGGGAACGCCGTGCCGCCGGTGCAGCCGCCGTTCAGGTGCAGCGTCGACGACGGCAGCGGCGGACAGCTCGCCTGCGTGGTCAACAGGCCGTAGAGCGTCAGGTCCGAGTTGCCGCTCGTGCTCCACGGGCCGCTGACGAACGACGCGCCGTAGACGGTGCCGGTGTGCGAGTACTGCAGCGCGAACTTGTCGAGGAGGCGCTCGCTGACGCTGATGTCGCCCTTGGTCTGCATGCCGCTCTGGCCGAAGACCCAGAAGTCACCGCCGACGTGCGTCAGGTCGCTGTTCTGGGTCGTGCCGTTGACGCCGACGCCGCCGCCCGCGCAGCCGCCGGCGACGCACTTGATCGGGAAGTCGCAGACATCCGTCGGATCGGTGCAGTCCGCGACCGTCGTGCACGTGTTGCCGCCCTTGAGGCAGCGCTTCGGGCCGCAGTCGACGTTCGTCGCGCAGCTCGCGACGTACGGGCCCTGCGTCGAGTCGAACGCGTCGGTGAACAGCTTGCGGCTCAGCGGGCCGATGTCGGTCCGCGAGCACATGCCGAACGTGAATGCGGTCGCGCCGAGCGCGCCGGTGCACGTGGTGCCGCCGCCGCCGTTCGGGACGACGATGATCGGGCCGCCATCGACGCACTTCGCGGGCGCCGCGCCCGTCGTGATCGCGGCGACGCAGGCCCCCGCGACGCAGCCCGTGCCCGGGCCGCACTTGTTGCCGCACGCGCCGCAGTTGTCGTTGTCGTCACCCTTGTTGACGCACTTGTTGCCGCACCCCACGAGCGGCGCCGGACACGTGCCGGTGCAGCCGTTCGAGACGCAGTACGGCTTGCCCGCCGGGCACACGTTGCCGCACGTGCCGCAGTTGTCCGGATCGACCGACGTGACGATGCACTGGCCGCCGCACAGCGTCTGACCGAACGGACACTCGCACTGGCCCTGGTTGCACTGCTGGCCCGCGCCGCACGCGTGACCGCACGCTCCGCAGTTCGCGGTGTCGCTGCCGAGGTCCGAGCACGAGCCGCCGCAGTTGATCTGGCCGAGCTGACAGCACACGCCGAGGTCGCAGTTGTCGCCCGCCGGGCACGCGAAGCCGCACGAGCCGCAGTTGTTCGGATCGCCCGACGTGTCGGTGCACACCTGGTTCGTGCCGGTCGGCGGGCAGATGTCGGGCAGGGTCGCGGGACACGCGTCGCACACGCCGGGCGTCACGACGCCGCAGGTCGCGCCGCTCGGGCACGCGTGACCGCAAGCTCCGCAGTTGTTGACGTCGGTGCCCTCGTTCACGCACGTGCCGCTGCACAGGTCCGGGTTCGAGCCCGAGCAGCTCGATACGCACGTGTGCGTCGACGGGTTGCACGCCGTGTTCGAAGGGCACTGCACCGCGTTCCCGCACGTCGTACCGCACGAGCTGCTGCTGTTGAGGTCCTTGCAGACGCCGCCACAGTTGACCTGACCCGACGGGCAGCACAGGCCGTTGTCGTTGTGCTGGCCGGTGGGACAGCACTTGCCGCTGTCGCAGAACGCGTTCGTGCCGCACGACTGGCCACAGCCGCCGCAGTTCAGCGGATCGGTCTTCGGGTCGCTGCACGAGCCGCCGCAGTTGTTGTCGCCGTTCGGGCAGCACAAGCTGTTGTCGCAGGACTCGCCGCTCGAGCACGCATCGGTGCAGCTCGCGCAGTGCGAGCTCGTCCCGAGCGTCACGCACGAACCGCCGCAGTTCTGCGCGTTCGCGGCGCAGCAGACGCCGAGGTCGCAGTGGCCGCTGCACAGCGCGCCGCACGCGCCACAGTTGTTCTGATCGAGCAGCAGGTTGACGCACTGGCCGTTGCAGAACGTCTCGCCGCTCGGGCAGATCGACTTGCACTGGCCGGCCTGACAGCTCGTGCCGGCGCCGCAGATGTTGCCGCAGCCGCCGCAGTTGTTGTCGTCGGTCTGCTCGTCGACGCACGCGTTGTTGCAGTTGTTCTGGCCGACCGTGCAGCACTTGCCGTTGTCGTTGTACGAGCCGCTCGCGCAGCACAGGCCGGAGTCGCACGTGTCGCCGCCGAGGCATGCGTGGCCGCAGGTGCCGCAGTTGCTGTTGTCGGTCAGCGGGTTGCTGCACGAGCCGCCGCAGTTCTGCTCCGTCGAGAGGCAGCACGCGCCCTGGTCGCACGCCGTCGAGCCGGTGCACGCGTGGCCGCACGAGCCGCAGTCCGCGTTCGACGTCTGCTCGTTGACGCACGCGCCGCCGCAGCACGACTCGCCGATGCCACACGAGTGACCGCACGCGCCGCAGTTGTTGACGTCGGTGCTCGTATCGAGGCACGCGCCGTTGCAGTCCGTCGTCGAGCTCGGGCACGCGCTGACACACGCGCTGCCGCTGCACACCTCCGTCGGGCCGCACGCGGTGCCGCACGCGCCGCAGTTGTCGTGGTTCGTCGTCGTGTCGACGCAGCCGCCGTTGCATGCGGTCTCGCCGCTGCCGCACGTCGTGCCGGTGATGCACGCGCCGCGCTCGCACACCTGGCCGGCGGTGCACGCCGTGCCGCACGCGCCGCAGTTCGTCGCATCGACCTGCTCGTCGACGCACACGCCGTTGCACACGTGCTTGCCGAGCGGACAGCTCGTCGTGCACGCGCCGTTCGCGCAGACCTGCGTCGAGTCGCACGCGCTGCCGCACGCGCCGCAGTTGTCGTGGGCGGCCGTCGTGTCGATGCACGTGCCGCCGCAGTTCATCTGCGGAGCGGTGCAGCTCAGCGCGTCGATGGGGGGCGCGTCGATCGCGGCGTCGATCGTCACGACCGATCCGTCGCTGCCTCCGCCGACCGCGGCGTCCTTGTTGTGAGCACCACTGCCGCACGCCGTGACGACAACCGACACCCACAACAGGACAAGCCCGCGCAGACCCATGCGCCATCGTAGCGAGCGTGCGAGATCCGCTCGGGTAGCGGTGGGTCACATGCTCGACCCGTCCGGATCGGTACAGAGATCAGATGCGCAGGGCGAGATACGCCTCGGGCGCGAACGATCCGCCGTGCGCGAGGTCGTCGAATCCGATCGAGCCCCCGACGTCGAAGTACTTGCGCGGCGAGTACTGCAGACCGCCGCGCAAGAACGTCGCGCTACCGCTCGTCGTCGCCGTGCCGGCGCCGCTGCTGCTCGTGCTCCCGAGGACGTTGTCGATACCGCCGCGCGCGATGATCGCGAGCTGCGCGGAGTGCTGGTAGACGCCGAAGATCGAGAAGCGCAGGTGGCCGTTCGAGGTCTCGGTGTTGTTGGTCTGGAAGTACGCATTCGTCGCGTTCTCCTGCTCGGAGAAGAACGACGGCGCGAACTTGCTGAGCTTGATGTTCAACAGGTCGTCGAAGCCACCGAGCGCGAACTTGCCCTCCGCGAACGTGAACTTCATCGGCGCGCCGATCTGCAGACCGACCGCGACCGGGTCGACGTACACCGGCACCCCGATGCGCACGGCGAGCCAGTTCTGGAGCAGGACCGTGACGTCGACGCCGACGGCCTTGCCGGGGTGGAAGCCCTTCGCCGAAGACGTGGTCGCCGGGTCGTCGTAGACGCCGCCGAGGACGTACGACAGGCCGAGCTGCACGCGCGACGTGATGCCGTAGCGCGCGTGGAGCAGGCCCGTCGCCGACACGGGCGACACATCGGTGCGCGCGCCGATGGACACCTCGGACATGTTTGCAGGCAGCGTGATCGGCCGGAGTGCCTCTTCGATCGGATAGCCGGTCGGGTGAGCCTTCGGTGGCGCCTGGACGACCGCCGGCGTGTTCGACACGTCGTGCGGCGCATCCGGGTTCTCGTCGGTGCCGTTCATGTCGGACGGCGGGGCGTCCTCCTGCATCTCGACGGCGCTGCCGGCACCGCTGCCCGCGGCGGCCGCGCTGCCCGCGTCTTCCTTCGCGGGCGCGACCGGCGTCGGAGGCGCCTTCTTCTTGTCGTCCTTCTTCGGCGCAGCGAGCGCGAAGGAGCCCGACACCAACACGATGCTCAGCACGGAGATCCACCGGCGTACCGACATGGCGCGCACGATACACCAGGGGCCGGGATCTGCGCCTAGAAGTGGCCGATCCAACGCGGCAGGGGAGGCGGTTCGGCCTGCTTCGCCTTCGGCTTCGGCAGCGCCAGCGCGGCGGCCGCCGCACCGAGCATCGTCACGAAGACGCGGCGGGTGGGCTCCTCCCAGACGACCTTCTTCTTCATGGGCCACACTCCGGCGCGTCGAAGCCCATGACCAGCTCCTGGAGGCCGAGCTTCTGGTTGCACGGATCGTCGGCGGTATCGGCGGCCGAACGCATGGACGTGCCCTCCTTGTCGGCGAGGTCGTCCATGATGCCCTTCGGCACCTCCTTGGCGTCGGCGGCGCTGACGACCGGCGTCGAGCCGGCAAGCGCGGCGGCGTCGAGGAGCTGCTGGTTGAACCAGCCGAGGAACGTCACGGGGTGATAGTGGTAGACGACGCCGTCGCTCGGCAGGCGGCAGTGGGCGGCGACCGTCGAGTCCCACCACAGGAGCGGCGTGATCTGGTCCGCGACCAGCTGGTCGATATCGGCCGCCTTGTACTTCTTGAAGTCCTTCGGTATGCGGAGCGACTCGCTCCAGCTCGGCTCGGCGGTCCACTCCGAGACGTGGAGCGTGACCATGAAGTGGAGCTGGCCGCCCTGGCCGCTCGCGAAGAACTGCGACAGCTCGGTCTTGTCGAGCACGCCGTTCTTGTCGCCGTCGATCGGATCGTTGATCTGCGGCGCATCGCAGAAGCGGCCGCCGGCCGTGCCGTCGACGAGCGTCCACGGCGAGCTCGGGACGGACGTGAACAGCTCCGAGGTCGAGAAGAACTCGACGTGGACCTGCGCCTTGCTCGACTCCGGCGGGCCGGCCTTGCCGACGTGACCGATGACGGTGCCGGCATCGACCGGCTCGTCGAGCAGCACGACCGAGCCCGCCTTACCGAGCTCCTTCCAGCCGCCCTTCGTCATCCACTCCGGCGGCTTGTCGGTGCGCAGCTCGTCGGCGAGGTGCATGTAGAGCGAGAAGAACTGGACCTTGTTCGTGCCGAGCGACATGTCGTGGCGCATCAGCACGAAGTTCGCGCTGCCGACGTTGCTCGTCTTGCCCATGCGAGCGGCGACGATGCGGCCCGGGAACGGCGAGAACACCGGCGCACCGTCGGTGCCGACGAGGTGGACGCCGCCGTGCCACAGCCGCGACTCGCCCCACGGCCCGACGGGGAAGTAGCCGCCGTCCGCGCGCTGCTCGTTGAGCTTGTAGAGCGCGTTCGTATCGTCGGTGAGGTCGCTCGGCCTCTCCGGGACGAGCGGGCGGTCCTGATCCTTCTTCGGCACGCCGCGCGGGTACACCGCGAAACAGTTCGCGCCGCGCAGCTTGCGGCAGAAGTCCTTGAAGTCGAACGGACCCGGATCCCACTTCTGGTTCGTCAGGTGGTAGTGGCCGATGTAGCCGGAGAACGAGAACGACGCGCTCGGCGGCATCGTGTCCCACGACTGCACGCCGGCACTCGACTGCGGGAACTCGGCGGGCAAGTTCGGCAGCACGCGCTGCAGCCCGCGCGCGAGCTTCATGAACGAGTCGTACTGCTGCGGCGTGTAGTCGAACGCGAGGATCGTGTTGCCGTTGATCTTGCACGGCTTGACGTCGCGCTTCGGCCCGAACCTGCCGCTGGAGTAGTAGTTCGGTTCCTTCTTCGCATCACCGCGGTTGCAGAGCTCGACGCCGATCGAGTTCGTGTTCCATTCGGCGGCGTGATAGGCCATCAGGCCGAGGTCGATCGTCTGGTAGATCGTGCCGTCGTTGTCGATCATGAAGTGGACCGACAGGCCGCGCTCGTTCTGCACGACGGAGAAGCACATGTCGCTCGAGCTGCAGCCGTCGTGGTGCACGACGAACTGCTTGACCACCGCCTTGATCGCCTCGGGCGGCGGGTTCATGCCGTAGCGGCGCAGCGCCGGGCGGAACGCGTAGCGCCGCGTGTACGGCGACGGCAGCGGACCGTAGGGAACGCCGGCCTTGCACGCGGGCGCCGGATCGGTCGTCGTCGGGATGCAGTACTCGCGCGTCGCGTCCCAGTACGGGGGCTCGCGGAAGTTCACGACCGGCGCGTCGATGTGGACGAGCTGACCGCCGATGATGATGTTTCCGGATGTCCTCACCACTGCTGCTGCCTCATTGTGCCAAGAACCTCAGCTCCGTCGATCCAATTCGGATCGATGCCCCGTGCTGCAGGGGCAGCGCGTTGATGCGGTCGCCGTTGACGAACGTGCCGTTCGTCGACTGACGGTCCATCAGCGTCACGTTGCCCTGTGCGTCCATGTACACCTGCGCGTGCTGGCTCGACGTGTAGCCGTCCTCGATCTGGAGGTTGCAGCCCGGCTGCTTGCCGATGAGGAAGCCGTTGTGGAGCAGCAGGCGCTCGCCGGCGCGCGGCCCGCTCATGATGAGGAGCGCGGGAATCGGCCGGCCGTTCGGCAAGAGGCCCGGCTGCATCACCGGCAGCTGTGGCTTCGCCGCGACCGGCGGCGCCATGCCAGGCGCGACTCCCGGCATCTGCGGGCGTGCCTGCTTCTTCTGCATCAGGTAGCCGATGAAGCCGAGCAGCACGAGCAGGCCGACGACGCCGCCGACAATATAGAGGAGCCAGCGCAGCCAGCCGCGGCCGTTCTCGGAGCGGTAGCTCAGGCAATGATCGTCGGCGCAGTAGCCGGTCTCGCACGCGCTGCCGCCGCAGCTCGGATCGGGGACCTTGAGATCGTTCGAGCTGACCTCGAGGCGCCCGGTCACGCCGATGTGGAGCTTGCGGCCGGCGGCCTCGTCGCCGGGATCGAGGAAGTAGGTCAGCACGTACTGCTTGTCGATCTCGTCGCGCAGCTGGTCGATCGTCGCCTTCCACGAGTCGGCGGTGTCCTTGCGGACCCAGCGCAGCGTGCCGAGCGACTTCCTCGACAGCTCGCCGAGCGCGAGCATCGGGCGGCGGTTGTCGCCCGGCGAGAACGCGATCGTGTGGATGCGCACGCCTTCCTTGCCCGCGCGCACGCCCGCGCGCGTGACGCGGTCCTTGTCGCCGCTCTTGTCGCGGCCGTCGCCGATCACGACGACGATCTTGCGGATCGGTTTGCCCTCGGGCTCGGTCTTCGCGAGCTTGAGCAGGCGCAGCGCCTTGTCGACGGTATCGAGCAGCGCCGGATCGCCGGGCGACGCATCGCCGTTGATCGACAGCTTGCCGCGCACCGACTTGATCGACTGCAGCCGGCCGGTGCCCGGCGTCTCGCCGTACGCGAGCACGGCGACCTGCGTCCGGTCGGAGATCGACTGCAGGAGCTCGTGATCGAGCGCGTCGCTGATCAGCGGCAGCGCCTCGGTGTACTCGGCGCCAGCCTGCACGACGAACACGATCGCGGTCTCGCTGCTCGTGTTGCCGTACTCGCCGATCGCGACCGGCGCCTTCTTCTCGGTCGTGCCGAGGAACAGCTTGATGCTCTTGCTGTCGAGCGGGAGCTGCTGGCCCTGTAGCGAGAGCGCGGAGAGATACACGCGCAGCCGCATGCCGGTCAGCGACGACGGCTCGAGCTCCACGCGATCGACGACGGCGCGATACGACGGGCGCGTGGCATCGTCATCAGCCCGCGCGATGCCTGTCAGCACCGCCAGCGCGACGAAGATCCGGAGCACGGGCCGACGATACTATGTCGGCAGTCGAAACCGGTACATCACCGGAACGAACGTCAGCAGATCCATCTCCGAAACCACCGTACCGTCGGTCCAGTTGTTGACGATCAAAGGAAGTCCCTGATCGTCGACGCGATCCGACACGATCCCGATGTGATCGGGCCCCGACTTGTTCGGGAACGTGTCCATGAAGATCACGTCGCCGGGGCGCCACGGGTCTTTCGGATCGTCGAGCTTGACCGTGTGCAGCTCCCAGTGGCGCTTGAAGTAGGGCAGGAGCGTACCGACGCGCCGCTGATCGATGCTCGCGTCGCCCGTGCCCTTGACCATCGGATAGGCGGCCTTCGCCTTCCGGATGTCCTCGTGGAGCTCCTTCTGGAGATCCCAGCCGCTGTTGCGGACGGCGCGGATGATCACGTCGGTGCACACGCCGATGCCGCGCGGCACGTCGCCGCCGGGATACTTCATGCCGATGTAGTCCTCGGCCTCCGCGGTGTAGCTCTCGGCGTTGAGGACTTCCTTCTTGGCGCCGATCATCACGTCGAGCGCGTCGGGGATGCCGTCGCCGTCCTTGTCGTGCGGCGCGGTGCCTTCGCGCATGCGCGCCTCGACGAGCAGCGGCCGGAGCTCGTCGCGATCGCCCGGGCGCAGCGCGAGCTGGAACCGGCCGACCGCGAGCGCTGCGCTGCCGCCGAGCGGATACGCCTTGCGCGGAAAGCCGTCGACCTCGAGCACCAGCACGCGGTGCTTGGTATCGACGAGCGCCGTGGCGCGCTCCGCCTTCGCGGAGGGCAGGTCGATCTGGACCTTGGGGTCGAGGTCGGGGAACACGCCCTTGTCGGACAGCCCCAGACACGCCTCGCCCGCCTCCGCGCGGCTGCAACTCATGGAAAGTACGAGCGAGATCCCGAAAATAAAATGGGAACCGCCGCGCCGCTGCGGTGTCATAGGTCCTCGGGGAGGCATGTCCTGGCCTCCTGTTTCAACGAACGAGACACCCGAACGGTTGATTCCATTGCAGGGCTTTTCAATTCCAACTACCGTTCGAGGCGTGCGGAGGATCCGATGAGCTTTATGGATTTCTCGTCCTGGCCGCGTGAGCAGGAGCAGGCGTTTGTCGTGTACGAGCAGCGCACCAGCGAGTCGCAGAAGAAGGCGATGACCGTTGGCATCATCGCGGGACTCGCGTTGCTGTTCGTCTTGGTCGGCATCTACGCCGGCGTGACGCCCGACAAGCGGGACATCACGAAGGACATGAACATGTCCAACCTGTCCAAGAAGTCCAAGGCCGAGGCTCCCGCTCCGACGCCCGCGCCGGCGGCGGCTCCGGCGGCTGCGCCCGCGGCGGCTCCGGCGGCTGCGCCCGCGGCGGCTCCCGCCGACGACAAGAAGTAAGTTGCGAGCGTCTCCGGCGATCCTCGTGATCGCCGCGTGCGGCGGTCATGCACTGCCGCAATCAGCAGCGCCGCCCGAGATCAGCATCACGATCGTCGTTTCGGAGGTCGGCGCGCTCGGCGCGAAGCTCGTCGTGCTCGACGAGCACGGCGATCGCCGCGGCGAGTTGCTCGCGCCGGTGGACGACAAGGTCGCCGACAAGAGCCCCGCGATCTCGCCCGACGGCAAGCAGATCGTCTTCGAGTCGAGCCGCGGCGGCGGCACCAGCCTGTGGATCGCGCCGCTCGCGTACGACGCGGTGCCGACACGCCTGACGAGCGGTAGCGTCGATGCGCATCCGGTGTGGACGCCCGATGGGACCGCGATCGTGTTCGAGCGCGCGACCGCGCAGCACTTCGATCTGTACCGGCTCACGCTCGCCGATCGCCGGCTCGAGCAGCTGACGAGCGCGCCCGACGACGAGGTCACGCCGACCGTCGCGCGCGACGGCACGATCTACTATTGCGCGAAGTCCGAGCACGAGGCGCACCTCGAGCGGCGTGCGCCGGATGGTACGATCGCGCGCGTCACCGACGGGCCGGCCGACACGGCGCCTGCACTGTCGCCCGACGGCAACTGGCTCGCGTTCTCGCGGCCGGTCGAGCATCACGGCACGCTCGACGGAGAGCTGTGGCTCTACGAGCTCGTGTCGGGCCGCGCCGCGCCGCTCGTCGACGTGCCGGTCGCCGACGAGAGCGGCCCGGTGTGGTCGCCCGACGGAGCGTACCTGTTCGCGACCAGCGTGGTACGCAGTGTCGCGAGCGGCGCGACCTTGTTCTCGAACGTGATCGATGTCGATATGGCGACGCATCACGTGCGACTGCTGCAGGACCGCAGCGGCTACATCCCGCGCCTGACCCCCGCCATCGCTCCGCACGCGCTGGATCGCGCTGCGCTCGCCGCGGATCCAGAGTACGTTGCAGCTCTCGCGCGAATCGTCACGAAGGCGGTCGCCGAGCAGCAGCAACGATGAAGCGCGTCGCGTTCGCTCTCCTCGCCGGTTGTTCCTCGCCGCCCGTGGCGCATCCGCCGCAGAGCGCACCGGCACCGCTGTCTCTCGCGGCCGATCAGCAGATGCTCGCGATCCCCGCCGGCCAGTTCATCTCCGGCTCGACGCCCGAGGAGCGCGCGCAGGCATACGACGACTACGCGGCGACCGCGCACAACGAGATCGCGCGCGAGCACCACTGGTTCGACGGCGAAGAGGATCGCCACGTCACGCAGTCCGTCGCGTTCCACATCGATCTGATGCCGGTGACGCAGTCGCAGTACGCCGAGTTCGTCGCGGCGGGCGGCGCGCCGCCGCCATCGATCGACGAGGCCGCGTGGAAGCGCCAGGGCTACAGCCAGGACTTTGCGACGCAGGTCGCGCGCTTCAACTGGAAGGACGGCGCGCCGCCGGCCGGCCGCGCGGATCATCCGGTCGTGCTCGTCACGTGGGACGAGGCGAAGCGCTACTGCGCGTGGCGCGGCGAGCAGGTCGGCGCGCCGCGACGCCTGCCCAGCGCCGAGGAGTACGAGAAGGCCGCCCGCGGCACTGACGGGCTCGCGTACCCGTGGGGCAACACGTTCGATCCCGACATGCTCGACAGCGCCGTGAAGGGCCCCGGCGATACCGTCGACGTCGGCAACTACATCAAGGGCGCGTCGCCGTACGGCATGCTCGATGCGGCCGGCAACGTCTTCGAGTGGACGCTGACGCCGTTCAAGAAGGGGCAGATGACCGTGAAGGGCTCGTCGTGGGAGGACTTCGCGGGCCTCGGGCGCGCGGCGTCGCGGCACGGCCGGCCGCCGGGGATCCGGCACGCGATCATCGGGTTTCGCTGCGCGGCGGATGGATGACGGCGGCGATCGTCGTCCACGGCGGGGCGGGGCTCGTCGCGCCGGAGCGGCACGCGCGGCTGCGCGAAGGCGTGCGCGCGGCGGCGAGCGCCGGCGATGCGATCCTCGCGCGCGGCGGTAGCGCGCTCGATGCCGTCGTCGCGGCGGTGCGCGTGCTCGAGGATGATCCCGAGTTCAACGCGGGGTGCGGCTCGGCGCTGACGCGCGACGGCACGGTCGAGACCGACGCGAGCGTGATGGACGGCGCGACCCAGCGCGTCGGTGCCGTCGGCGCGGTGCCCGATCTCGGGTGCGCCATCGCGCTCGCTCGCGCGGTGCTCGATCGTGGCGAGCACGTGCTGCTCGCGGGGCCGGCGGCGTGGGACTTCGCGCGCGAGGTCGGCATCACGCCGGCGCCGCCCGGCTCGCTCGTGACGGAGCGCGCGCGCACGCGGCTCGCGGATCTGCAGAAGGGCACGGTCGGGGCGGTCGCCCGCGATCGCGACGGCCGGTTCGCGGCGGCGACGTCGACGGGTGGCATCACGGGCAAGCGGCGCGGCCGCGTCGGCGACTCGCCCATCCCGGGCGCCGGCACCTGGGCCGACGCGCTCTGCGCGGTCTCGGCGACCGGCGACGGCGAGGCGATCCTGCGCGTCGCGCTGGCGCGGTCGATCGCGATGCGGATCGCGGGCGGGCTGGCGTGCGATGCCGCGGTGCGTGAGAGCCTGCGCGAGCTCGCGACGCGAACCGGCGGCTCGGCGGGCGTGATCTGCCTCGATCGCGACGGGGTCTGCGCCCTGCAGCTCTCGCCGACGATGCCCGTCGCCGCGGTCGTGGACGGCGTCGCCTGGGACTCGATGGGCACCACCGTGTGATTCTCGTTCGGTTCGCGCGGCCGCGAGGGTAGTATTCGCCGCGATGAGGGCCATGACGATCCTGTGCGTCTTGCTCGCGGCGTGCGGTGCCGAGCGTCGAAGCGGTGGGGGGCCCGACGGAGGCGGTGGCGGCGGTGGCGACTCGGGCAACGGCGGCGGCAGTGGCTCGAACGGCGGCGTGACGTACGTCTACGCGCAGACCGCGTCGACCTTGTTTCGCGTCGATCCCGATACGCTCGCGATCACGCAGGTCGGCAACTTCGGTTGGCCGTCGTCGGTCATCTCCGACTCGATGACCGACATCGCGATCGATCAGAGCGGCACGATGATCGGCATCTCGTACACGCGCGTCTATCGCGTCGATACAGCGACCGCGGCCTGTACGCTGCTGTCATCGAACCTCGGCGGCAGCTTCAACGGCCTGTCGTTCGTGCCCGCGACGATGCTCGGCATGACCGGCGACGACATCCTCGTCGGCACGCGCAACACCGACGGCAAGGTCTTCCGCATCGATCCGATGACCGGCGCGGCGACGCCCGTCGGCGACATGGGCGGGGGCTTCGTGTCGAGCGGCGATCTCGTCGCCGTCGAGGGCTTCGGCACCGTGCAGACGGTACCCGGCAGCTCCGGGGACGTGCTCGCGAAGCTCGCGTCGGGCTCGTTCGCGGCGAGCGCGATCGGCACGGGCACGGGATACTCGGATATCTGGGGCGTCGCGTTCTGGAAGAACAAGATCTACGGCTTCACCGATGGCGGTGACTTCGTGCTGATCGATCCGATCTCGGGAAGCGCGACGCGCGTGACCTCCACGTCCCAGGCGTGGTGGGGTGCGGCGGTGACGACGCTCGCGCCCGTGATTCAATAAGCGCGACGACCGCGCACCGCGTGCACGGCGAGCGGCGCTGAACGCGCGAACTCGCTGGCTACTCGAGTTGCCGCCGCGTGGATCCGCACGCGACGTGCTTTTCGTCGCGCGATCACTCGTGGTAGTTGGCGCGCGTCCTGCTTTTCCGCGGGTCAGGAGAAAGGTGTGGAGACTATGAAATCGCTTCCCTTGATCATCGCGGCTGCTGCCGCGCCCATGATGACGAGCGCGTGCTCGACGAGCACGCCCGACGAGCTTGCCGGCGAGACGTCGACCGATGACGCGATCGCCGGAAAGGCCGATGCCGCCGTCGACGGTGCGTACACGTACTTCGAGATCTGGACGGACATGCGCAAGTGCGCCGCGCCGATGTGCGGCGGCTACTTCGTCGCGCGTCTCAACCGTGCGTACACGACGTGCGTCGATCACCAGGAGCGCGCCGCTTGCTACATCCCGGCGCTCGACTGGTCGCAGTCCGGCGTGTCGGAGGGCCTGCAGCAGAAGCTCGTCGATGCGGCCCGTACGGATGCGATGGCGAGCGGCGTCCACGCGATCGTGCGCGGTCGGTTCGCGCCGCAGCAGTACGCGCAGGGCAACCTCGGCCGCTTCGTCGTGACCGAGGCGTGGGTCGAGGAGGGCGATGCGGTGTCGGATGGCGTGTTCGTGCGCGCGAAGACGAACAACATCCAGTGCATCGCGGCGCCGTGCCCGACGATCACGGAGAAGGCGCTCAACACGTCGCGCGCCGCGAACATCGCGGCGATCGACTGGTCGCCGACGGGCATGCAGGAGCGCGAGATCACGGCGATGAACCTGGCGCTGCTGACGGATGGCGGCGTGATCCTCGCCGGCGATCGCTACACGTACACCGAGAACGGGCGCTCCGCGAAGGGCCGCACCGCGCTCGCCGCGTACTCGCGCCTCGTCGACGCGCCCGCGAACTAAGGCGTCGTCGGGATATACGCGAGGTACTTGCGCACGCTCGTGCGGCCCCATTGCGCGAGGCCGTACTCGATCAGCCGCTGCGTCATCGACGTGTCGCTGTTCGCGATCAGGCGCATCAGCGCCAGCGCGAGGTCGGCGTCGGCGATGCACCAGGTGTCGAACAGCGTGTTCTGCCCCGGCCCGATCAGCTGCTCGGCCACGCGCACGAGCTCGAGTGCATCGTGGCGGCCCTTCTCGCTGATCGGCTTGGTCATCGGGCGCTGGAACACCGACGTCGTCGGGCGATCCTCGCGCAGCGCGTGCAGGCTCGTGCGCAGCCACGACATGATCTGACGCGCGCGTGCGCGATGCTTCGGGTCCGCGGGCATGATCCGCGGATACTCGGGCGGCGCGAACGTCTCGGCGAGGTACTCGCTGATCGCAGACGACTCGGTGACCCAGAAGTCGCCGTGCGAGAGGCAGGGCACCTTGCCGATCAGCGCGTGCTCCTGCAGGCGATGACGCTCGTCGACCGACAGCGGCAGCTTCTTCGTGTGCAGCTTGTACTTGAGGCCGAGCTCCTCGAGCGCGACCATCGCGTGGAAGACCCACGGGCTTTGCCAGCTCGCATCGGCGTATAGCGTCAGATCCATAAAGTTGCCCTTCGCGATCCGGCGGCGATGATCCCGTGAGGGGGAGCCGATGTTCAAGAATTCGATGATCCTGATCGCGCTCGGGGCAACGACGGCCGCTGCACAGGGCACCGAGCCCGCTGCACCCGCACCCGCGAATCCCGCACCGATGCCAGGTGGCACCGACGCCTTCGGCAAGGGGACACTCGGCGTGACGTTCGGGCTGAACCTGTCCTCGGAGCTCGGGCCCGCGACGCTCGGCGAGACCGTGCCGACGATCGGCCTCATGTACTTCCTGAGCGACCAGGCGGCGCTGCGCCTGACGGGCGGCATCAACCTGCACAAGGAGCAGGTCGTCACGAACGGCACGCCGCCGATGTCGACCGATACGACCCTGTTCGGGTTCGCGCTCGGCGCCGGCTATCGCATGTACAAGCCGGTGAAGGTCGGTCGCGTGCATCCGTACCTCGAGCCGGAGGCGCACCTCTACTGGCCCGACACGAGCCAGAGCTCGGAGGTCCTCGTCGGCGTGAGTGGTCAGTTCGGCGTCGAGTGCATGCTCGGCGACTGGTTCTCGCTCAGCGGCGGCATCGGCGCCGGCCTCGACTTCACGAACTCGTTCAAGGACATCAAGCTCGCGACGGCGGGACGGCTCGCGGCGAATCTGTACTGGCGGTGATCGCACCCGCGATCGCCGAGACCAGGCCGTCAGGATCGATCGGCTTGCCGAGGTGCACCTGGAAGCCGGCATCGGCGGAGGCGCGGATGTCCTCGGGGCGCGCGTACGCGGTGAGCGCGATCAGCGTCAGCGGACGGCCGGTGGCGCGCAGCCGGCGCGCGAGCGAGTAGCCGTCCTCGCCGGGCATGCCGATGTCGCTGACGACGACATCGTGCGGCCGCGCCGTGAACAGCGCGAACGCCTCCGCGGCCGACGGCGCTGTCTCGACGTGCGCGCCCGCATCGCCGAGCGCCTCGCCGATCAGCCAGCGGCCGTCGGGATCGTCGTCGACGACGAGGATGCGCAGTCCCGCGAGCGTGCGGACGCTCGAGCCGCGGGTGGCGGCGGCGGTCGCGGCCGCGTTGTGGACGGGCAGGGTGACGGTGAACGAGGCACCGCGGTTCGTGCCCTCGCTCGCCGCGACGACGCTGCCGCCATGCGCCTCCGCGAGGTAGCGCACGATCGCGAGGCCGAGGCCGAGGCCGCCGTGCTGGCGCGTCGCGGAGCTGTCGACCTGGCGGAAGCGCTCGAAGATCAGGCGCAGGTGCTCGGGGGCGATGCCGACGCCCGTGTCGCGCACCGTGATGTGGACGCTGGAGGCGTCGCGCGTGGCCGTGATGTCGATGCGACCGCCGTCGCCGGTGAACTTCACCGCGTTGCTGACGAGGTTCCACACGATCTGCTGGAGCCGGTCGGAGTCGGCGTCGATCGTGCCGAGCTCGGGCGCGAGTGACAGGGCGAGCTCGATGCGCTTCGCGCTCGCGGCCGGGCGGACCGAATCGAGGGCGGAGCGGATCACGGCGGCGGTGTCGACGCGGCCGATCTGCAGGCGCAGCTTGCCGGAGATGATGCGCGACACGTCGAGCATGTCGTCGATCAGCCGCGCCTGCGCCGTCGCGTTGCGCACGATCGCGTCGATCGCCGCCGCCGGATCGCGGGCGCCGCGCTTGAGCATCGTCGCCCAGCCGAGGATCGCCTGCAGTGGCGTGCGCAGCTCGTGGCTGACGGTCGCGAGGAACTCGTCCTTCGCGCGATTCGCGAGCTCGGCGTCCTCCTGCGCCTTGCGGCGCTCGATGATCGTCGCGGCCCGCCGCGCGAGCTCCTCGGCGAACGCGAGGTCGGCCTCGTCGTAGCGCCGGTTGGACTGCGCGTACACGAACGTGATCGCGCCGAGCACGCGCTCGCGCCCGCGCAGCGGCACGACCATCGCGGAGCGCAGGTCGAGCTCGCGGATGATGCGGCGATGCTCGTCATCGACGGCCGCGCCCTCGAGCAGCTCGCGTGGAATCTCGCGGTACAGCTCCGACGTGCCCGTCTTGACGACGCGGTAGACGCCGGTCTCGCTGTTCGGATCGGGCGGGTAGCGCTTGTCGAGCGCATGTGCGTACTCGACCTTCGATGGATCGACGTGCGCGACCGCGACCTGCTCGCGCACGCCGCCCTCGACGATGTCGACCGCGCACCAGTCGCCGAGCCGCGGCACGATGAGCTGCGCCACGCGCGCGAGCGCATCGCGATGGTCGTTCGAGGCGAGCAGATGATCGCTCGCCTGCGCGAGGTACTGCCGGCGCAGCTGCTCGCGCTTCTCGTCGCTGACATCGCGAAACACGAGCACGACGCCGTCGAGTGCTCCGTCCGCGCCGCGGATCGGCGCCGCACTGTCATCGATCGCGCGCTCGCTGCCGTCGCGCCGCACGAGCACGGTGTGGTTCGCGAGCCCGACGATCTTGCCCTCGCGCAGCACATTGTCGACCGGATTCTCGACGACCGCGCGCGTCTCCTCGTTGAAGATCGGAAAGATCTCCGCGAGCGTGCGTCCCGCGGCGTCGGCCGCCGTCCATCCGGTCAGCTCCTCGGCGACCGCATTGAGGAACCGCACGCGACCGTCGGGCTCGGTCGCGATCACGCCGTCGCCGATGCTCGACAGCGTCGTGCGCCACCACGCATCCGCGCGCTCGCGAGCGAGCTCGGCCTGCTTGCGCGCCGAGATGTCGAACGTGACGCCGAACCACTCGCGCACGCTGCCATCGCTGTGGAACAGCGGGAGCGCGCGGCACGCCATCCACACGTACACGCCGTCGTGCCGGCGCATGCGAAACTCCGCCGCGAACGGCTGTCGGGCATCGCGCGCCGCGGGCCACGAGACTCGCACCGCCGGCAGGTCCTCGGGATGCACCGGATCCCAGCCCTTGAGCCCGAGCCACTCCGCTTCGGTCTGCCCGGTGAACGCGCGCCAGCTCGGCGAGTCCGCGTTCGCGCGGCCCTGCGCGTCTGCCGACCACACGATCGCGTTCGTCGCCTCGACGAACGTCTTGTAGACGCTGTCGGTCAGGTCGCGCGTGATCTTCGCGAACCCGACGTGCCTGCTGCTCTCGAACAGCGGCGTCACGACGACGTTCGCCCAGAACTGGCTGCCATCCTTGCGAACGCGCCACCCGTGATCCTCGACGCGGCCCTCGGCGAGCGCGCGTGCCAGCTCGCGCTGCGGCTTCACGTCGCGCTCCTGCGGCGGATAGAACACGCTGAAGTGCTTCCCGACGATCTCGTCGGCGCGATAGCCCTTGATGCGCTCGGCGCCCGCGTTCCAGCTGCGGACGTGTCCGTCGCAATCGAGCAAGAAGATCGCGTAGTCCTGAACGCTGTCGACGAGCAGCCTGAACTGCGCGTCTCGCGGCGTCTCTCCCATCTCCGCCATCATACGCTAGCCTGCTTGCTCCGATGGTCTTCCTGATCTCGCCGGCGCGGACCAATGGCCTGCGTGCGGGCCAGCTCACCGTCTCGCGCTCGCCGATGGGCGAGGCCTTGCGCGCGGGCCGCGCGCCGCTCGGCGACGTCTTCACCTGGCTCTCCGCGCTCTACTTCCGCGGCAAGCTGACCTACGCCCACGCGTTCGCGGCACGCGCGACCTACATCATGGCGCCGGGCCTCGGCCTCGTCCCCGCATCGCACCGCATCGGCGTCGCCGACCTGCGCGCGATGGCCGCGATCGAGATCGAGTCCGACGCGTTCGCCGCGCCGCTGCAGCGAGATGCGCGCCGGCTGCGCCACCGAGGCGACATCGTGCTGCTCGGCTCGATCGCGACCGGCAAGTACGTCGATACGCTGCTCGAGGTGTTCGGCGCCCGCCTCGTGTTCCCGGCCGCGTTCGTCGGCCGTGGCGACATGTCGAGAGGCGGCCTGCTGCTGCGCGCGGCCCGCGCCGGCGAGCCGCTCGACTACGCGCCGGTGCTCGGTGCCGTGCGTCACGGCAAGCGCCCGCCGAAGCTGCCGCGCCCGGCGCGGGCCTCGATCCGGCGGGAACATGGACCGCGCGGATCGCGTACAATGGGGTGATGGAGAAGGTCGTCAGAGAGACTGTCGCGAAGGACGACGCGGTCGGCCGCGACGCGACGGCCGCACAGACGCCCGGCCAGAGTCACGCCGACCGCGCCACCGACGGTGGGTCCAGCGAAGGCAGCACGTCGAAGAGCAGCAGCGCGGAGGCGGTACCGGATGGCGGCTGGGAGGCGGACTACTCGCTGCTCGCCGCCATGGGCATCGTGATCGGCCCGCCGAAACCGCAGGGCCACCAGCCGGGCGGCGCGGGCGGAACGGCCAAGGCGGGTGCGGCGGCGAAGCCGAGCCCGACAACGCTGCCCGGCGTCGCGACCCCGCCGAAGGGTCAGCCGCAGGGCCGCGTCACGCCCGAGGCCAAGAAAGAGCTGCAGAACAAGAAGGAAGCGAAGGAGAAGGCGCCCGCGGGAGGCGCGGGCGGCGGTGCGAGCGCCGCGCAGGCCGTCGCGGGTGGTGCCGGTGGCGCTGCGTCTTCACAGCAGGACGCGGCCCCGAAGGCCGGAGCGGCCGCCGCAGCGCCCGCACCGGGTGCCCAGCCGGCACCGGGTGCCGTCGCGCCGGGCGCCGATGCGCCGAACCAGCCGGGCACGCGCACGGGCGACGACATCGACCAGCACAACGTCGAGCGGCTCATCGAGATGCTCGAGCACGATGCGGATCCAGAGCACCGGCGCGCCGCGGTCCGCGCGCTCGGCAAGCTGCACGTGCCGAAGGCGCGCGCGGCGCTCGAGAAGGCGCTGCGCGACAAGGATCCGATGATCGCGAGGGCCGCCGAGGCCGCGCTCGCAGGCGCCGCGCGATAGCTGCCGGCCGAGCGCGCGGGCCACCGGCCCGTTGCGCGTGGGGCGTCCGCCCGTTGCGCGGGGCGCCGGCCCGTTGCGCGCGGCGATGCGGCTCGTCGCTACTCGAGCCGGCTCGTCGTCGAGAGCTTGCCGATCTCGCGGTACTCGAGCTGGATCGCACGCACGAGGTGCGACTGCGCGAGCGGTCGGCCTTCGTGGGCGGCGAGGAACGCCGCCCGCAGCGCGCAGTTGCGGATGTAGCCGCCCGACAGCGGGAAGCGACGCGCGAGATCCGTGAAGTCGAAGTCGCCGGCGACCGGCGTCTCGGCGGTGACGTGGGCGGTCCACAGCCGCAGGCGCGTCTCCTCGTCGGGAAACGGGAACTGCAGGCGCAGCGACAGGCGTCGCTTGAACGCCGGATCGATCGCGCCGTCGAGGTTGGACGTCAGGATCGCGATGCCCTCGAACGTGTCGAGGCGCTGCAGCAGGTAGTTGACCTCGAGGTTCGCGTAGCGATCGTTCGACGTCTTCACGTCGGTGCGCTTCGCGAACAGCGAGTCGGCCTCGTCGAACAGGATCAGCACCTGGCCGTCCTCGGCCGCGTCGAACACCTCGGCGAGGTTCTTCTCGGTCTCGCCGACCCACTTCGACACGACGCGCGCGAGATCGACGCGGTACATGTCGAGCCCGAGCTCCTGCGCGATCACGCCGGCGACCATCGTCTTGCCGGTACCGGGCGGGCCGTAGAACAGCGCGGTGAGCCCGCGCGACGTCGTCATCTTCGCGTCGTAGCCCCACTCCTCGTAGACCTTGCGACGATGGCGCGCGCGGCTGATGAACTCGCGCAGGCTGTCGAGGATCTCGTCGGGAAGGGCGACGTCTTCCCAGTGCGCGGTTCGCTCGATGCGCTTCGCGACGTGATCGAGCCGCGCCGCGACGTACTGACGAACCTGCGCGTCGAGCGCGGCCGTCGCGTCGCCATGTCCGCTGCCCGCGGTCGCCGTCAGGTCGCGGATCACGTTGGTGATGATGCCGGGACCGATGCGATAGCGCGCCGCGAGCAAGTTGACGTCCGCCGTCAACCCGGCCTCGCGCGTGAGCCGGTCCCACGCACCGGCGCGCTCGAGCTCCATCAGCGGCGGGATGTCGATCGCGACGAACCCCGGATCGATCGGCAGCGTCGCCTCCGGGCTCGTCACCACGCAGATCGGCCCCGGATGATTCCGCAGCACGTGGCGCACGGCGTCGCGCACGTCGACGTCCGTCGGGTCGATCGTCTCGAGCCCCGACAGCACCGGAATCAACCCGTGCAGGCTCGCGCGAAACAGCGCCGCGCGCAGCAGCACGAGCATCTCGCGGCGCCCGCGCGGCAACCGCGTCGTGTCGATCGCGACGATGTCGCGCCCGATCCGCGCCGCGATCGCGGCAATGAGGCTGTGACGCCCGGTGCTCCGCCGGCCGCGCACCACGACCCGGATCGGCGCGTGCGGCGGCGTCGGCTCGGCGAGCGCGAGCACGAGCTTTCGCTTCACCTCGGGCGGAATCAGCAGCCGCTCGAGCGGCGTCTCCGCGCGCCGCACGTGCGAGACGTCATCCGTCCGCACCGGGCCGAACCCGCGCAGCCGATCGAGCAGCGTCTCCGGCACGACGATGCGCGCGAACAGCGGAATCGGCGCCGGCTCGATCTGCAAGAGGCCATTGCGCACGAGTGCCGCATCGAGTGCGAGCTCGCGCGCGATCGCATCCCGCCGCGCGCCATTGCTCCCCGCGATCAGCTGCTCGATCAGGAACCGATCGACGAGCGGTCGCGCCGGATCGTTCGATAGCACGCCGTACAGCCGCGCGATCTCGCCGCGCAGCAGCGGCGCCGCCGCGACGAGCAGGATCTGCGCCGCGAGAGGCGAGAGCTCGAGCTCGCGCACCAGCGTCGGAAACGGCAGGTGCTGACCGGCTGCCGCGATCTCGGTGACGAGCTCGCCCGCGGCGCGCGTGCGCATCGCTAGCCGGCCGCGCGCCTCGAGCACCTGATCCGCCGCGAGCCCGCGCGAACGTCCGTCGAGCGCCGGAACCTCGTCGCCTGGCCGCGGCGTCGCGCTCGCGGGGCTGAGCCGCCCCGAGCTCCACGCCTCCGCGATCGCGACGCTCGTGCGCGCCGAGACGAGGTCGAGCAGATGATCGAGGTGCGCGCGCGCGACCTCGTACGGCGCGGCGACGGTCGCCTCGGTCCCACCAGGTGGCCCAAACGCGAGCGGCAGCGCATCCGGCACGTCGACGCGCGGTCGCGGTCGCGGATTCGGCGGCAGCGGCGCGGTCGCGCGCGCATCGGTCGGCGGGGCAGGCGGAACCGGCGGAATCACCGTGCCGAGCGCGACCTCGTGCCCGTTGGTCTCGTCGGTCTCGCCGGCTTCTTCCTCGTCGGTGGATGGCTCGGGCGCGACGGCGCGCAGCTCGGTATCTTCATCGGGGCTCGGCACCGGCCGAAGCAGCGCCGCGGTCGCGAGATGAATGACCTCGTCGTCCTCGCTGATCGCGACGGCCTGGCGGCCATCCTGATCGACGGCGAGCTCGCGCAGCTTCACGACCGGCAGCCCCATCGAGATCGTCCGCCCGTAGCGCAGATCGATGCGCCGGATCGTCCCGTCTCGAAGCTGCGCCCACGCCTGGCCGAGCTCCTCCGCCACCGCCCACCGCTCGATCGGCGGCACCGCCATCTGATGGATCAGCTGCCCGTGCGCCTGCACGATGAAGATCACGTCTTCGTGCGCCTGGCGGAACCACACCGCGACCACACGCCCCGCAAACAGGTTCACGACATCGACGACGGTGCCCGGCTTCGACAGCTTCCAGATCTCGCGGCCGCGGTCGAACGCGCGAACCGTCCCGCCGCCAGCGACATAGAGCCGCGAGGCGAGCCCGGCGACCACGCGCTCGTCGCGCGGCAGCTCGTCGAGCACGGCGAATGTGAACGCGCCGTTGCGCTCTGTGACGCGCAGGTTCGGCTCGCCGAGCAGCACGGCCTCCGCGACGGTCGCCCCACCGGTCGCCAGGATCCCCGTCGGCACCGACGGCACGCGCAGCAGCGGCATGAGCGGCTGCAGTTCCGCCGGCGACAGCCGCGCGAGCTGCCGGTCGTGCACGGCCCATAGCTCGCGCCCGACGAACTCGAGGATCGCATCGCCCGGCACATCGACGAGCCGGTTCGGCATCGTCCCCGCCAGGTCGACGAGCTCGATCCCGCGCTGCTCGCGACCGCGCACCAGTGCCCAACGTCCGGTGCGCGACAGCGCGACTCGGTGGCGCTCACCTTGCGTCACAGCGGAAGCATACCAGCGCTCGGCCCGGGAACGCTGTCGTCGCGCCCCCCGGCGTGGATGACGTAGCCAACGGCGAACCGGCGGCCGACGAAGTCGCGCAGTGATACCTTCCTGGCGTGCCGATCACGGGCGACGAAAGACAAGCACGAGCCGACAAGTTTGCGGCCGAGGTTGAACGAATCCTCGAGCGGCGCAAGCTCACGCCCGCACAGATCGAAGTGACGTTCCACGATGGGGATGTCGAGGTGCCTGGCTTTGTCGCGATGAGCACGCCGACTCCGCTGGGAACAATCCGAGGATGGGTTCACCAGGACGGCACCGTGATCATCCCGCAACGGACGCCACTTGTCCCCCTGCTTGAAGCGATGGGATTCGCGGATGAGCCTCCCCCGATCGACGACGATCGCCTCGCACATATCCTCGCCTGGGGGTACGGCGAGGAATACGAGCTCCTCACACGCGTCGAGAAGGGCGACCTCGGGATGAAAGCCGAGCTGTGGTGCCCGCCTGTCCGCGAACGCCGCGCGAGTGACGGAGCGATCGTTTTTCGGTACGTCATGCGGCTCAAAGACGACGAAGACCCCGCGATTCTCGCGCTGGCCGTCGCACGCACGCCTGACGGCAAGTACCGGTTCGATAACTGGCAGCTGGCCCCGAAGGATGAGGACGACGAGGATGACGACGAGGAGGATTGATCGCGTGTAGGCCCCTCGCGCTATGGTCTGCGCATGCCGCCTCGTTCACCAGGCCGTTCGAAGACGTCGCCCGCAACCTCGCAGCAGGTCTCGTTGCCGGCTTCGCTGGTGTTTCGTTCGAAGGGTTCCTTGGCATTCGTCGAGAACGGCTGGTCGAAGAAAGCCCAGCTCCTCGACGTGTTCGTCGATGCGATCGCAGGGACCTCGATGTTCGACCACCTACCGCTCCTCGCGGTCGGAGACGAGGCGGCGAAGCCGCGCGGCGAGCTTGGCGCGATCAAAGCCGCCTTCGAGAAGGGGACGAGTCCGTGCGTCCTGCTCGAGGGCGGCAAGACCATCTTCAGCGAGAAGACAACCGCCTCTTTCCAGCTCTCGATCGCTCCCGGAGGGGCGATCGTCATGACATCCGTCCGCGGTGCCACGCTGGCCGAGCTCGGCGCGCGGGCTCTCGACGACTTCTTTACCATCTACACGTTGCTGCATGACGGACTGCGGGGCGTGGCTCATCTCGTCGCTGCTACGGCATGGACGAACTGGAACGAGAACACGCCTACGCCCCGGCTTAGCTCTGACTGGGCTCTACAAGCGATCGGGGATGTGCTCGAGCCAGGTCGCCCGCGCGAGGCCGAAGTCGATCCGGTATGGGATGCGACGCAGGCGATCGCGGCTGCGGCTCCACCGCCGGATGCGATCCGAACCACGCATGGCGAGCTCCTCATGCTGCGCTGGACAAGCGACCCGAGCGACGCGCGTGCCGCAGATGCGGCCGCCGTGAAGCACGCCCAATGGGTCCAGAAAGTCGTGAAAACTGTGCCGCTCGGCGGGTCGAGCACGTACGTCCCGGGTTGAATGGCCCGAGCCGTAACCTCGCGACGGCAACGGTCATTTTGGGATTCGCGACGACACACGGGTAGGATCGCGGCCGGCTGGTCGTAGAATGGGCTGCCAAATGGGCGGGACCTCTAAGGAACGGCTGCTCGGGGCCACGCGGAGCGTGCATCACGACGATGCAGACGACCTTGCTGTCGCGCTGCAGCCACCGCGGGACGTCGGAAAGTCTCACGGCGTGATCGATCGCCGCGCCGAGTCCGCGGCAGAGACGATCCGAGACGAGGCAGCCGCCCTCGAAACGGTCTTCTCCCTGGTCGGTACGAACGTCGCCGGTCGCCCGCTGCCTCCTGCGCTGCTCGCACGCCTAACCGCCGAGCTGAACGTCGACCTGACACGTGTCCGCATCCATACGGATGATCGCGCAGCGCGCGCCTGTGCAGCGATCGGAGCGCAAGCGTTCACGACAGGCGAGGATATTTATTTCGCGAGCGGTGCTTACGATCCGACTTCCCCCGCAGGCGTCGAGCTGATCGCCCACGAAGCCGCGCACATCGCGCAGCGCCACAGGAGCACCGGCTCGGATGCGTCGCGGATCTCGCGGCCCGGCGATCATCACGAGCAGGAGGCAGACGCTTTTGCGCGATCGTTCGCGCGCGACACCACGAAGGATCCAGCGTCGCTCGTGAACCGCACACGTCGCGAGGGACAGCGCATGGCGTTGCCGTTCCTCCCCGAGCTCGAGCAGCAGCTCGGGATGTCTCTCGATTTCGTCGAGGCGTACACGGGCGACGCTGCGCGACTCGCTTGCGAGCTCATGTCCGCGAGTGCGTTTGCCGTCCGCAGCGTCATCGCATTCGCCGATCCGTCGCCTCAGCGGGAGGTCCTGCTGCATGAGCTCGCGCACGTCGTGCAGATGGGAGGCCGTGGCGCGAAGGCGCCCGACCAGTTTCGGACGGGCTCGCTGAGCATTGGCAACAGCAACGACGCCACCGAGTACGACGCCCGTCGCGTGGCGGGCGGCGCGTCCGTCGCAACCACTTCGTCGCCGGATGTGGTGCGCCGCGCGGACACGCCCCCCGCCGACAGCAAGCCGAAGAAGGAGTGGAAGCTCGAAGACGCGAAAAAGCGGTTCGAGCAGTTCGCGGGCGTGGTCGAGAAGAAACCCGAGAAAGCGGACGCCGTGTTCTGCAAGACCGGCGACGATACGGTCCGCTTCGGAACCACGTCTGCGGAGCCGTTCAGGCTCGCCAAATACAAAGAGAAGGTGACCCATCTCGACGGGAACAGCGATCTCACGGACGATGACCTCGACAGAGACCTGACCGAGCTGAACAAGGGCGTCGGCAAGGACCTGGGCCTGGCGAAGGTCGGAGAGAACGGCAAGAGATGGGCATGGATCAAACCTGACGAGTACTCCGGCGGAACCGTCGAATATCTGCTCGAGACCAAGTACAAGCACAAATCGAACCTCGAGCTCTACGAGCTGTACTGCAATGCCCTCGCCGCGTTGACGAAGCTCCAGAGCAAGAGCACGTTGTCGGTACCGCTCGCGAGCGTGAAGAACGATGCCGTCGCGACGTTCTCCAAGGTCGAGAACGGAACGGCTCTCACGGACAAGGAGCTCAAGGCCTGCCGTGATGCGCTCGAGAAGGCAATCGTCGCGGAGGAGAACTACAAGATCAAAGACGGCGAGTGGAAGGTCTACTTCGATGATGTCGTCAAGGCGCCGGTCAAGTTTCCGCAGGCGATGGTGGGCGACTGGTTCGGCAAGATCGCCAGCCGCGACATGAACGATGCGTCGCTCGCGACAGATCCCACCCAGATCGTCTTCACAGGCCCCGGCCTGCCGAACGACGTCAACCATCGCGGCGACGGACTGCTCATCGAAGGAAGCGTGCTCAAGGTCATGGAGTTCAAGACCGGGCCCAGCACCCCCGGCACTGATGATGACCCGAAGTCGAACAAGTTCCTCAAGCAGGCCTTGGGCTACGCGATGATCGTTAGCAACCCGCAGATCAAGGGCACGAAGGTCAAGCAGACCCAGCAGATCGGGCCGTTCACCCAATGCATCTACGTATTCGCGACGCAGGTCATGGCCCAGAAGTGGGGACCGAAGCTCAAGGCGGTATTCCAAACGCAACCAGACGCAGAGAACAAGCTCGTCGTGTACCCGGACGCCGGTGACGGCATCGCGACGCTGAAGTTCAATCCGACCTTCGAAGTGCCGCTGAAGGATGCAAAGGCTACTAGCCATCACCTCAAGAATCCGCCGGTCATTCACCCGGGCGTGCTCTTCAAGCAGATCGATCTGACGACAAAGGGGGCCGGAAGCAGCGAGGTCACCGGCGGCGAGGTCATCTTCGACATCGACCTACAAGGCGGCGCCAAAGCCGAGAACGTCAAGAAGCCGATCCAGCCGGGCGAGGCCGGCGGCACGGTCGAAAATCAGAAATTCAAGGGCCTCCAGTCCGCCCTCGACAAGGTGTTCAAGGGGCGTGTCGAAGCCGACGCAAAGCTGACTGACGATGGCGTTGCCGCGACGTTGAAGGTGACAGAGGGACCGAGCGGGATCCCGAACCTCCTGCTGAAGGAGTCGAGCGTCACCGTCACCTACGCCAACGGCGCCATGACGGTCGAGGGCGCGATCGAGTTGTCGAACGGGAAGGGCAACCTGCACGGCAAGGCGACCGTGACGTGGGACGGGAAGGACTTCGGATTCAAGGGCGAGGCGACGCTCGAAGAGGGGATGATCGATGGGCTTGGCCGTACCACCGGCACGGTCGAGTACATCGGCGGCAAGTGGAAGTTCGGCATCCCGGAGGCGTCGTACACGAAGTCGTTCAAGGCCGTGACGCTGACCGGCAAGGCGTTCGGTCTCGAATTCGACACGAAGACCGGTGGGTTCTCCGGCCTGCTCGAGATCGACGCCGACCTCGGGATGTTCGGGAAGGCGAGCGCATCGGCGGAGCTCAAGGACAACAAGCTCCACAAGGCGCAGTTCGACTACGACTCGCCGGAGTTCACGTATCCCGCCAAGAGCGACAAGCCCGCCTTCAAGGGCACGGTCGGCGGAACGATCAAGTACAACGAGGGCAAGTTCAGCGGCGACTTCCGCGGCACCGCGAATATCGCCTTGCCCGCGCTGCAGAAGATCGCGGGCGAGAAGGGAATCGGGCTCGCGGTCGACGGGCACATCGACGAAGCCGGGGCCTTCAGCGGCACGATCAAGTCGACGAACCCGCTGAAGTTCGGCAAGTACCTCGAGATCCCGAGCATCTCGTGCACGATCGGCAAGGACGGTGCCGTCACCGGCGACTTCGCGATCAAGGTCGTCAACCTCAAGTACCTCGAGAAGGCGGAGGTCGCGTGCTCGGTCACGAAGGACGGCATCACCGTCAAGCACGCCGACCTCTCGGTCACGTTCGGCGACAAGGCGAAGGGGTCTTTCTGGGGCACGCTGAGCGCCAAGTACAGCGACGAGCAGGGCCTCGAGATTGGCGGCACGGTCAACTACAAGATCAAAGAGGACATGATCGCGGTCGGTACTCTCAAGTACGACCAGAAGACCAATGCGGTCTCGCTCGACATGAAGGTCGAGGAGATCACGCTCCTCGACAAGACGGTCAGCAAGACGCTCTTCAAGGCGTCGAAGCAGATTCCAGTCGTCAACATCTACGGCCTCGGCATCTACGTCGACATCGGGTTCGACCTCGGGTTCGACTTCGGTTTCAAGCTCACGATGACGCCCGAGGTCGACTTCGTCGGCCTGTCGCTCGACACGTGGAAGTTCGAGAAGATCGCGGCCAAGCTGAAGATCGGCGGCGACATCTTCGCGCAGCTGACCGGCACGCCGAAGCTCGGCATCGGCGTGTTCGCGCTCGACCCTTCGATCATCCGTGGTGGTGGCGGCTTGAAGGTCCCGATCGTCGGCCGCCTCGACATCAAGCCGAGCGGTGATTTCGGCGTGTCCTATAAGCCCGATGGCGGCGTCGACGGCACGGCCAAGCTCGGTCTGGCTGGCCAGTTCGGCATCACGGGCTCGCTGAAGCCGTACGCCGAGTTCTCGGTGCTCAACGACATGTGGAATCCGACGTGGGAGGGCGAGGCGCTCGCCAGCTTCGAGATCTTGAAGCCGAAGGAGCTGTTCAACTTCACGGTCGACTTCGCGGGCGACAACAAGGACCTGAAAGACGGGCCGAAGCTGCCCGAGGAGAACCAGGCGCAGGCACCGCGCGAGCCGACCGGCGACAAGACGGCGAAGGCGGATCCGGCCGCACCGACCGACAAGGGCGGCGACGCGAACAAGGGCCAGGCCCCGAAGTCGGGCGAGGTCACCGAGGGTGGCGATCAGGGACCATTCAGCCTCGAGAGCCTGCTCGCGAAGTTCCAGTCGAACCAGACCGTCGCGACCGCGGGCAAGATCTTCGGCTGGGCGCAGAAGGTCTGGAAGGTCGTCAAACCGTTCTACGACATCATCGAGCCGATCGTGAAGCTGATCGGCCAGCGCATCGAGGCGATCATCGATCTGTTCGAGACCGAGGCCCCGACGGCCGACAACATCGTTCCGTGGCTGTGGCAGCTCGCCAAGAAGCTATGGAACGTCGCTTTTGGCGGCCTCAGCGACGTCGCCAACGCGATTCGCACGATCGCGGGCGCCGCCATCAAGTTCGCGAAGAAGCTGATCAACAAGGCCGTGCAAGAAGGCCACATCGGCGTCAAGCGCTACAGCTATTACATCTGGATGCCGTGGCCGAAGGACGACATCCAGTTCATGGCCGCGGCTGAATACAAGGTCGTCATCCCGGGAGTCGTGAGCCTCGGTCCGGATGGCCCGCCCGGCTTCTTGCTCCGTCCCAGCGGGGCGATCTCGCTCGTGCTGTACGAAGCACTGACCGACCTCGGCATCGGCTACTCGTACGTCGGCAACAGCGACATCAACGAGCCCTACAATGACATCTGGTACGGCGCCGGCGCGCGCGGCTGATCGAGTAGAGTCGCGGCATGCGTTGGTTCCTACTTGTGGCGTTGGTCGCGTTCTCCTGTAAGTCGAAGTCTGCCTCCGACAAGAGCGGTGCGGCATCCTCGGGAGGGGCGACCACCACCGAAACCTCGTCGGGAAAGGCTGCCATGTCGAAGTTCACGCTCGCCGAAGCCGGAAATGAGTCGAACAAGGTGACGGTCGAATTCGCCGTTCCCGCCAGCTGGTCAAAAGATCCGTCAGGTCCGCAGCCTTCCTGGAAGACGGACGGCGCGGTGACGCTCACGCTCGTCACCGTCGACGCCGGTGGTAGCAACGATGCAGAGCGCATCGCGCATGCGGCCAAGATGCAGTTCGAAGATCAGCCGGCTCCGACGCGCACCGAGTATCCCGACGGTCGCGTGTTCATGACGCAGCCGGACGGCAACCGCACGCACGCGCGCATGTTCGTGCCGTACCCGGGCGGCGTCGTGATGGGCTTTGCCATGCTGACGGACAAGTCGAAGCTCGACGGTGTGAAGGCGGCATTCGAGACGATCAAGGTCACTCAGTAGCGCCAGCGTCGCCATCGCGCGTGAGCGCCGCCTCGCTTGCGAGATCGTTGGAGCAAGTTCTTGTCGCCGTTCGATGCGACGAGAGCTACACCGCAGGCGAGGGGGCCTATGGAGAACGCGACACGCGTCCTCGTCGTCGATGATCAGGAAGATGTCGCGGTGATGCTGGGCGACGCGATCGAGATGATCGGCCTTCGCTCGTACATCGCCTTCGACGCGACCACCGCACTCGACCTCGCGGAGACGTTCGCTCCTGATGTCGCGCTGCTCGATCTCGGGTTGCCGGACCTCGATGGCTGCGAGCTGGGCCGGCGGCTGCGCGCGCGACACGGGAAGCAGCTGTTCCTCGTCGCGGTCACGGCGTGGTCGGACGAGGCACATCGCACAGCCGCGGCGGCGGCCGGCTTTCACGCGTATCTGGTGAAGCCCGTGAAGGTCGCCGACATCCAGCGGGTCGTGTGCGAGCTGCTCGACGCCGCGAAACGGCCAGCGGCGCAGCCCGCGGTGGAAGCGCGGAGCGTCCCGGAGCGTCCAATCGTGACGTGAGCGCGCCCGCGGTGGACATGAAGCCGGTACGCGCGCGCTCGCCACGCCGCGCACTTGCGCTCGCGGCGCAGCCGCACACCTCGTAGCGCGTGCGGCGCGCAAGTGCCGGGCGCGTGGTGGAATTCCGTCGCGAACGTGCGGCGACGTACGAAGATTTCTGCCGGCACTGCGGCTGCTCTGCAACGCCGCCCCATGGGGATTGACGTGTCCGCTCTCATGCAGCGGGATCACGAGGACATTGATCGGGCGTTCGCGGCGATGGTCGATCCGGCGACCGCTCCGAATCAGATGATCTGGCTCTTGGAGTGTGCGCGGCTCGCGATGGCAGTGCACAGTGCGGCGGAGCTGAAGGTGATGGACGGGCTCGCGCGGAGGCGCGAGACATCGCCGATCTTCCAGCTGCTCGCGATGCAGAGCCGGCAGGAGCATGCGGCGCAGCGCGCGGCGGCGGAGGAGCTCGCGACCGTGCGGCCGGCGACGATCCGCTGGTACGAACGGGCGTTCGAGGTGCGCTCGAGCGCAGCGGAGCACGCGGGCAGGGCGGACCATCTGCGGTGGACGCTGCTCGATCACGTGCCGGCGGCGCTGCGCGCGGCGGCGGCGGCCGAGTACGCGACCGAACGGTTGCGCGTGCTCGCGAGCGCGTCGCCGCACGCGATTGCTCGCCAGCGCGAAGAGCGTGCGCTCAGCGAGTGATGTGATGCTGGGCTTTCCGAGGAGGCTAGCCGGCGCCGTCGCCGATCTGACGGTCGGCACCGCGATCGTCATGCTGCACGTCATGCTCGCCGAGCGCGATCTCCAGCAGCGCCGGCGCGCCGAGCTCGTGCAGGTGCGCGCGCAGGAGTGTGGGCAGGCGCGTACCTCGCTGCGGATGTCGGGTTGAGCGCGACGGGGCGGGCTGGCTAGCATCGGCATCGTGAACGGCGGCGATCTCACGGGAGTGGTGCTCGATGGCCGCTACCGCGTCGGCGAGCGCGTCGGGCGAGGCGCGATGGGGAGCGTGTATCGAGGCGAGCGTCTCAAGCTCGGCCGGGTCGTGGCGATCAAGGTGATGCAGGACGACACGGTCAGCGACGCGTTCCGCCAGCGCTTCGAGCGCGAGGCGATGGCGATGGCCAAGCTCGAGCATCCGCACTGCGGCTCGGTGCTCGATGTGGGGACGCACGAGAACAGTCCGTACGTCGTGATGGAGTTCGTCGACGGCAAGAACCTCAAGGAGATCCTGGAGGCCGGCCCGCTGGCACCGCAACGCGCGATCGATATCACGCGCCAGGTGCTGTCGGGTTTGTCGCACGCGCACGAGCACGGGGTGATCCACCGCGACATCAAGCCTGCGAACATCGTGCTCTCGCAGAAGTCGGGCCTCGGCGATCACGTGAAGATCCTCGACTTCGGGCTCGCGCGGTTTCACGCGCAGGCCTCGAATCTGACCGCGGGCGTGGTGGTCGGGACGCCGAACTACATGGCACCCGAGCAGATCGCGGGCAAGCCGATCGATCAGCGCGCGGATCTGTATGCGTGTGGCGTGATGCTGTTCGAGCTGCTCACGGGCCAGAAGCCGTTCACGGCCGCGGATCCGGTCTCGGTGTGCATGAAGCACCTGAACGATCCGCCGCCGCGGCTCGCGGACGTGGCGGGCAGGTCGTTCGGCGCGCTGGAGGGCGTCGTGGCGCGCGCGCTGGAGAAGGACCCGGCGCGGCGCTTCGCGAATGCGCAGGACTTCGCGCAGGCGCTGATCGATGCGGCGGCGCAGCGAGCCGAGTCGCGGCCGGAGCCGGCGGAGCGCACCGTCGCCGTGACCCCGTCGCTCGGCGAGTCGCCGACGATCATCGGGCCGCCGCCGCCCGAACGTGCGCCGCGCAAGGGCAGGCGCAAGCTCGCCGCCATCGGCGCAGCCGTCGGCGCGCTCGGCCTGGGAGCGATCGTCTTCATCGCCACGCGCAGCGATGCCGAGCCGCCTGCGCGCGCGCCGGTGGTCGTGCCGGTCCCCGTCGAGACGGTGCCGGCCGAGGCGAAGCCGGATGCGGTGGGCGAGCTCGTCCAGCGCGCGACGGACCTCGCCTCCGCGGGGCAACGAGAGGCCGCGATCGACTCGCTGCTGAAGGCGCGCAAGACCTACCCCGACGACGCGCGGCTGCCGTACACGCTCGCGAAGCTGTACCTCGACAAGATGTGGTGGGCCGACGGCCTCAAGCAGGCACGCGCGGCCCTCGCGCTCGATCCGAAGCTCAAGACGGATCCGGAGCTGATCAAGCTCGTGCTGCGCGGGTTCAACACGACCGCGAGCTACGACTGGACGCTCGCTCACTTCCTGCACGACGACATCGGCGACGCCGCCAAGCCGTACCTCGAGGACACCGCCGCCAACCATCCCAACCCGATCGTTCGCGCGCGCGCGAAGGCGGAGCTCCGCCACTACAAGTAGCCATGGACGAGCTCGATCCCCAGACCCGCATCGGCACGACCGTCGCCGGGAGGTATCGCATCCGCGCCCTGATCGGCCGCGGCAGCATGGGGTTCGTCTACGAGGTCGAGGACGCGACGACCGGCCAGCTCGGTGCGCTCAAGGTCCTGCTCCCCGAGGTCGCACGCAATCCCGAGATCGCGGGTCGCCTCGCGCGCGAGGGCAAGGCGATGAGCCTGCTCTCGCACCGCAACATCGTCGCGCTCGTCGATACGGGCACGCTCGACGACGGCACGCCGTTCATCATCACCGAGCTCGCGGGCGGAACGTCGCTGCGCGCCGTGATGGACGCGGGTGTGATCGACCCGGCGCGCGCGCTCAGGATCATCCGGCAGGTGCTCGATGCGCTCGAGCACGCGCACGCCCACGGCATCATCCACCGCGACGTCAAGCCGGAGAACGTGATCGTCAGCGTCGACGAGCTGACGGGCGACGACGTCGTGAAGGTCCTAGACTTCGGCGTCGCGAAGCTCGTCGATGACACGCGCAAGCTGCTCGGCGAGGCGAAGCTGACGCAGGTCGGCTTCGAGCTGTTCGGCTCCCCGCACTACGTCGCGCCGGAGGTCGTCGTCGGCAATCCGGTCGATGCGCGCGCGGATCTGTACTCCGCGGGGGCCGTGCTGTTCGAGATGCTCGCCGGCGTCCCGCCGTTCGACGACCCGGATCCGGTGGCGCTGCTCCGGCAGCAGGCCGTCGGCACGACGCCGACGCTCGCCCAGCGCGCGCCCGCCCGCGCGTTCGCGCCGGACCTCGAGCTCCTCGTCGCCGACGCGCTGGCGAAGGATCCCGCGCGTCGCTTCGCATCCGCGAGCGCGATGACGGCCGCCCTCGACGCGACGACGCGGTCCCTGCAGACCGGCGATCCGAATGCGACGGAGGTGTCGCCGCCGGCGGAGCCAGTCGTAGCGCCTGCCGCGGCGCGAATTCCGCCAGCCGCATCGAGGCCCGCAGCTGCCGTGCAGTGGGCACGTTCGCATCGGCGCGCAGTCGCCTCCGTGGCCGGCGCGCTGCTCGTCATGGTGATCGCGGTGCGCGTGCTCCACCGGCATCCGTCCGCCGCGCAGGCCTCGAAGGCGGTGCCCGGCGAGCCGGCGGATGCCTCGTCGCTCGTCGCGCGCGCGGAGGCCGATCAGGAGCGCGGCGCGACGCTCGATGCGGCGTCCGAGTACGAGCGTGCCTTGCTGCAGGACAGCGCGCTTGCCACGGATGCGCGCATCCGCGCGAACCTGACGAAGATCGCGACCGGCAAGGACGCCGTCGCCGCGGTGGTCGCGCTCGATCTGCTCGCGCGCAGCGTCTCTCCGCCGGCGCGCGATGTGATCGCCGCGCAGGCCTCGAAGAATCCGAGCCGCGAGGTGCGCCAGCGCGCGTTCGCGATCGCGGTGCGCGATCGTTTCCTCGACACCGTGTCCCTGCTCGATAGCTACCTGCTCGACCTGCAGCAGGCGAAGACGTGCGACGAGCGCCGCGCCATCATCGGCAAGCTCCGGGACCTGGGCGACGGCCGCGCCGCCACCGCGCTCCGTCGAGCGAAGGCCCAGTTCCCGTGCATCGACCGCGATGCGACGGATGCGCTCGCGGCACTCGATCCCAAACCCTAGCTCACAGGGATGCGACCCAGCGGCGAACGTCTCGCTCGATCGCGGGCAGGTTCGTGTGAATCGCCGCATGCTCGCGCGCGAAGCGGAGCCCGAGCTGCATCTCGAGCCTACGCAGCAGCCCGCCCACATCCCTCAGCGGCGGGAACGTCGGCAGCAGCTTGAAGTCATCGCGCACGTGGACGAACGGTACGTCGGTGACACGGATCCACGACGCGCGGCCCTCGTGACACACGAACACGCCCCACTCCTCGCTGTAGATCGAGATGTGGAACCGCGTCTCGGTCTGCGCGTCGTAGTCGGTGCTCGGCCGCTTCTCGGCGATGCCGAGCAGCACCTCGACATTCCACCGCTGCATCGTCGGCGGTGTCTGGCCGATCGTTCGCAACCACGCCGATGCGGCTAACGCTCCTATGGTCTTGCTCATCGCGCCTCCGGTACTTGCGAGGGGACGTAGCTCTGACGGAAGTACATCACGCGCGGTCGACACACGCGAGCGGGGCATCTCGGACCAACTATCACGAGGCGCTGACGACCCGTTTCGTATGAGCCCAAACTATCGGAGTGTGCCGCAGGCGCTCGCCGTGCCTGGGCGCACACGCGGCTGTGCCGGCCCGCTCTGTGCAAAATCTCGCAATGGATGTCGCGGTCCGCTTCAACGCTCAGGATCCTCGTGGTCCGGCCGTGGACAGAGCTCGCGCCGCTTCGACACGCGCTCCGCAAGCTCGGTTACGGCGTGCACCTCACGGCCGTGGACATCGAGCCCGCGCTCAACGCCGCGCTCGCGCGCACGACCTTCGATGTCGTCGCTCACGACCCGAGCACACCCGCGATCTCGCGCGCCACGCTCGCCGCACGCATGCGCGAGCACGGCCGCAAGATCCCGGTCGTCGAGATCGCGACCGTCGAGGAGGTCGCGCAGCAGATCGCGAAGGTGCTCGCGCTGCGGATGAACTGACGGACCGCTACTGCACGACGGGCAGGCAGCAGCCCTGCACGCAGGTCGTGTTCATCGGACACGAGGCGCCGTCGGGGTTGTCGATGCACTCCATGACACCCGGGTCGCACAATGTTCCCGTTCCCGCGCAGAAGGTCGCGCAGGCCTCACCCGAGTCGCCGCCCTTGTTCTGATCGCCGTCGTGCGCGACGACCTGAATGCGGTAGGAGTGGCCGGAGATCAGGCCGACTTCGAATCGCAGCTCGGTGCCGTAGTTCTCCTTGCCCGCGGTCATGGCGCTCGCAGGGATCGGGTCCGCCATCGACGTGAGATCCCATTTGTTGGCTGCGGGGTCCGCCATCGTGGGCGTTCCGACGTGGTTGGCGTCCTCGGTCGCGCTCTTCCACGAGCCGAAGATCGCGACGGGATCGTAGGCGGGGCCGCCCATCTGCATGTCGCCCGCCCTGCAGCTCGGATCGACCGAGAGGTCGGTGATGAAGACGACGGGGCGAAGCGGTCGCCCGACGGTGTCGGTGCAGGCCGGGTCGCCGGTCTGCGGATAATGGACGGCGGCGGGGTCCGGAGAGAGCGGCGTGACCGGATTGCTCGACGTCGCGCAGCCGAGGGTCAGAGCGTGCTCGTCGTTGTAGAAGACCCGGATGATCGCGGGCGAGGAGCCGCCGCCGACCGCCTCGATGCCGACGATCGTCGTGCTCTCGACGAAGCTCGAGGCCGGATATCCGCAGTTGTCGTTGCCGCCGGTCGCGGCCGGGATCGTGATGCCCGGCGTGCACGACGGCGCACCGGTCGTCATGCTGCACGTGCCGCCGACGGTGCCGCCGACGCTCGTGCAGTCGGACCCGTTGCAGCACAGCGGCGGCCGTGGCGATGGCTGCGTCATGCACATCAAGCCCGGCTCGCATCCGCCGGTGGAGTCGCAGAGGCAGCCCTGGGTACCGACGATGCATGTGGTGGGCGCGCCGGAGCCCGCGCCAGGGCTGATCGCAGCGTCGCCGCCTCCGCTCCCGTTCTTGTGGCCGCCGCAGCTCGCCAGCAGGATCGTCAGCGCCGCAACGGCGCCTCGAAAGCTCGTCGCCATGTTCCCTCCACCTCGACGGTATCAACGGCGAGACAGCCGCGTCCACGTGCGACCCACGACGACATGTCTGTCAGCGATCGATCCCGACAAGCCGCAGAAACGCGTGCTCGTCCGGTGCGCGGCCGAGGAATTTCGCGAGCAGCGCGTCGGGATCCTCCTCGCGCCCGCGCGCCAGGATGTCGTTGCGGTATTCGAGACCGGTCTTCGGATCGAGGACACCGGCCTTCTGAAAGCGCGTGAACATGTCGTCGGCGAACACCTTGCTCCACAGATACCCGTAGACGCCGGCGTCATCGCCGGCCATCAGATGGCCGAAGCTCGCGACTGCGTGCTCGCGTGGATCGACCTGGAGCGCCGTGATCGAGGCGCGCAGCTGGTGCTCGAGCGCGTCGGGGTCGACGCTGCCGCCGCCGTGCAGTTGCTGATCGAGAATCGCGAGGAACACCTGCCGCGTGTAGCGCACGCCGGCGTCGTAGGTCCGCGCCTGCGCGATCCGTGCGATCAGGTCGGCCGGCATCGTCTGCCCCGGATGCACCGGGTCTTCGGTGATCAGCGCGAGGACCTCGGGCTGGTACACGAAGTTCTCGAGCATCTGCGACGGCGCCTCGACGAAGTCGACGTCGACGTTCGTGCCCGACATCGACGCGTAACGAGCCGTGGTCAGCGACGTGTGCATGATGTGGCCGAACTCGTGAAACAGCGTCTCCACCTCCTCGACCGACAGGTGCGGGCTGATGTTGACGACCAGCGCGCTCAGCGGGATCTGGTAGCCGCCCGGAACCTCACGGGCGAGGCCGAACGTGAAGCTCGCCGCGTGGCCGTACTTGCCCGGGCGAGGGTACAGATCGATGTAGAACTTGGCCAGCAGCTTGCCGGACGGCGCGTCGTGCACCTCGTACTGCTTCACGCCGTCGGCCCACGCCTTCGCGTCCTTCACCTCGTCGAACGTCACGTGGAGCAGGGTCGAGTAGACGTGGAGCATCCCGGCCATCACCTTGGCGGCCGGGAAGTAGGCGCGGATCGCGGCGTCGTCGAGCGCGTAGTCCTTCTTGCGGATCTCGTGCATGTAGTAGCGCCAGTCCCACGCGAACAGCTTCGCGTGCTTGTCGTGGGTGTCGGCCTGCTTGAGGGCGAGCATCCGTGCGTCGAGGCTGTCGCGGCCGGGCACCAGCTCCTGCTGGAGCCGGGACAAGAAGCTCGCGACGGTCGCGGCGTTCTTCGCCATCCGGGTCTCGGTCATGAAGTCGGCGTGACTCTTGTAGCCGAGCAGCCGCGCCGCCTCGTCGCGGGCCTTCACCGCCTCGGTCAACAGCGGCAGGTTCTTGTCAGCCTCGCGCGTGTTGAAGGCGAGGTATTCGCGCCGTCGCATCCGTTCCTGGCGCGCGCTCTCCATCACCGGGTAATAGTCGGGGTACTTCGTGGTGAGCACGAGCTTGCCGCGCTTCGACTTGCTCAGCCGCGCGATGAACTCCTTCGGCAGGCCTTCAAGCTCGGCGGGCGTGACCTCGATCGACGTCGTGTCGTTGTCGAGGTTCGCGGAGTACTGGGTCTGCAGCTCGGCGAGCCGCGAGCGAAGCTGGACGAGCTTCGCGCGATTGGCGTCCGACAGCTCGAGGCCGTTGCGGCGGAAGTCGCGCATCGCGAGCTCGATCAGCCGCTGGTCGACCGCATCGAGCGGCTCGGTCTTGCCGGCGTGCGCGAGGTAGCTCTTCATCGCGACGTAGGTGTCCTTGCGCGCGCCGAGCTCGACGAAGTGCGTGCCCGTACGCTCCTCGCAGCGGGCCGCGGCCTCGCGCACCTTGGCGTCGGGGTGGATCTCCTTGAGGAACGCGAGCCGGCTCGTGGCGTCGCCGTAGTCGGCGAACGCCTGCTCGGCCGCGCCGAAGCTGTTGGCGAACGTGCGCTGTGCGTCGGGGATCGCGACGATCGCGGCGAGCTTAGCGTCGACGACGTGTTCGGCCTCGGCGCAAGCTTGATCGAGCTGCGCGGGGGTGTACTCGAAGCGCAGGTCGCGCACGTCGACGGCTGCGAGTCGAGCAAACGGCTCGTGCACGGCCGGCTTGGCCTTCCTCGGCGCAGGCGTCTCCCGCGGAGTGGCCACCGCGGCTGTACTGGCGGGCGGCGCGGCCGCGTGGTCGTGGGCACAGCCGGTCGTGGCAACCGCGAGCGCGGCAAGGCATTCGATCCTTCGCATCGCGATCGGATAACACGCGTCCGCGGCGCGGGCGGGGCAGTGCTCGGAGGCCGTCCGGGATCCCGCGTGCATCGGAACCATCGACGTCACGAGCTCTGACCGAACCAGCGCGCCGGGCGCGACGAGCCACATCGTTCCCTGTCCGCGCTACATGTAGTGCCGAAATCCTGAGCTTGGAGCCGCTAGCCCGGTTTGAACGGGCGACCTACGGTTTACGAAACCGTTGCTCTACCCCTGAGCTATAGCGGCGGGTAGGGCCGTACTGGTAACCGACCCGAGCCTCAAAGGCAAGGGCTCCAGATCATCTCGCTGCAAGATCGCGGGCATCCGTGGGCCGGGGGGCGGCGTGGCGCGACGAGCGGTCACTTCACGCGCGCGGCGTGCTCCTTGCCGACGACGAGCTCGTCGCCGCGGAGCGTGACCTCGTGGCGCTCGAGGCGGCACTCGCACGCGCGCGGGCCGTCGAAGCTCGACTGGGAGAACGGGCGGGCGAGAGCGCCTCGCTCGAGGGTGACGATGTCGCCGGTGCGCTCCCAGCGCTGGCGCGCGCGGCAAGCGGCGAGCGCCGGCGAGTCGGCGCAGTCGGTGTCGGTGATCGGGTCGATGTCGAGGGTGCCGTCGGCGCGCAGCTCGAACGTGTGGTGGTACTCGCTCGTCCAGCGGCCGACCGCCGGGTCGCCGGTGCGGTCGACGCGCGACGAGCACGCGGCGAGCACGAGCGCGAGGAGGAGGCGGCGCATGCCGGGATGCTAGCGCGGTTGCACGCCGAGCACGTTCGGGAGCCACCAGAAGGCGGAGTTGCCGTCGTTCTCGACGAAGCCGGTCTCGTAGCTGCCGACGCGCTGGAGCGGTGGATCGCCGTCGACGACGAGCGAGGCTTCGGGGCCGCCTTCCATGAAGAGCGCGCCGGTGAGGTCGAGCTTGGCGAGCGCGGTCGCGAGCTCCGTCATCGTGACGGCGGCACGGGCGTGCAGGAAGACGAGCGAGCCGTCGCGCGCGAGGCCGACCGCGGCCGCGGAGTACTGTTTGCGGTCGGCCCAGGGGAGGGCAGAGCCGTCGCAGCGGAGCAGGCGCGGGGCCTGGAGGATCGAGCGGTAGCGGCGGCGGAGCTGGGCGAGATCGAAGTCGGCGCAGTCGCGGCCGGTGATCAGCGCGGCCGGGTCGGAGGGCGAGCGTGGATCGAACGCGAGGAAGCCGGCGTATTTGGGGTTGTCGGCGGAGAGCGAGGTGCCGTTCTCGACGATGAGGCCGACCGGCTTGCCGTCGTCGTGAAACATGCCGGCGTTGATGACGGCCGCGAGGTGGAACGTCTCGCGCCAGGCGGGGGCGGGATGTGCGCCGCCGTCGCGCAGGGCGGTCAGCAGGCGCGGGCGAACGTGGGCGAGGTCGAGGTGGATGATGTCGACGCAGGCCGGGCCGCCGGTTGCCGCGTGGGCCGCGAGCTCGACGCGTGTTGCCGTGATGCCGGCGGGAAGCGTGCGCGGCTCGACGGGGCATGGCGATTCCGCGGCGTCGCGCAGCACGGGCAGCGGGGCGGCCGCGATCGGATCCGTGTGATTGCAGCCGGCGGCGAGCAGGCAGATCCAGGGGCAACGCACGAGCGGGGGAACGCGCGACGCGGGCGCGCTATTCCGTGTATGAGATCGCGATGCGCAAGGAAGCGCTGCGTGCCGCGCTCGTCGAGCGACTCGAGGCCGATCTGGCGACCGCGCGGGCGGCGCACGACGCGGCGATCGAGGGAGCGACGCACGAGGAGGCGCGCCCGGAGAACGACAAGGACACGCGCGGGCTCGAGCAGAGCTATCTCGCGCGCGGGCTCGCGCAGCGCGTGGCCGAGCTCGAGGCGGCGGTGGCGGCGGTGCCGGGCATGACGATCGCGAAGCCGGCGCGTGTCGCGATCGGCGCGCTGGTGACCGTCGACGAGGACGACGACGAGCGCCGGTTCTTCCTCGCGGCGCACGGCGGCGTCGTGTTGCCGGGCGAGGTCACGGTGATCACGCCGACGTCGCCGATCGGACGCGCGCTGCTCGGACGCGGTGTCGATGAGGAATGCGAGGTCAGCGCCGGCGGGAAGCGCCGGATGCTCGTGATCGTCCGGATCGAATAGCGTTCTGAAGACACGAAGGCGTCCAGCGTTCGTCGTCGCCGCTGTCGAACATGTGGTGAATCCTCGACGAGGACGAGCGAGATCGCGGACTTGCCGATGGGTCCGACCATTGCGTTACGAGGTGCCATGCGGATCACGGCCGTCGTTCTCGTCGCGCTCCTCTCGCTCTTGCCCGGCTGCTTCTCGCTGGTCGGGATGACCGTCGGCGGTTCTCGCGCGGCGGCTCACAACGACGAGATCGCGCGCAAGCTCGAGCGCGGCGAGCGCCTCGATCCGGACGACGCGGATGATCAGCCGCGGTCGGTCGGCGCCTCCACCGCGACGGGCCTCGCGATCGGCGCGTTGCTCGATGTCGGAGCGTTCGCGCTCGTCACCGCGACGGCGTTCTCGCACTGGAGCTCCGAGGCGGTCAACTCGCACTGGGGCGCGGATTGATGGTGCTCGTCGGCGCGCTCCTCGTGTTGCTCGCGCTCAGCGGGCTGAGGCGGCGGCGCGCGCCGTAGCGATCGCATCGTCGAACGCGCGCAGGTCCGCCGTCCACGCGGCGCGGATCATCGCGACGCCATCGGCGCCGGCCGCGATCGCCTCCGCGGCGCGCGCGGGTGTGTCGATGCCGCCGACCGCGATCAGGCGGGCGCCGCGCGCGAACGCGAGGTTGCCGGTGCCGAGCGGCGGGCCCTTGCCCGGCGTTTCGAAGATCGGGCCGAGCTGCATCGAGTCGACGCCGAAGCCGGCGCGCGGGGCGTGGATGCTGAGCCCGATCTGCAGGGTCGGCGCGACGGCGCGTGCGTCGCTGACCGGCATGCCGCGCTCGGGCAGGTGAACGCCGTGGGCGCCGGCGGCGAGCGCGACGTCGACGCGGTCGTTGACCCACACCGGCGCATCGCACGCGCGCATCACGTCGCGGACGTACGCGAGCAGCGCGCCGCCGTCGAGGTGCTTCTCGCGGACCTGTACCTCGAACGAGCCCGCGGGCAGCGTGCGCGCGATCCTCGCGAGGCGTGCCGGGATGTCCGGAAAGCGGACGCTATCCGTGATGAGGACGATCACGACTCGTCGGGCCTTGGTCCAGGCTCTGCTGGCTTCTCTCGCGCGCTCGTCACTTATTCGATGAGGCCCGCCGTCGGCGAGCTCGCGTTCGCGTAGTCGCGCTTCGGCATGCGGCCGGCGAGATAGGCCTTGCGGCCCGCGTCGCACGCGAGGCGCATCGCTTCGGCCATCAGCACGGGCTTCTTCGCGCCCGCGATGCCGGTGTTCATCAGCACGGCCGTGACGCCCATCTCCATCGCGATCGCGGCGTCGCTCGCCGTGCCGACGCCCGCGTCGACGATCACCGGCACAGAGACGTTCTCGAGGATCAGGCGGATGTTGTGCGGGTTGCGGATGCCGAGGCCCGAGCCGATCGGCGCCGCGAGCGGCATCACGGCGAGGCAGCCGGCTTCCTCGAGCCGCTTGCACGTGATCAGGTCGTCGCTGCAGTAGGGCAGGACCTTGAAGCCTTCCTTGACGAGCCGGCGCGCCGCCTCGACGGTCGCCGTGTTGTCGGGGAAGAGCGTCTTCGGATCGCCGATCACCTCGAGCTTGACCAGCTCGTCCATGCCGAGCTCGCGCGCGAGGTGCAGCGTGCGCACCGCTTCGTCGGCCGTGTAGCAGCCGGCCGTGTTCGGCAGCAGGACGTACTTCTTGCGATCGATCGCGTCGAGCACGGTCGGCTGCTTCGAGGACAGGTCCACGCGGCGCAGCGCGACGGTCACGATCTCGGCGCCGCTGGCCGCGATCGAGGCGCGCGTCTCGTCGAGCGAGGCGTACTTGCCCGTGCCGACGATGATGCGCGACGTAAAGGACCGGTCTCCGAGCTTCCAGGAATCTTCGGGCATCAGCCGCCTCCGACGAAGGTAACGAGCTCCAGGTGATCACCCTCCGCCAGCTCCGTCGACGCGTGCTGTGCGCGCGGCACGACCTCGCGGTTGCGCTCGACGGCGACACGACGCTCTCCGAGGCCCAGCTCGACGAGGAGCGCCGCCACGGTCGTACCTTGTACGACGGTGCGGGTCTCACCGTTGATGACCACCTCGATGCTGCGGGACATCGGCGGGGAAACTACCACGCAGGGCCGGGGCCGCCCGTCCCCGGGGCCATTGTCAATGACGCGGATGGCCAGGTGTGATGACCACGACATCGCTGCCCCGGTGTTGTACGAAGTTGTGAAGTTTTGATCACGCTCCCGGGGGCTGCGACAGGGCACAAGGAGCTGAAACCACGTCGGGTCGTGAAGATCACCCAGCCGGGCACGACGCTTGTAGAAGCAGCTGACCCGTGCGGCCGATCCGGCCCACGAGGAGTTCCTATGTCGCTCGGAATCGCTCGTCCAGCTGCTCCGCCCGTGATGCCTCCCCGCCCGTCGTCGCCGCCGGAGGTGCGCACCACCATCGGTGAGGACCCGGCGAGGATCCGCGCAACGATCGCGCGTGCGCCTCTGTTCGCGGCGCTGCCGATCAACGCGATCGAGGACCTGACGTCGCGCGTGCAGGTGAGAAAAGTTCCCGTCGGCTCGGCCGTCGTCGCGCAGGACGAGCCCGGCGACGCGATGTTCGTGATCATGAACGGCCGCATCAAGGTCGTCATGTTCGGCGAGAGCGGCCGCGAGGTGACGCTGTCGCTGCTCAAGGCCGGTGACTCGTTCGGCGAGATGTCGCTGTTCGACCAGGGCCCGCGCTCGGCGCATTGCCTCGCGATCGAGCCGACGACGCTGCTGTGCCTCTCGCGCGAGGACCTCATGCGCCACATGCAGGCGCACCCGCGCACGGCCGTGAATCTGCTCGGCGAGATGGCGCGCCGGCTGCGCCGCGCCGACGAGACGATCGCGCAGCTCGCGCTGTGCGACGTCAACGAGCGCCTGATCCATCGCCTCGTCGCGCTCGGCCGCGAGGAGGGTGCGTCGGGCCCCGATGGCCTCGTCGTGCGCCGCCGGCCGACCCAGCAGGAGCTGGCGAACATGATCGGCAGCTGCCGCGAGACGATCTCGCGTGCATTCAACCAGCTCGCGCGCGACGGCCTGATCATCCCGCGCGGCCGGTCGCTCGTCGTGACGCCCGCCCTGATCGAGCGCTGCGAGAAGAAGAAGGCCGCGTAATCGCACGGCCATCGCGCTTCTGATATGAAGCGCTCAGTGGCCCTCGGCACGATGATCCGGCGTACGCGGGTCGAAGTCGACCTCGCGGCGATCGTCGACAACGCGCGAGCCGTGCAAAGGCTCGCCGGGACGGCGCTCTACGCGGTCGTCAAGGCAGACGGGTACGGGCACGGCGCGGTCGCCGTCGCCAAGGCGCTCTCCGAGGCCCACGCGGCGGCCGGCTTCGGCGTCAGCCTCGTCGAGGAGGGCGTGGCGCTGCGCGACGCGGGCGTCACGGCGCCGATCCTCGTCATGGGGCCCAGCCAGGTCGGCGGCGAGGAGGAGATGGTCGCCGCGGGCCTGACGCCGATCCTCTCGAGCCACGAGGATCTCGCCGCCCTCGCGCACGTGACGCGCAAGACCCCCGCCGACGCCCACCTCAAGGTCGATACCGGCATGGGCCGCCTCGGTGTGCCGATGGACCAGGCGCCCGAGCTCGTCCGCGAGGCCGCCGGCGCGGGCATCCGCATCGTCGGCCTGATGACGCACTTCGCGAACGCCGACATCGACGACCCGGCCGATCCCGACTCGCTCACGCGCCTGCAGCTCGCGCGGTTCGCCGAGGTCGATCGCGCGGTCGTCGCGGCGGGGGCGCCGCTGCGCGTGCGGCACGCGGCGAACAGCGCCGGCACGCTGCTGTTCCCCGAGGCCCGCATGGATCTCGTCCGCGTCGGCATCGCGATCTACGGCAACGGCCACTTCGCGCAGCAGGGCACCCAGGCGATGCGCCTCGTCACCGCCATCGCGCAGGTGCGGACGATCGCGGCCGGCAACAGCGTCGGGTACGGCGCGCTGTGGCGGGCGCAGCGCGACAGCCGCGTCGCGGTGCTCCCCGTCGGCTACGCGGACGGTCTGCCGAGGCGCGCGAGCGGCAAGGCGGAGGTGGCAATTCGCGGCAGGCGCGTCCCGTTGATCGGCCTCATCAGCATGGACATCGCGATCGCCGACGTGACGGACGTCCCGGAGGCGCAGGTCGGCGACGCGGTGGTCCTTTTGGGACGCGCCGGCGGTGGTGTGTCGATCACGTGCGCCGAGTACGGCGGGTGGGCCGGGCTCTCCGAATACGAGGTAACCTGCGGCATGTCGAAGCGCGTCCCGCGCACGTACGTCGAGGCGATCCGTTGAGCAACGACGACGAACCCACGAACGTCCAGGCGCCCCCGGCCCCCGCGCCGGCACCGGCACCTGCACCGCCGCCCGCGGCTGCCGAGCCGCCCAAGGAGGGGGTCTCGACGGCGGTGTGGGCGGGCGTCAAGGAGGCGTTCGCGCCGGTCTATCGCTTCCTCGACCTCGTCGGCGGGCACCTGATCCTCGTCGGCAAGGCGCTCGTGTGGCTGCCGCGCCGCCCGTTCCGCGGGCAGACGTACCTCGAGGCCGCCGAGTACATCGGCTTTGGCTCGCTGCCGATCGTGCTGCTCGTCGGCGCCGCGACGGGCATGGTGCTCTCGCTGCAGTCGGTCAACGCGTTCCGCCAGTTCGGCCTCGAGTCGTTCTCGGGCGGCACGACCGGCAAGGCGCTCGCGCTCGAGCTCGCACCCGTCTTGACCGCGCTCATGCTCGCGGGCCGCGCCGGCGCCGGCATGGCGACCGAGCTCGGCACGATGCGCATCACCGAGCAGATCGACGCGCTCGAGTCGATGGCCGTCAACCCGCACCAGTACCTCGTGCTGCCGCGCATGATCGCGGCGATGATCGTCACGCCGATCCTGACGCTCTTGTTCTTCGTCATCGGCATGGGCGGCGCGTACCTCTCGGCCGTCATCATCGAGCACGTCGATCAGGGGCAGTGGATCGCGAACCTGCGCGACATCGTCCACCCGATGGATGTGATCCAGGGCTTCATCAAGGCGATCTTCTTCGGCTTCGTCGTCGCGACCGTCGGTTGCTACCAGGGTTACAACGCGAGCGGCGGTGGTCGCGGCGTCGGCCTCGGCACCACGCGCGCGGTCGTGATCGCGAGCGTCTCGACGGTCGTCCTCGACTACTTCCTCTCCGATATCCTGCTCACGTTGTTCCCCACCGTGCACGGAGGACCGTGAGAGGCGAGATCATCGGGGACAGCCCTCCCGACCAGAAGGATCCGCGCTGGCACATCCGCGTGCGCGCGCTGACGAAGTCGTTCGGGGCGAACCTCGTGCTCGACAAGGTCGACCTCGACCTCGAGCGCGGCAAGGTCAACGTGATCCTCGGCGCGTCGGGCGCGGGCAAGAGCGTCCTGATCAAGCACTTCATGTGCCTTCTGCGCCCCGACTCCGGGCACATCTACGTCGACGGCACGGACGTGCTCTCGCTGAACGCGAAGGACCTGGCCGCGTTTCGCCGCAAGTTCGGACTCGTGTTCCAGTTCGCGGCGCTGTTCGACTCGCTCACCGTCGAGGAGAACTGCGCGTTCCCGCTCAAGGAGCACACGAACAAGTCGCGCGGCGAGATCGCCGATATCGTCGCCGACCGGCTCGGCGCCCTCGGCCTCGCCGGCACGCAGAAGAAGTATCCGGGCGAGCTGTCGGGCGGCATGCGCAAGCGCGTCGGGCTCGCCCGCGCGCTCGTGCTCGAGCCCGAGATCCTGATGTACGACGAGCCGACCACCGGGCTCGATCCCCTCGCCACGCGCAACGTGGACGAAATGATCCTGGGCACCTGCGAGCGATATAAAGTGACCTCGGTGGTCATTTCGCACGACATGGCGAGCGTGTTCCGCATCGCGGACCGGATCGCCATGCTGCACAACAAGCGGATCCTCGAGGCGGGTCCCGCGTCGCTGATCGCCGGCAGCGACGATCCGTACGTGTACGAGTTCCTCCGCGCGTCGGGCGTGTCGGCCGTGCAGACGACGGCGGAGGAGAAATGAAGTCCGTCTCCGCCGGTGTCCGCGTCGCGATCCTGTTCCTGCTGCTCGCGATCGGCGCGTACATCGTGTGGAAGAACCTCGGGCAGAACCCGGCGGGCAAGAACACGCAGGTGCTGTTCGCCCGGTTCCGCGATGCCTCCGGTCTGCCGAAGGGCAGCAAGGTCGTCGTCGCCGGCTTGCCGCAAGGCGAGGTGATCGGCCTCGCCGTCGACGGACGCTACGCGAAGGTCACGTTCAAGCTCAGCAACGACATCCCGGTGTGGACGAGCGCGACCGTGATCAAGAAGGCGACCTCGCTGCTCGGCGAGAACTACCTCGAGATCGATCCGGGCGAGGAAGTGCGCCAGGCGCCCGACGGCACCCAGCAGACGTTCACGCGCCTCGGGCCGCCGTGCAAAGGCTACGACAGCGACGACAAGGCAAAGGACGACGCGTGCCGGCGCGTGCCGAACGTCGTCGAGGCGACGACGCCCGACCAGCTGCTCCACCGCATCGAGCAGACGCTGCCGAACGTCGACCGCGTGCTCGAGAGCGTGCGCGACCTCAGCGAGGACGTGCGCCGCATCGTCAACGGGCCGATGGCGAACGTCGCGACGCGCATCGACGGCCTCGTCCAGCGCGAGGCGAACACCGTCCAGGACATCATCGAGCGCGCTGATCGCTCGATGGCGAAGATCGAGCAGATCACGAACGACCTGCGCGAGATCAGCAAGGACGCGAACCCGCGCATCAAGGAGATGCTCGCGAACCTCGACGAGGCGAGCGCGGAGGCGAAGGACCTCGTCACGACCGCGAAGTCCGAGCTGCAGCAGACCGGCGACAAGCTGCGCGGCAAGCTCGACAAGCTCGACGGCGTCATCGACGACACCCACTCGATCACGACGAAGATCGATCAGGACAAGGGCACGCTCGGCCGGCTCGTCAACGATCCCGCGATCGCCGACAACGTCGAGCAGATCACCGACGACGCGAAGGGCTTCCTCGGCACGCTGTTCGGGCTCAAGGCGTACGTCGGGCTGCGCAGCGAGTACAACTTCTCCGCGGGGCTCGCGCGCCACTACGTGACCGTCGAGCTGCACACGCGGCCCGACAAGTTCTACCTGATCGAGCTCGAGAAGGGCCCGCGCGGCGACTACCCCGATGTCACGCTGACGTTCGATCCGACCGTCGATCCGAACCACTGGATCCGCCGCAGCGTGATCCAGGACAAGATCCGCTTCACGTTCCAGTTCGCGAAACGCTTCAACTGGCTGACGCTGCGCTTCGGCATCAAGGAGTCGACCGGCGGCATCGGCGCCGACGCCGACGAGTACTGGTGGAACCACAACATCCGGTTCTCCGTCGACGCGTACGACGCGACGTTCGACAAGTACCCGCGCGTCAAGCTGACGCTCGCCTATGAAGTCTTCCGGCACATCTACATCCTCGGCGGCGTCGACGAGCTGCTGAACACGCCGCGCGAGCTCGGCTGTCCGCGCGACGGCGGCGCGTGCTCGCCGATCGTCAAGGGCACCTCCGACGTGCCGATCCAGTTCGATACGTTCCACCTCGGGCGCGACTACTTCCTCGGCGGCATGCTCCGCTTCAACGACGAGGATCTCGCTGCGCTCCTCACGGTGGGCGGCTCTGCGATTGCGGGCGCCGCTGGTAAATAGCGATCTGTGAAGATCGCGACGTTCAACGTCAACGGCGTCAATCCGCGCCTGGCAAATCTGGTGCAGTGGCTCGCGAAAGAGCAGCCCGACGTCGCCTGCCTGCAGGAGCTCAAGGCGACGGACCGGCAGTTCCCGGCGAAGGCGATCCGCGACGCCGGCTATCACGCGCTCTACAAGGGCGAGCCGCTGTGGAACGGCGTCGCGATCCTCTCGAAGCAGCCGGCGGTCGAGATCCGGCGCGTGCTGCCCGGGCAGGAGCGCGACGAGCACGCGCGCTACCTCGAGGCGGCGGTCGGCGGCGTCGTCATCGCGTGCCTCTACCTGCCGAACGGGAACCCGATCCGGTCTCCGAAGTTTGCGTACAAGCTCGCGTGGTTCGAGGCGCTGCTCGCGCACGCGCAGGGGCTGTGGGACTCGGGGCAGCCGGTCGCGCTCGTCGGCGACTTCAACGTCGTGCCGACGGACCACGACATCTACGATCCGAAGTCGTGGAAGCGCGACGCGCTGCTCCAGCCGGAGAGCCGCGCGCTGTACTCGCGGCTGCTCGATCAGGGCTGGCTCGACTCGCTGCGCCACCTCGCGGGCGACGAGCGCGTCTACACGTTCTGGGACTACTTCCGCAACCACTGGCCGCGCAACGCCGGCCTGCGCATCGATCACCTGCTGCTCTCCAGGCCGCTGCAGGCGCGCCTCGTCGATGCGGGCGTCGACCGCTGGGTGCGCGATCAGCCGAAGGCCTCCGACCACGCACCGACCTGGATCATCTTGCGCGATGGCCCCAAGAAGCGCGCAACGCGTGCGCCTACAGCTGTGCGGAAATCAGCAGCGCGCAGACGGCGAAGATGATCACCGCCGCGAGCGCGGCGCGTACATGCGCGACATGCCGCGCGTGATCGACCTCGTACTCGTGAAGCGGGATGTCAGGGGTGGGAAGCATGTCCGCCTCCTGCATCGACGCTTTGCATTTCGCGTGCGCGCGCGCGGCGAGGCGCCTCACATGTGCGCCGCGATCACGAAGAGCGCGACCAGCACGATGACGAGCGGTGCGAGAAACGCTTGCAGCTCGCTCGGCTCTCCCGCGACATCGGTCTCGTGCGAGCAGCAGGGCAGGTCGTAGGTCGGGAGCATGGCTGCCTCCTGCCGCAATTTGCTGCATCGCCCGTGCTAGGCGGCACGACCGCGTGCGTCAGCGGTTGTTCGCGATGCGGACGCGGGCGATCAGCTCGCGCAGCTCGGCGTCGTC
>CAYUNM010000036.1:0-84904 GCA_964446175.1 uncultured Kofleriaceae bacterium
GCGGCCGCGTCCTGCGGCGACGGGATCTTCGCCGCCTTGCCCTTCGGCTTCTTCGCGGGAGCCTGCTTCGCGGTGTGCGCCGAGCCGGCGCCGCTCCCCGAGCCCGCCGCCGACCCCTCGTGCTCGTCCAGTCGATCGAGGACATCGCCCGTGACGTGCTCGTGCACCTCCGTCGGCTGCTTGTTCTCGAACTGATCGCGCTTCTCGGGAGCGGCCGTCGAGTTCGGGTTCGCGAGCGTGACCGCGGCCGCCGCTGCCGCGGCGATGCCGGCGACCGCCGCCGGATCGGGGCGCGGCGCGTTCGCGAGTGCCGGCTTGTCGGGAGCGCCGCACGCACACACGAGAACCGCGAGCACGCCGACCTGCGCGCTCACGATCGTCCGCATGATCCGCGCTCGCGCGATCGCTCGCATGACTCGATGCTACACCTCGCGTGAGATGCGAGCCATCGTCATCACGAAGCCCGGCGGTCCCGAGGTCCTGACGCTCGCGGAGCGTCCGCTGCCCGAGCCGTCGCGCGGCGAGGTCCGCGTGCGCGTGCGCGCGACCGCCGTCAACCGCGCGGACTTGCTGCAGCGCATGGGGCACTACCCGGCGCCCGCGGACTCTCCGCCCGATATCCCCGGCCTCGAGATCGCCGGCGAGGTCGAGGCGCTCGGCCCCGGCGTCGAGCGGCTGAAGATCGGCGATCGCGTGTTCGGCCTCGTCGGTGGCGGCGGCTACGCGGAGGCGATCACGTCGCACGAGCGCGCGCTCGCGAAGATCCCGGCGACGCTGTCGTTCGAGGATGCGGCCGCGGTCCCCGAGGCGTTCATCACCGCGCACGACGCGATCGTCACGCAGTGCGGCCTGCACTCCGGCGAGACACTGCTGATCTCCGCCGCGGGCAGCGGCGTAGGAACTGCGGCGATCCAGCTCGGCCGCGCAATGGGTGCGCAGGTCGTCGGCACGGCGCGCAGCGCCGATAAGCTCGAGCGCGCGAGGCCGCTGGGTCTCGACCTCGGCGTCGTGCCGAGCGATGGCCGGTTCGCCGATCGCGTGCCGCCCGCGCACGTGATCCTCGAGCTCGTCGGCGGCGCGTACCTCAACGAGGATCTGCGCTGCCTCCAGCCGCTCGGGAGGATCGCGCTCGTCGGGCTGCTCGCCGGTCGCAAGATCGACTTCGATCTCGATCGCGTGCTCACCAAGCGCGCGCGGATCTTCGGCACCGTGCTGCGCGCGCGTCCGCTCGAGGAGAAGATCGCGGCGGTCCGCGCGTTCGAGGCGCAGGTCGTGCCGCTGCTCGAGCGCGGCGTCGTGAGGCCGATCGTCGATCGCGTACTCCCGCTCGCGGAGGCCGCGCGCGCGCACGAGCACATGGCGAGCAACGAGGGCTTCGGAAAAATCGTCCTCGCCGTGTGACCGCGGTATGACCGGGGCATGAAGCTCGGCATCGATTTCGGCACCACGCGCACCGTCGTCGCCGCTGTCCCCGACGCACGTCATCCCGTCGCCGCGTTCGACGAGGGTGGCGAGTTTCGCGAGCACGTGCCAGGCATCGCGGTCACGCGCGGCGACGAGCTGCTCGTCGGCTGGCCAGCTGCTCGCGCGCTCGCGGAAGGCAGCTACGACCACGCCGTTCGCTCGATCAAGCGCGCGATCCAGACGCGCATGCCCGACGACGAGATCCTCCCCGGCGTGTCCGCCCTCGCTCTCGTGACCCGCTTCCTCGCCGATCTCCGCCACGACCTCATCACGCGCTCGAACCTCTCGGCGCGCGATCCGCTCGAGGTCATGGTCTCCGCGCCCGCGAACGCGGCCTCGCGCCAGCGCTGGCTCACGCTCGAGGCGTTCCGGCGCGCCGGCTTCCATCCGATCGGCCTGCTCAACGAGCCGACCGCCGCGGCCGTGGAGTTCGCCTCGCATCACCTGCAGAGCCTCAGCGCGAAGAGCCCCAAGCGCTACGTCGTCGTCTACGACCTCGGCGGTGGCACGTTCGATACGTCGGCGGTCTCGCTCGAAGGCCGTCACTTCGAGCTGCTCGCGGCCGAGGGCATCGCGCGCCTCGGCGGCGACGACTTCGACCAGCTCGTCCTCGATGCCGCCTGCGACGCGCTCGCGATCCCGCACCTCTCCGATCCGGCCGCGCTCGAGCGCGCCCGCGAGGCGAAGGAGACGCTGCGCGCGACCACGAAGAAGCTGCTCGTCGATCTCGGCGACCTCGGCACGGCGACGATCGACGTCGCCGAGCTCTACGCGCGCTGCGAGCCGCTGATCGAGCAGACGATCGCGCAGACCGAGCTGCTGTTCGAGAAGCTCCGCACGCGCGGCATCGATCCCGACGATCCGCGCGAGCTCGGTGGCCTCTATCTCGTCGGCGGAGGTGCCGCGTTCCCGGCCGTCGCGCGTCGCCTGCGCGCCCGCTTCGGCAAGAAGCTGCAGCTCGCGCCGCAGCCGTTCGCCGCGACCGCGGTCGGGCTCGCGATCGCCGCCGATCCTCAAGCCGGCATCCTCGTGCGCGAGGCGGTCACGCGTCACTTCGGCGTCTGGCGCGAGGCCGCCTCGGGCGCGGACAAGATCTTCGACCCGCTGATCGGCAAGGACGCGCCGGCGCCGATCACGATCGAGCGCCGCTACCACCCGACGCACGCGGTCGGCCACCTCCGCTTCTACGAGTGCGGCGCGCTCGATGCCGACGGTCAGCCGGTCCAGGACCTCGTCCCGTGGACCGACATCTACTTCCCGTACGATCCGTCGCTCGTCGATCGCCGCGACCTCGCGCACACGCCCGCCGATCGCCGGCCCGATCTGATGGATCTCGAGATCGCGGAGACCTACACGTACGCGCCGGACGGCACGATCCGCGTGTGCATCGCGAACGTCACGCGCGGCTACGAGCGCACGTACGAGCTCGGCGCTCTGCGCTAGTCTCGGTCGCGATGCCCTTCGACCTGGCGCACTTCCTCACGCTCGACCGCCAGGACGGCAGCTCGCGCGCCGGCGCCGAGGTCTCCCACACGTTCGACACGAACCGCGCCGATCTCCGCTACGACGCGCACGGCCAGTACTACGACGACGACGTGGGCGTGGGCGGCTACATCACCGTCGCGGGCGGCATCGGTGCGACGCAGACCGGCGAGCGCCACTTCATCGGCAACACGGAAGCGGGCGCGATGTTCGCCGCGAGCGACGAGAACGAGCAGACGATCGCGTTCCACATAGGCGCGCTGATCCCGACGAGCTACGCGTTCACCTCGAACAACAACAAGGTGCTCGCTCCGTTCGATGCGCGCATCACCGACGCCTCGCTGACCAGCGCCGGCCGCACCTGGGGCGTGCGCGCGGGCATCAGCGCGATGCGCCGCGTCGGGCGGACGTTCTCGCAGCTCGATGTCGGCGGCGAGCTGCTCGACTCGAGCCACAGCGTTCACGTCAACGGCGGCCTCGGCATCGACTTCGGCGACCTCGCGCTGGTCTTCGAGAGCACGAATGGCAACGCGACGAGCCACTGGACGGACGAGGGCGCGATCGGCGTGCGCGCGGCGGTCGGCCCCGTCCAGCCGTACGCGGCCGTGATCGGCGGCATCGTCGAGAACGGCGGCTCCAAGACGTACCTGGCGGCCGTGCTCGGCCTCGACGTTCCGCTGCTTTAGCGATCGCTGTCGGGATCGTGACGCGGCGCATCGCGTCCTGCGTGGGGCCTTCGCAGACGCCGCCCGCAGGTCATGATATCGGGGAGCATGCATCCGCAGTCCGCGCGCCTCATCGAGACGATCCGAGCTTCGATCATCGGAGATGACTGCGTGCTCGAAGGGCCGTACGGCCTGCGCCGCGTGACGTACGCGGACTACACGGCGAGCGGGCGCTCGATCACGTTCATCGAGGACTTCATCCGCGATGAGGTCATGCCGCTCTACGCGAACACGCACACCGAGACGAGCGGCACCGGCCGCCAGACGACGACGTTCCGCGAGGACGCGCGCGAGGTCATCCATCGCGCGGTTGGCGGCGGCGCCGATGACCTCGTGATCTTCACCGGCAGCGGCGCGACCGGCGCCGTCAACAAGCTGATCGACATCCTCCAGCTCCGCATCCCCGCCGACCTCGACGCACGCCACGAGCTGTCCGCGCGGATCCCCGAGGCGGAGCGCCCGGTCGTATTCATCGGACCGTTCGAGCATCACTCCAACGAGCTGCCGTGGCGCGAGTCGATCGCCGATGTCGTCGTGATCCACGAGGACGCCGACGGCCACGTCGATCTCGCGCACCTCGAGCAGGAGCTCGTGCGCTACGCGGCGCGCCCGCTGAAGATCGGCAGCTTCTCCGCCGCGAGCAACGTCACCGGCATCGCGACGGATCAGGTCGCGGTCGCCAAGCTGCTCCACCAGCACGGCGCGCTCAGCTTCTGGGACTTCGCGGCGGCCGGCCCGTACGTCGATATCCGCGTCAACGAGGCCGGCGGCGCGCACAAGGACGCCATCTTCATCTCGCCGCACAAGTTCATCGGCGGTCCGCAGACGCCGGGCGTGCTCGTCGTCAAGCGCCAGCTGCTGCGCAACACGGTGCCCGCGTGCCCGGGCGGCGGCACCGTCGCGTACGTCAACCAGGAGGAGCACCGCTACGTCGCGGATCCGGTCGTGCGCGAGGAGGGCGGCACGCCCGCGATCATCGAGTCGATCCGCGCGGGGCTCGTGTTCCAGCTCAAGGAGGCGGTCGGCGCCGACGCGATCCGCGAGCGCGAGGTCGACTTCATCCAGCGCGCGATCGCATCCTGGTCGAAGAACGAGAGCATCGCGATCCTCGGCAACAAGGCGGCGTGGCGGCTCTCGATCGTGTCGTTCATCGTGCGCCACGGCGAGGCGTACCTGCACCACAACTTCGTCGTCGCGCTGCTCAACGATCTGTTCGGCATCCAGTCGCGCGGCGGCTGCGGCTGCGCGGGCCCGTACGGCCATCGCCTGCTCGGCATCGACGTCGAGACGAGCAAGGAGTTCGAGCGCGAGATCGTGCGCGGCTGCGAGGGCATCAAGCCGGGCTGGGTGCGCGTCAACTTCAACTACTTCCTCAGCGAGACGCAGTTCCAGTTCATCCTCGACGCGATCCACCTGATCGCGAACGAAGGCTGGCGCCTGCTGCCGCACTACAACTTCAACCCCGACACCGGCGAGTGGCGCCACCGCCGCGCGACGAACGCGAGCGTGATGCGGCTCGCCGAGGTCAGCTATCGCACGGGCAAGATGGAGTACCGCTCGCGCCACGCGACCGAGCCCGAGTGGGCGCTGCCCGGCTACCTCGAGGAGGCGCGCCGGATCATCGCGGCCGCCACCGACGAGTTCCGCACGATGGAGCTCGTCGAAGCGCCGCGCACGCCCGACTTCGAGGAGCTGCGCTGGTTCCCGCTACCGAGCGAGGTGCTCGAGGAGCTGCGCGGCAAGCCGACGGGCCGTCACGGCCGGCTATTTCGCACGTAGCCGCACGCCGAACAGCAGATCGAGATCGTAGCTCGTGTAGTCGAGCGTGATGTCGTTGCTGCCGATCGCGGCCTTGTGCGAGTGGAGGCCGATCGGGAGCGCGAGCTCGCCGCCGACCTCGGCGCTGCCGAGCTGGAACCAGATGCCGCCGCCGAACTCGAAGCCGAGGCCGGTATCGGTGTCGCTGAGGTTGATCGCGCCGAGCGTGTAGCTCGCGTGCGCGATGTCGACGCCGACGCCACCGCGCCCCGAGAACAGCAGGTGCGACGCGATCGGCTTGTCGATGACGAAGTGCGCGAGGATCCGGAACCGATGCGCCGAGGCGTCGCCGAACTGTGCGGTCGTGCTGATCGGCGTCCAGTCGGCGGAGATCATGCCGCCGAGACCGGAGTCACCCATCGCGCCGACGCGCAGGCCGAGCTTGGGGCTCGAGTCGACCAGGTCCTTCCAGCCGTCCGCTGGATTGTTGTGACTGTCGCCGAGCGGGATCATCAGGCCGCCGGTGGCGCCGACGAAGCTGTCCGCATAGGCGGGAGTCGCCGCGAGCACGAGGAGCAAGGGCAGGCTACGCATGCGCGCGAGCGTATCCTCCGGTAGTCGTGGTGTCACCCGCCGGCGAGCACGTGGCGAATCGGATTCCCGGTGATCTCGCGCGGTTGTCCGTGGCACGAGCCGTGCTCTTCCGACCGTTACCACCAAGGAGCATCCACCATGAACACGATCGACACCGACCTCCTCGACACCGTCACGGGCGGTATGCCGTCTGGCCCGAGCACGCCGGCGCCGACCGGCGGCAGCAGCGACTCGAACAGCCAGATCCTCTCGACGCTCCAGAACATCCAGGGCTCGCTCGCGGACCTCGGCAAGAACAACAACTCGCTGTTCGGCGGCCAGAACGGCGCGCTGCTGATGATGACGATGGCGTTCGCGTTCTCGCGCAGCAACAACACGACCGTCGTCTACGGCGGCGGTGGCGGCTGGCATCACCACGGCTGGGGCTTCCGCGTCTGGTAGCATCGCCTGATGGCGATGACGGACCGCATCCTGCCCCTGTGCGACCTCCTGCTCGGCGCGGCATACGCCGACAAGGAGCTCAAGGATCAGGAGCGAGACGAGGTGCGCGCGCTGCTCGAGGAGCTCGCGGGCGAGCTGCCGGTCGATGTCGAGGTGCGGCTGACCGCGTTCGATCCGAAGGCGTTCGATCTCGAGAAGGCCGCGGCGCCGTTTCGCAACGACACCGAGGACGAGCGCAAGAAGCTCCTGCTGCTCGTCAGCGCGGTCAACGAGTCCGACGAGGAGATCGACTTCTCGGAGGACGAGTACCTGCGCGCGCTCGGCAAGGCGCTCGGCCTACCGGCGAAGGCGCTCGAAGGGCTGACCGTCGACGTCGAGGAAGAGGACCTCACGCACCTGTTCGCCGAGGTCCGCAAGGGTCCGCCGCCGCCGCCGAAGAAGAAGTAGCCGCCGAAAATGCGAAAGCCGCGCAACGCGCGGCTTGTAAAAAAAGCTTTGCCGCGCAGCACGCGGCTCGAGGACTCGAACGGTTACGGCAGGTGGATGCGGCCCTGGCCGCTCGTCGTGTGGCAGCCGCTCTTGCTGCAGCCCGCGTCGCTCGAGGTGACCGTCTCCGTCATCGGGACGCCCGCCTGCTGGATCTGGCACTCGCTCGCGTAGAGCGTCACGGGGAACTGCACGTTGTTCGTCGTGTAGAAGTTGCCGTCGGCCTGCGACACGATGTCGAACGTCTGGCCCGACGCGTCCTTGACGGTGATCGAGGCGCCGGCGATCGCAGTGCCGCCGGTCGCCGAGGTGTAGAGCGTGCCGGCGATCGAGAACTCGCCGGAGTGACAGTTCATGCAGTTCTGGCCGGCATTGTGGTGGCCCGAGCCGTAGCTCGTCACTTTGTTCTTGCAGGGATAGAGGTTCATCGCCGCGTCGGTACCGCCACCGCCACCGCCACCGGCGTCGACTCCGCCGCCGCCACCGCCGCCACCGCCACCGCCACCGGCGTCGACTCCACCGCCACCACCGCCGCCACCGCCACCGCCGCCGCCGCCGCCGCCACCGCCGCCACCACCGTTGTTGTTACCGCCCGTGGCGGCATCGACGTCACCGGTCGTGGTGGTGCCACGGAGGCACGCGGAGCTTCCGAGCAAGAACAGAGCTGCTACAGCGATACGGCGCATGGTTCCACTCTCCCTTGGATGACCATGTGGGTATCACGGCGGTGTTTCAGGACGGATCGCGGCAGCAGTAACGCCCCATCGCAGTCGCTGCCGATCCGAAGCAGCGTTCGGGTGTCCGCGACGTGCACAGTGCTTACGCGGCGCCGCGCTTCTCGACGAGCTCGATGCCTATCGTTCGCAGTAGCTCGCTCGGAGCACGCCCGCCGATCTGCACGATCACGGCGTCGCAGGGGAGCTCGACCTTGCCGCTGCTGCCGCGCAACACCACGCGATCACGATGGATCTCGGCGACCTCGGTCCCGAGGTAGGGGGTGATCTGACCGCCCCTAAACAGCTTGTCGATCTTGTTGCGCACGAGGCCGCGCAACCGGCCCAGCTCGGTGCGGCGATACGAGAGAGACACCGAGGCACAATGCCCGTGCTCCGCGAGGGCGATCGCGCTGTCGGCCGCCGCGTTGCCGCCGCCGACGACGAGCACGTGCTTGTCCGTGTAGACCTCGGGCTCGAGCACGCGATACGCGACCATCGGCAGCTCCTCGCCGCGCACGCCGAGCGTGTTCGGGGCGCCGCGCCGGCCGAGCGCGAGCACGACGTTCGCCGCGGTCTTGCTCCAGCCGTTCGGACCGATCACGCGCCACACGTTTCCCTCTTCGTGCATCCCCTCGACGCGCACGCCCTCTTCGATGTGGAGCTGCGTGCGGGCGCGGATGTCGCTCCACAGCTCGAGCAGCTGCTCCTTCGACATCGTCTTCTTGCGCACGGTGCCGTAGCCGGGCAGCTCGAAGCTGCCGGTCATCACGACCTTCGCGCGCGGGTAGTGGGCGATCGTGCCGCCCCACGCCGTCTGATCGACGACGAGCGTGCGCAGGTTGTACGCCTCGAGCTGCAGCGCGGCGGCCGTGCCCGACGGACCCGAGCCGACGACGACGACATCGTAGTCGCCACCGCGCCGGCCTTCTTTCACGATCGAGGTCGCCGCCTGGCGCCCCTGCTCGACGCAGTTGCGGATCAGGCCCATGCCCGACAGCTCGCCGACGACGTAGATGCCGCGCTGGCTCGTCTCGTACGACGGCGAGAGCTTCGGCAGCTCCACGCCGCGCGTCTCCGTGCCGTAGACGAGCTTGATCGCGCCGACGGGACACGCCGTCATGCACGCCGAGTGGCCGACGCACGCGAGCGGGTTGATCAGGCGTGCGCGGCCGTCGGTGATCGCGAGGATGTCCTTCTCGGGACACGCGCGGACGCACGCGCCGGAGCCGATGCACATGTCGAGATCGATCTCGGGGTGCAGCGTGATCGGGAAGATGTCGTCACCGAGCTGCTTCGCTTCCTCGTGACGCGCGTGCGCACGGGCCTGGCGGCGCTTGTCGTACCAGCTCCAGGCGGCGAACGGGATCGCCGCCGCGAGCACCATATAGACAACAACGTTCATGGTGTGGCCGCTTGGTCAGGGTGGAGTTGCGGGTCCGGTCCCGGTCACGTGGCAGGTCATGCAGAAGTCGGCGTTGACCGGATCCCACATGTATCCGGTGCCGGCGGAGCCGGTATGGAGCGGGTCCATGTCCGCTTGGGTGTGGCACGGCCCGCCGCACACCGCGTGGACCGCGTTGAGGCCCATCCCCTTCTTGAACACGTGGCAGTCCGCGCAGTCGATGCCCGCGTGCGGGCCCGTCGTGATCGGGAAGCCGTCCTCGGGATGCAGGAGCTTGACGGTGTGACAGACCGAGCACGTGCGATCCGTGAACTCGACCTGCGAGGCCGTGTGCGTCTCGGTGCACGCGGTGACGAGCGCGACGAGAACGAGCCACTTCATGGCAACGGCCTCCAGGCGAGCGTGGTGAGCAGGGCGAGCACGTCGCGATCCGCGCCCGTCGTGCCGAGCGCCGACAGCGCGAAGTCGAACGCCGCCGACACGTTGTAGTGCAGATCGACCACGAGAGAGTGGAGCACGAATGCGTCGGTCTGGGCGAGGTAGTCGAGGCGCTCCGGGCGATATGTCACGGCGAGGTCGGTGCGGCGGCTCGGCGAGACGGCGAACCCGACGTCGGCGGCCTCCCACGCGGCGAACGAGCTGTGCCCGCCGGAGAGCGCGAGCACGGCGCGATGCGAGCGCGGGCCGAGCTCGCTGTGGACGTAACCGGAGAGATCCCCTTGCTGATCGATGCTCTGCGTCTGGCCGATCGAGCCGACCGCATCGACGACGTATCCGTCGCCGGCGATGCCGCCGGAGAACGTCGCGGCGAGCCAGTAATCGGCGCCGAGGCACTGCTCCGGCATCACGCCGGGCAGCGGCTTCGTCGCGCACAGCCAGCTCTGCGGCAGCGCGGCGGCGAGGCGCAGCGAGCGCTCCGGGCGCAGGAACGTGAAGTCGACGCCGACGTGGTTGCCGCGATGCCGCCACTCGCCCGAGGCGCCCGCGCCGGTGACGTCGATGCCCGGCGCGTTCCACGGGTTGTTCGAGTCGAACATCTGGACGTCGCCCCACGCGTTGAGGAAGTACGAGTCCTTCTGCGCGGCGGCGGCGACGGACAGGATGCGCTCGTCGATCGCGCCGTTCCACGTCGAGCCGTGCGCGTTGACGGCGACGTGCGGATGCCAGCCGGTCGGCGAGTCGTAGATCGCTTCGGCGCCGAAGCGCGAGGCACCGGTATCGGGCGCGGCGCTCGTCGGGTCGGGGACGATGCCGCCGTACGCGGCGAGCTCGAGGTTGCCGGTGCGGAACGCGGCGCGGCCGCCGTCGAGCATGCCGACGCTCGTCGCGGCGTAGCGCAGGCGGCCGATCGCGATCGACGGATCGTCCGGATCGCCCCAGCGCAGCGTCGCCGCGCGCACGAAGAACGGCACGCGCGAGCCCGAGTCGAAGCCGGAGCCGAACAGCCGGATCGCGGCATCGACATCGGCGCCGAGCGCACCATCGGTGATCCGGTTGAACGAGCCGACGACGCGCGCCTCGATCTGACCGCCGGAGCCGTCCTTGTCGAGGTTGCCGAACATGTGGCCGTAGATCGCGAGGTGGTTGTCGCCGCGACCTGCCGTCTCGCCGAGCGGCACCGCCTCGGGGCGCTGCTGCGTCGCGGGGAGCACCGCCGCCGGCCACTGATCCTTGAACTCGGAGAGCGGCTTCGGCGTGGGCAGCTTCTCGCCGGTGGCCGTGCCCGGCTGCGCGCCTCCGCCGGCGCTCGCATCGACGGTGCCGGTCGCGCCGAGCGGCAGCGGGTTGCGGCCCGTCTGCACGGAGCACGACTTCTCCGTGCACTCGCTGATCGTGACGTCGCGGCCGCCGATGCGCACGCGCATGCCGGCGTGCAGCCCGCTCGTCGAGCCGGGCTCGATGTACGTCGTCTCGCCCGCCGAGTCGACGACGCGCACCGTGACGCGCTCGGCCGATGCCGCGTGCGCGACGAGCAGCAGCGCCAGCGCGAGCGAGCCGGTCACGAGGCGCTTGGCGCGCGGAGCGGTCATCGGCGGATCCCTCGCGGGTGACACGACAGGCAGGCGCTCGCGGCCATCGACACCGGCCGCGTGTGCTGCTTGCGCACGTCACTGTGGCAGCCGTCGCAGCGGACCATCTTCGGGCGGCGCTTGTCGAGGTGGCAGTCGGCGCACGCGACGAGCTTGTGGCTGCCCGTCGACAGCATGAACGACGCGTCGTGCGCGAGCGACTGCTGGACGCGCGGCATCACCGTCGTCGGATCGGTGAACGCCTGCGCGAACGTCGTCGTGTTGTGGCACATGCCGCACGTGCGCGGGAACGGCGTCATGCTGCCCTCGGGATCGGTGCCGTCGTGGTTGGGGTGGGTGTGCGGCGAGTGGTAGTCGTTCGCGTGGCAGCCGTAGCAGTCGACGGGCAGGTCGCTGAACGTGCGCTCGCTCTGGCGCTTGTGGCACTGGTTGCACTCGATGATCGCGTGCTTGCCGGTCAGCGGCATGCGCGTGCGGCGGTGCTGCTCGAGCTGCGCGACGTCGCTCCACGCGACGGCCGTGTGGCACTCGTAGCACTGGCCGTCCATGCGGCCCTGGTGCGGATCGCGGTGGCAGCCATCGCACGTCTCGCTCGGCTGCGGGCCGTGGTGGCACTCCTGGCAGCCGGTCTGGACGTGCTTGCCGCGCAGCGGGAAGCCGGTCTTGTCGTGATCGAAGCCCGACTTGCCGGCGGTGCCGGCGAGCTTCCACGAGTCGCTCGTGTGGCACGCGCTGCAGTCGAGCCCGGCGGTCAGACCTTCGTGCGCGGGATCGCCGGCGAACGCGGTCGCGCACAGCAGCACCAGGATCACGACGGCCTTCATTTCGTGCTCCCCATCGGCGCGGAGTGCGGATCGGCGTGGCAGTCGCGGCACGCGAAGTAGCCGAGGCGATAGCGCACCGCCTGCTGGCCGTTCTTGAGCTCCTCGCTCGGATGGCACTTCGCGCACTCGAGCGGCTTGTGCGCGCCCTCGAGCGGGTAGCGCGTCTTGTCGTGATCGAACTTCTCGATCTTCCACTGCTCGGTCGTGTGGCAGCTCGTGCACGCCTTGACCGGCTCGCTCGTGCGGAACTGGCCCGCGTGCGTGTCCTCGTGGCAGCCCTCGCAGTCGCGCGGGATGCCGCGGAACGCGGCCGCCTCGGCGCCCTGCGCGACGTTGCCGTGGCAGCCGATGCAGGTCGCACGCGCGTGCGCGCCCGTCAGCGGGAACGTCGAGTGATCGATCTTCGCCTGGTTCCACGACATCGGCGTGTGGCAGTGCGCGCAGCCGTCGATCTTCATCTCCTTGTCGAACTGCGTGCCGTGCGGGTTCTCGTGGCACTCGGCGCACGCCTGCTTCGGCTGCCTCCAGCTCAGGCGCGGCCGCGCGCCCGGATGACAGCCGCTGCACGGCGTCGCGGCGTGCTTGCCGTCGAGCGTGTAGCCGGTCTGCACGTGCTGCGCGACGCCGAACGTCGTCGGCGAGAAGCCGGCGACCGAGTGGCACTGCGAGCACGCGAAGCCCTTCATCTCGCCCTTGTGCTTGTCGGCGTGGCACGCCTCGCACTTGTTGAACGCGAGCTTGCGGTAGCGCGCGTCCTCGGGCTTGCTCGGCACGTGGCACGCGCTGCACGCGGTCGTCTCGTGCTTGCCGGCGAGCGGGTACTTCGTCTTGTCGTGCGACGAGCGGCCGATCGAGTCGGGCAGGCCCATCCACTTGATCGAGGCGTGGCACGACTCGCACTTGTTGCCGAACGGAGCGTCGTGGACGTTCGCGTGGCACGCGACGCACGTCGAGCCCTTCGTCGGCGGCTTGTCGTTGCCGCGGTCGTGGCACGCCTTGCACGCGACCTTCGCGTGGCCGTTCGCGAGCGACACGACGGGGTGGCTGCCCTTGATCACGGCGTCGCTCGGCGTCCAGCCCTTCGTGTCGTGGCACTCGGAGCACGCCTTCGGCTTGAACTGCCCCCTGTGCGGATCGGCGTGGCACTGGTCGCACGTGTTGAACGCGAGCGGCTGCCACTTCGGCGGCGAGCCATGGCACTTGTCGCATGCGATCGGCGCGTGCTGCCCGGTCAGCGGATAGCGCGTCAGGTTGTGATCGAACGACTTCTGATCGAACGTCTGCCACTTCGTGACGTTGTGGCACTTCTGACACGCGTTGGTGAAACGTCCCTTGTGCGGATCGGCGTGGCAGCTGAGACACGCGGTCGGCGTGCCGACGAACTGGGGCTTGCCCTGCGGCGACTTCTTCGTGTGGCACTTGAGGCACGTCGGTCCGACGTGGCCGCCCTCGAGCTTGTAGCCGGTCTCGTCGTGGTTGAGCTGCTCCATCGTGCCGCCCGGCCAGCGCGTCAGCTTCGCGCCGCGGCCGAGGTGATCGACGTGGCACTCCTCGCACGGCTTGCCCCTGTACTGCTTGCCGTGCAGGCCGCGCCCGACGGCGATCTCGGCGCCGAGGTCCTTGTGACAGTCGAGGCACAGCTTCGCGACGACCTGCTTGCCGGACTCGTGGCACTTGCTGCAGTCGTCGTCGCCGTCGATGTTCGCGTGCGCGTTCGCGAGCGGACCCGGCGAGAGTAGCTGCGCGTTCGCGACGCTCGCGATGCACAGGAGAACGAGGACGAGCCACTTCACGCGAAGATCCAGCGGTACCCGTAGTGCCACGCGACGAGCGCGTGCAGCAGCACTGCGATGATCATCAGCAGCGCGAAGAACCGATGGAGGCCGCGCCACGTCCGGAGCAATGCGCTGATCCCCTGCGCGCGAGCCTCCGCCGCACTCGTCCGGTAGAGCAGCCGCTCGGCTCGCCGGAGCGGCTTCGTCATCTTGTGCGGCATCATCATCGAGAGCGCGACCCGGCGCGCCTTCACCACCGCTCGCCACTTCGGGATCGCGGCGAGCGCCGTCAGGAGGTTCGCGTTCGCCGGCACCGCCGGACCGGGCCGCTTCTTCATCGCGAGCTCGAGGTCCTCGCGCATGCCGGGGAACTCCATCTCGAACGTATCGATCGCCATGTTCAGCCGCACCTGCGTGTTCGCCGGTGCGAGGAAGTGCAGCAAGCGGCCGAGCACGCCCGTGAGCACGACCATCGCGAGCGAGATCGTCGACGTCGTCGCGATCGGCGTGCGCAGCTGGAACGCCGAGTGGAACGACACCAGCGACGCGATCATCAGCCCCGTGAACACGTGGATGTCGAGCCAGACGGCCATCGAGCCCCAGCGCGTGCCGCCCATGCGGCGTCGCACGAGGTAGCTGAGGTTGAGCACGATCAGCAGCGCGGCGATCCAGCCGTAGCCGTTGCCGAGGAGGCCGCTCGGCCTCAGCGTGCGAAAGTCTGGATGCTCCGGTCGATCTTGAACGGACATCCAGTAGAACGACCAGCCGCGCGCGGCGAGGATGATCGTGGTGGCGACGACGACGAGCGCGAGGCTCAGCGTCAGCGCCGGACTTCTCCGGGTTGCAGACATCTCCCGGTCGCGGACGTTAAGCCTCCAGAGATCGAAAACGGAAGCCCGCGACCGCTGTCATCACACGACGAAATACTGTGCAAGGTGCGTACACCGAGACGCGGGATCCGAATTTGAAAGTGAAATGCAGTGTCCGCTTTCGAAGTTCGCGACAGAGGACGGAGTGTTGCGCCTACACGTCGGTGCGCCGAGACGCAAAGTTAGCGGGTTCACAGTTCTGTCTTCGAGTACAGCGCGAGTCATCGCTGATCGGCGCACACGCGCGATCGAACGATCGCGATCTTGCGCGATCGCAGATGTTGCGACTGTTGGTGCACCAACAATTCTTACTCGTTGACGCCTACATCGTCGTGAGCTGACGGTGAGCCCTGATGATCGAGGGGAGATCAATATTCATGAAGCTGCACCTGTTCGTTCCGCTGCTTCTTGTGGGCGCCTGCGCCACCGACCCGGCCACGGACTCGGCTGCGCAAGCGGTCGACGTCACACACGGTAAGGACGTGTGGTTCAAGAGCACGTTCGGCGGCGAGAAATTCTTCAGCATCATCCTTCCGAACGCGCCGTTCAACCTGAAGCTCGGCCTCGACGCCGCGCTCACGTCGGACCGCAACACGCGCTTCACGCAGTACGGTCTGCTCAACGACCCGGACTGCGTGCAGGGTGATGCGTCGAGCGGCTACCTCGACAAGTGCGCCGACCCCGAGTCGGCCGGCGTTGTCGGCGTGCGCAAGAAGATCGTGCTGACGCCGGCGGGCCCGCAGGTGCTCGTGGGCGTCGCGTGCGCCGCGTGTCACGCGGGTCTCGACCCGGCGAACCCGCCGGCGGATCCGAACCACCCGACGTGGGACAACATCCACCCGACGACGGGCAACCAGTACATCCAGATCGGCAAGCTGTTCGGCGCGCACCTGTCGCCGCATGACCCGCGCAAGCAGGTGTTCGATACGTGGGCGCCCGGCACCGTCGACACGACGGCGATCGAGTCCGACGGCATCAACAACCCGGGCATCATCACCCAGTTCTTCAACACGCCGGAGCGCCCGTACTTCGACCTGACCGATAACGGTCTCGCGATCAACGTGCACCGCGGCGGTCAGGGTGGCGAGGACGACGCGGGCTGCGAGAAGGCGGCGCTGCGCGTCTACTTCAACATCGGTATGTGCGCGGCCGAGTGTATGGTCCCGCACCTCGCGAACGGCCCCGGCGGCACGCAGACGCCGATCGACGACGCGGAGTGCAGCGCGGCGTGCCCCGACTACGTGCAGGCGAAGGCTGACGTCGTCGACGAGTGCGCGTTCATGGCGACGGCGACGCCGCCGAAGCTGCCCTCGAGCTACGTCAACCGCGGCATGGCCTACCTCGGCGAGCAGGTCTTCCGTAAGAACTGCGCCAGCTGCCACAACAACGGCGAGAAGATCGCCGACGACACGATCCTCTCGGACGACCTGATCCACCCGATGGGCGAGATCGGCACGAACTCGTGCCGCGCGCGCTCGACGAACTGGACCGCGGGTCACATCTGGGCGCAGTTCTCGTCGGATCAGTACAAGGCGCGCCCGACGGGCGGCCCGGGCTTCTACCGCGACGTCCCGCTGACGGCCGTGTGGGCGACCGCGCCGTTCTTCCACAACAACCGCCTCGGCAAGTACAACGGCGACCCGTCGATCAACGGCCGCCTCGCCGCGTACTACGACGCGATGGACCAGCTGCTGAACCCGTGGAAGCGCAACCTGCTCGGCTCGATCCAGCTCACGAGTGACTGGATCCAGACGCCGATCGGCCAGCTGCCGGCGGGCACGCCCGTCGCGCTGTTCGCGAACCTGAACCTCCAGACGGGTCAGAACCTGTGTCCGGACCTCGTCGAGAACCAGGGCCACTACTACGGTGCGCTGCTCTCGGATCTCGACAAGAAGGCGCTGATCGAGTTCCTCAAGACGAAGTAACCCGGGCCGAGCAAACGCTCCCCCGAAACGGTCGCGGAAAGAATCCGCGGCCGTTTTTGTTTTACGCGAGCTTCGCGGTCATCGAGATCGGCGTCGCCGAGAGCGCGCGAGACACGGGGCAGCCCTTCTTCGCGTTCTCGGCGAGCGTCTGGAACTGCTCCGCGGAGACGCCGGGCACCTTGCCGCTGACGTCGAGGTGGATGCCGGTGATCGTCCAGCCGGCGTCCTGCTTCTCGATCGAGACCGTCGCGTTCGTGCGCAGCTCGGTGGGCTCGTGGCCGGCATTGGTGAGCTGGAAGCTGAGCGCCATCGTGAAGCAGCCGGCGTGGGCCGCCGCGATCAGCTCCTCGGGGTTCGTGCCGGCCTTGCCGTCCTCGCTCTGAAAGCGCGTGTTGGCGCTGTACGGCTGGTCCTTGAACGCGCCGCTCTGCATCGAGATCGAGCCGGAGCCCTTCGGGCCGGTGCCGTGCCAGACGGCCGTGCTGCTTCGCTTGAGTGCCATGTGTTCCTCCGGCCGCGGGTATAACGCAGCCGGTCCGGAGCACCTAGCACTCGGGCTTCAGCCCGCGCGGAGCTCGTGCTTTCCGTTGTTGCCGATGATCTCGACCGTCGATGCTTGCGGGCCGTCGTTGCCCTGCTCCTCGGCGAACCTCACCTCGTCGCCGACGTTGAGTCCGTCCATCTTGCCGTCGAGCACGCTGTTGCGGTGGAAGTAGACGCGGCGTCCGTCATCGGGCTCGATCCAGCCCCACTCCTTCTCGACGTCGAGGAAGGTCACGACGCCATGCAGGCGATCACCACCGGTGTGCTGCTTGACGTCGCGGCGCAGGCGGACGCGCACCGCGTCCTCGAGCTGGCGCTTCGCCGCCGTGAATGCGTCGCGCAGCGCGACGTAGACGTCCTCGTGTGCCCCGTCCGGACCCGGATCGTGGCTCGACACGACCTCGCCACCCGGGATCGTCAGACGGACCGTGATGCTGAATGCATTGCCCTTGCGATGACGATGGTGCGGCTGGCCGATGACGACCTCGCAGCGCGTGATCCGATCGTAGACGCGCTCGAGCTTCTCGACCCAGTCGCGGATGCGCGCCTCGACGGCGTCGCTGTGCTCGATGTCTCGGAACGTGATCTCGACAGGAATCTGCATGATTCTCTGTGACTGCATCGCTCGCGCCATCGCGCGTACAGCAAGCATGCAGAGTTCCGCGCAAACATCGCGTGACGCTTGCGCACGGTCCGCAGTCGCCGCGCGCTACTCGGGAAATTTCTACGCGACGCGAATCCAGCCGTCGCCGGGCGGCGGCTCGGGCGCGGCGGCCTGAACCGGCGCCGCTTGCTGCTGCCGCATCATCATCATCATCGGGAGCAACATCATCATCGGGTTCTGGTTGCTCTGGTTCGCGTTCTGGGCGAGGTCCTGGATCGACGACATCAGCTGCGTCAGCATCTGCGTGACCGCATCGTCCGAGCTCGTGCCGCCGGTGACCGCCTGCAGCTGTGCGGGATCGATCGAGGGAAGGTCGTCCTTGGTGTTCGACATGGCTACCGCCTTTGGTGAGTGCGCATCGGCCAGTACAGCAGCGCGCATGCCATGCGCATCCCGCCGTGCTTCCGCGGCGTTGCGCGGTTTGCCCGAGGGCCGGGGCCTCACTTCGCCTACCGCGGTTACCATCGCGGCGTGGACTACTGGGAGCGCATCGGGCTTGCTCGGCCGCGCGAGGCGACGTTCGCGACGCTCGCCGCCGTCGCCGCTCATCACGTGCGCGCGATCCCGTTCGAGAACCTCGACGTGCTGCTCGGGCGCGCGCCGCGCCTCGACCTCGAGTCTCTCCGCGGCAAGCTGCTCGGCCCGCGCGGCGGCTACTGCTACGAGCACGCGACGCTGTGTGCCGCCGAGCTCGAGGCGCTCGGCTTCGCGGTCGCGCGTCACAGCGCGCGCGTCGTCATGGTCACGCCTCGCGACAAGGCGCCGCGCACGCACATGTTCCTGACGTGCATGGACCACGTCCTCGATCCGGGCTTCGGCGGGCTCGCGCCACACGCGCCGGTGCCGCTCGACGGCACGCCGGTCGGCCGCCACCGCATCGTCCGCGAGGGCGGCGAGATCGCGCTCGTGCACGACGAGCAGCGGCTGTGGGTGTCGTCGCTCGAGGCGGATCTGCCGGTCGACTTCGACATGGCGAATCACTTCACGGCGACGTGGCCGCAGTCGGCGTTCGTGCAGCGCCTGATGCTGCGCGCGTTCACGCCCGACGGCCGGATCAGCGCGATGAACCGCGACCTGACGATCGTGCGCGGCGGCGAGACGACGACGCGGCAGATCGCCGATCGCGCGGAGCTGCAGCGCCTGCTCGCCGACGTGTTCGCGATCGACTGCGACGTCGCGCGCCTGCGGATCCCGAGCGTCCCGGAGTGGGAGTGAGCCGAGGAATCCCGCAACGTGGGGACGGCCGCGCGGTATCATGAGCAGATGTTCTTCGGCGCGGATTACGTCGAGCGCGCGACGCTGCGCGACGGCACGCGCGTCGTGCTGCGCCTGACGGTGCCCGACGACAAGGAGATCCTGCGCCGCGGCTTCGAGCACTGGTCGGCGGAGTCGCGGTACGCGCGGTTCCTCGCGCCGAAGTCGCGGCTGACCGACGACGAGCTCGCGTACCTGTGCGATGTCGATCAGATCAACCACTTCGCGATCGGCGCGATCCGCGAGGAAGGCGATGGGCACGGCGAGCCGGTCGGCCTGGGCATCGCGCGGTTCATCCGGCTTCCGGACGTCGAGCCGCCGACGGCCGAGGCGGCGATCGCGGTTGCCGACGAGGCGCAGGGCCTCGGCCTCGGCCGGCTGCTGTTCCTGCGGCTCGCCGCGGCGGCCGCCGAGCGCGGCATCGTGCGGTTTCGCGCCGAGGTGCTCGGCTCGAACGCGTCGATGAAGGGCCTGATCGACATGCTATCGACGGAGCGCCACGTCGAGGTCGGCAGCGGCGTGATGTCGATCGACTTCGCGCTGCCGCAGGTCGCGCGCGATGCGGACAAGGCGCCCGAGGGCGGCATGTACGCGCTGATCCGCGCGGCGGCGCAGGCGACCACGCTGAAGAAGCGCGCCGGCCGGTGAGCTCGCGCCGCTCAGGCGGCGACGGTGAAGAACTTCGCCGGCTCGTGCGGCTCGTCGTAGAGCGGCTTGCCGGAGATCGCGGCCTCGGCGAGCACCGGCGGGACGAGCAGGCCCTCGCGGTCGAGCAGATCGATCGTCCGCGCCGCGCCGATCGCATCGGCGAGCACGCTCGGCGGCGCCCAGTTGAAGCCGAAGCCCATGATGCGATCGACGTCGCGCGCGTGCTCGACGACCTCGCCGACGCGCCCGAGCGCGTACGAGATGTAGCCGAGCATGATGCGGCGGAGCAGCTTCGCGTCCTTGCCGTCGGTCGTGCACATCACGTCGAACGCCTCGGCGTGCTTGCCGTCGCGCAGCGCGTGCTTCATGCGCTCGATGAACGTCGGGATCGGCGCCTGGACGTCGGTGAGCTTGGCGTAGTTGCCGCTCGCCGGATCGAGCACGAATGTCACGGCATCCGCGCCCTTGCCCTCGACGCGGAAGAACCCGCCCTTGTCGCGCGTCTTCCGGCCGAGGTGACCGCGGTCGATCATCTTCTGCATGTACGCGGGGAGCAGGAAGTGATCGTGGCACTCGTCGCGCGTGGTCGCGTAGAGGTTGTCGACGATCGCCTTGTGGACGTCCCAGCCGACGAGATCGATCGTCGCGAGCGGCGCGAGCGCGCGGCCCGTGTGCGTGCCGACGAGCTGGTCCATGTACGCGACGCCGTGCTCCTCGGCGAGCTGCGCGACCTCGTCGAGCAGCTTGAAGCCGATGCGGTTGCCGGCGAACGCGGGCGTGTCGGCGCACGTGATGACGACGCGATCGAGCGCGCTCTCGAGCAGCTGCTTGACGGCGGCCGTGACCTCCGGGCTCGTGCCCGCGTGCGGGATCAGCTCGCAGCCGCGGATGATCGTCGGCGGGTTGAACAGGTGGATGCCGAGGAAGTGCGCGCGGAAGTCATCCGACTGACCGGCGCACATCGCGGCGATCGAGAGGCCCGACGACACCGTCGCGACGATCGCGCCCGGTGCGCGCACCTTGTCGACGAGCGCGAACACCTGGCGCTTCGTCGCGAGATCCTCGGCGACGCACTCGAAGATCAGATCGGCATCGGCCGCGACCGTCGCGAGGTCGTTGTCGTACGTGCCGATCGCGATCGATTTCGGCGCGACCTTCCCCTTGCTCATCTGCTCGGCTTTCGAGCGACCGGCGTCGGCCTTCTCGATCGTACGAGCGAGCATCGTGGTGGGAATGCCGGCCGAGGCAAAGATGGCAGCCGCTCCCGCTCCCATCGCGCCATTAGCACCGAGGACAACGATCTTTCGAATTGCTCGCATCGGGGCCAGTATTCAGCAATCGCCGTACCCGACGCATCACATGATTAACGTTCGCAGCATTTTTTTGCCGCCGTGCGTCACCGCGCACTGCGTGCGCTAGAACGTGACGCGAAAGCCCACCTGCGCTGAAGCCGGCGCATATCTCGCGACCGTGTGTCCGAAGTTCGGATTGCGCGGCGTCGGCGAGCCGGTCTCGTTGCCGTTGGCGTCGGTCGTCTTGGCCCAGATGAGGTCCTCGTAGCTGCCGCCGCTAATCGGGTTCACGCCGCCGGTCATCGCCGGCGTGTACGTCTCGTCGACGTTGAACGTGCCCTGATGATTGTAGATGTTGAACAGATCGACGTAGAGCTCGGCCGAGGTCGTCCTCGAGAGCCGCTCGCGATACCCGACGTGAACGTCGATGCCGTGCTCGAGCCCCGTGCGACCGAGCACGCCTCGCGGTAACAAAAATGACTCGTTCGGTCCGTAGAGGTAGTGAGGCCCGAGCGCGTTGATCGGGACGCCGGAGATCGCCCGAATCCGCGTCCCCACGGTGAGCACACCTCGTCCGACATCGAAGCCGCGGTACGCGTCGATCTTCAGCGAGTGCGGGCGGTCCTGTGGCAGCGGGCCGCGCCGGTTCGCGAGCAGCTCGATCAGGTCGTACTGCGACGAGATGTTGGGATCGATCTGACCGTTGTCGTACGAGACGCTGCCCGGGTAGTTCCCCTCGGCGCGCGAGTACGTGTACGAGCCCTGCAGGTAGAGGCCGCTCGCGAAGCGGCGCGACAGCGAGAGCTCGATCGCGTCGTAGTTGCGCGTCGGCTTGTCGAAGTTGCGGATGCCGCGGAACAGACCGAGCTCGTGCGTGAGGCGATCTCTCGTCGCGGCGTCGCTCGTCATCGCGATCTGCCGCTCGAGCGATTGCTCGGCGCTGCGCGACCACTCGCCCGGGTTCGCGATGATGTACGTGTTCGCGCCGTCGGTCGACACGTCCTCGATCGCGCGCCCGAGCGTGCGGTGCTGCACGGTCACGCCGGCGATCACGTTCGGGATCACCGCGATCTCGGCGCCCGCGAGCACCTCGTCGATGTACTCGGCCTGGATCCCCGGCGCGACGAGCACGCCGCTCGAGCCGATCAGCTGCTCGCTCGTCGGCTTTGCGCCTGTCAGGCAGCCGCGCCCGTCGGGACCGCCGATGCGCGGATCGCTCGCGCCGCACGACGATGGGTTGAAGTCGCGAATGTCCGAGACCTCGCCGCCGAAGCTGCGATCGTTGATGTCCATCGGGATCGCCTCGAAGAACCGGCCCCAGCTCGCGAACAGCTTCGTCTTGCCCTCGTCGCTCGGATCCCAGATCGCGCCGACGCGCGGCGCGAGGTTGCCGGTCAGCGCCATCGCGGTCGTGCCGATGTGCTCGCCGGTCAGCGGATCGGTCGTGCCGCGCAGCGCCTCCGCGTAGCGCAGCCGCTGATCCTCGTAGCGCAGGCCCGCGTTGAGCGTCAGCGTGCGATAGGGGCGCCACGAGTCGCGCACGTACGCGGCCCAGTCGATCGTCTCGCCGCCGACCTGCGTCCCGGGCGCACCGACCGTGCCCTCGAGGAAGCGGCACGCGAACGCGCGGCCGCCGCCCATGCCGTGGTTCATCGAGGCATCGCCGGGCGTCGTGCACGTCTCGTCGCCGGCGCCGAGCGCGGCCCAGCGCTGGATGCGGACGTCGGAGCCGAGGTAGTTCGTGATCGCGGCGCCCCCCGAGAGCAGGCGCGCCGTGCTCTTCGTGTTGTCCTCGACGTCGAGGCCGGCCTTGAGCTCGTGATTGCCGAGCAGCTCGCGGCGCTCGGTGACGGAGAGGCGCGCGGTGCGGCGATCCTCGGTGTCGTGCGCGAGCGCGCCCGGGCCGCCGATCTCGTAGCCGCGCGTGCCGAGCGGACAGTTGATGATCAGCGTGTACGGGTCGCTCGGCGAGCCGTCCCGGCAGCCATCGGCCTGGTCGTAGCCGAGCGCCGAGAGCGTCGCGAGATCGCCGCCGATCACCTGCTGCGACGGCTGCGCGTTCAGCGCGGGATCGATCGCGCCGCTGTCGAGCGTCGAGCGGTGCCACGCGACGAGCGCCTCGACCTCGGTCTTCGCGTCATCGAGCTTCGCGTTCCACTTCACGACCGCATCGGTCGTCAGCCCGGTCGCGTGGCGGCCGGCGGCCGGGTTGCCGTAGAGCTGCGGCGAATCGGCGATCGTCGGCAGTGCGATCAACGAGGCCTGCACGCTCTGGGCCTCGGCGGGCGCGGCCGTGACCTTCGCGAGCGACGCGAACGAGCGCGATGTGGCGGTGCGCGTGTCGTGGCCGAGCACGTCGGTGATGAAGAAGCCCGTCGACGGATCGATGTCGGGCACGCCGTCGGCGTACTGGCTCTCGCAGGTCGAGAGCTTGCCGCTGTCGAGGCGCACGTGGCAGTCGGTCTCGCGCTTGATCGTGCGCGTGTAGTCGATGCGCGACAGCTGCGGCGCGACGCCGACGTACCACCACGCGCGGCCGCGGACGATCGGCCCGCCGAGCTCGACGCCGAAGTTGCTCGCGTACGCCTGGTTCGGCGTGACGTCGATCGCGCTCGCGTTGACCGGCGCGCGCTGCACGCGAGCCGTGAGGAAGCCGGGCGTGATCGCGCCGAAGATCGAGCCGCGCACGGTATCGGTGCCGTTGCGCGTGACGAGGTTGACGATGCCGCCGGTCGCGCGGCCGAATTCGGCGTCCATGCCGCCGGTGATGACCTGGATGTCGTCGATGAACGCGTTCGGCACCGGCGTACCGACGTCGCCGAACGTCAGGCCCGTGATGTCGACGCCGTCGACGATGTAGCGGTTCTCGAGGGACGTCGAGCCGGAGAACGCCGTGCCGACGCCGTCGTTCTGCGCGCCGCCGATCGCGCCGATCACGTTGTCGAAGTTCGGGCCGGGCACGGGCATGTCGTCGAGGTAGGCGCGGTCGAAGTGCTTCTCGTGGCTGTGATGGCGAAGGTCGATCGGCGGTGGCGTCCCGTGGATGACGATCGATTCGCCGATCTTCATCCGCATGTCGACGCGCAGGGTCGTGCCGAGCTCCACGCGGACGCCTTGGCGCTTCGCGTGGGTCGGCGCCAGCTCGAATTCGACGTCGTAGGTCCCCGGGACCAGGTCGGTGACCTTGTAGGCGCCGTGCTCGTCCGTGAACGCCGATTGCGTGCCGATCGTGACGGTCACGCCGGCGAGCGGCTCGCCCGTATCGTGATCGCGGACCACACCTTCGACAGCACCGGTCGTGATCTCCTGCGCGTACGAGACGGTCGCCATCGCGGCGATCAAGCAAAGCGTGAATCTCATCCTCTCGTGGTACGCGCGGCGATACGGATCGCGACACCACGCGGCGCTCAAGCCCTTTCACACGCTGCGTGCGACACGCGCGAAGGTGTCGCAGTATCTTGCGGGGGAGGCCTCGCGCCGGGGAGCGACCAATGACCGATACGCTGCGCACGCTGACGCGAGACATCACGACGTGCCGCAGGTGTCCACGTCTCGTGCGATGCCGCGAGGCCGCAGCTGCGACGCCGCCGCGCCGCTTCGCCGGCCAGTCGTACTGGGCGCGTCCGATCCCCGGCTTCGGCGATCCAAAGGCGCGGATGCTCGTCGTCGGGCTCGCGCCGGGCGCGCACGGCGCCAACCGCACGGGCCGCGTGTTCACCGGCGATCGCAGCGGCGACTGGCTCTACGCGGCGCTGCACCGCGCTGGCTTCGCGAACCAGCCGACGAGCACGTCGCGCGACGACGGCCTCGAATTGACCGGCGCGTGGGTCACGGTCGCCGTGCGCTGCGCGCCGCCGACGAACAAGCCGACGCCCGTCGAGCGCGACCGCTGCACCGACTACCTCGTGCGCGAGCTGCGGCTGCTCCGGCACGTGCGCGCGGTCGTCGCGCTCGGCGCGTTCGGCTGGGACGGTTTCCTGCGCGCGGCGCGCGAGCTGGGCCACGAGGCGAAGCCGCGGCCCGTCTTCGGGCACGGCGCGACGGCCGCCGTCGGTCCGTACCGCCTGTTCGGCAGCTACCACGTCAGCCAGCAGAACACGTTCACCGGCCGGCTCACGGAGCCGATGCTCGACGCCGTGTTCGCGGCGGCGCGATCCTCAGCGGGCGCCTGATGCCGATCCGCGTCGCCGTGCGCTAAGCCTACTCGTGCGCCAGCTCGATCTGTTCGCGGCGGGGGCGGCGCCGGGATTCGATCCGGCGTTCCGCTCGCTCGTGCGCACGCCGCTCTCGCACGGCGCGTGGATCGATCACGCACCGGCGTGGGTCCATGGCCACGACGCGCTGTTCGACGAGCTCGAGCACGACCTGCCGTGGCGGCGCGAGACGATGAAGATGTACGACAAGGTCGTCGAGGTCCCGCGCCTGCTCGCCGCCGTTCACGAGCACCCGCTCGTCGAGCAGATGCGCGACTCGCTCGGCGACCGCTACGGCGAGCGCTTCGTCTACATGACGGCGGCGCTCTACCGCGACGGCAACGACTCCGTCGCGTTTCACGGCGACACGACCGCGCGCGACATGGTCGAGGCGCTCGTCGCGACCGTCTCGCTCGGCGAGCCGCGCCGCTTCGTGCTGCGGCCGACCGAGGCCGGCGCGCAGGAGAGGATCGCGCTGCCGCTCGGCCGCGGCGACCTCGTCGTCATGGGCGGTACGTGCCAGCGCACGTGGCGGCACGGCATCCCGAAGGTCGCGAGCGCCGGCCCGCGGATCGCGCTGATGTTCCGGCCCGCGTGGGCGAAGAACTACCGCACGACCGTCGCGGCCGAGAGGGCCGCGCCAAACGACGGATAACGCCGAGATCGTTCGGGTTCTACGATTTTCTGCCGTCGGGAGTGATCCGGCCCTACGATCCTAGAATGGGGTACGGGCGCATCCGCTACGAGGTCGCTCCACCGAGCGGCGTCGAGGTCGTGCGCTCCGGCGAGACGACGCGCTATCGGGAAGCGCACGGCGGCGCGACGATCGGCGAGCTCGAGATCACGATGTTCAAGGCGGCGCTCGTGATCGATCGCGACGGCATCCTCGAGGAGAAGGTGCGCGCGGCGATCGCGAGCGAGGTCGGCGCGGTCGTGTACGAGCCCGGCGTGATCGAGGTGCCGGGTGCGAGCGGCTGGCAGATCAGCGCGGAGTACGTGCGCGGCGCGCAGCGGCCGGCGCTGCCCTACGTCTACGTCTATGCACTCGCGTCCGACGACCTCGGCATCGACGGCGGCGTGCTCGTCACCGTGCGCAGCGCCTCGCCGCAGTGGCCGGCCGCGGATCAGATCGTCGAGTCGCTGAAGATCGTCAGCCGCACGAACCCCGCTAACCGGTGAGACGGCTGCGCGCCTCGTCGATCGCGGTGCGCGCGGCGATCCGCAGCCGTGCGAGCTGCGCGAGCTGGTCGGGCGTCGCGTCGGCCTGACGCTGCCAGTACTCGTCGAGCCAGCGCAGCGCCGCGAACGGCGATGCGATCACGACGGCGGCCGCCCCGAGCGAGAGCGGCGGCGGCAGCACGACGAGCGAGATCCCGACGAGCCCGGCCGCCCACAGCGGATAGACGAGCAGCGCCGTGCCGAGCTTCACCGTCGAGACGGCGTCGGGATCACTCGAGCGCGCGACGAGGCGCGGGATGAAGTACGGGATCGCGTAGAGCGCGATGCCGGAGACGGCGAGCGGCGCGAGCGCGAGGCGCTGCCACGCGGGCGGCCGCGTGCGGTCGGGCTGGCGGTCGCGGCGGCCGAGCCGGTCGAGCTCGGCGTAGTACGCGCCGACGTGCTCGCGGATCCTCGCGACGAGCGCGGGGGCCGCCTCGCGCAGCGTCTTGCCGGCGAGCTCGACCTGGCGGCCGAGCGAGCTCCACGCGGCCATCGATCCGTCGCCGGCGTCGTTCGCGAGCATCTCGGCGATCCGCGCGATCAGCAGCTTGTCCTCGTGCGTCGTCGCGTCGACGAGCAGGTCCTCGAGGTCCGCCTTCATCTGCGCGGTGATCGCGGCGATGCGCGCCTCCCCGGTGCCCGCGACGTCGGCGAGCTCGCGCACGGGGCCCCACACGACGAGGCACCGCGAGCGGAACTGCTCGCGCTCGTCGAACTCGAGCGCGACGGCCTGGAACGTCGGCGGGGTGCGCGCGGCGGCCTCGGCGGCGATCAGCATGCGCGCGGCGCCGGTCTTCAAGGGCGCGAGCGTCGGCTCGGAGTGGCTCGTGCCTTCGGGGAAGATCAGGATGTTGCCGCCGTCGGCGAGGTGCGACGCGATCTTCGCGAACATCGCCTCGTTGGACGAGGCGTCCTTGTCGGGCGCGTCCTTGCGGCGCACGATCGGTACCGCACCCGCGCGATCGAGCAGCCACGCGAGGCCGGGAATGTTCCACAGCGTGGACTTCGCGATCGGCGAGATCTCGCACGCCGCGTCGGTCAGCACGAGGATCGGATCGATCAGCGCGTTGTGGTGGTTCGAGACGAACACGCGCCCCGCGGTCTGCGGCCCGGGCGGCACGCCGATGCGCTCGACGCGCCGGAAGTACAGCCGGATCAGCCGCCGGAACGTTCCGAGGAGCGCGTCACGCACATCGCGATGTCACCACATCAGGCTGCCGCCGGTCCACACGGTCATCGGCGTCACCGTGTGCTCGATGCGATCCGGAGCCGAGTGCGCGTCACAGAACCAGCGTTCACCCTCCGTGTCCTCGCGAACGGCCGCGCACGCGGCGCAGACCGGCGTCACGTCGGCGTCCTGCGGCATGCCGACGACGAGCGTCGGGCACGTCGCGGCGTTGAGCACGCGGTTCGGCACCGTCTTGAACTTCTCGCGCGGGTTGTGGAGCCCGAACTGTCCGATGACGATCAGGTCCGCGCGGATATCTGCGGCGAGCGCCGCGATCTGCTCGTCGGGCTTGCCCGTGCGCACGTGCAGCCGCGCACGCCACTCCGTGCCGTACTGGTTGAAGGTCTGCAGGGCGGGGTAGACCGCCGACGCGAGCCGCTGCTTCAGCTCGTCACTGGAGCGCTTGCGGCTCTCCTTGACGTAGATGAAGTGCAGCTCGGGGTACTGGTGCCGCGCCGCCTGATCGAGCGCGTGCTCGACGACGATCTCCGAGTACTCGGAGAGGTCGACGCCGACCACCATGCGAAAACGTCGCGGGCGTGCAGGAACTTCCGGGTGGCGCATCATGATGACGTTGCCTGTTGCAGCCGTCGTGCCCGGCGCCGCGGGCGCGGGCGCACGGTGCGCTCAACGCGCCGCTGCCGGTTCGGCCGTGATTCCGCGCGACTCCGCGGCCTCCCGCTCGCTGCCGCGCAGCAGCGACGTCACGATCGCGGCCGCGGAGATCGCCGCGCACGTGCGCAGCGCCCACTGAAAGCCGTGGACGAACGTGCGCGCGAGCTGCGGATCGTGCGGCGCGTGGAGCAGCGCGCGGCCGGCCGTCGCGGCACCGAGCCCGACGAACACCGCGCCCGCGATCGCTACGGAGATGCTCTGGCCCATCGTGCGGCCGGTCGCGAGCATGCCGGCGGCGACGCCCTGGCGATCCTTCGGCGCGGCGCCCATGATCGCGCTGTTGTTCGGCGACTGGAACAGCGCCATGCCGAACGCGGCGACGAGCTGCGGCCAGATCACGCCGGCGAGCGACGTGTGCTCGTCGAGCCGCGACAGCAAGAGCAGACCGGCGCACAGCACGGTCATGCCGGCGGCGGCGAGCCAGCGCGTGCCGATGCGGTCGGCCGCGTGACCGCTGATCGGCGCGACGATCGCGACGACGAGCGGGAACGGCGTCAAGAGCAGGCCGGTCTTCGCCGGCGAGAACGCGCGCAGCTGCTCGAGGTAGATCGGCAGCACGAACGACACCGCGAAGCCGGCGAGGAACGACAGCACGAGGCTCGCGGTCGCCCACGCGAACAGCCGGTTCTGGAACAGCCGGTGATCGAGCAGCGGCGCCTCGTGTCGGGTCTCGTGCCACGCGAACACGGCGAAGCCGATCACGGCCGCCGCGGCGAGGCCGAGCGCGACCGGCGAGGTCCAGCCGGCGTCGGTGCCGATCGAGAGCAGCGTCGTCAGCGACGCGAGCGACACGCCGAGCAGCACGGCGCCGGCGACGTCGAAGCGCTTGCCCGGCTTGTGCGGTGTGCGCGGCAGGACGAGCATCGTCGCGATCGCGCCGCCGATGCCGATCGGCAGGTTGACGTAGAAGATCCAGCGCCAGCTCGCGGTCTCGGTGATCCAGCCGCCGAGCGCCGGGCCCGCGCTGATGCCGAGCGCGACGATCGTCGAGTTGAGGCCGAGCGCACGGCCGCGCTCGTCGGCGGGGAACGCCGAGGTCAGCATCGCGGGCGAGACCGCCATCAGCAGCGAGCCGCCGATCCCTTGCAGCACGCGCGCCGCGATCAGCAGCCACAGTGCCGGCGCCGCGCCGCACAGCGCCGAGCCGGTCGTGAACACGGCGAGCCCCGACAGCCAGATCGGACGATGGCCGATGCGATCGGCGAGGCGGCCGACCGTGAGGAGCGTCGAGGCGATGATGACGAGGTACGCGATGATCACCCACTCGACCTCGGAGCCGACCGGCGCGCCGAAGTACCTGGCGATCGCGGGCAAGCTGACGTTGACGATCGACGAGTCGAGCGTGCATATGAACACGCCCGTCCCGACGATGCCGAGCACGGCCCACTTGCTTGGCTTTTCCACGCCGGTTCGAGTTGCAAGGGCCGTGCTGGGTTACGATGGGCCGTGGTGGGGCGAACCATCGTCTTTCTCATCCTGTTCGCGCACGCAGCGCGCGCCGAAGAAATTCCGATCGTCACGCTGTCGGACGTCGGGGCAAACCAGGACATCCCGGTGCACCGGTCGTTCTATGTCGCGGGCGACGCGCCCCCCGGCGTGACGAGCGTGCAGGCGATCCTCGTGCGCAAGGGCTCGCCGGGCATGTTCGGCGACGACGGCGGCGATTGCCGCAGCGTCATCGCGGAGCTGCGCATCGAGCCGGTCGTCGAGTCCGCCGGCGACGACGACGACGACAGCGACGACGACGCGGCGGCGGTCGTCAGGTATCCGGCTGGCGTGCACGAGGCGTTCGAGCTGTTCCCGCGCGCGGCGGCGAACCGCGATGCAGCCGTGCTCGTCACCGCGCCGTGGAAGCGCGCGAGCGCGGAGGCGCGCGACTACAAGGTATTCGTGCCGCACGACGCGGACTTCTTCGCGCCCGGCTACGGCTACTGCGTCGCGATCGTCACGACGGAGCGCGCGCAGGCGATCGACGACTCGACGCTCGGCGACATGGTCGACACGATCGCGCACAAGATCGTCGCGTGCGGCGACAGGTCCTCGTGCGACGACGACGCGCTCGCCGATCACGAGGCGCGCGCCGCGAAGCTCGTGCCGAAACGGGTCGCGGCTCACGTCAAGGACACCGCGCGCGCCGAGCTCGCGACGACGACCGCGCTCGTCGAGGCGCTCGACCACCTGCGCGAGCGCTGGCACGACAAGACCGCGGTGCTCGCGCCCGGCTCGGGCAGCGTGTGGGGCGCGGTCGCGACGGATCCGTTCGCGGGGGCCGTCGCGACGATGCTCGCGCGCAGCGCCGCGCTGCTGCCGCAGGTGCGCGGCAAGGGCGTCGCGCTGTTCACGACGGACGGCAAGCTCGAGGTGCGCACGCTGCAGCTGCTCGACGATGGTCGCTCGATCCGCGTCGCGACGTCGGCGTCGCCTGCCGAGGCGCGCGTGCTGACCGCGACGACCGACACGCTCGCCGTCGCCGACGGCATCACGCTGTTCGATCTCGTGCAGCTCGGCCAGGGCAAGCTGCGCGTCGAGAAGGAGTGGACGACGCTGTCGGCGCTCGGCGACAAGGCCGGCGCGGTCGGCAGCGAGAGCTGGACGCTCGACGACGCCGCGTACCTCGCGTCCGCTGGCGAGCACCTGCGCAGGCTCGCGAACTACGTCGATCTCGTCACGACCGGCGCGTCGTGCAGCGCGTCGCCGCAGGAGGGCGATGCCGTGCGCAAGCTGCTCGGCCAGTGGCTCGTGTGCCAGCACGTCGATGCGGGCGCGCTCGAGGCGCTCGTCGAGCAGCTCGATGAAGTGCAGGGCGCCGATGCGGCGTGGAAGGCGGCGAAGGACAAGACCTTCGCGCGCGACCGCCAGCTCGTCACGCTGACGACGACGAGCGTCACCGATGCTCGCGCCGAGCGCGCGCCGCGCACGTGGCTGTTCAGCTACGTCACGCCGGTCGCGGGCTACGCGGGCATCCTGCGGCCGGACGAGTCGTTCGGCCTGTTCTACCTCGGCGCCGAGATCCACCTCGCGCCCAATCCCGTCGACGAGATCCAGTGGAGGCGCGGCTCGCAGGACCTCTTGCGCGCGGTGGCGCTCGAGCTCGGCATCGCGCCGTACGGCGGCTCGTTCGGCCCGGAGCACCGCTACGGCGGGCTCGGCGCGCTGCCGCCGGTGTTCGTCGGCGTCGCGTTCCACGCGATCCCGTACACGTCGCTAACCGTAGGCGGCGCGTTCCTCGAGCGGCGCAACTCGACGATCCCCGAGGAGCGCACGCACACGACGTTCGCGCCGTACATCGGGCTCGCGCTGCAGCTCAACATCCCCGACCTCATCTACCAGGCGGTGACGAGATGAAGCGCCTGCTCTTGTTGTCGCTGTGCGCGTGCGAAGGGCTCACGACGCCGCCCGCGCCGCAGCTCTCCGTGCTCAAGCGTATGCCCGAGGGTTGCTTCGCGGTCGCGACGCCCGACTCGCCACCCGCCGCCGCGCTGCAGCTCTTCGGCACGTGCAACTACCAGGCGGATCCGACGCTGATGGCGAACGTCGACGAGGCGGTCGTCGTCGTCGACTACGGGCCCGACGTCGAGTTCGACGCGACGGCCGACGTCCCGCCGCCGACGGTCACGATCACCGTCGACGGCGCACCGGCCGACGTGCCGGTCAGCATCGGCGACGTGCAGCGCGTCGGCTCGCGCGCGTACTTCGAGGCGACACTGCGCGCGCCCGCCCAGCTGACGAACGACCTGCGGATCCGCGCGCAGGTCAACGCGGGCTTCGCGGCCGAGCTGCAGCAGCCGTTCGCGGTCGTCGCACCGCCGGTCGGGCTGTCGCTGTTCGAGTGCCCGGATCCCACGACCTGCGAGCTGCCGGGTGCGGTCGGCGATGCGCACGTCGTCGTGTCGATCCCCGGGGATCAGCCGCAGCAGGTGACGCTGCGGCAGTCGCTCGCGGGCGTCGAGGATCCGCAGCTCGTCGCCGCGACGATCACGCCACCGTCGTCGACGGTCGCGCTGCCGGTGCCGGCCGGCGCCAGCGGCGACACGTGGACGATCTCCGCCTCGCTGTTCGGCGGCACACCGCCGTCGGTGACCGCACGGATCGTCGCGCCGCTGATCACGATGCAGCTGTCGTGCGCTCCGGCGTGCACGCTCGCACCGGGCGATCAGATCGGCCTGCAGATCGACGCGCCGCCGGGCATCCACGCGACGCAGGCATTCGTGACGACCCGCCTGGACGGTGTGCCCCAGCTCGTCGGCGAGCCGGTCGCGCTCGATCCGGGTGCGCTCGCGCTCACGGTGCCGGGGCGCGGCACCTGGACGATCGACGCCACCGTCGCCGGCTATCACGCGGCCGCGCTCGTGCAGAACGTTCCCTGACCTGCTACACGAGCGGCCGGGATGAAGGTCGCGACCTGGAACGTCAACGGCATCCGTGCGCGATCCTCGCAGGTCGCGCACTGGATCGACGGCGAGGTGCCCGACGTCATCTGCCTGCAGGAGACGAAGGCGCCGCTCGAGAAGGTCCCCGAGCCGCTCGCCTCGATCGCCGGCTATCACGCGCACTGGCACGGCAGCGGCGGCTACTCCGGCGTCGCGCTGCTGCTGCGCGAGGCGACGTTCGGCGACGCGCCGCACTTCGTCCATCCGCCGTTCGATCTCGAGAACCGCATCGTCGTCGCCGAGGTCGGCACCACCGTCTTCGGCTCGGTCTACATCCCGAACGGCGGGAAGGACTTCGCGGCGAAGATGCTGTTCCTGCGCGAGCTCGATGCGTGGGCGGGCGCGCTCGCCACGGCGGGCAAGCACCTCGTCTTGTGCGGTGACTTCAACGTCGCGCGCACGCCCGTCGACGTGCACCCCGTGCTGCGCAAGGACATGGTCGGCCAGAGCGGGCAGGAGCGCGAGCTGATCGAGCGGCTGTTCTCGCACGGCCTCGTCGACGTCGGGCGCCACTGCGATCCCGACAACGATCGCCTGTTCACGTGGTGGGCGCCGTGGCGCAACATGCGCCAGCGCAACATCGGCTGGCGACTCGATTACATCGCCGCGCACCACGCGCTCGTCGACGGCACGACGACGTGCAAGAGCTATCGCGAGGTCGGCACGAGCGATCACGCGCCGGTGATCGCGCACCTTCGCGACACGCCGCTCGCCGAGTAGTCGCGCGCGCCGAACGTCCTCGCCAGGCCGAGCGCGTGCTCGCTAGCGGCGCTGCGCCGACCGCGGGCGCGGCGGCAGGCTCTTGCTGCGGCCGATGCCCTTGCCGCGCGCCGTCCGCTCGTTCACGCGCGACGCGCCCTTGTCCTTGCGGCCGACGTGCTTGCCCATGCCGCGGCGTTCGTCCGCCGCCTCCACCGCCGTGCCCCGGCCGCCGCCGCGCGACGCCCGCGCCTTTCCGGCGCGACCACCTCCCGACAGCTTCTCGATCTCGTGCGGCTGCTCGTGGTCGTGCCACTTCCGGCCGTGCATGCGTGGACCGCCACCGGAGCGGCGTTCATCGCGGTAGCGCTCGGTGCCGGGCTTGCCTTTGGCTGGCGTCATCGTGGAAATCCTCCTGATCGGACAGGCTGCAACCGATGTGCCCCCGGTGGGTTGGCGCAACTCGTCATCGTTTGGGTGCAACTGCAACGAGTTGGTGAAAATCTAGTACAGACGCATACTTGCGTGACCGCACTGCGACCGTTATCACCGTTGCTGAGGAGATAACCGAAAATGAAGAAGTTCATCCTGCTGGCTGCTCTCGTCTCGGCGTTCACGGTTGCGGGCTGCAAGAAGAAGAAGGCGGACGACACCGGCGCGGGCACCGCGAGCGGTGACATGTCCGGCTCGGCCACGACGACCACCACGACCACCACCACGACGACGGGCTCCGGCTCGGCGACCGTCAGCGCGACGATGACCGGCTCGGGCGAGACCGGCTCGGCCGCGGTCGCGGGCAGCGCCACGGGTGGCTCGGCCGAGGGCTCGGGCAGCGCGACCACGACGACGACCACGACGACGACGACGACCGGCTCCGGCGCCGGCTCGGCGAAGAAGTGATCGGGCCGCGCTCGCACGAGCGCGGTTGATCCGGCGGGCGGCGCTCACGTGCGTCGCCCTTCGCGAAGACCCGCGGGTGCTCCTTTCGAGGAAGTGCTCGCGGGTTCTTTGCGTCCGGACGGGCAGCGAAGCGGCTAGGCGGCGAGCGCGCGGCTCACGGTGACGAGCTCGAGGCCGCGCGCACGCAGCGCCGGCACGATCAGGCGCACGGCCTCGACGGTGATCTCGCCGCCGTCGCGGGCGTCGTGCATCAGGATGATGCTGCCCGGGCGCGTTCGCTCGAGGACGCGCTCGGCGACCTCGGCGGCGGGCTTGCCCTTCCAGTCGAAGCTGTTCACGTCCCACAGGACCGTGCGCTTGCCCGCGCGCTGAAACGCGCGCACGTTGCGCGGCGAGCGCCCGCCGTAGGGTGGCCGCGCGAGCGCCGGCGTGATCCCGCACGCGCGCTCGATCGCGCCGTCGGTCGCGAGCAGCTCGGCGCGCACGGTGCGCGAGCGCTTGAGCGGCAGGTATGGATGCGAGTAGGTGTGGTTGCCGATCTCGTGGCCGTCGCGCGCGATGCGAGCGGCGAGCTCGGGGTGCGCGTCGACCTTGTTGCCGAGCAAGAAGAACGTCGCGGGGACGTCGAGCGCGCGCAGCGTCTCGAGCAGCGCGGGCGTGCGCGCCGGATCCGGGCCGTCGTCGAACGTCAGCGCGACGACGCGACGATCGCGCGACGCGTGCGAGTCGGTCTGCATCGCCCAGTCGACCGGCCCCTCGACACCGCCGTAACAGAACAGGTACGCGAACCCGACCGAACCGAGCGGCGCGAGCAGCAGTGGCAGCATGAGGAACGAGAGTGCAGCCGCGATGCCCGACGGAGTTACGCCCAGTTAGCGCACGATCTGTCAAAGGCTCGACGGTGATACCGTTGACGAATGGACCTCCAGAAACAGGTCGAGCCGCCGGGGAATGGAAACGAGGCCGAGCTCGCTGCGCTCAAGAAGCAGATCGACTTCATGCAGGGGCTGTATCTGGTGCTGTTCATCGCGAGCCTCGTCGTGCTCGTGATCAACTGGCAGGGCCACCAACCGACGTACATGCACCTGATCTGGGCGGGGTCGCTCGGTGGCGCCGTGATCACGCGGCTCACGCGCCAGAGCAAGGTCGCGAAGTACAACTCGCTGCTGCTCGGCGGCCGCCCGGGCCCGCTCACGTAAACCGCTGACCGCAGGACCAACCCGCCGAACCAACCCCGCAGGACCCCGTGGGCGCACCCCCGCGGCACCACCCCCTATCGCGGGCGGATCACGAGCGCCGGCTGATTGCGCGTCGCGAACGTCGCGCGGTCGATCGCCATGACGATGTCGTCGGGCTCGTCGGCGTACGCGCGCGCCGCCGCGCTGTCATCGACGACGCAGCCGAGCTTCTCGAACACGCGCTTGCTCGCCGTGTTCGCGGGGATCACGCTCGCGTACACGCGCGCGAGGCCGAGCTGCTCGAACGCGAACGCGTAGACCATCGTCGCGAACTTCGTGCCGAGGCCTTTGCCCTGCGCGGCGGGCGCGCCGATCATGAACGCGAACTCGGCGGCGCCGTTCGCGATGCCGCGCAGGTCCGCGTCGCCCGCGAGCGCGCCGCTGGCGAACAGCAGGAACTGATGCGCGCCTTCGTCGGCCATGTCGGCGTAGTGCTCGATGACCTCGTCGGGCGTCATCGCGGCGGTATGCCCCATCAGCGAGGCATTTCGCGGCTCGTTGTAGCCGACCGCGAGCTCGTCGGCGTGCGCGCGGACCTCGTCGAGCGTCGGCTCGATCGCGGCGAGGCTCTCGGCCTGCCAGTCGATGCGGAACATGATCTAGTCTTCGCACGATGCAGGGCTGGGAGCGAATCGTCGCGGAGGCGAAGCAGCGCGGGGCGTTTCCGCTGCCGCCGTACTCGGAGTTCATGCCGCCGCCGTACGTCGGCGTGAAGCCGTACCTGCCGGATCCGGTGCGGCGCGACGCGACGAACGGCATCTCGCGGCTGGACGCGCTCGACATCGACGAGTACGAGCAGGCGCACGACCTCGCGCCCGGGCTCGATCGCATCGGCGAGAAGCTGGTCGAGGTCGTCGGCAAGCTGCTGCACGGCGAGCACGCGCTCAGCAAGACGCTGCTCGACGGCAATCCGGCGTGGGATCCGGCGTTCCTGCACGCGAAGCACGATCCGCGCGTCGTCATCGCGCCGCTCGCGCTGTCGCGCTCGCAGGACGACAAGGGCATGGCGAAGTGGACGCTCTTCGGCACGAGCCACCGCGGCGCCGCCTGCTGGGACATGTTCGACGAGCGCGCGATGGCCGCCGTGATCGCGTGGGCGAAGCTCGACGAGGGTTGGCGCACGCTCGGCGGGCCGTATCGCGCGATGGGAGACGCGCTGCCGAAAGTGCTCGTCACGTTCACGCCGTTCGCGCAGCTGCCCGAGCGCGTGCGCGCCGCATACCTCGCGGGCGATCTCGTGCTCGTGCCGACGCCCGCGAGCCTCGTGTTCTACGAGCATCCCGGCTACCGGCGCCTCGCCGAGCACATGCCGCGCGCGACGCAGATCCCGGTCCTGCACCTGTTCGAGCGCGTCGAGGGCAGCTGCGCGATCCGCATCCCGCAGTCGGGCTGGCTCGACGAGGTCGGCGACGATCCGCACGGCCACCGCGTGAAGAACCACATCGAGCGTCGCCATCGCTGGCAGCGCATCCCGCGCGACGCCGGCCTCGGCGCCGAGGCCTACGCCGACAAGGTCTCGGTCGCGCTGTTCGCGACGGATCCCGTCTCGATCGATCTCTACGACAAGCCGCTCGCGCGCAACTCGCAGGTGTGGACGCACGAGTACCGCGCGCTCCTCGACGGGCCGCGCGCCGACAAGGGCGCGATCGCGCGCGCCGCGAAGGCCGTCGATATCGGCGGGCGCTACGGCTACCGCATGTACTACCCGCCGATGCGCGCGGGGCGTCGCGAGGTGTTCTGGCACTACCCGATCGTCGCGGGCCGCCACGGGCGCTACGCCGATGGCCCGGCCGGCATCGTGACGGCGGAAGGCGCGGACGTGATCGAGCTCGTGCCGAACTTGCTCGCGCGCGAGGGCCACGCGGCCGCCGCGAAGCTGCCGGTGAAGGAAGCGAGCAACGTGCGCAAGCTGTACGAGGCGCGCGAGCTGCTCGACGGTCCGCTCGAGCCGAGCTACGCGCGCGCGCTGCTGCGGATCCCGAAGCACGACACGCTCGAGGACTGGCTTGCCGGCCATCGCTCGCTCGCCGCGCTGATCGGCCACGATGCACCACCGCCCGCGCCGCTCGTGCTCGGCTGCTTCGGTACGCGCGCGATCGAGGAGCAGATCTGGAGCACGATCGCGCACCTCGCGCACGGCGCGTTTCGCCAGAAGAACGACGCCGACGGCATCGCCGTCAACAAGGGCCGGCACGGCGGCCCGGCCGCCAAGAAGGCCGGCGTTCATGTCCACGAGCGATGCGACCTCGAGGCGCTCGGCGACCACCTGCACGCGCGCTATCGCGAGCTGATCGCCAAGCACGGCGTCGGCGAGGTGGTCGATCACGTGTTCCGCTGGGAGAGCGACCACACGTTCCCGTGGATGGACGGCTGGAAGCGCAACCAGGCCGAGCCCGCAGAGCGCAACATCGTGATGATGATCCCCGGCCGCAACCGCGGGCAGGCCGTCATCATGGGCGACCACTACGACACGGCCTACATGGAGGACGTGTACTGGGAAGAGAAGGGCGGCGACGGCCTGCGCGCACCGGCCGCCGGCGCCGACGACAACCACTCCGCCACGACCGCGCTCCTGCTCGCCGCCGAGCACCTCCTCCCGCTCGCGGCGGCCGGCAAGCTCGAGCGCGATGTATGGCTGATCCACCTCACCGGCGAGGAATACCCGGCCGACTGCATGGGCGCGCGCGCGGTCGCGCAGGCGCTCGTCGAGCGCACGCTCGCCTTCACCGCCGAGGACGGCTCGCGCCGCGACGTCTCGCAGGTCGAGGTCGTGGGCGCGTTCATCCTCGACATGATCGGCCACAACACGGAGCGCGACCGCGACGTCTTCCAGATCGCGCCCGGCGAGGGCGCCGGCTCCGCGCGCCTCGCCCGCCTCGCGCACCACGCGAACCTCGCCTGGAACACCGCCTGCGAGACGTGGAACAAGGAGCGGCCGGGCCTCGCCCGCGCGAAGCGCATGCCCGATGGCCGCACGCCGCCGCCGCTGTTCGCGCACCTGCCGCTGCAGGGCGAGGTCCGCGTCGAGTGGGAGCCGCGCTCCGCGCTCTACAACACCGACGGCCAGATCTTCAGCGACATCGGCGTGCCGGTCGTGCTGTTCATGGAGAACTACGACATCTCGCGCACCGGCTACCACGACACGCACGACACGATGGAGAACATCGACCTCGACTACTGCACCGCGGTCACCGCGATCGCGATCGAGAGCGTGGCGCGCGCCGCTACTGTGTCCTAGTCCATCAGCCGAGCTTGACCTGCAGCGTCAGGCAGTCGGGATCGCCGACAATCACGTAGTCGCCGTCGCGGAGCTCGGCGCGCGTGATGCGCCCGCGCATGACGTCGTTGACGTACGTGCCGTTCGTCGTGCCCTGGTCGATCGCGACCAGGCGGCCCTGGTCGAGCCCGATCCAGACGTGCTTGCCGCTCGCGCGCGAGTCGTTGACGAGGATGTGCGCGACGCCCGGCTGGCGTCCGACGATGATGCCGCCCGGCGTCAGCGCGAACCGCTGGCCGGAGAGCTGGCCGCGCACCGCGATGAGCCCGCCCATCGCGTACGAGCCGGGGCCCGGCTGGATCGCGACCGTCTTCGCGACCGGCTGGATCCCACCCGACGCGCCCGGCGCGATGCCGTACATCGGGCCGGAGCTGGCCGGCACGCCCGCGACCGCCGGCTTCTTCTTCTTGCCGCGCGTCACGATCCAGATCATCAGCGCGAGGAAGGCGGCGCCGCCCGACGCGGCCGCGACGATGATTCCGGTGTTGTCGGTCTTCTTCTTCTCCTTGCCGTCCTTCTGCGCCTGCTTCGACGCGAGCACCAGGCCGTGCGCCTCGGAGTGCTGCGGCCACGAGCTCTCGACCTCCTCGAACTTGCTGATCGCGTCGGTGTACTCGTCGTCCCAGTAGTGCTGCAGGCCGTCCTGCCACATCTTCAGCGTGTCGCTCGGCTTGAGCTCGACCTTCGCGTCCTTGACGAAGTCCATCAGCGTCGACGACGCGACGAGGAAGTTGAAGCCCTGGACCTCGGTGCCGAACGTCGCGAGCCCGACGACGTTGCCGTGCTGATCGATCGCGGGGCCGCCGGAGTTGCCGTGCGTGATCGCGGCGCTGATCTGCAGGATCTGCTCGCCGGTCGTCGCGTGCTTGAGCGCGCTGATCGCACCGTCGGTGACGCTCGGCTGCAGCTCCGACTTCTCGTCGAGCAGGTCCTTCGCGTCGGCGACGCCGGGGTAGCCGATCACGATGATGTGGTCCTCGACCTGCGACTTCGACGAGTCGCCGACCGGCAGGGCGGGCGCGTTCTGCGTCTTGACCTTGATGATCGCGCAGTCGCGGCCGCTGCCCGGCACGCCGGTCTCCTTGATCTCGTAGTCGAGCTTGTCGCCGTTCTGCAGCACGATGTACGCGCGGCGATCGAGCTTCGTCAGCTTGAGGCCGTTGAAGATGCGCGCGAGCTGGTCGTCGGTCATCCGGCTCATCACGTCGCGGTAGCTCTGGTACAGCTCCTTCTGCGCGGCGTCGACGAGCTGCTTCTTCGCGAGCACGTCGCCGCCGTAGATGTCGCTGACGACGTGCGCGTTCGTCGCGACGTAGCCATCCGCCGTGATGAAGAACCCGGTGCCGGTGCCGCCGATCGCTTCCTGAAACTTCTGCCCTTCGAACTCGAAGTCGGCGATGTAGGCGCCCCACACGCGCACGACCGACGGCTTCGCGACGAGCGCGATCTTCTGCTGCGGGCTCGGCTGTTCGGCCGACGCGAGGTGGGGAACGACACATACGAGCGCGAGCACGCACGCCAGACGCAGGCCCATCACGAGCCATCGTACCGTGTATCCTCGGCGACGTGGGCTTCGGCATCGACCTGCGCGTGCACGGCCGGAAGAAAGGCCTGTTCCGGAGGGGCGCGGATCCCAGAGACCTCGCCGCGCGGTTCGTCCGCCTCGCCCCTCGGATGCTCGACGGCTGGGATCGGAAGACCTCGCAGATGCACCCGGCCGCGCCGCCGGTCGCCGTGTCGGTCGACGGCGCCGACCTCGTCGTCGACGGCGAGACCTGGCAGGTCGGTCCCGGCTACCACGCGTACGTGCTGCAGAAGATCGCGGCGCTCGCCGAGGAGCTCGACGTCGAGCTGGAGGTGCCGGCGCTGCCCCAGATCCAGCGGCAGATGTGCGACTGGCTCGCGGCCGAGCTGCGTGGCGGGCGCACGAGCTTCGTCGAGCGCGACTACCTCGTCGACGGTGCGGCCGTGCTGACGATGCTCGGCCCGCGCGACGCCGCCTGGCGCGACGCCGTGCTCGCGGATCCGATGCACGCGCGCGACGCCTTCGCGTGGTGGGACAAGGGCGATGCCGCGCGCTCGCGGGCGCTGCTCGCGATGTGGCACGACATCCCTTGGCGCGAGCCACTCGACGACGCGGAGCGCGAGGTCCTCGAGCGCTTCCACCGCGACGCCGAGACCGCGCGGCTCGCGCTGCCCGATCCGCCGGTCGGCTATCGCCTGCACGATCTCGTGCTCGAGCTGTCGGGCGGCTGGCGCATACGGCTGCCCGGTTCGTTCGTCGGACGCTGGGAGGACGACGGCGCGCGCTACTGGGCGACCGACGGCGACCGCGCCGTCGAGTTCCAGAGCATGACCGCGAAGGGGCCCGAGTCGTCGGAGCAGCTGCTCGCGTCCGCGCCGGAGCGCCACGACGTCATCGCGCGGCTCGCGGAAGGCACGCGCTGCGGGCGCGCCGAGGCGTTCACGGACGACGACGTGCGGGTCGTCGTCGGGATCGTCGTCGACGCGCCGCACATCGCGCTGCTCACGTGCAAGGGCGGCGACGAGGTGTGGGCGCTCGCGACGTGGCGCTCGCTCGTCCCAGCCTGAACGCTCCGCACTCCGGCCACCACGCCGGGCGCGCGCCCCGTTATGCTGCGCTCGTGGACTCGATGATCCTGATGTCGGTGTTCGGGCAGGTCGTGACCTACGTCGCGGTGGTCGGCCTGCTGCTGCCGTTCGTGCTGTACGTCGTCGCGAGGTGGCGCGCGTACAAGGCGAACAGCCAGGACACGCAGCTCGGCATCAAGGTCGCACTCGGCTACTTCATGGTGACCGCGCTGCAGGTCCTGCTCGCCGGCGGCGCGATGCTGCTGTACGCGATCATCTCGTCGGAAGAGGACAAGGGCACGATCTACCGCGCCGCGTTCGGCCTGATCGTGCCCGGTGCGCTCGTCTACTTCTCGCACGCGTCGCTGCTGCGCATGACGAACCAGGACGCGTTCCCCGCCGTGCGCCGCATGCTCGCCGGCTACAACCTGCTGCTGACCGGGCTCGTCGGCATGGCCGCGCTCGTCGCGGCGTTCGAGGCGCTGTTCCAGAAGGGCAGCTCGCACGGCTTCGGGCGCGCGGCGGCCGCCGGCGTGCTCGTCTACGGCTCGGCGTGGGCGGTGACCGGCTGGCGGTTCGCGCGCATGGTGCTCGGCGATCGCGGCGGGCCGCCGGAGAACGTCGTGCCGCCGCAGCAGCCGTCGTCACAGCCGCCGGTCGCGCCGCCCGCGCAGCCGGGGCTGCCTCCGCTCGGTGGAGGCTCGTTCCCGCCGATCGCGCGCTGAGAGCCAACAAACCTGACAAGAGGCTGACACTCACGCGGCGTAACACGAGGGCATGAACATCACCCTCGCGACCACGAAGCCGTTCTCGTTCGACCAGACGCTGACGTTCATCTCGCGCTTTCCGGGCTGCCAGACGCAGGCGTGCGTCGGCGACGGCGAGGTCACCGGTGCGTTCGCGGCACGCGGCTGGGGCTGGGCCGTCACGCTGCGCGCGGTCGGCGGCGAGGTGGTCGCCGAGCTCCCGGCGGGCGCGCCGAAGCAGCTCGCGCAGCGGGCGGCAGACTGGATCGGCGCCGCCGACGACGTCGAGCCGCTCTACGAGCGCGCCGCGGGCGACAGGCCGTTCCACCCGATCCTCGCGAAGCTGCACGGCCTCCATCACGTGCGGTTCCTCGGCCTCGAGGATATCGCCGTGCACAGCGTCCTGATGCAGCGCCAGTCGCCGCAGCACACCGCGCGGATGAAGCGAAAGTTCCTCGCTGCGCTCGGTCATCCCGCCGGTGCGTTGTTCGCGATGCCCGAGCTCGACGAGCTCGCCGACCTGTCCGTCGATCAGATCGAGAAGGCGATCGCGCACCGCGCGAAGGCCGAGCGCATCGTCTCGGTCGTGCGCGGCGTCGCGCGGCTCGGCGAGACCTTCCTGCGCACGGCGCCGTACGCGGAGGCGAAGCGCGCGCTGCTCGAGATCTCCGGCATCGGGCCGTTCTCGGCGACCGCGATCCTGCTGCGCGGCCTCGGGCGCCACGACGAGAACCCCGTGCTCGAGATGTTCGCCGACGAGGGCCGGGCGGTGTACGGCCGTGCGTGGGACGAGCACGCGCTCGCGAAGCGCTACGGCGATCAGATCGGCTACTGGACGTACTACCTGAAGGCCGGCGCGTCGCAGCTCAGGGATTCATGAACTCCATCATCGACGGCGCGTTCGTCACCGTCGCGAGGCGCGGCAGGCCGAGGAGCTCCTCGACGGTCGCGAGGTAGCTCGAGTGCGTGTACGCCACATCCGACGTCATGCCGACCTGCTTGAGCTTCGGCGACAGGATGATCATCGGGATCAGATCGGGGTCGTCGCCGTTGCGCGCCTCGGACTCGTCCCACGTGATGAACAGGACGCCGCCGGCCTTGTAGCCATCGCTGTCGAGGATCGCCTGCACGTGGTCGTGCAGCCACATGTCGCTCGTCTTCAGCGCGGCGACCGGATCGTTCGCCGGATCGTGGCCGTCGTTGGTCAGGTTCGGCGTGATCCACATGTAGCGGTACTCGTTCGTCGCGAGGTCCGCCGCGAACTGCGAGTAGTCGACGTTGCGCTGCGCGCACAGCGCCGACGCCTGCATGTCGACGAAGTAGAGGAACGGGTCGTGCTTCGTCGCGTACGGGCTCGCGTCGGTCAGGTTGCACGCGGTGCCCATGCTCTCCTGATACGAGCGCCAGTTGATGTGCGCGGCCTCGAGCTGCGTGCCGAGGTTGTCCTTCATCGCCGGGAAGTACGGCACCTGCTGCGGGCCGATGTCGATGATGCCCGGGTACTGGTTGTCGCCGCTGATCATGTGCAGGTAGTTCGGCAGCGACGGATGCGCGGTGTCCTTGTAGTTCGTCGCGAGCGCGCCCATCGCGATCAGCGAGTTGATGTACGGCGCGTTCGACGAGCCGACGATCTCCTTGTAGTCGTGGTTCTCGAGGACGATCGTGTAGATCGTCTTCTTCGACGTGCTCCCCGGCGCATCGGGATTGCCACTGCCGCCCGGCGCGTCGGGATTCATCCCGCTCGGATTTCCGCTGCTGCTGCACGCTGTCGTCAGTGCGATCGCGATCGAGAGCATCCGCTTCATGGCTTCCTCCGCGCGCGCAGTCGTACAACACGCCCCCGCGGATCCGCTCGCAAAAAGTCGCCGCAGCACCGAAACGTAACCAGCTGTTAGTGTGCACGCTTCGTACGGTGCACGCCGCGTACAGCGACGTGATGCCCGCGCGCCGAGACGCTGCCAGCCCGCGTCAGCCCCGCGCGACCTGCCCGATGGTGCGGGTCCCTCCCGCGCTCATCGCGATCGGGACCAGGTGTACGGTTCGCGCATGAAGAAAGTCGCGGTGCTGGGTTCGGGTCAAGTCGGCGAAGTCCTCGGCAATGGGTTCCTGCAGCACGGCTATGCCGTCATGCGCGCCTCGCGCGAGCCATCGAAGCTCGCCGCCTGGAAGTCCGGCGCGAAGGGCGACGCGCACACCGGCACGTTCGCGGAAGCCGCGGCCTGGGGCGACATCATCGTGCTCGCGGTCAAGGGTGGCGCCGCGGAGGCCGTGCTCGATCAGGCCGGCATCGCGAACCTCGCGAACAAGACGGTCATCGATGCGACGAACCCGATCGCGGACGCGCCTCCGCAGAACGGCGTCATCGTCTACTTCACGGGTCCGAACGAGTCGCTGATGGAGCGCCTCCAGAAGAAGGCGCCGCACGCCCGTCTCGTGAAGGCCTTCAACTCGGTCGGCAGCGCGTTCATGGTCAGCCCGAAGTTCCCGACGCCGCCATCGATGTTCATCTGCGGCAACGACGCCGCCGCGAAGACGGAGACCACCGAGATCCTGTCCAGGTTCGGCTGGGAGACGATCGACATGGGCGGCGTCGAGGCAGCTCGCCCGATCGAAGCGCTCTGCCAGCTCTGGTGCCTGCCAGGTTTTTTGCGCAACGACTGGGCGCACGCGTTCAAGTACATGAAACCCGCGTGACCGGTGCCACGTGGCTACCCGGGTAGCCACTTCACCTCCCCAAAACGCGCGTGTACGGTGCGCCCCTCACTCTCGAAAAGGCTCACGACACATGCGCAAGTACTCCGCTCTTCTCCTGCTCGCCGCGGCTTGCGGCACCGACGGCACGACGCCCACCGCGAGCGGCGTGTTCCCCGCCGAGGGCTTCACCGGTCGCTCGCTCCGCGTCGAGATCAGCGGCGATGCGACGACGTGGAAGGACGGCGCGACCGTCGACTTCGGCACGGGCATCACGGTGAACGCCGTCGACGTCGCGAGCCCGACCGACCTGTTCGCCGACATCACGATCGATCCGGCCGCCGCGGTCGGCAAGAACGACGTCACCGTCACGAACAACGGCAAGAAGTACACGCTCGCGAAGGCGTTCGAGCTCGTCTCGCCGACCCCGATCACCTGGTCGGGCGACGTCGCGCAGGGCGGCGTCCCGTTCTTCACGATCGAGAACCTCGACTTCTCGCATCAGTTCGACGCGACGCAGGACCAGAACACGGGCGAGTACCTCAACACGCAGATCACGGGCCCCGCGGGCACGCAGGCGATCATCAGCTCGGTGACCCCGTTCGAGATCCAGGGCCAGCTGTTCATCGACGTCAACGCGGCCGCGGGCTCCACCCCGCTGACCGTCGTCAGCGGCACGTCGAGCGCGACCGCGTTCACCTCGATCCCGGGCAACGTCGACCTCAAGGCGCGCTCGCCGATGCCGTTCACGGGCAGCGCGACGCTCAGCCTCGCCGAGAAGGGCAGCTCGCAGCTGTTCTCGATCTCGGGCACGGGCGCGACGCTCGTCCACTACACGCTCTCCGGCAACAGCGCCGACAGCACCCCGGTCTCCGAGGTGATGGGCGCCGGCGGCACGTGGGCCTCGGACGCGATCGGCGCGAGCCCGGCCGTCATCGAGAACGGCTCCGGCTTCCTGCTCGTCGAGAGCTTCGGCACGGCGCCGGATACGGTCACGCTGACGGGCGCCGCTGAGGCGCTCGCGTCGGCGGCCGAGGCTGCCTCGAACGACACGCCGCAGACCGCTCAGGCCGCGGGCGGCGTTCCGTTCCGCATGACGGGCGCCAAGATGACCGCCTCGAACGACAGCGACTACGTGAAGTTCACGGCGCCGGCGGGCTCCACCGGCAAGCACCTGCACGTCGATACCGACGCGGGTGCCGACACGTTCACCGACACCAAGGTGACGATCACGACCGGTAACAACGGCGCGACCGCCTGGGAGCCGGTGCACGACGATGGCGCGAACTGCAGCTTCTTCGGCTGCGACGGCGGTGAGGACTTCACCACGACGGCGACGCTGACGGCGGGCAGCACGTACTACCTCCACATCGAAGCGGGCGCGCAGTGGGACTCGGCGGATCAGGACTACGTCCTGCTCTTCTGGGTCGAGTAAGCACCGAAAAAAAAGCCGCCGGCAGCATCGCCGGCGGCCGACTCGCGCTCATGCGGCAGCAACGCGAGTCAACGTGGTGGTTCGAGTTGGTTTCCGATGTGGTGTATTGCACGTCGGTTGCCAGCACCTACAGCGCGCGCTGGAGCACGGCGTGCGCGGCTCGCACCCGTCGCGGGTCGCGAATTCGCGCGGTTGCCTCTCGGCGCGCGGCTTGCTGAGAAAGCTCCGCATGCGGCTTTCTCGAACGCTCGCCTTCGCAGTGCTGACGGCAGCGCCCGCCGTGGCGCTCGCCGACAATGACCCGTCGGTGCCGGCTGCCGCGCCCGCGCCGGTGCCGGCTGCCGCGCCTGTGGCCGCCGGCTCGGCCGTGATGGTCGCGGATAACGATCCGGCGCACGCGGATCCGGTCGACTCGGCGCCCTCGACGATCGCGCCGCGCCTGAGCGAGAAGTACGGGATGAACGGGCGGTACGGGCAGCTCGGCACGTTCGAGCTCGGCGCCTCCGCCGGGTTGACGCTCGCGTCGAACCTGCGCGACGTGAGCTTCTCGCCGTCGTTTGGCTATTTTGTCGGCGACACGTTCGAGGTGTCGGGGATCCTGGGCGTGACGAACATCGCGGCGGGCAACGAGTCGTCGACGGTGTACTCGGCGATGGTCGAGCCGTCGTTTCACTTCGCGATGAGCCGCGATGTGTTCGCGTTCGTCGGCATGGGCGGAGGCGCGGCGTATGTGAGCCAGCTGGGTACGGCTCTCGCGGTCGCGCCGCGCGCGGGGTTCAACGTGCTCGTCGGCAAGTCGGGCGTGCTGACGCCGTCGCTGTCGTACGAGTACACGATGCACGACACGATGTCGGTGAAGCTGCCGGATGGCACGACCGACGTGACGCTGCTCGCGGTGTCGAGCCAGCTGCGCGCGAATATCGGCTACAGCGTGATCTGGTAGCGGCGCACGAGAGGCGAGGGCGGCAGTCAGTTGCCCCACTGCATGCCGAAGCCGGCGAGCAGGCCGGTGCCGTTCTCGACGAAGATCGCGCGCACGAGCAGCTCGACCTCGAAGACGCGCGATGGCGAATCGGCATGCGTGAAGTCGTAGCCGCCGCGCAGGCCGGCGAAGCCGGCGGGCAGGATGCGGACGCCGAGGATGCTGTCGTCGAGGACGGCGAGGCCGCCGCCGCCTTCGACGTCGACGTAGGCGCGGAGGCGGCCTTCGCGCTTGTCGGCGAGCGTGTGGCGCAGGCCGGCGAGCAGGCGGTGGCCGCTGCCGTGCTGGGTCGACATCTGATCGCGGTCGAGCCACATCCACTCGTACTCGCCGAACACGCGCCAGCTGCGGCTGATCGGATGATCGACGTCGAGGCCGAGCGTGAGCGTGGTGAGCTCTTCGGTCGCGACGGGCAGCTTGCCCGCGGCGAGGCGGAAGCCGAGCAGGAGCGGTGGGCCGTTGTCGATCTCGTCGTCGGCGTGGGCGACCGCGCAGAGGAGGGCGAGCAGCGCGAGGATCTTCTTCACCATCCGGCCACCAGCCCTGCGGCGAAGCCGGCGTCGCCGCGCGAGAAGACGAGGTCGAAGTCGAGGCGGACGAAGATGTCGTGGCGGCCGAAGCGGCGCACGCCTGCACCGACGCCGACGGTGAGATCGGGGCGCTGCGAGGTCTCGTCCATCCAGCGGTAGCTGGCGAGACCGCCCGCGGCGTGGAGGTACATCTCGACGGCGAGCGGATCGATCGGGATGAACTGGCGCGCGAGCCAGCGCACGCCGAGCGCGCCGCGGAGGCGGCGGCCGGGCACGGTCGTCATCTCCGTCGTGCGGAGGCCGCTCGATTCCGCGGAGCCCTCGGCCGTGTATTGCCAGCGGCCGCGGCCGTAGCCGAGCTCGAGGCTCGCGCCCATGCCGGACTCGCCGCGGTTGTCGATGCGGGCGCCGTGGCCGACGAAGCCGGCGGCGAGCGTGTGCTTGCCGAACCCGGCGAAGTACGCGTCCTCGTCGTCGTCGTCGTCCGCGTGGGCCGGTGTGCTGATCGCCACGAAGGCGAGCGCGAGGAGGATGGGACGCACGCCAGTGGGAAACGCACGACACCAGCATTGGGTCTATGCTTGGGCGATGAAGTGGCTGTGGGTCATCGCGCTTGCGGCGTGTAGCTCGCCGGGCCCGCACGTGGACGCGCCGAGCTCGCCGTGGACGCAGGGGCCGGACCTGCCCGATGAGGTGCCGCGCCTCGAGCCGGGCGTGACGATGCTCGGCGATCGGCTCGTCGTCCTGGGTGGCTTCGATACCGATCTCCAGGCCGGTCTCGACATCACGAAGCGCGTCGACGTGTACGACACGCTCAACAACATCTGGACGACGCCGCTGCCGGATGCGCCGGTTGCATGGACGCACGTCCAGCTCGCGGGTATCGGCACGAAGCTGTACCTGCTCGGGGGCCTCGCGGGGCAGACGTACACGGCGATGCCCGACTGCTACGTGCTCGACACGCTCGATGCGACGCCCACGTGGACGCCGATCGCGCCGATCCCGGCGGGCCTCGAGCGCGGCTCGGCGGCGGTCGTCGTCGCGCCGCCGCGGATCTACTTGCTCGGCGGCGCGGGCACCAGCGGCGCGCTCGCGACGAACATCTTCTACGACATCGAGATGAACACGTGGTCGCAGCTGATGCCGGACTTGCCGGCGCCGCGCTCGCACCCGGCGGGCATGCGCACCGTCGACGGGCGGCTGATCGTCGCGGGTGGTCTCGCGACGCTCGATGCGAGCATGCCCGCGAAGGACGTGTGGTCGCTCGTGCCGACGGGCACGCAGTGGGACGCGAAGACGCCGATGCCGACGGCGCGTGGCGGCTGCGCGTACGGCGTCGTCCAGGGCCAGCTGATCTGCGCGGGTGGCGAGGCGGGGCAGGCGGCGCAGTCGGTCGTCGACGGCTACGACCCGCTCGGCGATGCATGGATGTCGCTGGCGGAGATGCCGCATTCGCGTGCGGGCACGCAGGGCGCGGCCTTTGGCGACCGGTTGTTCGTGCCCGGCGGCGCGAGCGAGCTCGTGTTCGAGCCGACGGCGACGCTCTACATCTACGAACGCACCGTGCCGCTCTAACGCGCCGCTCGACACCACGGCTCGATAGATCCTTGGGCCGCGTCGTGCGTCGGTACGGCGCATGTGGCTGCACATCCTCGCGTTCTGTGGGTTCTACGTCGGTGGCGCCGGGCAGAAGATGTACAACAACGCGACCGAGGTGGTGCTCATGCGGCACGGCACGACGACCGTGCTGTCGATGGAGAACAACTACCAGGGGCCGCCGTCGGACTTCGCGATGGTGGTGCCGGTGCCGGTCGTCGTGCGCGAGAGCCAGGTCAAGACGCTCGACCGCGGCGTGTTCGAGAAGATCGACACGCTCGACGCGCCACGGCTCGTCGAGTACTGGGAGCACGACCCGTGCAAGCCGTACTACGACGAGGACAACGTCAAGTACGAGCTCGCCGAGGCGCGCTGCCGATTCCCGTTCGCCAGCCGCAGGGCTGTGGCTGCGAGGCACAAGGCGGCGCGCAGGGACTCGCGGGGTTCGCGCTGCTCGGCCTGTGGCTGCGCCGCAAGCGCAGGTAAGCTACACCTCCAGCATGCCGTGCGAACGCTGCAACGCCGACGAGCCGCTCGCGCGGTCGGGCTGGTGCAGCGAGTGCGAAAAAGCCTACGACACGTGGGTCCGCCGCCACGCCACCGACATCATCTGGTCGGTGCTCGGCGGAGGCGTCGTCATCGCGGCGGTCGGCCTCGCGCTCCCGCTGCTCGGCCTCTCGAACATCGTCGCGTTCGCGGCGGCGTTCGCGGGCTGGGGCGCGATCTTCGCCCTGCAGTACCGCGTGTCGCGCAAGCGGCGCCGCCAGTTCCTCGACGGCGCGGCGGTTCCGCGCGCGTACCTGCCCGAACGGACCTAGCGGCCGTCGGCCGTCGGTCCCGCGATCGTCTGCGCGATCGCCCGATCGTCGGTCGCCTCGATCGGCCGCTGCTCGCGCGTGCGCCCGGGCATGATCACCTGGACCTCCGCCGACGGCATGTTCGGCGCCGGCTTCGGCGGCTGGTACGCGGCCCACCACGCGGCGGCGCGTGCCTGGTCCCACGCGTGCTCGGGCGGAATCTCGATCGCGCGCAGCATCGCCGCGAGCGTGCGCGCGTCGCGCGGCCGATCGTCGGGCTCCTTCGCGAGGCACTGGACGATCACGCGCTCGAGCTCGTCGGGGATCCACTTCTTCGTGACGTCGCGGAGCGGTGGCACCTCGTCGTAGATGTGCTTGTGCAGCACCTTCGCCTCGCCGTCGTCGCGCGAGAACACCTCGCGGCCGGCGAGCAGCCACCACGCGACGCAGCCGAGCGCGTACAGATCCGCGCGGCCGTCGAGGCGCATGCCGAGGATCTGCTCGGGCGCCATGAAGCCGGGCGTGCCGAGCATCGCGCCGAGCTGCGTCAGCTTCGGCGTCTCGGGGATCTCGGCGAGCGACACCGCCTTCACCGGCGCGCGCACCTCGCCCGGCGTCTGGACGATGCCGAAGTCGAGCAGCTTGCAGATGTCGACCTCGTCGGCGGCGCGGCACACCATCAGGTTGGGCGGCTTCATGTCGCGATGGAGCAGCCCGGCGTCGTGCGCCTCCGCGAGCGACATGCAAGCCTGCTCGATCAGCCGGATCACGCGCGCGGCCGGCTGCGCGCCGTAGCGCATGACGAGCGACTCGAGGTCGAGCCCGTCGAGCAGCTCCATCACGTAGTAGAAGATGCCGTCGTTGGTGACGCCGTAGTCGAAGATCTGGATCGTGTGCCGCGACTTCATCGACGCGAGCGTCTGCGCCTCGCGCCGGAACCGCTCGCGCATCTCCTCGATCGCGGCGTCGTCGCGCAGCGCCTCGGGTCGGATCAGCTTGATCGCGGCGCTCCGCGCGAGCAGCCGGTGCTCGGCGCGCCACACCTCGCCCATGCCGCCCGCGCCGAGCCGCGCGACGAGCCGGTAGCTGCCCATCTCGCGCGCCCGCGCCTCCGCGCTGCGAGCCTCCTCGCGCGACGCCTTCACCTGCCGCCGCATGCGCACGAGGTTCCACGCGAGGACCAAGGCGAGCCCGACCGCGATCGCGAGCGCGCCAGCCGAGGCGAGGATCGACGAGCGCTCGAGGCGCCGCGTCGCGCCGAGCAGCGTGTGGGTCGGGACGATCGTCGCGACGTACCAGTCGAGCGGCACGTCGACGCCGGCGCGCCTGCCGCCGATCGGCGCCACGCTCGCGAGCGCGCCCGGCAGCTCGATAAGCTGCAGCCCGTTGCCCTCGGGACGCTTGTCGAGCAGCGCGTCGAGCGCGGCATCTTTCAGGTCCTCGTGCCGCAGCAGCTTGTCGGTCGCCGGCAGCGACAGCTGATCCGCCGCCGGGTACGCGAGCATCGTGCCGTCCTTCGTGTAGACGACCGAGCGCGCCTGATCGAGCGCCGGCCGCGCGACGAACGACGAGAGCGCGCCGACGTTGAAGTCGACGGTGAGCACGGCGCGCAGCGCGTTGCCGTCGTACAGCGGCTCGGTGCACGTGATGCCGGTCTCGTGGGTCTTGAAGAACGTGTACGGCTCCGTCCACGCGCGCGCGTGCCGGCGCATCGCGAGCTGATAGAAGCCGCGCGTGCGCGGGTCGTACTCGTTCGGCTCGGTCTTCGTCAGGCGCAGCGCGCTGCCCTCGACGACATAGCGGTGCACCTCGCGCGTGTCGAGCCGTGACTCCTGGACCTCGAGGTGGCCATCGCGAAGGTACGCGCCGCGAAACGTGCCGTCGGGGAACGAGATCGAGACGTACGCGATGCCCGCGCGCCCGACGATCAGATCGTACATGCGCGGCAGCACGTCCTCGATCGGCCGCTGCGGATCGGCGAGCACGCGCAGACGCTCGAGCAGCGGATCGGCCTGGTCGAGCGCGAACGCGACATCCTCCTGCACGTCGACCGCTTGCTCCGCGAGCTGGTGCCGCGCGAGCGACAGCGAGGAGGTCCGCGTCGCATCGCGACCGACGAGGAAGATGCCGAGGCCGACCGCGAGCACGAGCAGCGGCACCGTGACGAGCACACCGACGGGAGATGCGAGCGCGCGCGCGAGCCGCACCTGCGGACGACCGTCGGTGCCGAACGTGCTAGTCACGCGTCTCGTACACTCGCTTCGCAGGCAGCTCGAACGCGGTCAGAAACCCGCCCTTGCCACACGCGGTGTCGAGCCCGATGCAGGCCGGGCCCGCCCACAGGTCCGTCGGATCATCGGGAGTGTGTGTCGACAGCTCGTTCGGCAGCGTGCGCGTCGTCGTGTGGCCGAACACGACGAGCTTGCCGCGGTAGTTCTCGAAGAAGTCGCGATCGCGCAGCCACAGCAGCGCCTTCTGCGGCTCGACCTCACGCGGATGGGGGAAGCCGTCGCCGACGCGCTTGATCCCCGCGTGCACGTAGATCGCGTGCTCGTCCTCGTAGAAGAACGGCAGCGCGCGCATCCACGCGACGACCTCCGCGGGCAGGAACTTCGCCGCGAACATCTCCTCGAGCTCGGCGCTCGTCGGCACCTCGTCCTCGTCCGGCGCCGGCTCGCCCTTGAACGAGCGCAGCGACTCGAGGCAGCCGTTGCCGCGCGGGAAGATGAACTCCGGCCAGCCCTCGTCGACGACCTGCAGCCACGCGTCCTCGTGGTTGCCGCGCAGCGCGACGACCTTCGCCGGCGAGCGCGCCATGAAGTCGCGCATCCACGCGATGACTCCCGCCGAGTCGGGACCGCGGTCGATGTAGTCGCCGAGGAAGACGACGGTGTCGTCGGGGGTCAGCGCGGGTAGGCGCTCGAAGAGCAGCCGCAAGGCCGCGAGATCACCGTGGATGTCACCGACGGCAAAGGTCCGGCCTGCCACGCCCACATCTTAGTGTAGGAAGCCGAGACGATCTGTCGGTTCTGGCCACGATCTGGGGCTCGCGATTTCGCTGGCTTGCCGTGGCACGCGGCGTGGAAAATACGAGGCCATGAAGCTCGCCGCGATCGCCGCCGTGATCCTCGCCTCCGCGACCGCGTACGCGCAGGCCCCGGGAGAGACACCGATCGCTCCGCCGCCCGCGCCGGAAGCGAGCGCGGTCGTGCCGGCCCCGGAGGTTCCCGTGATGGCGAACCGCTGGGCGGTCGGCCTGTCGGTCGGCTCGCTGTCGGTCGCGCCGAAGGACACGCCCGACAACAAGACGGAGTTCGCGATCGGCGAGCTCTCGATCCGGTTCCGCGCGACCTTGCACCTCGAGCTCGAGCTCGCGCTCGCGGGCGGCCAGCAGAAGCTGCAAGACGGCACGCAGGGCAACCTCGAGGTCAACACCGGCCTGCTCGGCCTTCGCTATCGCTTCGCGGCGGAGCGCCGCTGGAACTGGTGGCTCGGCGCCGGCATCGGCGGCATCAGCGTGACGCCGACGGGCGCCACCGATCAGGTGCGCAAGGACGCGCAGCGCCCGATGGGCTCGCTCGCGATCGGCGTCGAGCGCCGGTGGACACAGTTCGCGCTGCACGCGGAGCTGCGCGGCTTCGGCGTCGGCCAGCGTCAGGATCAGCCGCCGCCGCAGACGATGCCCGTCGCGGTCAGCTCGCCGAACGGTACGACGACGATGCCGCCGCCGCCCGCGCCGCCGTCCTCGCCGGATCTCTCCGGCGGCATGCTCACGCTCGGCGCCAGCTACTACTTCTAGAGCCGCAGCTCGCCGGTGCCGAGCTCGATCACCTCACCGGCGACGAACACGCGCCGGTGCTCGTCGACGTTCAGCTCGAGGCGCGACGGCCGGCGCACCGCATCGCCCTGCCGCAGGTGCATCTGGATCGGCAGCTGATGGCCGCGCGCGAGGAACCAGCCGCCGAGGTTCGCGCACGCGCTGCCGGTCGCCGGATCCTCGATCACCGCGCCGTGCTGCGTGAAGAAGAAGCGCACGGTGCCGTCGGGCGCCCACAGGTACGCCATCGCCTCGTCGCGCGCGTCGGAGAAGCCGTGCTTCGTGATCAGCTCCGGCACGGGGCGCGCGGCGCGCACGAGCTCGGCGCTGCGGATCGGGATCACGAGCTGCTCGGCGCCGGTGTTGACCCAGAGCGGCTCGTCGCACACGGCGTCGTCGGGTAGGCCGACCATGCGTGCGAGCTCCGCGCGCGACGCGGCGACCGGCTTCGTCGTCGGAGGCTTCGCGGTCTGCAGCATCCACGTGTCGCCCTGCGCGGTGACCGCCACGATGCCGGCCTTCATCTCGAACGTCACGCTGTCGCCGCCGCGCAGCGCGCGCACGACGTGGGCCGTGCCGAGCGTCGGATGGCCGGCGAACGGCATCTCGAACCCGGGGGTGAAGATCCGTACGTGCGCGGTGGCGCGCTCGCTCGGCAGGATGAACGTCGTCTCGCTGAGGTTGAACTGGCGCGCGAGCGCCTGCATCTGCTCGGTCGAGAGGCCGCGCGCGTCCTCGAAGACGCACAGCGGATTTCCCGACAGCCGATCACCGGCGACGGTGAAGACGTTGAGGATGCGAAAGCGCCGCAGGTCCATGCCCATCTGTACCGCACATGCCGTCGACCGCACCTACACAGAGGTGCTGCGTTCACAGGTTCACAGCCGCGCGTTCCGGCCGACTCCCGCGGTGTGAAGTTGCTGCTCCTCGGCGCGCTGCTGCTCGCCGCCTGTCATCCCCAGCTCGCCGCCGCCTACGAGACGTCCTCGCACGTCTCGGGTCCCATCAACAACATGGTCGCGCCGGTCGCGCGCCAGCCCGCTGCTGCCACCGATACGCCGGCCTCGTCGCCGCGCTCGTTCTCGTTCTGGATCGGCGCGGGCAAGCGCTACGTCTCGCTCGACGCCGGCCTGCACCTGCACGACCTCGATTCGCAGGTCGCGCTCGCGACGGCCTCGCTCGACTTCCGGTTCACGATCCCGCTGTTCGGCCACGTCGCGTTCGGCGGCCACGCGGGCCCCGCGTTCGGCGGCGTCGTCGATCGCACGAGCGGCGAGCACGCGTTCGGAGAGGGCATGCGCTTCGGTGGGCTCGTCTCGGCGAACGTCGGATCGTTCGGCGTGTTCGCCGATCTGTACGAGACGGAGATGGTGTTCCTCGGCGGGGCGGCCCAGGGCAACAGCAAGCTGACCGGCCTGCTCGTCGGCGTTGCGCTAAGATAGCGGGGTGCCCGCCACCGTCGTCGACGCGGTGAAGACGCCGTACGCGTGCGCGTGCCGGTGTCACGAGACGCTGTCGTTCGACGAGCGCGTGCAGGGCATCGAGGCGCTGTACCGCTTCGAGGATGCGATGCGCGGCTGGGGCCAGACGGTGATCTGGGATCTCGCGGCGCCGACCTTGTGGCGCGTGCAGCAGCAGCTGGGCGAGGTCAGGTGGGTCGCCGTGCGCGACACCGGCTGCATTCACGCGCGCCTGCTCGGCTTCTGCGTGCACGAGCTGATTCACGCGCTGTGCGGCGATGCGACGGCGCCGAACTGGGGCACACCGGTCGGCCTGCCGTATGGCGTGCCGGAGTCGGTCGCGCCGGCCGACGAGGCCGCGTACCTGCATCCGTTCAACCAGCACGAGGCGCGCGCGTGGGTCGGGCTCGCCGCGGTCGCGTACAAGCTGTTCGGCATCGAGTGGACGCTGCTCCCCGCGCGCGACGTCGGCACGTACGGCTTCGCGGGTGGCAACGCGGTCGTCGACGTGCCCGAGGGCTATCGCCAGGTGCCGCACTTCGATCATCAGCACCACGCGCGCCGCTACTACGCGCTCGCCCGCAAGCTCGAGGACGAGGCACGCGAGTGGTTCACCGAGGAGCGGCTCGGCGAGCTCGACGCGCGCTTCCGCGAGGCCGAGGCGAGGGGGCGCGACATGCGTACCACGGCGTATCCACCGTCCCGCGAGATGGCGCGCCTCAAGCCGAAGAAGCCGGGCCGCAACGACCTTTGCGTGTGTGGCTCGATGCGCAAGTGGAAGGCGTGCTGCGGCGCCTCGGTCGAGTGAGTGGCAGCTAGCTGCGATGCGCACATCGCCTGAGCTAGTCTTCGCGCATGCGAATGCTAGCGCTCGTCGCGCTGCTCGCGGCGTGTCCTGCTCGGACGCCACCGCCGGCCGTGCCCGCTCCTCAACCTGTCGCCGTCGCGCCCTCACCCGCGCCCGCGCCCGCGCCGATGCCGCCGCCCGCGACCGACGATGTCCCGAAGCTGCGGCTGCCGCGGATCTTCAAGCCGATGGGCTACACCGCGAAGCTCGTGATCGATCCGAGCAAGCCGACGTTCGCGGGCTCGATCCAGATCGCGGGCGAGGTCAGCGAGAAGACGAACGTGATCTGGCTGCACGGCCGTCACCTGACGATCACGAACGCGGGCGCGACGACGGTCACGCCGCACGGCGATGACCTGCTCGAGGTGCGCGGCGACTTCGAGCCCGGTCCGCTGACGCTCTCGTTCGACTACACGGGCGAGATCGACGAGCTCAACACGACGGGCATGTTCAAGCAGACCGTCGACAAGAAGACGTACGTGTACTCGCAGTTCGAGGCGATCTACGCGCGGCGGGTCTTTCCGTGCCTCGACGAGCCGGACTCGAAGGTGCCGTGGCAGCTGACGATCGATGCGCCGAAGGACACGATCGCGGTCAGCAACACGAACGTCGAGAAGACGAGCGACCTGCCGGGCGGCGGCCATCGCTACGAGTTCGCGCGCACGCGGCCGCTGCCGTCGTACCTGATCGCGTTCGGCGTCGGGCCGTTCGAGATCGTCGACGCGGGCAAGACGAAGAGCGGCACGCCGGTGCGGATCATCTCGCTCGCCGGGCACGCGGCCGATGCGGCGTGGGCCGCGAAGTCGACGCCGAAGATCCTCGACCTGCTCGAGGAGTGGTTCGGCATCCCGTACCCGTACGCCAAGGCCGACATGCTGACGATCCCGATGACCGTCGGCTTCGGCGCGATGGAGAACCCCGGCCTCGTCACGTACGCGCAGGACCTGATCCTCGTCGATGCGGCGCATCCGTCGTGGGCGAGCCGGCACCGCTGGGTGACCGTCGCGTCGCACGAGCTCGCGCACCAGTGGTTCGGCGACTTCGTGACGACCGCGTGGTGGGACGACATCTGGCTCAACGAGGGCTTCGCGAACTGGATGGAGACGAAGATCAGCGCGCGCTTCGATCCGGCGTGGCACGACGAGCTCGCCGAGCTCGACATGCGCAACCAGGCGCTCGGCGCCGACAGCGTGGTGACCGCGCGCCAGGTGCGCCAGCCGATCGCGAAGGTCGATGACATCCTCAACGCGTTCGACGGCATCACGTACGACAAGGGCGCGAGCGTGCTGAACATGTTCGAGGCGTACGTCGGGCCGGCGGTGTTCCAGAAGGCGATCCGCGAGTACCTGAAGGCGCACGCGTACGGAAACGCGACCAGCGAGGAGCTCGTCGCCGCGATCTCGGCGGCCTCGGGCAAGGATCTCCAGCCCGCGTTCTCGACGTTCCTCGACCAGCCGGGCGAGCCCGAGATCACGGCGACGCTCGACTGCACGGGCGCGCCCAAGCTCGCGCTCTCGCAGCACCGGTACGTGCCGCCCGGCTCGCCGGAGCCGCCCGCGACCAAGCCATGGATCGTGCCGGTGTGCGTCGCGTACGACCGCGGCGGCAAGCGCGCCGAGCGGTGCACGATGCTCGATGCGGCCGAGGGCTCGCTCGCGCTCGAAGGCAAGTCGTGCCCGCGCTGGGTCATGCCGAACGTCAACGGCCGCGGCTACTACCGCATCACGCTGACCGCGCCGCAGGTGGCGGCGCTCCGTGACGAGGCGTGGCCGCAGCTGTTGTGGACGGAGCGCATGGTCGTCGCGTCGACGACGCAGACCGCCGCCAGCTTCGGCAAGCTGCCGCTGCAGCTCGCGCTGTCGTTCGTGCCGAAGCTGCTCGCGGGCGGTGATCGCTTCACGGTCCGGCACGCGGTCGGGTTCCCGCTCGGGCTCGAGCGCTTCGTCGCCGACGAGCAGCGCCCCAAGTACGAGGCATGGGTGCGCATGGTGTTCGGACCGGGCGCGGCGAAGGTCGGCATGATCGCGAAGGACAGCGACGATCTCGATGCCGAGTCGACCCGCGGTCAGCTGATCGGCGCGGCGGCCTGGACCGGCCGCGATCCCGAGCTGGTCAAGCAGGCGATCGAGCTCGCGGCGAAGTGGCGCGACCTCCCGGGCGGGATCCGCGGGACCGTGCTCGAGATCGCGGTCGACGCGAGCCCCGACGTGTTCGCGACCACGCTCGCCGAGGTCAAGAAGGAGCCCGACCGCCGCAAGCGCGACGAGATGCTGAACGCGCTCGCCGGCGTGCGCGATCCCAAGCGGTACGAGCAGGCGCTCGGGCTGCTCCTCGAGAAGGACATCGACTTCCGCGAGACGATGTGGATGCTGTTCGGCGGCTCGATCGATGCGACGCGCAACGTGGCCCAGAGCTTCTACCGCACGCACGAGAAGGAGCTGCTCGCGCGCATGCCGCAAGACGAGACGGCGAGCGGCGTGGCCGAGCTGTCGTACGTGTTCACGGCGAGCTGCGACCCGGCGCGCCGCGACGACATCGCCGAGTACGTCAAGACGCACTTCGGCTCGATGCCGGGCGGCGAGCGCACCGTGAAGCAGGCGATCGAGGGCATGGATCAGTGCATCGCGTCGCGGCGGCTGATGGATCCCGAGATCCGCGCGTGGCTGGGCGGCTTCAAGCCGCCGAAGGCCAAGGTTTCGAAGAAGAAGTAGCGCGATGTAACCGCCGCGCGCGCGCCGAGAACTATCTCGGCATGCGATCGGTTCTCGCGCTGTTGCTGCTTCCATCGCTCGCGGCGGCCGATGACTTCCAGCCGGCCCTCGACGCGCGCGGCTACTTCACGCAGAACGCGTCGGCGACGCTCGGGCATGGCGAGCTGTCGTTCGGCCTCGGCTCGCTCGACTGGGGACGCCATCCCGAGGCGGGTGTAAGCGACATGGTGACGGCGACGCTCGTCGGCGCGGCCGGGTTTCAGCTCGGCATCCCGTTCGAGCTCGGCGTGACGCTGCCGCTCGGCGTCGAGTCGGGCCTCACCGACAAGCAGCAGGTCGGCAACCTCGGCATGCACGTGAAGGCGCGCCTCGCGCACGTCGGACCGCTCGGGCTCGGCGTGATCGGCAGTGTCTACATGCCGACGGGGGATGTCGAAGGGACCGGCGTGATCGATGCGAGCGCGGGGCGCTTCCGGATCGCGCTGAACGCGGGTGTGCGGCGCCGCACGCTGATGGAGATGACGACGACGGAGGCGATCGGTGGCGTCGCGGCGGCGTACGCGCTCGTGCCGGAGAAGATCGAGGCGGTTGGCGAGGTCTACGGGACGCGCGAGCACAGCGAGGCGCTCGGCGGGGTGAAGGTCTACCTCGCGAAGAACAGCTACCTGTCGCTCGGTGCCGGGCACGGCATCGACCAGGGCGGCTTCCGCGCGATGATCGCGATCGTGTTCGAGCCGAAGCCGGCGGCGCAGGTGAGCGGGCACGTCGACGACACGGTGGTGGCGGAGCTACGCCCGCCGGCGGCACCGAGCGACGGCTGGTCCGATCGCGACAACGACGGCATTCCCGACCAGGACGACAAGTGCCCCGACGACCCCGAGAACTACAACGGCTACGAGGATGACGACGGCTGCCCCGACGAGGAGCCACGCAACCTGGTCGTCGATACCGGCTCGACGCTCGTCACGCTCGAGGGCATCGAGTTCGAATTCGACCGCGCCGACATCAAGCCGATCTCGTTCAAGGTGCTCGATGCGGTCGCGAACGCGCTCGCCGACAACCCCGACATCCAGCGCGTCGAGGTCCAGGGGCACACGGACGAGCAGGGCGACGACGCGTACAACCTCGACCTGTCGAACCGACGTGCGGCGGCGGTCGTCGCGTATCTCGTGGGCAAGGGCGTGGCGGCGGCGCGCCTCGAGTCGCACGGGTATGGCGAGACGCAGCCGATCGATCCGTCGCACACGCAGGCGGCGTACCGGAAGAACCGCCGCGTCGTGTTCCAGATCAAGGATCGCCGCTAGCGTTCACTGCGGCAGGCCGTGACGGCGCGGCTTCGGCAGGTGCGGATGGAACGTCGCGCGGTCGCGCGGCATGCGAGCGCCGAGCTGGCAGCCGGCGTCGAGCGCCCAGCCGACCTGGCCGTTCGAGACGTCGATCACGGTGACGAAGCCCTGCATGATCACGTCGCCCATCGTCGTCGCGTCCTGCGTGCCGCCGTCGCCGATGCCGAGGCAATACTGGCCGTTGCCGGCGTCGATCAGGTACGACGACAGCGGCTTGAGCGTGAACGTCACGTCGGCGCCGCCACCCTTCGCGGGCATCGTCAGCGTGAGCGGCGGCAGCATCGCGTCGACCATGTCGGGCGTGACGCCCGCCTTCGTGACGCAACCGATGCCGGTGCCGTTCGGATCGTCCTTCACCTGCGCGTTCGCGCCGAACAGCGCCTTGAAGCCGGCCGAGGCGTTCAGCGCGTTGATCGTCGCCATCTCGATGCCGGTCGGCAGGTAGAACAGCGTCGTGCCCGTATCGACGACGGGCTGCTGGAACGCGCTCTTGCCCGTGCCGACGACGGTGTCACCGAGCTTCATGCCGGTGATGTCGATCGCGTAGAACGGCTGGCTGTTGCCGACCGGGTAGAGCGGCGTGTACTGCACGGGGCCCTGCGCGTGCGTCGCATCGAAGCCGCCGAGCCACATCGTGCCGCCGTTCGAGCACAGCTCGAAGGCCATCACGCCCGTCATGCCGCCGGCGGTCGCGAGGTCGAACCACGAGTCGGTGTTCGGCTCGGCGTTCGCGAGCCCGCCCATGCCGAGGATGCCCTGGTAGACGTTGCTGGTGTCGAAGAACATGCTCTGGCGCGAGATCGAGACGATCTTCGTCATCTCCGTCGGCGCGCCGTGACCGAAGCCGACGACGTCCGCGATGATCTCGCCGCTCCAGCTGCTGCCGTCGGCGTACGACGTGCTCGCCGTCTGGTGCGTATCGGTCGCGCCGCTGCCGGCCGCGTACAGCGGCGTGACGCCGGTGCATTGCGTGCAGCCCATCGCGGCGACGCCGATCGTCGTCGAGCCGGTGTCGAGGTCCATCATGAACGACTGCGTGCCGATCGTGACCTGCGGTCCCCAGAACGACTGATCCGGCGTCGTCAGCGGGATCGCATACACACCCGAGCCCGGCCCGGCTGCATCGGCGCTGCCATTCGACGCGTCCGGGTTGGTCGCAGGATGATCACCGCCACAAGCAGCAGCGGCGAGCGAGAGCACGAGCGTACGGCGGAACATGGCCGCACGTTATCCCACGGGCTGTCGTCGGGAAGCTGGGGCTTTGTTCCTCGAAACGTCGACTGCGGTTGACATGTGCTGTGCTATGGATGCGCCGTGAAATCACTCGGCTTCGTCGTCGCGTTCGCGACCGTCGCGTACGCGGGTGCGAAGAAGCCGCCGAAGCCGGCCGCGATCGAGGATCCGTGTATCGATGGCGCCGCATGCAAGCGTCACGCGCTCGACGCGTTTCGCGACGCGCTCGCCGCGCAGCGCGCCGGCACCGCGAGCCATCCGCTGCGCGTGTCCTACTTCGGCGACTCGCTGACGGCCGACGATCACATCACCGGCGATCTGCGCGACAAGCTGCAGGCGCTGCTCGGCGACGGCGGCCCGGGCTTCGTGTTCGCGGCGCCGCCGCACCCGTATTGCCAGCATCGCGCCGTGCTCCGCGTCGTCAGCGACGGCTGGCACGTGCACGGCATCTCGACGGTCATCCCGCCGGATCGCCTGCTCGGTCTCGGCGGCAGCGCGGAGAGCGAGGGCGAAGCCACGATCCGGCTCGTACCGACCGGCCCGGTCTCGACGCTCGAGCTGCACTACCTCGCGCAGCCGCACGGCGGCACGCTCGACATCGCCGTCGACAACAAGGTCGTGCAGACGATCGCGACCGCCGGCGAGGCGAAGAAGAGCGAGTTCGCGACGGTCGCGCTGCCGCCGGGCAAGCGCATCGAGCTGCGCGCGAAGGCCCGCGTGCGCCTGTTCGGCGCGTCGCTCGAGGCAGACAAGGGCGCGGTCGTCGACAACCTCGGCGTCGTCAACGCGACGGCGAAGGCGATGCGCAACAACAACCTCGACGAGCACTGGCGCAACCAGCTCGCGCACCGCGACAGCAACCTCGTCGTGATCATGTACGGCACGAACGAGGCGGAGTGGCTGCGACCGAACAGCGCCGGGATGGTCGAGCACGAGAAGGTCTTCGGCGAGCTGCTCGGCACGGTGCGCGCGGCGCTGCCGGATGCGTCGTGCCTCGTCGTGTCGCCGCTCGATCAGCTCGACTACGAGGACGAGAAGATGCCGCCGCGCGACTCGATCCCGGCGATGGTCGCCGCGCAGCGCCGCGCCGCGCTCGCGCACGGCTGCGCGTTCTGGGACACGTACACGTGGATGGGCGGCAAGGGCGCGTCGCGGTCGTGGTTCGCGCGCGGGCTGATCGTCAAGGACTTCCAGCACCCGACGACGGAAGGCGCGCAGCAGATCGCCGACGCGCTCCTCGCCGGGCTCATCCCAGACGCCGAGTGATCCTGGCGATCGCGTCGCGCGTCAGATCGCCGAGCGGGCTCGCGGGCAGCGCGCGGCTCGCCTCCGTCGCCTCCGCGGCATGCATGCGCGCGAGTGTCAGCTCGCCGACGCGCTCGTAGTCCGCCGCGAGGTTCAAGTGCAGCGAGGGCAGGAAGGTCGCGAGCGTGGCGCCGGGGAAGCGGCCGTCGAAGTCGGAGGGCGCCGCGCGCCGCGCCGCTGCGAACGCGAGCTGATCGAAGCGCAGCTCCTCGGCCGGATCGGTCTGCGCGTCGGCGAGGTAGTGCGCGACGACACAGCGGTGGAAATGGTCGTCCGGGTCGACGCGGGCCCAGATCGCCTCGAGCTCGTCGCGCGCCTGGTCACGCTCCCCCCGATGCAGGGTGGCGACGGCGGCGAGGATGTCGGCGGCGAGGCCAGGTTTCACTGTGGTTACACGGACTATGGCGGGGGTCTTGCCTATGATCACTACGCCGCATGGCCGGGCTCGCCAAGTACCTGATTGCCGCGACGCTCGTCGCCTCCAGTTGGGGTGCGCGGGCTCTCGCGCAGGGGGACGCGCCCCCAGCCGACGCGCCGCCGCAGGCCGGCTCGGATGCGCCGCCGCAGGCCGGCTCGGATGCGCAACCCGCGGGGCTCTCGGATGCCGACCTGCTGAAGCTCGCGCAGGGCGAGGCGATCGAGATCTACGACGAGCGGCCCGACAAGCCGTTCGACCGCGACACCGAGGTCCGGCTGACCGGCGAGGAGCTTGCGGCGAAGGGCGCGGTGGATCTCAAGAGCGCGCTCGCGCTGATCCCCGACGTCACCGTGCGCGAGTCGGGGCGCGGCGGCTTCCAGATCGACGTGCGTGGTGCGCGCAAGGGCGAGGTCGCGATCTGGATCGACGGCGTGCTCGTCTCGGATCCCTGGTACGGCACGTTCGACATCACGTCGATCCCGATCACCGACATCGTGCAGATCCGTGTGGCGACGACGCCGCAGTCGCCGATCGATGGCCCCGGTGGGCCGGGCGGCGTGATCGAGGTGCACACGCGCGACGCGATCGGCCCGCAGCTCGTGATCGCGCGCGCGACGGCGGACTCGCAGCCGACGTTCGGCGTTTCGGCGAGTGCACGCGCCGCGCTCGCGAAGGCATGGGCGCTCCGCGTCTCGGCGGCCGGCACCGGCGGCGCGCACCAGCTCGATACGCTGAAGGGCACGCTCGACGACAACCGCCACGATGCGAACGGCTCGGTGCGCCTCGAGTATCGCGAAGGCGATCGCCGCGTCGCGATCGACGGCTTCGTCGACGACCGCCACTACATCTCGCCGCCGAGCGACGTGGTCGACACGGCGATCCTGCTGATCGACAAGGAGACCACCGCGCGCGCTTCGATCAAGGCCGACGACAAGGTCGGCAAGCTCCAGCTCCAGGCGCTCGCGTCGATCGACTACCTCGGCCGCACGTCGCGCAGGTTCACGGACCTGAACCTCGTCGACCAGAACACCGTCGAGAACATCTCCGCGCTTCGCACCGGTGCGATGGCGCTCGCGACCGCGCCGTTTCACCGGGACTTCCGCTGGGTCGGCTCGGTGCACGTCGAGCACGAGTCGGCGACGGTGAACACGAAGAGCGTCACGGCCGACGCGATCGGCAAGGGCGACGTCACCATGATCGAGGCGGCCGGCGACGTGCAGTACGAGCGCAAGCGGTTCCGCGTCGATGCCTCGGCCGGTGCGGCGGTGCCGTTCGGCGTCGATGCGAAGCCGTGGCCCGAGGCGAAGGTCGCGGCGCGCTATCGCGTGCACCGGGCGCTCGAGCTCGTCGCGACCGGCGGGCGCAAGGGCCGCGTGCCGTCGCTGCGCGAGCGCTTCGATCCGCTGAACGGAAACCCGAAGCTCGGGCCGGAGATCTCGAACTACGCCGAGCTGCGTGCGATCCACGACATCGCGAAGCACGCGCACATCGAGGTCGCGCCGTACTACCGCCACACGACCGGCACGATCCGCGCGTCGGTCAACGGCACGCAGACGACGCTCTACAACACCGGCGATCTCGACGTCACCGGCGTCGACGCGATCGTGCGCACCGATCCGATGCCGCACGTCGGAATCGATGCCGCGTACTCGTACATCCACGCGTCGGGCTCGACGGCGGAGCCGCTCGACTTCCTGCCGCACCATCGCTACGAGGCCACGCTCCGCGGCGGCTACGCCGAATTTTCCGGCTACGCGCGCTTCCGCACGATCACGCAGTTCATCGACGGCGGCGTCACCGTGCCCGGCTACACGCTCGTCGAGGCCGCGCTCACCGACCAGCTGTCGCGCCAGTACATCGCGGTGCTTCGCTGCGACGACCTGCTCGACGCCCGCCCACTCGTTCGTGCGAGCTATCACGGCACCGGCCGGACGATCTCGCTGATCCTGCAAGGAACCTGGGACTAAGGAGTGACCATCATGAAGACCCTCGCCGCCCTCGCCATCGTGCTCGCAGCCTGTACCGCCGACGCACCGGCCCCGACCCAAGATGCCGCCGGCAGCGGCGGCGGCAGCAACACGAACCTGCCGTTCGGCGCGACGTGCACGGTCACCAGCGACACGTCGACGGAGTGCGCGAGCGGCGTGTGCACGAACTCGTTCGATACGCTCGGCCACGATATCTGCTCGCAGAAATGCACGATGCTCCAGGCGACGGATCCGAGCTGTCCTGCCGGCACCTCGCAGAAGTGCAACATGAAGGGCTACTGCAAGCCGTAGGGGCTAGACGACCGGCGCGTCGAACGGCAGGTAGATCTCGCGGAACACCGGCAGCTCCGCGAGCCGTGCGGCGCGGGCGCGCAGCGCGGGCAGCGGTGGCTCGAGCCCGACGGTCTCCGTCGCGTAGGTGAACGCGCAGCCGAGGCTGATATCGGCCTGCGAGATGCGATCGCCGAACAGATACGGCGTCGACGTTGTCGCGCATAGCTCGTCGAGCTTTTCCGCGATGGCGAGCATCTGGCCGTTCAGCCGCGCGCGCAAAGGCGGATGGCGCAGCTCCTTCGGGCGGAACAGTAGCTCGTACATCTGGAGCCGCGCCTTGTTGGCCATGCCGATACCCAGCACGGCCGCGCGCATGACTTGGCGCCGCGCCTCGCCGGAACGCGGCGTGAGCGCGCGTTCGGGACCGACGAGATCGTCGAGATAGTCGGTGATCGCCAGCGATTCGGTGATGACCTCGCCGTTGTCGAGCACGAGCACCGGCACCTCGCCAGCCGGATTGAGCTCCTTGATCCGGTCCTGATCCTTGCCGATCGACCAGCTCAGGTGCTCGAACGTGAGGTCGAGCAGCCGCATCGAGATCGCGACGCGCCGCACGTACGGCGAGTCGAACATGCCGACGAGCTTCATGCGCGCAGCGTACTACTTCGCGGAGTACGCGTACGGCTTCGCTTCTTTGTAGATGTCGAGCGCGAGCGAATCGGCGCGGCCGAGCACGAACGGCGGCAGGTTCGGATCGTCGGGAGCGAGCTCGCGCGGCTTCGGGCTCCCGGCGAGCACCTGGAACGTCTTCGGCGTGACCGTGACGCCGACGTCGCCGCCGCCGAACTCGACGACCTGCACGATGAACGAGACCTGCACCGACTTGTCCTGCATCTGTACGAAGCCGCCGGCCCCCGGCGACTGCAGATCGCCCTCGGGACCGTAGAACCGCGGCTGCGTGATGAACGAGTGGTTCTCCTCGTCGACGTCGCCGATCGGATACTGGTCCTTCGTGACGTCCATGGCGAGCTGGACCATGTCGGACGTCTTCATCTTGTAGGTCGTCGTCTTGGCGGTCTTGAGCTCGGCGGCGTTCGGGCCGCACGCGGCCAGGCCGAGGGCGAGAGCGAGGAGGAGCTTCTTCATGCGTTCACCGCGTGCATCGCTGCGTTGGAGTCACTCGTGTTGAGCTGGATGCGGATCTGGACGGGCCGGTCCTGGCTGTCGAGGTCCAGGTAGATCGGAAACACGCCGTCTCCCCAGCTCGTGAAGAACAGGCACACGCGCGCGCCACCGACCTCGATCGTACCCGCTCCGCGCGGGCTCTGTCGCGCGGCGGCGAGCGCATGAAAGTGATGCGAGTGCGGGCGGAAGTCCGTCGCGAGCAGCCAGTGGTTCTCCGCCTTGATCTTGCTCGCCTCGAGCGCCTTCGCGTCGGCGTCCGCGACCGGCAGGTTCGTCCAGCCGTAGCCTTCGCTCGTCGCGGGGGCGCGCATCGCGCGGGCGAGCGAGGCGGCATCGCGGCCCCAGAACACGAAGTCGGCGAGGCCGTCGAGGCTGTCCTCGTGCTTCCACGCGTCGAGCGCGCCGTGATCCATGCAGATGAGGCGCGCGAAGTCGACACCGGCCTCGCCGAGCTTCTTGCTGTGCGTGCCTTCGCTGTCGCCGAGCCGCACCGCGACGTGATCCCAGCAGTCGGCGAACCGGCCCTTGCCGACGCGGCGCCCGACGATCGGCAGCGGGCGATCCGCCGGAACCGCGGCCTTGACGAGCGCTGGCTCGAGCGCCGGGCGCGGCAGGTAGCCGACGAGCCCGACGTCGAAGATGCACAGCGTGCCGCTCGGCACCGTGATCTCGCCGAGTGCCTCGACCTCGCGCGTCGACGATGCGACGCGTTCCGCGACCGCCTCGCGCCGCGTGGGTGGCGCCCTCCTTTTCGGCGCGGGCTTCTTGGCTGGCCGCGCGGTTGGGCGGGCCTTGGTCTTCGCCTTGGATTTCGGCGCGGCCTTGGCCTTGGCCTTCGACTTCGACTTCGACTTCGACTTCGCTGCTGCGGGCTTCTTGCGTTTCTTCGGCGCCGCCATCCGGCGAGCTTACTGCAGCTCGCCCTTCACCATCACGTAGCCGTCGGCCGCGGTGACCGAGAGGTCCTTCATCTGCAGGCCGGCCATCTGCGGCATCGGGATCGAGCCGAGCAGGGCGCTGATCGTCGTGATCTGGTTGTCGAGCGAGAGCTTGACGGCCTTCGACAGGTCGTCGTTCGTGAAGCGCGAGTCGTTCGCGATGTCGTCGAGCACGTCGACCTCGATCGTCGGTGTGCCGAGCTTGATCGCGACCGCGTAGTCGTTGCCGGTCGCGGGGACGATCTTGAGGTCGACCTTCGCGTTGATCGCGGCCTTCGCCATCGGGACGCCGTTCGCGGTGAACGTCGCCATCATGTCGGGCAGGTAGAGGCGCATCTGGCCGTCGGTCGGGTCGGCCGAGATCATCGGCGGCGACGTCATCGCGATGTTCGACGTGTCGAAGCTGCCGGCCTCCGCGGGCATCGAGAGGTTCAACAGGCCCGTGGCGACGAGCTGGCTGAGCATCTCGTTCGCGAGGTCGTCGGCGAGGCCGAGCTGCATGCCCTGGCCCGGGTCCATGTTCGGCATGCCGTTGTCGGTGTAGATGAAGCCCTTCGAGCCCTCGGTGCCCTCGATCAGCATCTTCGTGTTGAGCGTGACGAGGCCGCCGCTCGACGTGAACGTGATGTCCGTCGGCGAGACCTGGACGTCGATCGTCTTGCCGAGGACGTCGAGCTTCTGCGGGCCGCCCAGCGCGCCGAGCGCCTTGTTCATCATCGGGCCCATGAACATCTCGGCCGCCTTCGGCGCGACGTACTGGATCACCGAGTCGAGCGGCAGGATGTCGAGGACCGCGCCCGGGATGCCCGACGCGCTGATGTGGAGACCGTCGAGCGAGACGTTCTGGTCGACGAGCTGGGTGTCGAAGCCGGTGCCGTTGCTGGCCGGAGAGACGAGCAGCGTACCGCTGATCGTGACCTTGCTCGCCGAGATGTCGGTCGTGTCGGAGCCGGAGATACACGCGGCCGCGAAGCGCATGTGGCCGGGGACATCGACGCCGTCGAGCTCGGCGGAGAACGCGAGGCCGCCGTCGACGGGGACGAGCTGGATCTTCGCGTCGGTCATCGTCAGGTTGTCGACGTAGAGGCGGCCGAACAGGCAGTCCTCGCCGTTCGCGTCGCCCGCGTGCACCATCGGCTGCAGCGGCGCGAGCATCGACGCCATGTCGGCCTGCTTGATCAGCGGGCCCGCGGCACCGGCGATCTTCGCGAACGCCTGCGTCGAGAGTGCGGCGGTGATCGCGTTCTCGACCTCGGCGCCGGGAGCGCGGAGCTCGCCCGCCTCGATGGAGCGCGTGTCCGTCGCCTTGCCGCCGGCCGCGTCGACGGCCTCGGTGTGCAGGAACGTCGCGCCCGCCGGCACGTTGACGACGGCGCTGAACGAGCCGTCCGGGCCGACGACCGCGTCGACGCCGTTGACGGTGACCTTGGTGACCGCGACGCCCTTGGCGTTCGGCGCGACGGTGCCCGCGACGGTGACCGCGCCCGCGTGATCCTGGATCAGGCTGCGCGACGGCGAGGTCACGTGCAGGACCGGAGGGTCCGGCAGCGGGGCAGGGCCGCTGGTACAAGCCGACGCCAGGAACGAGGCGAGCAAGAGGTTGCGCATGGCTGCGGATGCCATTCAGCAAGCGTCTTGCCAGTACCAACGTCTGCTAACCGGCTCGATCTGTTACGACGCGGTGCAGCGAAACCCGCGAAGTGCCAACTGGATCTGCCGGCCAGCTGGATGCTATCGACCCCATGGCAACTCCGCTAGCCGGACACGGTGACCTTGCCGACGCCCCTCGCTGTCAGCACCGCGGGCAGTCGCTTCCGCAGATCGCCTTGCAGGATGATCGCGCCGTCCTCGACGGAGCCGCCGCATCCCATCGCCTGCTTCAGCGCGCGACACCACTCGTCGAGCAGCTTCGGCGCGAGCTCGAGCTTCTCCACGATCGTCACTTCCTTCCCTCCGCGGTGCTTGCGCTCGAGTCGCACGACCGCGCGCGCCGGCCCTTTCGGTACGGCCGGTGCGGGAGCACTGGAAGGTTGCGGCCCAGGTGGAAGCTGGTCGCGGAGACCTTGAAGGCCCGCGAAGGGTGAGTCGCGTTTAGTCGTCATGGTGGCCCCTGCGTGAGTACATCTCACGACAGTTAGATAGTTGAAATTATTCCTTTACCTCGCCGCTACCCCGACACATCTTGAAAGGCTATGGGGCAAGGTACAGAGCGGGACGCGGTGGTCAAGATCGGGGATGTGGTGGAGGGGCGGTATCGGATTCTCCAGACACTCGGGCAGGGCGGGATGGGCTCCGTCTTCCTCGCGGAGCATGCCCTCATCAAGCGCAAGGTCGCCATCAAGATCCTCCACGCGGATCTCGCGGCGGACGGCGAGGTGATCGGGCGCTTCATGAACGAGGCGCGGGCGGCGGGGACGCTCGGGCACTCGAACATCGTCGAGTCGACGGACATGGGGTTCACGGCGGCCGGCGTGCCGTACGTCGTGTTCGAGTTCCTCGAGGGCGCGCTGCTGACCGACGAGATCTATCGCGTCGGCGGGCTGCCCGTGCGGCGCGCGGTGCGCATCGCCGAGCAGATCACGAGCGCGCTCGCGGCGGCACACGGCGCGGGGATCGTGCACCGCGGGCTCGAGAGCGACAACATCTTCCTGACCGACAAGGACGACGCGCTCGATCACGTCAAGGTCCTCGACTTCGGCAGCTCGCGCTTCTTGCGAACGCCCGAGTACATGGCGCCCGAGCAGATCGCGTCGCCCGAGTGCGCCGACAAGCGCGCCGACATCTATGCACTCGGCGTGATCCTCTACGAGATGCTGACCGCGCGGCGGCCTTTCTCGAACGAGGACGATCCGCGGGACCTCCTGCACCGCATCGCCTCGTATCCGCCGCCGCCGCTGCTGCGCCCGGAGGTGCCGCCGGCGCTCGAGGCGATGATCCTCGACAAGCTGCTCGCGAAGGATCCGGACGATCGCTACCAGTCGATGGCCGACGTGCAGGCCGCGCTCGCGCCGTTCGCGGCCAAGGATCGCGCGCGGGACTCCGCGCTGATGCCGCGCCCGTCGAGCGTCATGAACACGCCGCTGCCGGGCACGCTGCCGGTCGTGCCCGCGCCGGCGCCCGCGGCGAGGCCGACGCCGCTGTACGTGCTCGCCGGCTGCGGCATCCTCGTCGGTGCGCTCGGCCTCGCGTTCGGCCTCAAGGGTCACGCGGTCGAGAAGGCGCCGCCGCCCGCGCCCGTCGCGCAGCCGGCCGCCGCGGTGCCCGCACCGAAACAGGCGGCGAAGATCGACGTCACGCTCGAGGCGGATGCGCCGAACGCGCGCATCGTGTTCCGGCGGCGGATCGCGAGCGCGCCGGCGACGCTGACGATCGGCGCGACGGATGTCGTCGAGCTCGTCGAGATCTCCGCGCCCGGTTACCGCACGCAGCGCTACTGGCTGACATTCGATCGCCCGACGCACCTCAAGGCGCACCTCGTGAAGGGCGCCGGCATGGCGGAGGCGACGGAAGAAGAGACGCTCGTCGCGCTCGGCGAGGTCGCCGCACCGGTCGCGCCGGCGATCGCGGCGGCGGCTCCGGCCGCGCAGCCGATGACGGTCGCGCGCAAGATCGGTCGCGCGGCGGCGGAGCAGGCGCCCGCACCCGTGCCTGTCGAGGCGCCCGCGATCGAGGTGACGACCGAGGCGCCGGCCGTCGAGCAGCCGGTCGCGGCGGCGGATCCGGTCGCGGCGGTCGAGGCGCCGAAGCCCGACGAGATCCCCGCGCCGCCGCCGCCGGCCCCGGTCGTCGAGGAGCCGCCCGCCGAGGAGCCGGCGACGATCGACAACGGGACGGTCGCCTCGGTCATCGGGGCGCACCGCCCCGAGGTGCTCAAGTGCTTCGCCGACGGCAAGAAGCAGGACAAGGCGATGAAGGGCACGCTGAGCGTGCGGCTCGCCGTCGACACTGCGGGCAAGGTCAAGCACATCCAGGTGCAGTCGACGCTGAACAACCCGCTCGTCGCCGCGTGCGTCGTGCGCGCCGCGAACGCGTGGAGGTTTCCGCAGCGCGACGGCGCGGACCTCGCGACCGTCAGCTACCCGTTCACGATCAACTGATCGTCGACGCACCGTTCGAGATAGAGTGCCGCCGTGAAGCGGCTCCTGTTCTTCGCGCTCGCGGCGTGCGGCAGCACGAGCCCGCCGCCGTTGCCGGAGGTCACCGACACGGTCGCGCAGGTCGATCCGCGCATCGGCACGGGCGGGCTCGGGTTCGCGTACGGCAGCTGCTTCGTCGGCGCCGTCGCACCGCACGGCCTCGCGAAGCCCGGCCCCGACACGAACGGCCCGCTCGGCACCGTCAGCTTCCAGCACTTCTCCGGCTACTACGCCGACGACAACCGCGTGCGCGGCTTCTCGAGCGTGCACCTGCACGGCGCGGGCGCGACGGACTACGGGATTCTCTCGGTGATGCCGGTGACGGCGTTCGACAGCGCCAAGACGAAGGTCACCGACTACGAGACGCTGTTCGACAAGTCGACCGAGAAGGTCGCGGCTGGCACGTACGAGCTGACGCTGTCGAACGGCATCGAGGCCGAGCTGACGGCCACGCCGCGCGTCGCGGTCGAGCGCTACACCGGCGCCGGCGCGATCGTGATCGATCTCGACAAGACGCTCGAGGGCGGCATGGTCGACGCGGCGACGATCACCGTCGGCGCGGGCGAGATCACCGGGCAGCTGCATCACCTCGGCGGCATGTCGGCGGGGTTCGGCGGATACACGCTGTACTTCGTCGTGCACGGCACGTGGAGCGCGGCGCAGACGTGGTCGGCGACGCAGCCGCCGTCGAGCGCGCCGAGCGCGACCGGCACCGATGTCGGGGCGGCGCTGACCGTCTCGGGGCCGACGACGCTCGCGATCGGCCTCTCGCTCGTGTCGATCGAGGGCGCGCGCGCCAACCTCGCCGCGGAGGTGCCACAGCTCGACTTCGATGCGGTCGCGGCGGCGACGCGCGCGGCGTGGGCGCAGAAGCTCGACGTCGTGAAGGTCACCGGCGGCACCGAGGCCGAGCGGCGCACGTTCTACACGAGCCTCTATCACTCGTTCCTGATGCCGAGCGTGATCGACGACGTCGACGGCACGTTCCAGCTCGCCGGCGGCACCGTGCAGCAGGCCGCTGGCTATCACCAGATGAGCGACCTGTCGCTGTGGGACACGTACCGCACCGTCGAGCCGCTCTACGCGTGGCTCGCCCCCGACAGCGCCGCCGCGCAGGCGAGATCGCTCGTCGCGTTCGGCAACGGCCTCGGCGCGTATCCGAAGTGGCCGCTCGCGATCGGCGAGACCGGCACGATGCTCGGCGCGAGCGCGGAGATCGTCTACGCGGATGCGGTCGCGCGCGGAGTGCCCGGCGTCGATCCTGCGGCGGCGTATCCGATGCTGCGCGCGGCGGCGATGGACGCGGGTGTCGCGAAGCGCGGCGGCCGCGACGACGTCGAGGCGTACATGCAGTACGGCTACGTGCCGAGCACGCTCGGCCGCTCCGTCTCGATGACGACCGAGTACGCGCACGATGACTTCGCGCTCGCGCACCTCGCGGCCGCCGCCGGCGACGCCGCGACGCACGACGCGCTGCTCGAGCGCAGCCACGGCTGGCGCATGCTCTACGACCCGGCGACCGGCTTTCTGCGCGCGAAGGCTCCCGACGGCTCGTTCGCGGCCGGCGCGTTCGATCCGACGCAGCAGATGGCCGACTACGCGGAGGCGAACGCGTGGCAGTCGTTGTGGGAGACCGGCATCCACGATCCGGACGGCATCGCCAGTGTCCTCGGCGGCAAGGACGCCGCGATCGCGAAGCTGAAGGACTTCTTCGCCAAGACGAAGACCGACTGGGAGTCGAGCGATCCGGCCGCAGCGAACTTCCCGCGCCCGTACTACTGGGCAGGCAACGAGCCCGACATCAACGCGGCGTACCTGTTCGCGCAGCTCGGCCGTCCCGAGCTCACCGCGCAGTGGGTCGGCTGGATCGTCGACACGATCTACAGCGACCAGCCCGACGGCGTGCCCGGCAACGACGACGGCGGCGCGATGGGCGCCTGGTACGTGTTCTCGACGCTCGGCCTCTATCCGATCCCGGGCAGCGACCAGTGGATCCTCGGCATCCCGCGCTTCTCGAAGGCACGCATCGACGTCGGCGGGCACGAGCTCGTGATCGAGACGAAGGGCTCGGGCTCGCACGTGACGAAGGTCCTGCTCGACGGCGCGGCCGTACCAGGACCGTACCTGTCGCAGGCGCAGCTCGTCGGCGCATCGACGCTGACGTTCGAGCTGTAAGCCGCTCCCGCGGCTCGCGGCTCCTGGGTCGCATGTTCCTAGACGCCCGCGACTGGATGATTCAACTCGTGCTCACGGTCTCCATCGCCGCGTGCGTGGCGCGTGCCGCCGCACCGCCGCAGCCACCGGCGCCGCCCGCACCTCCGGTGCTGGTTGCCGCGCCGGTGCCGCCGGTTCCACCGGTGCCACCGGTGCCGCCGATGCGGGCCGGCGGACAGAGCTGCCCCGGCGGTGCGACGTGCTCGTGGGACTGCCCCGAGGGCGGCTGCACGTTCGCGTGCGCGGGCGCGGCGACGTGCAACGTCGATTGCGAGGGCGGCAACTGTCAGCTCGCGTGCGCGGGCGGCGCGACGTGCAACTTCGAGTGCGATGGCGGCCACTGCGAGCTCAGCACGGGCGGTGGCGCGACGAGCAACTTCGAGTGCGACGGCGGGAGCTGCGCGACGAGCTGCGCACCGGGAGCGACCTGTCGCGTCGAGTGCGACGGCGGGAACTGCGAGACCGGCTGCGCTCCCGAGTCGTCGTGCGAGGTCGACTGCGACGGTGGCCACTGCAGCTGACGTGCTAGACACGTGCGGTGACCGCGCGTGCAGTGCTGGCGTTCGTGCGGCTCGGTCGCCCGCTGTTCCTCGGCGGCGGCTTCATCCTGTACGCGATCGGCGCCGCGATCGCCGCTGCGACGGGACACGCGATCGCGTGGCATCGCTACGCGCTCGGCCAGGCGGCCGTCACCGCGTTCCAGCTGATGACGCACTACGCAAACGACTACTTCGATCTCGAGGCCGACCGCGCGAACGCGACGCCGACCGCGTGGTCCGGCGGCTCGCGCGTGCTGCCCGACGGCGAGCTGGCGCCGCGTGTCGCGCTGATCGCGGCGCTCGTGCTCGCCGGCATCGGCGGCGCCGTGTCGCTCGCGCTCGGCCACGCGCTCGGCACGCTCGTCGTGATCGCCGTGCTCGCGTGGAGCTACAGCGCGCCGCCGCTGCGGCTGTGCGCGCGCGGCCTCGGCGAGCTGACGACCGCGATCGTCGTCACCGTGCTCGTGCCGGTGCTCGGCTTCCAGCTTCAGGCGCCCGATCTGCGCGGCGCGGGCCTGCTCGCGCTGACGATCGCGCCGCTCGCGCTGCTGCAGTTCGCGATGCTCGTCGCGATCGAGTTCCCGGATGCGGCCGGCGATGCCGCGACCGGCAAGCGCACGCTCGTCGTGCAGCTCGGCGCGCGCGCGGCCGCCACGCTGTACGCGCTCGTCACGGCGGCGGCATTCGTGTGGCTGCTCGTCGCGCTCGCCTGCGGGTTGCCGCTGCGCGTGGCGCTCGCGATGCTCGTGCCGGCACCGCTCGCCGCGTGGCGCATCGCCCGCCTGCGCGAACACGCCGACCCGAGCGCGTTCGAGCGGTTGACGTTCTTCGCGGTATTCCTGCTCGTCTCGACGAGCGCGTGCGCGCTCGCGAGCTGGCTCCTCGGCTCGGCTACCACGTGACCGCGCGTATACACTGACGGGCATGCGCACCCTGTACCTGCACGGCTTCGCGAGCGGCCCGAGCTCGACGAAGGGCGTCGCGTTCGAGCGGCACTTCGCGGCGCGCGGCCGGCCGGGCGCCGCGGCGATCGAGTTCGAGCGCCTGAACCTGCGCGTGCCGAGCTTCGAGCACCTGCGCCTCTCGGCGATGATCGAGACCGTGCGCGCGCGCGTCACCGACGACACCGTGATCATCGGCAGCTCGCTCGGCGGCCTCACCGCGGCGCGCGTCGCCGAAGGCGAGCCCCGGGTTTCTGCGCTCGTGCTGCTCGCGCCGGCGTTCCAGCTCGCGCAGCGCTGGCGCGCGATGCTCGGCCCGGCGTTCGCCGACTGGGAGCGCACCGGCTGGCGCGAGGTGACCGACTACACGACGGGGCAGCCGGCGCGCGTCGACTTCGGCTTCGTCGAGGACGCGGCGCGCATCGACGTCGGCTTCCCGCGGATCACCTGTCCGACGCTCGTCATGCACGGCCGCGGCGACGAGACGGTGCCGATCGAGCGCTCGCGCGAGTTCGTCGCCGTCACGCCGAGCGCGCGCCTGATCGAGCTCGACGACGGCCACGAGCTGACGCACTCGCTGCCCACGCTGCTCGCGGAGACCGAGCGCTTCCTGGAGGCCCTGTGATCGAATGGCACCTGCGCGGCAAGACCGCGCTCGTCACCGGCGGCACGCGCGGTATCGGCAAGGCAGTCGCCGACGAGCTCGCCGCGCTCGGCGCGCGCGTGATCACGGTCGCGCGCAACGCACCCGCTCGCGAGTCCGGCGACGCCCCATCGCGTGACCACGTCGTCGCGGATCTCGCGACGCCCGAAGGCCGCGCCGCGATCGTGCGCGCCGTCGCGGGCCCGCTGCACGTCCTCGTCCACAACGCGGCGACGAACATCCGCAAGCCGCTCACCGGTTACGACGACGCCACGCTCGAGCGGCTGATCGCGCTCGACCTCACGGCACCGCTCCTGCTCTCGCGCGACCTCCACCCGCGCCTCGCGGAGGCGGGCGGCGCGAGCGTGATCCACGTCGGCTCGGTCGCCGGCCAGGTCGCGTTGCCGACGGGCGTCGCATACGCCGCTGCCAAGGCCGGCCTCGCGCAAGCCGCCCGCACGCTCGCGCTCGAGTGGGCGCGCGACCGCATCCGCGTCAACACGGTCTCGCCCTGGTACACGCGCACGCCGCTCGCCGAGCCAGTCCTGCGCGATCCCGAGCGCCTCGCCGCGATCCTCGCGCGCACGCCGCTCGGCCGCATCGCGGAGCCGGCGGAGGTCGCGGCGGCGGTCGTGTTCCTCGCGCTGCCCGCCGCGAGCTACATCACGGGCCAGGACCTCGCCGTCGACGGCGGCATGACGATCTACGGCCTGCCGCCGCCTACCAGCGCAGGCAGCTGAACCCGCGGTACGCGTGCACGCCTCCGGTGATGTCGTTCGAGTAGATGTACGTGCCGTCGCCGAACACGCCAAGGCCCTGCGTGCCGGTCGACGCGCTGTCGAGGAGCGTGAAGTGTGCGCCGTCGAACGCGAGCGCGAACAGCATCCCGTTCTCGGCGACCGCGAACACGTGCTGGCCATCGCTCCACACGTCGCGCGCGGTCGCGCCGGTCGCGAACGTCTCGAGCTCCGTCAGCGTCGTCGCGGTCATCGCATACGCCGTCACACCGTCGGCGTTCGCGACGAACACGAGCGACCCGTCGCTCCACTCGCGCGACGTGCCGGCGTGCGTCGCATCGGGCGCGATCACATCGGTGAACGTCGTGCCGTCGAAGTCGAAGCGAGGAGCACTGCCTCGACCCTCACGAGCCAATCATAGCGTCGTTGCGCTCCGGCCTGTTGGTGTTATATTGACACCATGGATCTCGACGCGGCACGGCTCTCGCTGGAGGGGCTCTCCATCGGTGACGCGTTCGGCGAGCAGATGCTCCACATCGGCCCCGAGGCACGCGCGATCGCGTTGACGCATCGCACGGAGCCACATGGGCGGAGCTGGAAGTGGACAGACGACACGGCGATGGCGGTCTCGATCGTCGAGGAGCTTGCGGCGCGCGGGGCCGACATCAACCCGGACTCGCTCGCCCACCGCTTCGCGCGACGCTACATGGCAGAGCCGTGGCGCGGCTACGGTGGCGGCGCGCACCAGGTGCTGCAGGCCCTCGCGGAGGGCGACGGCTGGGACCTCGCGGCGCGTCGCCTGTTCGACGGGCAAGGCTCGAAGGGCAACGGCGCGGCGATGCGCGTCGCGCCCGTCGGCGCGTGCTTCGCGGGACGAGTGGACGATGCACGCGCCAACGCCGTGCTCTCCGCGATCCCGACGCACGCGCATCACGAAGCCGTCGAGGGCGCGGTCGCGCTCGCGACGGTCGCATCCGCGGTGTTCCTCGGAGAACGAGAGCCGCTCGCGCTGCTCGCGCATGCCAAGGGCGCGATCGTCGGCGACGTGCTGCGCGACAAGCTCGGGCGCGCGATGACGATGATCCGCGCCGACCACGTCACGGTCGCGGCCGAGCTCGGCAATGGCAGCCGCGTGCTCGCCTCCGACACCGTGCCGTTCGCGCTGTGGTGCGCGGTCACGCACCTCGACGACTTCGCGGAGGCGTGCTGGACGTGCGTCGAGGTCGGCGGCGATATCGACACGACCTGCGCGATGGTCGGCGGCATCGTCGTCGGCGCGGTCGGGCTCGACGGGATCCCGGCGGCGTGGCGAGCGGCGCGCGAGCCGCTGCCCGTCGTCTAGCCGGCGTGGTAGGGATAGGGCGTGAGCGACGAGGATGTGAAGTTCGCGGTCCTCGCGCTGTCGTCGGTGTTCTTCGTCATCGACCCGATGGCGAACGTTCCGATCTTTCTGACGATCACGTCGCGCCGCTCGCCGGCGACGCGGCGGCGGATCGCGGCGAAGGCCGCGTTCGCGACGTGGGTCACGCTGACGATCTTCTCGGTCGCGGGCGGTCTGATCTTCAAGGCGTTCGGGATCTCGCTCGGCGCGTTCAAGATCGCGGGCGGCATCATGCTGCTGCTGATGTCGATCGACATGATGCGCGCGCAGCCGTCGCCCACCCGCACGACCGCCAAGGAGCAGGACGAGAGCCTCGATCGCGGCGATGACATCGCGATCTTCCCGCTCGCCGTGCCGATGCTGTCGGGGCCGGGTGCGATCGCGACCGTGATGGTGTTGATGTCGCGCGCGGCGTGGCATCCCGTGCGCGCCGCATCCGTGTTCCTCGCCGTGACGCTCAGCTGCGTCGCGGCATGGCTGATGATGCGCAGCGCGAGCCACGCGGAGAAGTTCTTGCCCGAGCCGGTGCTGCGCGCGTTCGAGCGCGTGATGGGCCTTCTGCTCGCGGCGGTCGCGGTCGAGTTCATCGCGGGCGGCATCCGCGATATGTGGCACCTCTAGCGCGTCTCGTAGTAGTCGCCGGGCGGCGGCGCGGTCTCGAGTGGCACGCCGTTCTTCTCGCACGCCATGCGCATCGCCTTCTGCTTGCGCGGTGGCAGCTTGTGCACGGTCGCGAGCGCGAGCGTCTGATCGTTCTGCTTGCACGCGACGATGCCGACGATCGTCAGCGCGGCGACGTTGCGCGGCGCGGTCTTGAGGACCTGCTGGGCGGTCGCGAGCGCGGTCCTGTCGTCGCCTCTGGCGAGCGCGGTGCCGGCCTTGACGAGATCGGCCTTGACCTGCGGCGGCGGGCCGGCCGAGGCGTCGGGCTCGCCGGTCGGGATGATGTTCTCCTTGTTGCACCAGTAGAGCGCGTAGTTGCGATCGCTCGCGTTCAGCTGCAGGTAGTAGACGCGTGCGTTCTTCGCGTCGTGGAGCGAGCACGACGAGAGCGTCGCGAGCCGGAGCGCGCCTTCGTTCGCGGTATCCTTGTCGAGGACCTTCTCGGCGAGCGCGAGCGTGCCGGCGAAGTCCTTCTTGCCGAACGCGTCGCCGGCCTTCTTCAGCAGCGTCTCGGTCGTCTCGACCGGCGCCTGCGGGGCGGGCGGCTTGCACGCGGCGGCCTTCGCCTCGAGCGAGCGGTCGTCGGGGACGTTCTTCTGCGCGGCGTCCGCCAGCTCCTTCGCCTTCTTGCACGCGCCGATGCGGTTCTGGCCGTCGATCGCGGCGAGCTGCTCGGCGACATACTTGTCGCGCGCGTCCGCGACGAGCTGCTGCGCGACCGGATCGTTCGGCGCGAGGTCGGCGATCTGGAGGATCGCGAGGTACTCGTGGTTCTCCGCGAAGTCGGCCATCTTCTCGCGCACGGCCTCGCGCGTGTCGTCCGCGGCGGCGTCGGCGGGCGGCGGTGGGGCCGGCGCCGCATCGATGGGCTTCGCCACCATGGCCGCCGCATCGGCGGGCGCCTTCGCGGGCGAGTGGTGCATCACGAGCGTCGCGCCGAGCGCGGCCCCCGCGACCAGCACGAGCGCACCCACGATCAGCGGCCAGCGCCTCCTCGGGGCGGGCGGGGGCTGCGTCTCGGCGAGCGCGCTCGGGACCGAGGTTCGCGGCGGGCCTGGGATCGCGGAGCGCGATGAGCCCGGCATCGCCGTGCGCGAGCCGGAGATGCGGGCGATCATCAGCGCCGAGCCGTGCGCGGACTCGCTGCCGAAAGGAGCGAGCGCGGCGGCGAGCTCGCCGATCGTCTGGTACCGCGCGTCGGGCTGCTTCTCGAGGCAGCGGATGACGATCGCCGCGAACGCCGGATCGAGGTCGGTCAGCGGCGCCGGCGGATCGACCGCGACCTTCACCGCCATCTCGGTCACGCTCGTCGCCTCGAACGGCAGGCGGCCCGAGCATGCCTCGTAGAGGATCACGCCCATCGACCAGATGTCGGTGCGCGCGTCGACGTCATGCGCGCTGCGCAGCTGCTCGGGCGACATGTACGCCGGCGAGCCCATCATCACCGCGGTCTTCGTCAGGCGGACGTCGGTTGCCTGCTGCGACTTCGCGATGCCGAAGTCGAGGACCTTGACGAGCGTCGAGCCGTCCACGCGGTGGGTGACGAACAGGTTCGCCGGCTTGAGGTCGCGGTGGACCATGCCGAGCGCGTGCGCCTCCGCGATCGCGACCGAGGCCTGCAGCACGTAGTCGGCGAGCAGGCCGAGCGGCAGCGGCCCGCGCTCGATCACGCGCGCGAGATCCTCGCCCTCGAGCAGCTCCATCACGATGTACGGCTCGCCGCTCTCGAGCGTGCCGACGTCGCTGACGCGGCAGACGTGCTCGTTCTTGAGCCGCACGCTCGCGCGCGCCTCGCGCTGGAACCGCTCCGCGACCTCGCTGTTGCTCGCGAGCTCCGCGCGCAGGACCTTGATCGCGACCGGCTGGTCGAGCTGGAGGTGCGTCGCCGCCGCGACGACGCCCATGCCGCCCTCGCCGAGGATGCGCTCGATGCGCAGCTTTCCCGCGACGATCGAGCCTACCTCGAGCACGCCGGCAGCATATATGATCGCGTCGTGGTCCGTTGGCTTGCCCTTGGCTTCGTGACGGCGGCGTGTGGATCGACTCCGAGGCCGGCGCACGAGGTTAAAGCTCCGAGCACGTGCGACCGCGTCGCCGATCACGAGATCGGGCTGATGACCGCGTCGCAGAAAGCCGCGCCCGAACAGCTCGATCCGTTTCGCAAGATCATTGCCACGCGCTGCACCGCTGACAACTGGTCCGCCGACATGACCCGCTGCCTGCTCGAGACCAAGACCCTCGCGGACGGCGACGCCTGCGGGAAGTACCTGACTCCTCAGCAAGCTTCTGCCTTCCAGGCCGAAGGGCAGGCCGCCCTCGAAAACCTGGACGCGGGCAGCGCCAAGTAGTGCTATTAGGCTCCGCCGTGGTCGCAGCTGTCCGTCCGCTGTTCTCGTATCGCCCCTACTGGGCGCAGCGCTTTGGCATCGCGCCGTACCTGCCAACGACGCGCGCCGAGATGGACGAGCTCGGCTGGGACTCGTGCGACGTCATCCTCGTCACCGGCGACGCGTACATCGATCACCCGAGCTTCGGCATGGCGCTCGTCGGCCGGCTGCTCGAGTCACACGGCTTCCGCGTCGGGATCCTCGATCAGCCGAGCTGGACCGACGTCGAGGCGTTCCGCGCGCTCGGCCGCCCGAACCTCTTCTGGGGCGTGACCGGCGGGAACATGGACTCGATGGTCAATCGCTACACGAGCGACCGCAAGGTCCGCTCCGACGACGCGTATTCGCCCGACGCGAAGGGCGGCCTGCGCCCCGATCGCAGCGTGATCGTCTACTCGCAGAAGTGCCGCGAGGCGTTTCCTGACGTGCCGCTCGTGATCGGCGGCATCGAGGCCAGCCTGCGCCGCATCGCGCACTACGACTACTGGAGCGACAAGGTCCGCCGCTCGATCCTCGCCGACACCCGCGCGGATCTGCTCGTCTACGGCAACGCCGAGCGGGCGATCGTCGAGATCGCGCATCGCTACGCCGCCGGCGAGACGCGCATCACCGACCTGCGCGGCACTGCGTTCCTCGGTGGGCGCGAGGGCTTCGACGAGATCGATTCCACCAGCGTCGATGCGCCGGGGCGCGTCGAGCCGAAGCCGGATCCGTACGCGAACACGCAGACCGATGCGTGCGCGACGAAGGAACCCGCGCCGCAGCCGCTCGTCAGGCTCGGCAAGAAGAAGCCCAGCCGCGAGACGCAGGTCATCCGCATGCCGAGCTTCGAGCAGGTCGTCGAGGACCCGGTGCTCTACGCGCACGCGTCGCGCATCCTCCACCACGAGGCGAACCCGGGCAACGCGCGCGCGCTCGTGCAGCGCCACGGCAAGCACGACGTGTGGATCAACCCGCCGCCGATCCCGCTGACGACGCCGGAGATGGACGCGCTCTACGAGCTGCCGTTCACGCGCATGCCGCACCCCAAGCATCAGGGCACCAAGCTGCCCGCGTACGAGATGATCAAGTTCTCGGTGACGATCCTGCGCGGCTGCTTCGGCGGCTGCAGCTTCTGCTCGATCACCGAGCACGAAGGGCGCGTGATCCAGAGCCGCAGCGAGCAGTCGATCCTCGGCGAGATCGAGCGCATCCGCGATCAGACGCCCGGCTTTCACGGGATCATCAGCGACCTCGGCGGCCCGACGGCCAACATGTACCGGATGGCGTGCAAGTCGCGCACGATCGAGGCGGCGTGCCGCAAGCCGTCGTGCGTGTTCCCCGACATCTGCGAGAACATGAACACCGACCACTCCTCGCTCGTCGCGCTCTACAAGAAGGCGCGCGCGATCAAGGGCGTGAAGCGGATCTTCATCGCGTCGGGCGTGCGCTACGACATCGCGGTGCGCTCGCCGGAGTGGATCCGCGAGCTCGCGCAGCACCACACGGGCGGCTACCTCAAGATCGCGCCGGAGCACACCGAGGAAGGTCCGCTCCAGCACATGATGAAGCCGGGCATCGGCGCGTACGACCGCTTCAAGGAGCTGTTCGATCGCTACAGCCAGGAAGCGGGCAAGGAGCAGTACCTGATCCCGTACTTCATCGCCGCGCACCCGGGCACGACCGACGAGGACATGCTCGAGCTCGCGCTCTGGCTCAAGCGCAACGGCTTCCGGCCCGATCAGGTCCAGGCGTTCCTGCCGTCGCCGATGGCGACCGCGAGTGCGATGTACCACACCGGTTACAACCCGCTGCGCTCGCTCAAGGCGAAGCAGCGCGTGCACGTCGTCAAGGGGCTCGACCGCCGCCGCCTGCACAAGGCGTTCTTGCGCTATCACGATGCGAATAACTGGCCGATGATTCGCGAGGCCCTCCGCCGGATGGGCAGAGAAGATCTGATCGGCGCCGGGAAGCACCAGCTCGTGCCGTCGTGGCAGCCCGCGGGCACCGGCGATGCGCGTGAGGGCCGTCGCGGGAGCAGCGCAGCGCGGGGCGGTATGCGGCCGGGTGTCGCACTTACACAGCACACCGGTCTGCCACCTCGGGCACAAGGCCCGACGCGTAAACGTCGCGGCCGCTGAATGGTAGAGTACCGAACAGGCCATGGGGGCGCCCTCTCCATCTCCGGATGACTCCGGCGTCGTCCCCGTGGGGTCCGTTCTCGACGGGCGCTACCGGATCGATGCCGTGCTCGGCAAGGGCGGCATGGGCCGCGTCTACAAGGGCGAGCACACCGGCATCGGCAAGGCCGTCGCGATCAAGGTGTTGCACGCGAACCTCGGCCGCAGCCGCGAGGCATCGCAGCGCTTCCAGCGCGAGGCGCTCGCGTCGGGTCGGCTCGATCACCCGAACATCGTCGGCGTCACCGATTTCGGCGTGCTCGAAGACGGCTCGCTCTACCTCGTCATGGAGGCGCTCGAAGGCGAGGCGCTCGGCACACGCCTCGAACGCGAGAAGCGGATCCCGTGGCTCGAGTCGCTCGAGATCCTGCGCGGCGTGCTCGCGGGTCTGCGCCACGCGCACGATCGCGGCGTCGTCCATCGCGACATCAAGCCCGACAACATCTTCCTCGCGATGAAGGACGGCGAGCGCGTCATCAAGATCCTCGACTTCGGCATCGCGAAGCTCGTCGCCGGCGACGCGAACGATCCCGCCTCGACGCGCACCGGCCTCACCGTCGGCACGCCCGCCTACCTCTCGCCCGAGCAGGCGGTCGGCGGCGCGATCACGCCCGCGAGCGACCTCTACTCGACGAGCGTCGTGCTCTACGAGATGCTGACCGGCCGTCCGCCGTTCGAGGACACCGATCCGCTCGCGATGCTCACCGCGCACGTCAGCCGCGACGTCCCGTCCTTCGCGGAGGCCGCGCCCGATCTCGCCGTGCCGCCCGGCCTCGAGCAGGTGATCCAGCGCGGGCTCTCCAAGGTCTCGAGCGAGCGCATCCAGTCCGCGAACGAGTACATGGAGGCGCTCGATCAGGTGCTGCGCGCCGCCGGCATCGAGATGTCGATGATGCCGCGTGCCTCCGGCGCCTACGGCATCCCGACGCCGCCGCAGGGCGTCTACGTCACGCCCACGCCCGGCGCGCTCCACGCGCACATGATGGGCACGCCCGCGCGCGGCACCGCCGTCGCGAACACGATGTCGGTCGACGTCGCGGTCACCGGCGACTCCGTTCCGGTGGTGCGCAAGACGTCGATCGCCGACGCTGCCCCGCTGCCGAAGAAGTACGTCGTGATCGCGATCCTGATCGTGCTCGGTGCGATCGCGACCGCGCTCTACGTCTCGTCGAGCCACAAGGGCGGCGGCACCGCGAGCACGGTCGTCGTGCCGGTGCCGGTCGGCGGCGAATCGACCGTCGACAAGGAGACGCGCTTCAAGGCGGCGCTCCACGATCTCGAGGCGGGCAAGACGTGCGCGGATCGCAAGGCGGCGATCCCGGTGCTCGTCGACCTCGGCGACGCGCGCGCGATCCCCGATCTCAAGCGGGCGCGCTATCGCGGCACGGGTGGCGTGCTCGGCATCGGCGAGAGCAACGCGAACCAGTGCCTCAAGACGGACGCCGAGAAGGCGATCCAGAC
>CAYUNM010000037.1:0-39148 GCA_964446175.1 uncultured Kofleriaceae bacterium
GAGCTCGACTTCGCGCCGCTTCCGAAGTCGCTCCAGGACAAGGCCGTCGCGCAGCTCGACAAGATCTCGGCATGAACCTCAAGGGCAAGCCAGCGTACGCAGACACCGGCTTCCGATGGCTCGTCCTCGGAGCGGCGTCGCTGGTGTTGCTCGTGCTCGCGTACATCGCGGTGTCGATGACGAGCCGCGCGCTCCCGGTGTTCGAGCACATGGGCGTGTGGGGCTTCCTCTCCGGCACGCGGTGGTCGCCCGCCGATCAGCTGTTCGGCGCGCTGCCGTTCATGTGGGGCACGCTGTATACGGCCGCGATCGCGATCGCGATCAGCGTCCCGATCTCGCTCGGCGTCGCGCTGTTCGTCACGCAGATCGCGCCGCGCCGGTGGCGGATGCCGATCGTCTACGTGATGGACCTGCTCGCGGTCGTGCCGTCGGTCGTGTTCGGCCTGTGGGGCGTGATGGTGCTGTCGCAGCACTTCCACCTCGGCCGCTCGTTCATGACCGCCGGCATCATCCTGGCGGTCATGATCACGCCGATCATCACGTCGCTCGCGCGCGAGGTGATCGAGACGACGCCGGCGAACGAGAAGGAAGCAGCGCTCGCCCTCGGCGCGACGAAGTGGGAGATGATCAAGGGTGCCGTGTGGCCGCACAGCAAGGGCGGCCTCGTCGGCGCCGTGATGCTCGGCCTGGGGCGCGCGATGGGCGAGACGATCGCGGCCGCGCTCGTGATCGGCAGCTCGCTCGGGCAGATCACGCTGCACGCGCTGCAGCCCGGTAACTCGATGCCGGCCGTGATCGCGAACGAGTGGGGCGAGGCCGACGCGCTCCACAAGTCGGCGCTGATCGCCTTGGCCGTCGTGCTGTTCGTCATCACGATCGTCGTCAACCTCGTCGCGCAGGCGATCGTGCAGCGGTCGATCCGCAGGAGCCGTGGCAAGTGAGGCACCCCGGCGATCCCGTCCTCGCGATCAGCCTGCGGCCGCGCCGCACCTGGCGCACGGTCAAGAGCACGCTCATGAGCGGCGCGATGTTCGCCGCGTTCGTGCTGATCTCGCTGCCGCTGCTCGCGATCGTGTGGGCGCTCGTCAGCAAGGGCGCCTCGGTCGCGTTCGCGAGCTTCCCCGACTTCTTCACGAAGGAGATCCCGATCGTCTCGCGGCGTCCTGGCCCCGGCATGGGGCCCGCGATCATCGGGACGCTGATGGTCACCGGCGGCGCGACCCTGATCGCCGTCCCGCTCGGCATCCTCGGCGCGGTCTACCTCCACGAGTACGGGCGGATGTCGAAGTTCGCGCGGCTCGTCCGCTTCATGGCGATGGTGATGACGGGCGTGCCGTCGATCGTCATGGGCCTGTTCGTCTACGTCGTGTGGACGATGCGCTTCGGCTACTCGGCGTTCGGCGGCGCGCTCGGCCTCGCGTGCCTGATGCTGCCGGTCGTGATCGGCTCGACGGAGACGATGCTCCAGCTCGTGCCGAACCAGATGCGCGAGGCGTCGCTCGCCCTCGGCGCGACGAAGGCGCGGACGATCCTCACGGTCGTGCTGCCCGCGGCGGCCCCCGGCATCGTCTCCGGCGCCCTGCTCGCGGTCGCGCGCGCGGCCGGCGAGACCGCTCCCCTGCTGTTCGCGCTCGGCGCGGCGACGCACTACAGCCCGCACTTCTTCGTCGAGGCGAACACGTCGCTGAGCGTCCAGATCTTCGGCAACGCGACCTCCTCGTTCGTCGCGGCGCAGGACCGCGCGTGGGGCGCCGCGCTCACGCTCGTCCTGTTGACGTTCCTCGTGACGCTGACCGCTCGCATCTTCACGGCCCGCTTCAAGAGGTGATCCTCATGGAACAATTCGACGAAGAGCTCGACCTCCCCGCCACACGCAAGCCCGCCGTGCGGATAAGCTCCACGGACGTGGCACCGGACGTCGCGCCATCGATCTTCGAGCTCGACAAGCTGGAAGTGTTCTATGGCGCGTTCCGCGCGGTCCGCGACGTCACGCTCGGCATCCGCGAGCACGAGATCACGGCGTTCATCGGCCCGTCGGGCTGCGGCAAGACCACGGTCCTGCGCTGCCTCAACCGCATGAACGACCTGATCCCGGGCGCGCGCGTCGGCGGCAAGCTCACGTTCCACGGGATCGATCTCTACAGCCCCGATGTCTCCGCGACCGAGGTCCGGCGCCGCATCGGCATGGTCTTCCAGAAGCCGAACCCGTTCCCGAAGAGTATCTACGACAACATCGCGTTCGGCCCGCGCATCAACGGCATCACGAACCGCGGCAAGCTCGACGAGATCGTCGAGAAGTCGCTGCGCGGCGCCGCGCTCTGGGACGAGGTCAAGGACCGCCTGCACGCGAGCGCGCTCGGCATGTCGGGCGGGCAGCAGCAGCGCCTCTGCATCGCACGCACGATCGCGGTCGAGCCCGAGGTCGTGCTGATGGACGAGCCGTGCAGCGCGCTCGATCCGATCGCGACCGCGCGCATCGAGGAGCTCATGCGCGAGCTCAAGAAGACGTTCACGATCGTGATCGTCACGCACAACATGCAGCAGGCCGCGCGCGTGAGCGACCGCACCGCGTTCTTCACCGCCGAGCTCGACAGCAAGACCGACCAGCGCACCGGCCTGCTCGTCGAGTTCGACCAGACCGCGCGCATCTTCTCGAACCCGCGCGACGAGCGGACCGAGAACTACATCACCGGCCGCTTCGGCTGAGCCTACGCCTAGGCCGTCAGCCGGAAGCCGATCGAGCGCACGGTCTCGAGCGACTCCGGGCGCGGCAGCTTGCGGCGCAGCCGCAGGATCACGTTGTCGACGGCGCGCTCGCTGACCTCGAGCTCTCCCGCGCCCCACGCGACGTCGAGCAGCTGCGCGCGCGAGAGCGGCCGCCCCGCCGCCTTGATCAGCTCGCGCATGACGGCCAGCTCGATCGACGTCAGCGAGATCGTGCGGCCGTCGGCCCACAGCATGTGGTTGTCGAGATCGAGCGTCAGGCTCGCGAACCGGAGCAGCCCGGTGCGCGAGCGCACGAACATCCGGCGATGCACGGCCCGCACGCGCGCCGACAGCTCGCGCGCCCCGACCGGCCCCGCGACGACATCGTCGAAGCCCGCCTCGAGCAGCAGCTCGCGCTCGCGGCTCCCTGCCTTTTCGACGACGCCGATCAGCCCCGGCACGACCTCCGCGGCGCTGGCCCAGCGCGCGATCGGCTCGGCGAGCACCGCCGCGTGCCCGCCGTCGAGGTCGAACACGTACACGCGCGACTCGGGCGGCTGCCGCAGGATATCGGCACTGACGACCGCGGCGTCGAGTGGCTCGCGGCGGAGCTCCTCGGCAAGTGCCTGCGCGGCGGGGGTCATCACGGCGACGACGATCGTCACGAGCGGAGCCTCTGGTTCCGTCACATCCAAAGCGTAGGAAACGCACGTGACCTCACGGTGACGCCGCGGTGGCGGTCTGTCACACTTTTCGTATGGCGAGCGATGTCCTGACCCGGCTAGGCACGCGCTTCGAAGCCCGGGCGGTCCACGTCGGCGAGCGCATCGACGTCAAGGGCATCGATCCGCGCCTCTCGCCGTCCCTGCCGGTGATCATCGAGGTCGCCCCGTCGGGCTACGCCGTGCTGCTGCGCGCGGGTGCCGTCGTCCTGTTCGGCGTCGATCCGATCCAGCAGGAGCGCTTCCTGGCCGATCTCGGCCAGCGCGTGCAGGGCCGCTTCCAGCGCATCGAGCTCGAGCGCGCGACGCTGCGTACCGGCGACGCCGACGGCATCGAGCCCGACGCGATCATCGTCAAGGAGGTCACGATCGAGCGCCTGCAGATCATCGCCGAGGTCCTCGGCAAGTCGGTCGTGCTCGCGCGCTACGAGACCGACATCAACGACGTGTTCTCGAAGATCGAGCCGCTCGCGCACCAGATGTCGACGTCCAAGCGCCGCCTTCCGTGGAAGCAGGCCGACCTCGTGCGCACGATCGGCCAGGCGATGCTCGTCGAGCAGGAGCTCGTCGGCCGCGCCGAGACGCTCGAGAAGCCGGACCTCTTGTGGGACCGTCCCGACCTCGACCGCTTCTACGCGCGCCTCGAGGACGAGTACGAGATCAAGGAGCGCCAGAAGGCGCTCGACGTCAAGCTCGAGGTCGTCACGCGCGCGGCGCAGACGATGCTCGACCTCTCCCAGGCCAAGCGCTCGCTCAACGTCGAGTACTACATCCTCGGCCTGATCGTGTTCGAGGTCGCGCTCGCGATCTTCCAGCTGCTGCGCTAGAAGCTCTGCCCGCTGAAGCTCAGCAGCCGTACGTGCGCGGTCGGCGACAGCGGCTCGGTGACGACGGCGCCGTCGTGGCCGCCGCCGTTGCGATGGACGAGGTGAGCGCCGTCGCTGCCGTACGTGGTCGTGAAGATCGAGATGTGGTTGACGGTCGCGAGGTCGCTCTCGAACGCATTGACGATCTGCGCCTTCGTCTGCAGCGGCAGCGCCGACGCGTGCACGCCGAGCGACGGATAGTCGAGCGTCACGCCCGTGTGGAAGCCCTCGGACCACGCGGGCCCCGACGGCATCGGGATGTCGAGCGTGGCGGTGTGGACGTCGTCGGTGCGCGTCTGGCTGTCGGTCGCGTCGATCGCGATGTCGTAGATCGCGCCGTTGACCTTGATCTGCAGGTGCACGTGCGACGAGTCATCGTTGCACGCGTTCGTCGAGCCCGGTGGCACGATCGCGACGAGGTAGCCGTCCATGCGCCCGAACGTCCCCGAGCCCGGCAGCGCGTTGCCGAAGTTGCTCGTGCACGGCTGGCGCGTCGGCGTGCCGTCGAGGTTCGAGCCGCTGCCGCCTCCTGCGTCGGTGCCGGGCGCCGCATCGGCCGCGTTCGGACCATCGTGGACGGCCGCATCGCCATGCCCGACCGCGCCATCGATGGTGGCGGGCGGCGCGTTCGTGCTGCAACCAACCCACGCGAGCAGGAGCGTTCCCCGGAGTACTGCCGACATCGACGACAGGCTAGACGCGCTCGCGTGACGGCGCCGCGACGCTCCGCGAATACCGGCTGACAGCGCGCGCCGCTCTTGCCGTGTGCGAATCCGTACAACCGACAACGCGCGTACACACCTGCGGCGCGCGGTCCGCAGCGCCTCTGCATCGCGCCCCGCCGCTGTGAGAGCACGTCATGCCAGACGGGGCACCCTGCCCGGAACCCGCTAGACTGCCTGCGACGATGACGGAGTTCGTGCGAGGCATCCACGACGTGGGGCGCGGCGCCCGGGCCCTCGCCGCGCGCCCTCGCCTCTGGAAGTGGCTGCTCGCCCCGACCGCCGTCGCGCTCGCGCTGCTCGCCGGCGCAATCGCGCTGATCTGGCACCTCGTCGATCGCGTCATCGGCTGGCTCACCGCGCACCTGCCCGGCTGGCTCGCGTCGATCACGGGCCCGCTGCTCTCGGCGGCCGTCGTCGTCGCGCTCGTCCTCGCGGCGCTGCTGATGTTCGTCGCGGTCGCGGGTGCGATCGCCGGCCCGTTCCTCGAGATGCTCTCCGAGCACCTCGAGGCGGAGCTCACCGGCATCGAGCCGCCCGCGTTCTCGCTGCCGCGCTTCCTGCACGAGCTCGCGATCTCGATCGGCCACGGCATCCGCCGCATCGTCATCGCGCTGCTCGGGATCGCGGTCGTGTTCGCGCTCGGCTTCGTTCCGGTCGCCGGTCCCGTGATCGCACTGGTCGCGAGCGCCTGGTTCGCGGCGCGCGGCGCCGCCTACGACTGCTACGACGCGGTGCTCGCGCGCAAGGGCCTCAGCTACCAGGCCAAGCTCGACTACCTCGCCGCGCATCGCGCGCGCACGCTGGGGCTCGGTGCCGCCGTCGCCGCGTTGCTGCTCGTCCCGGTCGCGAACCTGATCGCGCTCGGCCTCGGTGCCGCCGGCTCGACGATCGCGGCCGTCGAGCGCCGCCCGCCCTGAGGTGCCGCAATTTGCGGCAGGCGGAATGCCGCGAGTCCGACTACCCTGCGCCGCGATGCGGAAGCGTGTGGTGGTTGGAGTGTCGCTCGCGGTGATCGTGCTGGCCGGCTACGTCGCCGCAGATGACGAGTCCGATCGGCGAGACCTGCTCTCGCAGATCGACGCGAAGCTCGACTCGGCGGCGCGCGAGCTCTCCGGCCTCGAGCGGCAGTCGGATGCGAGCAACGTCGACGACGCGCAGGGCTACGTCCGCGAGGTCAAGGAGCTCGTCGAGAACCTCAAGCGCGTCAAGGGGGACGACTCGACCGCGAACCGCGTCGCCGACAACTACCCCGACTACATCGACGCCTTTCACGATGCGAGCGATGCGCTCCGCGCGCTGAAGAAGCACCAGGACACGGCCGCTGTCTACCTGCAGCAATGTCGCGACCTCGACGCGGCGATGAAGGCGAAGGCGTCCTCCGCGACGGACGATCCTGACGGTGCTGCCCGGCTCCTCGAGTTCGCGCGCACGACCGGCAGCAAGGGCAAGGAGCTGATGAAGAACGCCGCGAGCGAGTGGTCCGAGGTCGATGGCAAGCGCAATGACGCGAAGCGATTCTCGGCGAGCGAGGGCCACTGGTCCGACGTCCGCGGCAACCTCTCGTCCTCTGCCGACGCCATCGCTCAGATCTGGCGCGACAACTGGGACAACGCGACGCGCGCGTGCGAGGAGGTCGTCAAGAGCGAGCAGCACCGCGAGGTCAAGCAAGTGCTCGACAAGCTCGCGAATTCGCGCGCGGGCCGCGCCGAGCTGCGGAGCAAGATCGACGAGCAGCTCGACGCGCTCGCCGAATACCTCGAGGACGTCCAGTCGCAGAGCGATGACAGCCACGTCAACGCCGCCCTCGAAAGCACGCGCACGCTCGAGTCGCTGCTCGACCGCCTCGGCAACGCCGCCGGCGATGATCGCGACGCCCGCACTGTCGCCTCGACGTGGCCGGCCGGGGTCAAGCAGCTGCGCGAGTCGCTCGAGGCGCTCAGGCAGATGAAGCTGAACCAGCACCTCGTCGATCAGGGCGCGCCCGCCTGCGCGGCCGCCCAGAGTGCGCTCGACGCCGAGACCAAGCAGGTCCTCGCAGATCGCGACCAGTATCCCGACCCGGAGCGCACGCTCGACGACGACGCCGACCGGATCGCTCAGCCTCTCGACGCAGGCATGAGGGGCGCCGCGCAGGTCGACCGCCAGATGAACGACTGGCTGGCGAAGGCCAAGAGCTTCAGCCTACTGGCGCAGCCAGGACGACGCGGCGATCAAGGCGTGCGCGATGATCATCCAGGGCAAGTCGGCTCCGATACTCAACGCGGCGATCGCGCGATGGCGCAGCGATCAGAGAGCCGCCGGCGACCAGCTCGAACACGACATCAATGATTGGGTGCAGCGCGCACGTGCGACCTACCGCCTCGACTGCCAGGCGATGGACGACCTCTGGCAGGCGTACTGCGGCACGGACTTCGAACCGAACGATCCCGATGCCGAGGACTATCCGAAGCAGACCGCCGCGCGCCTTCAGGACCAGATGCAGGCCGCGATGAAGCCAGTGCTCGCAGACTTGCCCCAGCTCGAAGCGCGCGTGAAGCCACTGCTCGCGAAAAAGGATACGAAGTCGCGAGGTGAGGCGCTCGAGGCGCAGCTCGAGAAGCAGCGCAAGCGACTAGAACGTCTGTCCGTACAGGGCGTGTGGCGCGGCTCGAACGATCCGGTGAGGTTCTTCGCCGCCGAATACGGCAAGCAGCAGCACGAGAGGATGTGGTCCTCCTACGGCTGCAAGGTGCCGACCGACTCCAACAAGGAGGCTCGGTTTCCTGGCGGCGGGCCGAACAAGCCGGACTGCATCATCCCGACGAAGTGTCAGGTCTTGGAATTCAAGCCGGACAGCGAGCAGGGGAAAAAGGACGGCCAGGACCAGGTGAACAACTACCGCAAGATCGTCCCCGCGTATTACAACCAGATGTACCGCGAGAAGAAGACCCCGGAGGCCTCGCTCGGCGGGCAGGAGGTGATGGACGCGCTGGTCGGGAACTGCCTCAAGGACGGCGAGATCAGGCTCGACGTCGACGTCGAGCCCTACAAGATGTGCGAGAAGCGTTATGTCTGCGTATCCGAGTAGGTGCGAGGTTCTCGGGCTCTCGTTGCTCGCGTCCGACGCGCCGCGCGACTTCGGCGCGCTCGTCGACGCGATCCTCGAGTTCTACGAGGCGATCGGCCGACGCCCGAAGTGGTTCACTGGTCTGACGCGCACCTGGCGACCAGGCAGCAAGGCGTTTCGGCCCAAAGCGTTCCGCGACTTCGTCCTCGACGGCGCCGCGGAAACGGTCCATCTCGGTCCCGAGAAGGGCGCGAGCGAGCACGTCATCGGCTGCTACCTGCGCGCCGGCGATCCGAAGTTCGAGGAGTACGTGCAGCGGTGGGTCTCGCTGACCGCGACGCGACTGGCATTCGACCATCCGGCAGTGCGCACGCTGATCGCGCGTCTGATCGACATCTATCCGATCGCGCAGGGCGCTATCGCCGGGTATCGCTCCCTGGCCTACGCCGCGAAGGAATCCTCGTTCAGCGGCGCGGTCTCCGGCAGCGAGCTCGACGAGGCGACGCGCGCACGCCTCCACGAAGATCAGATGCTCGGCGGTCGATTTCTGCGACGCGTGCGGCGGCTGTATCCGATCACGATCATCGGGCCGAAGCTGTGGGCGGAGCTGCCGCCGATGCCGGCGCTGGACCCGATGCCGGTCGTCGAAGAGATCGGCGACTGCAGGCTTTTGCGCGTGTGGCCCACCCTCGTCGAGCCGCGCGACCCCGAATTCCTCGCCGGTACCACCGAGCTGCGGCGCTGGCTGTGGCCGTACACGATCCAGAACCCTGCCGACGCGATCGAACCCGAGAAGACCTGATGAAGACCTTGATCCTTTGCCTCCCTGTCGTCGCCGCCGGTTGCATCAAGACCGCCGCGTTCTCCACGTCACCGTCGAGCGCGAGCTCCGACGGCAGCGTCACGCTGCCCGACGTCTTCAAGCTGAAGAAGGACGACGCGATCGCGGCGCTGCGCAAGGCCGGGGTGCAAGGCGACATCGAGCAGGACGACAGCCTGTGCGGCAGCACCGTCGACGGCAAGATCATCGAGCTCGGCGAGGTGTGCTACCAGCAGCCGGCCGCCGGTCGTCGGCAGGGCGCGCGGCTCGTCGTGTCGCTGCGCGTGCAGACCGAGGATCCGCGCCGCGGCGATGTCGGCCGGATCACCGAGTGGCGGCTGATGCCGAACATGATCGGCATGACCTACGACCAGGCGGTCGCCGCGATGAAGAGTGCCGGCTTCGACAAGATCGAGCACATCAAGACGACGGACGCGGACGACGCGGGGTGCAGGCCGAGCCTCGTGTGCCGGCAGTATCCGGACGTGCTCGTGCGCGCGGGCCTGAACGACGACAAGCTGCTGTACATCGGCGCGGATCCCACGCCGGCGGCGCGCAGCGCCGCGACCGAGCCGCCGCGCGGCGAACCCGCGCAACCGCCTCCGGCGCGTGACACGGCGCCCGTGCCGACGAAGCCGACCACGGCACCCGCGCCCGCGCCGACGAAGCCGACCGCGGACGCGCCGCCTGCACCGCTGTTCGGCGCGCCGCCTCCGCCGCCTCCGCCGCCCGCCGCGCCACCTCCGCCGCCCGCCGCGAAGCACTACGGCGGCAACGGCGCGCCGCCGTATCGCGACGGCGAAGGCCGCGTGCACGGTCCAGGCGGGCCGGTCTTCATGGGCACGGGGGAGCCGTGCACGGCCAAGATCGATCACTGCATGCGGCCTGGCGTGCTGTTCTCCGCGGACAACGTGAAGGCCGGTAGCCTGTATCGCGGCGTGCCGGTGTTCCAGTTCGAGAACAAGTGGTGGAGCTGGTGGGGCGAAGCGGTGGAACCGAAGCACCTGTTCCGCACGGCGACCGTCGACAAGGCGGACCAGATCGAGGTCGGCAAGCCCGTCGTGTTCTTCAGTGAGGAGGGCCACGACCGCTTCCTCGACAGCGAGTACGAGATGCTGAGGTCGTCGCGGTGGGAGGTCGGTGTCGTCGGTGCCGTCGGCACGGACTCGATCAAGATCAAGGGCTGGGGGGACGTGCCGCTCGATACGGTGCGCAGGATCGTCGAAGAAGTGCGCTAGTGCGAGGTCTCGTCGCGTAGCGCACGAAGTGCACCGCGGACCTCTTCCATTTCGCGCTTGAGCGTATCGGCGGCGTCGCGGCCGGCCTTCTCGATCGTCCTCTCGAGCCGATCGATCCGCGGCCGCAGCGCGCGCCAGCGGTCGTGCGCCTCGAGCGTGCCGAGGTGAATGCGAAGCTCGACCTGATCGGCGAGCTGCTTGATGTCTTCCCAGGTCGACGGTTGATTCGCCATGTCGCGGCGTGTTGCAGCATGCGTGCCGCGCGGTTACGCACGATTGCTCGTCCTCGGCATCGCGATTTTGCGCACGCGTTGCGCTGGGAACGCTGTAAGGCGCCGGGGAGCGACGCGTTCGATCCGCATGCGCAAGCTCCTGCTCCTCGGTCTCGTGGCATGTGGTGGCGGCAAGTACCTCGCGGCGGAGCGCCCGATGGAGTCACCGCGGTTCACGGAGGCGGCGTCGCCGGAGGCGGTGGCGAACACCGAGAGCTACACCGATTACGGCAAGAACCCGTGGATCGACGCGCGCAAGGACCACCTGTCGACGTTCGCGGCGGATGTCGATACGGCGAGCTACACGATCGCGCGCACGAAGCTGAACAGCGGCACGCTGCCGCCGCCGGCCAGCGTGCGTGTCGAGGAGTGGGTCAACTACTTCCACTACGCGTTCCCGGGCGGCGGCGCGCCGTTCGCGGTGGTGATGGATGCGGCGCAGCACCCGTTCGCCGCGGATCGCTACGTGCTGCGCGTCGGCGTGGCGACGCGGCCCAAGCCGGCGAGCGAGCGCAAGCCGTCGCACCTCGTGTTCCTCGTCGACGTCTCGGGCTCGATGGACGAGCCGGCGAAGCTGCCGCTCGTGAAGCAGTCGCTGCACATCCTGACCGACAACCTGAGCGCGAAGGATTCAGTCGCGCTCGTCACGTACGCCGGCGCGACGCGCCTCGTGCTGCCGATGACGAGCATCGACGACAAGGCGCGCATCCACGCCGCGATCGATGCACTCAGCGCGAACGGCTCGACGGCGATGGCCTCGGGCATCGACCTCGCCTACGACCAGGCGGAGAAGTGGCTGCGGCCCGGCGAGATCTCGCGCGTGATCGTGTGCACGGATGGCGACGCGAACGTCGGCCCGCACTCGACGCAGGAGCTGCTCGGCCTGATCGAGAAGCGCGCGCAGGAAGGCGTGGCGCTCTCGACGATCGGCTTCGGCATGGGCAACTACAAGGACTCGATGATGGAGCAGCTCGCCGACAAGGGAAACGGCAACAACTACTACATCGACTCGCCGGCGATGGCGAAGCGCGTGTTCGCGGACCAGCTGACATCGACGCTCGAGACGGCCGCGAAGGACGTCAAGCTGCAGGTCGACTTCGATCCCGCGCTCGTCGCGCGCTACCGCCTGATCGGCTACGAGAACCGCGACCTCGCCGACAAGGACTTCCGTAACGACGACGTGGCCGCGGGCCAGGTCGGCTGGGGCCACCAGGTGACCGCGATGTACGAGGTCGAGCTGACCGACGCGGGCAAGACGCAGCCGTTCGGCGTGGTGCGCATCCGGCACAAGCAGCCCGAGGGTGCGGCGGCCGTCGAGGATGCGTTCGCGATGCCGGCCGCGCCGAGCGCGTTCGCGGCCGCCTCGCAGGACCTGCGGTTCGCGTTCGCGGTGGCGGCGTTCGCGGACGTGATGCGCGGCGGCGCCGAGTGGCCGCTCGACGAGATTCGCGGCATCGCGCAGACCGCGGCCGGCGAGGACAAGGACCGCATGGAGCTCGTGTCGCTGATCGACCGGGCGCGCGCGCTGCGCCCGGCGTCGAAGGTCGCGGCCCCGGTGACGGCGGCCGCGGCGCAGGTGACCGCGCCAGTGACGACGATCGCGAGGTAGGGGCAACCCGGCGGCGATCGCGAGTCCGGCCGATCGCCGGACACGCGTCCGTCCATCGGCCGCGGCATACGCGAACCTGGCGAAACGACATGCGCGTCGCGAGGCACACTCGATGCAACCCGCGGTGCTGTGAGGTGGGTGCTATGCTTTCGGCGATGCAGATCGACGGCGACGAGATCGAGCTGCGGCCGCTCCGGCGCGAGGAGTACTACCAGCTCGGCGAGCTTGGTTGCTTCGAGAACGAGCGGGTCGAGCTGCTCGACGGGGTCATCGTCAAGATGAGCCCGATGGGTCCGCCACACGGTGTACTCGGAGCGTTACTTCACGAGTTGCTCGTCAAGTCGATCCCACCGCAGCTGATGGTTCGAGGCCAATCTCCGTTCGCGCTCTCGGAGATCTCCGAGCCAGAACCCGATCTGGCAATCGTGAACCGCGAGAAGTTCTTCGCCGCCCGACGGCCGTGGGACCACCCGTCCCGCGCGTACCTGATCGTCGAGCTGGCCGCGTCTTCGTTGAAGAAGGATCTCGGCCTGAAGGCCCGCCTCTATGCGCAAGGCGGTGTCGCCGACTACTGGGTTGTTGACGTCGAGAAGCTCGAGATCATCGTCCACCGAGAGCCGTCCGGATCGGAATTCAAGAGCGTGCAGCACTTCGATCGCTATGCTCGGGTCCAATCCCTGCTCGTGCCGGAGGTGACCGTATGCCTCGAAGATCTCGTCGGCGACTAGGGTCACTGGCCGCGCACGACGACGCTAACAGCCGCGCACGACGATCACCGCGCACAGCACGATCACCAGCGTGACGAGACCGTTGACGCGGCCGATCATGCCGGCCTGCTTTCGCAGCTTCGTGGCCTCGGGCGCGTCGGTCTCCATCGCGGCGAGCGCGCGCGGGCCGATCGAGAAGTCGTGGATCGCCTGCAGGATCACGATGAACGCGAAGCACGCGAGCTTGATCAGCAGCGCCTTGCCGGAGGACGTCGCGCGAAACTCGGGGTCGGTCAGCTCGCGCCAGCCGATGCCGCGGGCGTGCAGGTTGTAGAGGCCGGTCGCGAGCAGCGTCGCGAACGCGACCCAGCCGACCGTGCGGAAGCGGAACACGGTGGCGCGCAGGATCGGCCCGGCGGCGGCGCGGTCGAGCTTCTTGAGCGACGGCACGACGACCGCGACCAGGAAGATGATGCCACCGACCCACGTCGCCGCTGCCAGGATGTGGAGGTAGACGCTCGCGACATACGTCGTCACGCGGGGCAATGTACACTGGGTGGCGTTGGAGACCAGAGCCAGTCGCGAGGGACCGCCGTCCGAGCGGGTCGGCAGGGCGCTGGCGTCGCCGGCGGGCGTGCTCGTGCTGCTCCCGCTGCTCGTGATCGCGGCCGGCGTCGTGATCATGCTGCTCGGCCGGCGGGCGACGCGCGACGCGAGCGACACGATGGCGCGCCGCCTCCTGACCGTGCAGGCGGCGGATATCCAGCACGACGTCGCATTCGCGCTCGACCAGGCCGACCCGCTGCTCGCCGGCATGCGCGCGCTCGCGGACCAGCAGATGGTGCCCGAGGAGGCGGCGGTGCGGATGCGCGACCTGGTGATCGGACGGCCGGGCATCGCGAACGTATCGATCGCGTGGCCGACGGGTCTGTTTCGCGGCACCTACATCGACAACACCGGCGGCGAGCTGCGCGTGCAGGAGAGCCGCGTCGGCGAGAGCAGCACGGCGCGCACGAACTACACGTTCGTCGATGGCGTGCATGTCGAGAGCCGCGAGACGACGACCTACGATCCGCGCACCCGCCCGCACTACACGATGGCCGTGAAGGCGAAGCAGCGCGTGTGGATGCCGCCGCGCACGTTCTTCACGTCGCACAAGACCGGCCTGACCGTGACCGAGCCGCTGTACGGCGTCGATGGCGAGCTGATCGCGGTGATCACGGTCGACTTCGACGTCGGCGAGCTGTCGTCGTTCATCGCTCGGCCCGTGTTCGAGGGCTCGCGCACCGTGATGTTCGCGGCCGACGGGACGATCCTCGCGTTTCCGTCGGTGGCGCTGCCCGCCGCCGCGATCAAGGAGAACCGCCTCCTGCGCCACGAGGACTTCGCCGATCCGGCGCTCGAGGCGCTGTTCGCGCGCCTGGGCAGCACGCCGGCGACCGAGCTGCGCTTCCTGCAGCTGCAGAGCAAGGACGGCGAGTACCTCGCGTCGATCGCGCCGGTCGGCGGCAAGCGCGCCGGCATCGCGGCGCCGCTCGACTGGTACCTCGCGACGCTCGTCCCCGAGCGCGTGCTGCTCGGCCCCACGCACCGGCTCGAGAAGCAGTCGCTGCTCGCGTCGGGCGGCGCGCTGCTGATCGCGCTGGGCGTCGCGCTGATGTTCGCGTGGAACCTCGTGCGCATGCGCAAGGCGGTCGGCGCGGCGCGCGAGGCGGCCCGCTCCGCGGAGGCGCGCGCGAAGGAGCTCGGCAGCTACCGCCTGGTCACGCGCCTCGGCGCGGGCGGCATGGGCGAGGTGTGGCGCGCCGAGCACCGGCTGCTCGCGCGGCAGGCCGCGATCAAGCTCGTGCGCCCCGAGGCGCTGCGCGATCCGCGCTACGCGCCGAAGATCCGCGAGCGGTTCCGCCGCGAAGCACAGACGCTCGCCTCGATGCGCTCGCGCCACACGATCGAGCTCTACGACTACGGCGTCACCGACGAGGGCACGTTCTTCTACGTGATGGAGCTGCTCGACGGGGTCGACCTCGACCGCCTCGTCCGCGATCACGGCGCGCTGCCCGCCGCGCGCGTGATCCGCCTCATCGCGCAGGCGTGCCAGTCCCTCGCCGAAGCGCACGACGCCGGCCTGCTCCACCGCGACATCAAGCCCGCCAACCTGTTCGCGTGCCGCGCCGCCGACGAGGTCGACGTGCTCAAGGTCCTCGACTTCGGCATCGTCCACACGATCAGCGACTCGACCGCCGACCCGGTCGAGGTCGTCTCCCTGCCGCCGCCCGGAGCCGCCGCGGACGCGCCGACCCCCTCGGGCCGCCTGACGCAGGCCGGCTCCGTCGTCGGCACCCCCGGCTACATCCCGCCGGAGATGGCGTTCGGCGAAGCACCCGACGCGCGCGCCGACATCTACGCGCTCGCGTGCGTCGCGTGGTGGCTGCTGACGCGCCGCGAAGTCTTCGTCGCGCCCGACGAGGACGCCGTGATCGCGATGCACGCGCACGATCCGGTCCCCGCGCTGCGCCCGCACGTCGCCGGCTGGCTGCCCGCCGAGCTCGAGTCGCTGATCGCGCGCTGCCTCGCGAAGCGCCCGCAAGAACGCCCGGCCAACGCGCGCGCGCTGCTCGCCGAGCTCCGCGCGATCGAGATCCCCGCCGAGCACGCATGGACCGACGAGGCCGCCCGCGCCTGGTGGACGAAGCACCGCCCGCCTGCCACGGACGCGGCAGCGCCGCCGCCCGCCGGCACGAGCGTCGAGCGCATGCTCGTACCGCAGCACGCCGAGCCGGTCGCCGCGATCGGCCCCGAGGCCAAGACGGTTGTCTCCGGCCGCCGACAATAGAAGTGCCAAAGAGTGCAGACCGGCGGCGCGGCTGCGGCGTTCACCCGCCACATGCGCAAACTCCTGCTCGCTCTGCTCCTCGCAAGTTGCTCGAAACACGACGCGGCGGCCCCGATGCTCCGGGATCAGAAGGAGGCGGTCCCGATGACGGGCACCGCCAGCGCCGGAAGCGCGATTGCCTACACGACGGTGCCGGCACCTGCCGCCACGCCGGAGGGCGGCGAGGCCTATCACGACTGGGGCAAGAACCCGTGGGTCGACGCGTCGAAGGACCACCTGTCGACGTTCGCCGCCGACGTGGATACCGCGTCGTACACGATCGCGCGCCGCAAGCTCGAGGAGGGCTCGCTGCCGCCGCCCGCGAGTGTGCGCGTCGAGGAATTCGTCAACTACTTCCACTATGCCTTTCCGCAGCCGAGCGGGAACGCGCCGTTCGCGGTGGTGATGGATGCGGCGCCGTCGCCGCTGCAGGCGGGGCGGACGGTCGTGCGGGTCGGGGTCGGGACGAAGGCGCTGTCGGTCGCGGAGCGCAAGCCGGCGCACCTCGTGTTCCTCGTGGACGTGTCGGGATCGATGGCATCGCCCGACAAGCTCGAGCTCGCGAAGCAGGCGCTGACGATCTTGACGAACAACTTGAAGGACGGCGACACGGTCTCGATCGTGACGTACGCCGGCGAGACGAGCGTGAGGTTGCCGCCGACGGGCCTCGAGCACGAGGACCGGATCCTCGCCGCGATCGGCTCGCTGTCGGCGGAGGGGTCGACCGGGATGGCGTCGGGCATCGACCTCGCCTACACGCAGGCGATGGCGGGGCTCGCGCCGGGCGTGACGTCGCGCGTGATCGTGTGCACCGATGGCGACGCGAACGTCGGGCCGCACACTCACGAGGAGATCCTGAAGATCATCGAGGCGCGCGCGAAGGAAGGCGTGACGCTGTCGACGATCGGTTTTGGCATGGGCAACTACAAGGACGAGCTGATGGAGCAGCTCGCCGATCGCGGCAACGGCAACAACTTCTACATCGACAGCGAGGCGGCGGCGAAGAAGGTGTTCCAGGAGCAGCTGACGGCGAACCTCGAGGTGGTCGCGAAGGACGTCAAGCTGCAGGTCGACTTCGATCCGGCGATGGTCGCGCGCTACCGGCTCGTCGGGTACGAGAACCGCGACATCAAGGACGAGCAGTTCCGCGACGACAAGGTCGATGCGGGCGAGGTCGGTCCCGGCCACGAGGTCACCGCGCTGTACGAGGTCGAGCTGACGGCGAAGGGCGCGCAGGCCGGGGCGCCGCTGGGCACGGTGCGCATCCGCTACAAGGAGCCGAACGGCGAGAAGGCGACGGAGGCGGGGTTCCCGATGGTCGGCGGGCCGGCGCCGTCGTTCGCGGCGGCGACGGCGGACTTCCGGTTCGCGTTCGCGGTGGCCGCGTTCGCGGACGTGCTGCGCGGCGGCCAGGATGCCGAGCACTGGTCGCTCGCCGCGATCCGCGAGATGGCGAAGGGCGCGGCCGGCACGGACAAGGACCGGCTCGAGCTCGTCGGGCTGATCGACAAGGCGATCGCGCTCACGGGGCGGACGGCGCAGCGCTGAGCCCGCGTGCGAGCACGACCGGCGCGCCGGCCTGCTCGTCGTAGCCGAGGACGATCCAGCGCGCGCGATGCTCGGCGGCGGCGACCTGCGCGCGGCGCGCGGGGCCCGGATCGACGAGGAACATGTGCGGCGCGTGCGTGTAGTCGGTGGCGTTGAGGTCGAACCGGTCGCCGGTGAACGCATCGGTGACGGTGAAGAACACGAGCGAGCCGTCGTCGGGGAGCGCGTCGACCACGTCGTGGACGTGGACGTACGGGCGGATCTCGCGCAGCGTCGGGCGCACGAGCGGGACGGCGAGCAGCACGCCGCCGATCGTCAGCACGGCGACGAGCGCGCCGAGGTTGCGCACGCGCCAGCGCTCGGCGAGCAGCTCGATGCCGCGCGCCGCGAGCAGCATCGGCCCCGCGATGCCCTCGAACAGGTAGCGATCGCCGAAGCGCGACGACGAACCCTCGGTGTGGATCAGGTTGCCGACGCCGAGCGCGACGAACACGACGAGCACGAGGCTGTGCTCGTAGCGCCGCTCGCGGTCGGCGATCAGCGCGTAGATCGCGAGCGCGAACGCGAGCGGCCACGTGAACAGCGCGGTGTCCTGGAGCGACCAGCGCGCCGCGTTCTTCAGGTTGTCGACGATCACTATCGACGACAGCGACAGCTCCTTCAGCTTGCCGTCGGCGTACAGCGCGTACAGCGACTGGCCATAGTGCCCGGTGTAGAAGTGATTGTAGAGCGCCATCGCCGCGACGGTGATCGCGCCTAGCCCCGCCGCGACCGCGACGAAGGGTGCCGCTCGCCGCGTCGCCGTCGCCGGGATCGCGAACGGCACCAGCGCGATCCCCGCGCAGAACGCGGTGAACGGGCGCACGAACGCGCACAGGCAGAGCAGCGCGATCGCGCCCGCGAACGCGAGCACGCGCCCGCTGCGCATCGCCGACGCGAAGCACAGCGTCGCACCCGCGCAGCACACGAGCCCGAGCATGTGCGACATCTGGCACGCCGCCGTCATGAAGAAGAACGGCGACGCGATCAGCATCACGAGCGGCAGCTTCGGATCGCGCAGCGCGAGCAGGCGCGCGAGCCGGTAGATGATCCACAGCGCGAGCACGGCGAGCAGCGGGTTGACGAGCCAGCGCACGCCGAGCGCATCGCCGAGCGCGAGCACGGCCGGCCATACGGGCGGATACTTCGTGAACCAGTGCCCGTCGTGGATGATGTGGTGCAGGAAGCGAAGCTCGTGCTGCGAGGTCGCGGCGTCGGGCGACGTCGGCGCGGGCGCGGCGAGCCACGGATGACCGCTCTCGAAGATGCGCGCCTGCTGGCGATAGCAGTCCTCGTCGCCCCACAAGATGCCGCGATCCCACCAGTGCGCGATGACGAGCGTCGCGACACCGATCACGACCGCGAGCACGACGAACGCACGCCGCGACACGACCGGCGCCGCGCCCGAGCCATCGCGCGCGACCACGCGCACGAGCACCGGCAGCAGCACGCCGTAGGCACCGACCATCACGAACAGACGCGCGTGCGGCACGTCGAGCCCCAGCAACGCCAGCGACGCCACGAGCCACACCGCGATTGCCACGACGCCACGCACGAGCCCACCATACGCGCCTCGGCGTCCTCGGTCGGGTACGGTACGGGTAGGTGCCACCCTTGGTTTGTGTGCGTAGCTTTCTGATCGTCGCGATCGCCGCGGCCACGGCGCATGCGGCACCGACCGGGCCGCACCCGCGCATGCTGCTCGATGGCAAGCTGCGCTCCGCATGGGCCGAGCAGGCGAAGCTGCCCCACGGTCCTGTCGTCGGTGCGATCAAGCTCTGCGCCGCCGCGCGCGACGGCCACGAGTACGACAGCGCGGGCTATCAAGGCGCGCAGTGGGCGAAGGCGCTGCAGGCGTGCCTCGTCGCGTGGGCCGCGACGGGAAGCCGCGACGACGCGCACACCGCGATCCGGTTCATGACCGCGCTCCTCGACGATCTCGCGCAGATCGGCGACAACGCCGGCGGAGACGCCGCCGCCTCGCGCGACGACGGCTACGCGCTCCGCAACCTCGGCCCCTACACCGCCCTCGCCTACGACTGGCTCCACGATCAGCTCACGCCCGCGCAGCGCGCCCACGCTCGCGCCCGCTGGAACGCCTGGCTCGCGCGCTACCTCGAGAAGGGCTACCGGCCACACGATCCCGGCTCGAACTACCAGGCCGGCTACATCACCGCCGCGACGCTGATCGCGGTCGCGGAGGCAGGCGAAGGCGACAGCGACGACCTGTGGAAAACCGTAGTCGGCACGATCTGGGCCAAGGAGATGGCGCCCGCCCTCGGAGACGACGGCATCCTGCGCGGCGGCGACTGGCCCGAAGGCTGGCAGTACGGTCCGCTCTCGGTCGCCGAGTACGCGCTCGCGATGCGCGTCGCGCGCGCCGCCGGCATCGAGGTCGACGGCGTCGAGCGCTGGCTGCACGCGCTACTCGTGCGCCATGTCCATGGCCTCTCGCCCGGCGACCGCGTCTATCCGCTCGCCGATACCGAAGCCGAGCAGCCGAACCTCGCGCCGAACGTCCTCGTGCTCGACGCGATCGCGCTCGGTGACGCCGCCCCCGACGACAAGCGCTACGCCAAAGGCGAGCTCTCGCGCCTCCGTCTCACCGACGAGGACGCCCTGCTCTACGACGCCCTCGCCGCCGTCGGCGACAAGCCCGCCATCATTCCGCGCGCCTCGTGGCCGACGTCGTACTTCGCGGCCGGCACCGGCACGCTCTACGCGCGCACGCGCTGGGACGACCGCGCGATCTGGTTCGTCGCGTCGTGCCGGGGCGGCATGGACCGCGATCACCGCCATCCCGACGCCGGCAACTTCGTGCTCTCGCGCGGCCGGGACGACGTGATCGTCGATCCGTCGCCCTACGGCTCGCAGTCGACGCTGACCTCCAACGCGCCGACGGTTCGCTCGCCGCAGCTCCCGCACGACTACCAGCCGTCGCAAGCGCCGTGGGGCAACCCCGCGTTCGACGACGTCACGCAGCGTCAGTCGGGCACGATCGCGGCGCGCTGCGACTACACCGATGCGTTCAAGTTCCAGGACCGGCGGTCCGACGTGCCGAGCGCACGGCGCGACCTCGTCGTGATCCCGAGCGCCGACGGCACCGATGCGGCGGTCGTCGTGCTCGACCGCGCCTCCACCGGCGCCGCCGACCGCGATCTCTACCTGCGCTTTCGCACACCCGGCCACCTCGCGCTCGACGGCACGACGGCGACCGCCACCGTCGGCGCGACGCGCCTCGCGATCACGGCGCTGCAGCCGGAGAAGCCCGCGATCGGCGTGCCGTCGCAGAAGGACTGCTTCCAGGCGGGCACCGTGCGAGGCACCTGCGACGCCGCGCGCTTTCCGGTCACGGAGTACAAGGTCGAGCTGCCCGGCCCGACGCCGTCGGCGGCGCACGTGATCTCCGCCGCCGCCGCGCCCATCACCGTGCAGCCGCTCTCCGGCAACGGCTACGCCGGCGTGCACCTCAGCATGCGGGACGCGACGGTCGTGTGGAGCACGCGCGGTGATGGCGCGCTTGCCCGCGGCAACGGCGAGGCTGCGCATGGCAACGGCGAGCTCGCCTATGTGGCGCCGCCCGGCCTGCACGTCGTGCTCGACGCGGGCGACGCGGACGGCCACGCGACCGTCACCGCGAAGCCTGTAGGCAATGCATGTGCGATCACCGTCGCGCGCGGCGGCAAGATGTCCGCGCGCCCGCTCGTGATCGAGGTCGATGCGCAGTGTCGCGTGACCGAAGATCCCGAGGGCCCCGCGCGGTCGTCCGCCGAAACGCACGCGCCCGGCACGCACGCGCCGGCCACGCGTCGCGACCGTCCCGGCGATGTTCGTGCGCCGCGCTCGGGGTGCTGCGGTGCACAGGCGGCGCCTGCATCCTCGTTCGCGATGGCGTTCGTCGTGCTCGCGATGCTCCTGCGTCGCTCACGTCGCCGCTAAACGCGATCTCGTGTCGTCCCTAGCGGACCCAGACCGGCGGTGTGCGCGCGATGATCGCGGGAGGCTTGTCGGCGCCGCGCTTGTGGAAGCGGCTGATGCGCACCCAGTACGTCTGGCCGCGTCTGAGCTGCCAGCGCTCGTCGGGCGTTCGCATGTCCTGCGCGCCGTAGCTCGCGCGCTCGCCCGGCAGCACGAGCAGCCCGACGACCGGATTGCCGAGCTCGTCCGCGACCGGCCAGCCGTCGCCGTCGACCGTCGGTGGCGCGCCGACGACCGTGAAGTACGCCGCGTCGCCTTCCTTCGCGAGCGAGATCCGCTTCACGCCGGCGGGAAAGTCGCCGGTCGTGATCACGTGGCCCGGCGGCAGCGGCGCATCCTTGGAGTCGATCGGCTTGGCAGGCGGCAGTGCCTGCATCGCGTCGACCTTCCAGTAGTAGTGCTTGGTGTCGTCGAGAGCCCAGGCGCCGCCGAGCGCGACGCGGTCGCCCGTCTTGGTCTTGAGCGCGTACTTGCCGAGCTCGACCCGGATCGCGAGCGCGCCGTTCCCCTCGGTGTCGTCGACGAGCCACGTGTAGGGGGACGCCGGCGGCGCGCCCGGAGCGGCCGCGGAACCTGCACCCGCCGCCGAACCCGCACCCGCCACCGAACCCGCACCCGCCGCGGAACCTGCACTCGCGGCGGAACCCGCGGCCGTTCCCGGCGGCGGTGGCGGCAGCGGAATCGGCGCGCCGAGCGTGCCGAACACGACGCCGTGCTGGCCGCGTCGGGCGAGAAACCGCGTGCGATCGACGACGGCTTGCCATGCGGGCACCGCGCGCAGGTCGTCGATCACCTTGCCCGGGTCATCGGGCGCGTCACTGCCCGCATCGCCCACCGGCGCTTGTGCCGAGCCCACGGTCGCGGCGCTGCCATTCGCGCTGCCTTTCGCGCTTGCGAACGCGCTGCCATTCACGCTGGCGTGCGCGCTGCCCTTCGCGCTGCCCTGCGGCGCCTTCGGCGCATCCGACGAGCCGCCCTGACACGCGGCGACGGCGAGCGCGATGAGCGCTCTCCTCACCATGCGAGCGTGGATGCAAGCCGCGCGACCTCGCCGAGGTATTCGGCGTCGGTGGCGTCGAACGCGGCGAGCTCGTAGCTGTCGAGGTCGAGGACGGCAACCGTGGTGCCGCCGCGCACGATCGGGACGACGATCTCCGAGCGCGAGCCGGCGTCGCACGCGATGTGACCGGGGAACTGCTCGACGTCGGGGACGACGAGCGTGCGCTGCTCGGCGGCGGCGGTTCCGCAGACGCCTCGGCCGAACGCGATGCGGACGCACGCGACCTTGCCCTGGAACGGGCCGAGGACGAGCTCGCGCGGTGAGCGCATGATGTAGAAGCCGACCCAGGACGCGATCGGCAGGGTCTCGTGGAGCGCGGCCGTGATGTTCGCGAGGTTCGCGATCAGGTCGGGCTCGCCGTCGACGAGAGACGCGAGCTGCGGGAGGAGCTCGCGATAGCGCGCGGCCTTGTCGGTCGCGGTGATCGCCACGGTCTCGGCCATGGTCAGGTGTGCTCCGCCACGGTGGTGCGATCTCCGCGGTGCGATCAGCCGGCGGCGAGCTGGCGCGCGGCGTTGAGCGCGCGCGGGATGCCGAACGGCGACGCGCGGAGCTGGAGGATCAGGAAGTCGCCTTCGGTCGAGAGGCCGGAGACCTGGACGACCGGGGTCAGCGTGCCGAGGATGCCCTGGACCTTGACGTTCTCGGCGAACTTCGGGTTCTGCATGAGGTCGATGACGATGATGTCGTCGTGCGCCTCGACGAGCACCGGCGGCTTCTTCGGCATGAACTTGGCGAGGTTGCCGGGCTTGGAGAGATCGAGCGCGCCGCTCTTGATCAGGCCGGCGACCGGCGTGAACGACTCGCCGAGCACCTTCATCGTGACGTCGGAGAGGCGGAGCGTGACCTTGAACGCGCCCTCGCGCAGATCGATCTGGTCGACGCGGATCGACGCGCCGGCGCGCACGGTGGTGCCCATGAGATCGATCGTGGCCCCGAGCCCGATCGCGGGCGGGCGCGGCGTGATCGTCACGTCCTGCGGCGCCTTCTTCGAAGGCGGCGTGTTCGCGATGAACCAGCGCAGCGCATCGAGCGGGACCGCGACCCGCATGCCGAGGGCGTGGCGCGCCATGCTCAGCATGGTGGTGGGGTTCTTGACCATGAAGCGGCCGGCGGAGCGCAGCGCGGCGCGGAGCGGGAGTGCCATCCCTCGATCTATATCAGGCCGGCGCGCTCAAAACAGCACGACACGCAGCGGCTTCGCGAGCACGATGCCGGCAACCGGTGCGCCGTCGACGACGGTCGAGAATGCCGAGGCTGCCTCGTCGGGCAGCTGAACGCGCCGGAGTGGGTCGCCGTGCCGCGGATCGATGACGAGCGCCTCGCGGATGCCGGCTCCGGCGACGGCGACGAACGGCGCGTCACCGACGCGTGGCGCCAGCGCGATCGGCGGCGGTAGCGCGTAGTCGTTGCGTGCGCGCAGACCGCCGAGGAGCTCGTAGAGCGTGAGCTGCCAGCTCGCGGCCATCGGCGGCGGTGGCGGCCAGGGTGTAGCAATCGGCGGCGGGGTGAAGTTCGGATCGACCGGCGGCGGCCGGCCGACCGGTGCCTTGGGCTTGGGCGGCGGCGGCGGCGTGGGCATCGGCGAGGGCGGGATCGGGCCGCCGGGAGCTTCGCCGGTGACGAGAGCACCCGGCGCGCGCCAGACCAGGCCCAGGCCGGGCAGCGGGATCGGCGTGCCGGTGCGGGCGTCGATGCGATAGGCGTCGCCATCCTCGAGCACGACGAGCGCGCCCGCGCCCGAGGGCAGGATCTGCGCGACGACGCCCGCGACCTCGAGCGACCACGCCGGCGCGAGCTCGACGTGGACGAGCCGGCCCGTGACGCGCCCGCGCTCCGCGGACACGAGCATCGTCATGCCGTTGATGTCCAGGAGGGCGGCGCGCGGCGGGGCGCCGTCGTCGGAGGCGAGCTCGGCGAGCGCGTGGCCATCGGCGGCGGCGAGCACGTGGAGGCGATCGGCGTCGGCGATCGCGATGACGTCGCCGGCGGCGTAGACGTCGTCGATCGCGTCGCCGTGCCAGTCCCAGCGGGGCGTGCCGTCGGTGCTGGTGACGCGTACGGTCGCTTGCTTGCCGCGCGCGGCACACGCGACGGCGTCGCGCGCGATCGCGATCGCGATCGGCGTGCCCGGGCCGCAGCCGTCGGCGCGCAACCAGCGCCAGGTCTTCGTGTGCAGATCGAAGCGCGCGAGGCCGCCGGGGCGCGTGTCGTCGGGATCCGCCTCGAGCACCGCGACGTAGAGGTTCTCGCCCGCGACGGCGATCGCATCGGCGGAGTGCATCGCGGCGTTCGGCTTCGCGAGGCCGGCTGGCAGCTCGCCCGGCGCCGGCAGATCACGCAGCTCGGCGGGCACCGTGACCGGCGACGGCTTCGGCAGCAGGCGCAGCTGGCGGCGATAGCGCGGCGGAATGCGCAGGCGGCGCGCGGTCTGGCCTTGCGAGCCGAGCCAGCTCGCGGCGAGCACGTGATCCTCGCCGAGCACGGCGCCGAGCTCGGAGAGCGGGAGGTACGCGCGCACGCCGCTGCGATCGAGGAGCACGGCCGTCGACGGGGTCGCGCGCACGAGCCGGCGGTCGCCGCGACGCGCGAGCAGCTCGCCGAGCGCGGGCAACGGCAGCGGCGCGCCGACGTCGTCGAGCGTGCGCGCGCGCAGCTGCACACCCAGCGGCGTCGCGACCTCGAGATGGTCGCTGCCGTCGCGCGCCGGCCAGTAGCCGGTAACCCCGTCGACGCGACCCGTGATCGCGCCGGTCTCGCGCGCGATCGCGACGAGCGCGGTGCCCGCATCGGTCGACGCGGTGACGAGCACGCTGCCACCGGCGCACGCATCGATGCCGACGACGGTACCGACCGGCGCCGCCCACACGACCTTCGGCCCGCCCTGCCCTTCGATCACGTGCGCGAGCTTGCCGTCGGGGCCGACCGCGAACAGCTCGCGCCCCGCATCGCCGCAGCTCGCGACGATCGCCGTCGGCGAGACCGCGGGCGGCATCTTCACGCGCGCGACCTCGTCGCCGGTCTCGGCGTCGCTGATGACCGCTTCATCCGCGCCCGCCTCGACGACGCGATCGTCGGTCATCGCGATGAATGCCGCCTCGTGATGCCAGCGCGGCTTGCCGTCGAGCCCGAGCGCGTGCGTGCCGCGCGCATCGCTGCACACGACGGCGCCTGCCGTCACGCCGACGACCGGGCCCGCGCACGTCATCGTCTCGCGCCACAGCACGCGCCCGTGATCGATGTCGACGAGCTCGACCGCCGGCTTGCCGCGATCGCTGCCGTACACGATGGCGGTCGCCGCGCCGGGCACCGCCCACGCCGTCGGCGCGAGCAGCGCGCTCGCGAACGCGCCCTCGATGCCCTCGCGCACGACCGGCTGCGGCGCCTGCGCGCGGCCGATGCGGCCGGTCACCTCGCCGAGCGGCCACGCGGCCGGTCCCGGCGGGACCACCCACGGGCGTGGCTTCGCTGGCGCGGGCTCCTCGGGCGCGCACGCACAGAGCGCAAGCAGCCAGAGGAATCGACGCACGCGGCGAAGGTACTACACGCGCTCGATGATCGTCGCGATGCCCATGCCGCCGCCGATGCACAGCGTGATCAGCGCGGTCGACTTGTTCGAACGCTCGAGCTCGTCGAGCGCCGTGCCGAGCAGGATCGCGCCGGTCGCGCCGAGCGGGTGGCCGAGCGCGATCGCGCCGCCGTTGACGTTGATCTTCGCCGGGTCGATCTCCAGCGCGCGCGCCGTCTGCATCGGCACCGTCGCGAACGCCTCGTTGATCTCCCACAGGTCGATGTCCTTGACCGACATGCCGGCGCGGTCGAGCGCCTTCTTCGACGCCGGCGCCGGCGCCGTCAGCATGATCACCGGCTCCGAGCCGATGGTCGCCATCGCGCGGATCTTCGCGCGCGGCTTGAGGCCCGCCTTCGCGCCCCACTCCTTCGAGCCCATCAGCACGGCCGCGGCGCCGTCGACGATGCCCGACGAGTTACCGCCGGTGTGCACGTGATCGATCGCCTTGACCTCGGGGTAGCGCGCCAGCGCGAGCTGGTCGAGCGTCTCGCCCTTGGGGCCGAGCGCCATCGCGCCCATCTGCACGAACGCCGGCTTGAGGCTCGCGAGGCCTTCCATCGTCGTGTCGGCGCGCGGGTGCTCGTCGCGATCGAGCGCGACGGAGCCGTCCTCGTTCTTCACGGCGAACATCGCGTTCGCGAAGTGCTTGTTCTCGATCGCGCGCGCCGCCTTCTGCTGGCTCTCGAGCGCGAACTTGTCGACGTCGGTACGCGAGTAGCCCTCGCGCGTCGCGATCAGGTCGGCAGAGATGCCCTGCGGCACGAGGTACAGGCGCTTGCGGAGGCCCTCGTTGAGGCCGTCGAGCATCGCTTCGTCGCTGCCCATCGGCACGCGCGACATCGACTCGACACCGCCGCCGATCCCGCTCTCCGTGAAGCCCGAGCCGATCTTCGCGGCGATCGAGTTGACGGCCTCGAGGCCCGAGCCGCAGAAACGGTTGATCGTGAAGCCGGTGACCTCCTCGGGCCACTGCGCGGCGATCAGCGCGAGACGCGCGATGCACGCGCCCTGCTCCTTGACCTGGGTCACGCAACCGACGGCGAGATCGTCGACGAGCTTCTTGTCGAGCTTCTTGCGCTCCGCCATCGCGTTGAGCGTCTGCGCGAGCAGCTCCTGCGGGTGGATGTGCGAGAGCCCGCCCTTGCCGGCCTTGCCGCGGCCGCGCGGCGTACGAAGAGCGTCGTAGATGAAGACATCAGCCATCGGAAACCTCCAGGTAGATGCCCCGGAGGATGGACCGTCACGGCTTCATCGTCAACGCGAGCTTCCGTAGCTCTGCATCCGTCGGAAACGCGTCGCCGGTCGCCCAGTACCGCGGCATCTTGCCGGTTTCCTTCATGCGAGCACCCATCACCGACATGACGCGGCTCCACGGCGCCAGCCCGAGCATGCGCCCCTTCTCCTGCCCCTCGGGTCCCTCGAGCACGACGAACGCGACGTAGTCTGCCTTCGGCAGCATCGTCGGCACGGTCTTCGTCCAGGTCGCATAGGTCAGGACCTCCCCGGTCGGCTTGCTGATCCCGGTCAGGTGGGCGACGAACAGGTCGTCGCCGAGCTGATCCTGGTACGCGTCGTGGCCGTCGCCGTAGAGGTCGATCCAGCCCTGCGCCGCGAGTGACGCGAACCGCTGCTTCACGCGCGGCGTGATGTTCGGGATGCAGTCGTGCCACTCGGTGCCTTCGAGGCACAGCGCCTGTGTGTGGATCGGCCGCGGGTCCTTCGCGGCGGTCTCGGCGAGCTCGGCGATCCGCAGCAGCGCCTTCGCGTCGCTCTTGCCGGCGAGCAGCAGCGTCTCGCGGTTCGGGATCAAGGCGACCGCGCCGCCCGCGAGCCCGAGCTTGCCGATGTCCTCGACGAGCATGATCCGCGACGCGTCGTAGCTGTCGTTCATCTTCGCCGCCCAGACGCCGGGCTCGAGCTGCTCGAGCTTCGCGTCGACGCCGAGGTTCGCCACCGCGATCGCGAGCGCCTGATCGATCGTGATGTGCCAGTCGTCGAGATCCTTGTTCGTCGCGATGGCCATCGAGTCCGGGTTGTCGATCGCGATCGCGACCGCCGCGCCTTCGCCGATCATCTTGTACGGGATCGTCGTCGTCTCCGCGGCGGAGCCCACGCCCGAGCCCATGCGCCTGAGCTGCGCGGGATCGAAGTAGCTGACCGCGCGCACGGCCGGGCGCAGCCTCTTGCGCGCCTCGTCGAGCGAGAGCTTGTCCTTCGGCATCTGCGAGAAGCCAGCGGCGATGCGCTGGATCGCGGCGGGACGGTGGTCTGCATCCGTCTTCAGCCACTCCTGGTAGACGTTCGTCGTCGCGATCACCTCGTTGGAGCCGGTGAGCTGGTGCTTCGACTCGTCGTACACGAGGTGACGATCCGGCAGCGCCGCGGCGAGCTGCTTCGCGAACTCGGCCTCGCCGGAGCCGGCGCCCGCGACGAGCACGGGCCGCGGCTTGTCCTCGTGCTTGCCACACCCCAGGAGCGCCACCACACAGACGACGAGCCAGCCACGCATGGCCGGCGCGTACCACGCGCTGGTCAGAGCATGCAACCAGCAACTGCGGCGTGCTGCTGCAACGCGCTCAGCGACTGGCCGCACGCCGTCGCGATGCGCTGCTCGGCGTCGGCCGGCAGCTGCTCGGGCAAGCTCCAGAAGTCCGCCGTATCGTTGCCGAGCTCGATGCGCGTCTCGATCGGCATGCGCTCGCACGCGAGCACCGCGCTGACGCTCTTGACGAACTGGTCGCACGCGGCGACCGGCAGTGTCATCGCATCGAGCCGCGCACGCGCGATCGCGAGCGAGCCGCGATCGTTGCCGCCGGAGAGCACGCCGAACATCCGGTCGCGCACGCTGTCGTGGAGCTCGCGCGCGCACCGCGCGACGTCGCCTTCCTTCATCATCGCGAAGCAGTCGATCGCGGCGAGCGGCCACGCGTCATCGGTGCAGCGCCCGCGCATCTCGTCGAAGACCGTCGTGTCGGGAGCGCGGACGCCCTTCGTCGCGCGCTCGATGCCGACCGCCGCGTCGGCGCACGTGTGCGAGACCTTCGCAGGCTCGAGCGGTGCCGCCGGCTCGACCGGCGCGGGTCGCGTCGCGGGTGGCGTGCTGCACGCGGCGAGGCAAGCGAGGATGACGAGGCGCACGAGCGTCCATCAAGCATCGCACGTGCCGTCACGAAAAGAAGCCCGTACGCGTGGTCGGCCCCGGAGGTTGATGATGAGGGTAACGACCGAAGACGAACACGCGCACGGGCGTCAGCGCGCACCGTCTCAGCAAGCGGCGGGCCGACCGTTGCCACGCGCAACTACGCAGACCTACACGACGTGCGGTGCGGCCGGTCGGTCGCACTGCAACCAACTCATGGCATCACCACGCGTCCCGACAGATCGGTGCTCGACGGGTCGACGTGCTCGCGCGGCACGATCAGGCGCAAACATCGCGCCTGCACCTCGACGAGATACCGGTCGCCAGCGGGAATCTCCTCGCCGTCGATCTGCGCCGCGGGCAGCATGTCGCCGCGCACCGTCAGCTCCATCTTGGTGCCGGCCACGGCGGGCGCATGCTCGATGCCGAGCCGCTCGAGGTCATCGACCCCGACCGGGTTGTGACGGAACGCACCGAGCAGCTTCGTCGTGAAGTCGCGCCGGCCGGTCACGGGCACGAGCTCGAACCGGCCGTCGTCGCTCTCGCTCTGCGCGTCGAAGATCCACTCGCCGCCGAAGATCTTCGTGTTCTTGACGATGACGTCGAGCAGCGACTCGTAGTGATGCACGACGCCGTCGATCACCGCATCGACATCGAACTTGATATCGACGACGTAGCTCTCCGCGAATCGCCGCGCGACCGCCCCGAGGTACACGAGCTGGTTGCGATAGATCAGGCCGAGCCCCGGGATGCGCCCGACGAGCTCGCGATCGCGGTTGCGCGTCGCCAGGCTCGCCGCGCCGAGGCCGACGCTGAACGAATCGAAGAACAGATCGCGGTGCACTTCCTTGAGCCCGCGCTCGATGACGAGCTTCCCGACGTCGCAGCCGACGGTCCAGCCGTCTGCCACGACGCGCACGTTGCGCTCGAGCGCACTCGGCCCCGCGTACAGCCCGAAGCTCTTGCCCTGGTCGTTCGCGGTGCCCGTCGGCAGCATGCCCATCGCGACTTCTTTCGAGTGCGACGATGCGAGCACGCCCTTCGCGACCTCGGCGAACGTGCCGTCGCCGCCCATGTAGATGACGACGCGCGCGCCGCCGTCATCGATCGCCTCGCGCACGCGGTCGACGGTCGCGCCCTCCGGCTCGGTCGGCACGAAGCGATGGGCGACCTGTGCCTCGTCGAGCAGCGCCCGCGCGTGGCGGATCCAGTCCGCCGCCTTGCCGCTCTGCGCCGTTGGATTGGCCACCAGCACGGCCGGACTGCCCTGCATCCATTGCGCGATCCCAGGCGTCATAGCTGTGTGAATGGTACGGTACCGCCACCGATGGTGTCAGAAGAGCACGAGCTGATTCGCCAGACCGTCCGCCAGCTCGCGCAGACCCGCGTCGAGCCGCAGGCGATGGAGCACGACGAATCCGGCACGCTCAACACGGCGCTGTTGCGCGAGCTCGGGAAGATGGGCCTCATCGGCATCACGATCCCCGAGGCCGCGGGCGGCGCCGGCCTCGACGCGACCGCCTCCGTCATCGTCCACGAGGAGCTCGCCTACGCCGACCCGGGCTTCACGCTCGGCTACCTCGCGCACGCGCTGCTGTTCGTCAACAACTTCTACTGGGCCGGCAACGCCGCGCAGCACGCGCGCTACCTGCCGAAGACGCTCACCGGCGAGACGGTCGGCGCGATGGGCATGACCGAGCCCGCCGTCGGCACCGACGTCCTCGGCATGCAGACGACCGCGCGCAAGACGAGCGACGGCTACGTCCTCAACGGCCGCAAGACGTTCATCACGAACGGCCCCGAGGCCGACATCTTCCTCGTCTACGCCAAGCTCGACGAGCGCATCACGACGTTCGTCGTCGAGCGCAGCTTCCCCGGCTTCTCGACCTCGCCCAAGATCCCCAAGCTCGGCATGCGCGCGTCCACGATGAGCGAGCTGATCTTTGAGGAGTGCCGCGTGCCCGCCGAGAATCTGCTCGGCACCGAAGGCGGCGGCATCACGAACATGATGCGCAACCTCGAGATCGAGCGCCTCGGCCTGGCCGCGATCTCGCTCGGCATCGCGCGCCGCTGCCTCGACGCGATGGTCCGCTACGCGCAGGAGCGCCGCACGTTCGGCAAGCCGCTCGCCGAGCACGGCCAGATCCAGCGCTACATCGGCGACTCGTTCGCGAAGACCGAGGCGATCCGCGCGCTGGTCTACGACGTCGCCGCCTCGGTTGGCCCCAAGCAGCGCAACCGCCTCGGCACCGACGCCGCGAAGCTGTTCGCCTCGACGGCAGCGAAGGAAGTCGCCGACGCCGCGATCCAGGTCCTCGGCGGCTACGGCTACTGTACGGAGTACCGCGTCGAGCAGTTCTGGCGCGACGCCAAGCTGATCGAGATCGGCGGCGGCACGCTCGAGGCGCACCAGAAGAACATCACGCGCGACCTCACGCGCCCGTGATCGCGCGCGCGACCTGACGCACGCGGGTCGCGCTTACTTCGCGGAGCCGTTCGGTCGCCGGGCCGTTACTTCGCGGAGCCGGCGGCCGGAGCGGCCGGCGCCGGTGCGGCGGGGGCTGCAGCGGCCGAGCCCGGCGCGGTCGGCGGGACGGCCGAGGGCGCGCCGTTCTGATCGGCTCCGCCCGGTGCGGGCGCCGGCGCCGCGCCTTCCATGCCCGGGTGACCCGGCGGCATCTCGCCCATGCCGGGGTGACCGCCGGGCATGCCGGGACCGCCCATGCCGGGGCCGCCCATGCCGCCCGGGCCGCCCATCGACTTCATCATCACGTTCATCTCGTCGGCCTGCAGCTTCTGCTGCTGGTCCTGCGGCAGCATCTGGCGGCACTTGCGGATGTCTTCCATCGAGCCGGCGCCGTCGTAGCACTTGAGGACGTCGGCGGACCACTTGTCCTCGGTGCAGCGGTTCGTCATCGCCTGCTTGAGGGCGCCCGAGACCTCGTCCATCTTCTTCGCGCGCTCGTCCATGCGCGCCTTCATCTCGGGCGGCAGGGCGGAGCCCTGCGCGGCGAGCCGCTCCTTGCGAGAGGCGATCATCTTGTCGACGCTCTTGTTGATCGAGTCGGCGCATTGCGACGTCGAGCTCTTCTTGCAGCCGGCGAAGAGCGAGAGCGCGAGGACAGCAGCGAGCGTGATCTTCATGCGCGCGAGCCTCGCATAGATCTCCGTGCGCCGGAGAACACTCGCGCCGCGGAGCGCGCCGAAAATGAAGAAGGCCCGCACGAAGCGGGCCCTCTTAACCAAGCCAATCTAGGTGGAAACGGCGCGTGCTGGAATTACCAGCCGCAGACCTGCTTCGCGCTCTGCATGACGGCGTCCGCGCCGGCCTTGCAGGCGGTCGCGAGGTTCGCCTTCGCCTCGGCCGGGAGGTTCGCCCAACCGGCGCTCGCCTGGTCGTACGCGTTCTTCAGCGCGTCGCGCGCCTGCTGGGGCATCTTGTCGCAAGACGAGAGCTTCTCGATCGCCGCCTTGTAGTCGTTGCACTCGGCCGGGAGGTCACCAGCCGCCGCCGCCGGAGCCGCCGCCGAGCCAGCCGCCGGAGCCGCCGCCGAGCCGGCCATGTCGCCACCGCCGTGGCCGCCCATGTCGCCCATGCCCATCGCCTCGTTCATCGCCTTGTCCATGTTCTTCTTCTGGTCAGGCGTGAGCTTGGCTTCGCACTTCTCCATCTCGTCCATCGTCTTCGCGTCGTCCATGCACTTGAGCGCGTCGGCCGACCACTTGTCGTCCTTGCACGACTTCGACATGGCAGCCTTCATCTTCGGCTTCATCTGGTTCGCCATGTCCTCGGCCATCTTCTTCATCTCGGGCGTCATCTTGTCGCCGCCCTCCTTCATCCCTTCCTTCATCTGCTGATCCATCATGCGATCGACAGCAGAGTTGACGGTCGAGTCACAGTCGCCGCCGCCGCCCTTCTTCTTGCAGCCGGCAAACGCGAGGAGAGAGAGGGTGGCCACGAACGCGATCGAGAGCTTCTTCATCGACGGTCTCCGAGTGAGATTGTGAGGGCGCCAGCGTGCGGCAGGAGCCCGCTCCGGATCAACTTCGCGGTGGCGGATAACCGGCCGAGATCACGGAGGATTGTAGCGATCGTCTCGGATTGTCGCGACTAGCTTACAAGGTAGCGTTCGTACGCTTGGAAGTCGTACGCGCGGCCGAGGAAGTCGCGCACGAGCTCGGCAGCGTCACGTGACCCGCCGGGCACGAGGACCTTGTCGCGATACGCGCGCGTGACGTCGGTCGCCATCAGGCCCGCGCGCTCGAACGGCGTCAGGAGATCTTTCGCGATCACGAGCGACCACTGGTACGTGTAGTACATCGCCGAGTAACCGACGAGGTGGCCGAAGCTCGTGTGGAACTTCGTGCCGGGCACGTAGCGGAACGGCGTGTAGTGCTTCTGCAGGCGCTGGACCTCGGCGAGCTGATCGAGCTTGTCGGGATCGGCGCGATGGAACGCGAGCGAGATCGCCGCGTAGAAGATCTGCTGCACGGTCGCGGTGCCGAGGCCGAACTTGTCGGCGCGGCGCATCTTCTCGACGAGCTCCTTCGGGATCACCTCGCCCGTCTCGTGGTGGCGGGCGAAGCGCGCGAGCGTCTCGTGCGTCCAGGCCCACTCCTCGAACATCTGCGACGGCGCTTCGACGAAGTCCCACTCCGTCGCCACGCCGCTCTGCGTGATCCACGGCTGGTGGCCGCCGAGCACGTGATGCATGAGGTGGCCGAACTCGTGGAACATCGTGACGACGTCGTCGTGCTCCATCAGCGCGGGCGCGCCTTCGGGGAAGTTGCAGACGAGCACGCCCTCGGGGAGCTGCACGCCGCGCACGCCGTCCTTGAGCGGGAACTGCGCCGCGTGCTTGTACTTGCCCTCGCGCGGATGCATGTCGAGGTAGATGCGGCCGAGCGTGTCCTTGCCGCGCTTGACGTCGTACGTGAGCACGCTCGGGTGCCACGCCGGCTCGTGCACGGCGGCATACGTGAGCTCGTAGATCTCGCTCGTGATCTCGAGCAGGCCGGCGAGGACGCGCTCGTAGGGGAAGTACTGGCGGACCTCGGAGGCGTCGACCTCGTAGCGCTGCTTCTTGACGAGGTTCTCGAGATAGACCTTCTGCCAGTCGGCGACTTCCTTCGCGCTTGCGTCGGTCTTCTGCAGCTGGCGCAGCAGCTCCGCGTAGTCTTCCTGCGCGCGCGGCGCGGCGAGCTTCCAGACCTTCTCGAGGAACTCGGCGGCGTGCTCGCCCGAGCCGATCATCTTGTCGGCGGTGATGTAGTCGGCCCAGTTCGCGTAGCCGAGCAGCGTGGACTTCTCGCGGCGCAGCTTGAGGATGTCGTGGAGGACGGTCTCGTTCGCCTGGTCGCCGCGGCTGCGGAACTTGATGTAGAGGTCGCGGCGCGCGGCGTCGTCCTCCGCGTACGTCATGAACGGGTTGTAGTCGGGGTAGTCCGTCGTGATCCGGATCGTGCCCTTGTCGTCGGGCGCGTGGCCCGCGACGAAGTCACCCGGCAGGCCCGCGAGGCGCTTCTTGTCCTTGAGCTCGACGGCGCGGACATCCTCGGAGATGTTCTTCGAGAAGACCTGGCCGAGGCGCGTCAGCTCCTCGTCGATCTGCTTGAGACGCTCGCGAATCTCGGGCGGCTGATCGACGCCTGCGCGCCGGTAGTCGCGCAGCGTGTGCTCGAGGAAGCGCTTGGTCTGCGCGTCGGCCTTGCTGACGTCGACGGCGGCGAGCGCGTCGTACATCTCGCGATCGAGCGCGAGGTCGGAGTAGAAGCGCGACACTTCCTGCTCGCACTCGCGCGCCGCATCGCGGATCGCCTCCTCCGGGTGGACCTCGCTCATCAGGCCGGCCAGCGCGTTCGTGGCGCTCGCGGCGACGAGCAGCTCGTTGTACGGGCGCAGCGTGCCTTCGATCGTACGCGCCTTCGCGGCGACGACTTTCGGCCGCAGCGCCTTCGCGCGCTCGAGGCCGGCGAGACACTCCTCGGTGAACCGCTTGGTCTCCTTCTTCACGCGAGTCGATGGTACATCATCCGCGTGATTCCGCCGCTCGCCGATGCGCTACCACTCGTGCCCACCGATCCGCGGTGGCTCGAGGTCGCGCTCGCCGATCTCGATGCCGTCCACGCCGACCACCTGCACTGCGAGCGCAAGGCGGCGCAGTCCGCGCTGTCCTTGATTCGCAGCTATCCCGAGCGCGCGGATCTGGTGCGCGAGATGGCGCGGCTCGCGCACGACGAGACCCGGCACGTGATCCAGGTCTCGCGCCTGATGCAGAAGCGCGCGCAGCCGGCGGCGTACGACTTCGGCGACGACTACGCGGCGGCGCTGCGCGAGCACATCCGCAAGCCGGAGCCGGCGCGCCTGCTCGATCGGCTGCTCGTGTTCGCGGTGATCGAAGGCCGCAGCGCGGAGCGGCTCGGGCTGCTCGCCGGTGCACTCGCGGATCCGGATGCGGCCGCGCTCTACGCGAGCCTCGCCGACGCGGAGGTCCGCCACCGCGACATCTTCCTGTCGCTCGCGCGCGATGCTTCGCCGGAGACCTGGCGCGGTCGTGCCGCGGAGCTCGCCACCGTCGAGGCCGGCATCCTGCGAGACCGCACGATCGTCGCGCGCATTCACTGATACGATGCCGGCCGGTGGCGGCACCGGCGCTCGACTTCTCGAACGAACGCCTGATCGGTCGGTTCGAGCTGATTCGCGAGATCGCGCGCGGCGGCATGGGCCAGGTGTTCCTCGCGCGCGACACGAAGCTCGGACGCAAGGTCGCGATCAAGTTCCTGCTGCGCGATGACGCGGCGTTCGTGCAGCGGTTCCTCGTCGAGGCGCGCGCGACGGCGCGCTGCACGCACGAGAACATCGTGACGATCTTCGAGGTCGGCGAGCACGACGGCCTGCCGTTCATGGTGCTCGAGTACCTCGAGGGCAAGACGCTCTCACAGGTGCTCGCGGGCAAGCCCGGCATGCGCGAGGTCGTCGAGCTGATCGTCCCGGTCGCACGGGCGCTCGAGCGCGCGCACGAGCACGGCATCGTGCATCGGGATCTGAAGCCGTCGAACATCTTCGTCACGGAGCGCGGTCAGGTGAAGGTGCTCGACTTCGGCGTCGCGTTCGATGCGACGGCGGCGCGGATCAGCACCGACTCGCTCGTCGGCACGCTTCCTTATATGTCGCCCGAGCAGTGGGGCGCGGGCGAGGTCGACGCGCAGAGCGACATCTGGGCGCTCGGCATCCTGTTCTGGCGCGCACTCGCGGGCACGCACCCGGCCGGCACGACCGCGGCGGACCAGCTGCGCTTCCGGCTCCTCGATCTCGACACGCCGCTGCCGAGCATCGCCGCGCGCAACTCCGCGCTGCCCGGGGCGCTGGTCGCGATCATCGATCGGTGTCTCGAGAAGAAGAAGGCGGCGCGCTACCGGAGCGCGAGCGCGCTGCTCGCCGACCTGATGGCGTTCGTGCAGCCGCAGGCGAGCGGTGACGCGTGTCCGTATCGCGGGCTCGCCTCCTTCGGCGAGGACGACGCGCGGTTCTTCTTCGGCCGCTCGAGCGAGATCCGGTCGGCGATGGCGCAGCTCGAGGCGTGGCCGCTGCTCGCGGTCGTCGGCCCGAGCGGCGTGGGCAAGTCCTCGTTCGTGCACGCGGGCGTGATCCCGGCGATGCGCGCGGGCGGACCGTGCGACGTCCACGTGCTGCGTCCCGGCCGCGTGCCGATCCACCGCCTCGCGAGCGTGCTCGGCGATGATCCGGAGCTCGTCGCGCGGCTCGTCGAGGCGCCCGGGCTGTTCGGCGAGCTGCTGCGCGCGAGCGGGCGCCGCGTGCTCGTGGTCGTCGACCAGCTCGAGGAGCTGTTCACGCTGTGCGACAGCGACGACGTGCGCCGGCTGTTCCTCGCCGCGCTGCTCGCGGCGGCCGATGATCCGTCGTCGCCCGTGCGCGTCGTGCTGTCGATGCGCGCGGACTTCCTCGACCGGCTCGCCGGGCACAAGCAGTTCCTCGAGGAGCTGTCGCGCGGGCTGTTCTTCCTCAGCGCGCCCGATCACGACAACCTGCGCGAGACGCTCGTGCGGCCGGCCGAGCTCGCCGGCTATGCGTTCGAGGCGGGAGTCGTCGATGACATGCTGCAGGCGGGCGCGCTGCCGCTCTTGTCGTTCGCCGCGACGCGCCTGTGGGATGCGCGCGATCGCGAGGCGCGGCGGTTCACGATGGCGGCGTACCAGCGGATGGGCGGCGTCGCGGGCGCGTTCGCGCGTCATGCCGATCAGGTCGCGGCCGCGCTGCCGCCGCAGAGCCAGCCGATGCTGCGCGCGATCCTCACGCGGCTCGTGACGCCGGAGGGCACGCGCGCGGTCGCCGATCGCGGCGAGCTGCTGACCCTGGGCGACGACGCGGATCGCGTCATCGATCACCTCGTGCGCGCGCGCCTCGTGCAGGTGCACACGGAGGCGGAGGGCACGACCGTCGAGATCGTGCACGAGATGCTGATCACCGAGTGGCCCACGCTCGCGCGCTGGCTGCAGGACAGCCAGGCGATGCGCGGCTTCACGCACGAGCTGCGGCAGGCCGCGAAGCAGTGGGCCGCGCGCGGCCGCTCGCGTGACCTCGTGTGGCGAGGCGCGACCGCGCAGGAGGCGCTCGCGAATGCGGCGCGCCACGTGCTCGAGCTCAGCGTGATCGAGCGCGAGTTCCTCGCGGCGGTGCGCAGCGAGGCCGCGCGCGGGCGGCGGCTACGGGTGGCGCTGTTCGCCTCGATCGTCAGCGTGCTCGGGCTCGTGATCGCGGGCGGCGCCGTCGCGTTCGTGCGGATCCGTGCCGCCGAGCTGCACGCGCAGGAACAAGCACGCACCGCGGACCGCGAGGCACAACGCGCGCGCGCCGCGCTCGACGCGATGGAGGCCGCGCGCCAGCAGCGCATCGAGGCCGTGCAGAAGACCCAGGAGGCGCAGGCGCTCGCATCGCAGGCGGCCGAGGCCGAGACGATGACGAAGGAAGAGCTCGCGCACAAGAACGCGGAGCTCGAGGCCGCGCTGACCGCCGCGCGCGACCAGCAGCGACGCGCGGAGGCCGCCGCGGAGCTCGCGCGCAAGGCGACCGACGAGGCCAAGGCCGCGCGCGCTCAGGCCGAGGCCCTCGCGGCGAAGGAGCACGCCGAGCTGCTGAAGGCGCAGGCGCAGATGAAGGACATCGATCATGGCGACCTTCGCAAGTAGCGTGCTGCTCGCGCTCGTGCTCGCGACGAGCGTCGCGCGCGCCGACGACGCGCCGTGGGCGAAGGGCATCCCCGAGGCGACGCAGGCGCAGGCGAACGAGCTCTACGCGCAGGGCAACGACCTGTTCGCGCACCAGGACAACGCGGGCGCGCTCGCGAAGTACCAGGCGGCGATCGCGCTGTGGGACCACCCGCGCATCCGCTTCAACATGGCGGTCACGCTGATCCGGCTCGACCGCATCCTCGAGGCGGCCGACGCCCTCGACGCCGCCCTGCGCTACGGCGACAAGCCATTCTCCCCCGATCTCTACCAGCGTCTGCTCGACGACGAGCAGCTCGTCAAGGGCCGCGTCGGCACGCTCGAGATCAGCTGCCACGAGCCCGGCGCCCACCTGCTGCTCGACGGCGCGCCGCTCGCCACCTGCCCGGCAACGCAGAAGCAGCGCGTGCTCGCGGGCGAGCACATCGTGCTCGCCGAGAAGACCGGCTACCTGACGGTGAGCAGGCGCATCGTGATCGCCGGCGGCACGATCGCCACCGACGACCTCACGCTCGTGCCGCTCGAGAGCGCGGTGACGCTACGCTATCGCTACCCGCGCTGGATGCCGTACACGGTCGCCGGCACCGGCGCCGCGATCGCGCTCGGCGGGCTCGCGTTCTACGTCGCCGGCCGCAGCCAGATGGATCGCTTCGACGCCGACTTCGCGCAGCAGTGCCCGCAGGGCTGCAAGCTCTCCGACTTCCCGCCGCTCGCCGACGAGCGCTCGCGCGCGAAGCTCGAGGGCACGGTCGGCATCGCGATGCTCGCGGGCGGCGGCGCGATCGCGATCACCGGCGTCGTGCTCGCCGTGATCAACAGCCGCGCCGAGCGCGTCCTGCCGAGCGTCGAGGCAACGGCGGGCGGCGCGGTCACGAGCATCAGCTGGCGCTTCTAGTCTGGCGGCCCGAGCTGCGAGCGAGGCGGCATCGCGGCGAGCTCGCGCCACTTCGCCGCGACGCCTACGCCTAACCCCACCCACGTTGC
>CAYUNM010000037.1:39248-65087 GCA_964446175.1 uncultured Kofleriaceae bacterium
CCCACGTTGCGGCGCCAAGGCGGCGCCAAGAACGACGTCCTGTCGGATTCCGGGTACCAAGCCCCGCCTAACCCCACCCACGTTGCGGCGCCATTGTAACCCCACCCACGTTGCGGCGCCAAGGCGGCGCCAAGAACGACGTCCTGTCGGATTCCGGGTACCAAGCGCAGCCGCCAAGGCCCCCGTGATGGGCAGACTCGCCCACGCCGCGACGACGCTCTTCCGCGGGAGCAGAAGAGCGCGCGAAGTCCGATCAGCTGTTTTCTTCGGCTGCCGCGACGGCGACGCCGCAGAAGCGGCGCAACCAGTAAGTACCGTGCGGAAACCGAGCTGGCGCGCCATCGAGCATCGCTCGCCGAGCCTTGCGGTACGTTGCCGCAAACTCACGCTTCCTCTGTATCGCTTCGAGACGGGCCCACAGACTGCGGGCGGCGATCGTCGGTCGCAGTCCGCGCCGAGGTTCGCGGCTGCTCGGCGAGTCACGCCATGATTGGCGCAGAATCGCATAGCGTCCCATCGTCTTCGTGCCCGCTGCGGCGCGCTTAAGGGCTTCCTCGCGCTCCACGGCCGTCACGCGAGCGCTAACCCCTTCGATGATCGCGTCGCGCTCTCCGAGCTCGGGCGGAATTGCGAGATCTAGCGATATCTCTTCGGGCATATCTCCATCGCTCGCGAAGAAGTGCCGCGGCCGCCATGCATGCAGCTTGCGCCCCTCGACGAGCGCTCGGTAACCACTCGCTCCTGGCCAGTCGTCGACCCTATCGACCAAGCCGTCTTTGACCGGGTTCGTCGCGATGTAGACAAGCTTGTCGATCAGTGCGTCCCGAGTTTCGAGGCGGACGACGGAAGTCTGCCCGCTCGCGAAGACGTTCTCCCACCGCCCGCGCAGCGCATTGATGCACTTCGCGAGGAGTTTGTGGAAATGCTCGTAGAATGCCGGCCCCGTACCGTGACGATCGTAGATTGCGTCGTGCAGGTGATTCGACATCTGCACGAAGTCAACGACCACGATATCGTATCGTTTCGCCGCTACCGCCAAACAGTAGATGAAAGCGTTGTTGGTCTCTCGGTCCGGCCGCAGCAGGAACTGTCGCTGCGTGCACCGTCGCGTCACCATGTACGCGGAGCGCGGGTAGACCGGACGCGGCAGGGTCACTCGCGGCGCCATTGCATCTCGCTCGCCATTCGTAAGCGATGAAACTCACGTCCTCTCGCGTACGACCGTTGGCCGGACACCGTTTCATCACCGGACCAACGCCGGACATCGGACACCCGCGAAATCGGAATTTCAGGCCGCGCACACGCTGTGCGCCGCTGTGCTCCGCAACCCCGGTGGGGTTAGTGAGCAACCCCGGTGGGGTTAGTGGCCCGGTGGGGTTAGTGGCCATCCGGCGGCCTCAGCTGCGACAGTGGCGGCATCGCGGCAAGCTCGCGCCACTTCGCCGCGACGACACCGGCGACGATCAGCGCGATCGCCCCGCCACCGACGATCGCCGGCACCGTGCCGACGAGCCAGGCCGCGCCGCCCGACTCCGCCGCGCCGAGCTCGTTCGACATCCCGATGAAGACGTAATGCACAGCGCTGACGCGTCCGCGGATCGCATCGGGCACGACCATCTGCTCGAGCGTCAGCCGGATCACGACGGAGATGTTGTCGAGCGCGCCGCATACGACGAGCAGCACGACGCTGAGCGGGAACGACGTCGACAGGCCGAAGCCCATCGTCGCGAGCGCGAACAGCGCGACGACGATCAGCAGCACGCGCCCGGGTCGCTGCCACGGCGGCATGCGTTCGGCCGCGACCGCCATCATCACGGCTCCCGCCGACTGCGCCGCGCGCAAGACGCCGTAGCCGAACGGCCCGACGTGCAGGATGTCCTTCGCGACCGCCGGCAACAGCGCGGTGACGCCGGCGAACAGCACGGCGAACATGTCGAGCGTCAGCGCCGGCAGCAGCAGCGGCGAGCGGAAGATGAACCGCAGCCCGACGCGCCAGTCCTTGCGCGCGGTCGTCGCGCCCTGCGTCGCGCGAGGTTTCGGCAGCGCGCGATACAGCGCCGCACTCGCGAGCCCGGTGACGGCGACCCCCGCGTACACCGCCGAAGGCTCGAGCCACGTCATCGCGAGGCCGGCAAGCGCTGGGCCAGTGATCGCCGCGAGCTCCTGCAGGCTCGCCCCGACGCGGTTGACGCGCTCGAGCTCTCCGCGCTCGATGATCAGCGGGATCATCGACGAGCTCGCCGGCGCGTGCACGCTCGTCACGCAGCCCTGGACGAGCAGCAGCGCGAGGTACGTCCACACCGGCAGGCCGAAGAAGGAGCACGCGGCGAGGCCGATGCCGATCGCGCCGGTGACGGTCGCGGCGAGCGTCGTCAACAGGCGCCGGTCGACGCGATCCGCGAGCGCCCCGCTCCACACGAACAGCAGGATCACCGGGATGACCTGCACGAGGCCGACGGCGCCGATCACCCACGCGTTGTCGGTACGGTCGTACAGCTCGTACAGCACCGTCGTGCTGATGACGGCGCGCCCGAACGTGTTGAGGGACCGCGCACCGATGAGACGCGCGATCGGGGACTGCACGGGCACGACGCTTGGGATGCTACACCGGCTACACTCGTTGCGTGGAGAGGCCGCGGCTCGCTCGCAGGTTGCGGAGGATCGTTCACCTCGTGCTCGTGCTGTGCGTGGTGATCCCGGTCGTCGCCCTGCTGCCCGGCCACCGCGTCTACGGCGACGCGAACAACTGCTTCGGCTACGCGCTCGCGAGCCTCGGTAACACCGAGCACCACGAGGACCACTGCACGCCGAGCTACACGAAGCTCGAGCGCACCGAGCCGGCCGGCGGGTGGCCGGTCGTCGGCCTCGCGGTCGCGATCGCGATCGGCGTCGGCGTGCTGTACCGCAAGCCGCGACGGTCGATCGCCATCCTGTGCTGGCTCTGGTGCGTGCTCGCGGCCGCCGGGACGCTCGCGCTGACGCTCGATCTCGACCTGTTCGATCGCGTCGAGATCCTGTGGCCGGAGAAGGTGCTCGCGTTCGCGCTCGGCACGATCGGCGTGCTCGTCACGGCGGCGCCGGTCGTCGCGTTCGTGACGCGCGAGCCGCCTAGTGGCAGTTTGCCTGTCGCCAGGGGTTCGACGGGTAGTCGATGAACGTCCCGCCGAACGCTGCGCCGGGCTCGGGCCGCAGCTCGTAGCCGTTGACCGAGATGTAGTACTCGAACGGGATCTGGACGTACTGGTTGTCGGCCGTCGGCGTCGCGGCGACCTCGGGGCAGTGATAGTCGCGGAACGGATCGATCGAGCGCAGCCCGAACGCGTACCGCGCGTTGTTACCGCTGCGGCGGTCGAAGCTGACCGGCGTCACGGTCCACTGCGTCTGGCCGGCGTAGCGCCAGTGCAGCTCGGTATCGAGCTTCTGCCACAGCTGCGGGTCGTCACGATCGGTCATGCCCGGCTGGTAGACCTCGAAGCACATGTTCGTCAGCGCGGCGCGCTGGCGCGCCCACGTGTCGAACGAGAAGCCCGACGAGATCGAGCCGCCCCCGCAGATATCGCCGCTCGTGTCGCGCGTGATCAGCACGTCGCCGTTGCCGACCCACTGCGGCGGCGTGAGCGCGTCGAACGTGTAGTTCGCGCCGTAGTTCGAGTCCCACTGGTGACATCCGGTCGCGCTCGTTGACTCGAACCAGACGACTGCCTGGCGCGCGTCGGTCGGCACGGCGAACGTCGCCGGCTGGTCGCGCACGCTGCCCGCGAGCAGCTGGCCGCCCGGCTGGAACAGCACGTGCGCCGTGAGGTCCCAGAGTTGGTAGCCGTTCTGCGTCTGGCGGCAGCCGTTCAGGCGGCTCTGCGCGTACACGATCGAGACCTGCCCGCCTGGCGCGAGCACGCCGTCGCGGTGCTGCGTGAAGTCGGCCTCGAACACGAGGTTCGCGCGCGCGGGCCCGTCGGGCGGCTGGCAAACGCTCGGGTCCTGCCAGATCGCGTAGTCGGGGCTCTGCACGGTGTAGTTGTCGAGATCGCCGGGATTGCGGTTGTGATCGAACAGTCGCCCGCCCTCGGGCATCTGGAGGTACGGCACGAGCGAGAGCGGCGCGTTCTGCACCGTCGGGATCTGCACGTCGAAGCGCGCGTAGCCGGGCGTCGCGGTCTGCGACGACGGCGTGCCGGTGACCGCGCTCCACGTCTGGTGGCTCGCGTCCTTGTACATCAGCGTCGGCGCGAGGCCTTCGGCGGCCGCGGCCTGCGAGATCTCGATCGTGCCGGAGAACGTCGGCACCGGCCCGTGATCGGGCAGGAACTCGCGCAGCACGACGTTGCAGCTGCGGTCGGCCTGATCGTGGCTGCCATCGACACCGACGAGCGGCGCGGGAGTGTCCGACTTCTCGATCTCGGACAGCGGCGAGCCGACACAGCCAGCGAAAACCGAAAGTGACACGAGCCAGCGCATGCCCCGCGCGCATCGCAAGGTCCCTGCCAGCCGACACGCCCGCAATCACACGGACTTGCGCGTTGTCCGAGATTGCGATGTCGCCGAACGCAACGCGCGAGGTGGCTACTGCAGCCGCAACCTGGGAGGGGTTGCGGGGGCTACATCTTCACGAGCACGCGGCCCGAGCGCGCCGGCACCGTGACATCGACCGTGCTGTCAGCCTTGACCGTGAACGTCATGCCGTCCGAGCCGGGCATCACGTCCTTGAGCGTGGCGCCGGGCGGCAGGGATGTCTTCATGCAGGTGCCGCCGTCGGCGCACGTCTCGCTGGACTGCTGGCTCGCGTTGAGCACGACCAGCGCCGTCTCGTCGCCCGGTGCGACGCGCTCGAACGCGAAGATGCCGGCGTCGCGGTGCGGGCCGGCGACCGTCGTCGACCACGCGGGCTGCGTCGTGCCGCGGCGGAGCGCGGCGTGGTCCTTGCGCATCTGGATCAGCTGCTTGACGAGGTCGTACGTCGGGTTGTCCGTCGAGAACGGCGGGTAGCCGAGCTGCTCGTTGCCCAGGAACATGTCCTCGCGGTTCTTCGGATCGACGCCGCCGTTGAAGCCCTGCTCGGTGCCGTAATAGACGCACGGGATGCCGTCCCACGTGAACAGGTACATCAGCGCCACGCGCAGCACGTTCGGATCGGTCTTCTCGAACATGAAGCGCGGCAGGTCGTGGTTGTCGAGGAAGTTGACGAGCAGCTGCTGCGGCGCGAGGCCGACGCCGCCGTCTGCGGAGGCTGCCATCGGCGTGTTGCCGAAGTCCGGGCCGGCGGGATAGCCGTTCTGGTTGCACCACGCGTCGGTCGGGTTGCGGCCCGTGCGCGAGTTGTAGAGGCACTCGAGGTTCTTCGTCGGCTGCGCGCCGTCGGCGCCGAACACGTTATCGATGCCGCGGTACTTCTGCGAGAAGTAGAACACCGAGTCGAAGCGGCCGAAGCTGCCCTGCGCGTCCTTGCCGGGCCAGGTGTAGCTGCCGATCAGATCGTCCTTGCCGTCGAACGCCTCGCCGAAGATGAAGAAGTTCTGCTTGCCGAGCGACTTCGCCTTCGCGCGCATGCGGTCGGTGAACACACCCCAGAAGCCGCGCGTGTTGCGGTCGAGCTCCGGGCGGTCGATGTGCTTGACCGTGTCGATGCGGAAGCCGTCGAAGTCGGCGACCTCGATCCAGTACTCGAAGCTACGCGTCAGCGCCTCGGTGACGTCGGGATCCTCGGTGTTGAGGTCCTTGAGGCCGCCCGGGAAGTCGCCCTTCGTCTCCTGCTCGCGCACGAAGTCCGTCGAGTAGTTCGCCTCGTGCCACCACACGTAGACGCGGCCGCGCCGGTGGTACCAGCTCGGGTCGTCGAACCACGGCTTGTCGTCGGGCCAGCCGAACCACGCGGGCGGGCGCGGCGGCGGCGTGCGGTTCTTGTCGGGCCAGTCGGTGAAGCGCACGTCGGCGGGGCCGGAGAAGCCGAGCGACGTCCAGCCCTGCACGCCGCGCGGGTCGTAGTCGGGATCCCACTCGATGATGCGCTCGAGGTAGTCCTTGCCCTGCGCGCAGTACGTCAGCTCGTCGGTCGAGCACTGGTCGGGATGCTGCGCGCAGATCTGCAGGCACGTGTGCGAGAAGCCGCCGCCGCTGAGCGTGTCGTCGGGCTGCCCGTTGCCGTTGATGTCGTAATAGAAGAGCTGGCCCATGTGGTTCGTCACCACATCGAGCACGACGAGCATGCCGGCCTTGTGCGCCTTGTCGACGAGCTCGCGCAGCTTCGCGAGGTCGCCAAAGTGCGCGTTGGGCCGCAAGAAGTCCTGCGTCCAGTAGCCGTGGTAGCTGTCGAACCCGGCGTCCTCCTCGACGTTCTTGACGACCGGCGAGATCCAGATCGCGGTCACGCCGAGGTCCTTGAGGTAGTCGAGGTGATCGATCACGCCCTGCCAGTCGCCGCCGTGGAACTTGCCCGGCACGCTCGGCTCGACGTTCCAGTTGTTGTTCGGGTCGCCATCGGCGAACCGGTCGACGACGATCTGGTAGATGACCTGATCGCGCCAGTCGACATCCGCGTTCGCCTGGTGCGGCATATCGGCAGGGTGCTCGAGATCCGAGGCACCACCACAGGCGAAGAGCGCGAGCGTCGCGGCAAGCGCGCAGGACCGGGTCGACATCGGCGGCATGGGCAGCACGATTCGTGCCCCACGCAGGCGCGCCGGATCAATAGATTATCGACGGGCGACCCACCCCATGTGTTGCCGATCGCAACACGCGGCTATTTCCGAGCAACGCTCGTCCCGGCCTCGGGCGGGGCGGCGAGCCACGGATCCATCGCCGTGTCGCCGAACAGCTGGCGCCGCAGCCACGCGACGTTGACCCGCTTGGTCGTCGTGCGAGCGAGGCTCGCATCCGCGGACCCCGCGGTGCAGAACCCGCAGAGCGGGCAGCTCGGATCGTCGACCCAGTCCATGTGGTCGGCGCCGGCGACGGTCAGCTGGTACGCCGGGCTCGCGGCCGCCATGTAGAACTGCTGGAAGTTGTCGGCCGTCGGCGCGCACGGCATGCCGCCGCCCGCACCATCGGTCGTCTCGCCGACGACGGCGAGCGCCGCGTGCAGCGAGCTCATCTTCTCGGGCACGACGCTCGGGCTGCTCGCATCGACCGGATCCCAGCCGACGACCGCCTTGACGCGCGGGTCATCGGCCGCCGCGAGCGTCGAGATGTCGCCGCCGAGCGAGTGCCCGGCGGTCGCGATCTTCGCGCTGTCGATCGCGAGGCTCTGCTGCGCGAGCGCATACGTGATCACGGCGCCGACGTCATCGGCGAGCTTCTGGTGATCGGCCAGGAACCCCGTATCGGCGTACGTGCAGTTGATGGCGACAAAGCCCCAGCTCGCCAGGTGCTGCGCGTACGACACGTACTGCGTGCGCGCCATCTGGAAGCCCGGCGAGATCACGACGAGCGCGTGCGGCCCCGGCGCGTTCGACGTGTAGATCGTCGCCGGCACCGTGCGGCCCTGCGCGGAGCCGGGAATGTTCACGTCCATCATGCTGACCGTGTACGGGCCCATGCTCGCCGGATCCGTGCCACTGGTCGCCGGCGCATCGGGGTTGCCGCCGCCGTGCGGTGCGTCGAGCGTCGAGCCAGGTGGTGCGTCGATCGTGCCCCCCGGACCGCCCGGATGGTTCGTGCTGCCGCACGCGCTCGCGAGCACCAGCGCACCACCGGCGACGAGTGCCAGCGCGGCATGCGCCGACCGCACGCTACCTGCCTTTGCGACGAGCTTTCGCATCGCTCTTCTCCTTTGCCTTCTGCTTGCCGGGCTTCGCTTCGCGGCCGCCGATCAGCGTCGGCAGCAGCAACTTGCGGCGCATCAGCACGACGAGCCGCTCCGACAGCTCCGTCGCCGCCGTCGTCAGCGCGGGCACCGCATCCGCCTTCGCGCGCGCGAGCACGCCGTCGCGGAACAGCGCGAGCTCGATCTCGACGAGCCGCTGCAGCGCCGCCACGTACTCGCCGAGGATCGAGAACGGCAGCATCGCGGGCGTGATGCCTGCCTTGCGCGCGGCGCCGAGCGTCGCGAGCAGCGCGAGGTCATCGCCGCGATAGCGCCCGTCCTTGCCGGGACGCGCGAGGCCCGAATTCGCGAGCCAGTCGAGATCCTGCGCCGACACGCCGCGCGCGATCAGCTCCTCGCGGCTCCGCGACTTCGGTCCGGTGTGCTTCTCGAGCACCCGCGCGATCGCCGCCGCGGCTCCCAGATCATCGACCGCCGCGCCACCACCGGCGAGCGCATCGCGGATCACGTCGAGCGGCAGGAAGTGCTCCTGCTGCAGCGCCTTGATCGCCTTCACGGTCGCGACCGCGCTCGGCGCATACCAGCTCATCGTGCGCCCCGTCTTGCGCGCCGGCTCGATCAGCCCCTCGCGCAGGTAGTGCTTGAGCGTCGCGATGGGCACACCCGCCGCCTTCGCGAGCTCGCCGATCCGCAACAGGTCGTCATCCGCCACGCGCGGATACTAGAACGTTCTACTTTCTAGTCAACAACGAACTCTGCGAACCGCGGTCCCCGCGGGGCCCGGCGGGGCTCGGGGGGCGCTCGGGGCGCCGCGTCGTCGGTGCGCGCGGGGCGCTCGGGGCGACGCATCGTGGGCGCGCGGGTCGCTGGGGGCGACGCGTCGTGGGCGCGCGGGGAGCCGCCGGCAGCGCGGCTTACGGGAAGACGGACTCGATGAACGTCACGCCACCGTCGAACACGGGCACGTTCGCGATGGTCACCTTGGTGTTCGGGTCGGTCTGCGAGGTCACCGTCGCCATGCCGACATTGATGCCGGCGAGCCAGGCGACGCCGTGCGAGTCGGTCGTCGTCTGCGTCCAGCCGGTCGCCGCCGAGTAGAAGCCCTCGTAGCGCGAGAGCGGGTTCGACGCCGCCGTCACGCCGACCGCGCCGACGCCGTTGAGGAACTCGAGCGCGACGATCGAGCCTTCGCCCTGGACGAGCGTGACGTGGTTGCTGGTCAGCAAGCTGTCGTAGCCGGTCTGCGTCAGCGCCGGCACGTAGTAGTAGCCGAGCGGCTCGAGCGACGTGACGATGTTCGGGCCGGTCACGCGCCACACCGGCTGCGCGGCTGGATCGCCGTCGATGGTGAACGTGCCGTCGTCGTTCGTCGTCGTCACGTGGCTGCCCAGGCGCACCGTGAGCCCGCCGACGCCCGTCGACGGGCACTGGCTCGAGTCCGTCAGCAAGCGCGGATCGCTGGTCAAGCACACGCGGCCGGTGAACAGGTTGGCGTCGATCGCCTGCGCGGCGTCGATGATCGCGGAGCCGCTGCCGCCGCCACTGCCACTCGCGTCGACACCGCCGCCACCGCCACCGCCGCCCCCGCCCCCGACCATGTAGTTCGACGGATCGGATTTGCAGGCCGCTAGCGCGAGCAGGAACCAGCCGAGTCTCCTCATCAGAACAAGTGTACGCTGCGCCCTCGCGGGGATGAAAGTTTTGACCGGCCCGGCGCCATGCCGTGACCGACTGCCCCTGCCCCAACCGTGACCGTCCGTCGTCTGCCCCTCGCCCCCAAGCCGGCCCCCGCCCGGCGCGAGCTTCACCTCGCCGACGAGGTGCGGACCCTCGACGCGGCGGCCCGACCGATCCTCGCCGTGTGGGAGATCACGCTCGCGTGTGATCTCGCATGTGGGCACTGTGGGTCCCGCGCCGGCAAGGCCCGCCCCGACGAGCTGACGACCGCCGAAGCCCACGACCTGATCGATCAGCTCGCGGAGCTCGGCGTCGTCGAGGTGGTGCTGATCGGCGGCGAGAGCTACCTGCGCGCGGACTGGTGCGAGCTGATCGCGCACATCGCGCGCCGCGGCATGGAGCCGCTGCTGACGACCGGCGGCCGCGGCATGACGCTCGACCGCGCCCGCGCGGCGGCGGCGGCCGGCCTCGTCAGCGCGAGCGTCTCGCTCGACGGCCTCGAGGCGACGCACGATACGCAGCGCGGCGTGCGCGGCTCGTTCGCGGCGGCGCGAGAGGCGATCGCAAATCTGAAGGTGGCCGGCGTGCCGGTCTCGGCGAACACGCAGATCAACCGCCTCTCGATGCCGGAGCTGCCCGCGCTGCTCGAGCTGCTGATCGCCGAGGGCGTGCACAGCTGGCAGATCCAGCTGACCGTCGCGATGGGCCGCGCTGCCGACCGTCCCGAGTGGCTGCTCCAGCCGTACGACCTGCTCGAGCTGTTCCCGATGCTCGACGCGCTCGCCGCGCGCTGCCGCGAGGCCGACGTGCTGCTGTGGCCGGGCAACAACGTCGGCTACTTCGGCCCGTACGAGTCGGTGCTGCGTGGGACCTTACCGACCGGCCATCACGTCGGCTGCGGCGCGGGCGTGTGGGGCATCGGCATCGAGGCGAACGGCACGATCAAGGGCTGCCCGTCGATGGCGACCGCGACGTGGGGCAGCGGCAACGTCCGCGACGCGCGCCTCGTCGACATCTGGGAGCGCGCCGCGCCGATGCGCTTCAACCGCGGCCGCGGCGTCGAGTCACTGTGGGGCTACTGCGCGAGCTGCTACTACGCCGACACGTGCAAGGGCGGCTGCACGTGGACGAGCGAGGCACTGCTCGGCCGCCCCGGCAACAACCCGATGTGCCATCACCGCGCGCTCGAGATGCAGCGCGCCGGCAAGCGCGAGCGGCTCGTGCAGATCGAGCGTGCGCCGGGCGAGCCGTTCGACGAGGGCCGCTTCGAGCTCGTCGAAGAGCCGCTCCCCTGATCGAAGCCTTCGCTGCGGGTGCCGTGGGCGCTACACGACGCGGCGGCGCGCCGGCGGCGCACCGTACGGCTTCGCGTTGTAGTGCTGCTGCATGTCGAGCTCCTGCTGGCGCAGGCGCTGCTGCTCGAGCTCGCGGCGGCGGCGCTCCTCGTCGGCGCGCTGCTGGTGCTCGCGCTGCTGTTGCTGTTGTTGCTGTTGTTGCTGCTGCGCTTGCTGCAGCTCGCGCGTGCGCTCCTCGTCGGACTTGCCGGCGTCGATCGCCGCGTCGGGCGCGAGCGCGACGGCCGCGTCGCGAGGCGCGGTCTGCGTGTCGGCCGAGCCGAGCAGCTGGTTGAAGTCCTGATCGAGGTGCTCCGCGGAGCCCGGCGCCGGCGCGGGCTTCGGCTCGTCGTGCTTGCCGCACGCGACGAGCGCCGCCGAGAAGATCGCCGCGCGCGTCACGCGGCCGACGACGCGCAGGTTGCGCGGGCCGGGCGCGACGAATGGCGCGCCGCAGAACGGACACGCGGTCTCCTCATGCTTGACGTGGCGCGCGCAGGCCGAGCAAGGCGTCATCGGCTGATCGTAACGCACTGCTGGTGCCTGCGCTCATTCCATCAGCGCGCGACCGTCGCATCGAGCCAGGCGGCGATCGCGCGGGCGGCGGCGTCATCGGGGGCGCCGGCGCCGTAGTCGGCGAGGCTGGCATCACGCGAGGCGTGCCCACCGAGCACGTGATCGAGGCGCGGGACGTCGGTGATCGTCGCGCGGGTCAGCGTCGCGATGCGTGCTTGCTCGGCGGCGTCGACGACCCAGTCGTGCTCGCCGCGCACGACGAGCGTCGGGCACGTGACGGCGCGCCACACGGCGGGCAGGTCGAGCGCGTCGAGCTGCGCGTGATACGCCGCGGAGCGGCCGTTGAGCTCGCCGCGCACGAGCAGCTCGTCGAGCGCGGCGACGCGCGCCGCGATGACCTCCGGCGATGCGCCGCGCAGCGCGAGCTGACGACGCGTGCTGTCGCGCAGGCACGCGAGCCAGCGCGTCGCCGGTGTGCCGTACACGACGAGCGCGCTCGCGAGCCCGTCCGCCGCGAGCTGCGCGCCGACGATGCCTCCCACCGAGTGCCCGAACACGACGAGCGGCAGATCGCGCGGCGCGGAGGCGACGACCGCGCGCGCATCGGCGAGCTCGGTCGCGAAGTCGACGTCGCGGCAGGCGCCGCCGTCGCTGTCGCCCACGCCGCGCTTGTCGTAGCGCAGCGTCGCGTAGCCGGCCGCGGCGAGCGCGTGTGCGAGCTCCGCCAGCGGGCCGCTCTCGACGGACTCGCACGCGATGCCGGCGATGATCGCGATGCGCGCGCGCACGCCCGGTGTCGCGAGCGTGCGGAGGCGGGCGCCGGCGACGGCGAGCTCGCCGTACGTGACCGCCGCGTCACGGGCGGCCGGGATCGTCGCGACGCGGTGCGTGCCGCGCGAGCTGACGAGCTCGGTTTCGGCGGTCGTTGCCGCGCGGCGCAAGGCCTCGGAGAGCGCGCACAGATCGCGCAGCGGGATGCCGGCGAGGGACACGATGCGATCACCACGCATCAGGTCGGCGGCCGCGGCCATGCCGCCGGGCAGCACGTCGGCGATCGCGAGCACGCCGTCGACGAACGCCTGCTCGTCGGGCGGCAGCTCGGCGCCGAGGTAGGCGCGGCGAGGGAGGGTCATGGTCCGAACACACTGTCCCTGGCGGGACACTCGGTTAGACGGTGATACCGGTTACGAAGCATAGTGCAACGTTGGGACAGCGGCAGTCGGGGCGTGGGTACGTTACGATGTGCCCGTGGCAACCAGCGAGACGCTGCGCTCGGTGATCGACGCCGGCAAGAGCAGCAAGAGACTCGACGAGCTCAGCGCCGCGCGCGTCATCGGCAAGGCGGCTCAGCAACTGCACGCGGCGCAGCAGAAGGCGGGCGCCGGCAAGTCGGTCGGGCCCGTCAGTCCGACGGCCGTGTCGCTCGGCGCGGCCGGCGATGTCTCGCTCGCACTCCCGGCGGCGAGCTCGAACGGCTACGCGGCGCCCGAGCAGGCGGCGGGCGGCGCCGGCGATCGCAAGAGTGACGTGTTCTCGCTCGGTGTCGTGATGTGGGAGGCGCTGACGCACCAGCGCCTGTTCGACGCGATGAACGACGCGGCCGTGAAGGTCGCGATCGCCGAGCGCGAGATCAAGCCGCCGTCCGAGGTCAACGCGAACGTCCCCGCGGAGCTGAGCGCGATCTGCATGCGCGCGCTCGCCCGCACGCCCGCCGATCGCTATCAGAGCGCGAAGGCGATGGCCGTCGAGATCGAGGAGTTCCTCGAGGAGGCGGGCTACGCCGACAACGACGAGCAGATCGCCGCGTTCCTCAAGGACATGGCGAAGAAGCCCGCGCTGCCCGCTCCGACGCGCACCGCGCCCGCGCCGTCGTCGCCGCCGGCGACCGGGATGCCGAGCGTGCTGGCCTCGCCGCCGTCGGGAATCGTCGCCGCACCGCAGGAGAAGATGTCGACGGCGCCCGGCGTCGGCCCCGCGGTGATCGTGCCGCCCGCGCAGGCGCAGACGACGCGCACCGCGAACGGGACGTCGCCGCCTGCCGCGCCGGCGACCGACGAGAAGAAGCCGACGAACGGCGAGAAGCACGCGCCCTCGCAGACGATCCTCGGCGTCGCCGCCGCCGCCGATGGACCGCGCCCGCCCGCGGCCGTCGAGACGAAGCCCGAGACGAAGACCGACGCGAAGACGGAGGCCGGCCAGCCCACCGCCAGTGCGACGCCGGGCCTCGGCCCGATCCCCGGCCTCGAGCCGAAGCCCTCCGACACGGCGCCCGGCATCGGTGCGCCGGTGAGCGCCGCTCCGACCGTGCCGCTCGTGCCCGCGCCGCCGGTCTTGCCCGCCGGCGTGACGATCGCGAGCACGCCGCCGGCGAAGAAGGACGCGACGCCCATGCCGGCGCGCAAGGACGCCACGCCGCCGCCGCGCAAGGACGCCACGCCGGTGAAGACGGACACCGCGGATCCAGCGGCCGTCGTCGCGCTGCCGAACGCGCCGCGCGAGTCGAAGGACGTGCTCGCCGGCTGGGGCTGGGGCACCGACTCGCACCAGGCGATCGACGACGAGGACTTCCACGCCCCGCAGACGAACAACAAGAAGCTGCTGCTGTTCCTGATCGGCGGCGGCGTGGTGTTCGCGGCGATGGTCGCGATCATCGCGTTCGGCTTCGGCGGCTCGAAGAAGAAGCACGCGCCGCCGCCGGCCGCCGCGACGACGGAGGGCAGCAACGCCGCGATGGGCTCCGACACCATCGGCTCCGCGACGCAGCCCGAGCTCGGCAGCGCGGTCGCGACCACCGAGCCCGGCAGCGCGATGGCAGGCAGCGCCGACCTCCCGACGACCGGCAGCGCGGCCACCGACATGGCGGCGACGACCGGCAGCGCCGCGCCCGCCGTCGGCTCGGCGAACGCGATCGGCTCGGCCGCTGTCGCGACGACCGGCCCCGTCAACCCGTACCCCGACACGCCCGACACGACCAAGCCCGAGACCGCGAAGCCCGAGATCACGAAGCCCGAGACGACGGCGAAGGTCGAGACGACCAAGCCGCCCAAGACCGAGACGCCCAAGACGGCGAAGGTCGAGACGACCAAGCCGAAGACCGAGACGCCCAAGACGACGAAGGTCGAGACGACCAAGCCGAAAACCGAGACGCCCAAGACGACGAAGACGACGAAGCCGAAGACCGAGGTCGCCAAGACGACGAAGCCCGACAAGGCCGAGTCGACCGCGGCCGCGGAGGCCTCGTACAAGCAGGGCATCATGCAGTTCGCCCGCGGCGACACGACCGGCGCGCTCGCGAGCCTGCGCACGTCGCTGGCGGCGAACCCGAGCTACGCACCGACGTGGCGCGGCCTCGGCCTCGTGTTCGAGAAGCTCGGCGAGAAAGATCAGGCGCGCGCTGCGTTCAGACGCTATCTGCAGCTCGCGCCGAGCGCCGGCGATGCGGAGCAGATCCGCGGCCGGATGGAGCGCCTATGAAACGCCTTGGCTTGTTCCTCCTGGCTGCGGCCTCGACCGCGTACGCCGACCCGAAGCACACGCTCGTCCTCAAGTCCGACGGCAGCGCGAGCGCCGACACGAAGAGCAAGGTCGACACGCAGATCTTGAAGCTCGCGAAGTCGATCGGCGGCAACGTCGAGGCGGGCGAGATCTCGTTCGTCGACGCGACCGCCGCCGTCGGCTGCAATCCGAGCGAGTCGTCGTGCAAGGACGAGGTGCTCGCCACGCTCGGCGTCGACGAGGTCGTCGTCACGACCGTCGACAAGGCGAGCAGCGGCGGCACGACCGTCACCGTGCGGCGCGTCTCGAAGTCGGGCATGCCGAAGGAGCAGACGACGACGATCCCCGCCGGCCAGGCGCCCGATGCGAAGCTCAACAACGACATCGGCCCGATGTTCGGCGCCGTGCAGGCCGCGCCGCCGCCCCCGCCCGCGCCGACCGAGCCCGCCCCGCCGCCGCCAACGACGACTGCGCCCGTCGAGACGCCCCCGCCGACGACGACCACGACCACGACGCCGCCGAAGCCGGTGACGACCGCGCAGGTCGAGCCGACCGTGACGGCCGCGCCGAACGGCCAGGTCACGCAGCCAAACGAAGGTGTGGATCACCGCCGGCTCGAGCTGACCGGCATGGCCGTCGGTGGCGGCCTGGTGCTGCTGTCGTTCGTGATGTGGGCAGAGGCGAGCAGCACGCAGAGTGACATCGACAACGCGCCGACCCGCACCGCCGCGGATCTCAAGAACCTGCAGGATCTGGAGAGCCAGGGCGACACGTACGCCAACCTCGGCAACGTGATGTTCATCGGTGGCCTCGGCGTCGCCGCGGTGAGCACGTACTTCTGGTGGCGCGACCGTCGCGTAGATCACGGACAGCAGGCGCGCATTGCCCCTACCGTCTTCGATCATGGAGCGGGCGTAACGCTCAGCTTCGGAGGTGGCCTGTGAAGCATCTGGTCATTGCCCTCGCGCTGCTCGCCGCATGCTCCGTCCAGCATCGCAGCGGCGAATACGCGTGCACGAAGCAATCGGACTGCAACAACGGCCGCACGTGCACCGACGGCTTCTGCGTCCTGCCCGGCGGCGGCGGCCCCGACGCGCCGAAGACGATCGACTCGCCGGCGCACGGCGACAGCGCGAGCTGCCCGGCCGGCTGCAGCACGTGCAACACCGGCCAGCACACGTGCACGATCGACTGCCGGTCGCAGAACTGCAACGGCCAGGTCGCCTGCCCCGCCGGCTACAAGTGCGATATCCAGTGCGACACCGACAACTCGTGCCGCAACGGCGTCGACTGCACGGCCGCGCTGTCGTGCAACGTCACGTGCTCGGGCACGGGCAGCTGCCGCAACCTCGTGTGCGGCCTCGGTCCGTGCGACGTCGCGTGCTCCGGCGCGGGCAGCTGCCGCGGCGTCGCGTGCAACAGCTCGTGCGCGTGCGACGTGACGTGCACCGGCAACCAGAGCTGCAGCGACACGATCCAGTGCACGTCACTCGCGTGCAAGAGCGGTCTCGGCTGCACGAGCGTGCCGACCGTCTGCCACAGCTGCCCGTAGCATCACTGTCGCCTTACGTACAGGGCGCGCATCGCGGGGCACAATTCCTCGATGCGCGATGTCCGGGTCCTGCTGGTCGACGACAGCGAGGACGACGGCGAGCTGCTCGTGCGCGAGCTTCGCCGCCGCGATCTCGCTCCCACATCCAAGCGCGCGCAGAGCGCCGACGAGCTGCGCGCGTTGCTCCACGAGCCGTGGGATCTACCTGCCGCTCACGCACGAGGCTCCGGCGCAGACTGGCCTCGCGACGCCGGCGAAGCGACAGGGCGGCACGGAGACGATCCTGCTCGTCGAGGACGAGCCTCAGGTGCGCGCGCTCGCACGTGGCATCCTCACGCGAGCCGGGTACACGGTGCTCGAGGCCGAGCACGGCGTGGCGGCTCTCGAGCTATGCGAGCGATTCCAGCAGCCGATCCAGCTCGTGCTGACCGACGTCGTGATGCCGATGATGAGCGGCCGCGAGCTGGTCGAACGCCTCCGGACGGTGCGGCCAGAGGCCAAGGTGCTGTTGATGTCGGGCTACACCGACGACACGATCGTGCACCACGGCCTGCTCGATCGCGGCGTCGCGTACCTGCAGAAGCCGATCATGCCGGAGACGCTGACGAAGAAGGTCCGCGAGGTCCTCGACGGAACAGCCTAGCGATACGTCGAGCTGTTGAACCACCACTCGGCCTGCACGCCGAGGAAGTACTGCCAGGCGTGTGCGTGGCGCGGGTCGTCGGGCACGTAGTCGTCGAGCGCGGCCTGGTTGAGGTGCGCGGCGTTGAGCACGAGGCGCAGCTGCGGGCGGTCGTACGCCGACGGGCCCACCGGCGAGTAGACGATCATCGGCGCGATCTCGAACGCCGCCGGATCCTCGGCGCGCAGCGTGATCGGGTTGAGGCCCTGCGGGAAGCGCGCCTGATACGAGATGTCGGCGCCGGCGAACCAGTCGCGCGCGAAGCGGCCCAGCGGGCGCGCGTCGATCGCGTACTCCCAGCCGTTGTTCGGATCCTCGCTGTTGCCGGTCGCGTCGATGAAGCGGCGCGAGAGTGCGCCGAGCATCATGTTGCCGTAGGCGGCGTCCCAGTTGCCCGAGAGGCCGAACGACAGCTCGTTCGCCTTGTTCGTCTTGAGGTCGGCGCCGAACGACGTCGGCGGCGCGAGCTCGTCGAACGACGCGAGGCCCGTCGCGTAGCGCGCGTACAGGTTGAGGTGGCGGCGATAGCCCTTCTTGCCGTTGTCCAGATCGAACGCCGACAGCTCGGCGCCGATGATCACGCCGCTATCCGCGGGCAGCTTCTCGTACGTGCCGTCGTCGCGCTTGAACGTGCCGGAGCCGAGCTCGTGCAGCTCGCCGTGCACCTTCGCCTTGAGCCCCCAGCCGAGCCCCGCCGGCGACGTCACGTACGCCGCGCTCGCACTCGCGATCAGGCGCTGGCGGTTGAGCTGGACGACCGTCGTCGCGCCCTGCACGGGATTGGCGACCTCGATCTGCTGGAACTGGAACGGGTGCTGGAGCCGGTTCTCGCCGCCGTGCACGGCGACCTCGAGGTAGTGCGGCTTGTCGGCGGGCTGCTCGCGCAGGTCCTTGTGCCACAGCGCGCCGCCGCCGACGGTGTTGATGTCGTCGAGCGGCCAGTAGTCGAGCAGGTAGATGTCGTCGCCGCGGTACATGCGCGAGCCGACCCACGCGCTCCACTCGGGCGACATCACCGCCTCGACGAACATGTTGCGCAGCGCGGGCTGCGCGTCGAACTGGCCGGTCTCGTGGAACAGCGTCCCGTCGAACGCGAGCGTGACGAGCGGGCGGATCTTCACGCCGTGCTCGGTGATGAAGCCGTAGCTCGTCTCGAGCTCGAGGTAGCTCGGCTCGACGATGCGCGGCGCGTGCGCGACGATCGCGATCTGCTCCGGCTTGCCGCCGCGCAGGTCGGTCCCCGCGATCACGCGGCCATACGAGCCGAACCGGAACCCCTGGTCGGGATCGTGATGGACGCGCTCGAGGTGCTCGGCGGCGAGCTCGGCGTCCGACTTGTCCTGCGGGCCTTCGAGCGCCGGCGGGTTGGTCGGCTGCTGCGAGCCGCCGTCCGAGCCCACGCCCGTGCCCGCCGTACCGGCGCCTCCCGTGCTCGGCTCGACCGCGGACCCGGCGGCGGAGCCGGCCGCGGAGCCAGCATCGGAGCCGGCGCCTTCGGGTTGCGCCCATGCAGCGCGAGCCGTCAGCGCGAGGGCGAAGGCGAAGGCGACGTACCGCATTGGGGCCGCCAGCCGAGCACGAAGCGTGCCCGCGTCGCAACGTGTGTTGTCGGCGATCTATGCGCGCCGCCAACCGATTCGCGTTGCGGAAGGCAACCCGCCCCGCGACAAAGACAGCGCCGCCGCGATGACGCGAGCGCGCGTCAGTGCCGCGCGGCCGCGGTCTTGTGCTTGCGGTGCTTCCGCTTGGACTTGCGGGCCTTCTTCGCGTGGTGCTTCTTGTGCTTCGTCGCCTTCGTCGCCTTCGTCGCCTTGGGCGCGGGCGCCGCCGCCTCCGCGGCTGCAGGCGTCGAGGCCGGAGCCGGGGCCGGGTCCTCGGCCGCGCTGACACCCGCGAGCACGCACACCACGAACAGGGAACGAACCACCGCGCGGATCATGATCGACACCGATACAGCATCCGTGATCGGTGGGCAAGACATCGCACGGCGTTGCCGATCGCAACGAGAGTCACGCGCCGCGACGGCAACTGTCGAATGTGCTGGACGGCTATCGTGGCATGCGGCTTGATGCGCGCTCAGCCGCCGTATGCGTCTTTGCGCCGTCGTCTCGCTGCTCGTCCTCGCGGGCTGTCCCTCGTCGAAGAATCCGTCGACGACGCACGACGGCGACGCCGGCATCGATGCCGGCAGCGACGCGCCGAGCTGCCCGATCGTCCCGACGTGCACCGCCTCGTTCCACTACGCGGGGCCAGGTGCCTCGGTCTCGCTGCGCGGCGACTTCGCGGCCGACGGCTGGACGACGGGCGTCGCGATGCAGCAGAGCGGCTCGGGCTGGGACGTCACGATCCCCGCGAACGACCAGCAGGTGATCGTCTACAAGTTCGTCGTCGACGGCACCTGGCAGCCCGATCCGGAGAACACGCGGCGCACGCCCGATGGCTTCGGCGCGTTCAACTCGGTCATCAAGGTCGACTGCAGCCACTGCCCGCCGCGCGCGGCGATCGACTGGCACGACGCGGTCATGTACTTCGTCATGGTCGATCGGTTCGCGGACGGTGATGCGGGCAACAACGCGCCGGTCGAGGGCGTCGAGTACCCGGGCCAGTACCAGGGCGGCGACTTCAAGGGCGTGCAGCAGAAGATCGAGGACGGCTACTTCGATCAGCTCGGCATCAACACGCTGTGGATCACGTCGCCGCTCGACAACGCCGACAACGCGAACCCCGGCGCCGACGGCCACGAGTACAGCGGCTATCACGGCTACTGGCCGAAGGACCTGTCGATCGCGGAGTCGCGGTTCGGCAGCGAGGACGATCTGAAGGCGATGGTCGCGGCCGCGCACCGCCACAACATCCAGGTGCTGATCGACTACGTGATGAACCACGTGCACGACACGTCGCCGATCTACGCGCAGCATCGCGACTGGTTCTGGCCGAACGACAACGGACACGGCGGCAACTGCGTGTGCGGCGACGGCTGCAGCTGGGACACGGACCGCGTGCGCTGCTGGTTCGACAACTTCCTGCCCGACTTCAACTTCCAGGTCGACGACGCGCGCCGCTACTCCGTCGACAACGCGGTCTCGTGGGCCAAGCGCATCGGCATCGACGGCTTCCGCCTCGACGCGGTCAAGCACATCGAGACGAGCTGGCTGACCGATCTGCGCGCGCGCATCGATCCCGAGGTCGGCTGGACCCAGCACTTCTACATGGTCGGCGAGACGTTCGACGGCAATCGCGACCTCATCAAGTCGTACGTCAACCCGGGCACGATGCTCGACGGGCAGTTCGACTTCCCGCTGCGCGCCCAGGTGCTCGGGACGCTGCTGCATCGCAGCGGCCAGATGCAGGACCTGGTCAGCTTCCTCGACACGAACGACGGCTACTACGGTCCGGGCTCGGTGATGTCGACGTTCCTCGGCAACCACGACACGCCGCGCGCGATCGAGCACGCGCTCGACACGCCGATGTTCGATCCGTGGGACGGCGGCAAGCAGAACGCGTGGACCGGTCAGCCGTCGCTGCCGACGAGCAGCAACCCGTTCCAGCGGCTGCAGGTCGCGTACACGCTGCTGTTCACGATGCCCGGCATCCCGATGATCTATTACGGCGACGAGATCGGCATGCCCGGCGCGGGTGATCCGGATAACCGCCGGTTCATGCAGTGGGACGCGTACACGCAGGACCAGACGTGGCTGCGCGACGAGATCAGCGCGCTCGCGAAGATCCGGGCCGCCCACCCGTCCACGCGGCGCGGCACGCGCACGACCATCGGCGTCTCCACCGACGTGTTCGTCTACAAGATGGCGACCTCCGGCGACGCCGTCTTCGTCGCGCTCAACCGCGGCGATACCGATCAGCCGGCCCCGAACCTGGCGTCGGGCAGCTACAAGGACCTGATCTCCGGCCGAACGCTGACGGTACCGCTGACCGTCCCGGCGCGCACGGGTCTCGTGCTCGTCGCGCAGTAACGCAGGCCTTGCGCATTCGAGTGCGCCGCTCGCGTACATCGCGTGGCGCGCCGCTTGCTCCCCGTGTGCTTGGAGGTCTCTCCATGGAGCTCGACATCCAGCGGTGCCGGGTCTACGCGGCAGACGGGCATCTTCAGACGACGCGAACGCACCAGGTGCCGCGCCGCGCCCTGCCGCGCGCACGGACGATCGCCGACACGATCCCGGTCACCGAGATCATGGCGCGCGACATCGTCTGTGCACGGGCTGACCTCGCCGTCGAGGCACTGACCGAGCTCCTCGTACGCAATCACATCGGCTGTATCCCGATCGTCGATGATCGGGGCCACCCGATCGGCATCGTCACGAAGCTCGACCTCGTCGAACGCACGCCGAAGATGGGCAAGGCGGGCGACGTGATGATGCCGCTCGCGATCACGCTCAACCAGCACGCGACGATCGCCCACGCGGCCGCCGTGATGTCGGTCGAGGACTTCCACCACGTGATGGTTGTCGCATCCGACCACTCGCTGCTCGGCGTCGTGTCGACGATGGACATCGCCCGGTGGCTCGCCCGCAACGATGGCTTCATGTCGGACTGACGACGTGCTATCGCATGCACATGCGGCTCGCCGCGCTGTACATCTCCCTCGCCTTTGGCCTCGCCGGCTGTCACTCCGAACCGCAGCCGATGCACCCCCAGCCGGGTGACCTGCCTCCCCTGCCGCCCGCCTCCGGCACGCCGATCGGCTACCTGATCGACGCCCAGGCCGATCTCCAGCTGCGCGACGACCAGCTCAAGCAGCTCAAGGACATCGACACGTCGCTCGCGGCGCGCGACGCCGAGATCGACACGCAGCTGCGCCAGATCGAGGTCCCCGAAGAGGAAGAGCCGCTCGATCCCAAGGAGATCAAGGCCGGCAAGAAGCCGCCGCGCCACGCGTACGCGCCGGGCGCCTCCGTCAAGACGAACGCCGACGCGCAGAAGCTCCACCAGCTGCGCGACCGCCAGGATCAGGACGCGGTGAAGCGGGCGCTCGCGCTGCTCGATGCCGCGCAGGTCGAGAAGGCGAAGTCGATCCTCGCTGATCACGACGTCCAGATCCCGGGCGCCGCGAAGAAGAACGATCAGCCGTCCGGCGAGGACGGCAAGCCGGTGCCCGGCCTCGAGCCGTAGTGCACTCGATCCTTCAGACGCTCGACGGCTTCGGCGGGATCTATGTCGCGATGTTCCTGTTCGCGATCCTGTCGGGCGTGTTCCCGCTCGCGAGCAGCGAGGCCGCGATGATCGCGTTCGGGGCGGCCTCGTCCTACAGCGTGCCGAAGCTGATCACGCTCGCCGTCGTCACGGCGGCCGGCCAGTCGCTGACACACGCGTCGCTGTATCTGTCGGCGCGCGGGCTCGCGAATGCCGGCGCGAAGCGGCGCCCGAAGCTCGAAGCGAAGATCGCGAAGGCGCGCGAGCTCGGCGCACGCTGGGAGAAGAGCGAGCTCTTGATGATCGCGCTCGGCGCGACTGTCGGGATCCCGCCGCAGCTCGTCGTCGCGCTGTTCGCGGGCGTGATCGGCATCCGGCTGCGGACATTCGTCGCGATCGACTTCCCGGGGCGCGTGGCGCGGTTCGTCACGATCGCGCTCGCGGCGTACCGTTTCGCGTAAGTCTCTGCGACGCCCCATCCCGCGGTGTACTGTGCGCCCGATGCGCACGAAAACGCTGCTCCTCCTCGCTCTGGTCGCGTGCAAGAAGAACGAGCCCGCGCCCGAACAGAAGCCCGCCGTCCAGACGCAGACCGGATCCGCGGAGGATCCGCTCGTCGCGGAGGCGAAGAAGTTCGTCGCCGACCTCGATCCGAAGCTGCGCAAGCTGCAGGTCGACGCGTCGCAGGCGGAGTGGACGAACGAGACCGACATCACGAAGGAGCACGAGGCGGCGACGGCGAAGGCCGGCGAGATTGCCAGCGTCGAGACGACGAAGCTCGTCAAGGAAGCGAAGAAGTTCGACGCCGTGATGGACAAGCTCGATCCGGATACGCGCCGGCAGCTGATGCTCCTCAAGTTCCAGGCGCAGCCGTCGCCCGACGATCCGAAGCAAGCCGAGGAGCTCGCGCAGACCGCGACGGAGATGACGTCGATCTACGGCAAAGGCGTGTGCACGACGACCGGCGGCAAGGAGTCGTGCAAGGACGTCGAGTACTACAGCAAGCTGCTCCAGCACGAGAAGGACCCCAAGAAGCTGCTCGACGCGTGGAAGACGTGGCACGACGGCGTCGGGCACCTCGAGGGGCCGCTGTTCGCGAAGTACACCGAGCTCGGCAACATCGGCGCGAAGGCGATCGGCTTTGCGGACATGGCCGCGATCTGGAAGTCGAACTACGACATGCCCGCGGACCAGTTCGAGGGCGAGGTCGACAAGCTGTGGGGCCGGGTCAAGCCGCTCTACGACCAGCTGCACTGCTACGCGCGCCGCGAGCTGAACAAGAAGTACGGCGACGCGATCGTGCCGAAGACCGGCCCGATCCCCGCGCACCTGTTCGGCAACATGTGGGCGCAGGACTGGAGCTACCTCTACGACGACCTCGAGCCGTACAAGGGCGTCGCGAAGATCGACGTCACGCCGGTGCTCGCGAAGAGCTACGACGCCAAGAAGATGGTGCAGATGGGCGAGAGCTTCTACACGTCGCTCGGCTTCGATCCGCTACCGGCGACGTTCTGGGAGCGCTCGATGTTCACGAAGCCCGAGGGCAAGGACGTCGTGTGTCACGCGAGCGCGTGGGACGTCACGTTCAGCAACGACCTCCGGATCAAGATGTGTATCAACTTGAACCAGGAGGACCTGTTCGTGATCCATCACGAGCTCGGTCACGACTACTACTTCCACGCGTACTACAAGCTCCCGATCATCTTCCAGGCGGGCGCGAACGACGGCTTCCACGAGGCGATCGGCGACACGATCCAGCTCTCGATGACGCCCGAGTACCTCCACGACAAGGGGCTGCTCGACAAGGTCGAGAAGAACGACAAGGCGACGATCAACGCGCAGATGCGCGTCGCGCTCGAGAAGATCGCGTTCCTGCCGTTCGGCATCAAGGTCGACAAGTGGCGCTGGGACGCGTTCTCCGGGAAGGTGAAGCCCGACGAGTACAACCAGCACTGGTGGGACCTCACCAAGCAGTACCAGGGCATGGTGCCGCCGCTGCCGCGCGCCGCGACCGACTTCGATCCGGGCGCGAAGTTCCACGTCGCGAGCAACACGCCGTACATGCGCTACTTCCTCGCCGACGTGCTCGAGTTCCAGTTCTATCGCGCGCTCTGCAAGAAGGCCGGCTTCACCGGCCCGCTCCACGAGTGCAACTTCTACGGCAACAAGGACGCGGGCGCCGCCTACTGGAAGATGCTGCAGCTCGGCGCGAGCAAGCCCTGGCAGGACGCGCTCGAAGAGCTCACGGGCCAGCGCGACATGGACGCGACCGCGATCCTCGAGTACTTCGCGCCGCTGCAGAAGTGGCTCGAGGAGCAGAACAAGGGCCAGCAGTGCGGCTGGTGAGCTAGCCGGATCGGGAACGAGAGACCTGGCTGGACCAGTTGCCGGAAACAGCCAACCTCGCCTCTAAGTGGTGGATCGATCGGCCGTAATCGGCCCTCAGCGCGTGGCACATGCGCTGCACAAGGCCCCGGACAGCAATCCTCGACCGGGAGCCTCCAATGACCACCACGCTCAAGAATTTCGGTTTCGCTTTCACCCTCGCCATCGGCGCCGTCCTCACGGGCTGCGCCTCGGATCCCTCCACGCCGCCTGGCGGCACCGGCAGCGACGGTACCGGCAGCGACACCGGCGGAGGCGGCGACGACGTCCCGCACGCGCTCGACATCACGGGCAAGTACAAGGTGCAGAGCACGTTCGACATCGCGTCGAACATGCCGGGCACGGTCGGCGCCGTCGTCAACGGCTTCATCTCCGCGACCGACGATCCCGACGACCCGACCCACTGGATCCTCGACCAGATCATCGCGCAGATGCCGAACGGCACGCTCAAGTCCGCGCTCAGCAGCGCCGAGCCGTTCGTCGCCGGCTACCTCAACGACCAGCTCCTCTCCATCGCGCCCGACTTCGTCACGACGATCATCGAGGTCGGCAACGACTTCGGCGACATGGCGAAGCACTTCGGCCTCAACGAGACGCTCGACATCTCGGGCGCCGGCACGGACGGCGTCTACTCGTCGGTCGTCACCGGCTACGGCGCGCACTTCAACATCAACGGCAACCAGACCGACCTGAACTTCGCCGACTACCAGATCCCGAACATCATCGCGAACAACGTCGGCATCCAGCTCGACGCGACCGGCAAGCTCAGCGTGGGCGAGCACAAGATGCCGATCTCGTACGGCAAGGTCCTGCGCGTCGGCCTCGACGCCGTGATCATCCCGCTCGTCGACCCGAACGCCTCGAACCTCAACGAGCTGCTCGCCGACAAGATCGACTGCGCCGCCGTCGGCCAGGCGATCAACGACGCGCTCGCCCAGCAGTTCGGCATCGGCGGCGGCGCCACCACCTGGGCGACCGCCTGCACGGCCGGCCTCAACTACGGCGCGCAGACCCTCTACTCCAAGATCAACGACATCGACTCCTCCGCGCTCGAGTTCGACCTCACGGGCACGGCGAAGGCAGTCGACACGAACCACGACTACAAGGCAGATGCGCTGCAGACCGGCAAGTGGACCGGCACGCTGAGCTACGCGGGCACGCCCGCCCCGCTCGCGGCCGCGACCTTCACCGGCGCGCGCATGTAAACGGTTCGGCGTCACGGGTGGTGAGCCCGTAGCGTCGAGGATGGCTGGCCGGCCCCGGGAATGGTCCCGGGGTCGGTTTTTTTTCGGCC
>CAYUNM010000037.1:65187-84281 GCA_964446175.1 uncultured Kofleriaceae bacterium
TTGAGGGCCAACAGTCCGCAGATCGGACTGCCCTCCCGGCCACGCGAGTTGCCATCGTGCACGCAACTGCGCAACGCGCCTTCACTCTCGCGCCGGCACACGCCTCGCACTAGCCCGCATCACCATGACGAACCGCAGCCTCCCGCTCCTTCTCGCCGCATCTCTCGGCGCCCTCGGCGCTTGCGCTGCGGATGCCCCTCCCGGCGCCCCGACCGACCCGGGCTCGACGACCACCCCGCCCGACGACGGCGGCGGCTCCGGCTCCGTCCCGCTCTCGGCCGAAGGCCGCTACCAGCTCGCGTCGACCTACGACATCGCGACGAACATGCCCGGCACCGCGGGCGCCGTCATCAACGGCTTCATCTCCGCGACCGACGACCCCGACGACCCGACCCGCTACATCCTCGACCAGCTGATCGCCCAGCTCCCCGACGGCACGCTGAAGAACGTCGTCTCGAGCGCCGAGACGTTCGTCGCCGGCTACCTCAACGATCGCCTGCTCGACGTCGCCCCCGAGTTCGTCACCCGCATCCTCGACATCGGCGACAAGTTCGGCCAGGTCGCCAAGCACTTCGGCACGATCGACACCCTCGACATCGCCGCGAACGGCACGGCCACCCACACCGTCACCGGCATCCACTTCAAGGTCGACACGGAAGAGCTCGACTTCCTGTTCAAGGACTACGGCATCGCGGACGTCAAGGTCACCGGCGTCGCCGTCACGCTCGACGCCACCGGCCGCCTGACGATCGCGGACCACAAGGTCCCGCTCAAGTACGGCGCGCTCCTCCACCTCGCCGTCGACAACGTCATCATCCCGATGATCGACCCGGCCGCCGTCAACCTCTCCGACGTCCTCCACGACGCGGTCGACTGCACGAACGTCGGCCAGTACGTCTACGACGCCCTGAGCATCGGCTCGCCCTCGACGTTCGAGGCCGCGTGCAACGCCGGCCTCACGTTCGCCGCCTCCGCGATCTACGCCCAGATCGATCGCATCGACGGCTCCGCGTTCGAGTTCGGCATCAACGGCACGGCGAAGGCCGTCGACAAGAACCACGACGGCAAGGCCGACGTCATCCAGACGGGCAAGTGGGGCGGCACGCTGTCCTACGCCGGCACGCCGGCCCCGCTCGCGAACGCGACGTTCACGGGCACGCGCCTCTAATCGCGCCTCATCGGCGCGCTCATAGCCTCGCCTGCGCAGTACCCGCGCGACGCCGCACCCCACGGCGCCGCGCGTTTGCGTCTTCAGCAGCCGCGAGGCGCGCCGCTCCTTGGTCAATCGAGGACGACCTCATCAGCTGTCTCGATCAATACATCCGGCGGGCGGAGCTCGCCGTCCGCGACCAAGACGCGGCTCACGAGCTGAGCGCTCGGCAAGAGCTCGAACCACACGTCGATCACTGCCGTGTCGGCGTCGATCACCGACTGTGCGACCGTCAGCCGATAGGGACCAGGCGTGAGCTGCACGATGCGGTCGTCCTCGAATTCCTCCGGCCCCGCGACGACCACGACACCCGACGGAACCGCGAGCGGAACTTCGACGACGCGTTGGTACCCGTCTGACGATGCAAACGGGCCAACGCGTACGGTGACCTCCGCGTGGCCGTATTCGAGCAGCGTGGAGAATGCGGCGTTTGCCTCCCGGCGAGCGAAGCCCTGCTCGATGTGCGCCTGCGTCCACGCGACCGCGGGGAACTTCACCGAGCGGTCGAAGACGAAGAACTGACTGTACGAGAAGTACATCCTGTCCAGGGTGCGTGATGCGGCGGTCACGGGTCACTCGTACGCGCGAGGCGAGCAGCGCCTCGGCAACCACGCGGCACGGCGAGTTCTCCGCAACACTGGCACAAAGTGGCGAGCTCCCACGTTGGGCGGCGCACTTGCACGGCAGCAGCTTTGCCCGCGTGCCCAGCAACGCGCAAGATCGCGACTGGTGGCTTTCACCGCAGCGCTCCGCGCCGTGCGCGTTCCCAAAGCCGCCGCAGCCATGCGTTCGCATTGGCCGGCGGCTCGGATGCGATCACGACATTAGGCGCTGACTCGACGAGGTGGAGCAGCGTCCACGCAAGCCCGAAGCAGTCATCGGGTCCGAACAGTCCGACGAGGAGCGCGGCCTCTTCGTCGCTCACGGGCCGCTCGATCGCCGCAGCGCCGTCTCGTACGGCGAGATCGACGAGTCGTCCGCGCTCTCCGCGGGCAGCGGGCCGAGCGCGACGAGGCGGGCAACGGGCGGCCGGATCGAACTTGATTTCGGCACTGTTCAACCGCTGGAGGACTCCCGAACGCGGGCGATCGCATCGTTCAGCAGGTCGTGCAGCATCTCGCCGCGCGGCGGATTGAGCGCCGTCTCGACACCGCCCTTGCGGTATGCGAGCACGAATTCGCCCTTCTCACGCCCGAACAGCGCGTGGTGCGCCGCCAGCTCTGCGACCACGCGCACGTGCATGCGTGAATCCGCCGGCAGACCGTTATACCAGGCACTCGCGTCGCGCTGCGTGGCATCGGCTCCGCGTGGAACCTCCGATAGGCTCGCCACCACGTCGTTCACCGCCGCCCGGTAGACGAGCCCGTGCACGACATCGACAAACTCGTCCGGCGTCATCGGCCCTCCGTCAGTACATGCTGCGCTCCGGCGCCGGCGCACCGGAGTGGCGTTCGAGCTCCGCGTTGAGGAAGCCGCCGATCACGAGCGTCAGCGTCGAGAAGTAGAACCAGAGGACGATCACGATCACCGAGCCGAACGCGCCGTAGAACGTCTCGTAGGTGGCGACGCGCTCGACCCACTGCGAGAGCAGGAACGAGACGATCACGAGGAGGATCGTCGCGAGCGCGGAGCCGGGCCAGACGTGGCGCTCGGTGCCGAGCGGGCGTGGGGAGGGGGCGAAGCGGTAGAGGACGAGCAGCGTAGCGAAGACGAGGCCGAGCAGCATCGGCCAGCGCAGGATGCGCACGAGGTGGAAGCCGTGCAGGTTGAGGGTGGCGATGATCGCGGGGAGCGCGACCACGATGCCGAGCAGGAGGGTGAGGCCGATCAGCGTGCCGAGGCCCATCGCGAACGAGAGGCCGAGGCGGACGAGGCCGGAGCGCTGCTCGCGCACGCGGTAGGCGCGGTTGAGCGAGTCGATCAGGGCGCGCGCGGAGGACCGGGCGGAGATCAGGGCGACGAGGACGGAGCCGGCGATGCGCAGGCCGAGGGTCGAGGACGAGCGCTTGGCCTGGCGCTCGAGCTGGTCGCCGAGGAAGTCGACGATGTCGGCGGGCAGGACCTGCTCGAGGCCGCGCAGGTGCTGGTGGATCTGGAACGGATCGGAGACGAGGCCGTAGAGCGCGACGACGGCGGCGAGCAGGGGGACGACGGCGAGGATCGCGTAGAGCGCGGTGCCGGCGGCGAGGATCGGCATCTCGCCGAGGAGCGCTTCGCGGGCGGCGCGGAGCCAGCGGGCGTTGAATGACTCGCTGGTGCGCCACCAGTGCTGCCAAGCTCGCCAGAAGCCCATCGCATGCGATCATACAGGAGTGATCGACACGCATTGCCACCTCGACACGGGCGCATTCGATGCGGACCGCGAGGCGGTCATCGCGCGCGCCGTCGCGGCGGGCGTGGTGGGGATGCTCGTGCCGGCGATCCGACCGCGGACGTGGGCGGCGCTGGTCGCGATGCAGCGCGGGCCGGTGCGGGTGGCGCTGGGGATTCATCCGCAGGTCGTGCCGGAGCTCGCGCGCGACGAGGTGCTCGATGCGGAGGCGATCGCACGGGCGGTCGTCGAGGCGGGCGCGTGCGCGGTCGGCGAGTGCGGGCTCGACGGCGCGACCGGCGAGCGCGAGCTGCAGGAGCAGCTGTTTCGGGCGCAGCTGCGGGCGGCGCGGATCGCGAAGCGGCCGGTCGTCATCCACGTGCTGCGCGCGCACGATGCCGCGCCGCGCATCCTGCGCGAGGAGCGCGTGCACGAGGTCGGCGGCGTGATGCACAGCTATTCGGGAGGCGCGGACCTGGTGCCGGTCTACCGCGACCTCGGGCTGCACATCTCGTTCGCGGGACCAGTGACGTACGCGAACGCGCGCAAGCCGCTGGAGGCCGCGCGCGCGGTGCCGGCGGCGCTGCTGCTGGCGGAGACGGATGCGCCGGATCAGTCGAGCCGCGGGGGGCGGAGCGAGCCGACGTTTGTCGCAGATGTGGTCGCGGCGCTCGCAAGTGCCCGCGGGACCACCGTCGAGGAGATGGCGGCGCTGACGACACAGAACGCGTGCCGGCTGTTCGGGTTTCCGCCATAATGCCGCGATGACCACGCACCGCCGCTTCGATCGTGCCGCTCGCCTGCTCGGCGACGAGGGCATCGCGAAGCTCGGCACCGCGACGGTCACCGTGTTCGGCGTTGGCGGGGTGGGGTCGTTCGCGGCGGAGGCCCTCGTGCGCAGCGGAGTCGGGCGCGTGATCCTGGTCGACTACGATCGGATCTGCGTGACGAACGTCAACCGGCAGCTGCACGCGATGAAGGGCACGCTCGGCAAGCCGAAGGCAGAGGTCATGGCGGAGCGGCTGCGGCTGATCAACCCCGATGCAGTGATCGAGGCGCGCGGCGAGTTCTACGCGGCCGAGACCTCGGCGCGGTTGCTCGTGCCGGAGCCGGATGTCGTCATCGACGCGATCGACAACATCGCGGCGAAGATGCACCTGATCGCGACGTGCGTGCGCGAGAAGCTGCGCTGCGTGTCGGCGATGGGAGCGGCGGCGCGGCTGGATCCGACGCAGGTGCGGGTGGCGGACCTGAGCGAGACGAAGGTCGATCCGTTCGCGCGCGATCTGCGGCGGAACTTGCGGCGCAAGCACGCGCTCGATTGCAGCAAGCGCGTCGGCGTGTGGGCGGTGTACAGCGAGGAGCCGCCGCTGGCGCCGCAGGCGCTCGAATATGATGATGGCGCGTTTCGCTGCGTGTGCCCCGGCGGCATGAACGGCGTGAACGACTGCGAGCACAAGAACCGCGTCGAGGGCTCGATCGCGTTCGTGCCCAGTGTCTTCGGCATGACGATGGCGTCGGTCGCGGTGAAGCTGCTCGCGGGGATGCCGCTGCCGAAGTCGTGCGACGAGCCGAAGCCTCCGCGCGAGACCGTTCGGCCCTCCGCGCACTCGCCCTCGCCTTCCTGATCGCGTGCGATGCGCGCACTCGCCCTCGCCTTCCTGATCGCGTGCCACGCGCCGCAGCCCCAGCCGGCGGCTGGCTCGCCGGAGGCGCTCGCGGTGTACCTGCGCACGGTCGCCGGCGCCGATCAGGCCGCGCGCCAGCACGCGGTCACCGGCTGGATCCTCGACGAGCACGCGTTCGCGCGGATCGTCGTGCCGCCGTTCACGTCGCTGTGGAAGGACTACGCCGCGCACTTCGATGCCGAGGTGCCGGCGCTGGTTACGCGGCTCGCCGCGCGCGGCACGATCACGACGCGGCGTCACTTCGCCGGTGATCCGCGCCTCACGAATGCGCAGGTGCGCGTGCGGTGGGCACTCCCGGTGCAGTATCCGAGCGTCGTCGCCGAGCTCGACGGTGCGCCGATCGATGCGGTGTTCGTGTGGGATGGCAGCGGGTGGCGCGTGCTCGCCGGCCTCGACGATCTCGTGCTCCAGCGCGTCCGCGCGCTCGACGCCCACTGCGCGGACCTGCTGCGAAAGAGCGGGCCGCCCGGTCAGTGTACGGATGTCGGATGGCTCGTCGCGACCAGCGCGCTGAAGGCGGACCAGGCAGGTTTTGCGCGCGCGTGCCAGCTCGCCGCGCATGTCTGTGGTAACGAGACTCCATGATCGCTGTTGGCCAGAAGATCCCGAGTGTCACCATCAAGCAGGCGACCCCCGAGGGCAACGCCGAGGTCGATCCCGCGCAGCTGTTCGCGGGCAAGAAGGTCGTCATGTTCTCGCTGCCGGGCGCGTTCACGCCGACGTGCTCGCAGAAGCACCTGCCGGGCTACGTCAAGGAGCTCGCGCAGCTCAAGGCGAAGGGCATCGACATCGTCGCGTGCCTCAGCGTCAACGACGCGTTCGTCATGAAGGCGTGGGCCGAGCAGCACGACGCGCTCGGCAAGATCGTCATGCTCGCCGACGGCGCGGCCGCGTTCTCGAAGGCGCTCGGCATCGACTTCGAGATCCCGGGCATGGGCGTGCGTGCCAAGCGCGCGCTGTTCACGATCGAGGATGGCGTCGTCAAGAGCGTCGACGTCGAGGCGCCGGGCAAGTTCGAGGTCTCGGGTGTCGAGGCCTGCATGACGAAGTTCTAGTGGGGTTCCACCGGATCCTGATCGCGAACCGCGGCGAGGTCGCCGTTCGCGTCGCGCGCGCGTGCGATGCCATGGGCATCGTGCCGGTGTTCGCCGCGAGCGAGGCTGATCGCGTGGCGCCGTACCTGCGCGGGCGCGAGGTCGTCGTGCTCGGGCCGGGACGCGCGGCGCAGAGCTACCTCGATCCCGAGCGCGTCGTGCAGGCGGCCGTGCAGGCTCGCTGCTCGGCGCTGCATCCGGGCTGGGGATTTCTGTCGGAGAACCCGCTGCTCGCGACGTTGTGCCGCCAGCATGGCGTAACGTTCATCGGACCGCCGCCGCATGTCACGTCGATGATGGGCAGCAAGACGAAGGCGAAGGCCGCGATGCGCGCGGCCGGCCTGGAAGTCATTCCCGGCAGCGACGGCGTGCTCTCCGGCGTCGACGAGGCGAAGCGCGTCGCGGAGCGCGTCGGGTTCCCCGTGCTGTTCAAGGCCGAGAACGGCGGCGGCGGCCGCGGGATGCGCATCGCGCGAAGCGCGGGAGAGGTCGAGCAGGCGTACGCGGAGGCGCAGGCCGAGGCGCGCGCGGCGTTCGGCGGCGACCGCGTCTACCTCGAGAAGCTGATCGAGGGCGGGCGTCACGTCGAGATCCAGGTGTTCGCGGATCGCTACGGAAACGCCGTGCACTTCGGCGAGCGCGACTGCACCGTGCAGCGCAATCACCAGAAGCTGATCGAGGAGAGCCCGTCGCCGGCGCTCTCGGCGGATCAGCGGCGCAGCGTGTGCGAGGCGGCGGCGCGAGCCGCGGCGCGCATCGGCTACGTCGGCGCGGGCACGATGGAGATGCTGTACGACCATGGTGTCTTGCGGTTCATGGAGATGAACTGCCGCCTGCAGGTCGAGCACACGGTGAGCGAGGAGCGCAGCGGCGCGGATCTCGTCAAGGCGCAGCTCGAGGTCGCGGCGGGCAAGCCGCTGCCGTGGAAGCAGGGTGACCTCGTGCTCACCGGGCACGCGATCGAGTGCCGCATCAACGCCGAGGATCCCGCGAACAACTTCGCGCCGGCGCCCGGCACGGTGACGACGTGGCGCCCTCCGTCGGGCGAAGGCATCCGCGTCGATACGCACGTCGAGGCGGGCTACGTCGTGCCGCCGTTCTACGACTCGCTGCTCGCGAAGGTGATCGTGAAGGGTCGCGACCGCGCCGATGCGATCGACCGCATGATCGCGGCGCTCGGCGCGTTCGAGGTCGCCGGCGTACCGACGACGATCCCGATGCACGTCGCGATCTTGAAGAGCGCGGCGTTCCGCGCGGGCGACTACGACACCCGCACGATCCCCGGCTGGCCTCCCGCCTAGCCTAGCGGTACGTCGCGAACTGCGACGCCATCCGCGAGCTCTGGCCGGACGTGAACTCGTCCATGCAGGCGTCGTCGGTGTAGTCCATGAAGTTCGTGATCGGATCGAGGCCCGGGTAGCGCTTGCCGGTGCACGTGTCGCGGCCGGTCGGGCAGCCGAACGCGGCGCTCTTCTCGGCGGGCGTGTCGCTGACGCCGTCGTTCGTCTTCGAGCAGCCGCCCTGGAACGTGTGATAGAGGCCCATCCAGTGGCCGATCTCGTGCGTCGCGGTGTCGCCGAGGTTGTACGGAGCCGCGTCACCGCCCGGCAGCGACGAGTACAGGACCACGACGCCGTCCATCGACGGGCTGCGCCGGTAGTCCGACGGGAACGTCGCCCAGCCGAGCAGGCCGCCGCCCATGTTGTTCGTGTAGAGGTTGAGATCCGCGGCGCCGCCGATGCGCAGCGCGGTCTTCATCTGCTTCTCGGCGGTCGTGCCGTCGGTCGCGGTGTACCAGCTCGTGTTGTTGCTGTCGTCGGTGCTCGCGAGCACGAAGCTCCAGCCTGCCGACGCGTACGCATCGTTGAGCACCTTGATCTGGTTATTGATCTGCGACGACGTGACCGCGCCGCCCGCGCCGCTCGAGTCGTGGATGCGGTGGACATGCACCGCGATCGGCGCGTGTGCCTGCGCGAGCGCCTGCGGCCCCTGCGCGGCCATGAAGTCGGTGACCTCCTGATCGATCTCGGCCATGCGGATCGCATCGGGCTCGATCGTCGCGCAGCCGCGCGGCGTCGCCGATGATCCGGGCTCCTGCACGCCGTCGCTCGGCGTATCGGTCACGACCGTACTCGGATCGTCGCCGGCACAGGCACCGACCGCGACCACCGTGAACAGCGCACCTACAAGCAGTTTCGTCCGGGTCATAGCTCCTCCAATGTGGGCGACGATAAACCGGGGCGATCTGGGACCGCTTGAAGCTCCAAACAATCTCACGGTCGGGCGCGCACCTACAATGTGGTCACTCAGTACACCAGGCGCGCGATCGGCAAGATCTCGTAGCGAAACCCGCGGTTCGAACGGATCACGGGATCCGCCGCCGTCAGCGCGCGCGCCGCGGCCTCGTCCTTCGCGCGCACCAGGCCCATGCCCCACGCACCGGCGGGATCGAGCACGGGGCCAAACGCGAGCATCGCGCCCTCGGCGAGTCGCCCCGCGAGGTACGCGCCGTGCTCCTGCATCAGCGCGCGCTCGTCGGCATTCATGTCCTGCGCGAACGTGGGGCGCGGCGCGATCAGCCGCAGCAGGAAGAAGCGCTCGTCGCCGGCGAAGTGGCCCGACAGCCAGCCGAGCACGCGCATCCAGCCGTTGCCGTGGCTCTCGCACGCCTGCGGGTTCGCGAAGCCCGAGTGGCGCACGGTGACGCGCGTCCCGCCGTCGATCGGTTCGAGCGTGTAGACGATCGTCGTGGCGGGCCCCGGCTCCCAGCTCGGCTTCCACGTCTGCACGAGCCGGCGCGGCGGATCGACCTCGAGGACTTCACCCTCGACGTGGAAGTCGCTGCCGTCCGCGCCGCGACCCTCGGTGCGCCACGCGCCGCCCGGCCGCAGATCGATCGTGAACTTCGTCGTGCGGTACATGTCGTCGGCGCCCCACCACTTCGTCAGCTCCTCGGTGGTCAGCGCCTCGAACACGCGCTCGGGTGGCACCGCGATCTCGACGCGTGCGAGCACGACGCCTTCGGTGACATCCGCGACCGACGTCGCCTTCGCTCTCGTCATGACTCCTCCAGATAACGCTTCAAGCTGTTGAGGTTGCGCTGCCAGAACGACCGGTAGCCTTCGAGCCAGCCGGCGGCCTTCGCGAGCGGCCGCGGATCGAGCGCGTACAGACGCTCGCGACCGACCTTCTCCTCCGTGACGAGGCGCGCCTCGCGCAGCACGCGCAGGTGCTTCGAGATCCCGGGGCGGCTCTGCTCGAAGTCCGCCGCGAGCTCGTTGACTGGCGTCGGCCCGGCGCGCAGCCGATCGAGGATCGCCCTGCGCGTCGGATCGGCGATCGCGCGAAAGACATCGGGCTCGACCATACGTGACCAATTGGTTACCTGTTCATGAGCGGGCTGTCAATGCGATAATCGCGGGATGAGAGCCTTGTGGGTGCTCGTCGTGGTCGCGGCGTGCGAACAGCACACGCCCTCGCCCGTCCATCACGCCGCGCCGCCGCAGCCGGTTGACGCGAGTGTCGCCGTCGCCGATGCCGCCACCGCGGTCGCGCCGCTCGACGGCCCGCCGTTCAAGCGCGGGGCGAAGTACTGCCCCGGCGTGGAGCCATGGCCCGCCGGCGACAAGACGTGCATCACCGACGACGATTGCCCGGGCGGCGGCGCCTGCTACCCGCAGGGTGTGCCGAGCTATGGCGGCATGTGCGGCGTGGCGCCGCGCATCATCCGCGACTGCGACCGCGACAAGGACTGCGGCAAGGGCAAGTACTGCGACTCGACGGTCAACGAGCATCACGGGTGCGCGGAGATCGTCGAGGCGAAGTGCATGAAGTCGTGCACGAAGGCCTCGTGCAAGGCGGGCGAGGTCTGCCGTCCGAGCGGCCGCTGCGAGCCAATTCCGTGCACGGAAGGTTACGCATGCGCGCACGGCTGGACCTGCGACAAGGCCGGCTACAGCCACGACGAGCACGGCTGCCGCGTTCCGGGATGTGCGGTGACCGGGTGCGGGCCGGACCAGCAATGCAGCGGCGAGTACTGCGTGCCGCGCACGTGCGAGAAGCAGAGCGACTGCGAGTGCGGCGCGTGCATGGGGGGCCAGTGCGCCGGGCGTCCCGGCGTGTGCGGGCCGCACGACCGCCCGCAGCCGCCGCCGTGAGTGCTCGAGCTAGCTGTCGTGCATCCACGGCGCGAACGAGACGCCGATGATCAGGCCGTCCGCGCTCTGCAGCCGCGCGACGGTCTGCCCCCACGGCTCCTTGCGCGCCTCGTGCAGCAGCGTGTGGCCGGCCGCGCGCAGCTCCGCCGCCGCGCTCGCGACGCCCGCCTCCTCGGCGACCTCGAATTCGATCGACGCCTGCGGCACGGGACGGCCCGCCGGCCACTCGCGCGTGCCGAAGCATGCCTCGGCGGCCTCGACGAGCGGCCACACGCCGAAGTGCTTGCAGCCGCCGATCTTCTCGCTCGCGACGTAGTCGGTGCCGGCGACGGGCTCGAGCGGCAGCCCGAGGTCGCGCACGAACAGCGGACGGCTGGCCGCTGGATCCTTCGCGATCACGGCGACGCTGGAGATGAATGCGATCTTCATGCGGCGAGGGTGCCGCGAGACGCGCCCGACGTCTTGAACATTTCGGACACCAGCCAGCGGCCCACTCCCGGCTCCGCCTCGGCGAGGTAGCCGCTCGGCGACAGGCCGGTCAGCGCGCGCAGCTCGCGCGTCATGTGCGCCTGGTCGGCGTAGCCGGCTGCGGCGGCGGCCGCGGCGAGCGGCTGCGCGTACGCGAGGCGAATCGCGCGCTGCATGCGCAGGATCCGCTGCAGCGTCTTCGGGCCGTAGCCGCACGCGGCCGTGATGTGACGGTGAAGGCGGCGCGCACCGAAGCCGAGCGCGGCCGCCGCGTCGTCGACGGTCGCATCGCCGAGGAAGAGGCGGGCCGCGTGCACGGCCGCGCCGTCGGGACGCACCTTCGCGAGCTGCGTGCGCGCCCACTGCTCGAGGCTCGCGCGCGGCTGGCGCGGATCGACGACGAGCGCGCGCGTGACGCACGCGAGCTCGACGTGCTCGTTGCGCAGCTCGCCGAGATCCGTGCGCAGCAGATCGCGCGCCGCGCCCGGCCGCATGCGCAGCCCGTGGATCACCGTGCCGGCGGCCATCGCCACGCGCTCGGCGCGATCGGACGGCCCCGCGACATGCGCGGCCTCACCGACGACGATCACGTCGGCGCACGCATCGGGGATCACGAGCGCGCTGCCGTCGCGCGTGACCCGGCGCGTCCACGTGCAAGCGACGTGACTCGCGAGATCGGGCGGTGGCGCGTATTCCCGATAGGCCTCGGGCATGTCTCCAGTCTACCGCCTGCGGTGACGATGCCGGTGCCAGATCCACACGCCGACCGCTCCGACGACGACCACGCCCGCGACGACGAGGCCGACGCGGCCCATCCAGCGGTCGATCGCGTCGATGCTCGACGACGCGAAGTAGCCGATCGCGGAGTACAGCGCCGCCCAGACGATCGCGCCGAGCACGTTCCACGTGATGAACCGGCGCCACGGCATGCGCATCGTCCCCGCGACGATCGGTACGGCCGACTGCAGGCCTGCGATGAAGCGGCCGATCACGACCGAGTGCGGACCGTGCCGCTCGAAGAACTCGCAGAGGCGGCGCTCGCGCGACCTCGTGAACAGCCGGCGATGCCGCTCGAGCAGACCCGGCCCCTTCCAGCGGCCGATCGCGAAGCCGATGTTGTCGCCGACGATCGCCGCGGCGCAGGCGCACACCGCGACCCAGATGATCGAAAGCTCGCCGCGCTCCGCGAGGAATCCTCCCGCGAGCACGACGGTGTGGCCCGGCGCCGGAATGCCCGCGTTCTCGAGCAGCACGCCCGCGACGATCACGAAGTACCCGTAGTGCGCGAACAGCTCGAGGACCCAGTGAAGCACCGATCACCGGTGTTTCAACGGGCGTGCCGACGCGAGCGTGGCTACGCGGGATCGAGCGCGAGCAGCGGATCGCCCTGGTTGACGTCCGCGCCGTCGGCGACGAGCACCTCGCGGATCTTCGCGCGCGCGCCGTCGTACGTGACGCGGTGGAACGTCTTCATCACCTCGAGCAGACAGACCGTCGCGCCGGGCGCGAGCTCGAGGCCCGCCTCGACGAACACCGGCTTGTCGGGGCCCGGCCGGCCGTAGAAGCGCCCGCTCGTCGGCGCGCGGAACACCATGCCGGTGACCGCGTGGGCCGCATCGGCCTGCGCCTCGACGCCCGCGACCTCGCCCGCCTCGACGCGGAACAGCTCGTCGCCGTACGACACCGGCTGACGCGCGAGCTTCGGACCGGCCGGCAGCCGCACGAGGCCACGCACCTGCGGCGCGACGACGTGGATCAGCCGGCCGAGCACCTCGAGCTCGCCGATGACGTCGCCCGGCGCGACCAGGTGATCCGCGGCGACCGTGCGGCGAAACCAGCCCGGCGCGGGCGCGCGCACCGTATCGCCGTCGAGCAGCGCGATCATCGCGGGCCTCCCACGAGCACGTGGAGGTCGTGCATCGACCAGATGCGCGGGTTCTTGATCCGCCGATACCCGGTGTTCTGGTAGCTCATCTCGGTCAGCGCGGTGAGATACGCGCGCAGCTCGCCGAGCTCGATGATCTCGTCCGTATCCATCTGGCGCGCCGCGACGAACGGATCCATGTCGCGCTCGATGCGCGCCTCGGTTTCGCGCATGCCGGCCTCGATCTTCGCGCGCTCGGCCGGATCGGTCGCCATGATCTGGAAGTCGTCGTCGAGCTTGGTGTTGAACGCGGCGATCGCGAGCGTGCGGCCTTCCATCACGGAGAGGCGCGAGTAGCACGTCGACAGCTGGACGACCGGATCGTACGGCAGCCCGCTCATCGCGTAGTAGCCGGCACCGCTCGCCTTGCGCAGCAGCACGGTGAACATCGGCGTCGTGTTCGTCGAGTTCGTGTAGATCAGCGACGAGCCGTACGCGAGCAGGCCGTGCGCCTCCGCTTCGCGGCCGATGTCGAAGCCCGAGATGTCCTGGAGCCAGATCAGCGGGATGCCGTCGTCGTTGCACGCGCGAGAGAACGCGCTGATCTTCGCGATGCCGGCGCGATACAGGATGCCAGCCGGGCGCTGGCGGCCCGGATGCTCGGGATCGCCGACGAGGCCCTGCCGGTTGATCACGAACCCGGCGTAGAGCCCGCCGAGCCGGCCGATGCCGCAGATCATCTCCTCGCCGACCTCGGGCATCACCTCCCAGAACAGCGACTGGTCGCACAGGCGCGCGAGCACCTGGTGCGCGTCGTACATCTCGCGATGGTCGGCCGGGATCAGCGCCCCGAGCTCGGCCGTCGCGAAGCGCGGATCGACGGGGCCGAGATCGCCGCGGTAGAACTGCGCCCCGCTCGACGGCAAGCGCGCGACCTCGCGGCGCAGGCAGGCGATCGCGACGTCATCGTCCGGAACGCGGACGTCCGCGCAGCCGCTCTGGTGCACGTGCACCTCGGGCCCGCCGATGTCGAGCGACGTGATCTTCTGGCTCTTCGCGCCTTTGATCAGCGCGGCGCCCGCGATCACCATGTACGCCTGCTCGGTCATGTAGACGCGGTCGGAGATGATCGGCATGTAGCCGCCACCCGCGATGCAGTCGCCGAACACGCCCGCGAGCTGCGGCACGCCGTTCGCCGAGAGCAGCGAGTTCATCTTGAAGATGTGCCCCGCGCCCTTCGCGCCCGGGAACGACTTGCTCTGCTCGGGCAGGAACAGGCCGCTGCAGTCGACGAGGTAGATCGTCGGCAGGCGCAGCCGCAGCGCCATCATCTGCGCGCGCTGGATCTTCTCCGGCGTGCGCGGCCACCACGCGCCGCTCGCGACCGTGTTGTCGTTCGCGATCACCATGCACCAGCGACCCTCGACGCGCGCGAACGCCGTCACCACGCCGGCCGCGGGCGACTTCTGATCGCCCGGGAACACCTCGCCGTAGTTGACGAACGTGCCGACCTCGAACGTGCGCGTGCCCGGATCGGCGAGCTTCTCGAGGCGCTCGCGCGCCGTCAGCTTGCCCTTCTTGTGGACGCGCTCGACGTAGCTCGGCCCCCAGCCCGCGTGGACCTCGCTGCGCCGCTCGCGCAGCCGGCTCTCGAGGGCGGCGAGGGCCGCGCGCTGGTCGGTCGCGGTACGCTCGTCGACGAGCTTGCCCAGCGCCTCTCCGATCGGAACGAGGGGAACAAACGCCATGCGGGCCGCACCCTACCAGATGTATCCATGCCGCGTCCGCGCGCGTCGAAACGACGTGTATACGATCGACCGCACGCAGCTCGTCCCGCGCCCGCGCGCCGAGGTGTTCCCGTTCTTCGCGGATGCCGCGAACCTCGAGCGTCTCACGCCGCCGTTCCTGAGCTTCCACATCCTCACGCCGCTGCCGATCGCGATGGAGCCCGGCGCGCTGATCGACTACCGGATCAAGCTGTTCGGCGTGCCGATGACGTGGCGCACGCGGATCGAGTCGTTCGAGCCGGGCGAGCGCTTCGTCGATGTCCAGCTGAAGGGCCCTTACAAGCTGTGGCGTCACACGCACACGTTCCGCGACGTGCCCGGCGGCACCGAGATCCGCGACCACGTCGAGTACGCGCTCCCGCTCGGCCCGCTCGGCCGGATTGCCCACGCCCTGATGGTGAAGCGGACGTTAGGCCGGATCTTCGCCTACCGCGAGCACGTGATGACAGACATCTTCGGTGTCATGCTCGCGGCATGAAGCCGACCCGCCGCGAAGTGATCGCCGCCGGCGCACTGCTCGCCGCGTGCGGCGGAGCGCAGAAGAAGGGCGACGACGACAAGGACGAGGACGAGGACGAGGACGACGTCACGCCGAACGAGGACCTGATGCGCGAGCACGGCGCGCTGCGCCGGATCCTGCTCGTGTACGGGGCCGCCGCGCCCAAGGGCGACGACGCCTCGATCGTCGCGTGCGCGAAGCTCGTCCGCCTGTTCGTCGAGGACTATCACGAGCGCCTCGAGGAGCAGCACATCTTCCCGCGCCTCGAGACGGGCCCGCTGCAGCCGCTCGTCGCGACGCTGCGCCTCCAGCACCAGGCCGGCCGGCGCCTCACCGATCAGCTGCTCGCGAACCCGAAGGACGGCAAGGCGATCGAGCAGTTCGTCCGCATGTACCAGCCGCACGCCGCGTTCGAGGACACGCTGCTGTTCCCGGCCTGGAAGAAGGCCGTCGGCAAGAAGGCCTACAACGAGCTCGGCGAGCAGTTCGAGGCCGAAGAGACGAAGACGCTCGGCAAGGAAGGCTTCGAGCACGTGCTCGCGCAGATCGCCGACATCGAGAAGAACCTCGGCATCGGCGACATCGCCATCTACACGCCTTAGGGTGCGCCCGGGTGCGCGTCCTCGAACGCGCGCTCGCTGCGCTCGTTGTAGTCGAGCACGGCGCGCAGCGCGTCCTGGTAGCTGTTCGTGTAGTCGACGGCGAGCACCGTCGCGCCGACGATGCCGCTGACGAGCAGCGGCCAGTCGTCGGAGAAGCTGAGGTCGCGGTGCTGATAGGCGACGACCGCCGGCACGATGATCGCGGTCGCCGCGGCCGCCGCGATCCCGAGGCGCACGAGGCCATTGCGCGTCTCGCCGGCGTAGATCTGCCCGGCGCCGGGGAAGATCGACCACGCGGTCGCGGTGGTCGGCGACTTGTGCGGTGTCTGCTTCGCCGCCGTGCCCAGCTCGGCGAGCTCCGAGCCGGGGAAGTCGTGCGCGAGCGCGTCGAACACGACGTCCGTCGATCCGACGAAGCCGGTCACGGTGTGGTTGCGATACGCCCAGCCGAGGCGATACAGCGCGAGCGCGCGCAGCGGCGTCGTCGGGTTGCGGTCGAGCAGCGACTCCCAGATCTGGATCGCGCCGTCGTTCGTCTTGAGGCGCAGCGCGAACAGATCGAGCGAGCCCGCGACCGCCTCGAGCATCGGCAGGTCCGTCGCGGACGCGGCGAGCTCCGCGAACAGCGCCCCGGTGCTCCGGTGCGGTGCGAAGCGATAGCGGAACAGCGCCTCGGCCTGCATGAACATCGTCTGATCGTCGTCGGGCGCGAACGACGACGCGACCAGCTGCCGCGTACGCTGGTAGTGCACGATGGCGCGGCGGTAGGTGTCGTCGCCGCGCGGGATCAGCACCGAATGGCTACATCCGGCGAGCGCGACCGCGAGCGCGAGCAACTTCACGCGCGCATTCTGGCACGGCCTCGAGGATCGCGGCGATCACATCCGCGGCATGCGAGCGCGCGATGCACGATCAAAGTGCGGCGAGGCCCGCGCGCGCCGCCGCGACGACCGCTGGATCCGCATCACCGAGCGCAGACTCGAACCACGCACGCGCGCTCTTAGCGTCGCCTCGCTCCGCGATCAGCTTCGCGAGCGTCACGGCCGCACGCCCGCGCCGGATCGACCGGGGCGCATGGTCGAGGAACGCGACGAGCGCGCGCTCCGCCTCCGTCTTCCGCCCGGCGCGAATCAGCGCGACCGCCTGGAAGTAGCGCGCGTCCGCGGCGAGCGCCGCATCGCCGTCGCTGTCGGCCGCAAGCGCGAGCTCGCGCGCCGCCTCCGCGGGCTTGCCTTGCTTGAGCAGCGCCCAGCCCGCGGCGAAGTGCTGCTCGGTGGGCGAAGGCCCGCGGCTCGCGCTGCCGGCGCGCTCGTCGGTGCGCGGGGCGGGCGGCTGGTCATCGGGGCTCGGCGGCGCCAGTTCCGCGACCGGCTCGCGCGGGACGCTCGGCGGTGCAGCCACGACGTGCGCCGGCGCGTCCACGGGATGCGGCGGCGATACGCCCGCAGGCGGCGGCGGAGACACCTCCAGCTGCGCCGTGATCACCGGCGCCTTCCACGACTGCCCCGCCGCGAGCACGACGACCTGCTGGTCGCGCACGCGCAGCGTCGCCGAGCCAGAGCGCACGGTGACCGCACGCAGCTGATCACTCGCGACCTCGACGTCGACCTCGCCCGCACCATCGACGCGTGCATCCGCGGTCGCGAGCTCGATGCGCTCGCCCGGCTGCGCGCTCGCGACGTGCAGCGCACCACTGTGAACACGCACGAGCTCGCCGACGTGACCCGAGCCATCGTGGACGAGCTCGCGCTCGAAGCTCGTCTCGGCAGGCGCCTCGATGCGCGCGGCCGCGACCACCGGTGCAGCGGGCGCGTTGCTCCCGCCGGTGGCAGCTGGCCTGCGCATCACGATCAGCGCCACGGCAGCCGCGGCGAGCACACCCGCGGCGAAGCCAACCGCGGCGAGCCGCCAGCGCGGGCGCGACATCGTGCGGTCCGCCGCTGCGGCGGCGAGGATCGATGCGCGCACGGTCTCGCGGCGGGCGGCATCGGGGCGCTCGCTCGGGAGGTCTCGCGCGAGATCCGAGAGCTGCGCGAGGTCGGAGAGCTGTTCGTCGTGATCGCTCATCGCGTACCTCCTTCGATCGCTTCTCGCAGCGCGCGGCGAGCGTCGTGCAGGCGGCGCCAGAGGGTTCCGGCGCGCAGCCCGAGCGCGCGGGCCGCCTCGACGCCCGGCACTTCCTCGAGGTCGCACATCACGTAGACGACGCGGAGGTCATCGGGCAAGCGCTCGAGCGCGATGGCGAGGCGCTGGACCTGCTGCGCGCGCGCGGCCGCCGCATCCGGCGTGCGGACGTCGGGTGGTGGCGGTACATCGGCGAGCGCCGCGCGGCGGCGTACGTTGCTGCGGATGTGATGACGCACGGTGTTCGCGGCGATGCCGAACAGATAGCTGCGCACCTCGCCGCGTCCGGAGAACTTCTTCGCGGAGCGCCAGGCGGCGAGGAATGTCTGCTGGACGAGGTCGTCGATCTCGCTCGGGTCGCCGCGCAAGAGGCGCGAGACCAGCCGATAGACCGCCTGGTGGTGGCGGTCGAACAGCGCGCCGAGCGCGGCGGTATCGCCGACACCGCACGCCGCGAGCAGCGCCTCGTCCGAGAGCTCGGAGCTCGCGGCGCGCCGCTCGTCGACGCGGCGGATCGGCACGACCTGGCCCGCGCGCTCGGGCCGACTCACGGCACGACCTCCGCGAGACGCTCGGCGCGAGTCATGGCGCCCCCACGCGGATGCCGACGGAGAGCTGCGCGGTCGCGCCGGGCTCGCCGGGCAACGTGCCCGGCATCAGGCCATTGGCATCCGTCGAGCCGGGGCTCGCATCGACGTGCGCGAGCGGCACGACGACGATCGCCGCCGCCCCCTCGAGCCACACGTGCGGCACGAGCGCGACCGACGCGCGCAGCGTCGCCCCGAGCCGCGGCGTGTACGTCTCCTGATGCGCGACCGGCGCGGGACACGGCGGCGTGGTCGCGCACATCATCGTCGTCGGATCGCACGGCGGCGGCGGCCCGCACGCATCGGTGACGACGCGACCCGCACCGAGCGCGACCTGCGGCGAGAGGACGATGTTCCCGAGCGCGAACGCGTAGCTCGCGGTGGCCGCGACGGACGCGTCGGAGCGCGCGATGCCTTGCGGAACGTCGAGGGAACCGAACGCGACCTCGGCGCCCACGCACGCGCCACCGACGCGCACGCACGCACCGCCGGCGAACCCGCTGCCGCCGCTGCCGTCGAACGTGAACGTGCGCTGGTACCGCGCATCGAGCGACAGCCGATCCGTGCGCGCCGGCGACGACGCGGGCGCCGCATCGACGCGCGCCGCGGTCGACGGAGCCGACGACGACGGCGGCGACAGCACCGGACCCGCGGTCGACGGAGCCGACGACGACGGCGGCGACAGCACCGGACCCGCGGTCGA
>CAYUNM010000038.1:0-47915 GCA_964446175.1 uncultured Kofleriaceae bacterium
GACCTCGATCTCGAGGTGTCGCTCGCGTTCTACGACGCGATCTTCGCGAGCCAGGTCGCCGACCAGGCGAAGCGCGCCGAGGACTTCGCGAAGGCGGCCGCCGATGCGGCGAGACGGCGCCGGCAGGCCGGCGAGATCACGGACCTCGATCTTAACCTCGCGCGCGTCGCGCTCGGGCGCGCCCACTCGGCGACGCAGCGCTCACTCGCGGAGCGCGCGACAGCGATCGGCAGGCTCGCGGTGCTCGTCGGCGCGACGCCGGCAGACACGCTCGTGCTCCGCGGCACGCTGGCGCCGCCGCCCGTGCCCGCAAACGTCGATGCCGCGAAGCGGGCCGATGTCCGCGCGCTGGACCGCGACCGCGAGGTCGCCGTCGCCGAGCATGCGCAGGCGATCGCGAACGGCCGGCCGGAGGTCGGGCTCCTCGTCGCGTATCGTCGAGAGGATCTCGACAGCATCATCATGGGCGGACTCCGCTTCACGCTGCCCGTCTGGAATCGCGCGCAAGGCGAGAAGGCCGCCGCTCGCGCGCACGAGAAGACGGCGGCCGAGGCCCGCGACGTGACACTCCATATCGCCGAGCGGCAGATCGCGGATGCGATGGCGGCGTACACGGCCACGAAAGAGGCGGCCGACGCCTTCGAGCGCGACGTGCTACCGCTGCTCGACGACAGCGAGGAGCTGCTGCAGAAGAGCATCGACGCCGGCCAGCTCGCGATCAGCGACTACCTCGTCGCACGCCAGGAGATCCTCGACGGGCGACGCGACCATCTCGAGCGTCAGCTCGCGCTCGCGAAGGCCGCGCTCGTCGTTCGCTACGTTACCGGGAGCCAGCCATGAAGCGCGCCCTCGTCCTCCTCTTGCTCGCCGCATGCGGCGGCAAGGACAACGACTCCCACGATCACACCGCCGCCGAGCCGGTCGCGCACGAGGCGACCGACACGGCCCACGGTGGAGCGCCCCACAAGGAGCCGGAGCTGATCAAGATCGCGCCCGACATGATGCGCGACCTGCGCGTCACGCTCGGCAAGGCGCAGGCACGCGCGGCGGGCGAGACCGTGTCGGCGGTCGGCGAGCTGCACGTCAACGAAGATGCGTACGCCGAGATCGCGGCACCCGTCGCGGCGCGCGTGACGAAGGTGCTCGTGAAGCCGGGCGACCAGGTCACCGCGGGCCAGCCGCTCGTCATGCTCAACAGCCCCGAGCTCGCGCAGTCGCGCGCGGAGGTCGATGCGGCGAAGGCGCGGCTCGACGTGGCGCGCAAGAACGCCGATCGCAAGCGCCAGCTCGTCGCGGACCGGCTCGTGCCGGAGCGCGAGAAGATCGAGGCAGACGCCGCGCTGTCCGAGGCGGAGGCCGCCTACAACGTCGCGACCTCGACGCTGCGCAGATACGGCGGCGGCGCCGGGGAAGCCGCGCTCGCGATCAAGTCGCCGATCGCCGGCACCGTCATCGAACGCGACGTCGTCATGGGGCAGCTCGCCGATCCGTCGAAGACGCTGTTCCGCGTCGGCGACCTCTCGACGCTGTGGCTGGTCGCGCACGTCTACGAGCGCGATGCGGTGCGCGTGCAGCCCGAGCGCAAGGCACTCGCGACGTTCGCGGCCCTGCCCGGCAAGACGGTCGAGGCGGTCATCAAGAACATCGGCAAGGAGGTCGACGCCTCGTCGCGCACGATCGCGATCCGGCTCGACGTGCCGAACGTCGACGGCACGCTGCGCCCCGGGATGTCGGCGACGGTCTCGGTACCGCTCGGCGAGCCCGGAGCGACACAGGTCGTGACCGTGCCCGCGGCGTCCGTGCAGCGCGTCGGCGAGGACTGGGCGGTCTTCATCCCGCACGGCGAAGGAGCGTTCGAGGCGCGCGCGATCGGCCGCGGCCGCGACCTCGCCGGTGAGGTCGAGGTGCTCTCGGGGCTGCAGCCGGGCGAGGACGTCGTCGTCGACGGCGCGTTCCTGCTCAAGGCCGAGGCCGACAAGGCGCGCGGCGGCGGGGAGCACGAGGACTGACATGCTGGAGCGCTTCATCACCGCCAGCTTCAAGAAGCCGCTCGTCGCGATCGTGCTCGCGCTTGCCGGCGCCGCGATGGGTGCGATCTGGATGGGCGAGCTGCCGCGCGACGTGTTTCCCGATCTGTCCGCGCCGGTGTTCAACGTCATCGTGCAGAACCCGACGATGAACGCGGACGAGCTCGAGATGCGCGTCGCGATCCCGTTCGAGACCGCGCTCTCCGGCTTGCCGAACGTCCGGCGCGTGCGCTCGACCTCGACGCTCGGCGTCGTCCAGGTCACGATCGAGTTCGAGCCCGACGCCGACTACACGAAGTCGCGCCAGTTCGTCGCCGAGCGCTTGCCGCAGGTCGAGCTGCCACCGGGCACCGATGCGCCGCTGCTCTCGGGTGTCACCGGCCGCCTGAACGAGATCTTCGAGATCACGGTGGAGGCGAAACCGGGCGTCGCCGACCTGATGACGCTGCGCGACCTCGCGGAGAACGAGATCAAGAACCGGCTGCTCGCCGTCCCCGGCGTCGCGGCGGTCGAGCGCCTCGGCGGCTACCTGCGCGAGTTCCAGATCCAGATGGATCCGCAGCGCATGGCGGCGCGCGGGATCACGCTCGACGAAGTGCTTCACGCGGCGAAGGGCGCGAACGAGAGCGCCGCCGGTGGCTTCGTGACCCAGGCCCAGATGGAATGGACCGTGCGCGCACAGGGCCGCACGTCGACGGTCGAGCAGCTGCGCAACACGGTCGTCGCCGTCAAGGGCAACACGCCCGTGCTGCTCGGCGACATCGCCGACGTGCGCGAAGCCCCGGCCGTGCGCCGAGGCATCGCACACCGGCTCGAAGGCGAGGTCGTCAGCTGCCGGATCGTGAAGCAGTTCGGCGCCGACACCGTCAAGGTCGCCGCCGGCATCCGCGCCGCGCTCGCCGACCTGCGCAAGACCGTGCCCGACGGAGTGGAGCTGCGCGTCGTGTACGATCAGTCGCAGCTCGTCGAGTCGAGCCTCGGCGGCGTCGGGCGCGCCGTCCTGATCGGAGCGGTGCTGGTCGCACTCGTGCTGTTCACGCTGCTCGGGAACATCCGGGCTGCCGTGATCGTGACGGCCGCCCTGCCCTTGTCGCTCGCGGTCTCCGGCGTGCTCATGCGCTACGCGGGCATCGGCATCAACACGATGACGCTCGGCGGTCTCGCGATCGCGGTCGGCCTGCTCGTCGATTCGTCGATCATCGTCGTCGAGAACATCGTCCATCGCATCACGCAGCATCGCGGCGGCGACCGGCGCGGCGTCGCGCTCGCGGCTGCCGTGGAGGTCGGGCGACCGATCGCGTTCGCGACCGCCGTCGTCGTCGCCGTGTTCATCCCGCTGTTCGCGATGACCGGCATCGAGGGCCGCATGTACAAGCCGCTCGCGGGCGCCGTGATCGCGGCGGTCGTCGCGGCGCTCGTACTCGCGCTCGCGCTCGTGCCCGTCGTCGCGGCCGGCGTGCTGCGCCCCCAGCGCGAAGGCAAACACGAGGACGTCGCGATCATCCGCGCCCTCAAGCGCGTCTACCGGCCGCTGCTCGACCGCGCCCTCCGTCACACCGTGATCGTCGCGGTCGTCACGGTCGCGATCACCGCGCCGTCGCTCTGGATCGCCAAGCAGCTCGGCTCGGACTTCGTGCCTCCCCTCGACGAGGGCGCCATCCTCATGCAGACGTTTCTGCCGCCGGAGACGTCTCTCGACGAGGTCGATCATCTGAACCACCGCGTCGAGGACGTGCTGCGCACGTTTCCCGAGGTCGAGGACGTCGTGCGCCGGACCGGCCGCGCGGAGCGCACCGAAGACCCGATGCCGCACACGACCTCGGACGTGCTGATCCTCCTCAAACCCGACCGCGAGAAGCAGGGCAAGGAGCTCGAGCGCGAGATGCGCGCCGCCGTCGAGAAGGTCCCCGGCGTCACCGCGCTATTCACGACGCCGCTCGGCATGCGCATCGACGAAGGCCTCGGCGGAACTCCCGCCGACATCTCCGTGCGCATCTTCGGCCCCGACGCCGACAAGCTCGCCGCGCTCGGCGACAAGGCCGCCGCGCTCATGCGCGGCATCGACGGCCTGGCCGACGTGCGTGCCGAGCCGCTCGTGGGCCTGCCGCAGCTGACGATCCAGGTCGACCGCGATGCGGCCGCGCGCGTCGGGCTCACGCCGGGCGACGTGATCGATGCCGTGCAGACCGGCCTCGCCGGCGACGAGGTCTCCGAGGTCTGGATCGGCCAGCGCCGGTTCAACCTCGTCGTCAAGCTCGCCCCCGACTTCCGCCGCGACCCTGCTACCCTCTCGACGCTCCTCATCGACGGCCACGACGGCAGCCGCATCCCGCTCGGCAAGCTCGCGACCATCCAGCCCACGTTCGGTCTCGGCACGATCAAGCGCGAGGCCGGCAGCCGGCGCATCGCCGTCGAGGCGACCGTCAGCGGCCGCGATCTCGGCTCCGCCGCGCGCGCCGTGCGCCACGAGCTCGCCGGCAAGCTCAAGCTCCCACCCGGCTACTTCTTCGACCTCGGCGGCAAGGTCGAGAGCCAGGCGCGCGCGCAGCAGGCGCTCTATCTCGCCGTCGCGCTCGCCCTGCTCTGCGTGTTCCTGCTGCTCTACGTCGCGCTCGGCTCCATCGCCGAGACGATCGTGATCCTCGGGACGCTGCCCAGCGCGTTCGTCGGCGGGATCCTCGCACTGCTCATCGCGCGCGAGAGCTGGAGCGTGTCATCGCTCGTCGGCCTCATTGGCCTGTTCGGCATCGCGGTCCAGAATGGTCTCGTGCTCGTGACGCAGACACGTGGCCTCATCGAGGAAGGCCGGCCGTTCACCGAGGCGCTGCGCGAGGCGTGCATCGGCCGCGTGCGCCCGAAGATCATGACCGCGTCGACCGCGATCCTCGGCCTGCTGCCGCTGCTCGTACTCCGGTTGCACGGCACGGAGATCGAGCGGCCGCTCGCCATCGTGATGATCGGCGGGCTGATCTCGTCGACGCTGTTCACGCTGCTCGCGCTGCCGACCTTCTACCAGCTCGTCCACAATATCGGCCTGCGCTGGCAGGCGCGCCGAGGAGTCCGCCCATGAGCGAGCACGACCACGACCATGACGAGCACGGCGAAGGCCAGGGGCACGACCACGCCGGGCACCACCACGCGCCGCCGGAGCGTATGACGCGCTCGTTCGCGATCGGGATAGCCCTGAACATCCTCTTCGTGATCATCGGCATCGGCGCCGGCCTGGTCGCGCACTCGACGGCACTGCTCGCCGATGCCGCCCACAATCTGGGCGACGTGCTCGGACTCGGCGCGGCATGGGGCGCGATGGCCCTCGCCCGCCGCAAGCGAACCGAGCGCCGCACGTACGGCCTCAAGCGCACGACGATCCTCGCCGCGCTCGCGAACGGCGGTCTTGTCCTGTTCGCGATCGGCGGCGTCGCCTGGGAGGCGATCCATCGTCTCGGGGAGCCGCACGCGGTACACGGATCGATCGTCGCCATCGTCGCGGCGATCGGCGTGGTGATCAACGTCGCCGCGGCGCTCCTGTTCGCGAAGGGGCGCGCGGAGGACGTGAACGTACGCGGCGCCTACCTGCACCTGATGGCCGACGCGGCCGTGTCGGCGGGCGTCGTCGTCTCCGGCCTGATCGTCTGGCAGACCGATGCGTGGTGGGTCGATCCCGCGACGAGCTTGCTCGTCTCCGTCGTCATCCTGTTCGGCACGTGGAAGCTCGTACGCGAGGCGCTCGACCTGCTGCTCGACGCGGTGCCCGTCCACATCGAGCCAAAGGCGGTCGAGGACTACCTCGCCGCGCTGCCGGGCGTCACGGGCGTCCACGACCTCCACATCTGGTCGATGAGCACGACCGAGGTCGCGCTGACGGCGCACCTGATCGTGCCGTGGGACTCTTGCTCGCCGTCGATGCTGCGCGACACGGCGGCCGAGATCGAGCGCCGCTTCAGGATCGGCCACGTCACGATCCAGCTGGAACCGTCGGGGCAGGACCAGCACTGCGAGCAACGTCCCGGCGCCTGCTAGGAATTCGGGCGGACCCGGGACGCGAGCGCGGCGAGCACGACGAGCACGCCGCCGACGCATGCGGCCAGATACGACCACCACGGCGTGTGCGCGTGGGGCGCGAGCTCGATCGTCTGCGCGTGCGCCGGGACGGCGATTCCCGTCAGCGCGACGTCGATCGGGAAGATGGGCAGGCGGCGGCCGGCCTCGTCCGTCGCGGTGAACATCTCGACGAAGTTCGTCGCCACGACGAGCGTGCACGGCTCGGTCGTCGTCACGGCGATCGTCGCACGCTGGCCGTCGGCATCGGTCGTCACGCCGCGTACGGACGCGCCGGTGCACGACGAGGGCTGCGCGCCGTCGCGCCAGGCGGTCGCGGCCAGATCGCCTCGCAGGTCATGGCTCGCTCGGAGCGCGGCGCCGACGGCGGCGGCGTCGCCGGGGATCACGCGCGACGGGAACCAGGCCGGGCCGTTCGTCGCGGGGAGTGACTGGGCGTCGAGGCCGTTTGGGCCGACCGTGACCGCGAGCGTCACGTTGTAGAGCTGCTGCAGCAGCGGGAAGACCGGATCGCGGCCGAACGAGAACACGCAGGTCGTCAGCGGCACCGGGCGGTTCTTGAGCGCGGCGAGGAGCGTGAGGAAGCGCCGCGGCGGATACCAGACACCGTCGAGCGAGGACAGGTCGGCGGCCCATGCCGTGCTCATGTCGTAGGGGGGCGGTGGATCGACGATCTCGACACGCGTCAGCGGCGACGCGAGCGCGGGCTCGCGGGCGACGAGCGTGTCGCGCAGCGCGGCGAGCTCCTCGATGCGCTCGTGCGGGACGTCGCGCAGGAACCGCTCGTCGAACGCGATCGTGCCGAGTGCCGCGACGAGCGCGAACAGCGGGAAGGCCGCGGGCGCGAGCCGCGGAATCCGGGCGCGCAGCGCGATCGCGGCGATCGCGAGCCAGGCGATGACCTCGCGCGCGATGCCCGGCAGCGCCGCACCGCCCGCGATCACGAGCGCCGCGACCACCACGATGATCGCCTCGCGGCGCGGCTTGTCGGGTGCGCGCAGGGTGGCGAACGCCGCGATCGCGAGCGGCGCGATCATCATGATCGCGGGCTGGATCGCGCGCGCCGGCACGCGAAACGCGCCGACGACCGGCAGCGCCGCGAGCTGGTTCACCGGCCAGACATCGAGCGCGTACAGGATCGCGATCGCGGCGCTCGCGAGCACGACCGCTCCGAGGCGCCGGGAGGTGCGCGTCGCCGCGATCAGGATGATCAGCGGTCCGATCGGGATGTTCTGCTCGTTGATGCCGGGGTACACGCCATGGGCGAGCGCGCGCGCCCACGGCACCGAGCCGGCCCAGTCGGCGAGCGTCGACGGCGTGTACGAGTACGCGACCGTGCCGTGGATCGAGCGCACGGCATCGCTGCTGGCGGAGTACGCGGCCAGGTTGATGAGGCGCGGCAGCACGAGCAGCACGCCGCCGAGCACGGAGGCGACCGCGATCCACTCGCCGCGCGTCCACCTGCGCGCGACCGCCGCGATCGCGATCGGGGCGCCGAACACCGCCGAGTAGACGATGCTCTGCGAGCCCCAGCCCGAGATGCCCTGCGCAGCGGCGGCCGCCGCGACGACGACGGTCGTGACGTTCAGCATGCGGGCGCGCGCGGACCACGCGAGCGTCGTGAACGCGAGGAACGGCAAGAGGCCGATCACGAGCTGGTCGTCGCCGATCGCGAACCGCCAGGCGATGCCGGGCGCGAACGCGCACAGCCAGGTCGCGCAGATGCGCTCGGCGAGCGTGAGCAGGCGCGGCGTGCCGGACCACGTGGTCGCGAGCGCCTCGGCGGTCTTCACGCCGAAGAACGCGATGAAGATCTGCTGCGCCCACAGGATCGCGTTCGCGGTCATCGTCGCGGAGATGCCGAGCGCCGCGCAGACCTGCACGAGCGGCGGCGCACCGCCGATCTCCTGCATCGGGCTGCCGCCGATGATCGAGAAGCGATAGAGGAGATGCGTCCAGTCGAAGCCCGCGCGCAGCTGGCTCGCCGCGTACGGCACGTTCATCACGGTCGCGTCGGCCTGCTCGATCGAGCGGTCGAACAGCCACGCGAGCAGCAGCCACGTGACGAGGACCACGACGACCACCTCCGCGAGCACCCGCAGATCGCGGCGAGCGCGCGTCATCGCGGGGCTCCGAGGGTCTCGTCGGCGGCGGCGCGCACTTGCGTGGATCGTACGCGCACGTGGAAGCCAGTGGCTAGTCGATACACCTTGCGTCCGAGCCGCCGGTCGCTGGATCCTTACTGCATGCGGGCTCTGGGTGCGATCGCGCTGCTCGCGGGGTGCTACACGCCGCACGCCGCGACCGGATCGCCATGCTCGCCGTCGCTCGACAACTGCCCTGCCGGGCAGAGCTGTCAGGTCGTCGGCGGGATGTCCGTGTGCGTCGATGGAACCGCGGCCGCCGATGCGCCGCGCCCGAGCGATGCGCCGCGGGATGCGCCGCCCCCGTTCGACGGCGCCCTGCCCGACGCCCCGACGCCCGCGTGGACGCTCGTGCAGACCTCGTCCTCGACGACGCCCGGGGCGATGGTCTCGGCGACCGGCGCCGGGCACCTGATCGTCGCCGCCGTGCAGTTCCAGGCCGGCGGCCAGGTGCAGCTCGTCACCGACAGCGTGGGCGACATGTTCACGGCCGTGCCGGGCTCGACCGCGACCAACTCGGCATCGAACCTCGCTGTGCAGCTCTGGTACACCGCGAGCTCGCACGCCGGCGCGCAGCAGGTCGCCGCGAGCGCGACCGGCTTCCGCGGGATCGCCGTGTGGGAGGTCGCGGGGATGCGGACGAGCAACGCCCTCGACGTCGTCGCGGTGCGCAACGATGCCGGGCCGAGCTCCACGCCGGGTGGCGCCCCCGTGACGACGACCGCGGCTGGCGACTTCATCGTATCGGCGGCGATCGTCGAGAACAATGTCACCGGCACGCTGGCTGGCAACGAGTTCACGAACGACGAGTCGCCCAATGGCAACGGCTTCGCGCACCTGACGGCGCCGCAGGCACCGGCCGGGCTGCATCAGGCGCGCTGGGAGCAGCCGACATCCGGCGTGTACTGCGCAGCGACTGCGGCCTTCTTCGTCGGTCCCTGACCGCTCCTGCAGGTCTCGCGCGAACACCCGCGGCTGAACCCGGTGCGCCGCGTGCAATGGCGGTGGGCATGTCTGAACGCATCGGTTTCATCGGCCAGGGCTGGATCGGCAAGACCTACGCCGATGACATGGAACACCGCGGGTACGAGGTCGTGCGCTACGCGAAGGAGGCGCCGTACAACGCCAACGCCGCCGCGCTCGCCACCTGCGAGATCGTCTTCATCGCGGTGCCCACCCCGACCACGCCGGCCGGCTTCGACGTGTCGATCGTCCGCGAGGTGCTGCCGCTCGTCGGTGCGGGCAAGACCGCGGTCATCAAGTCGACGCTGCTGCCCGGGACGACCGAGGCGCTGCAGGCCGAGCTCCCGGATCGCTACGTGCTGCACTCGCCGGAGTTCCTGTCGGTCGCGACCGCGAAGTACGATGCCGAGCATCCGGCGCGCAACATCGTCGGCATCCCGATCGAGAACGCGGCCTACCGCGAGCGCGCCGCCGCCGTCCTCGAGGTGCTGCCGCGCGCACCGTATGCGGTGATCGTCCGCGCGCGGGAAGCGGAGGTCATCAAGTACGCGCGCAACGCGATGGGCTTCGTGCGCGTCGTGTTCGTGAATCTGCTGTACGACCTGTCTCGCGAGCTCGGCGTCGCGTGGGGCCCGGTGCGCGACGCGATGGCGGCGGATCCCGACTGCGGCCCGACGTACATCAACCCGATCCACAAGACGGGACGCGGCGCGGGCGGCGAGTGCTTCATCAAGGACTTCGAGGCGCTGCGCCGGCTGTACACGAAGCTCGTCGGCGATGCGCACGGCAAGGCGATCTTCGACGAGCTCACGGCGAAGAACATCGAGCTGCTGCTCTCGAGCGAGAAAGATCTCGAGCTGCTCTATGGGGTGCATGGCTGCGATCTGTGATGGGCACGTGCAAACAGTCAGTGGCAGGTGGCGCATGTGATCGCGAGTAGTTGCGCGTGTGCGCGAATGGCGCATCCGTTGCAGCGGACGCGCCGCCATGGGGAAGAAACTAGCGATCCTTGTCTTGCTGGCCGTCACTGCATGCGCGACCGATCCGTCGGTCGATGACAGCGACAACACGTCGTCAACGGAGCAGGACCTCTCGAGCAACACGCACGTCGCGTTCAACTACTTCGTCGGCAAGGGCCTGACGAAGCGGCAAGCGGCAGGCATCGTCGGCAACCTGCTGCAGGAGTCGTCGATGAATCCCAGCGCGGTCCAGTACGGCGGCGGTCCGGGCCGCGGCATCGCGCAGTGGAGCGTCGGCGGTCGCTGGGACCACAGCTATCACGACAACGTCGCGTGGTACGCGAACGTCAAGCTCGGCAAGTCGCGGTGGAACCTCGGCGCGCAGCTCGCGTTCATCTGGTACGAGCTGCATTCGGTTGGCGGCTACGGCCTGTCGGCGCTGCGCCACACGACGACGATCCGCGGCGCGACGATCGTCTTCGAGCGCGACTACGAGATCTGCGGCGCGTGCGACGAGAGCCGCCGCATCTCGTACGCGACGCAGGTCTACAACGCGTACGCCGGCACCGCGCGCATCATCACGGCGGATGACGAGCTCACGGACAAGGAGGTCGCGGCCGATACGGCGGTCGAGATGCCGGGCGACGACGACGTCCTCGATGCCCCGGGCATCGACGAGAACGCCGCGCTCATCGATCAGTGAGGCACGTCGGAGCTGACCCACGCCGGGTCCGCCGCATCCGCGGAGCCGTTCGCGCCGAGCGTCACGGAGTTCGCCGTGCCGCTCGCGTCCGCGCTCGTCTGGCCGCCGCCCTCGTCGAACGTCCATTCGGCGACCAGGCCTGACGTCGCGCCGAGCTGGTGCGTGTGCATGTCGGCCCACACCTGGTCGGCGGTGCGCGCCGAGGAGAACACGCGGATCTCGTCGAGCTTGCCGTCCCAGAACCCGTCGATGGCGCCGTTGTTGGAGTCGGCGCCGAGCATCACGGCCTGGGTGTCGTAGGCGGGCGGCGCGTTCGTCGCGCAGGCGGCGGCCTGGCCGTCGATGTAGAACGTCGAGGCCTGCGAGGCCTGGTCGTACGTCAGCGCGGCGTGGTGCCACTCGCCGGTGACCGGCGTCCACGCGATCGTCGGCGCGCCGGCCGTGCTGTTCAGGCCCGGGCCCGCGTGGAGGGCGCCGCCCTCGTACCAGATCGCGAACGAGTCGGCGGTGCCGGCCTGATACGGCTTGCCGAGCAGCGCGTTGAAGCTGCCCGGCGTGCCCGCGAACTGGAACCACGTCTCGATCGTGAGGTCCTGCGGCATGAGGCTCGCCGCCGAGCCGTCGACGACGGCGTACTGCGCGCCCGCGAACGACAGCGCGGAGGTCGGGCCGGCGCTGCCGAGCGTCGCGCTGCTCGCGACCGGATCGGGCACGACCGAGACGACGTCCATCTCGATGAACTGGCCGTTGTACGGCTGCTGCACGGTCGTGCCTGCCACCGTCAGCGGCTGCCCGTTCGCATCGATGTTCTTGATCTCCTGGTTGTCCTTCGAGGCCGCGTACAGCGTGACGGTCGCGCCCGCGTCGGCGCGGAACGACTTCTCGTAGTCGATCACGAAGCTGTGGGTGATGCCCGAGGCGCCGGTGTTGAGGAAGTAGTGCTGCGGCGGCGACGAGATCGAGAGCTCGTACACGTTGTACGTGTCGCCGTTGTCGGCGCCGCCCGACAGCCACGACTGATCCTGGCAGCCGCCCGTGTAGGTCTTCTGCTCGACGACGCCCCGGAGGTGCACGGTGACGTCGTACGTGACGCCCGGGGTACCGGCGACCGTCGCGCTGACCGTCGTCTCCGGCGTCGTCGCGCACACCGGCACGCTGATATCGGCGCCGCACGGCAGCTGCCACAGGAGGCCAGTCAGCGAGCCGGCGACCTGGCAGGTCGTGCACGCGTCGGGTGGCGCATCGGGCGCGGCGTCGATCGCCGCATCGCCGCGCGCCGCATCGGGCGTGTGGCGGGCCGGGTCACCGCCGCAGGCGGCGAGTGCGATCGGGATCAGGAGGAGCGAGCAGCGAGAGTCCATCCGGGCATCTTCGCGTGGGTGCGCGAGAGTTTCCAGTGCGCGCGACCGCATCACTGCTCGACACGAGCACGTGCGGCGTGAGGGCAACCCGTCTCACGGGCGAGATCTTCGCTCGCCACGATTCTTGCTGGATCCATCGGCATGCGTTCGCTTCTACTTCTTTGCGCCTTGACCGGGGTCGCCGCGGCGAAGCCGGTCGTCACGATCTCCCCGAAGGCCGTGCATCCCGGCGATCCGGTGCTCGTCACCGTCACCGGCGTCGACGAGGCGCCGCACGTGAAGGCCGGCGGGCAAGAGCTGGCGTTCTTCCCGGCGCGCCGCGGCTTCCAGGCCGTGTTCGCGGTGCCGCTGAGCGTCGACGAAGACCACGTGATGATCGAGGTCGCCGGGGAGGCGAAGCCGATCAACGTGCCGGTACTCGCGAAGAAGTTCGGCGAGACGAAGCTCGTCGTCGAGGAGGAGTACGCGAACCCGTCGCCCGAGGACGGCAAGCTGATCGATGCGGACAACGCGGCGATCGGCGCGTCGTACAAGGAGGCAGCCGGCGAGCCGCAGTTCGAGCACGCGTTTCGCCGGCCGCGCGGCGCGGTGACCGGCAAGTTCGGCGAGTGGCGCACGTTCCAGGATGGGCATCGCGCCCAGCACCTCGGGCTCGATCTCGACGAGGCCGAAGGGACGAAGGTCGCGGCCGTGAACGACGGCACCGTCGTGCTCGTGCGCGAGACGTTCCTCGCCGGCAACGTCGTCGTGATCGCGCACGGCGCGGGGATCGCGTCGATGTACTTCCACCTGCAGAAGGCGACGGTCGCGGAAGGCGATCACGTGCGCCAAGGCGAGCGCATCGGTCTCGTCGGGCACACGGGGCGCACGACGGGCCCTCACCTGCACGTCGGCATTCGCGTGCACGGTGGGCTCGTCGACCCGCAGGTGTTCTTCCAGCTGCCGATCCGCGTGCCGACGAATGGGGTCGCGCGCGCACCGTGACGTCGGCGCGCGGTCAGTTGCAAGGCACGCCGTCTGCACAATTCCCGACGCAACAACTCGTAGAGGTCAATGATGCGGAAAATGCTGAAGCTTGCAGTCGTTCTCGGTTTCCTCTCGGTCCCCGCGTTCGCGGATCCGCCCGTCAGCGGTGAAGCAGGTGCGAGCGCCGGCTCCGGCGCGGCCGAGGTCCACGGCGGCGTGAAGGTCAACACGCACGGCGCGGCGAACAAGGTCGACGACGCGACGAACGATGTCGGTGATGCGGTCAACGACACCGGTCACGCCATCAAGCACGCGGGCAAGGCCACCGTGCACGCGGGCAAGAAGGCGGTCCACGCGACCGGCGACGCGATCGAGGACGGTGCCGACACCGTGCGCGACACGACGACCGACACCGTGCACACCATCTCGAAGACGAAGGTCCACGCGGGCGTTCACGCGAAGGCGAAGAACGGCGACGCGGGTCTCGGCGGGCACCTCGGCGTGTCGAACGGCGATCACGATATCGGCGCGAAGGCCGGCGTCGGCGCCGGTGCGGCGCACGGTAACGCGGGTGTCGGCGCGAGCGTCGGCGGCGATGTCGACCAGCACGCCGCGGGCGTCAACGCGGGCGTGAACGGCACCGCGAAGGACAACGGCGTCGGCGTCGGCGGCGACGTCGGCGCGAAGGCCGGCTCGCACAAGGCGGGCGTGAAGGCGCACGCGGGCGCGAAGGCGAAGGACGGCGAGGCCGGCGTCAACGCCGGCGTCGGCGGCACGACGAACGACGACTACGAGAACAACCGTTAGTCGATCACGTACGTAAGAGCGATCGGAGGTTTCTCGCGATGCGAGAGCCTCCGATTGCGCTTTGTGCGTGCCCTACCCAACTTGCTTGGACAAGGGGGCACGATGCGAAAGCTTGGATTGATCGCGCTAGGAATGGCTGCATGTGGCGGCGGAGGCGGAGCTGCCAGCAGCTCTTCGACGGGCTCACCGTCGGCGCCGACCTGCGACCTCACCGCCACGACGGCCTCGCCGACGGCTGGCTTCACCGGCTCGGTGTTCACCATCGTGATGGAGAACCACAGCCGCAAGGACATCCTCGGTAACCCGGCCGCGCCGTACATCAACCAGCTCGCGAATTCGGGCGCGGTCGCCGCCGGCTATCACGACCCGTACATCCATCCGAGCGAGCCGAACTACCTGTGGATGGTCGCCGGCCAGGGCTTCGGCGTCCACGACGACCTCGATCCCGCCGCGCACTCGATCGACTCGACGACGCACATCGCCGACCAGCTCGAGCTCGCCGGCCTCGACTGGAAGTCGTACCAGCAGGGCATGGGCTCGCCGTGCGGCCTCGTCTCGAAGGGCCGCTACGCGGCGAAGCACAACCCGTTCGTCTACTTCGACGACATCAACGGGTGGGACGGCAAGAAGTTCCAGCCCTCGCAGCGCTGCACCGACCACGTCGTCGACTACAGCGAGCTCGACAAGGACATCGCGAACAACACGATCCCGAAGTACGCGTTCATCACGCCGGACCTCGATCACGACATGCACGACGGCTCCGTCGCGCAGGGCGACGCGTGGCTCCAGCAGGAGCTGCCGAAGATCATGGCGACCGACGCGTACAAGAACGGCGGCGTGATCTTCCTGCTCTGGGACGAAGGCACGAACGACGCGGATGACCCGCCGTTCATCGCGATCTCGCCGCTCGCCAAGGCGGGCATGGTCTCGAACGCGGTGTACGACACCGCGAGCTACCTCAAGACCGTCCAGACGATCCTCGGCCTCGACAAGCTGCCGTGCAATGCGAGCGCGGCGTCGGTGCCCGAGATGACGGATCTGTTCGCGCAGACGATGAACTAGAACACGCCGGAGACGCCGAGCCCGGCGCCACTGAGGTTGCCGGCGGCGTCGTGGTTCGTGACCGGGACGACCTTCACGGGCGACTTGTGAACGCTCGTGATCAGGACGCCGACCGACGAGCCGACGATCGCGCCGCCGATGACGTCGGTGAGGAAGTGGTAACCGCTCATCACGCGCGCCGTGGCGACGAAGCTCGCGACGCCGAGCCCGCCGCCGAGCACGTAGTACGGCCAGGTCGCGTTCGGGTGGCGCCGGTGCAACGTGACGAACATCGACGTCGCGAGCGCGAACGACTCCGACGTGTGGCTCGAGATGAAGGACAGGCCGGCGTTGCCGCTGTCGCGCAGGCTCTCGGGCGCCTTCGTGCCGTAGAGGAACGGGCGCGGGCGGCCGGCGGCGAGCGTCATGATCGAGCCGAGCGCGGCGGCCGACAGCGTCGCTTCGCCGACGACGACGCCGTCGTTGAGCGCGTACAGGAAACCCTCGTCGGCGACGAGTGTCACGGCGGCGGCACCGGCGAGGCCGTAGATGCCGATGTCCGACGCCGTCGACCAGCCCGACGAGTAGTAGCCGGCGGTCAGCTTGTCGATCGGGTTGAGCGACGGGTAGTTCGCGATCGGGGTCTGCGAGCCGTTCGGGTCGCAGAGCGGTGCGCAGTAGGCACGCTCGACCTTGTAGCCGCGTCCATAGATGAAGACGAGCCCCGTCGCGAGGATCGGCGGATCGAGCTCCGCGTAGAGGAGGTACGCCGGCTTCGTCGGGTTGTGCGGGTTCGGGACGATCGGCGTCAGGTCCGCCGTCTTCGCGATGTCCTTCGCCTCCTTCACCTTCTCCGGCGGCGCGTTGGGAGCCGGAGGTGCGATCTCGCCGGACCCGGAGCCCGCGCCTGCTTGCTGTGTCTGGTTCTGCGTGTCGCTGCTCGGGTCCGCGTGCGCGACGGCGGTGAGGGAGACGATCGTGAGAATCAGGAAACGCCGCATGCGCCGCGTCCAATGCACGCCGCGGTCCCATTTGCGGGATCTGCGGACTGCCCCGCCGCACACCGTGCGGAATCGTCGTGCCTGTGGCGTGCGCGCGCGCACCAGTCCGCGCGGAGCGAGGCACGACGCCGTGTTGCGCGATGGCGCGAGCCCTGCAAAGCGCGGAAGAATTCTGAACGCGCGAATTCATATCGTAGCTTGCCTCGCGGCGTTGCTCGCGAGCACGGTCGTCGCGCACGCGGAGCCAAAACGTCCCGTCCCGGATTACGACGGCCGCGGCAATCCCGACGCGGATGGTGATTCGTGGCCGCTGTGGATCCCGCGCGTCGTGCTGTCGCCCGTGTACGTCGCGCACGAGTACCTGATCCGCCGCCCGCTGGGCGCGTTCGTCACGAAGGCGGAGCGCGAGCACTGGGCGGACTCGGTCCAGGAGATCTTCACGTTCGGTCCGAAGGGCAACAACGTCATGTATCCGACGGCGCTGTTCGACTTCGGTCTGTTGCCGAGCGTCGGCGTGTACTACGCCGGCACCGACTTCCTCGCCGTCGACAACACGCTGCGCGTGCACGCCGCGACGTGGGGCCGCCCGTGGATCTCCGCCACGATCGCGGATCACTACGCGTTCGACAGCTCGAACACCGTACAGGCACGCTTCGACTTCCGCCGCGCCGAGGACAACATCTTCTTCGGCATCGGTCCCGATGCGAAGCAGAGCAACGAGTCGCGGTTCGGCCTCGAGAAGGCGGAGGCGTCGCTCAGCTATCACACGAAGATCCCCGGCCGCGAGTCGCGCCTGCAGATCTGGGGCGGCGTGCATCGCCTGACTCCGATCGACGGTACGTGCTGCGGCAACCCGAGCATCGCCCAGGAGGTCGCGATGGGCGAGCTCCCCGCGCCACCCGGGCTCCACGAGACCTACACGGCCGCGTTCGCCGCGGTCGATCTCCTGCTCGACTCGCGCGCGCCGAAGCCAGCGCCCGGCAGTGGCGCATTCCTGCACGCGTGGGCGCAGCCGAACAAGGAGCTGCCCGGCGACCGCTCGTGGATGCAGTACGGCGGCGAAGTCGGCGGCTCCGTCGATCTCGACGGCCACCAGCGCGTGATCAAGATGCAGCTCGCGGTCAGCCTGCTCGATCCGATCAAGGGCACGCGCGCGATCCCGTTCACGGAGTATCCCGTGATGGACGGCGACCTGATGCCCGGCTTCGTCCCGGGCTGGCTGCGCGGCCAGAGCCTCGCGGCGGCGCAGGTCGGCTACACGTGGCCGGTGTGGATCGGCTTCGATGGCCAGACGCGGTTCACCCTCGGCAACGCGTACGGCGAGCACCTCGACGGCCTCATTCCCGGCAAGTTCCGCTGGTCGTGGGACATCGGCCTCACGACGAACACGCATCGCGACCAGGGCTTCGAGCTGCTGCTCGGCCTCGGCTCGGAGACGTTCGATCAAGGCGCCGGCATCACGTCGGTGCGCGTCGCGATCGGCTCGCGGCAAGGATTCTGATGATGCGCAACGCAATCGTCCCGCTCGTCCTCGTGGCGGCGTGCTCGCACGGCAAGCACCCGTTCCCGCTGCGCGACCCGATGGTGAAGGACGACGACATGCACCCGTTCTCGCTGCCGTGTCACGGCGAAGGCAAGGAGCAGAGCTGCGCGCCGGCGGAGTACGTGTCGCCGTTCATCTGGGATCAGGTCGACAACCTCGTGTTCGCGCGGATCTCGCGCGGGCTGTCGATCGCGACTCATGGCGAGGCGCGCAACGTCAACAGCATGGACGAGGTGCCCGACTCGTCGTGGTTCACGAACCGCAAGCCGGTCGCGCCGAACCCGAAAGAGCCCGGCGCCTGCGACGAGAACGACATGCTCCCCGGCCCCGACGAGGTGCAGCAGGGCGAGTGGGTCATCGACCACGGCAAGGACAACGGCTCCACCCTCGGCTTCCGCGTCGACATCAAGGGCAAGGGCAAGTACATGCTCAAGGCCGACGACGAGGGCAAGCCGGAGCGCGCGACCGCCGCGAGCGTGATCGGCGCCGCGTTCTACGACGCGATCGGCTTCAACACGTCCTGCGAGCAGATCGTCCAGGTCCGCCGCGACATGCTGACGCTCAAGCCCGGGCTCAAGGTCGTCGAGAACTCGGGCGTCTCGCATCCGTTCGACGAGGAGGCGCTGAAGAAGGTCCTCGACTCGACGACGCAGCTCGGCAACGGCCTCGTGCGCATGCAGGCCTCGAAGTGGCTGCCGGGCTACGCGCTCGGCCCGTTTCGCTACGTCCACACGCGCGACGACGACGCGAACGACGTCATCGATCACGCCGACCGGCGCGAGCTGCGCGGGAGCCGCGTGCTCGCCGCGTGGCTCGATCACTGGGACGCGCGCGAGCAGAACTCGATGGACGTGTGGCTCGCCGTCGACAAGGAGAAGAAGAAGTCATCGCCGGGCTTCATCAAGCACTTCATCCTCGACACCAGCGACACGCTCGGCGAGGAGGTCACGCTCGACGACATGTCGCGGCGCCTCGGCTACGCGTACGAGTTCGACGTCAAGGACATCGGCAAGGCGCTGTTCACGTTCGGCGCCGACAAGGAGCCGTGGGACCGCGCGAAGCGCGTCAAGGGCAAGGAGCAGTTCGGCTACTTCCGCGCGAGCGACTTCGATCCCGCGCGCTGGCGGCCGTTCTATCCGAACCCGGCGTTCCTGCGCGCGACCGAGCGCGACAACGCGTGGATGGCGCGCAAGATCGCGGCGTTCTCGCCCGACGACGTCAAGAAGTTCGTCGAGCTCGGCCGCTGGAGCAAGCAGGAGACGGCCGACTACGTCTACAAGCTCCTGCTCGAGCGGCAGCGCCGGATCCTGCGCCGCTACCTGACCAAGCTCTCGCCGCTCGGCGACATCGCCCAGGAGAATGGCGCCGTGTGCGCGACCGACTTCGCGCGGCTCCGCGAGGTGTACCCGCGCGATCGCTTCACGTACACGGTGATCGAGCGCGGCTACGGCGTCGACACGCAGGTGCGCGCGACTGTCGATGACGAGAGCCGGATGTGCTTCGTCCCGCAGCCGACGAACCCCGGCAACGTGCCCGATACCGACAACCGGCGGCGCGTCGACTTCACGATCCACAACGGCACGAGCGCGAAGCCGCTCGTCATCCATGCGTTCGATCTCGGCACGCACGGCTTCAAGGTTGTCGGCATCACGCGATGAGGCTCCCCCGCCCTACCGGCCGCGCGCTCGCGCTGTTCGGCCTCGCGATCGTCGCGAGCCTGGCGTTCGGGGTCGTCGCGCGCGAGATCCGCGTCGCCTCCGTCGACCAGCTCGACGTGCGCGCCGAGATGGCGATGCACGAGCACTTCGACTCGAAGGTCGGGGACGTGTGGGCGCTCTCGTCGTCGTTCGTCGGTTCGACGGTGTTCCTGATCCCGGTGATCGCGCTCGTCAGCGTGCTCGCGCTGCGCCGCCGCAAGCGCGCGGCCGTGATCGTGCTCGTCGTCAACGCGGCGGCCGTGATGGTCGGCGACGTGCTGCTCAAGCAGGTCTTCGCGCGCGAGCGCCCGCACCTGTTCGACAAGCTCGCGATCCCCAAGGACTACAGCTTCCCGAGCGGGCACTCGATGTCGGCCGTCGGCGTGTGGGGCGTGATCGCGGCCGTGCTCGTGCTGCTCTACCCCAAGCACAAGGTCGCGATCATCGCGGTCACCGTCCCGATGATCCTGTCGATCGGGCTGTCGCGCATCTACCTCGGCGTGCACTGGCCGTTCGACGTGCTCGGCGGCTTCCTCGCCGGCACGCCGCCGTTGCTCGCGAGCATCCACCTGCTGCACGTCCCGCAGCGCGAGGTCGCGGCATGAAGATCCCCAAGCCGAGCGAGCGCACGAAGGTCCTGATCGCCAAGCGCGAGCTCAAGATGGCGCGCAGCGCACACGCGTTCGTGCGCGGCAGCACGGACCAGTTCTACGCGTGGCTCGCCTCGCCGCAGACGACGACCGTCCCCGCCGGTCCGCCGGTGTGGATCTGCGGCGACTGCCACATCGGCAACCTCGGGCCGATCGGGCACGTCGAGGGGCACGCGGTCGTCGAGATGCGCGACCTCGATCAGACGGTGATCGGCAACCCGGCGCACGACCTGATCCGGCTCGCGCTGTCGCTCGCGATGTCGGCGCGCAGCTCGGACCTGCCCGGCGTGACGACCGCGCGCGTCACCGAGGACCTCGTTGCCGGCTACGAGCGCGCGTTCGAGGGCGAGGAGGTCTCCGAGGCGGTCGACGACCTGCCGCCGCCGATCCGCCTCGTCATGAAGCGCGCCGTGAAGCGCACGAGCAAGCGCCTGCTCGACGAGCGCATCGGCGGCGATCGCAAGATCCCGCTCGGCAAGCGGTTCTGGCCGCTCTCTGAGCAGGAGTACGCGGCGGTCGAGAAGCTCGTCGAGCAGGAGCCGATCCGCAAGCTGATCACGCGCCTCGAGGACCGCGACGCCGAGCTGCCCGTGCGCCTCGCCGACGCCGCGTTCTGGGTGAAGGGGTGCAGCTCGCTCGGGCTCTGGCGCGTCGCCGCGCTCGTCGAGTTCCACACCGAGAAGAAGCACCGCCCGTCGCTCGCGCTGCTCGATCTCAAGCAGGCGGTCGAGGCACGCGCGCCGTGGGCTCCCGACGTCAACCCGGGTGTCGCGCCGGGCGTGCGCGTCGTGATGGGCGCGCGGCACCTCGCGCCGGCGCTCGGCTCGCGCATGCTGGCCGCCTCGCTGCTCGAGCGCTCCGTCTTCATCCGCGAGCTGCTCCCGCAGGACCTCAAGGTCGAGCTCGACCGCATCGATGCCGAGGAGGCGCGCGCCGTCGCGTACTACCTCGGGAAGGTCGTCGGCCGCGCGCATCGCCGCCAGATGGACAGCGCCGCGAGCAAGGCGTGGCTGGCCGAGCTCACGCGACACCGGACGAAGACGCTCGATGCACCGAGCTGGCTGTGGCGTGCGCTCGTCCAGCTCGTCGGGCTGCACGAGCACGCATACCTCGAACACTGCCGTCGTTACGCGCTCGCGGCCGCGCCGAGTGTCGCGCCAGCGCACGGGTAAAGCGCGCGCCTACGCGCACTTGGCCTCAGAAATCCTTGGCCGGGGCATTGCACAACGATCGGGGCATCGTGGACTACGGATTCGCAGACGACGCGGCGGAGCACGGTGTTGTAGGCCGGTGGCTTCACAAGGTGATCCCGGTCAAGCGCTCGGAGGCGGCGACCGTCGCGTTGCTCGCGACGAACGTCTTCATCCTGTTGACCTGCTACTACGTGCTCAAGGTCGCGCGCGAGCCGCTGATCTTGCTCGGCGGTGGCGCGGAGCTGAAGGCGTACGCCTCCGCGGGTCAGACGATCCTGCTGCTCGGCGTCGTGCCGGCATTCTCGTGGCTGTCGAACTGCGTCAGCCGCATCCGCCTGATGACGACGATGCAGGTGATCTTCATCGGCTGCCTCGTCGCGTTCTACCTGCTCGCGCAGGCGAAGGCGCCGATCGGCCTCGCCTTCTACCTCTGGCTCGGCATCTTCAACGCGCTCGTGATCTCGAACTTCTGGTCGTTCGCGAACGATCTGTTCACCGAGGAGGCCGGCAAGCGCGTGTTCGGCATCATCGGCTTCGGTGCGAGCATCGGCGCGATCGTCGGCGCGTTCGTGCCGCACATCCTCCACAAGTACCTCGGTATCCACGGCCTGATGCTGTTCGCCGTCGTCGGACTCGGCATCTCGATCGTGCTCTACCGGATCATCGATCGCCGCGTCACGACGAGGCAGCAGCACAAGGCGCCGCCGGTCGCGCAGGACAAGAAGGGCGGCTTCTCGCTCGTCATCCACGACCGCTACCTGCGCCTGCTCGCGATGATGCTGCTCGTCGCGACGATCATCAACACGACCGGCGAGTACGTGATCGGCAAGGTCGCGACCGACCATGCCGCGCACATGGCGAAGGCCGCGCAGGACGCCTACGTCAGCCAGTTCTACAGCGACTACTACGGCATCATCAACATCATCTCGGCGGTGCTGCAGGGCCTCGTCGTCGCGCGCGTGCTGACCGTGCTCGGCCTTCGCCGCGCGCTGTTCATCATGCCGGTCATCGTGCTGTTCGGCTGGGTCGGCGTGTTCACGTTCGTCAACCTCGCGATGATCCGCGTCGAGAAGACGACGGAGAACAGCCTCGACTACTCGCTGCACAACACCGTTCGCCAGGCGCTGTTCCTGCCGACCTCGCCGTCCGCCAAGTACAAGGCGAAGGCCGCGATCGATACGTTCTTCTTCCGCATGGGCGACGTGATCGCCGGCATCGGCATCGTGTTCCTGTTCGTCGAGGTGCTCGGCGTGGGCATCAAGGCATTCGCCGCGCTCAACGTCGTGCTCGCCGCGCTCTGGATCTTCCTCGCCTACCGCACGGGCAAGATCCACGACCAGCTGGTCAAGTCACAGCAGGAGGCGTGAGTGCGCCGCGCGTGGCTCGCGACGCTGTGCGCGCTGCTCGTCGTCTCGGCGTTCCTCGCCGCCAAGGCCGCGCGCGACGCCACCCTGCTCGCGCAGTTCTCCGTCACGCTGCTGCCGCTCTTCATCGGCCTCTCCGCCGCGCTCGCCCTGCCCGTCATCCTGCTCGCCGGCAAGCTGATGACGCGCCACGGCCCGCATCGCCTCGTGCCCGCGATGAACGCCGTCAGCGCCGTCGTCCTCGTCGGCGAGTGGTTCCTGACGCCGAGCTTCCCTCGCCTCACGGCCTGCATCGTCTTCTTCCACCTGAACACGGCCTCCGCCGTCCTCGTCTCCGGCTTCTGGTCGCTCATCAACGAGCGCTTCGACGTCACGACCGCGAAGAAGCACATCGGCCGCATCGGCATGGGCGCGACGTTCGGCGGCATCCTCGGCGGCGTCGTCGCGGAGCGCACCGGCGCGTACTTCGAGCCGAGCACGATCCTGCTCGTGCTCGCCGTCATGCAGGGCGCGTCCGCCGTGCTGCTCTGGTTCCTCGGCCGCGGCGGGGCGATCAAGCAGGTCGAGGTCGCCGAATCCAACTGGGCCGCGATCCGCTCCGTCGTGGGATCATCGCTGCTGCGCAAGGCAGGCCTCGTCGTCATCATCACGGCCGTCGGCGCGGGCGCGCTCGACTACGTCTTCAAGGCCGACATCGTCCAGGGCGGCTCCAAGGCCGATCTGCTGCGCGCGCTCGCCGTCTTCTACACCGCCACGAACATCGTCACCGCGATCGTCCAGGTCGTCCTGTGCGGCCCGGCGATCACGGCCCTCGGCGTCCCGCGCACCGTCGCGACGCTCCCCGTCACCCTCACCGGCTTCTCGGTCCTCGCGTTCATCTTCCGCACGCCGATCATCGCGACGACCGCGCGCGGCGCCGAGCTCGTCATGCGCAACTCGATCTACCGCGCCGGCTACGAGCTCCTGTACGCGCCGCTCCCACCGGAACAGAAGCGCCCGACGAAGGTCGTCCTCGACGTTGGTGCCGACAAGCTCGGCGACATCATCGCGGCCCAGCTGATCGGCGCCGTCATCTACCTCGCCGCCGACGACCGCCGCGGCCTCCTCCTGCTCGCGATCATCGCCGGCGCCGCCAGCTTCGTCGTCTCCGCCGGCATCCCGCGCTCCTACACCCGCTCGCTCGAGGCCGGCCTCCTCGAGAAGGCGAACGAGCTCCCCGCCGAGCCCGAGCCCCACGAGCCCTGGCTCTCGCTCACCGCGATGCCCGCGTTCGGCCATCCCGGCGAGTCGGTCCCACTCCGCATGCGCCGCCGCAAGCGCCCGATCCCACCGCCCCCGGTCGTCTCCACCGACACGATCTTCGAGTTGCTCCGCGATCTCCGCTCGAACAAACCGCTCCGCGTCACCGCCGCCCTCTCGCGCCCGCTGCCCATCGAAGCCATCCCCACCGCGATCGAGCTCGTGGGCGCCGACACCGACGAGGTCGCGCGCGCCGCCACCACCGCCCTCCGCGCCGTCGCTCCACGCTGCACGGGCGCCCTCGTCGATGTCCTGCTCGACCCCAAACGCCCGGAACAGCTCCGCCGCCGCATGCCCGCGATCATCACCGCCGGCGCGCCCGAGCTCGCCGTCTGGGCCCTCTGGCGCGGCCTGCGCGACCCGTCGTTCGAGGTCCGCTACCGCTGCAGCATCGGCCTCTCCGCTCTCGCGGGCGACGCCCCGCTCGCCTCGCTGCGCCCCGAAGACGTCTTCGACGCCGTTCGCCACGAGCTGCTCACCGACCCCGACGAATGGCGCGCGCGCAAGCTCGCCATCGACACCGTCATCGACACCGGCGACGCCGAGCTCGACGTCGGCCTCGCCCACGTCTTCCGCGTGCTCGGCCTCGTACTTCCCGCCGAGCCGCTGCGCGTCGCGCTGCGCGCCGCGAAGACCGACGACCCGGAGCTGCGCGGCATGGCCCTCGAATACCTCGAGTCGATCCTGCCTCCCGACGTGCGCGCCCAGGTCTGGCCGCTGCTCGACGCGACCGCGCAGACGGAGCCGCGCCTCTCGGAGCCGGCGACGCCGGAACGCCAGAAGGATCTGCTGCAGCGGCTGCGCGAGATGCACCCCGCGCTGTTCGCGCGGAAGGTGACGGTCTAGCGCGGAAACGCGGCGTCGATGCCGGCCTGGATCTTCTCGCGGCCGCCCATCGCCGCCTTGAACGAGCCCATCTCGGCAAGGCACTGGTTGCCGATCGCCTGGGCCTGGCTGCGCGTGCGCGGCGCGGTCGGGTGCGCGGCCACCGTGTTCGGGCAGTGGGGCGCGGCCGCGGTGCGGATGTGATCCCAGGACTGGGCGACGCTGGCGCCGCCGGTGACATGAAGAAGTGACTCGGGGGAGAGGATCGTCATGTGGTGGCGAAGTGCAGCGGGTGGGCCAGCGCGCGCTGGAACCCGCGGGATACAGCGCGGTTGCGCAAGCGGCGGGATGTGCGCATGACGGTCGTGGCGCCTGGAGTTGCCGCTGTCGCCTGCGAGCGGCGGGCGGTGGGTGACGCGGCTCCAGCTTGTGTTGCCGGGGCGAACGGTGGCACATGGCGGAAATGCGGTTCATCGTGGCTGTGCTGCTGGTTGTCGGGTGTGGCAGCGACCCGTTGTGCGGGTCGGGGAAGGTCGACGCGCAGTACACGCTGAGCAACGCGTCGATGACCGTGATCGTGCGGACGGCGCCGTACTCGATCGAGGTGCGCGATGGCGCCGGCAACACGGTGCTCGGCGCGGCGAGCGGCAGCGGCGATGGGTACGGGACGGTCGGGTGGACGACGGGCAAGGCGTCGGTCGAGAAGTATGTCGACCAGGGGTACTTCACGTTCGGCGCGAACCTCGATGCGTGGCGGGATCACGGGCGCGTGGTGTCGGCGACGGCGAGTGACGGCAAGCTGGATGTGGTCGTGGAGACGGGTGATGGGTGCGTCGCGATCAGCCACGTGATCCGCGATGGCGCGTTGCGGGTCGAGGCGCATCGCGTGAAGCCGGCGGATGCGCCGCGCGCGTGGGAGGTCGCGTTCGCGGCGGCGAGCGACGAGGGGTTCTTGGGGCTCGGCGAGCGGTACGACGCGGTCGATCACCGCGGCATGAGCCTCTACAACTGGCCCGAGGAAGGCGGGTTGACCGAGGGCGAGAGCGTGCCGGGCTCGCCGGGCAATCCGTTTCCGAACGGGCCGACGATGACGTACTACCCGGTGCCGTTCTTTCTCTCGACGGCGGGGTACGGGTTCTGGCTCGACACGACGTGGCGCAACGAGTTCGACTTCGCGAGCGAGAGGGGTGATGCGTGGCGGGCGTGGCACATCGGGCCGGACCTGGCGTTCGAGGTGTATGTGGGGACGCCGCTCGCGATCATCGACAACTTCACGGCGGCGACCGGGCGGCCGATGGTGCCGCCGGCATGGAGCTTCGGGCCGCGGCGGCGGATCAATCGCGGGGCGATGATCGGGGGCGTGAGCGAGCTGCAGGCGATGCGCGACAACGATCTCGCGATCACGAGCGCGGACGACACGGAGCACTTCTCGCCGAATGGCAACGATCTCGGGCACGAGGCGGAGCTGCGCGCGTGGGTGCAGGGCGCGGCGGCGCTCGGCTACAAGATGATCGGGTACTACAACCCGTACTTCGCGGCGGCTCCGGCGTCGCCGCTGGCGAGCGTGACGCAGGAGGGAGTCGCGAACGGGTATTTTCTCGGCAGCGGCGCGGGGCCGGAGACGGTGACGCTGATCAGCGGTGCGCTGCTCGACGTGTACACGGTCGATGTCACGAATGCGGCCGCGGTCGCGTGGTTCACGGCGCAGTTCAAGCGCGCGCTCGATCTCGGGTACGCCGGCTGGATGTACGACTTCGGCGAGTACGTGCAGCCGGACTGGGTCGCGAGCGATGGCGAGAGCGGGCTCGAGCTGCACGATCGATTTCCCGTGCTGTATGACAAGGCGGCGCACGACGCGCTCGAGCAGCTCGCGCCGGGCGACTGGTATTACTTCTCGCGGAGCGGGTACACGGGGTCGCAGCAGTGGGCGCCGATGACGTGGGGCGGTGATCCCGATGCGTCGTTCGGGCAGCTCGAGGGCTTGCCGGCGCAGGTGCGCGCGACGATCACGCTGTCGATGGCGGGGGTGGCGCATGTGGGAAGCGACATCGGCGGGTTCAAGTGCATTCACAACACGCCGGATACGGCGAACGGCGAGCTGCTCGCGCGGTGGATCGAGGCGGGCTCGATGAGCAGCGACATGCACGACGAGGACTCGTGCTCCGGCGGCGGCACGAAGGCGACGATCTGGGACTCGCCGGATGCGCAGGCGGCGTGGAAGGTCTACGCGCGGCTGCACACGCGGCTGCAGCCGTACATGGTGGCGCTCGCGCAGCAGGCGCACGTCAGCGGGCAGCCGCTCGTGATGAGCCCGTGGCTCGTGCACCCGGAGCGGCGGGCGCTCGCACCGCTCGGCGACGAGTTCTACTTCGGGCCGGGGTTGTTCGTGGCCCCGGTGGTCGAGCGCGGCGCGACGACGAAGTCGGTCGTGTTCCCGCCGGGGAACTTCATCGACTGGCGCGACGGCACGCTGTACACGGCCGATGCGACGGTGCCGGCGCCGCTGCGCGAGCTGCCGCTGTTCCTCGTCGACGGGCAGCTCGTGCCGATGCTCGACGCGACGATCGACACGCTCGCACCGGAGAGCGACGCGAGCATCGTCGGGCCGGATGATGTGGCCGGCGTGTATGACGTCGTCGGCGTGCTGTCGCCGGTCACCGCCGCGGCGCACTTCACGCTCGCCGATGGCACGACGCTCGACGCGACGTACACGGGCGGGCTGACCGCGTGCACGGGGTGCACGGTCACGCCGATCGGAGCGCGCGTGAAGCGCGTGCAGGTCACGGGGCCGGTGACGGGCGCGCTGACGACGTCGGCGACGACCTCGCGGCAGGTACGCTGGGATCTCTACCTCGTGGACTAGGTGCACCCGGTGCACCGGACCCAATGCACCCGTGCGATCGGGTCCGTGCAGGCCCAGCGGCCACCGGGTTTCGCCTAGATAAGTGCGGCCCGGCGCTTGCTCATGGGACCGGCACCATGAAGCAACTCAAGTACGTTCTCGCCGGCGCCGGTCTCATCGGCATCATCGCTGCCTTCCTGCCCTACATCTCGATCGAGGGTCACTCGATGACCTTCTGGGACTTCCACAAGTTCCCGTCGAGCGAGATGGCCGGGCTCCTCAAGGGCCCGAAGCAGGTCTACGTGGCCTTCGTCTGCTTCGCGGTGCCGCTCGCGCTCGGCCTGTGGGCGATGGCGGGTCGTCTCGCGCGCTGGATGGGCGGCGTGTCGAGCGTGTTTTTCCTCGCCGCGTTTGCCCCCGAGGGCGTGCGCAAGGGCCTGATGGGCGGCGACGGCATCTCGACGGCGATCGGTGGAAAGCTGCTGTTCCTGGCGGCGCTCGTCGGTCTCGTCGCGTCGATCGCGACGCTCGTCAAGCCCGAGACGAAGTAGCCCTGAACACGAAGTAGTGGTTCAGCGGGTAGTTCCACACGAGGTACGCGGCGACCGCGACGACGACCTTGGAGGCGAGGTACGGCGTGCCCGCGAAGTGCGTGAGCGCGTAGACGCCGCTCGTGTGGAGCGCGGCTGATCCGATCTGCACGAGCAGGTAGCGCAGCGCCTGGTGGCCGGCGTGCCCGGCGGTGGCCTGGAACGCCCAGCGGCGGTTGATCAGGAAGTTCGTCGAGGCGCCGAGCACGGTGCCGAGGAACGTCGCGAGCACGTAGTTGACGTGCGCGAGCTCGACGAGGCCCGCGAGCAGCGCGAAGTCGAGCGACGTCGTGAAGACCGACGTGATGGCGCTCTTCGCGAACCTCATGCGAGCGCCGCGACGTACCAGGCGCCGACGGTGGCGACGATCGCGGCGGCCAGCCAGCGCAGCACCGGGCGCCACGCGAGGAACCGGTGGTCGATCACCGGCAGGTCGCGACGGAACTTCCCCGGCGGCTTCGTCGTGAAGTAGGTCTTGTAGCCCTCGACGAGCATCCGCTCGACGCCGCCGTACATGAACACGAGCAGGCCGAGCGGCCGCGGCCCGAGCGCGGCGAGCAGCGGCGACGCGAGCGCGAGCACCCAGATCGAGCGCGGGAACTTGAGCGCGTCGAAGCCTTCCCACGGCGCGTCTTTTGCGGCGCCGCCGCACGCGATGAACAGGCCGACGAGGCAGGCGATGCCAAGGTGTGCCGCGTAGCCGGCGATCGGCAGCGGCCGCGTGACGAGGTATGCGACGAGCGCGATCATCGCGGCGCCGGCGACCCACAGCCGCTTGCGACCGCCGACGTGGACGCCGAAGAACGAGAAGTCTTGCGGGATGAGGTACTTCGACTGGTCTTCACGCCGGAAGCACGGCTTGTAGATCTCGATCGCGAGGCGCTCGAGCCCCATCACGACGAAGAACGCCTCGACCGCATGGAGCCCCGAGATGCGGCCGGCGAGCGCCAGCGCGATCGCGAGACTGAACGCGAGACTGCGCCAGAAGCTGGCCCGGCTGAAGCGCTCGTACGGTGCGTCCTTGTAGGCACCCCACGCGGCCGTGTACATGCCGGCGAGCCCGGCGGCGAGTAGCTGCATCATGCATCTCGTGATGACAGCGGCCTCCGAGGCACGTCCTGGCATTCACGCCCAGTTCACGCGCGGTGCCGTGGTTTGCTGCTACGTTCCGAGCGTGTACACGCTGGAAGACGGAGTGGCTGTCATCCGCATGGATGACGGCAAGGCGAACGCACTCTCGGTCGAGATGATCGACAACCTCCTCGCGGCGCTCACACGCGCCGAGGGCGAAGCGAAGGCGATCGTGCTCGCGGGACGCGAGGAGCGGTTCTGCGCCGGGTTCGACCTGCGCGTCATGATGAGCGGGCCCGAGCAGGCGACCGCGCTCTTGAAGCGTGGCTCCGAGCTGCTGATGCGGCTCTACGAGACGCCGCTGCCGCTCGTCATCGCGTGTACCGGGCATGCGCTCGCGGGTGGCGCGCTCGTCGTGCTGACGGGCGACGTGCGGCTCGGTGCGGCGGGCGCGTTCAAGATCGGCCTCAACGAGGTGCAGATCGGGCTGCCCGTGCCCGTGCTCGCGATGGAGCTCGCGCGCGACCGGCTGACGAAGACCGAGCTGCACCGCGCCACGCTGCTCGCGACGATCTACGCGCCCGATGACGCGATGCGCGCTGGCTACCTCGACGAGGTCGTCCCCGCCGCCGAGCTGATGGCGCGCGCGAAGGCCGAGGCCACGCGGCTCGGTGCGCTGCCGGGGACCGCGTACAAGGCGACGAAGGCGCGGTTGCGCGGCGCGACGATCGAGCACATTCGCGTATCCCTGGAGCGCGACATGGCATCGATCATGTCGAAATGATCTCGCGGCTCGTCGATTCGGGGTTGGTGCCGGAGCCCGTCCTGCGCGCCGGCATCCGCGCGGTGTGTGCCTTGCGCCTGCGCGAGGAGCGCCGCCGCGATACGCGGGCGTTCATCGAGTCGCTGCGCGCGAGCGAGGTCGCGATCGAGACGGCGGCCGCGAACGCGCAGCACTACGAGGTCCCGGCGGCGTTCTTCGAGCGCGTGCTCGGGCCGCAGCTCAAGTACTCGTCGTGCTACTGGCCCGCGGGCGTGACCACGCTCGCCGCCGCCGAGCAGGCGATGCTCGAGCTGTACGCGGAGCGCGCGGGGCTCGCCGATGGCCAGCGCATCCTCGACCTCGGCTGCGGCTGGGGCTCGTTCTCGCTGTGGGCGGCGCGGCGCTATCCGAATGCGCAGATCACGGCCGTCTCGAACTCGCGCACGCAGCGCGCGTTCATCGAGGCACGCGCGCCGGCGAACCTCACCGTGCGCACCGCGGACGTGCGAACGCTCGAACTGCCCGCGGCGAGCTTCGACCGCGTCGTGTCGATCGAGATGTTCGAGCACATGCGCAACTACGGCGCGCTGCTCGCGAAGATCGCGCGGTGGCTGGCGCCGGGAGGCGCGCTGTTCGTCCACGTGTTCGCGCACCGCGTCCACGCGTATCCGTTCGAGGACAACGGCGCGAGCGACTGGATGGCGCGCGAGTTCTTCACGGGCGGCCTGATGCCGAGCGTCGCGCTGCTGCGCAGCTTCCAGGACGACCTGCACATCGCCGACGAGTGGCAGCTCGACGGCACGCACTACGCGAGGACATCCGAGGCGTGGTACGCGAACCTGATGGCCAGCCGAGCCGAGCTCGAGGCGCTCGTCGGCAAGGCCGCGTTCCAGCGCTGGCGCGTGTTCTTCCTCGCGTGCGCCGAGCTGTTCGGGTACCGCGGCGGCCGCGAGTGGTGTGTCGCGCACTATCGCTGGCAACACCGCTAGCCACCGGCGAATACCGCGGGGCTGGGTGGTCCCGGATGGTTGGCGCAATCTATTTGCGGTGCGTGGTGCGGTGCTCGTGCGACGAACGCCCGCATGCGCGCCCTGCTCTGCCTCGCCCTGTTCGGCTGTGCGGCCACTCCCAGCGAGGCAACGGCGCCCGCCCCGCTGCCGACGGTGAACGGCGAGCCCGCGTGCGCGCCGCCCGCCGGCCGCCTGACGCTCTACGCGATCCCGCCGCCGATCGCGCTCGACTGGAGCTCGCCGAACAAGCTCGTCTCGAGCGTGCTCGCGAGTCGCAGCGCGGCCTCGCAGCTCGTGAAGGCCGGCGATGCCGCGATCACGCACTCGATCGGGCACGTCAACGTCGAGCTCGATTGCGGCGACCTCTCGATCCCGCTGACCGGGCAGACCGATACCGGCGCGTCCTCCGACTGGCAGGCCGGTGTCAACGGCGCGGGCCTCCTCTTGCGCGACACGCCCGGCGCGATGGACGCGATGCCCGACATCGGCGACCCGACCGAGACCGCCGCCGACATCGCCGCGCGCTCCGCGACGGGGCGGCTCGTGCGGATCACGTTCGTCGTCAACCGCGCGATGTGCGAGCGGCTGCACGCGTTCCACGAGGCGTACGTCGCTTCCGGCGCCTACGCGCACTACGACGGCGCTTCTCGCGCGCGCCGGCTCGAAGGCGCAGGCTGCGCGATCTTCGGCGCGGGGATGGTCGATGTCGGCGGCCTCTTGCGCCGCTCGCTGATGACGCCCGCGTGGGCGCGCACCGAGATGATCGGCAGCGCCCGCATCGCGAACTTCCTCGGCACGCCGTCGTATCGCTACGGCGGCAACCTGAGCGCCGTCGCGCCGGATGGCACGCACTACGTGTGGCCGAAGGGCGTCGCGATCCCGGCGCCGGCCGCGAACCCGGTGTGGATCTACTCGTCGGTGCTCGATGCGTGGAACGGCCCCGAGGACGTCGCGTTCGACGTGCCGGGCCTGACCGGCGCGATGCAGACGCAGCTGCCGTTCACGATCTACGACCCGGAGATGATGGCCGACTGGGCCGAGGACCTCTGGGCGCAGGGCACGGCGCAGGCGCTCGGCGTGACGTGGACCGCGCAGGTCACAGACGGTGCGCACGAGATCGTCACGGATGCCTCGTGCACGGCGCCGCAGACGATCGGCTACGCCGCCGACAACGATGATCTGTTCCGCGACTCCGACACGCCGAACTAGCGAGTCAGTACCAGCTCGTCCTGCAGATCACCTTCGCGCCCGCGAGGTTCTTCAGCTCCTTGACGAACCCGGATCGCGCGGCGCTGCGCGCGTCGAAGTCGCGCTTCGCGTGCACCTCGATGACGTCGAAGAACTTGCCGAGGATGCCGTCCTCGGGCTCGTGCGGGTTGCGCTCCTCGGGCCGGCGGTAGGCGTTGAACACCTCGACGGTCTTCGGCTTCGCGTACGCGGTGTAGATGAACGGGCCGGTCAGGCTCTCGCCCTTCCACATCGGAAACCCACTCCGCACCGAGAGCTGCGCCGCGGTCGCTCGCACGCGCTCCGCGATCCACGGTCCGGGCTCGCCTTCCTCGAGCGTCCGCGCGTACTGCTCGCGCACGCCGAACAGCGCCTTGATCCGGTCGACGACGCCGCGCAGCGGCATCGGGGCGGGGACAGACACGATGCAGACCTTCGTGATGAGCTGGTGCTCGATCGCCAGCTCGACGAGCGAGATGCGTTCGTCGACGGAGAGCGGCGTGTCCCGCTCGATGCACATGTCACCTGCGCGTAGACGCCCATGCCCGCTACACGGCCGCGTCGAGGAACGCCTTCGCGGACGCGGGGCGCGCGCCCGGATCCTTCGCGAGGGCGGCCATGATCGCGTCGCTGAGCTTCTGCGGGCAGTCCTTGCGCAGCTCGACGGGCGCGGTCGCCGTCTCGGAGAGGTGCGCGAAGCCGATCGCGATCGCGTTGTCGCCGGAGAATGGTGGGCGGCCCGTCACGAGGTGATACGCGAGCGCGCCGAGCGCGTAGATGTCGGTGCGCGCGTCGACGGGCTTGCCGCGCACCTGCTCGGGCGCCATGTAGTGCGGCGTGCCGAGGATCGCGCCGGTCGCCGTGAGGCCCTCGGCCGCGACGGTGGTCGCGAGGCCGAAGTCGATCAGCTTGACCGCGCCGCGCTCGCCGACGAGGACATTGCTCGGCTTGAGGTCGCGATGGATCACGCCGGCCTGGTGCGCTGCTTCGAGGCCATTGGCGACCTGGCCGAGGATGTCGGTGATGTCCTTGAGCGGGACCAGGCCGCGCTGCGCGATCACCTCGGCGAGCGTGCGGCCCGCGAAGTACTCCATCGACAGGTAGAGCAGCCCGGGGCGTGCCTCGCCGAGATCGTGGATGCGGATCACGCTCGGCGAGGACACCTTGCGCGCCGCCGCCGCCTCGCGCCGGAACCGCGCGACCATCCCCGCCTCGTCGGTCGCGAACGACGACGAGATGACCTTCAGCGCGACCAGCTCGCGGAGCACCTCGTCGTCGGCGAGGTACACCGCGCCCATGCCGCCGCGGCCGAGCAGCCGCTGGATGCGGTAGCGCTGCGCGAGCACCTGCCCCGGCTCGATGACCGTCGAGCTCGTCGGCGGCTTCGCTGGCGTCGCGGGCGCGGCCAGGGTCGCGGTCTTGTCGAGGCCGGGCGGCGTCGGGTGCTGCGCGGGCGCGGGCAGCTGGACGAGCGAGCGCTGCTCGTCGATCACCTTCGCGAGCTTCTGGTTGAGCTCGAAGTCGACGGAGCACACGATCGACTCCAGGTTCTCGACGCGCTCGCGGAGCTTCTTGTTCTCCTCCTCGAGCTGCTTGACGCCGTCCTCCGTCCCCGCCGGCAGTGCCTTCTGGCGCTGCGCCTCGATCTCGAGCTCCCTCTCCCGCAGCTTGTGCTTGCCGCGGAGGTAGACGATCAGCGGCGCCATCCCGAAGGTGCCGAGGATCGCGAGCATGCCCTCGATCGCAGGCATCAGCTATACGCGTCCACCGGCGGGCAGGCGCACACGAGGTTGCGATCGCCGTATGCGTTGTCGACGCGCGCGACCGGCGGCCAGTACTTGTGCGCACGCAGCCACGCCGCCGGGAATGCCGCCTGCTCGCGCGTGTACGGGTGATTCCACTCGACACCCGCGATCTCCGCCGACGTGTGCGGCGCGTTCTTCAGCGGGTTGTTCGCCTTGTCCATCGCGCCGCTCTCGATCGCGGCGATCTCGGCGCGGATCGCGATCATCGCCTCGCAGAAGCGATCGAGCTCGCTCTTCGCCTCGGACTCCGTCGGCTCGACCATCAGCGTGCCCGGCACCGGGAACGACATCGTCGGCGCGTGGAAGCCGTAGTCCATCAGGCGCTTCGCGATGTCCTCCGCCTCGATGCCCGCGCTCTTCTTGAAGCCGCGGCAGTCGAGGATCAGCTCGTGCGCGACGCGGCCGTTGCGTCCGGTGTAGAGCACCGGGTAGTGCTCGCCGAGGCGCTTCGCGATGTAGTTCGCGCTCAGGATCGCGACCTCGGTGGCGCGGCGCAGGCCGGGCTCGCCCATCATCGCGATGTACGCGAACGAGATCGGCAGGATCGACGCCGAGCCCCACGCCGCCGCCGACACCGGGCCGACCGCCTGCTGCGGGCCGCCGAGCGGGTGGCCCGGCAGGAACGGCGCGAGGTGCTTCGCGACCGCGATCGGGCCCATGCCGGGGCCGCCGCCGCCGTGCGGGATGCAGAACGTCTTGTGGAGGTTCAGGTGGCAGACGTCGGCGCCGATCTCGCTCGGGCGCGTCAGGCCGACCTGCGCGTTCATGTTCGCGCCGTCCATGTAGACCTGGCCGCCGTGCGAGTGAACGACCTCGCAGATCTCGCGGATGCCCTCCTCGAACACGCCGTGGGTCGACGGGTACGTGACCATCAGCGCGCCGAGCTTGGCGGCGTGCTGGTCGGCCTTCTTCTTGAGGTCGCCGAGGTCGATCGTGCCGTCGGATGCCGTCGCGACGACGACGACCTCCATGCCCGCCATCACCGCGCTCGCCGGGTTCGTGCCGTGCGCAGAGGCCGGGATCAGGCACACCGTGCGGTGCGCGTTGCCCTGCGCCTTGTGATACGCGCGGATCGCGAGCAGGCCCGCGTACTCGCCCTGCGCGCCGGAGTTCGGCTGCAGCGAGACGGCGGCGAAGCCGGTGATCTCGGCGAGCCACGCCTCGAGCTGGTCGAACAGCGCGCGGTAGCCGCCCCACTGCTCGGCCGGCGCGAACGGGTGGATGCGGCCGAACTCGGGCCACGTCACCGGCAGCATCTCGGTCGTCGCGTTGAGCTTCATCGTGCACGAGCCGAGCGGGATCATCGACGTCGTCAGCGACAGGTCCTTCGCCTGGAGCCGGTTGAGATAGCGCAGCATCTCGTGCTCGGCGTGGTAGCGCGTGAAGGTCGGGTGCGTGAGGAACGCGCTCGTGCGCTTCACGGCGGCCGGCAGCTCCGGCACCTCGGTCGTGCGGATCAGCTCGCCGACCTCGAACGGCAGCTCCTTGCCGGCGAACGCCTCGAGCAGGTCGTGCACGTCGGCGTGCGCGGTGGTCTCGTCGCACGAGATGCCAACGCCGTCGGCGTAGCGGCGCAGGTTGAGGCCGCGCTCGGTCGCGCGCGCGATCACGTCGGCCTGCTGGTGCGCATCGAGATCGACGCGCAGCGTGTCGAAGTACGTGCCGCCGCGGACCTTGAAGCCGAGCTTGCCGAGGCCGGTCGCGACGAGCGTCGTGAACGCGCGCACGCGGCGGGCGATCTTCGCGAGCCCGTCGGGGCCGTGATAGACGGCGTACATCGACGCCATCACGGCGAGCAGGACCTGCGCGGTGCAGATGTTGCTCGTCGCCTTCTCGCGGCGGATGTGCTGCTCGCGCGTCTGCAGCGCGAGGCGGAACGCGGTCTTGCCCTTGCCGTCGCGCGACACGCCGATGATGCGGCCCGGCATCTGGCGGCGGTAGTCGTCCTTCGCCGAGAGGAACGCGGCGTGCGGGCCGCCGAAGCCCATCGGCACGCCGAAGCGCTGCGCGGAGCCGATCGCGATGTCGGCGCCGAGCTCGCCCGGCGGGGTCAGCAGCGTGAGCGACAGGAGGTCCGTCGCGCAGGCGACGCCGGCGCCGGCCGCCTTGACCTTGCCGATCGCGTCGCGCAGGTCGATGACCTGGCCGTCGGTGGTCGGGTACGAGAACAGGACGCCGGCGACGGTGCCGTCGAGCGCGCCGAGGATCTGCTCGAGCGAGCCGACGCGCAGGTCGATGCCGAGCGGCTCCGCGCGCGTCTGCATGACGGCGATCGTCTGCGGGTGCGTTGCGTCGTGGACCCAGAACGTCGCGCGCTTGCTGTCGCCCTGCGCGAAGCACATGTGCATCGCCTCGGCGGCGGCGGTCGCCTCGTCGAGCAGCGAGGCATTCGCCATCGGCAGGCCCGTGAGGTCCTCGATCATCGTCTGGTAGTTGATCAGCGCCTCGAGGCGGCCCTGCGAGATCTCCGCCTGGTATGGCGTGTACTGCGTGTACCAGCCCGGGTTCTCGAGGACGTTGCGCAGGATCACCGCCGGCGTGATCGTGTCGTAGTAGCCCTGGCCGATGAACGACCGCAGGACCTGGTTGTCGGCGGCGAGGTTCTTGAGCTCCTCGAGCAGCTCGTGCTCGCCGAGCGCCTCGCCGAGCGCGAGCGGCTTCTTCAGGCGGATCGCGGACGGGACCGTCGCGGTCGCGAGCTCTTCGAGCGAGCGGTAGCCGAGCTCGCCGAGCATCGCGGTGATGTCAGCTTCGGAGGGTCCGATATGGCGGCGTGCGAAAGTGTCGGATGGTGCGAGAACGTCCGGGTGCACGCGCGCAGGCTAGCAGGTTTTTATCCTTTGAAGATCGTCAGGTAGCGCTCGGGGAAGTCCCCGAGCTCCATCGCCGCACCGCACTCGGGGCACGGCATCGCCGGGACCTTCAGCTGGCGCAAAAGTGGTGCGTTTGCGACGGCATCGACCAGCGGCGTCGCCTCCGCCCCGCAGGCCGGGCAGACGTACTGCGCGTGAAAGGAGGAGATCGCCACCGCGCCCTTCAGCTCGGCGATCAGGTTCATCTGCGTGATCAGGACGTCGGCGACGCGCTCGAGGCGCACCGACCGGCCGGTCTCACGCAGCGACCGCAACAGGCGGATCCACTCGCGCATGCCGATCGAGTTGATGAACGTCACACCGTCGGTGTCGATCACGATCTCGCTGGTCGGCAGCCGCGCCGGCAGGTCCGCGAACGCCGCCGAATCGTCGATCCTCCCCGCCATCGTCACACGGTTCCCCGCGACGCTCACCTCGAGCTTCATGGTGCATCCCCCTCGAACGCGTGAAACGACGCGGCGCGGCCGAGCTCCGTCGGCTTGTAGCGGACATCGAGCAGCGCGACGACCTCGGTCAACTTGCCGGGTGCGCGGTTGATCACGAGCTGGTTGCAGCACGCGTACGCGAGCGGCAGGCCCATGCCTCCCGTCGACGACTGTGCCTGCGCGAGCCGCCGGGCGCACGCCCCCGGATCGACCGAGCCCCAGCGATCGCGGATCTCGAGCGCGACGTAGCGCGCGTCGGTCGCCCAGCGCAGCGTGACGACATCGCGACCGCGCAGCGAGCGCGGCTGATCGCGCGGGTCGGCGACGTGCGTGCGCGCGCCGTTGTCGTCGACGGGCGCGGCGAAGATCGCGTTCGCGAGCAGCTCGTCAGCGATCACGCTGACCAGCGAGCCGACGCGATCCGGCAGCCCCATCGCGACGACCTCGCGCGCGAGCTCCGACACCGCGACGTCGCGGTCGAGCGCGTCCTCGAGCGTGTAGCTGCGCACGTCGGCGGCCCACGTCAGGTACTTGTCGAGGCCGAACACGTCGCGCTTGAGCAGCTTCTGCACGGTGGCGAGCAGCTCCTCGGCGAGCACCGGCATCGGATGCGCGATCACGTGCTCGCAGCCGCTCTCGAGCAGCCCCGCGACGACCGACGCCTCCGCCGCCGCGAGCCCTTCGCCGGGCACGGCGATCCACGAGCGCGCCGGCACCCGCGCGGCCGCGAGCGACGCATCGGCGATCACGATCGTGTCAGCGTCGACCGGGGCGCTCGCGACATCCGCCGCGACCTCGACCGGCACGCCGGCCGCGCCGACCATCCGCTGCAGGGCGCGCTGGGCCTTGCGCTCGGGGTGGATGACCACGAGCCTCCCGCGCACGCCGCCGGCCGCCGACCGTTGCACGTCTAATAAAGTACACCGAACGTCGCCGCGCCGCCGAGATACCTGTCGGCCGCACCGCCTACATCCTTCGAATTCGGCTCGCCATCGCGGTTATTCGTCATTTCTGCCCCGCCCGTGAACGCGAAACCCATCTGCGCGAATTCGCCGGTGAGGCGAAGCGCATAGCGGTTGCCGAACACGAAGTCGAGGCCGACGCTCGCCTCGCCCGCCGTCACCTTCGCCTGCCCGTACTGCTGGGGCGTCTGGATCGCGCCGGTGCTGGTGACGAGCAGCGCGCGGCCGCCGAACAGCAGCGCGACCGTGCCGCCGATCGGGATGCGGAACGCGATGCCCGGGTCGTAGCCCGTGTAGTCGACATCCGGCAGGTCGATGATCGTGCCCTGCATCAGCGCGCTGCGATTGACGACGAACGTCTGCTTCGCGTAGCCCGCCGAGACCGTCAGCGTGGGGCTCGTCGGCTTGCTGCCGAACGCGATGCGATAGCGAAGCCCGATATCGAAGTGGCGCTCGGTGACCGGGAACTTCGTGCCGGGCTGCGCGCTCGACTGCAGGTTGAGCGCGAACGTCTGGTCGTACTCGCCGCCGATGCCGAGGCCGGCCGCGGCGCTGTTCGGGTTGCTGAACGCGAACGGATACAGCTCGGCGTCGAGGCGGCCGCCCGGCACCGGATTGTTCTTGTAGCCCTTCGGCGCCTGCTCGAACGAGCGCGAGTTGAACGTCAGGTTGCGCGACAGGAGGCTCGGCCCGAAATCGACGCGCACCGCATCGCGGTTCGCCGAGTGGGCGGGCGCCTTGACGGTGGTCGCGACCTCTTCCTCGACTTCCTCGTCGCCGTCGTCCTTCTTGGCGACCTTCTTCTTCTTTTTCGGCTTCGCGTCGGCGTCCTCGTCGTCGTCGGCCTGCTTCTTCTTCGGCCGGGCGTCGGCGTCGTCGTCGTCCTTCTTCGGCTTGTCTTCCTCGTCCGGCGGCGGCGCGAGCTTCTCGACGAGCTTGTCGTGCAGCGCGGTCTTGAACTTGTCGCTCTTGATGCTGCCGAACTCGATCGTGAAGCCCCTGACCTTCTTGCCGTGCACGAACAGCGTGAAGTGCAGGATTTGCTTGCCGTCCTTCGACGACAGAGAGCCCTGGACGACCGCATCGGCATCGAGCTCGTTGGAGAGCTTCTTCGCGTCCTTCTCGCCGATCTCGGTGTCGAGGCCGAGCTTGTCGAGCGCGCGCGACGTCTCCTTGGGGCCGGCGACCTTGACGTCGTCGCCGAGCGCGTCGACGACGGCATCCTGCGTATCCCCGCTGACGTCGCCCTGGAACGGGACGATCACCACTTTCGGGGGCTTGGCCCAGGCCGCCCCCGCGGTGGCGAGGGTGATGGCGATGGCGATCACCGAGCGTCGTTTCATCGCGAGCTTGGATTATAACTCGACCCGTGGACCCGGTCGACCGCCGCAACCTCACCATTACCGGCCGTCACCGCGTCGTGACGGATGCACACGTGGCCGTCGAGAACGACGTCCAGGTCATCGTCACGCAGGCCTTCGGGCCGCGCGGCGACAACCTCGTCGGGATCTCGGACGTCACGTTCGACGGCCATCCCGCCGTGACCATCGGCGTTCGCGCCGGCGGCAAGGAGGGCCTCGTGCACCTCTCGCCGATCCACGGCGATTCGCGCAAGCAAGGCTTCACTGACATCGCGCCCGGCACGCGCTGCGAGCTGTTTTGTCCTGTCAGCAAACAGCCCTTGGATCTCGTCGGCGAGGTCGAGGACGGCTCGGGCGCGCGCTACTACGCGATCTACCTGACGCCGCAGCTCTCGCGCGGCTCGATGGTGATGGTCAGCGACGTGTGGGGCCACTACCACTCGCGGATCATCGACGACTTCGAGCTGATCAGCGCGTGGGCCGCCGCGCACGAGTAGCTAGAGCTCGTACAGATAGAAGTACGCGCGCAGGTTCGCGTTCGCGAGCGGCTTCTTGATGCGTGGCCGCATGCCCGCGTCCATGAACGCGCGCTCGAGCAGCGGGTTGCCGACGAGGAAGCCGGCGCGCCAGCCGGCGAACCGGCGCGCGGTCTGCGCCATCACGCTGTACAGGTCGTAGAGGTCGCGCTCGTCGAGGCGCTCGCCGTACGGCGGGTTGCACAGCAGCAGCCCGTTCTCGATCGCGCGGCCCTTCTCGCGCGCGATGTCCTCGATCGCCTTCGGCTCGAGCCGCGCGATGTCCATGCGCATCCACGTGATGTTTCCCGCGCGCGCGGAGCGAGCGTTGTCGCGGGCGGCGGCGAGCACGTCGAGATCGATATCGCAGCCGACGACGAGCGGATCGGCATCCGGGTACAGCGGCTGCGCGTCGCGGGCGAGGCCGAGCGCGCGGAGCGTGTGCGAGCTGCGCGGCGTGGCGCGGGCCATCTCGACGGCCTCGATCGCGATCGTGCCCGAGCCGCACATCGGATCGACGAGCGTGTCCTTGCGGGGATCGAAGCGGCACAGCATGAGGAGCACGGCCGCGAGGTGCTCGCGCAGCGGGGCCTCGCCGATCTCGCGGCGCCAGCCGCGCTGCGACAGCGACCCGCCGCCGAGATCGATCGACACGACGAGCTCGCCCTGATCGTCGACGCGCGCGACCCACCGCGTCGCCGGCCGCTCGGGATCGACGTGCAGCCGCACCCCGCGCCGCGCGAGCGTGTCGACGATCGCGTTCTTCACCGTACCGACGATCTGCCGCTCGCCGGCCGCGAAGTCCTCGACGCGCCGGGCCTCGACGCTGATGCCGTCGCGATCGCGCCACAGCGCGCGCTGGTCGTCGCGGATATCGGCGCACAGCTCGTCGTAGAGCGGCTCGAGCCGCTCCGCGCGCGAGCGATAGACGTCCCACAGCACGCGCGTCGGCGTGCGCATGTACGTCACGGCGGCCCACGCGAGATCCGGATCGAACGGATAGACGAGCTGGCCGAGGCCTTCCTTGCGCGGCTCGGGCGGCCGCTTCTTCACCGCGCGCTGCGCGATGCGGATCAGCTCGGCGGCCATGACGACATTGGTCTGCGTCGAGCCGACGATCCGTAATTCGTCTACCTTCATGGGCCGTTGAGCGTGGCTAGCATGCCCGCCTCGGCGAAGAACCGCTTCGAGAGGTAAATCCCGCGCTGATCGGTGTTCGCCGGGCCTTTCGGGCGCAGGTGCAGGTAGCGCCGCGCGAGGCGCGCGACGTGCGCGTCCCACTCGAGCAGGTACCAGCTGACGATCGTCGCGTCGTCGCCCTCGCCGGCGCGCGCCAGCCACAGCGTGCGCTGTAGCTTCGCGAGGTGGCGCTCGCCCGCCATCGCGATCGCTGGATCCTCGACGACGCGCCACAGCCCGCTGCCCTCCTGCGCGACGGGCACCGTCTTGACCTCGACATCCCCGCGCCAGTCCGGCTCCTCGTGCCCGCGCTCGGGGACGCCGAGCAGCGCCGCCGCGCGCATGCCCCACGCGCCCTTGTCGCGGCCGCGCGCGCCGAGCCTCACGCCGATCGCGCGGTCGGCGGCGGCGAGCAGCTCGTCGAGCGTCTCCGGCTCGTCGGCGGGCGGGGCCGGCGGCGCGGGTGGCGGCAGCGGACGCGGCCAGCTCGCGGCGCGCGGATACATGCCGCGCGGAGGCGCCTGCACGACGAGGTGCCCTCCGAGCACGACCGGCCGGGGCTGCAGTGCCGGCGAGACCTCGCTGCCGCCGCGCTCGAGCGCCGCGCCGAGCTCCCACGCCGCGAGACGCAGCTCGGGGGACCTGCCGCCGCGACGCTCGCAGAGTGCCTCGAGCTCGCCGCGGGTCAGCGCGTTGAGCAAGCCGCACAGATCGCCGCGCCAGCGCGCCGCGACGATCGCGCGCGCCTCGTCGACGGTGACGGATCGCCGCGCGGCACCGCCGTCGCCGACCGCATCGAAGCGCACGACGCGCCTCGCCGCGAGCCGCCGCACGCACTCGCCGGGCAGGCGCTGGGCGAAGACCTCCGCCGCGTTCACGCCTCCACCGTACAGTGTTACCGTGCCCGGGTGCGATTTCTGGTCCTCGCGGTGGTGATCGCCTGCGCACCGCAGGTCGACGGCCCGCTCGACCAGCAGCGCGCGCGCGACGCCGCCGACGCCAGCGCCCTCACGGCGCAGCTGCGCGCCCTGCCCGGTGCCGTCCGCGCTGACGTCACGCTGCACCGCGCCTTCCACGACCCGCTCGGCGCGTCGCAGCCGGCCGCCGCGGCGGTACTCGTCGTCGTCGACGACAAGGCGGACCGCGCCGCGATCGACCGGTCGGCGCGCGCGCTCGTCCGCGGCACGATTCCCGAGATAGCGGACCCGCAGATCGCGATCGAGGTCGGCGCGACGCGCCCCGCCCTCGCGAAGGTCGGGCCGTTCACGGTCGAGGCCCGGTCGAAGGGCCCGCTCGTCGCGCTGCTCGCGGTCGCGCTCGGCCTCGTCGCCGCGCTCGCCGGCTGGATCGCCTGGCGAGAGCGCGAATAGCCGGCCGCCGCATCGCGTTGAGCCGCCATGCGCCGGCTCGCCGTGCTCGCTCTCGTTGGCTGCAACATGGCGCCGCCCCCGCCCGCGCCGACGTCCGCGTCGGATCCATGGGCCAACCCGACGCCACCGCCACCGAGCCCGAGCGCGCCGGCTCGCGCGAGCCAGCCATCGGTCGAGCACCCGAACCCGCCGCCCGCGCCCGCGCCGCGCACCTATGGCCCGGCTCCGCGGGCGTCGGCGCCAAACGCGATCGTCGCCGCGCCGTCGCAGCCGATGCGCGCGCTCGCCGTGACCCCCGACGGCGTCGCGGCAGTCACCGCCGATGTCTCCGGCAACGTTCGCCTGTGGCCGGCGCTCGACGGCACCTACGAGCCGGTGGTCCTGCACATGCGACGCCCGGTGGCACTCGCGGTCATGCGCTCGCGCACGGACCTCGCGATCGCCGGCATCGACGGTGCGGGTCAGCTCGAGGTGATGCAGGCGACCGCGCTCGGCTCGGCCGTGCCGTCGCACTGGATCGAGCTTCCCCGCCCCGCGATCGCCGTCCACGCGACTCCGCGCGGCTTCCTCGTCGAGCGCGACGACCAGCACCTCGTGTTCGTGCTGCCGGACGGGCAGCTCGCCGGCGACCTCGAGCCGCCGCCCGGCACGAACATCGCCGCGATCGCGGTGCAGGGCGAGGCAATGCTCGCGCTGCTCTCCGGCGGTGACGCCGTGCACGCGCGCCGGCTCGCGTTCACGGGCAAGCTCGAGTGGGGTACCGAGACGGCCGCGCTGCCGATCGTCCCTGGCGCGATCGCGCTCGCGCCGAATCACGAGGCGATCGCCGGTGTCGCGCAGAACGCGAGGCTCCCGCGGCTCGTCGTCGTCGGGCTCGAGCACGGCGACATCCTCGCCGAGGGGCCCGCGAACGCGCTCGACCCGGCCGCGCAGCCGCTCGGCTTCCTGAACGCGACGACGGTGCTCGTCCACTTCACCGGCTTCACCACGCTGTGGCACACCGACATGCCCGACGACAGCTTCGCCGAGCTCGCCGAGGATCGCCGCTTCTCGGTCGCGGCCGTCGCCGGTCCCCACGCGGTGTTCGGGACGGGCGCCTCGTTGATGCTCGCCGACGCCGCCGGCACGACGAGCGAGCTCGGCTTCCGCATCGCGACGCTCGGGTCGATCGCCCCCGGCGCGCACTCGCTGCTCGCGACCGACGGCACGCACGTCGTCCGGATCGGCATCGACCTGCGCGACCACACGAGCTACGAGCTGCCGCAGCCGCACGACAATCCCGTCAGCGTGCTCGCGTTGCTCGACGCGAACCACGTGCTCGTCGACAGCTACCAGACCGAGACCTACTACGACGTGATCGCGCTCGACACGCTGGAGGTCACGCCACTCTCGATGTACGAGCGGTTCGCCGCGTACGATCCGCCGACGCACCTTGCCGCGTTCATCACGGCTGACAGCGTGCTCTTCCGTCGCTTCGACAGCAAGACGGGCGCCTTCGGCAACGCGGCGGAGCTCGCCACGAGCAGCGCCGCGTCCGTCCTATTCGACGGTAGCGACGCGCACGTCACCGTCTATCACGCAGACGAGACCTACTCCGACCTGCTCGTCACGCGGATTCGCCCCGAGGCCGGCACGCTGAAGCTCGCGCGCACGATCCGCCACAAGGTCGCGATCAACGCGGACGGCGACGACGTGCTTGCGCCCGCGCCGGCCTTCGTGCGCAGCGTCGCGAGCCGCGACGGCAAGCTCGTCGCGACACTCTCGGGGGGCCGGTTCAGCCTGCGCGACGCCGGCGGCGAGACGCGCTGGACGGTGCCGTCGGCAGGTGCGAACGACCTCACGTGGCTGCCCTCCGGCGAGCTATTCGCGACGGGCGCCGGCATCGCGCGCGTCTCGCTCGAGGACGGCTCGTTCACCGAACGCCGCTGCGGCTGGCAGTTCGGCTTGTGGAACGATCCGATCGACAACTTCGCGAGCGCGATGATGTGCGACGCGGAATAGCGCGGCGCCGCGAGACGTACATCGCGCATGCGCCGTCTCGTCCTCCTCGCGTGTGCGTTCGCGGTGCCCGCCGACGCGATGCCGCACGACCACGAGTTCGCCCCGCCTCCGTCGTTCATGATGCTCACCCCTGGCGTCGGTGACATCGCGCCCGCGCCCGCAACGCCCGCGTACCAGTCCGCGTCGCGGATCGCCGCCCTCCCCGACGGCGCGCTCGTGATCGACGCCGACTCCGGCGACCTGCTGCGCACGGATGCGGCCGGCGCGCTCGTCGCGGAGATCGCGATCGGCAAGGATGCGGGCCTGCTCGCGTACGACGACGTCGCGAAGCGCGCGTTCGTCGCCGACCGCCGCGGCGACCGCATCTTCGCCGTCGATGTCGCCGACAAGCTCTCGGTGCGCGAGGCCTGGCGCACACCCGCCGAGCCGTACGGCGTCGCGCTCTCGCCGGATCGCAAGACGCTCTACGCGACGTTCATCGCCGACCAGCTCGTCGTCGCGTACGACGCGATCACCGGCCGCGAGCTGTGGCGCGCACCGGTCGATGCCGAGCCGCGCGGCCTCGCGATCTCGCACGATGGCACGCGTGCCGCCGTCACGTCGCTGACCGGCACCTCGCTCGGCGAGCTCGATCTCGCGACCCACGTGCTCGTTCGCCACGCGCTGCCCGCCGCGAGCGAGCTCGACCACCCGCGCGGCGCGTTCGCGGTCACGTACCTCGGTGACCACCTCGCGGTCACCGCGTTCCAGTCGGAGCGCCCGGTCGCGGCGATGGACGAGGACGGCGGCGGCGGAGACGGCGACCACTACGGCGGCTCGTTCTTCCCGCCGATCGGGCACGAGCTCGCGTTCGTCGACGACCGCGACCGCGCCAGCCAAGCGACGACGAACGTCCACGAGCCGCGCGCGCTCGCCTGGAACCCCACGCGCGACACGCTCTACGTCGCCGGCCTCGCGAGCGACAACCTCGTCGAGATCCGCCACGCCTCGCAGGTCGACATCGCCGGCGGCGACGAGGCCTCGCTCCGCGCGAAGCAGCGCTGCGGCGCCGACGGCCTCGCGATCGCCGCGAACGACGACGTGCTCGTCTGGTGCTCGCTCTCCCGCCAGGTCGCGCGCGTGACGTTCGGCAAGCGCTCGCCGAAGATCGCCCGCGGCCCCGAGCTCGTCACCACGACTCTCACCGCCGAGCAGCACCAGGGCATGGAGCTGTTCCACAGCGCCGACGCGAACATCTCCGCGTTCGGCGGCATCTCGTGCGGCAACTGCCACCTCGACGGGCGCAGCGACGGCCAGTCCTGGCTGATCAACGGCGACCGCCTGCAGACGCCGATGCTGTGCGGCCGCCTGGTCAACACGGCGCCGTTCAAGTGGGACGGCGGCGCGCCGACGCTGACGAACAGCCTGCGCCAGACCGTCGAGCGCCTCGGTGGCGACGGCCTGTCGAAGCGCCGCCTCGCCGCGCTCGCCGCGTATCTCGAGGCGATGCCGCCCGCGCGGTCGCCGACGCGCGACGCGACGCAGGTCGCCCATGGCAAGCAGCTGTTCGAGTCTGGCGAGCTCGGCTGCGCGACCTGCCACGAGGGCCCCGCCTACACGGATCGCCAGCGCCACAGCCTCGACGGCACGCACACGTTCGACACGCCGAGCCTCGTCGGCATCGCGCACTCCGCGCCGTACTTCCACGACGGCAGCGCCGCGACGCTGGGCGTCGTGCTTCGCGACCGCGGCCACGTCCACGGCATGAGCGACGGCACCGCGCTCACCGACAAGGACGTCGCCGATCTCGAGGCGTATCTCGAGACGCTCTGACGAGCGGCGCTAGCGAGCGCGCGGGAGCAGCGCCCAGTAGTCGAGCTCGAGCACGATGCGCGGCTCCTTCGTGCCGGAGAGCAGCGGCTTGACGGCCGCGAGGTCCGCGGCGGCGACATTCTTCACCGCCGAGAGGCGCAGGCGCAGCGCGCCGACATCGTGGCGGCCCGGCACCTCGGCCTTCTCGACGACCTCGGTGAACGCGCGCAGCGTGTCGCCGGCGAACGTGGGGCCGACGTGCGCGCCGCCGTTCCAGGCCGCGATGCGCAGCGCGGTGCCGAGGCCGTTCTGCGACAGCGCCATCGCGAGCGAGATCACGTGGCCGCCGTAGACGAGGCGCTTGCCGAACCGCGACGAGGCCATCGCCTGCTGGTCGAAGTGGACCTGCGCGCTGTTGTGATACAGGCGGGTCGCCTGCATGTGATCGGCCTCCTCGACGGTCATCGCGTCGGGGTGGTCGAGGCGCTCGCCGGTCTCGTAGCTGTCCCAGACGTCGCCGGGCGGCATGGCCCAGCGCATGTCGGGGAAGCGCTGCAGGTTCATCACGTCGGGGACCGGCAGCCGGTCCGGCGTGACGACGGCGGGCAGCGTCGGGACGTTGTTGAGCCCCTTCGCCTGCTCCTTGTCGCGCTTGGGGATCATCACCCAGCGCACGAACGAGAGGACCTCCTGGCCCTTCTGGTTCGTGCCGCGCGTGCGGACGTAGACGACGCCGGCCTCGCCAGAGCTGACCTCGCGCAGGCCGATGACCTCGGACTCGGCGACGAGCGTGTCGCCCGGGTAGACGGGCCGCAGGAAGCGGACGTCCGCGTAGCCGAGGTTCGCGGTCGCGTTGTGCGAGATGTCTCCGACCGACTTGCCGAAGACGATGTGGAAGACGAGCAGGTCCGGGAAGACCTCGCGCTGGAAGCCGAACGAGCGCGCGAGCTCGGTCGAGCTGGCGAGGGGATGCCTGTCGCCCGTGAGCGAGAAGTACGAGGAGATGTCGCCGCCGTGGAGAGTGCGCGGCACCGCATGGACCAGCTGCTGGCCGATGTGGAAGTCCTCGAAATAACGACCGGTGAAAACCTTGCTCATGACACCGGCCGGCGACCCTACTCCGGGCCGCCCCCGCCGTCTACTCCGACAGCAGGATCGGGTACGTGAAGCTCTCCGGACCGCCGTCCCAGGCCGGGAACGACGCTCCGCGGACGGCGGCCGCCACGCAGCTCGCCTCGGGCTTGCCCGCGAACGGCCCCGTGACCGCGATCTTCGTGATCTTGCCCGACGGCGCGATCGTGAGCTTCACCATCGCGGAGCCCTGCGTGCCCTTGTAGCAGGCGTGGGCCTTGTCCTCGACGGCGGACATGCCCTTCTTGAAGTCGTCGCCGGTCAGCGACTTCTTGTCGAGCTTGGGCTTGGTGTCCTTCTTCTGGTCGACGCCGGCTTCCTTGAGCAGGTCGTTGAAGTCCGGCTCGGAACCGTCCGCGTTCTTCTTCGCGTCGGTCTTGTCGCTCTTGTCGCTCTT
>CAYUNM010000038.1:48015-62545 GCA_964446175.1 uncultured Kofleriaceae bacterium
GCTCGGAACCGTCCGCGTTCTTCTTCGCGTCGGTCTTGTCGCTCTTGTCGCTCTTCTCCGCCTTCTTGTCGGCGGGCTTGGTCTCCTCGACCTTCGTCGCGCCCGTATCGAGCTTCGCGCCGCCCTTGCCCTTCGTCGTCGTCGACTTCGCGGGCGCCTTGACGGCCTTGTGCGCGTCCTTGCCCGTCTCGGTCGCCGCGGGCGGTGCCCCGGCTTCGGCGGCCGCGAGCTGCGCCTTCATCGCGTCGTTCTCGGCCTGCTGCTTGGCGAGCGCCTCGTCGGCCTTCTGGACCTCGTCCGAGGGCGCCGCCGCCGAGCCCGCACCAGCAACCGCCGCGTTCTGCTGGATCGGCGTGGCCGTGACACCGGCGGGCGCGGTCGGCGCCGTGGTGGTGGTCTCGGCGCGCGCGACGGTCGCCGCGTGATCGGCGCCCTTCTTCTGCGTCGTGACGTAGATCGTCACCGCCGCCGCGGCGGCGACGCCGAGCCCGACCATCGCGATCAGCGGGCCCTTCGACTTCTGCTTTCGCGCGGAGGGCAGCGAGAACGCCGAGCGCGACGCTTCGACGGGAGCCGCGGTCTGCGCAGCCGACGACGTCGCGAGGTCCGCCGCGGCATCGGCCGCCTTGCGCTCCTTCGCGGCGATCTTCTCGGCGGCCTTGATCTCCTTCTTCGACGGGAGCTCGGCGAGCTCCGGCAGAGCGACCATCTTCGCGGGCTGCGGGAGCGCGACGGCCTTCCAGCTCGCCGACGACGACGCGACGTCGTCGATCACCGGCTGGCTCGACGTGATCCGCTTGCTCGAGATCCGCTGCTTCGTCGACTGCGCGAGGTTGCGGATGTCGTGGAGGCCGGAATCCTCGGTCGTCTCCGCCGTCATGGGCGGCGCCGCCGTCGTCGCGTTGTTCTCCGTGGTCCCCGAAGTGCCTTGCTGCATGCTACTGCCCTCGAGACGCGCGAGCGTCTGGTTCGGAAGGGCCTCGAAATAACCCGAAGGCACTTCATCGTCCAGCACTTTCATCGCAGCGCGGAGCTGGTCGTCGAGGTCGGAGTCGGTGGCCATGGGGAGGTCGTTACTTTCGAGCGACAGCCGCCTCAGGGGCGGCCAGGCGGATGCGGAGGAGCCGGCGGGCCTCGTTGACGCGCCAGGCGACGGTGCCTTCGGGAATCTCGAGGATCTCGGCGATCTGTTTATGGGGCAGGTCCTCGATCGTGGCGAGCACGAGCGTGACCCGCAGCGACGCCGACAGCTCGGCGATGGCCGCGAGCACCCGGCTCACCTCGGCGGAGCGCTCCGCCTTCTGCGCCGGATCCGCGACCGACTGGCCGAGCGCCTCGGGCCGGCCGCCGACGTGCGCCGCCTCCGTGCCGCCCTTCTGCGCGAGCGCCGTGCCGCGCTTGCCGCCGCGCAGCGAGTTGAGCGCGGTGTTCACCGTGATGCGGTAGAGCCAGGTGAAGAAGTCCGCTCGGCCGTCGAACTGCGCCAGCCCGCGGAACGCGCGCACGAACGTCTCCTGCGTCGCGTCGTCGGCATCGGAGTGGTTGCCGAGGATATGGAGGGCGGCTGCGTACACGCGTCGTTGGTGGCGCCGGACGAGGCGCCCGAAAGCTTCGCGGTCACCGCTCCGAGCCCGATCGAGATCGGGATCCTCGTCACCCATGTCGGTGTGCACGATAACGTGACCACGCGTTGGACAACAGCGCGTTGATTAAGATTGGGTCCGGCGCCGATCTGCTTCGAACAGCTTGGGAACCAGCCCGGCGGCGAGGTCGGCGAGGCGAGCCAGCGCCCGGGCCGCCTCCGCCTGCCCTCCCAGCTTCTCGCGCGTGCGGACCGCCCCCGCGTGGGCCACGTCGCTGGCGCGCTGGCGCGGCTGCAGGTCGAGCACGTTGAGCGGGTCGGGCCCGCCGAGCTGCTGGCGCAGCGTCGCGATCCGCGCGCGCGCCTCGCGCAGCGCATCGGCGATGTCGTCGGCGTAGGCCGCCGCCATCTGCGCGCCGCGGTCGCCATCGAGGCCGACGCACAGCGCATCGAGATCGACGAGCGCGAGGTCGCGGAGCCGCACGCTGAGCGCCTCGTCGGGATCCGGCGCGCCTTCGCGAGCGCCGATCTGCGTCGTGACGATCACTTCTTGTCGTCCTTGGCCGCCTCGAGCTGCTTCTGCTTCGCTTCCTTGTCGGCGAGCATCTTCGCCTTGAGCTTGGCGAGCGCATCCTCCGGGCCATCGGGCACATCTGCGCCGAGCGCGGCGAGCTTGCTGTCGAACAGCTTCGCGTCGGCGTCCTCGCTGCGCATCGCCGCATCGACCTCGCTCTCGATCGCCTCCTGATCGATGCGCTCCTCGGCCCGCTGGAACTTGTCCCACACGCTCGTGTCGTTGCCGAACGCGTCGCCGCCCGCCGAGCGCGCGGCCGCGATCTGCGTCGCGAGCGTGCCCTTGCGCAGCTTCAAGACCTGCAGCTTGGTCTCGAACTCCTTGCGGCTCTTGTTGAGCTGGATCGCGTAGCTCGCGGCCTCGTGCTTGTCGCGCTCGATCTTCACCGCCTCGGCTTCCGCCGCCTTCTTCTCCTTGAGCGCCTGGCGCGCCATGTCCTCGTCGCCCGCGCGCAGCGCCGTCATCGCGCGCTTCTCCCACTCCGCCGCCTTCGCCTTGTACTTCTCGAGATCCTGATCGAGCTGCTTGGCCGTCGTCTTGTACGAGAGCAGCTCGGCCAGCGCCTTCTTGCGGCCTTCCTCGAGCTCGAGGATCGCCATGTCGAGCTCCTTCTCCGGATCGATCGCCTTGTCGAGCGCGGCGTTCGCCTTGCCCGAGATGCCGCCCTTGATCTTGGAGAAGATGCCCATGCGCCGACCTTAGCTCAATCCTTGCCGAGGCCGTACTTGCGGTAGCGCTGGCGGAACTGGTCGTACGTGAGGCCGAGCAGCGCCGCCGCTTCCTTCTGCTTGAAGCGCGTGCGCTCGAGCGCGTCCTTGCACAGCCACTCCTCGAACGCGCTGACGCGCTCGTCGAGCGGCAGGCGCGGATCGTCCTGGAACGACATGCCCGGCGGCGGCGCCTGATGCGCCTCGGGCGGCAGCGCACCGTCGACATCGCTCCCCGACATCACCTCGCCCTGCGCCATGTACACCGCGCGCTCGACGACGTTCTTCAGCTCGCGCACGTTGCCCGGATAGTCGTACTGCGCGAGACGATCGAGCGCCTCGGCGCTGATCTCCTTGACCGTGATGCCGGCGACCTCCTGGCGAAACCGCGCGAGGAAGTACGCCGCGAGCACCGGCACGTCCTCCATGCGCTGCTTGAGCGCCGGGAGGTGGATGACCTCGAACGCGAGCCGGTCGTAGAGGTCGGGACGGAACTTGCCGTCGGCCATCGCCTGCTTGAGGTCGAGGTTCGTCGCCGCGATCACGCGCACGTTGACCTGGATCGACTCGCTGCCGGCGACGCGCTCGAACCGCTGGTACTCGAGCACGCGCAGGATCTTGGCCTGGAACTCGAGCGACATGTTCCCGATCTCGTCGAGGAACAGCGTGCCGCCGTCGGCGAGCTCGAACTTGCCCTCTTTCTGCTTGGTGGCGCCCGTGAACGCGCCCTCCTCGTGCCCGAACAGCTCGCTCTCGAGCAGGCTCTCCGCGACCGCCGCGCAGTTGATCGTCACGTACGGCTCGCTCGCGCGCGGAGACAGCATGTGGATCGCGCGCGCGACCAGCTCCTTGCCCGTGCCGCGCGGCCCGAGCACGAGCACCGGCCGCGGCACCGGCGCGACCCGCTCGATCTTGCCCATCACCGTGCGCATCGCCTGCGAGTCGCCGACGATCTGCCAGCGCCCCCGCCCCGCCGCCTTGCGGAGCCGCTCGTTCGCCTGGCGCAGCTCGCGGTTCTCTTCTTCCAGGCGCTTGCGATCGAGCGCGTGCTGCAGCATCCGCTCGACCTTCTCGACGGAGATATCGAGCTTGTCCTCGAGGTACGGATCCTTCGTGATGAAGTCGACCGCGCCCGCCTTCACCGCCATCACGGCGTCGTCGATCGTACCGTGCCCGGTCAGGATGATGATCGGCAGCTCCTTGTGCTTCGCCGTGATCGCCTTGCAGATCTCGATGCCACTGCGCCGGTTCGCGCCGAGATCGAGATCGAGGATCACGAGGTTCGCCTCGTTGCCGTCGAGCCACTTGATGGCGTCCTCGCCGTCGTCGAAGCTGACGACGTTGCTGCCGCGCGCGCGGAACACATCGCCGAGCAAGCGCCGCACTTCCGCTTGATCATCGACGCAGACGATCGTCCCGATCACGCCACGCAGTGTACTAGATCATCCACAGCGCGAGCAGCGCGACGGCCGCCCCGCGTACCGCCAGCATCCACCACCGACGGGCGCGCGCGGCCTCGCGGTCGCGGAGGACCGAGCCGAGGTCGACGCTGGCCATCCGCGTTTCCGCGAGATCCGTGCGCAGGTCGGCGAGCAGCACGTTGTCGGCACCGCAGTAGAGGCACGCCTCGAGCGACGCCGTCGTCTCCGGCAGCTCCGCGTTGCACGCGCGGCAGCGCGGCCGGCTGCCCGGCTGGCTCGGCGCGCGCGCACGCAGACCGAGGACCAGCGCCCGCAGCGCCGCCCGGTTCGCGACCGCGCCGGCCGCCGCGAACGACAGCACGAGCCACAGCGCCGCGAGCGCCGTGATCGCGACGCCGGCCGTGTGCCAGAGCCCCGGGTGATCGAGGATCCGCAGGATCGCCGCGACGACGAACACCGGAACGGCCGCGAGCAGCACCAGCGCGGCGACCGAGCCGAGCACCGTGATCCGCGCGCCGCGCGGCTGATGCACGAGCCGGGCGATCAGGTGCGCCGCGGTGGCCCGCGCCATCGCGATCTCCGACGCCGAGCGCAGCTGCACGCGCAGGCGCTCCGGGACCGACGTCGAGTGGCCGCACGAAGCGCAGGCCACGGTATCGCGATCGGCGGGCTCGAGCGGGGCCCCGCAGCTCGCACAGCGAAACAGCGCGCTCGCGACGACGGGCTCTGGGGCCGCCTTGCTCCGTGGCCACGCATCGAGCACCGCCGCCGTCGACTCGAGCGATTCGCGCTCCCCCGCGACGAGCGCGTCGACCGTGCGGCTGCCGAGCGCGCCCGCATCCTCCATCACCGTGACGGTCGCGACCACCTCGTCGCCGACTCTCAGCTCGGTGAACCGGCCCGTCGCGCGCTCCGTCTTGACCGCGCCGGGTCGCAGCGAGCCCCACGCCCAGCTTCGCTGATCCATCGGCCCACCGACGATCGCGAAGCCGGCGTCATCGATCATCACATCACTCGGGCGCTCGCGCCACGCCAGGCCCAGGCACACGCCTCCGAAGATCGGCGCGACGCCGCAGCCGATCAGCACGACGAGCCCGACCGGCCCGAGGCCGAACGCGAACGTCGGCGCCAGCGCCGCAAGCACGACGAACCCGACGAGCCCGAGCTGCATGTAGAACAGCGCGATCGCGCCCGTCTGCACCGGCAGCCGGAGCTGCGCGGGCACGCGTGATGCACTAGCTGTCCTCATGAAGATCCTGACGCTGCTGACGGCCGCAGCACTTGCGGGCGGGTGCTACTCGGATACGCAAACACGCAGGGTTTACACCGCGCAACCCGCGCGCGCCGAGACCGGCCAGGTCGTCCAGGTCGAACAGATCGTCAACCGCCGCGAGGGCCATCCCGTCGCGGGCGCCGTCGCAGGCGCGCTGCTCGGCGGCGTGATCTTCCACTCGGGCAAGGCGGCCGTGATCGGCGGCGGCCTCGGCGCGATCGCGTCGAGCGGAAGCTCGACCCGGCTCCTGTACCTGGTCACGGTGCAGTTCGATACCGGCGAGATGGGCCGCTTCGAGTTCGTCGACTGGTCGCCGTTCCGCCCGGGCGACCGCGTCGTGATGACGAACCAGGGGCTGCAGCGCTACTAGCGGTCCCAGCGCGGCAGCGCGGCGAGGCCGTGCGAGTCCGTCGGCAGCGTGATCGTGATCGTCGTGCCGCGTCCCTCTTCGGAGTCGACCGTGATCCGCCCGTGGTGCGCCGACACGACGCGCTCCGCGATCGCCAGCCCGACGCCGGAGCCGGTCTCCTTCGTCGTGAAGCCGGGCACGAACAGCCGGCCGAGGTGCGCGCGCGGGATGCCGGGGCCGGTATCGGCGACCGTGACCTCGACGATCGGCGCGGTCGACGACGACGGTGCCGCGATCGCGCGCACGCGGATCAGCACCTCGCCGCTCGCCGACGAGCACGCCTCCGCCGCGTTCGACACGATGTTGAGCAGCGCCTCGCGCAGCAGCATGCGGTCGCCGCGCACGTCGGGGAGGCCGGCGGCCTGCTCGAGCGTGATCGGCACGTGCTGCGTGCGTGCCTGCGCCGAGATCACGATCTCGTGGAGCAGCGTGGAGAGCGCGACGAGCTCGACGGTGGGCGTCGGCGCCTGCATCGAGCGCAGGTACTGGGCCCACTCCTCGTAGAGCGCGGTGACGTCCTTCTCGAGGTCGCGCAGGCGATCGTGCACCTCGCCCTCGGCCGCGAGCTTGCGCGCGCTGCGCGTGCGCGCGCCGATGATGCCGAGCAGGTTCTTCACGCGATGGCCGTGCGCGTAGACGCCGGCGAGCACGTCGTGGCGCGCGACCTCGGCGGTCGCCGTGACGAGCCGCGGTGCGACGCCGGCGGCGGCGGCACCCGCGCCGGGGTGCGCGGCGTCGAGCAGGCGCGAGACGATGACGTCGAGCGACGGCGACGCGGCGTCGAGCATGCGCGCGGCGTTGCGCCAGGCGACGCCGTTCGACGCGTCGATGCGCAGCGCGCGTTCGATCTCGGCGAGCGCGCCGGTCTGATCGCCGCGATCGAGCACGAGCAGCGCGAGCCGGCACGCGGCTGCCATGTTGCCGGGCTGGAACGCGAGGCCCTTGCGATACGCGTCCTCGGCGCGGTCGCGCGTCTCGGGCGTCTCCTCGTAGAGGCCGGCGCGCAGGAAGTGGATGCGCGCGCGATCGGCAGCGGGCAGCGGCTCGGCGGCGGTCGCGTGGGCGAGCGCGTCGAGCTCGGCGGCGAGCTCGCGACGCTCCGCGGCTCCGGCCTTCCGCGCGCGGCGTTCGAGGCGGCGCAGCTGGAGCGTCGCGCCGGGGAGCTCGGGCGCGGCGGCGGCGAGCTCGTCGTCGACCATCGTCTCGGTGACGCCGGTATCGCCCGCGGTGTGGCGCGCCGCGAGCAGCGCCGCCGTGCACACGTGCGAGCCGGGCTGGCCGCGCACGGTCTCCAGGGATGCCTGCGCGTCCTGCGCGCGACCGTGCGCGACGACGCCGGCCGCGATCTCCTCGACGAGCGGCAGGTCCGGCGCCGACTTCTGCGCGGCCGTGATCGCGGCCTCGAACGCGGCGGCCGCGTGGGCGGCGGCGCCTTGCCCATCGGACAGCGCGTCGCACAGCCGCGCGAGCTCGTGGTGCGCGCGGGCGCGGTCCCACGGCGTGAGCTTCGGCGAGTCGAGCGCCGACGACAGCGACATCCGCGCGGCCCCGAGCTCGCCGGCGAGCAGCTGCGCGCGGCCGAGCACGATCTTCGTCGCGGGGCCGGGGGCGCGCTTGCTGGCCTCGGTCGCGAACGCGCGCGCGGCGGCCGCATCGCCCTGCGCGAGCGCGATGTCGGTCAGGCGCAGCGCGGGCGCCGCGTCCTGCGTTTGCGCGAGCGCGCGTTGCAGCGCGGAGCGCGCGGCAGCAGGCAGGCCCAGCGCCCAGTAGCGGTCCCCCAGCTCGAGCAGCACGCTGCGAGCTTACGTCAGAGCAGCTGCTTCTTGCGCTGCGTGACGTGGTGATCGAGCGCGTCGAGCGCCTCGGCGAGCTTGGGATCGTTCGCGGCCTTCGTGCGCAGGTGGTTCGCCGCGCCTTCCATCGAGATCACGTCGGACTGCATGCGCGTGCGTACGGCCTCGTGCATCTCGCGGAAGTTGCCGTAGAAGTCCTGCAGCATGTCGCCCTTGCGGAGCGCGGTGACCTTGCCGAGCTTGCCCTCCGCCATCTTGTCGAAGTAGAGCGAGACCTTGTAGAGCGGGCCCGCGACCTTGTGGGTCATGATCACGAGGTACGCGCTCAGGATGACGATGAGCCCGATGCCCAGGCCGATCATCTTGTAGACGAGCACGCGGTCCTCGCTGTGCAGCTCGGCGATCGCGGTCTGCTTCACCTCGGCGAAGAGCGGATCGTCCATCGCGCGCGCGAGCGAGTCCGAGGCCGTCGCGCTCTGGTGATAGATCAGGTAGCCGAGCGCGCCGGCGATGATGCCGGAGAGGATCGTGACGAACAGGACGTAGCGAAGCTGCAGGCGCTTGTCGAGCAGGTAGTTCGACAGCTTGCGCTTGTACGGCGGACGCCCGCCGCCGCCGGCCTTCGGCGCGTCGCCGCTGAGCTTCCCGTCCTGCACGACGGTGGCGGAGGGTACGTCACTCAATGGACTTCTCCTTGCGCGCGAGGATCGTGCGCAGCTCGCCGACCGACTCGCCCGCGCCGGCGGCCTCGGCCGCCGCGATCACGGCCTTGATCGCCTCGATGTCTTCCTTCTCGAGCGCGACCACGCCCGCGTGCGCCGTCTTGAAGTGCTCGTAGAAGTCGACGAGCTGGTCGCCCTTGCGGAGGTTCCAGACCTTGTCGTAGCGACCGTCGCGCATCTTCGCGAGGTAGAGGCTGACCTTGAACAGCGGACCGGCGACCTTGTGGGTCATCTTGATGCCGTAGATCGCGAGGCCGAACATCAGCAGCAGGCCGGTCGCGATCAGCACCCACAGAATTCGCACGCGGCCGCGCTGCAGCTCGTCGATCGAGCCGGCCTGACGGACCTCGCACGTCCAGTGCGACACGACGCGATCGGCGTAGTCGCTCGGCACGGCCGGCGTCATCGTCATCGAGCTCTCGTCCATCACGACGGTGACGTGGCGCGGCTCGGGCGCATCGGCGACCGTGAACGCCTGACCGCCATCGCACTTCACGACCGGAATCGTCGCCTTGCGCAGCGCCGCGACGGCATCCGCGTCCTCGAGCTTGCCCTTGACGTACGCGTCGCAGTCCTTGACGCGGATCTCCAGCGGCTCCGCGGTCTCCACGCCGCGCGCGCACTCGGCCGTCGTGCACCACAGCGCCTTCACCGCGAGCAGATCCGCCTGCGCGTTGTGCTTCGCGACGTCCTTCGGATCGACGCTCGAAGGCACGGGCGCGGGCGCCGCGCTGCCGACGGCCGCGGAGCCGTCGCCATCGGGCAGCTTGAGCGGCACGCCGCTATCGGCATCGGTGGGGATGTCGGTGAGCTCGGGGATCTTGGGGCACGCGTCGCCGCGCACGCGATCGATCGCGACGGTCGTCGCTTCGTTCGCCTGCTTCATCACCCAGATCCCCAGACCGGTCATCAGCAGCGCCGAGATGCCGACCATGAACAGCGTGAAGCGCAGCTGATACCTCTTGTTGAGCAAGAGGTTCTTCCAGCTGCGCTTGTAGCCTTTCTGGTTGCTGCTCACGGACACGACGCCTTCGTGCAGATCGTCGGGAAATCTTCTTCGCGATCAAGTCTTCGATCACTGCCGACACGCAGTCTTCACTCGCGAGGTCCTGGTCACTCTGCGATGCACTCGCCGTGACGGATGCACCACCGTTGAGGAACCCGAAGACGCTCTTGTCGGGGAAGTCTGCGAGCAACATGCTGACTTTACACGAGATGGTCGCGCTCGACCCGCTCGTCTTCACCTTGAGCTCGTTGAGCGTGCCGTCGACGTAGAAGCCGGAGATGCCCTTGGACGCGAGGGCCGCCTTGCTCGGCGTCCCGCCCGCCCAGGCCTGACTCATATAAGCGGCCTTGCTCGACATCGTCTTGGCCGCCGTCTTCGCCATGAGCGTGCGCAGCTTGGCATCGTTGGCGCTGCCCGTCTTGCTCGACATCGGTCCGATATTCACGTAGATGCCCGCGCCGCCTCCGCCGCTGGTGCCGCCGCTCGTGCCGCCGCCGCTCGTGCCGGCGCCGGTGATCGCCGTCAGCGCCTTGTTCGCCTCTTTCTTCACGAGGTCGCTCGCGTCGTTCTGCGCCGCGGTCTTGAGGTTCGCGACCGCGAGGTTCTTGAACGCGGAGCGAGTCGACGGCTTGACGAGGTTGCCAAGACCGATCGCGCACGCGGAGCGCACGTTCTTGTCGCTGTCGTTCACGATGCACTTCGCGAGCGGCAAGATCGCCTTCTCGTCGCCGAGCTTCGCGAGCGACACCGCGGCCGCGAGCCGCACGCGATCGCTATCGTCGTTCGCCAGCTGATCGGCGAGCTGCGAGACGTTATCCGCCAGCGCGACGCCCCCCAGCGTCACTAGCAGCGCGACCGTGATGGCGATCCGAGACACCATTCGCGAGTTCGACGATCCACCCTACAGAAATTCATCCCTCACCTGCAAGGTAGCGGCGGGCTAGCTCGACATAATGGTCGGCGCCGTACCGGATCTGCTCGCGTTCCTTTTCGTTCAGTGCGCGTTTTACCTTCGCCGGCGAGCCCACGACGAGACTCCCGGGTGGGATGACGGTACCGGGTGTCACCAGCGCACCTGCACCGACGAGGCTCCCCGTACCGATGCGTGCGCCGTCGAGGATGATCGATCCCATCCCGATCAGACAGAAGTCCTCGACCGTGCACGCGTGCACGATCGCGCTGTGACCGACGGTGCAATCGTTGCCGATCGTCGTGCCGGAGAAGTCGCTCGTCACGTGAATGACCGTGTTGTCCTGGATCGACGTGCGCGCGCCGATGCGGATCGGCATCACGTCGCCGCGGATCTGCGTGCCGTACCAGACGCTCGACTCGTCGCCGATGACGACATCGCCGATGATCGCCGCGTTCTCCGCGACGAACACGCCGCGCCCGAGCTCAGGAGTCTTACCGGCGAACTTTCGAAGCATGCTCTTCTTGTTCGCATGCCGCGAGCACTTCGTCGAGGGCCGCCTCGAGGTCGTCGGAGTCGGGCGCGATCGGCGAGACGAAGCGAACGATGCCCCTGGCATCGATGATCAGAAAGTGGATGCGATCCGGCTCGAGCAGCTCGCCTTCGAGCACGGCATCCTCGGGTGCGGTCGCGAGCTTGACGCTCGACGTGAAGACCTTGCGCAGCGTCTGTGGGTCGCGCACGGTCGGCGTCACCGCGAGCACGGTCGGCACGTCGTCGCCGTGCAGGCGCTCGCGCAGCCCATCGCGCACGCGATCGAACACGCTGCCGCAGTTGACGCACGTATCGGCGTGGAACCAGCCGAGCACGGTGACGTGGCCGCGCAGGTCATCGAGCTCGTAGGTCGTGCGCGGATCGTCGGCGTCGGAGAGCGTCGCGGAGCCGAGGCGATGCCCGACGAAGCGGCGGTGCAGGACCTCGGCGCGCGTCGAGAGCGTGACCTTGACGGTGACCGTGTCCATCGCGCGCCGGATCTGGAAGCGCACGGTGTCGCCGGGGGCGTGGCCGGTGATCTTCTGCAGCAGCGTCGTGCAGCTGCCTTGCTGGGCCTGCGCGAGCGGTGCGTCGTCGATCGTCAGGATCAGATCGAGCGGGCGCACGCCGGCATCCTTGGCGGGCCCACCTGCGACCACGTCCGCGACCTGGCAGCCGATGCCGAGGTCGTTCATCTTGATGCCGACGAACGCGGGGTTGCTGGCGCGCGGCTCGGCGCTGGCCGTCGCGGCAGCGAGCGCGAGCGCGAGCACGGGCAGCCACCGCATGCCGCGAATCTGCACGATCGACCGCCGGGGGGCCAGCCTTTGTCGGGGTGCGGCGATGTAGGACAACGTAGGATTTTTGACTCCATCGCGGCCGCGCTCGATCATTATTTCAGTGAAGCGACGCGCCCTGGATCTCTCGCATGTCCTCGATGACAGCCGGCCGACGCCCACGGTCCCCGTCCTCGAGAAGCGCATCCATACCCGCTTCGATAAGGCCTTCCTGGTCGTGATCGGCAGCGAGCTCTACGGCGACTCGTTCGCGATCGCGCGGAACATCTCCGCCGGCGGCATCCTCGTCGAGATGACGTACGCGCCGCCGCTCGGAACCGTCGTCACGGTGCACTTCCAGACCTTCCGCGAGGAGGACAAGGTCGACGAGATCGTCGCCCGCGCGGAGGTCAAGCACCACCACTACCTCAACTTCCTGACCGGCAACGACGCCGCCAGCACCCGCGCGATCGGCCTGCGCTTCCTCGAGTTTGTCGATATGGGCGATCCGATCGACGCCGAGCGAATTCACTGACGAGATCGCGCGTTGTCAGCCTAAGTTGCGCCGACGACGCCGATTCGCTAACTCATGGTCCGTGCGCTTGTCGATTCTCGCGGTGGTTGCCGCGACCGCCGCTGCGGCTGCCGATAAGGCGCCTGCCGAGAAGCCTCCGATGCCGCCGGTCGATCCGGCCGCCCAGAAGCTGCTCGATGCCGTCGAAAAGGGGCCGGATCGCAAGGCCGCGGCCGATGCGGTCATCAAGGATGGCGGCGCGTACGTCGACTCGCTCGGCTCGTACCTGGCGCGCCCGCACACCGCGAGCCTCGAGGACCGTCGCAAGGTCCTCGTCTCGATCAACGCGCAGGTCCCCGACAAGAACGGCCACTTCGTCACGCCCGAGCGCAAGTCGACCAAAGAAGAGAAGGCCGACGACGACCTCGACTGGATGGCGGGCCTGTTGAAGCTCGATCCGGCGACGCCCGGGCTCGGCGAGGTCATCGCCGACGACGCCGCGATCCGCGCGCTCTCGGCGAGCAAGGACATTCACGCCGCGCAGCTGCTCTTCGACGCCGCGTTCGGCGACGAGACGATCATCTACCGCGACGAGATGGGCCGCTACCTCCGCAAGATGGAGCCGTACTGCGAGCCGGCGCTGATCCGCGAGTCGCAGGGCAGGAACTACGATCGCAAGCGCTACGCGACGTACCAGCTCGAGCGCCTCGATCGCCAGGAGCCCGGCAAGGCGCTCGAGTCCGCGATCGGCGACGAAGCACTGACGATCGCGATCCTCGACGCCTTCAAGGCCACGCACCACCGCGAGGCCGTCCACGCCGTCTGGTCCAAGGTCAACGCCGATTCGCCGCGCGTGCGCCAGGCCGCGCGCGAAGCCTGGATGGCGTACGTCACCGGCCCTCCCCCGCCGCCCGCGCCCAAGAAGAAGCTGCAGCTCCCCGGCGGCAAGCTGACGAAGAAAGAAAAGCCGCTCTGGCTGACGTACCGCGAGCTCGCCGACAACGAGCTGCGCAAGACCAGCAACGAGCTGCTCCACACCGACTACCCGATCGTCGACCCCACCCTCGACGACCGCGACGCCGAGTGGACGCACGAGAAGAAGGTCGAGCCGATCGATCTCGAGGGCGTCAGCAAGCAGCTGTTCGAGTACTACGACGGCGAGCGCGCCAAGAAAGACACCGAGTCGTGGACTGCCGCCAAGGCGCTCGCCGACAAGGGCGACCTCGCCGGCGCGACCGCCGCGCTCGACCGCCTGCTCGTCACGAACCCCGACCGCCCGCAGCGCGCCGAGATGGCCAAGATCTACTTCGCGGCCGCCAAGAAGCTCGAGGCCGACAAGAAGTGGGCCGACGCGTCCGCCGCCTACTCGAAGGCGAACGGCCTCGATCCGAAGGGCGACAAGGCGACCGAAGCGCTCGCCGCCTCGCACTACACGCTCGGCAAGGCGCTCGAGGCCGCGGGCAAGGACGGCGGCCCGGACTTCCGCAAGGCGGTGGCGCTCCGCCCCGACTACGCGCCCGCCAAGACCGCGGCCCACGAGGCCGAGATGCGCGGCAAGCCGGTCTGGATGCTCTGGCTCGCCGGCGCCGCGGCCGCCATCGCGCTCGCGCTGCTCGGCGTCGCGATGATGCGCCGCCGCGCGTGAACCACCTCCAGCGCCCGTGATACGACGCGGCGGTGAGCCGCCTGATCGTGATCGAAGGCCTGGATGGCGCCGGCACCACCACGCAGGTCCGCCGCCTCGTCGAGCACCTCAACGCCCGCGGCCAGCGCGCGCACCCCACCCGCGAGCCGAGCGACGGCCCGGTCGGCAAGCTGATCCGCGAGATGCTGACCGGCGGCCACGCCATCCCCGGCCAGGCGCTCTCGCAGTCGACGTTCGGCCTCCTCTTCGCCGCCGACCGCCTCGACCACCTGCAACGCGAGATCGAGCCGAAGCTCGCCGCCGGCACCTGGGTCGTCTCCGACCGCTACTACCACTCGTCCCTCGCGTACCAAGGCACGGGCGCCGACCGCGACTGGATCGCGATGCTCAACGCGCGCGCGCGCAAGCCCGATATCACCGTCTTCCTCAAGGTCCGCCCCGAGGTCGCGGCCGAGCGCCGCGTCGCGGCCGGCCGCACGCAGGAGCTGTTCGAGGACCTCCAGATGCAGCGCGACGTCGACGCGGGCTATCGCGCGACGATCGACGAGCTCACCGCGCAGGGCGAGCGCATCATCACGATCGACGGCGAACAGTCGGAGGATGACGTGTTCGTCGAGGTCGTGCGCGCGGTGATGTAGCGCGCAGCCCGCGCGAGCGGTGATGT
>CAYUNM010000038.1:62645-64118 GCA_964446175.1 uncultured Kofleriaceae bacterium
CCCGCGCGAGCGGTGATGTAGCGCGCAGCCCGCGCGAGCGGCCGCGCGCGAACGCACTGGCCCCCGGGGCGCCTGCCCTGCGCAGGCCGCTTGGCGCGGCACGGATGCTCGCGCAGCGAGCCGCGCGTTGCGTTGCGCGCTTCGCGCGCGGGGGATCCCGAGCGCGCGCGCTGCGCGTCGGCCGCGAGCGCGGCGAAGAGCGCGAGCACACACGCGGGGGGCGGTAATTGATCTGCCCGAAGAGGAGGCGGCACGACGTAGCGTCGGAGGCGGCGCGAGAGTGAGAGCGAGAGCGAGTGCGAGTGCGAGTGCGAGAGCGAACCTCGCAGTGGCCACGATCTGAGGCCGCCCTTCTCGCGGCTTGTCTGCGCCGCGGCCCCGCGCGTCACCGCGCCCCGGGCACCTCGTGCGTGCTGATCAACCCGCACCGCCGCCACCCGGCCCGCAGCAGCCACGATTGCGGGGCATGGACAGGAATCGCCTCGTACGTCGGCGGCAGCTTCCACGCGAACGGTGCATCGGCGCGCTCGCGCCACCCCATGAACCCGCAGCCCGTGGAGAACGGATCGACGAGCCAGGTGCGCGCGTCGCCGCGCCGATCCTCGCCATGCTTGCGCCAGTTGTTGAGCACGTATGCGAGCTCGCGCCGCGCCTGCTGCGGCGACGTGATGATGCGCGCGTGATAGCGGTCGCTGAACACGCGGCCCTTCCGGCGCTTCGGCAGCGGGCCAGCGACCCGCTCTCCACTCGTCCGCGTGATGGCGTTCGCCCCATTTCCGCGCGCTGCGCGCGATTGGTCCCCCATCCTGCGCCGCTCCCACCAGCTTCCCGCGCGAGACACCGCCGCGTTGATGTGCTTCGCCGCGCTGATCGAGAACGCCTGCATGCCCGTCGCGAGCGCGCGCTTGCTGTCCGCCTCGACGATCAGGTGCAGGTGCGTTCCCTGGATGCTCAGCTGCGTGATCCGGCAATCCTCGCGCGGCAGCAACGTGACCGCCGCCTCGCGAACCGCCTGGTAGCACGCGCGCGTCCGCAATCGTCCCACCTCGCGATCGACCCGCAGCGTGACGTGCAGCGCGGTATCCCGTCCGAAGTCGGGCCGCACGTCATGTGGATGCTTCGCCCCCGCCTTCTTCGGTCGGCCAACGCGCCTTCGGCCGCGGCCCCTGCCCGCCTCGCGCTTGCGACCGCGCAGATCGCCGGCCGCATTCGGCCACCGGATGAGCTGCTGGACGTGCACCTTCCGCCGCACCACGCAGACAGCATGGGCCACTCGCATTCACTCTTCAACTAGTTTCCGCAGATATTTTGGCATCGGTGACTCACACGTGCATCGAGCGCCTCACGCCAAGATGCATCGCGCAGGACGCTCGCTGCGGGATGCGGGTGCAGGACGCTCGCTGCGGGATGCGGGTGCGGGATGCGGGTGCGGGGTGCGGGATGCGGGTGCGGGATGCGGGTGCGGGATGCGGG
>CAYUNM010000038.1:64218-78469 GCA_964446175.1 uncultured Kofleriaceae bacterium
TGCGGGATGCGGGTGCGGGATGCGGGTGCGGGATGCGGGTGCGGGATGCGGGTGCGGGATGCTGGTGCGGGATGCTGGCGCGGGATGCTGGCGCGGGATACCGGAGCGGATGCCTGCAGCCGACGTCGGCATCGGGCCGCAGCCGATGGCCGGCTCGCGACACATACTTGCGCGCCTGCGGCGGGCGCGGCAGCCTCGGGAACATGCGCGCCCTACCCTCGCTCGCCTGTCTCGCCCGTCGGTCGCTCGCCGGCGGCTTGCTGGCGAGTCGTCGGCTCGCGGGCGCGCTGCTCGCGGGCGCGCTGGTCGCGGGCGTTGTCGCGTGCGGGCCGAAGACGGACCCGCAGAAGCCGTCGTTCGACGACGACCTGGGCGGCGCGCGCGAGCCCGCGAGCGGCCCCGGCGCCGGAGCGGCGGACCAGGCGGCAGTGCCAGGCGCGCCAGGCGCGCCCGGCGCGGCGGCGACGGCAGGCGCGGCGGCGAACGCGGAGCGGCCGGTGGCGCCGCCTGGGAAGGGGCTGCGCAGCGGGACGATCGAGCGCGCGCGGCTGATCGCGGTGCTCGATGGCGGGCCGGGCGCGTTCTTGCGCCAGCTCGAGGTGACGCCGCGCATGGATGGTGATCGGTTTGTCGGGTGGCAGCTCGTGCAGCTGATCGATCGGACGGGGCCGCTCGTGGATGTCGATGTCGCGCCGGGCGATGTGCTGCTGGCCGTGAATGGCAAGCCGGTGTCCCGGCCGGATCAGCTGCAGGTGGTGTGGGATTCGCTGCGGACCGCGAACGAGCTGGATGCGGACCTGTGGCGCGGGGCCGACAAGGTGCGGCTGGCGTTCACGATCGAGCCGGCGGCGAAGTAGTCACGCGAGCTGGTTGAAGACGCGGACGGCGTGGCCCGGGTCATTGGCGAAGACGCCGTCGACGCCCAGGCGTGCGAGGCGCTCGAGCTCGGGGGCGTCGTCGACGGTCCAGACGTTGATCGCGCGGCCTTGCGTGTGCCAGGCCTTGACGGTGGCTTCGGTGCAGAGCGTGTGCTCGGGGTGGAAGAGGCTCGCGCCCGCCCACTGCCCGACCCAGCCGCGGCGGAGCGCGAGCGGCTGGTGCTCGTGGAAGAGGTAGGCGAGCGCGACGTCCTCGAGGTGCCGGTGGAACTGGACGAGCGCGAACGGATCGAACGACGAGATCAGGACTTGCTCGGCGCGGCCGCTGTTCTTGATGACCTTCGCCGTGCGCGCGATCAGATCGCCCATGCGGCCCGGGTGCGGGGCCTTGATCTCGACGTTGCACTCGAGCGTGCCGAGCGCGTCGAGGACCTCGGCGAGGGTCGGGACTGGCTCGCCGCTGACGCGCAGGGTCTTGCGCTCGGCCTCGGACATGTCCTCGACGCGGCCCGGGCGGCCGACGAGGCGGCGGAGGTCCTCGTCGTGGAAGACGATCACGGTGCCGTCGCCGTCGAGGCGGACGTCGAGCTCGATGCCGTCGGCGCCGGCGGCGCGAGCGGCTTCGAACGCGGCCATCGTGTTCTCGGGCTTGTGGGCGCTGTCGCCGCGGTGGGCCCAGACGCGGGGACGGCCCTTCGTGCGCCGCCAGCGTTCCGCGCGGCCGAGCCTGCCGAGATGAGGCACGAGGCGCGCGAGGCCGGACTTGGACACCGTGTTTGTCCTACGACTCGATGAATGTCTTGTGAAGGGCGCGCACGAGATTATCGACGTGAGGGCGATCGCACCACAGGCTGACGCGCAGCGGGGACACCGAGACCGCATTGAGCGGGACGCCGGCGCCGACCGCGGAGGCGCGCGCCTTGTTGATGATGGAGGGGTTGCCGCCGATGCCGTGGCCGACCATCGTCACGCAGCCTTCCTCGCCGAACTCGATCTGATCGCCGATGACCGTGTCGAGGCGCTTGCGGACCTCGGCCCAGTCGGGGACGTCGGCGATCGTGAACCAGCAGCGCAGCTCCTTGCCCTCGAGGTCGAGGTGCGTGAGCGGGATGGACGCGGCTTCGAGGATCTGGAGCGTGTGCTCGACGGCGGCGCCGCCCGAGGTGCGCAGGCGGATCAGCGCGTTCTGGCCGGTGACGGCGGCGACCTGACGCTCGCGGTCCGGCGAGAAGTCGATGCGGGTGCCGCCGCCGTCCTTGGAGGTCGCGCGCGCGTAGAGCGCGATGCCGGACTTGCGTGCGAACTCGACGGAAGCGTCGTGCAGGACCTTCGCGCCCTGGGCGGCGAGCTCGAGCATCTCGTCGTGGCTGATCGAGTGGATCAGCTGGGCGGCGTCGACGATGCGCGGATCGGCGGTGTAGACGCCGTCGACATCCGAGCAAATCTCGCAGTAGTCGGCGCGCAGCGCGCCGGCGAGCGCGACGGCGGTGGTGTCGGAGCCGCCGCGGCCGAGGGTCGTGATCTCGCGCTTGTAGGAGACCCCCTGGAAGCCGGCGACGATGACGACCTTGCCGCGGTCGAGCTCGTCCTCGATGCGAAACGGACGAACCTCGACGATCCGGGCGCCGGAGTGGCGGTCGTTGGTGAGGATGCCGGCCTGCGAGCCGGTGAACGAGATGGCCTCGAGGCCCTGCTCCGCGCACGCCATCGAGAGGAGCGCCATCGCCTCGCGCTCGCCGCAGGTGAGCAGCATGTCGAGCTCGCGGCGGGAGGGAGACGGGCTGACCTGCTTGGCCTTTTCGATCAGCTGATTCGTGGTCTTGCCCATCGCGGACACGACCACGACGACCTTCTTGCCGGCCGCCTTCGTGCGCGCGATGCGCTGCGCCACGAGCTTGATCTTCTCGGCATCGGCCACGGATGAGCCGCCGTACTTCTGGACGACGATTCCGGTCGGAGTCATGTCGGGCACCATACACGATCAGAACGTCATGACGATGCTACCTTGTTCTCATGAGCCGTCTGTGGGTGCTGCTGGCCGTCGCCGCGTGCGCGACCGCGCGGCCACCTCGCCCGAGCTTCCCTGATGCGCCGCTCGAGCTGCGCGACGAGACCGACCGCGATCAGGCGATCGATCGATTGTGGGTGATGCCGCGCGGTGCCGCGCGCGACGAGGTGCGCGCCGGCATCGTCACCGCGATCGCGCGCCGCATCGACGACGCGCTGCAGGAAGACAAGCCGCTCGTCGCCGAGCAGCTGCTGTATCAGCTCGCGTCGCTGTGGCAGGAGGATCCGGAGGCGGTCGGCGTGGGCCTCGCGGGCCAGGCGCCGCTGCTCGAGCGACTGCGCGCGGTGTTCTCGAAGTCGGGCTCCGCCGAGCCGACGATCGCGTGCCTCGTGCTGCTCGCCGAGATCAGCGGCGGCAAGCGCGCCGACGTGATCGCCGAGCTCGAGGACATCCTCGGCTACGCGGACGACCTCGCCGCCGCCGAGAACGGCGCGAACGCGGCGCGCGCGCAGCCGATCGCGCTGCTCCAGCCGACCGTGCTCGTGCTGCCGACGGACTGGCTCGTCGCGAAGTACGTGCAGCTGCTCGAGGCGCGCCAGAAGATCGTCGCGGAGCTGCTGGTCAAGCAGGGCGCGTCGATCCAGCTCGTGCGCGCGCATCACGACATCCTGTCGACCGCGCATCGCATCGCGGCGGCGCTCGCGCGCGCCGGCAAGCCGGAGACGATCTACGCGCACCTGTCGCAGCTGACGGGCATCGGCACCGACCGCGAGCTGACCTCGCGCGCGGAGGCCGTCGCGCAGCATCCGACAGCGGATGCGTACGTGCAGCTCGCGGCGGCGCTGCGCAAGGACGAGCACGGGCCGGATCCGGTCGGCGCGCTCGCCGTGTGCGAGGCCGGGCTCGCGAAGTTCCCGCACGATGCGGCGCTGCTCGCGGCCGCCGCCGATCACGCGACGGCGCTCGGGCGCGTCGATCAGCCGATCGCGTTCTACGAGGCTGCGCACCCGACCGATCCGACGATCGTGCGCAAGCTCGGCGCGCTGTATGCCGAGCGCATCGCGCGGCTCGGCTTCGGCGGCCGGCCGGCGGCGGCGCGCACGGCGCTCGCGGCGGTCGAGCGAACGACGCGCGGCAAGGTGTGGACGGAGGCGCACGCCGCGGCCGAGACGGCGCTCGGCAAGGGCATGCTCAGCCAGGGCCGGCTCGACGACGCGGAGCGCGCGCTGGCCGCGTCGATCGATCTCGCGCCGAGCGTCGATGCGCTCGAGACGCTCGCCACGATCCATTACAAAACGGGCCGGCTCGCATCGGCGGCGCGCTACGCGAGCGAGGCGATCGCCGCGTCGAGCGGTGACCTCGAGCGCCGCGCGCGGCTCGAGCGGATCGCGGCGGACGTGGCGCGCGCCGACAACCGGCAGCGCGACGCCGCCGTGCTGTACCTGACCGCGATGCACGACTGGTCGGAGCTGCTGAAGTCCCCGCAGCCGCCGAAGTCGCTGCTCGCGGAGGGCCAGCTCGAGGCCGGTCGCGGCCTGTGGTTCCTCGGGCACAGCGATCGCGCGGTCGACCTCGTGCTGTCGGCGACGGAGGAGGATCCGGACTCCGCGGCGACGTTCGCGAGCGCGGTCGCGTTCCTGATCGAGGTCGGGCGCCCCGTCGATGCCCTCGATGCGCTGCACCGCGCGCTGTCGGCCGACGTCAGCGAGATGTACAAGGTGTACATGTGCCTGTGGGTGCTCGGGGACGAGCGGCGCCGCGGCGAGCCCAAGGATCGGCAGGCCGTCGAGTACCTCGGCAGCCGGCACGGCGACCTCTGGTACGAGCAGCTCGCGGAGGCCGCGACCGGCCGCCTCGACTTCGCCGCGCTGCGCGCGAGCGCCACGACGGCGCCGCGCCAGGCCGAGCTCGCGTTCTACGGCGTCGTGCTCGGGCTCGATCCCGAGGCGGGCTCGCCCGCGTATGCGAAGAAGAAGCTCGTCGAGGTCGTCGAGGCCGGGCTCGTCATGGACGCCGAGTACGACCTGGCGCGCCTGTACCTGTCGTCGCCGTGAAGGAGCTCGGCCGCCAGCTCCGCCGGCTGCTCGCGCCACGCGCGCTCGCCGCGTGGTGCGGCACCGACCGGCTGAGCGCGCTCGCAGAGCCGGCGCGCCGGGCCGCGCTACGCGAGCTGACGCCGGCGGCCGCGCCGTTCGCGGTGTTCGTCGCGGGCTCGGAGGTCCCGGTCGCGCTCGTCGAGCGCACGCTCGATCTCGAGACGCTCGCGCAGCACGGGCTCGTCGAGATCACCGACGGTCGAGTGCGCGCCACGCTCGCGCTGCTGCCGCTCGGCCACTCGCTCCTCGCCTGCGATCGCCTCGACGCCGCGCCCACCGACGATCTCGTGATGTGGCCCGACGACTCGAGCTATCACCTCGCGCTCTCCGTGCCGCCCGCCGAGGCGTGGCTCGACGTCGCGTGCGGCTCGGCATTCGCGCCGCTCTCGCGCCACCAGCCGGCCGTGATCGCGGACCTCAACGATCGCGCGCTCGCCCGGGCCGTGCTCGGCGGGATGCTCTCCGACGTCGCGCTCGAGCCGTACCGGGCCGACGTGCTCGACGGCGTGCCGCTGCGCGCGTGGGACGTGATCTCGTGCAACGCGCCGATCCCCGACGAGCAGGGCCCGCTGTGGCGCGCGACCTCGCTCGCGTTCTTCGAGCGGCTGTTCGCGCAGGCCGCGTTCGCGCGGATGGTCGTCATTCACGCCGCCGAACGCGCGCTGGCACCACTCGCGGACCTGCCCGGCGAGAAGGTCGTCGTCGCGTACACGCCGGAGCCGGGGTTTGCCGTCGCATGGTGGCAGCCGGCGGCGGCGCCCCGCTACGTCCACGTTCGGCGGCCGCTGACGGCCGATCGCCCTCACGTGACGTACGAGGATCGCGCCGCGGCGCTGTGCTAGCGTCGACGGCGGCTTGGGGAAGATCGCCTGCATCGTCGCGATCGTCGTGTGTGCATGCTCTCCGACGCGCGTGCCCGATGCTCCTCTGCCGCCGCACGATCCGACGCGCCTCTCGCACAGCCAGCACGCGCAGGTCGCGACGTGCACCGACTGCCACCAGATGGGCACGCGGCCCGGCAGCCAGGATCACGCGCCGTGCGACCGCTGCCATCGCCAGGCGTTCCTCGAGAAGCCGGGCGAGCTGTGCAAGGTCTGCCACGTCGAGGTGACGGCCGAGCCGATCACGGCGCCGCTCAAGCCGTATCCGAGCGCCGACATCTGGGAGGCCGAGCCGAGCAAGTTCTCGCACCGCTCGCACATGGATGCGGCGCGCGTCGAGGCCAAGGTCGGCTTCCACGTCACGTGCGCCGATTGCCACGTACGCGACGGCGCGCTCGTCCAGCCCGACCATGCCGCGTGCGCGCGCTGCCACGCACCGGAGGCCGGTGCCGCGCCGGCGATGACGGCGTGCGCGACGTGTCACCAGAACGGCGTGCAGCAGCGCACGCGCGCGCGCCTGATCAAAGGCGACCTGCACTTCGACCACGCGTCGCATCGCGCGGACCGTCGCGGCAACGCGATCAAGTGCGAGGCGTGTCACGCGCAGAGTGGGCAGGCGACCGGCTACGGCGATCACGCGCCGCCGCGCGTCGAGGCGTGCGTCACCTGCCACGACGACAGCGACCGCACGCCCGGCGCGATGCGCATGCGCATCTGCCAGACCTGCCACTCCGAGCGCAAGGAGACGCTCGCCGAGCTCGCGCCGCGCAGCCACCTCCCGGCGACCGAGAAGCCGATCGATCACACGCTCGCGTTCCGCCGCGATCACGCCGAGGCGGCCGAGCGCGACGGCGGCCGCTGCGCGGCGTGCCACACGCAGATGAGCGGCAACTCCAAGGACATCTGCGACGAGTGCCACCAGACGATGCGTCCCGCGGATCACCGCATCACGTGGCGCGAGCTCGACCACGGCACCGAGGCGGGCGCGGATCGCGCGCGATGCGCCCGCTGCCACGTCGTCGAGTTCTGCACGTCGTGCCACTCGCAGCGCCCGCGCTCGCACGGGTTCCCCGGCTCGTTCATGACCGACCACGGCCCGCTCGCGCGCATCAACGTGCGCTCGTGCCTGACGTGCCACGAGGAGCAAGGCAACCTGCCCGGCGCCTGCGCGCAGTGCCACACCGTGCCGGCGGGACGGCGATGAGGGCAGCGGCGCTCCTGTGCGCGCTGTGCGCGACGGCCGCCGCGGATCCGGTAAAGCTGCGCCTCGATCGCGCGCCCCCGTCGCTGCACATGCGTGCCGCGCAGACCACCGCGTCGCAGCCGGCGAAGCCGCCGGCGGCGAAGCCCGCCCCCGCGAGCATGCCGATCGATCTCGGCGCCGATGCCGCACTCGTGCGCGACGTCGATCGCCCGGTCTCGGCGCAGTTCAACCTCGGCTACGTCGTCGACGGCACCGCGCTGACCAACGATCACCGCTACTCGGCGCCCGATCCAAACAGCATCAACCAGCTGCGCGCGTACTCGCTCGGCGAGGGCTTCCTCAGCACGCGCGGCGTCGCGGTCGACAGCCTGTCGACGTACATCGCGGCACGCTTCCAGCTCGTGCCGCAGCACCACGTGCGCGCGCCCGACGGCCTGCTCGTGCCTGTCACGCCGCCCGTCGCGACGTGGTTCGATCGCAGCGGCATCGAGCCGCGCAACTTGTGGGCGGAGGTGAAGGACTTCCTGCCCGACAAGCGATTCGCGCCGCTGCGCGTGCGAGCCGGCGAGCAGTACGTCTACGGCCCGTGGATGCTCCACATCTACGGCGCGAACGCCGCGTGGGAGGACAAGCTCGTCAAGGGCAACCTCTACATCGGCACGCGCGTGCCCGACTACACGCTGACGCGCGTCTCGATCAAGGACCGCGCGCTGATCACGGGCGCGTCGCTGCGCATCGATCTGCGCGAGCTCCGGCGGCCGATCCCGTTCGCGTTCGCGATCGAAGGCCTGAGCCTGGCGTCGATCGGCTCGGCGACGGGCGAGTCGTCGCGCCACGCGCAGGTCGAGATCGACTGGCGGCCGCGCAAGGACGTCGCGCTGATCGCGCAGGCCCGCACGCGCGACCAGAACCTCGCGAACGAGCACGTGCAGCTGCGCAGCCGCTACGGCCAGGTGACGAACCTCGTGTTCGACCTGACGCACCGCCACGACACCGACTGGCGCTGGGATCCCACCGTCACCGAGACCGATCCGCTCGCCGCGAAGCGCTATCTCGATCTGGGACCGGTGCTGCCGCAGCTGCTCGCGTCGCTGCGCGCCGGCACGCTGATCAAGGAGAACATCGATCTCTACGTGCGCGGCGCGGCGTCGAGCGACCTCGCGAGCAAGGATCCGAACGACCCGAAGAGCACGTTTGCCGCGAGCTACCTCGAGCTCGGCGGCGCCGTCGAGGTGCGCGTGCGGCGCACGGTGGCCCTCGGCGCGAGCGCGCTGACTCGCGAGACGACGCGCGTGGCGACCGCACCGCTCAGCGACGTGCAGGGCACACCCGACATGCTCCCCGCGCAGGCGGCGCCGATCCTCGGCGAGAAGGGCATGGTCGAGCTTGGCTCGACGCTGCGGATGTCGCTCGGCGCCCGCAAGTTCTCCGCGCTCGCCGAGGGCTTCGCGCGCCGCACCGATTACCCGTTGACCTACTGCGCGGTCGGATCGGCGACGACGGCCTGCAACCTCGACGCGACCTCGGTGCCGACCACCGACTGGCGCTGGGGCGGCCGCGTCACGGTCGATGCGTGGATCGGCCAGCGCCTGCGCGTGTTCGCGGCGTACGAGCTGTCGAGCGCGCTCAAGTACCAGCGCGAGATCAGCGGCTACAAGAGCCTCCAGCTCGTGATGGAGGGCATCTACTGATGCGCGCGCTCGTGCTCTTGATGATCGCCTGCCTCGGGGCGGGTGTCGCGGCCGCGGAGCCGCGCACGGTGCCGTTCGGCTTCGATCACAACGTGCACGATCGCGATGTCGTCGTTTCGGGAGGCGAGGAGCTCGCGTGCGCGCGGTGCCACGTCGTCGCCAAGGGCATGCTCGTCGGCAGGCCCGGCCACAGCGCGTGCTTCGGCGCGTGTCACGGTGCGGCGCCGACGGCTCCGAAGCGCGGCGAGAAGATCGTCACCGGCGATCGCGACAAGGTGTGCCTCGCCTGTCACTCGGAGGCGCAGCTCGCCGCACCCTACGCCGGCAAGCTGCCCGTGCCCTACCCGCCGTACCGGATCGACGCCGACTTCGGCATCGCGCTCGGCCACAAGCAGCACGCGAAGATCGCGTGCACGCAGTGCCACGCGCCGGAGTCGTCGAAGAAGTGGACGCCGCACGCGCGCTGCGCCGGCTGCCACGACGGCAAGCAGAGCTCGCCGATGACGACCTGCGCGACCTGCCATCCGCGCGCCGTCGGCAAGCCGCAGCCGCCCGAGCTCGCCGCTGTCCACGACACGGTGACGAGCGTGTTCTCGCACAAGTCGCACGACAAGCGCGGCGCGAAGGACTGCGCGCTGTGTCACGCGCGCGTCGCGACGACCGACGACACCGAGCTGCCGCGCCCGACCGCGAACGACTGCGCACGCTGCCACGACGGCAAGCAGGCGTTCTCGGTGCTCGTCGCGTGCCGCAAGTGTCACGACAAGGAGCCGGCCGACGGCTTCAAGGTCGCGCGCCCCGAGACGCGCTTCCGTCACGACCAGCACGCGGCGCTCGCCGGTAACTGCAGCACGTGTCACCCGCTCTCACCGCAGGGCGAGATCATGGTCGCCGGCCACACCGCGTGTACGGCGTGTCACGCGAGCGACTTCGGCGCACGCTGGCCGAAGGGCTGCGGCGCATGCCACAACGCCACCGAGCCGTGGCGCGCGCTGATCGCGGACCGGCCGCTGCCCGAGAAGACGGAGTTCGGCGCGACGCTCGATCACGCCAAGCACCCCGGCGACTGCAAGGCCTGCCACTCGCTGCGCACCCAGGCGGTGCAGCTGCGACCGCCGCGCGGCCACGCGGCGTGCCTCGCGTGCCATCACCCGAGCGGCGGCCCCGCGCCGCAGATGACCCAGTGCACCGCGTGTCACCAGGCGGGCCGCGCCGCGGCGCGCGAGCAGCAGCGTGCCGCCGATCCGTGGAGCGTGCGCCGCGCGTTCGATCACGGCGCGCATCCCGGCGCGTGCACGACGTGTCACGTCGATCTCGCGGGCGCCGACGTCGTCACGCTGCCGGTCCCGCCGAAGCCGACGTGCGCGAGCTGCCACGACGGCACCGTCGCGTTCAAGCTCACCGGCACGACGTGCTCGCGCTGCCACGCAGGCAAGCGATGATGCCGCGCTGGCAGCGCGCGTACGTGCTCGCGACGTGTGCGCTGATCGCCGGCGCGTTCGCGTACGCCGCGTGCGACTGGGGACAGTGGCCGCGCCTCGCGTACCTGCCGCTGCAGGGCACGTTCACGATGCACGCACCGCCGGGCGTGCTCGCGATCTCCTACATCGGCGCCGTCGCGTGGGCCGCGGGAGGCGCGGCGTGCGGGCTCGTCGTCGGTGCGCTCCTGTGCGCGACGGCGAAGCGGCCGTGGTCGGATCGCTGGCTGCGCCTGTTCGGCGCGTGGGCGATCACCGCGATCTTGCTCGCCGGTTCGTACGAGACGTGGAACCTGTGGCCCTGGTGATGGTTGGCGCGAGCGCACGCGTGATGTAAGGCGCGAGCGCGAGGCGCGTTGACTTCGCGTATGACGAAGCTCGCCGGCGCGCTGCTGCTCCTCGCTTCGACGGCCTCCGCGCAGACGCTCGTCGCCGTGTCGGCGCCACCGAGCCCGCCTGCGCCGCGCATGGTCGAGGCCGAGGTCGGCATGATGATGGGCGGCGCGGATGCGGCCGATGTCAACGGCTTCTCGTTCGGTGGCACCGCGAGCGTCGCGTATCGCATCGGCGACAACGCGCTGCGCGGCATGTTCGACTACTACTCCGTCGGCGACGGTTACCAGGAAGTGATGCAGCGCCACGGCCGCGCGACGCGCGTCGGCGCCGCGCTCCGCCACTCGTTCCGCACGACCGATCGCGACCGCGCGTTCTACGGCGACCTGTGGGGCGAGCTCGGCGGCGGCTACGAGCAGATCGGCTGGACGAGCGGCGGCGTGCTGTCACGTCCCGATGCCGAGCTCGCGTTCGGGATCGACCTCGGCTTTCGCAACACGAAGAACCAGCACCTCACCGGCTATTTCATGGACTTCCGCGCCTTCCTCGGCGAAGCGCCGCCCGCGGCGAACGCGATGGCGACGTGCGGAGGCCCGTGCACCGAAGCCACGACGCCACCGCGCATCGACGTCTCGATGTTCTTCGAGATGGGCGTGCACTGGGGCCACTGAAGAAAGGACATCTCGATGAAGGTCTCGTTGGGCATGCTGCTCGTCGTCGCGGCGTGCGGCGGCGGAGAGTACAAGCTCGCCTCGCCGTCACCCGCCGCTCCCACCTCCGCGATCGCGAGCACGGGAGGCTCGTACAGCGGTGGCGGTTCATACAGTGGCGGAGGTTCGTACGGCGGCGGAGGCTCCTACGAGCCGGCCCCTCCCGCGCATGCGAGCATGGAGCCGTCGGCGGGCGCCGACCGCATCGCGGAGGCGCAGCCGGATCGCCCCGGCCTCGGCACGACGTTCGGCGAGTCGGTCTACGCGCCGATCAGCTACGCGCCGTTCGAGCGCAGCTCGCCATCACCGTGGGCCGAGGTCCTGCTCCACTACAACGACGAGCAGGGCGTCGCCGCGCATGCCGAGTACCTGAACGCTCGCCCCGAGCCGCTCGAGGTCTACGCGGGTGACGGCTCGCTCGCGGTCGCGCTCGTGGACGACGCGGGCCGCACCCTGCCCGGCCTATCCGCCGGCGGGCGAACGCTGATCGTCGGCCAGGACAACCAGCGGTACCGCATCGTCGTGCGCAACGGCACGACCGCTCGCTTCGAGGTCGTCGCGTCCGTCGACGGGCTCGACGTGATCGACGGCAAGCCGGCCGATCCGAACCGGCGCGGCTACATCGTCGACCCGCACGACACGCTCGTCATCGACGGCTTCCGCACGAGCGACGCGAACGTCGCCGCGTTCCGGTTCGGGCGCGTCGCTGATTCGTACGCGGCGCAGACGTCGGGTGATCGTAACGTCGGGGTCGTGGGCCTGGCGATCTTCAGCGAGCGCGGCGCCGTCTGGACGCGCGCGGAGCTCGGCCGCCGCGACTCGGCGGACCCGTTCCCGGCGCGCGGCTACGCCGTCCCGCCTCACTGAGCCGGAGCCGGCGCAGCGGCCGGTGCCGCCGGCACGTCCTTGGTCAGCTGCACGGCCTCGGGGTATGCGTTGCCGTCGGTGCGGTACAGCACGACCTGATCGCCCTCGAGCTTCACGGCGACGATGCGGTCCGCCTTGTGGCTCGGCTTGCAGTACGCGGCGTCGGCGCCCATCGCCTCGGCGTCCTTGTCGGGGAACGCGAGGATCACGCCGTTGTCGAGCACGCCGGTGAAGCTCTGCAGCAGGCCCGTGTCGATCGTGCGCTTCTCGCTGCAGCGGAACAGCTGCCCCTTGTTGCCGGCGCCGAAGTACTTCTCGCTGACGACGTTGCGGATCGAGACCTTGTTGCCATCGGTCACCGAGATCGAGACCGTCTCCGACGACTCGATCTCCGCGTCCTTGTTGACCTGGTCGGTGACGCGCGGGCGATGCACGCTCCACGTGCCCTGGAACGCGTTCGGCGACACCGTGCGCGGCGACTTGATCGCGTACAGGTTGCCGCCCGCATCGAACAGCTTGAGCCGCACGTGGCCCTGATCGATGCCGAGCCACAGCTCGACGAGGTTCGACGCCCCCGAGATCCGCAGCGACGCGCGATACACGCGGCCCTCGTCGTCCATCTTGTCGAGCTTCGTCACGCTGTACTTCTTCTCGTGGCCGTCCCACTGGAGCGTCGCCGCGACGAGATCCCACGCGAGCGGGCGCACGGCGAGCTCGTCGCACGTGTCGAGGCTGCGCGGCACATCGGCCGACGGCGACAGATCGCCGAGGAAGCTCGTCAGGCGCTGGTTCGCGAGCTCGCACGCGACGAGCGGGCCCGTGGTCGCGGGTGCGCGATAGGTCTCGAGCAGCTTGCCCGGCATGCGCGCGAAGAACATGCCGAGCGCGGCCTGGCCCGACAGCTGGTACTTCGCGATGAACGTCGTGTCGGTGTTGCGCTCCTCGCGGCGGACCTCGCCGACGAGCTGGTGCAGCTGCGGCAGGTCGCCCGCGTGCACGTAGTCGGTCTCGCGGACCTTGCTGCGCTCGTCGATCGGCAGCAGCAGGTACTCGGTCTGGATCTTGTCGAGCAGGCTCGCGACGTCGTCGGGCTTGAGCTCGATCTTCGCATCGGCCGGCTGGACCTTGCCGAGCAGCGTGCGCAGCGCGGTCACGCTGACGGCGCCGTTCTGCCCGACGTGCGCGCGATCCTTCGTCACGTTGATGCCGACGACCTGACCGGAGTCGTTGAGCGTCGGGCCGCCCGACATGCCGGGCTCGATCTCGCTCGAGACGAGCAGGCCGTCGACGGCGTTGTCACGCACCACGCGCGCGTAGCGATCGTCGTACGCCGGGAACGACACGAGCGACAGCACCTTGCCGTCCTTACTGACGAGCCCGGCGTGAGAGGCGAGGCTCGAGCCGGGATATCCGTACGACAGGATGCGCTCGTCCTTCGTCGGCTTCTGCGCGAGCGGCAGCCGCGAGAACCGCGAGCCCTCGACGTTCTTGATCCGCAGGATCGCGAGGTCGGCATCGGGATCCGTCGCGACGATCTCGGTCTCCGGATACGCCTCGACGAACGCGTCCTTCTCGTTGCCGACGTCGCGCTCGACGAGCACGCGCTCGCCGCGATCGACGACGTGGTTCGCGGTCGCGACGTACGCGTACTTGTCGGGGCCTTCGATGAAGAAGCCGGCGCCGGTGCCCGTGCTCGTCGTGACGCGCACGATCGCGTCCTTCGCGGTCACGCTGCCGCCCCGCGTCGCCGCGATCGCGATGCCCGCGCCGATCACCCCGACGGTGACCGCCGCGAACAGCCACGCGCGCGTGCGCGCTGCCTTGGCGGGCTGCTGCGGTGCAGGCGCCATCATCGGCTGCTGTGGAGGCGGCAGCTGCGGCGCCGAAACGACGACGAGCTCCTGCCTCACCGGCGGAGCTTCTTGCGGATAGGTCGGCGGCACCGCCCCGAACCCGGGCGCCGGCGGCACGTAGCCGGGTGGCGGTGGCACGTAGCCCGGCGGCGGCGGCACGTAACCCGGCGGCGGCACGTAGCCCGGCGGCTGCACCGCGGCCGGCGCGTGCGGCGCGACCGGCGGCACGAAGCCCGGCGGCATCGTCGCGAC
>CAYUNM010000038.1:78569-82080 GCA_964446175.1 uncultured Kofleriaceae bacterium
GCGGCGGGCGCGTGCGAGACCGGCGGCTGCGCGGGCTGCACGGGCTGCACCGGTGGCGTCGCGCGCACGGGACCGCGCGGCGCGACCGGCGGCAGCGGCTGATCCGCGGGCTTCGCCGCCTTGACGACGACGGACGGGATCGCGATCGGCGCCGCGACGTGGATGACCTCGGGCTTGGCCGGCTCCGCGACCGGCGGCGGCTGCGTGCCCGACGCTGCGCGCGGCAGCGGCTGGAGCAGCTCGGCGAACCGGGCGTCGGCCAGTGGCACGTACGCGGTCTCTCCCACACGACACAGACTCGCCCCCCGCGAGATCAGCCCGACATCGATCCGCTTGTGGATCTCGGGCAAACGGTACGGGCCATCATCGACGCCATCAGGCTCGAGCACGAAGTAGTAGCTGGTATCCACGATTCTTCTCCGGTAGACCGAGCGCCCTCATCGCGCGCGGTCGCATGAAATCGACGCGCGTTCGCTTGGCGGCCTCCGTGCCAGCGCAAGTGCGCGGCAATGCATGGCGGGGCACTCGTCCGCACCCGGTGCACCGTGCTGCGGCTCGAGGTGCACGTGAACAGATCCGGCACGCGGCCGTCATCGCCGGTAATGCATCGGGTGATCGCCGCGCTGCTCGCGCTCGCGGCCACAGCACGTGCCGACGCTCCCGCTCCCGCGCCGGCATCGCATCCCGCGACTGCATCGCACTCCGCGATGGCGTCGCATCCCACGCCCGCCCCCGCGGCGCCGGCACCTGCGCCGCCCCCCGCACCTGCCCCGCCGCCGGCACCACCACCGCCATCGCCCGTCGTCGAGCACGCCGTGTTCCTCGCCGACGACAACCAGCTCGAGCTGCGCGGCCATCACCTCGCGACCGCGCACGTCCACTGGCAGAAGGCCGGCCGCACCGGCGATGCCTCGTGCGATCCCACGTCCGACGACGTCTGCCGCGTCCCCTCCGAGCCCGGCGCGACGTGGCTGCTCGGCGCGGGCGACGCGGTCTCCGTCGAGCGGACCGAGCTCGCGATGCTCGTGCGCCCCGATGCCGTGGTCGACACGTTCGCGCTCGGCTCGACCGTCCCACTTCGCCACGCGGACCTGATCTCCGCGGTCGACTGCGCGCCCGCCGCCTGCGTGATCGATGGCGACTCGCTGCTCGTCAGCAGCATCCCCGCCAACACCGCCTCGCTCGCGGTCCACGTGCGCCTCGCGCCGCACGTCGTGCTGCGCCGCGGAGATCTCGTCGAGTCGTCGCCGACGATCCGCATCCCGATCGTCCGCTGCCCGCTCGCGGTCGCCTCGGGCCCGCCGCTGCGCGACGTCGACGAGCAGACGATCGTCGTCCAGGTCGGCGGCCGCTGCGCGCGCGAGCCCTCGCGGCTGCGCTTCCAGATCGCGGGCGCGCCGGTCGAGCGCCGCGACCTCGCCGACGGCTACGTCGCGCTGCGCATCCATCGCACCGAGTCCGACGAGCTCGCGATCGCCGCGCTCTCCGACGCCGGCGACGGCGTGATCGCGCAGGTCCGCGCCACGACGCGCGCCGCGCCGCCGATCCACGTCGCGCTCGATCTCGGCCACCGCGCCGTCGACTTCATCCCGACGAACGTCGCCGCCACCGCCACCGTCACGAGCGCCGACTGGGACGGCACGCTCACGCTCGCGCCGATCGAAGGCGTCTACACCGTCGAGCACGGCAACGTGCGCGGCCTGCCGTCCGCGGGCGGCACCGTCGCGCTGCGCGTCGTCCTCCGCCGCAAGCTGCCGATCGGCGACGTCGACATCACGACGCTCGGCGAGCCGGTGCAGCGCCCGCTTCGCGAGGCGACCTCGTTCGCTCCGCTCGCGCCGCTCGTCGACATGATCTGCGACGCCGGCAACGGCCCCCGCCCGCTCGCCGCCGGCACCACGACGAACGTCCCCTTCGATCATCACGACTCCTGCCGCCTGGTCCTCCATCGCGAGCGCCTCGATCCCGCGCTCGGCATCCAGCACCTCCAGCTCGAGGTCGACGTCACGCGCGTCGACGGCTCGCCGCGTAGCGAGGCTCGCATCTCGCGCCGCATCCGTCTCGCCCACGACACCTCCCCCCGCACGCTCTTCCTGCGCGGCGCCGAATCCCGCTTCGATCGCTACACCGTGCGCCTCACCCAGGACGACGACTCGCACGAGGACGACCTGCCCTCCGCGCAGTGGTCGATCATCACGGGCCGCGGCCGCGCTCGCATCTACGCGACCTCCGCGATCCCGACCGGCCTCTACCGCGTCGCCGATCGCGATCACTCCGGCATCCTCACGCTCAACTTCGGGGTCCTCGCGCGCGCGACCTGGCTCGACTCGCTCGGCCACGAAGGCATCCTGTGCGCGGAAGCAGGCGCGCTCACCGTCGGCCTCGCGAACGACACGTCCGCCACCGGCAAGTCGCTGACCCAGATCGCCACGGTCGCGGGCCTCGGCCTCTCCGTCCCGATCGCGAACCGCGCGCTCGCCGCCGAGACCTCCGTCAACCTGCACGCGTGGGTCGAGCTCGAGCCATCTCGCGCGTTTGGGGCGGGATCCGGCTCCGCATGGGCGTTCGTGTTCGGCCCGTCGATCACCGTCGGCAACCTCGGCGCCGACCTCTGATACCCTGCCGGCGATGAAGCCCCTTGCCTTCGTGCTCGCCGTCACACTCGCCGCATGCGGCTCCGATTCCAAGTCCGGCGGAGGCGGCAGCGCCGACGCGCCGAGCGCGCCCGCGATGGTGACGTTCTCCGGAACCGTCACCTCGAAGGGCCTCTCGTCGAACCCGCTCTCGGGCGTCACGGTCGGCGCGTACACCGACACCGGCACGACGCCAGTCGCGATGGCGACGACCGACGCGTCGGGCATGTTCACGATGATGGTGCCGACCGGCGGCGTCGCGCTGCAGGGCTACGTCAAGGCGTCGATCAGCGGCTACCTCGACACGTACCTCTATCCGCCGACGGCGGTCACCGCGGACGAGACCGGCCTGACCGTCTACATGGTCACTGCGGACACGCTCAACATCCTTTCGAGCAACCTCTGCCACGATCAGCAGCAGACGACGAAGGGCGTGATCGGCCTCGAGGTGCTGGATGCGTCGATGGCGAAGGTCGCCGGCGCGACGGTCTCGAGCTCGCCCGCCGCGATGAGCGATTGCTACAACTCGAACAACACACCGAGCTCCGCGGTGCACGTGACCGACACCGACGGCATCGGCTACCTGCTCAATGTCCCCGCCGGTACGGTCACCGTCACGGCGACAAAGAGCGGCCTGACGTTCGCGAGCCACCAGCTGAACGCCCGCGCCGGCGCACTGACGCTGACGATCGTCCAGCCGTAGCCGCGCTCGATCCTGCGTGAGCGCGGCGCATTCCTGCGCGCGCCGCTCCGTGGCAATACGCAATAGTACGCAGCGAACGCGCTGCCGTTTCCGGCGTGCCCCGCGTCTGCGCAGGGCCTGCGTACAACCTGGGCCATCTCGCCACAATTTGCGGGCACGCACGTCGCAATTAGCG
>CAYUNM010000039.1:0-79477 GCA_964446175.1 uncultured Kofleriaceae bacterium
GTGGGCTGGCGCGGCACGCCGCTCGACGGGACGGGTCCGGTGGGCTGGCGCGGCATGGGACCGGTCGGCGAGCCCGGCTGCGCGACGGGAACGGGGCCGGTCGGGTTGCGCGGCACCGGGCCGGTCGGCAGGCGCGACAGGCCGGCGGGCACGGGACCCGTCGGCGTGCGGAGCGCCGGGCTCGACGGGCGCTGCGGCGGCGGCGCGATCGTCGCGGCGCGCACGGGCGGCGGCTCGGCGGCGGGGGCGGGCATCACGGGTGGCTGGTCCGCGGGCGTCCTGTCGTCGGCGCCGTCGGCCTCGACCTGGCGGAAGAATGCGTCGAGGTCGAAGTCGGGCTCGTCCTGCACGACGTGGGCGCCTCGCACCTGGCGGCGCAGGTCGGTGCCTTCCTTGACGAACGCGGGCGGCTCGTCGCCCTCGAGCGTGAGCACCTCGTCGCCGTCGACCTGCTTGTGGCGGCGCGCGGCGGCGAGGGCGGCCTCGCGATCCTTGAGGACCTGCTCGCGCATGCGCTTGGGCATCGCGGCGAGGATCTCGTCGGGGATGTCGGCGCCGTTGCGCGCGGCCTGGCGGCCGACCTTGGACAGGTTGCGGATGTAGGTGCCGTTCTCGATCTGGCGAAGCGTGCGGCGCCAGTACGAGTTGTACGCGCCGAACTTCGCCTGGAGCGAGGTCAGCCGGTAGCGCAGGCCGGTGTTGCGGATCTGCAGCTGCTGGAGATCGCGCAGCTTGCGCTCGACGTCGCTGTGGATGTAGGCCGGCGCCTGCTTCTGGATGCCGAGGAAGTACTGCTCGTAGAGCGTCTTGAGGCGATCGAGCGTCTTGTCGAGTGTGTCGAGGAGCTCCTCGATGTCCTCGCCGGACGCTTCTTGCACCTGCTTCGTGGCCACCTGGGACACAGGATAGCAGCTCTGCTATAGCGTCGGACGCCCGGTTTTCGATGTCGATCATCTACTTCCTCGTGCTCGTCGGGGTCCTCGTGGTCATCCACGAGCTCGGGCACTTTGCGGCCGCGAAGCTCTTGGACGTGAAGGTCCTGCGGTTCTCGCTGGGGTACGGGCGCCCGCTCGTGCGCGTGAAGGGCCGCGAGACCGAGTACCAGATCGCGGTGTTTCCGATCGGCGGGTACGTGCGGCTCCTCGGCATCGAGGGCGAGACTCCGAACAAGGCGGATGCGGGGCGCAGCTTCGCGAGCCGGCCGCTCTGGCAGCGGCTGGTGATCGTCTTCGCGGGGCCGGCGGCGAACCTCATCCTGCCGATCGCGATCTACTTCGTGTTCTTCGCGGGTCACACGATGGTGCCGGCGGCGCAGATCGGCGACGTGTTCGACGGCAGCGTCGCGCAGCGCGCCGGGCTCGAGCCGGGCGACCGCGTGCTCGAGATCGACGGCCAGGCGGTGCGCTACTGGGAAGACATCGAGCAGATCGTGCAGCACTCGACGGGCAAGGAGCTGCACCTGCGGATTTCTCGCAACGGCAAGACGTTCGAGCGCTACATGACGCCGATCGACGAGGCCGTGTACTCGAAAGAACGCGACGGCAAGGTCACGCACCAGGGCCGCGTCGGCATCAAGTACGCGCCGTACATCCCCCTCGTCGGCGTGATCGACGCGCAGTCGCCGGCGGGGCGCGCCGGGCTGCGCACGCAGGATCTCCTGATCGCGATCGACGGCACGCCCGTGCGCAACTGGAGCGACGTCGTCGCGCGGCTCGGCAAGGTCGCGCGGCGCTCGAGCATCGTCTACTTCCGCGGCACCGAGATGCCGGGCGTGCCGCAGGTGCAGCTGCTGTCGGCGGGCTTCGCCGATCTCGTCCCGGATACGCAGCTCGGGTCGGCCGGCGAGCGCCAGACCTACACGGGGCTCGAGCACGCGGAGATGTTCGTCGCGCGCGTCGATCCGGGGTCACCGGCGGACGCGGCGGGCCTCAAGCCGGGCGACCTGATCACCGCGCTCGACGACAAGCCGGTCACGCACTGGGTCGATCTCGATCAGCGGCTGCAGGCCGAGCCGACGCGCGCGTTCAAGGTCACGTGGAAGCGCGCCGCGCAGGGCGGCAAGACCGACACGCTCTCGGCCGAGGTCACGCAGGTCTGGCGCAAGCAGCGCGACGAGTACGACCACACGGTCACGCGCCTCGTGTTCGGCGCCTACGACGATATCGACCGCGGCACCGGCGCGATGGTGCCGATCGAGGGCCGCGTCAGCTTCGCGATGAGCCGCGCGATCGATCGCACCGGCGATACCGTACGCACCGTCGTCGGCGGGTTCTTCCACATCCTCGGCGGCGACTCGCCGGGCGACGCGCTCGGCGGTCCGCTGATGATGTATCGCGCGGCGAGCGTCTCGGGCTCGCAGGGCTGGGACAGCTTCCTGCGCATGCTCGCGCTGATCAGCGTCAACCTCGGCCTGATCAACCTGCTGCCGATCCCGATGCTCGACGGCGGGCACCTGCTGATCTTCGCGATCGAGGCGATTCGCCGGCGCCGCCTCTCCGCGCAGGCTCGCGAGCGGATCCAGCAGGTCGGGCTCGCGCTGATCCTCGTCGTGCTGCTGCTCGCGCTGCGCAACGACGTCATGCGGTTCCTCACCCGATGATCGTCCTCGGCCTCGATACCGCGACCTCGACCGCGAGCATCGCCGTGCTCTCGGGCGATGCCGTGATCGCGCACGCGACCCGCAACACGCATCGGCGCACCGCCGACGTGCTCGTCGCCGTCGACGAGGCGTGCCGCGCGGCTGGCATCGCGCCCGCGCAGATCGAGGCGGTCGCGGTCGGCGCGGGGCCGGGCTCGTTCACCGGGCTGCGCATCGGCATGGCGACGGCGAAGGGCATCGCGTTCGCGCTCGGCAAGCCGGTCTGGGCGGTGTCGTCGCTGGCCGCGCTCGCGCTCGCCGCGCCTACCGACGGTACGGTCGTCGCGATCCTCGACGCGCGCAAGGGCGAGATCTTCGCCGGCGCGTTTCGCAAGCACGGCACGACCGCCGTCGCGATCGAGCCCGAGCGCTGCATCGTGCCATCCGCGCTCGTTCTGCCGCCCGATGCCACGACGGTGGGCGATGTCCCCACGCTCTGCACGCACGCCGCGACGCCGACGGGCGAGCACGTCGCGCGGCTCGCGCTCGCCGGCAGCCGGGTCGATGTCCTCGTCGGGGGCGCGCCGACCTACATCCGCGCGTCCGAGGCGGAAATCCGCTACCCCGATGGGGTGCCGGGTGCGCTACGCAAGCGCGTGGAGTAAGATCGAGGTACGGAGGCTGCGTGACAACAACGACCGAGAAGGAAAGCCTGCTCGCCCAGTTGACCGCCGAACACCGCTCTCTCGACGAACAGCTACAGCAGCTCGAGAAGCGCCGCGCCCTCACCCCCGCCGAACGCGACCAGATCGCGCGGCTCAAGAAGCAGAAGCTTCTGACCAAGGATCGGATCGCTCGCCTGAGCTAAGCGATCTAGAGACCGACCTTCGCCTTCGCGTCCGGCGGAAGCGCACCGGGCTCGACGATGAGGTGATCCGTCGTGCGGCCGAGCCAGACGGTCGGCGTGTGCGGAGCCGTCGGGATGTACAGGACCCACTCGCCGCTGCCGGTCCACAGCTCGAACGCGGCCGCCTCGTCGGGCGTGTAGTACTTCTCGATCTCGACGCGGGCGCGGTTGAGCGCCGTTTGCGTATCGGCCGGATTGGCCTTCAGCACCGCGTAGATCTCGTCGAGGCCCGCCGACAGCGCAGCCATCGCGTGGGTACGATCGCTTTGCGTGTGCTTGGCGGCGCGCTCGCGCACGCTCGCTGAATCGGATTGGCACGCGATCAGGGCGAGGAGAAGAACACGGCGCACGCAAGCATTGTACGCTGTCCCGCATGGCCTTCTCGGCGGAGTTTCGCTGCATCGCAGGGTGTCCCGGCTCGTACGCGCTCGACCGCGTCATGTACCGGTGCCCCACGTGCGGCGATCTGCTCGAGGTCGTCCACGATCTCGCCGCGCTGCGCGAGCGGTCCGCGGACCAGTGGAAGGCGGCGTTCGGCGAGCGCTGGCGAAGCGTCGACGAGCCGTGGGGCAGCGGCGTGTGGGGCAAGCACGAGTGGGTCGCGCCGCAGCTCGCGCGCGAGAACATCGTCTCGTTCGGCGAGGGCGTGACGCACCTGACGCGCATCGCGGGCTTCGCCGGCCTCGGCGACGTGCGCGTCAAGCAGTGCGGCACGAGCCACTCCGGGTCGTTCAAGGACCTCGGCATGACGGTGCTCGTGTCGATGGTCAAGCAGATGGTCGCGCGCGGGCAGGCGATCCGCGCGATCGCGTGCGCATCGACGGGCGATACGAGCGCGGCGCTCGCGGCGTACGCGGCGGCCGCCGGGATTCGCGCGGTCGTCATCCTGCCGCGCGGCAAGATCTCGACGGCGCAGCTCGTCCAGCCGCTGGCGATGGGCGCGCTCGTGCTCGCGATCGACACCGACTTCGATGGCTGCATGCGTCTCGTGCAGGACCTCGCCGAGAAGGAAGGCGTGTACCTCGCGAACTCGATGAACTCGCTGCGCCTCGAGGGGCAGAAGACCGTCGCGATCGAGCTCGCGCAGCAGCTCGGCTGGGACGTTCCGGACTGGGTCGTGATCCCCGGCGGCAACCTCGGCAACGTCAGTGCGCTCGGCGCCGGCTTCGAGATGCTGCTCGCGCTCGGGCTCGTCACGAAGCGGCCGCGGATCTGCGTCGCGCAGGCCGCGCACGCGGCGCCGCTGCACGCGAGCTTCATGAACCACTGGACCGATCTGCAGCCGGTCAAGGCGAAGACGACACTCGCCTCCGCGATCCAGATCGGCAACCCGGTCAGCTTCAAGAAGGCGGTGAAGGCACTGCGCGCGTTCGACGGCGTCGTCGAGATCGCGAGCGAGGCCGAGCTCGCCGATGCGGCGGGCCGCGCCGACCGCTACGGCCTGTTCACGGATCCGCATACCGGCGTCGCGCTCGCCGCGCTCGAGAAGCTCGCGGCCAAGGGCCTCGTCACGGCGAAGGACCGCGTCGTCGTCGTGTCGACCGCGAGCGGCCTCAAGTTCGCCGACTTCAAGGTCGGCTATCACGAGGCGCGCCTCGCCGAGGTCCCGCAGCCGAAGTTCCGCAATGTTCCCGTCGAGTTGCCCGAGAAGTACGACGCGGTGCGCGACGCGCTGCTGAAAAATCTCGATCGCTAGCGGAACAAATCGCCGGGTCGCGAGTGATACGCGATACCGATGCAGGCCGCCGCGACGCGCACCCGCGAGGAGCTCGACGAGCTCACGCTCCGCCGTGCGCAGCGCGGGGAAGAGCGCGCCTGGCGCGAGCTGATCGCGCGCTACCAGCATCCGGTCCACGCGCTCGCGTGGCGGCTGCTCGCGGGACGCGTGCGTCATCGCGCCGAGGACCTCGTGCAGGAGACGTTCGTGCGCGTGCTACGCGCGCTGCCGCAGTTCGATCCTGCCGGGCCCGCCTCGCTGACGACCTGGATCCTGACGATCGCGACGCGCCTCGCACTCTCCGAGCTGCGCAGGCCCGTGCCGGCCTCGCTCGAGCGCGAGCCGCTCGTCGAAGAAGCCCGTGCCGATCACGCGAGCGAGCGGGCGCGGCTCGGTGCGGCGATCGCGCGCGGCGTCGCGAAGCTGCCCGAAGGCCAGCGCGCGGTGCTCGTGCTGCGCGAGTACCACGAGCTCGACTACGCCGAGATCGCCGACGCGCTCGAGATCGATGTCGGCACCGTCAAGTCGCGGCTGTCGCGCGCGCGCGATGCCTTGCGCGAGCACCTCGTCGCGATGGGAGTACGCGCATGACGAAGAGCGAGATCGACTTCTCGGCGTGGGAAGCGCCGCCGCCGCCCGAGGGCCTCGCGGACGCCGTCGTCGCGCGCATGGCCGAGCCCGAGCCGCTGCCCGAGCCCGCGCCCCCGAGGCGCCGCTGGGTGATCGCGGCGAGTGCGGCCGCCGTGCTCGCGATCGCGGGCGGCGTCTGGGCGATCACGCGCCCGCACGGCGCGGCGCCGCCGGATCACGGCGAGGTCGTCGCCGACAAGGCGCAGCACCTCGAGCTCGGCGGCGTGTCGGTCGATCTCGACCGCGGCGCCGACGTGCGGTGGCAGCGCACGCGCACGGCCCTCGAGATCGAGCAGCGCGCGGGCGCGGCGAGCTGGCGCGTCGGCAAGGAGCAACACGTGAGGATCGGCGCCACGGTGGCGGCGATCGATGCGACAGGCGCGAGCCTGCGCGTGGAGGTCCCGATGAACCCGAGTGACGCGAGACTGATCGGTGCGAGCGCGGCGACGGCCGCGGCGGTGGCGATGATGACCGTCGTCGTCTACGAGGGGCACGTCAAGGTCGCGAGCAGCGGCCACACCGTCGTCGTACAGCCGGGCACGACGTACACGGTGCCCGCGCCAGCCCCCGTCGTCGGCGCCGCGACGGTCGACGCGAAGCCCAGGCTCGCGGTGCTCGAGCTCGAGAGCGGCGATCGCATCGGCGAGGAGCTGTCGCGCCTCGTGCGCGATCGCGCCGCGACGCTGCCGGACTACCGCGACGTCGACACGGACAAGCGTCTCGCGGACCTCGAGCTCCTGTACGACTGCACGAACGAGGCTCCGACGTGCATGGCCGCGATCGGCAAGGACCTCGGCGTCGATTCCTTCGTGTACGGCCACATCGAGAGCCGGCGCGACGGCTACGAGGTCGACGTCAAGCGCTTCGCCGACGGCCGCGTCGTCGCGGAGTCCTACAAGGTGATCCCGCCGAGCGAAGCGCTCGCGCCGCTCGCCGATTCGATCGTCGCCACGCTGTTCGGGGACGTCGCCGCGGCGAAGAAGCCGCCACGGTGCGATGCCGGCGCGCTGATCGCGGAAGGCAACACGCAGATGTCGACGGGCAAGCACCTCGCGGTGCTCGCGAAGTACGAGGCCGCGCTCGCGTGCAAGCCGGAGGAGCGCACCGAGCGGCTCGCGTTCATGGCCGCGTGCAACGCGCGCAGCGTGACGAAGGCGCGCGAGCACTGGCGCAAGCTCGACGCGAATTCGCAGACTCAGGTGCTGCAGATCTGCGTGCGCAACAGCATCACGAAGGATCAGCTCGATCCGTGCGATGTCGACGCGCTGACGCAGAAGGGCATGGAGGCCGAGCAGGTCGGCCAGCACGCGGCCGCGCTCGCGCGCTTCGAGGAGGCGATCCGGTGCCAGCCGAGCTCGCGCCTGTATCAGCTCGCATTCATGACGGCGTGCAATGCGAAGAGCGTCACGAAGGCGCGCCAGTACTGGCCGAAGATCCCGCGGGCCGCCGCGCAGCAGCTCCAGCAGATGTGCATCCGCAACGGCGTCACCGAGCAGCTGCTCGACGGTGGTCCCGCCGAGTGAATTTCCAGAGCTGTGCCGCAGCGCCCCGTGTTATGCCCGCCCCGATGAGGGGACTTCTGCTCGCGCTCTGCGTTGCCGCGGCCTGCGGCAGCGACTCGAAGAAGACGCCGGATGCGGGCGTCACGACGGAGAATTGCACGTACCAGCCCGTCGATCCCACCGCGCACGCGGGCGGTACGGTGGCGGCGGCGCCGCTCAGCGCAGGCGCGGCGGAGCACATCCTCGACGTGCCGGTCGGCACCGCGCTCGGCGGCTACACGGCGCGCGCGGGGTTCCTCGGCTCGGCCGGTGTGGTCGACGCGCGCAAGGTCAAGCTCTCGGGCACGTTCAACCCGTCGATCGGCGTGATCACGGCGCCGCGCGTGAAGGCCGTCGCGCTCACCGCGGGCGACGAGACCGTGCTGCTGATCAAGGTCGACTTCTGCTGGGTCTACGAAGGCATGCTGTGGGACCTCGAGCAGCGGCTCGGCCCCGACTACGCGGGCAAGGTCCTGCTCGCGGCGTCGCACACGCACTCGGGCTGGGCGCAGTACCAGTCGCACGGCCCGCTCAAGCTCGGCTCGGGCGAGATGCGCCAGGTCGTCTACGACAAGATGATCACGCAGATCGAGGCGACCGCGCGCGAGGCGCTTGCCGCGCGCAAGCCGGCCAAGCTCGGCGTGTTCTTCGACGGCAACTTCGATCCGACGGACCAGATCAACCACGACCGCCGCGGCGAGAACGACATGCTCCCCGGCGGCAACGTCAAGGACAACCACTTCTACCTCGTGCGCATCGACGGCACGGACGGCACGCCGATCGCCGCGATCCCGATCTTCGGCGAGCACGGCACGCTCAACGGCGAGGACAACCCGTTCGCCTCCGCCGATGCACCGGGCGCGCTCGAGCGCGTGTTCCAGGAGCAGTTCGACACGCCGGTGGTCGTCATGCACCTGCAGAGCGCGGGCGGCGACAACTCGCCCAGCGGTCACGGCGGCCTCGACTGCACCGTGCATCCCGGCCTCGCGAGCGACCCGTGCCTCACCTGGCTGACGGAAGAAGGCCACGGCCGCGCCGCCGCGCCGACGATGATGGCCGCGTGGCAGGCCGCCGGCGCCAACATGCGCGACTCGCTCGAGCTCGAGATGCTGACGAAGTCGATCGAGACCGGCCCGGATCCGAAGACGTTCACGATCCGCGGCGGCGCGCTCGCGTACGCGCCGTTCGATCCGAGCAAGACGCCCGACGGCAAGGTCTACGACGACCAGCACAACATCATCTCGCCGATCGACGAGTTCAACGCGCCCGTCGGCGCCGCGCTCTGCCAGAACCCGACCGCGATGTTCCCCGCCGCCGCGATCCCGGGCGACGACGGCGTCGCGCCGTACGGCTCGTGCCTCATGCTCGATCAGGCCGCGCCGATCCTCGGGCCCATCTTCAAGGTCGACTTCAAGGTCGACTCGACGCACCCGGTCTGCGAGATGACGCGCACGACGATCTCCGCGCTGCGCATCGGCGACTACGTGATCGGCACGATGCCGGGCGAGATGACGGTGCTGCTCGCCGACTATCTGCGCAGCAAGTCGCCGGTCGCGGCCGACCACACGATCCTCGTCAGCTACGCGCAGGGCCACATGGGCTACCTGCTGCGGCCCGAGGACTGGTTGCTCGGCGGCTACGAGCCGTCGGTCACGTTCTGGGGCCCGCTCGCCGCGGAGTACGTCGCCGAGCAGCTCACCCAGCTGATGCCGCTCGCGATGACGCCGATGCGCGAGGACGCGGGCGGCGCGGGCGCGACGCGCGTCGCGACGGTCACCGTCACCGACGGCCTCGACAAGGACGACCCCGCACCGATGGCCGGCACCGTGCCGACCACCGTCCCACCCGACGTCTGGGCGCGCACCGGCCACCCGGCGCAAGCGCAGCCCGCGGCCCAGATCCCGCGCCTCACCGGCACGGCCGTCTTCACGTGGATCGGCGACGATCCGCTCGTCAAGACGCCCGTCGTCGAGCTGCAGCGCGAGACCTCGCCGGGCACGTTCACGACGGTCACGCGCCGCAGCGGCCGCCCCGTCGTCGATCAGGACTTCTCGATCGCGTACACACCCGAGCCGCTGCAGCGCCCCACGACCGGCCCGCAGACGCACGTGTGGGTCGCCGAGTGGCAGGCCGTGCCGTGGCTCGGCGAGCCGAGCACCGACTCGCTCGACGATCGCGGCGGTGTCCCGCTCGGCAACTACCGCTTCCACGTCACCGGCAACAACTGGACGCTCGACAGCGACCCGTTCGCGGTCGTGCAGGGCGGCCTCGAGGCAAGCGCGGCGCGCGCGACGACCGTCAACGTCACCGTCAAGTGGCACGCGACGAAGGGCTACCGCCTGATGGACATGAGCCTGCCGTCGAACCAGCCCGTCCCCGTGCGCACGCAGGCCGTGACGGTCGCGCTGCTGAACGCGTCGAACGCGCAGCTCTCGACGGCGCAGGTCACGACGGACGCGAACGGCGTCGCCTCCGTCACCGACGCCAGCGGCGCGACGCAGGCGAAGATCACCGATCGCTTCGGGAACACCGCGACCGTCCCGATCAACTAGCGGTGCTTACGGCGTGAACGTCGCGTCGACGGCCGTGAACGCGAAGCCGATCGAGATCGCCTGCTGGTTCTCGACGGTAACGTCGGGCGCGAACAGGTTCATCATCAGCGAGTTGTCGTGGATCTCCATCGTCGTGACGACGCAGTCGTGGTTCGCGTCGAGCAGCATCAGCAGTGTCGCGCCGCTCGAGTTGGCCGTGCAGCCGCACTGCGGCGGGCTCTGCAGCGCCGTGCAGTCGTGCGCGATCTGCGTCGCGAACGCGGACGCCATCGCCGGATAGATCTTGCCGTCGCGATCCGTGATCGAGATCGCGCCGCCGAGGATGCCGGTCATGATGCCGCCCGCCGTCGGCGTCAGCTTCGCGCGCGCACCGAGCAGCGTGATCGCGGAGGTCCCGAACACGGTGAGGCCGACCGTCAGGTGGCCAGGGCCGGCCGTGAGCTGGCCGGCCGCGATCGCGCCGTCGAGCGGCGTGTCGCGTGGAGACGCGGTGACGCTGAAGCTCGCATTGCCCTGCAGGTGATGGCCGCACGTCGTGTCGGCCGGGCTGCTGCACGGAGCCGGGCTCGCGTCGCTGCCCTGATAGAGCGTGAACGTCGCGGCCTGCGAGGTCGTCAGGTCATCGGCGCCGAGGTCGGCGAGCGTGATCGTCGCGCCGCGCGCGAGTGCCTGATCGGTCGGCGTCTGCACGTCGAAGCCTTGCGTCACGAGTGACGCCATCACCTGGCCGAGCTCGTTGTCGAGTTGCCCGTTGCCATCGACATCGAAGGCGTCGGCGCGCGCCTCGTTCACCGAGGTCGGCCAGACCTGGCGGCTGATCACGTAGTGGTAGTGACCGGGGACCGGCTCGCCGGAGTCGGGCAGCGCCGTATCGATCGCGGTATCGATCGCCGCGTCGATCGGGCGCGTGTCGGGTGCCGCGTCCGCGACGTGCGCATCCGGATTCTTCGGGGATGATGACGAGCCACACGCCGCCAGGAGCACAAGACCGATTCGCTTCATCGACGCGGCCGTATCACGGTTCACGGTCGGTGTGATGCGGCGGATACGGTTTGCTCGTATTTGCCGCCCGGTACGGGCACTTGCGAGTGGTCCCGGCGTTGCAATGACCGAGGGCGTGCGCTCGTACCTGCTCGCCGCTGCCCTCGTCGCCGCCTCCGTGTGGGGCGTCGTGCGCGAGCTGCCCGAGGGCTCGGCGCACGCGGGGCCGCGGGTGAGCCGGCCGCGCGAGGTCGAGAGCGTGGCATTCGACGGGCCTCGCGACCTGCCGGCGGCGGCGCTGCGCGACGTGCTGACGACGCGCTCCGGCGACCAGCTCGAGTCGAGCAAGCTCGCGCACGATCGCGATGCGCTGCAGAGCGCGCTCGTCGCGCGCGGCTTCCTCGCGGCGCAGGTCGGCGAGCCGCAGGTCAGCTTCGACGATGACGGCGGCGCGTTCGTGACGTTCGCGATCGCGCAGGGCGCGCAGTTCCACGTGCGCGGCGTGGCGGTCGAAGGTGCCGCGGCGAAGGATGCGGGCGTGGTGACGCTGGCGGCAGGCGAGGTCGCGTCGTCGGCGCGGCTCGAGCAGGAGCGCCAGGCGCTCGCGATGCGGCTCGCGGCGCGCGGCAAGCCGAGCAACGTCGTGGTGCAGACGGCCACCTCGGGCGACGCCGTCGACGTCACGTTCGTCGTGCAGCGCTGATACACTTCCCATTGTGGGGTCGGTCGACCAGACGATGCCGGCGCTGTTCGCGCCCGCGGCGAGCTCGACCGACGTGCAGCCGATCGCGCAGCTCGGCGCCGGTCCCGACGGGGCGGGCGTCCTCGCGCGCAAGGGCGAACAGCTCCTCGAGCTGCGGCAGCTGAGCTTCGGGCCGGGCTCGCCGCGCTGGAGCCAGCTCGAGGAGAGGCTGCGCGCGATCGCGGCCGTCGATCATCCGGCGGTGCGCCAGGTGCTCGCGATCGAGCCGAGCCCGCCGACGGTGGTCCTCGAAGGAGACAGCGCGCCGCCGCTCGCCGAGCTGATCGAGCAGGACACGTGCGACGTGTCGCGGGCGATGCGGATCATCGGCGAGGTCGCGCGCGCGATCGCGGCGGCGCATCACGTCGGCATCGTGCACGGGCAGCTGCATCCGTGGGCGGTGCACGTCGGCAGCAGCGATCGGCCGCGCATCGAGCTGACGGGCCTCGCGATGCACTCGGCGTCGCATCCGTGGGTCGAGTACTGCCGCGCGCCCGGCGACTTCACGGATCCGACGAGCGACGTGTTCGCGCTCGGTGCGCTGCTGCAGCTGTTCGCCGAGCGCCTCGACATCCCCGAGGGCCTGCGCTCGATCATCGACGACGCGATGGCGCCGGATCCCGACGCGCGCCCGACCTCCGCGGAGCTGATGCGGCGGCTCGTCGGTGCGAGCACGGTGCGCACGACGCTCCAGGAGATCGAGGTCGCGCGTCCACCGCGGCCCGGCCTCGGGCTACAGCTCGGCCGCTTCGAGCTCGCGAAGCAGCTCGGTGCCGGCGCGATGGGCGAGGTGTGGGAGGCGCGCGACACGACGGGCGGCCCGAACGTCGCGATCAAGCTGCTCCGGCCGGAGATCGCCGCCGACGACGAGCTGCTGCGCCGCTTCCGCAAGGAAGGCCGCGTGCTCGCGAAGGTCGGCAGCCCGTTCATCGCGAACGTGATCGACCTCAACGAGGACAAGGGCCTGCACTACCTCGTGCTCGAGCTCGTCGCGGGAGGCAGCGTCGCGGTCGCGGTGCGCCGGCTCGGCAAGCTCCCCGAGCGCCTCGCGCTCTCGATCATCGCCGATACGTGCCGCGCGCTCGCCGAGCCGCATCGCCTCGGCATCGTCCACCGTGACGTCAAGCCCGACAACATGATGTTCGTGCGCGCGGGCCTCGAGCTCGAGGCGGAGCCGGCGGGCCAGCTGGTGAAGCTCGGTGACTTCGGCATCGCGCGCCTGCACGAGAGCCACGTGCCCGAGGGCGCGACACGTGAAGGCGCCGTCCTCGGCACGCCGGAGTTCATGGCGCCCGAGCAGTGCCAGGGCGTGCAGGTCACGGCCGCCACCGATGTCTACGCGCTCGGCTGCTGCCTGTTCGCGCTGATCGCGGGCCGCCCGCCGTTCGTCACGCCCGACGACAACCAGATGGCGGTGATCCTCCAGCACCTGCGCGAGCCGCCGCCGCGCCTCGATGCGGTCGTCCCCGAGGTCACGCCCGCCGTCGCCGATCTCGTCGCGCGCTGCCTCGAGAAGGATGCGCGTGCGCGCCCGCAGGACGCGACGGAGGTCCTCGCCGCGGTCGAGCAGCTGTTCGGCCGCTCGACGGCGCTGATCGCCGCGCATCCGACGCCGCCGATCGTCTCGCCGAACCGCGTGCAGACGTACGCGTTCGAGTGGGAGCTCGCGTCGTCGCCGGAGGCGCTGTGGCCGTTCGTGTCGAACACGGAGAAGATGAACCGCGCGACGGGCCTCGCGCCGGTGCGCTTCGAGATCGAGTCGACGGGCGGGCCGCGCGTTCCCGACAGCCCGCGCACGACCGGTCACCAGCGCGTCGCCGGGATGGCGCTGCAGTGGCGCGAGCATCCGTACGAGTGGATCTCGTCGGCGGTGTGCCAGGACATCGCGGTTTCCGAGCGGCTCCAGGCACATCCGGATCATGCCGGCATGCAGCCGCTCGCCGGCGGCGCCTGGCTCCTACATGTACGCGGAATAACGGGCTCTCGCGCGGCGTAAGCCCCGCATGAAGCGCGAAGCAGCAGCCGGATTCCTCCTGACCGTTGGCGTCCTCGTCCCTGCCGGGTGGCACTCGCTCCAGGCGGACATCCAGCACGACGGCAAGCACATGCGGCCGCTGCAGCAGGAGATGACGATCGATGACGTGAAGGTCACGCTCGACGTCGACCGCGCCGTCGTGATGACCGGCGACACCGTGACCGCGACGCTCGTCGCGACCTCGGACAAGCCGAAAGACGTGACGGTCGATCTCCGCGCGCTCCACACGCAGAACTACGCGGGCGAGCGCGTCGAGCAGCCGTGGCAGCAGCTCGATCGCGAGAGGATCACGCTCCACGCCGCGCCGGGCGGCGGCAAGGCCGTCACGACGCGCATCAAGCTCGGCGAGCGTCCCGCCGACCTCGGGCTCGAGGACTCGTTCAAGATCATGGTCACCAAGGCCGGCCTCAAGCCGGTCGTGCGCGAGTTCGACGGCGGCAAGGCCCCCGACTACGACGCGCTCGCCGTCACCGACGACGGCGACAACGCGGCGGCCGGCATCTACGTGCGCGGGTGGAGCGGCAACTCCCTCGGCATGACGATCACGCCGGAAGGCAAGGTCGAGTCGGGAAAGCCGTTCACGATCGCGGTGCACGTCAAGAACACGACCGGCCACAAGCTCGAGATGCGCCCGTGGGTCAGCCTCTCGACGCAGGACGACCTGCAGGCCTCCGACGATCCCGCGGTCGACATCCAGGAAGTGGATGGCGACGACCGCGCCGACGACGAGGGCGCCCCGAAGCCGTTCAAGCGCAACGCCGAATTCGTCGAGCGCTTCACCGTCACGCCGCACAAGAAGCTGACCGGCACGATCAGCCTCCTCGCGACCGCGAGCGAGAATGACGGCCCCGGCTCGCGCGGCCCCGGCGCGATGGACATCGCGACGTTCAAGATCGCGGACACGGGCGAGCCGACGACGCTGGCGGCGAAGTGACATGCGCGCGCTCGGTGGCATCCTCGCTGGCGTCGTCGCGAGCGCGCTGATCCTCCGGCTCTGCGCGCCGCACGGGCACACGCGCACCCGCCTCGTCGCAGAAGACGCGTCCGCACCGCTCTCGCGCATCGCGATCCACTACGCGCCGTCCGCCGATCAGGTCGCGCTGACGACGTGGCGCCAGCTGTTCGCGGCGCTGCCGCCCTCGGTCGAGGTCGACGTCGAGGTCGCGCGCGAGGCGGACTTCACTCGCTTCACGAAGCTGATCGCGGAGCCCCGCGGCGGGGAGCGACCGATCGACGGCCACCTCGAGCGCTTCCACCCCGTCGTCGTCGGCACGACGATCACGACCTGGTCGCGCGATCGCTATGCCGCGCTCGTCGACGAGACCGGCCACGGCGCGATCCTCGCGCCGCCGCGCCTCGAGTCCCCGACGCCCGCGCGCGCCGGCGACGCCCGCTCGCCTTACGCGATCTCGCAGGCGATCTATCACCGCGACCCGAACGTCGCCGACATCGTGTTCGAAGGCGGCGACCTCGCCGCGACCCCGTCGCTCGTGTTCGCCGACGTCAACCTGATCGCGCGCAACGTCGGCCACGGCGATGCCGACCGCGCGACGATCGTCCACGAGATCCACGCGCGCATGGCGCAGCGCCTCGTCTTCCTCGGCGACGCGCTCGGCGATGTCCCGCGGCACCACATCATGATGTACATGATGCCGATCGACGATCACACGGTCGCCGTCGGCGACATCCGCGAGGGCGTCCGCCTGCTCGGCGACACGCCGCTGCCGCTCGACGACATCGAGACGGAAGCGGCCCGCTTCGACCGCGCCGCCGACCTGCTCGCGAAGGCGGGCTTCCGCGTCCTGCGAGTGCCCGTGCTCGTGCGCGCCGGCGCCGGCTCGTACGTCACGTACACGAACGCGCTGTTCGATCGCCGCGGCGACCAGCGCATCATCTACATGCCGACCTACAACCTGCCCGCGCTCGACGCCGCCGGCCGCGCGTTCTGGGAGGCGCAGGGCTTCGAGGTCCACCCGATCGACGTCAGCGCGATCTATCACCTCAACGGCAGCCTCGGCTGCCTCGTCAACGTGCTCGCGCGCGGCGCTACTCGATGACGACCTGGTTGATCGGCTTGACGCTCGCGCCCGCCGGATACGCGTAGCTGACGGCGCCCGAGAAGAACGAGCCGGTGGCGGCGCTGCCCCAGCCCCACACGACGAGGCCGAACGGCGACGTGCTCGTCGCCACGTGCAGGCCGTTGTTGCAGCCGTTGACGGACTGGAAGTTGCCGGTGACGAGATCGAGACGCGTGTACTCGATCGTGTCGCCCGCGTCGATCGGCATCCAGCCGGTGACCGTGCCCGCGCAGTCGACGTTGACGTCGGCGAACGCGCCGTTGCGCTTGTCACGCACGAGCACGAGGTTCGTCTCCGGGTACGTCGGGTCCGTGAAGAACGTGTAGCTCGAGAGGTACTGCTCGGGCGGCACGATGTTGACGTACTCGGGATCGCCGCGGCAGTCGTTGATGTCGCTGCTGACGGTCTTGCAGCCGGTCATGTGCGCGGACATGTAGAACGGATGGTCGGCGTCCTGGCTCGTGACCGTGAATGGACCGGCGGTATTGAACTCGGCGACCTGTCCGAGCGAGAGCGTCGTCGGAGCGCCCGCGGGCATCGACGGTGCGTACGTCAGCGTCGTGCCGTCGACGGCGCCGACGAGGCGCCACGGCACCGTCTCCTCCTGGGCGGCGAAGCGATTGCGGTAGCGCACGGCCGCGTAGTGGTTGCCCAGCGCCTTGACCGGCGGGATCTGCTGGTGCGCGGAGTCGCACGCGGCCTGGTTGACGTCGATGCTGAGGCACGACTCGCCGCCCCACACGCCGATCGGCTTGTCGGCGGTGATCGGGCTGCCGGCGAGCTCCGCGTCCTGCGTGAACTGCAGGATCTCGCCCTTGCCGAGCGTGTAGCTCGCGTTCTGGCCAGCGCCTGCGGCCGCGACGCCGGTGCCGCCGCCGATCGCCGCCGTCGGGCGGATCGTCACGTTCGTGCCGTCCTCCTGCCCGACGAGCTCGAGGAACGGCTGGGCCTCGCCGACGAGCGTGCTCTTGCGGAATGCATCGGCGCCGACGTAGTTGACGTCCCACGCGCTCGTCGGCAGCAGCAGCGTCGCGCTGGTGACGGCGCTCGAGCCGCCGCCGTACGGATAGATGTCGTACGCGACCGTCGGCGCGGACGTCATGATGTGAAATGCCTGACCGCGCCCCGTGCCGTGAACCTCGGCGTCGGTCGCGGTGACCGCGGGCGTGATCCCGGCGGGACAGTCCGCCGAGACGCCGCCGTAGCGCGCGAGGAACAGGATCGCGACCTGGTTGGGCTGCAGCATCCCGTTCTGCAGCGGCGCATACGTGATCGCCTGGCCCTGGCCGGAGGGCAAGCGCGCGAACTGATCGACGGGGAGCGACTGACCGCCGCGCTCGACGGTGATCGAGACCGGCGAGCCCCACGTGTTCGCGATGTAGGCGGCGAAGCAGCCGCCGGAGTCCTCGGGGATCACGTCGGGATCGACGCTGTAGTAGTCGCACCCGATCGAGCTCTTGTTGTCGGCCGCGGACTGACACGCCGGGACGCACGCGCCGTTGTCGCAGCCGAGATCGCCGGTGCACGTCGTGATGACGTTGTTGTTGCAGTCGAGGACGGAGTGCAGATCGGAGCTGCACTGCGTCGGGCACCCACTGCCACCACCGTCACCGTTGCCGCCGCCGTCCGGCCGTCGAGCGCTTGGCCCGCACGCGGCGAGCACGAGGATGAACAGGATGTACGAACGCAAGCGAGCCCCCTCGCCGCCAGGCTAGACCACGCGGCGACGGAGCACCAGCACGACGTTTCGGCGCGTGTTACACGGCCGTGTCGATCGGCGGCGGCGGGACCGCCTGCGTCTGCAGCGTGTCGTGTGAGCGGTGGCCGAAATGGTGGCCCTCGCCACGCTTGCCGAAGCCGCGCACCGCGAGGATGCCACCGAGAATCGCGGTCCCGAGCGAGAGCAGCATCGACGTGCCCGCCGCGAGCAGCGCCTTGCCCGTGTGGTCCGCGGCCTTGAGCTGCTGATGCGTGGGCGCGAGCGGGTGGTACGTGTCGTCGTACGCGGCCGCCGGCTCGTCGTAGACGACCGTGTGCGGCACGATCGCGGAGACGAGCGACACCGCGAGCATCACGCCGAGCACGCTCGTCAGCGCCCACACGATCACGCCGTGCAGCCCGCCGACCTTCTCGTCGCGCGTCGCGGCGAGCCTCGCCGCGATCCAGCCGCCTGCGAAGATCGCGATCAGCGGCGCGACCAGCGACCACACCGACGTGCCGATGCCGACGTCGCGCAGCGAGCCGGCATGATCCGCATCGACGGCCGCGAGCCCCGCGCCCATGCCGAAGATCTGGAGCAGCAGCCACACACCGACGCCCACCGCCGTGCCTGCGAAGATCGCGCTCCACCGGACGGCCGGCTGACGACGATCGAGGATCGTCTCTCGAGTATAGGGTTGCATGTTCAACCCTACCCGCGCGGGTGGGGCGAGCAATCAGCGAAGCTTGTAGACGTAGGTGTTCGTCTCGCGTCGCTCGAAGCCAAGCCGCTGATACAGGCGGTTCGCCGCCTCGCGCCGCGGATGAGAGGTCAGGTTCACGCCGCGAGCCCCCGCCGTGCGCGCGTGCTCGATCGCGGCGCGCGTCAGTGCTTCACCGATGCCGCGCCCCCGGAAGTCGACCGCGACGATCACGTCGTCGATGCGCGCCGAGAGCCCGGTCGGGATCCGATAAAGCGTGAGCGTCAGCACGCCGACGATCGCGGGGTCCTTCGCCACGAACAGGTGCCCGGTGCGAATGATTTCGGCTAGCTCGTCGTGTCCCGGGGCCGGCGCGTCGTTGAGCAGCGGCATCAACCGGGCGAACGCCGCGGTCAGCTCGTCGTCGACGCCGGCAGCACGAATCACTTCCACGCGGCAAGGCTAGCCGATTATGATGCGCGCGATGAGGAGGGTCGCCATCGCGTTGGGGTTGTGCGCCGCGTGCACGACAGGTCGGACCTCCGACAACGAGCTCGAGCAAGCGGCGACGGTCTGCGGCGGCGGCTCCGTCGTCAACGGCATGGACGTCGCGAGCTACGACGACGTCACCGACTGGGCGGCCGCCAAAGCGAGCGGCATCGAGTTCGCGTTCATCCGCGTGAGCGATGGCCTCCAGTATCCCGACCCGACGTTCGCCGACAAGTGGCCGGCCGCGAAGGCCGCCGGCATGCTGCGCGGCGCGTACCAGTACTTCCGCCCGGCGCAGGATCCGATCGCGCAAGCCGACCTCCTGCTGAACGCGACCGGCCCGCTGATGCCGGGCGATCTCCCGCCCGTGCTCGACCTCGAGGTCAACGGCGGTCTCACGCAGTCCCAGGTCACGGCGGCCGTGAAGCAGTGGATCGATCACGTGACGGCCGCGATCGGCCGCCCGCCGATCGTCTACGCCGGCCTCTACTCGTGGCCCGATCTCACCGGCGGCGCCGACTTCACGACCTCGCCGCTCTGGATCGCGCAGTACACGAGCGCGGCCTGCCCGAACATCCCCGGCCCGTGGACCCGATGGCTGTTCTGGCAGCACACCGCGACCGGCTCCGCGCCCGGCGTCACGGGCAGCGCGCTCGACCTCGACGTCTTCGACGGCACGTACCCCGACCTCGTCGCGTTCGCGAACGGCGACGCCGCGCCGTGCGGCGTGATCGACCCGACCGGCGGCGAGATCGACGACGGCGACCCGTGCTTCGGCGCGGGCGGCCCCTCGACGACCCTGCGCGCCGTCACCGACGCCGGCATGAACGGCGACCTGATCTGGACGCACGCGACCGACGCGAGCACGGAGGCGAACTTCGCGACCTGGAACCTCTACTTCGCCGAGGCCGGCACGTACCAGGTCGAGGCGTACACCGCACACGCCTACGCCACGAGCAAGCAGGCGACGTACGCCGTCAACCACGCAGGCGCTTTGGCCGCCGCGACGATCGATCAGAGCGCAGTCGACGGCTGGCAGCCGCTCGGCACGTTCGACTTCGCCGCGGGCGGCGCCCAGTCGATCCACCTGGGCGACAACACCGGCGAGCCGAGCACGGATCAGGCGCAGCTCGTGTTCGACGCGATCCGCCTGACGCGCGTCGATGCCGGCTCCGGCAGCGACTTCGCGGGCAATCCGCCGACGCACGGCGGTGGCTGCGATGCAGGCGCCGGCGGTGGGGCCGGCGGCGCGGGCGTGCTGGTCGCGCTTGCGGCGCTCGTCCGGCGTCGCCGCGCGTGACGCGAGGCAGCGGCCGCGCATGCGCGCGAGCGTACGCCGCTACGGTTCTTTGCGGGCGGGCAAGATGCCGGTCGGGCGGAGGCGCTCGTCCTCCTGGTAGACGAAGCGACGCTGGCCGGTATCGCGCCACCACGCGACCCAGCGCTCGGCGGCGAGCTCGCGCTCCTTCTTGGGCAGGTCGTGGTGGTAGCCGAAGTACTCGCCGGTGAGGCGGCGGAGATCGTTGATGGCGATCTCGCGGATCGCGTCTTCCTTGTGGGAGAGGCCGTCGATCAGCCATTCGATGCGGTGGCGCTTGCGCGCGGTGTCGTACCACTTGCGCCACTTGCGCTCGGAAGTCCCGAAGTCCTGGGCGGTGAGCGCGACGAGCGCCTTGCGGACGTGATCGCTCGCGCGGTCGCCGCGCTCGATGACGCCGATGAGATCGTTGACGGCCTCGGTATCGCCGAGCTCGACGACGGCGGAGGTCGCCGCGACGACCTGCTCGGCGTCGGAGGCGTGGAGCGCGCGGCGCGCCTTGGCGAGGGCGGGGGAGAGGTCGCCCATCGGGTAGCCGGCGAGCGCCTCGATCGCCATCGCGCGCACGCCGAAGTCCTGGTCGAACAGCCGCTCGACGAGCGCGAAGATCGCGTTGCGCGGGCGAAGCTCGGCGGCGCAGACCGTCGCGTAGAAGCGCGCGTCGCGGTTCGCGGAGGCCATCTGCTCGATCAGCAGGTCGGAGGCGATCGAGCCGAGGCGCACGACCAGCTCGAGCAGGCCGCCGTACTGCGCGGCACGCAGCGCGCGGCCGCTGACCGAGAAGCGATCGACGCGCAGCTTGCCGGGGAAGCGGCGGACGAGCTCGCCGAGCGCGTCCTGCGCGCGCTCGACGGCGTCGGCGATCGCATCCTCGGCGGTGCCTTCCTCCGCGTTCTCGATCTCGTCGATGACGTCGGTGATCGGACGCGGCGGCTCCGCGGTGATCGTCATCTCGATCTCGGGCACGGAGGGGCGGTCGGCAGGGGCGGGCGCGCGCCACTCCATGTCCTTGACGATCTTCTTCGTGTCGACGTCGCCGAGCTCGACGTTCGGCGCGCCCGTGGGCGTGCGGTAGCCCGCGCTCTTGTGCTTGACGATGAGGCGGCCGAGCGCGTCGGCGGCGGCGCTGGCGAGCGGCAGCAGCTCGGTGACATCGACGAGCTTGAGGTCCGAGTGGCCGCGGTGCGCGATGATGATCGAGACGACGCGCTCGCGCAGCACGAGCGGCAGCAGCAGCGCCGAGGGAGGCATCGTGCCGCCGAGCTTGACGATCATCGCGTTGATCTGCGTATCGCCGCACTCGAGCGGGCCGATGTGAGGCTGGTGCGTCTGGACGACCGTGCGGAACGGCGACTGCGAGTCGAGCGGGATGAGGACGTTCTGGATCGCCTGCGTGTCGATGCCGACCTCGGCGAGCGCGACGCGACCGATCACCGCGCCGCCTTGCACCGTGAGCAGGCCGGCGTAGCGGACGCGTGCGCGGGCGGCGCGCAGCAGCGTGAGGAAGACGGTGTCGCGATCCTCGGCGGTGGCGAGCTGCTCGCGCGCGGGGACGATCGCGAGCGGCGACTCGCGGCCCTGCGTCTCGATCGGCTGGCTCGAGCGGCGGCTGCCGCGCACGGTCAGCGGCTCGGCGAACGTCACGTTCGACGGCGCGTTCTTCGGCGGCCCGCTCGCGGGACGCGGCCGGATCCCGACGCCGGGATCGGTATGCGGCCGCGCGGCCTGCATGCCGAGCAGCGTGTTGCCGCGGCCGCGGGCGATGTCCTCGACCTTCATCGTCGGCTGGTCGGGCGCGGTCGAGAGCAGCGGGGCCGCTGGCACGGGCGGCGGCAGCGAGATCGCGGGCGCGCGCGGCGGCGCCGGCACGAACGGCTGCGTGGTCTGCGGCAGCGGCGCGACGATCTCGTCGACGATGATGCTCTTCGCGCGACCGACCGGTGCGGGCGCGGCCTCGACCTCGAGCTGCTTCGCGAGCGTGAGGAAGCGCGCCTGCGGTTCGAGCCCGTACGCGCGCGCGAACACGAGGTGCCAGCGATACTCGGGCGTGATCAGCGGCTGCAGCGGACGGTCGAGCAGGTCGGCGAGGTCTTCGAGCTCGCTGAGCTCGAGCGGCGAGCACACGAGCACGCGCACGGCCTCGCCGGTGAGCGCGAGCGGCACGGCGCGGAACTGCTCCGCGACGCTCTGGTCGATCACCGCGATCGCGTCGGGCGCGATGTCGCCGCCTTCATCGCGTGCGGCGGGCGGCAGGCCCGAGGCGAGCGCGAGGTACTGCGTCAGCCGCTCCTCGGGGATGAGGTTCATCTCGAGCAGGATCGTGTCGAGGCTGCCGCCATAGATGACCTGGCGCTGATACGCCTTCTCCATGCGCTTGACGCCGACGAGGCCGTCGCGCACCAGCAGCGAGGACAGGCGTGATGCCATCGCCTATGCCCGGATCACGTAGGTTCCCGCGATCCAGTCGTGCAGCCCACGCTTCTCGCTGTCGAAACCTACCCACAAGAACCCGAGGAACAGCGTCGCGACGCTCGCGAGATAGCCGGCACAGCGCGCGAGACTCCGCGCGGGCGACGGCGGATCGCCGTAGAGGTCGATGACCTTCATCTTCATCACGCGCATGCCGAGGGTACGGCCGAGCACGATGTGAAACACGACGAGGTACGTCATCCCGACGGCGAGCACGAGCACGAGGCCCATCAGCAGCGCGGGGTCGGTCGCGAGCACGAGATCGATCCACAGATCGACATCGAGCAGCTTCATGTTCTTCGGCGGCAGGTGAACGCCCGCGATCTTCGACACGATCAGCGTCACGAGCAGCGCGACCGGCACGACGATACCGAGATCGATCAGCGCGGCGGCCGCACGCTTCCAGAACCCGACCACGTGAACCGTAGGGGCTTCACGGCGGCCCGGCCGCTGGAGCGGCGGAAGCGGCTCCGACATCGTCGATTTATACGGCCGGAGGGAGCCGGAACGCAAATCTTCCTCAGGAGTTGCGCCGAGATTCGTCGGCGGCGGCCATGTACACCCCCCGCGCCATCAGGCTGGGCTCGGCGCGGGCGCGCTCCTCGTAGATCTGCGTGCGGATCTGGTGGGCGCGCCGGTCGAGGGGGTCGGCCTGGACCGCCAGCTCGATCAGCGACGCGGCGAGCGCCAGGTCCCCCGCGTTCGCGACCTCGCGCGCGCGGTAGGCGAGGGCCTCCGCCCCGCCGGCAAGCTGGGTCAGCTCGGCCGCCAGGGACGCATCACGCGGGGGCTTCAGGCGAGCCGGGTTGCCGTCCCACCAGCCGCCGTACAGGCGCCACAAGTTGCGGACGATGAACTCCGGCTCGTCGTAGATCGGCGCGAGGTACGGGCGCGCCATCAGGTCGGCGGGCGGCACGACCTTCGCGAGCACCTCGTCGAGGCGGGCGCCCGCGTTCATCAGCGCGAGCACCTGGTCGACGAGCGACTCGAGCAGCTGCGCGGTCTCGGTCAGCGCGCGCTGGACCATCTCGCGGCCCCAGATCGGCACGCCGTGCCCGGGCAGCAGCACCTCCGGCTGCTTCGCCGCGATCGCCCGCAGCGCCTGCGTCCACTCGCGCGGGAACCGCTGCGCCTTCTGCGGGTTGCCGCAGTTCGGCGACGCCCAGATGAACAGATCGCCCGTGCACGCGACGCCCGCATCCGGCACCCACACCCACGTGTGATCGTCGGTCTCGCCGAGCGCGTGGTGCAGCTCGAACGTGCGGCCGCCGACCTTGATCTCGCGCTCCTGCGCGTACGTCTCGTCGACGGCGCGGAACTCGCCGGGGAAAGCGACGGTCGTCTGGAACTGGCGCGCGTTGATGCGCTCGTTGTACGCGCGCGTCAGCCGGTAGCGCTCGTGGCGGCGCGGCACGGCCTCGTGCGCGATCACTCGCACGCGACGCCCGCTGTCGCGCTCCCACAGATCGACGCCGAAGCAGTGATCGACATGCCCGTGCGTCCACACGGCCGTGTGCACCGGCCGGCGCGTCACGGTGCGCAGGCGCGCGCGCGTCGGCTCGGCGAGCATGAAGCTGCCGGTATCGACGAGCACGAGCCCTTCATCCGTATCGAACGCGCTGACGTTCGCGAAGCTCGACACGAAGTAGCTGCCCGGCGCGACCGGCTCGGCGATGAAGCGGGGCGCCATCGGCTGCGCCTGATCGATCGCGACGGCTCCCGTCAGGAGCTGCTCGGAGAGCTGGCGCAGCGCGGTCACGCGACCACCTTACCGCGTCGTGACGCGCCCGTCAGCGCAGTGGACGAATGCTCGCGCCGGTGAATCGACGATCGTCGCCGGTTCATCGCGCAGCGTCGCGAAGATCGGGTTGTCGCGCACGTCCCACCACGCATCCGCATGGGTCTCGGCGCGCCGCCGCGTCTCCCACTGCTCGACGCGGAACCGCCACAACCCGAGCTGCCCGACGAGGACGGTGACCGCGACCGCCGGCGCGAGCCACGCGACGCGCGCATCACACGCCGCGAAGATCGCGATCCACGTCGCCTCCGCGAGCAGCCGCGGCCCGTACGCCATACCGCCGTGCCACTTGAAGAACGCGGCCATCGCGACGAGCTGCAGTACGAGCACGAGCCGATGGCGCCGCGCGAGGAACACGACGGGCGCGAACCACAGGATCCCGCGCGCGGGCGAGACGAGCAGGCCCGCGATGCCCGTCGGCGCGCCGAACACGTGCGCGCTATCGCGTGCATTCGCGTGCCACTGCCCGAGCGGAAACGGCGAGTTCCAGTGCACGGCGTTGTACGCGACGAGCGGAGCCACCGCGACCGCCGCGATGCCCGCCGCGATCGCGATGCGACGCCAGCCGCGCCACTCGCGGCGCAGCCACACGACGCCGAGCCCGATGCCGAGCACCGCGACGCTCGGCCGGATCATCACCGCGAGCAGCAGTGCCGCCGGCGCGCCGAGCGCGAGCCGCGGCCGCTTCTCCTGCCACGCGACGAGCGCGAGCCCCGCCATCAGTGCCGGCAGCGCGACGCTCGCCTGCCACAACCCCTGGCCGAGCGTCGCCGCGCCCGCAAACGACAGTACGGCGGTCGCGCCCGCGACGAGCGCGCGCGGCAGCGTCGTCACCGCGAGGCACGCGAGCACGAGCAGCACGGCGCTGATCGCGAGCAAGACAGCCGCTGCATCGCGGGCGCGCCGCCGCAGCGCCTCGTCGCTCATCGTCGCGCCGTCGCCGAAGTCCGCGACCGCGACCGCCCCGACGACCGCCGGCGCCGGCCCGAACACGCTCGTCAGCTGCCCCGCCTGGTCGCCGGGCTCCTCCCAGTACTCGATGCCGCGCGCCGCCCACGCGTCGGCGACCCAGTCGACGCGCGTGAGATCGAAGCTGCCCGCACATCGCAACACGGCGGCACCGAGCCGGCCCGGGCACGACGTCGCCGCTGATCTGCCGCAGTGGCGCGAGCACGCACAGCGCGATCGTGACGACCGCGATCCCGACGAGCGCGGCCGCGCGCATCAGCTGCTCGTGGCGGCCCGAACCAGCGCGACCGCGACGACCGGCGCCGTTTCGGCGCGCAGCACACGCGGGCCGAGGCCGAGCGCGGCGAAGCCGGCGGCCGCGAGGTCGTCGAGCTCGTCGGGCGCGAGGCCGCCTTCCGGGCCCGAGATCAGCGTGACGTCGCCCGGCGTCGGCATCGTGGCGCGGTCGGCACCGGGCCCAAAATGGAGGTGGCGGAATTCACTTTCGGCGCCGGGGTCGAGCACGAGGCGTGCGCCGGCCGGCAGCGTCGCGAGCGCGGCGTGCAGCGAGTCGACGGCGCGGATCGCGGGCACCGCGGCGCGGCCGCACTGGCGGGCGGCGGCCTGCAGCGCGCTGCGATACTTCGCGACGCGGGCCTCGCGGCGGTCGGCCTCGAGCCGGACGACGGCGCGGGCGGCGGGCCACAGCACGATCTCGTCCGCGCCGACCTCGACGAGCTTCTCGAGGCACGTGTCCATGCGGTCGCCCTTGATCAGCGGCAGCAGGACGCGCACGTGCGGCGGCGCGGCGACGACCGCGCTCGGCGCCTCCGCGTGCACGACCGTCGCATCGCCGGTGATCCGCTCGATCACGGCCCGCGCACGCATCCCGGCGCCATCGACCAGCTCCAGCGCGTCGCCCACGCGCGCGCGCCGCACGCGGTGCAGATAGTGATGCTCGTCGCCCGTGATCGTCACCTCGCCCGCGACGAGCGGCGTGACGAAGATCCTCATGCCCGGAGCGTAACAGACGACCACTGCGGGTCGTCCTTCGAGGCGCGGATCCCGACGAGCGTCAGGCCGGCCGCGACGAACTCGTCCGCGAGCGGGGCGGCCTGCGGCGTCAGCAGACCGGAGAGGATCAGCGTGCCCGCCGTCTTGGCGACGAGCTGCGCCTTGAGCTCGCGCAGCACGTGGGCCTGGATATTCGCGAGCACGAGCGGGAAGCGCTCGTCGATCTCGCCGAGCGTCTTCAGCGAGACATCGATGCGGTCCTGCACGCGGTTGGCGGTCGCGTTGTCGACCGTCGCCTGCACGGCGATCGGATCGTTGTCGACGGCGATGCACGTCGCGGTCGGCCAGCGCTTCACGGCGCCGATCGCGAGGATGCCCGAGCCGCAGCCGACGTCGAGGATGCGCGGCGGCGCCAGGCCGGCATCCGCCAGCGTCTGGAGCTCCTCGAGGACGAGCCGCGTCGAGGCGTGCGTGCCGGTGCCGAACGCCATGCCCGGATCGAGATCGATCACGATCTCGCCCTCGGCGGGCGCGTAGGTCTCCCACGACGGCACGACGACGAACTGCCGCGTCAGGTGCGAGACCTTGAAGTACTTCTTCCACGCGTCGCGCCACACCTCTTCGGGCAGCGCTTCGGCGGAGCGGACGCGCGCCGGATCGACGGCGGCACCGCCGGCTTGCCAGCGGGCGACCGCGTCGCGGGTCTCGGCGAGTGCCGCCGCGACCTCGTCGGCCGCAACCCAGAAGACAATCTCGTCGCCGCGCTGCTCGGTACCGGCGGCGGCGGCGGACACGTCCGATGCGATCAGCGCAGCGACGTCATCGACGTCTGCCGCACCGACCGGAACGATGATCTCGACCCAGTGGCCCATAAGTGGAGGGACCGAGATTCACTCTCGGTCCCGGGACCGACTTGCTCGTGCTCAGCGCGTCGGCGCCGGAGCAACCCGGCGCTTCATCTCACGGCGAAGGCGCTTGCGAGCCTCGCGCGTCTTCCGCTTCTTCTTGACGGAGGGCTTCTCGTAGAAGCGGCGGCGCTTCAGCTCCTGCAGGATGCCCTCTTTGGACATCTTCTGCTTGAGGATCTTCATCGCCTTCTCGAGGCTGTCGCGAACCTCGACCTCGACAGGCTTTCCGAACGTGTTCTCCATGGGGGAGCCAGTGGGTACCCGATCAACGGGCCCCGGTCAACCAGTTACGCCTTGCCAGCGTGCTTGTAGAACAACGTGATGGTCAGGCAGTGGAACTCGGAGTCCGAGCTCTGGGTCACGATCTTGTCGACGATCTCGTGCTCGGGATGGCTGCGAATCCAATCGGTGATCAGCTCACCGAGCAGCTCGCGCTCCTTCGCCTTCGTCGCGGAGAACACCTTCACGCCGGTGACGTCGATCATGCTGCCTCGCCCTTCGTCCTGAGTGGATGCTTGCATACGTGCCACAACACTCTCCTCGAAATACGGGGATTACCGCCCGTAGGTAGAAGTTCACTTTTACCCAAATTCCGATTTCAGTCAATCGGGACAATTCCCGTATTGGTGAAATCTGAGGGTGCGCGGAAAGGTAGCACCGTGTGGGAGTTGCGGTAGTGTCCGCGGCCATGCGGTGCATCGTTACAGCTGCGGTCGCCCTCGCGATGGCAGCGCCGGCGTCGGCAGGCACGCCGAAGATCGAGACTTTTCAGCTCGCGAACGGCCTCAAGGTCGCCGTGATGCCACTCGAGGGCGCGCCCGTCGCGGCCGTCCAGGTCTGGTACCACGCCGGCAGCAAGGACGAACCGCGCGACCGGCGCGGCTCGGCCCACATGTTCGAGCACATCATGTTCAAGGGCACCCAGCACGTGCGGCCGGAGGCTCACGCGCAGATGCTCAACGGCATCGGCGGCTACGTCAACGCGACGACCGACGAGGACGCGACCCACTACATCGACACGATCCCGTCGGACTACCTCGACTTCGCCGTGCAGCTCGAAGCCGAGCGCATGCGGAACCTCATGTTCCGTCCCGACATGATCGCGACCGAGAAGGAGGTCGTCAAAGAGGAGATCCGGCGGCAGGAGAACTCGCCGGTCGCGAAGGGCTTCCTCAAGTTCCTCGACATCGCGTACACGAAGCATCCGTACGCGTGGACGGCGGGCGGCAACCTCAAGGACCTCGACGCGACGACGCCCGAGGACCTCAAGAAGTTCTACGACGCGTACTACCAGCCGAACAACGCGATGCTCGTCGTGGTCGGCAAGGTGACGCCCGAGCAGGTGAAGGCCTCCGCCGAGAAGTGGTTCGGGGCGATCCCGAAGGCGGCCGAGCCGCCGCGCCCCGCCGCCGCGGCGCAGGAGCCCGCGCAGACGGCGCAGCGCAAGCAGACGGTCGATCCGGGCCAGATCGGGCTGACGCTCGTCGGCTGGCACATCCCGGCCGCGAAGGACAAGGACGTCTACTCGCTGCAGGTCGCGTCGATCATCCTCGGCGCCGGTGACTCGTCGCGGATCAAGGTCCGCCTCAAGGGCGACAAGACGCATCCGGCGATCGCGCTCGACGGCGGCATGGAGTCGATCGTGCGCGAGGACCCGGGCATGGCGATCGCGCTCGGCGCGTGGCTCGATCCGAAGCAAGCCGAGGGCGTCGAGGCCGCGATCTTCGACGAGGTGAAGAAGCTCGGCGACAAGGGCCCCGCGCCCGACGAGCTGCGCAAGGCGAAGAACCAGGTCCAGTCGGGCTTCGTGTTCTCGCTCGAGCACGCGCAGGGCCTCGCGGAAGCGATCGGCCGCAGCTGGATCCTCACCGGTGACCCATCGCAGTTCACGCGCGACGTCGACGAGATCGAGAAGGTCTCGGCGGCGGATGTGAAGCGCGTCGTCAAGCAGTACTTCGCCCCGGAGAAAGCCACCGTGGTCGTGATTCCGACGAAGGGAGGCAAGTGATGAAGCGCCTGCTCCCACTGATGGTGCTCGTCGCGTGCGGCCCCAAGCCCGCGCCCGAACCGCCCGCTCCGGCGCTGCCGAGCGACGGTGCCGATCACACCGCGAAGCCGCCTCCCGCGCCCGACGCGCCGAAGGTCGTCGACGCGTGGCAGGGTCACGACCTGATCCAGCCGCCCGCCGCGAAGGCGCCCGCTGCGGTGCAGCTGCCGCTGATCGACGAGTTCAAGCTCGCGAACGGGCTCGAGGTGTTCGTCGTGCGCGATCCGAAGCTGCCGGTCGTGTCGATGCAGCTCGCGATCAAGGCCGGCCGCATGGACGAGCCGCGCGCGCGCCTCGGCGTCAGCGAAGCGGCCGCCGACATGCTCGTCAAGGGCACGAAGAAGCACGACGCGGTCGGGCTCGCGAAGACGATCGACTTCGTCGGCGGCACGATCGGCGCCGACGCGACGTTCGAGGCGACGCTGCTGTCGTGCAGCGTGCTGTCGAAGAACCTGTCCGTGTGCATGGACCTGTTGCCGGAGATGATCACGCAGTCGACGTTCCCCGACGCGGAGCTCTCCAAGGTCAAGGACCTGATGCTCGGCAACGTGCGCCAGCACCTCGACGACGCCGCGTCGCTCGCGAGCGAGCAGGTGCAGAATCTGTTGTGGGGCAACGATCACGTGCGCGGCTGGATCAACAGCGAGCAGTCGATCGGCAACCTGCATCGCGACGACCTCGTCGCGTGGGCGAAGACCTGGTTCGTGCCGAACAACTCGCTGCTCGTCGTGACCGGCGATGTCGACGCGAAGAAGCTCAAGGGCCAGCTCGAGCGCGCGTTCGGCACGTGGGCGAAGGGCGCGGTGCCGCCGTCGCCGTCGTACAAGGAGCCCGGCCTGTCAGGCTCGAAGATCCGGCTCGTCGACAAGCCCGGCCAGACGCAGACGCACATCCGCATCGCGCAGTTCGGCATCAAGCACGACGACCCGCGCTTCTTCGACACGCTCGTGTGGAACTACGCGCTCGGCGGCGGCGCGTTCTCGTCGCGGCTGATGAAGGTCGTGCGCGTCGAGGGCGGCAAGACCTACGGCGCGTCGTCGAGCTTCGATCGCAACATGGATCGTGGCTCGTGGGTCGCGTCGACGTTCACGCGCAACAGCGAGGCCGTCCCGACGACGAAGATGATCCTCAAGGAGATCCAGAAGATGGCGGCCGATGGACCGACGCAGGCCGAGATCGACGCCGCCGTCGCGAATCTCGCCGGCAGCTGGGGCCTGCGCTTCCAGTCCGCCGGTGACATCGGCAGCGCGCTCGTCGGCGCGGAGCTGCACGGCTTCGGCCGCGAGTACCTCGCGAACTATCCGCTCGCCGTTGGCAAGGTCGATCAGGCGAGCGCCAAGAAGGCCGCGCAGCAGATCCTGACGCCGCGCGACTACGTCATCGTGATGGTCGGCGACGCGAAGGACCTCGAGCCGCAGCTCAAGAAGGAGGGCTGGCGCTACGAGAAGGTGTCGTCGGTCGAGCCGGTGACGCCGGTCGCCGTCGAGCAGACGCCGGTCGATCCGAAGGCGGCCGCCGCCGCGAAGACCGTCATCACGGACGCGGTCGCCGCGAAGGGCGGCAAGGCGAAGCTCGCCGCGCTCAAGGCGCTGCACGAGACCGCGAGCGGCACGACGACGATCGGCCAGGCCGTCCCCGTCGACATCGATCGCACGTTCGTCGCGCCCGACAAGCTGCGCATCGACGCGAACCTCGCCGGCAAGGTCAAGGTCACCGAGACGATCGACGGCAACGGCGGCTGGGTGATCGGCCCGAACCAGCAGACGATGCAGCCCGAGATGCACGACGTCCCGCCGGCGGAGCTCGCCGGCGCGAAGTTCGAGATCTGGCGCGAGCCGGAGCTGATCCTGCTGAAGGCGGCCGACGCGAAGGCGAGGATCGCGGCGCTGCCCGACGCGGATGTCGATGGCAAGGCGCAGAGTGTCGTCAAGCTGATGTCGCCGTTCCCCGGCCTCGACCTGACGCTGTACATCGACAAGAAGACGCACCTGCTGACGCGCATGACGTACTCGGATCACGGCGCGCAGGTCGTCGACGACTTCGCGGACTACCGCGACGTCAACGGCATCAAGGTCGCGTTCAAGCGCACGAGCACGAACCAGGGCCGCGTCACGAGCCTGACGCTCGGCAAGGTCGAGTTCGATCCGAAGGTCGACCTCGGCATCTTCGCGAAGCCGAAGGCCGCCGCCGCGAAGTAGCTGTCGCGCGCGGCGCGGCACCCAGGTGCGCTCGCTACTGCGCGCGGCAGCGGCGGATCTGCGGATCGCAGTTCTTCGCGATGCACGCGGTATCGCCGCGGCACGGCGCCGCGCAGCCGCGCAGCCCGAGCAGCGCCGCCGAGCGGTTCGGCGCGAGGCCCTGGATGCAGTTGCACACGCAGACCTGGTTGCCGCCGCACGAGCTCTCGCAGTCCATCGCCTCGCTGCAGCTGTGGCCGCCGATCGGCAGCTGGCCGCAGAAGCCGCCGAACATGCACGCCGCGAACGCATTGCAGTCGCCGTTCGCGCTGACGAGGCACGCGTGGATCGTCGGGTTGCCGGCGCAGTCGGCCTGACACGTGCGCGAGCCGAGGTGGCAGCTCGCGAGCATCTTGCAGCTCGCGTCGCAGAAGTCGCCGGCCGGCGGCGGCGCGGTCGGCGCCGTGCCAGTCGGTTGGGAGGTCGTGCCGTTGGGTTGGGCCGTCGTGCCGTTGGGTTGGGACGTCGTGCCGCCAGGTCGAGATGGCGTGCCGGCGGGCGTGTTCGCGCCGGCGTACGGGTCGAGCGGCGCGGGGCCGCTCGCGCTGCCGCGCGCGACCGGTCTGCCACCGGGCGGCGAGACCGCCGGCCTGGTCGCGGCGCTACCGTTCGCGACGAGGATCGCATCGGCGGGTGGCGCGAGCGCGGCATCGCTGGGCGCGCCGGGGGTGGCGAGCGCGTCGGCCTGTTGCGGCTGCGCCGGCTGCGCGGGTGTCGCGGTGGCCTCGTGCTTGCCGCGCTGCATGACGACGTACACGACGCCCGCACCCGCGACGATCGCGAACACGCCCGCGAGGACGAGCAGCCACGGCGTGCCGCGCGACCGCATGTGGTCCGTGCTGCCGGCGCCGGGGAATGTCTGTACGCCGACGGCGGGCGTCGGCTGGGCGGGCGTCGTGCCGTGCGCGGGTGTGGTGGCCGTATACGGAATCGGTGCGGGCAGTGGCGTGACGACGGGCGCGGCGGGTGTCTGCGCGGTCGATGGCTTCACGCGGCCGTACATCTGCGGCCCCGGCGCGGCGGTCGCCGCGGTCGCGAGGCCCGCGATGCCGGCGGGCGGTGTCGCGAGCGGAGCGACGCCGAGCGGTGGCGCGAGGCCCGGCGTGCCGGCGGCGGGCGTGGTCGCGGGCGGCCACAGCGAGAGCCGCGCGAAGGCCTGCGCCATCTCGCCGGCGCTCGCGAAGCGCTGCTGCGGATCCTTGGCGAGCGCGCGCGCGAAGAACGCCTCGAGATCGGGCGTCGCCTGCGGGTACGCGGCGCGGATCGGATCGGGCTCGCCGCGCACGAGCTGGACGAGCAGCTCCTCGACGGTCGCGCCGCGGAACGGGCGGCGGCCGCCGATCAGCTCGTACAGCGTGATGCCGACCGCCCACAGATCCGCGCGCGCGTCGACGGTGCGGGCGTCGGCGAGCTGCTCGGGCGCCATGTACGCGGCGGTGCCGAGCATCACGCCGGCCTGCGTGCGCGGCAGCACCGAGTGGCCGCTCGTCAGCAGCTTCGTGATGCCGAAGTCGAGCAGCTTCACCTCGCCGCCGGCTGCCGAAGTGGAGGGACCGGAATTCACTTCCGGTCCCGACGAGATGAAGATGTTCTCGGGCTTGATGTCGCGGTGGATCACGCCGCGCGCGTGAGCCGCCGCGAGCACGTCGAGCAGCTCCATGCCGATCTTGCGGACCTGCGCGAGGCCGGGCGGGGCGACCTGCATCTCGGCGCGCAGCGAGCGCCCGACGAGCAGCTCCATGACGAGGTAGAGCTCGCCGTCGGGGGTCTGGCCGGCGTCGAGCGTCTTGACGACGCCGCGGTGATCGATCGCCGCGGGGACGCGCGCCTCGGCGAGGAAGCGCGCGCTGATCTCGGGATCGAGGCCGAGATCCTTGCGCACCATCTTCAGCGCGACACGTGCGCCCGTGAACTTGTGCCGCGCCGACAGCACGACGCCCATGCCGCCCGCGCCAACGACGCCATCGACGACATAACGTCCGTCGATGACGCGTCCGACCCAGTCCATGGGCCGAGCATACGCTAGATGTATTGCGGTCGCGGACGGTGCGCGGCGCTCGCCGCCTGCGCGATGCACAGTGCGTGCAGGATCACGCCCGGGACGATCAGCAGCAGGTAGCCGATCGAGACGGCGACGAACCACAGCACCGCCGACAGCGGATGCCCCGCGTACAGTTGCCCCGCGCCCGGGACGATCAGGCTGAGCACCCCCGCGACGGCCGCGTTCGGCTGCGCGCTGACCACCGGCAGCGAGCCGACCTGGCGGACGAGCGCGTTCTTGCGCGGCGACTCGATGCGCACGCGGTTCGGCAGCTCGTAGCGGATGTTGCCGTCGTCGTCGACCTCGAGGCGCATGCGGTCCTGCGCGACGAGCGTGTCGAGGACCTTCTCCGCGTCCTCGATCGAGCACGGCGCGTAGTACGCGAGCAGGCTCGGCGTGATCACGGAGTCGGTCGTGTACGCGAGGTCGAGCAGGCGATGCTCGATGACGGCGGGGTCGCTGGTTCGAGCGGTCATTTGGGTTTCCTCAGCGTCTGCTTGACGTCGTAGATGCCGTCCCACGGGTCCTTCTTCAGCTTCGCGAGCCGCTGCGGGACCGTCTGCACCGTGAAGCTCAGCGGATCGATGCCGTGCGCGAGCTCCTCCCACGTGATCGGCGTCGAGACGGGCGCGTTCTCGCGGGCGCGCGGCGAGTAGGCGCAGATGAACGTCGCGTTGCGCCCGTTGCGCAGGTAGTCGACGAAGATCCTTCCGCGCCGCGCGCTCTTCGCCATGTTCGACGTGTAGAGCTTCGGCTGTTCCTCCTCGAGCTCCTCGGCGAACTGCTTGCTCCACGCCTTGAAGTCGTCCCAGTCGAGCCTGCGCTGCACGGGCACGCAGATGTGGAGGCCCTTGCCGCCCGTCGTCTTGACCCAGCTCTCGAGGCCACGCGCGCGCAGGCGCTTGCGGACGTCGAACGCGGCGAGCGCGACCTTGTCCCAGCCGAGGCCGACGTCGGGATCGAGATCGAGCACCATGAAGTCGGGCCGCTCGACCTTGTCGGCGCGGCAGCCCCACACGTGGATCTCGAGCGTGCCGAGCTGCGCGAGCCCGATGAGGCCCGGCATGTCGCGCACCTTCATGTAGTCGACGACCGCGCCGTCCTCCTCGCGGATCTTCACCGTCTGCACCGCCTTCGGCGCACCGGGATAGATCTTCTTCTGGAAGAAGCACGGCTTGCCGCGGCCCTCGGGACAGCGCACGAGCGTCAGCGGCCGGTTGTCGACGTGCGGCAGCATCCAGTCCGCGACGACCGCGAGGTACGCGATCAGCTGCGCCTTCGTGATTCCCTGCTCGGGGTAGAGGATCTTGTCGAGGTTCGTCAGCTCGAAGCCGAGCGGCAGCTGCTTGACGAGATCGATCACCGAGTCGTTCGCAGCTCGCTTCGCGCTGCGCTCGCTCTTCGGCAGCTTCTTGTTCTCCGCGTTCGCGAGGTCGACGTTGCGATAGACCGTCTTCTTCTCGGCGCGATTGGAGTGCCAGACGCGATCGGCATCCTTCGCGATCTGGTCGAGCGTGCGGCCGGTGATGACGCTCTCGGGGCGCTTCGTCACGATGTCCTCGTTCTCGTTCGCCGCCTCGTCGCGCGACTTGAACAGCAGCCAGTTGTCGTGCTTGTCATCGCCCTTGGTGCGGATCAGGTGCCACTTGCCGTGCAGCTTCTCGCCGTCGAGCGAGAACGTCAGCCGGCCTTTCCGCATGCCCTCGTGCGGATCGCCCTCCGGCTCCCACGTGCCGTTGTCCCAGACGTTGACGGTGCCGCCGCCGTACTGCCCGGCCGGGATGATGCCCTCGAAGTCGGCGTAGTCGAGCGGGTGGTCCTCGGTGCGGACGGCGAGCCGCTTGTCGCTCGGGTTGAGGCTCGGCCCCTTCGGCACCGACCACGACAGCAGCACGCCGTCGAGCTCGAGCCGGAAGTCGTAATGCATGCGCCGCGCGGCATGCTGCTGGATCACGAAGCTATTGCCGGTGCGCTTGCGCGCACGTGCGCCGCTGGGCTCGGCCGTCTTCGTGAAATCTCGCATCGATCGATACTTTGCGAGCTTGTCCACGGCCATATCCGGAGGGCTTGCACGGGTGGTGCCATGCTTGCACTTCCACGCAGCCGTGGCGCACGCCTATATCGGAACCAGCGGCTGGGTCTACGCCGGGTGGCGGGAGCACCTGTACGCCGACACGCCGGTCAAGAAGTGGCTGCAGGTCGCCTCGACGACGTTCGACGCGCTCGAGATCAACGGCAGCTTCTACACGCAGATCAAGCCCGAGACCTACGCGCGCTGGTACGACGAGACGCCCGCGCACTTCCGCTTCGCGCTCAAGGGCCATCGCTTCGTCACGCACTACAAGCGCCTGCGCGACTGCGCGGAGTCGATCACGCGCCTGCGCGACCAGTGCGCGCCGCTGAAGGAGAAGCTCGCCGCGGTCGTGTGGCAGCTGCCCTCGAACTTCCAGTGCAACCTCGATCGGCTGCGCGAGTTCTGCATCGACCTGAAGCAGTGGGACTCGGTCGGTCACGCTCTCGAGCTGCGCCATCGCTCGTGGTTTCACGAGGAGGCGGCGGCCGTGATGCGCGAGTACGGCGTCGCGGTGTGCATGGGCGATGCGCCCGACTTCCCGATGTGGCGCGAGGTCACGAGCACGCTCGTCTACGTGCGGCTGCACGGTCACACGCGCAAGTACGCATCGAGCTACAGCGAGTCGTCGCTGCAGGCGTGGGCCGCCGATACGAAGCGCTGGCTCGCGGAGGGGCGCGACGTCCACGTCTACTTCGACAACGACGCGGAAGGGCACGCCGTCAGGAACGCGATGCGGTTCGCCGAGATCGTGGACGGACGCGCTCGGCCAGCTCCTCCGGCGCACAGGTATTCAGGACCTGCGACTTCCGGATCCTCGCGCGGCGAGCCATGGCGACGGCCCACCGCACGGCCTCGATCCCTCGCGTCGAGTGCGCGTCGCTCGACAGCACGAACGGAATCCCGCGCGCGGCGGCGGTCCGCGCGTTGATCGGATCGAGATCGAGCCGGTACGGATCGCCGTTGATCTCGATCGCGGCCGGTGACTCGGCGACGGCGTCGAGGATCTCGTCGATGCGGACCTGGATCGGATCGCGGCGCAGCACGAGGCGCCCGAGCGCGTGGCCCCACACCTTGAAGAACGGCTGGCGCATCGCGGTGACGAGCCGGTTCGTCATGCCGTCGACGTCGAGCTTGTAGCGCTGGTGGACGCTCGCGATCACGACGTCGAGATCGTCGAGCACCTCCATCGGCACGTCGATCGTGCCATCGGCGAGGATGTCGGCCTCGGTGCCCTTGAGGATCCGCACGGGCGATTGCAGCGCGTCGATCTCGGCGTGCTGGGCGCGCAGGCCCTCGGCGCCGATGCCGCCCGCGTAGCTCGCGGCGGCGCTGTGATCGGTGATCGTGATCGCCTGCATGCCGAGCGCACCGGCGGCGCGCGCCATCGCCTCGATCGAGTCCTTCCCGTCGGAGTAGGTCGTGTGGCAGTGGAACGCGCACGTGATGTCCTCGAGCGTCACGAGGTCCGCGAAGTCGTCGCCCGACGTCTCGTCGGTGCCGTCGCGCACCTCGGGCGGCAGCCAGGGCAGGCCGTTCGCGCGATAGACGTCGGCCTCCTCGGCGCCGGGCGCGGGCCGCAGCTTCGCGACGTGCTCGCGCGAGCCGGTCGCCGTGATCCAGGCCCAGCCGAACTGCTGTGGCTCCGCGAGGTGCAGCTCGCAGCGCATGCCGTCGGCGAGCCGCGCCGTGACGACCTCGCCGCTCGAGTCGATGCTCGTGATCAGGCCGTGGCTGCGCAGCCGATCGAGCACGGCATCGCGGTGGATCGTCGCGATCGCGAAGCTCAGGTGATCGACGACCTCGCAGAAGCGCCGCACCTGACCCGCGATCTCGACGCGCAGCACCGCCGGGTCGTCGCGCAGGTACGCGGCGAGCGACCGCGCATGCTCCTCGGCGTCGATGTGGATCGCGCGCGTCCCTTTCTGTGCGCGCTCCTCGATCGACTTGAGGATCTTCTGCTCGCTGACCTTGCCGAAGCCCGGCAGCTCGCGCAGCGCGCCTTGCCTCGCGAGCTGCGCGACGGCATCGAGATCGGCCGGGTGCAGCGCGTCGTGGATCTTGCGCGCCTTGAGCACGCCGACGCTCGGCAGCTGCGCGAGCTCGACAATGACCGCCGGCCACTTCGCGCGCAGCTTCTCGAGCACCGTCGACGAGCCGCGCCGCGCGAGATCGCCGACGACGCGCGCGATCGACGGCCCGATGCCCGGCAATTCCTCGAGGCGGCCCTCGTCGAGCAACCGGTGCAGGCCGTTCGCGGCCTCGACCGAGCGCGCGGCGCGGTCGTACGCCATCGCGCGATGGCGATCGCCGTCGAGATCGAAGTACACCGCGATCTCGCGCAGCATCGCGCCGATGGTGGCCGGTTCCACCATCGCTTCCTACCGCACTTACGGCGTGCCCGGCGAGCCGCCCGGCGTCATCGTCCCGGGCGTCGTCGGCATGCTGCTCGTCGCACCGCCCGGCGTGGTGGCCGGCGGAACGGTCGTGTCGCCCGGCGTCACCGGCGTCGTGCCCGGCGTGATCGGACCGGTCGGGCCCGGCGTCCCCGGCGGCACGGGGGTCGACTTGCGCGGGATCCCCGACGGCGGAGGCGTCGTGACCGGACCCGGGCCCGGGTTCACCGGCTTCGTCGCGTCGCCCGACTTGATGTCGTCGGGGCCGGGCGAGTCGCTCGAGTGCCGCACCGGCTTGTGCGCATGCGATGCCGAGCCCGCGCCGGAGCCCATCGCACTGCCCGAGCCCGAGCCGACGCCCGCATCACTCATCGCCGACCCCGAACCGCGTGCATGCGCGGGCGCAGCTTCTGCCGTGTCGACGCCGGCGCGGAACGAGTAGCTCGCCACGATACCCGTCGTCAGCACGACGCTTCCGAGGATCACTCGCCACGTAGGAACCTGTTTCATGCGGCAACCGGGTGCGAGCCGCGTGCCGCGCGCGTCGAGCGTGCGCCCGTGCCCGCCGTGCGCCGGCGCGCTGGTATGACGTTCGCAACATCTCGCGGCATGCCGGCCCGCTCCATCGACACCGCGACGATCGCGTTCGGCCTCGTCTCGATCCCCGTGAAGATCTACTCGACGAGCGAGCCGACGCACGAGATCCACTTTCATCTGATCCACGAGGGCTGCGGCGAGCGCCTCAAGCAGCAGTACGTGTGTCCCAAGCACGGTGAGGTTTCGCGCTCGGAGATGGCGAAGGGCTACGAGCTGACGAAGGGCAACTTCGTCGAGCTCTCGAAGGAGGAGCTGCAGAACCTCGAGGCGGTCGCCTACGACGAGCTCGCCATGAAGGAGTTCGTGCCCGCGACCGCGATCGATCCGATCTACGTCGACCGCACCTACTACCTCGGCCCGGGCAAGGGCGGCGAGCGCGCCTACCGGCTGTTCCGCGATGCGCTCGAGGATGCCGAGCTCGTCGGCGTCGCGTCGTACAGCGCACGCGGCAAGCAGTACGTCGTGATGGTGCGCCCGTACGAGGACGGCCTCGCGATGCACCAGCTGCGCTATCCCGACGAGATCAAGCCGTGGGACGAGGTGCCGCTCGGGCACCTGCCGAAGCCCGCCGGGGCCGAGCTGCAGCTCGCGCAGCAGATCATCTCGCAGCTCCGCGAGAACGAGTTCCACGCGGATCGCTACAAGGACGAGGTCAAAGGCCGCGTCCGGCAACTGATCGCGAAGAAGGCGAAGGGCGGGGAGATCGTGGCGCCGCCGGAGGCGCCGAAGCCGGAGGTGACGGATCTGATGGCGGCGTTGAAGGCTTCGCTTGCGGGGGGCTCGCCGCACCGCGCGACGGCGGCCCACGATCGAGGGCGTGGTTCTCACACGCACGCGAAGCACGCGAAGAATGGCCACGCGAAGCACGCGAAGAACGGCCACCGCACGCACGAGCGGACCGCGCGCGCGAAGCCGGGCACGCATCGCTCGCACGCCCGCGCGTCGCATCACCGCCGCGCGCACCGCTAGAGCGGCTGCGCCTGCTGCGTCTGGAGCGGTACCGACGCGTCGCGCGTCTGCGGCAGCGGGCCACCATCGGGGATCGGCGGCAGCGGCGCGCCGGCGTCCCACTGGATGCCGGCATCGGGCTTCACGGACATCGGCTCGGGATCGACGTGCATGGGCGCCGGCATCGGCTGCGCAGGGCTCGCGGTGACGATGGCCGCGGTGGTCGCGAGGCCGGCCGCTGCGAAAGTTGCCCAGACGACGAGCTTCTTCATGCCGGTGACGCGTTGCAGGGTGCATGCCGGGAGCACCGCGTTGCGAACATGACCGAGTCATGACGAGGCCGCACGGCACGTGCGCGGGACGCTCGCTAGACAGACATGATGTTGCTCGCCATCGTGGCCGCCGCGCTCGGCGGATGGTTCTCGATCCTCTGCCTCAGCGTGTTCGCGCACCGCTCGATGGCACACCGTGCGGTCACGCTGCACCCCGTGGTCGCACACGTGATGCGATTCTGGCTGTGGTTCTCGACCGGCACCGCGACGCGTCGCTGGGTCGCCGTGCACCGCAAGCACCACGTCTACACGGACGGCGAGCTCGATCCGCACTCGCCGGTCATCTACGGCCTGCCGCGCGTGATCTTCGGCGGCTACTGGCTGTATCGCCGCGAGTCGCTCAAGCCCGAGACGATCGCGCAGTACGGCAAGGACTGCCCCGACGACTGGATCGAGCGGAACGTCTACGAGAAGCACGACAACCTCGGCCTGATCCTGATGCTGCTGCTCGACATCGCGGTGTTCGGCATCGGGCCCGGCCTGCTCGCGTACGCGATCCAGATCATCTGGGTCAGCGTGTGGGCCGCCGGCTTCATCAACGGCGTCGGCCACGCGGTCGGCTATCGCAACTGGGACACGCAGGAAGCCAGCCGCAACATCATGCCGGTCGGCATCATCTGCAGCGGCGAGGAGCTGCACAACAACCACCATCGCTGGCCGCGCTCCGCGAAGTTCTCGATGCGCTGGTTCGAGTTCGATCTCGGCTGGGCGCTGCTGCGCACGCTCGCCGCGTTCGGCATGGCGAAGGACATCTACGTCAAGAACAAGCGCTGGAAGCCGAGCAAGGCCCAGGAGCTGATGGACGCGGCCGTCGAGGCGGTCGATGGCGTCGAGCCCTCGCCCGAGCCCGAAGCCGGCTAGCGATTTCTCGCAACCGGCGGCGGTACCGTGTGTCGGCACTCCATGGCCGCACCACGCCGCAGTCTCCTGCACGCCTTCGGCGTCTGCATCCTGCAGCCGCTGGTGCCCGGCGCGACGCTCGCGCTGTTTCGCCGCTACATCATCGACGGCGACGAGCTCGCGCGGTCGATCCCGGCGTGGGTGCTCGTCGCGATCACGCTGACGGGCGCGTCCGCGGTCGCGCTCGTCGTCCGCGGGCTGATCCTCGAGGCGGGCCGGCTGAAGCCTGCCGACATCGGCTGGCGCCGCGAGCGGCCCGGCCGTGCGATCGCGCTGGGCCTGCTCGGCGCGGCGGCCGCCACGGCCTCGCTGCTGCTCGCCGCCGGCGCGTTCGGCGCGGACCTCGGCGAGGGTCTGCACCAGATGCTGCACTACTCGGTGTCGCAGCGGATCCTGTTCGCGAGCGTCGGCCTCTCGCTCGCGCTCGCCGAGGAGTCCGCGTTCCGCGGCTTCCTGCAGCCACAGCTCGTCCAGCGGATGGGCTTGCCCGCGGGCTACGCGCTGACCGCGGTGTTCTTCGCGTGCTGGCACTTCCCGCTGTTCCACGTCGACTCGATGCTCGCGCGGTTCGGGCAGGGGCTCGTGTTCGGCGCGCTGCGCGGACGCGATCGCTCGCTCGTCACGCCGGTGATCGCGCACGCGACGTACTGGGCGTTCGTCGGGCTCTGGTGATCAGAAGCCGCAGAGATAGCCGATCGCGTTCGTGTAGAGCTCGGTGACGTCGGGCTTCGAGTCGCCGTCTGCGTCGAGCTGGGCCTCGAGCGAGAGGAAGCCGAGCGTGATCGCATGCCCGCTGTGGGTGATCGCGATCGCGCCCGTGCCGGTCGCGGACTGGTGGCGCGCGACGATCTGACCCGTCGACGCCAGCGTCAGCGGTTGGCCGTCGGAGGCCATGACGTCGCTGAACGTGAGCGGCGACGTGAGCTGCTCGACGCCCGCGAACAGGTTCACCTGCGCCGTCGGATCCCGGTAGACGTCCTGCGGCGTCCCGTAGCTGCCCGTCGTCGCGACACCGAGCGCGGTGCGGAGCACCTGACCCGTCGTGCCGTTGTCGAGATTCCAGAACGTGAGGATCGTGCGGCCGTCGCCGTTGGCCCAGGTCGCGATGCGCGACGCGGTCCCCGCATCGAGGTTGGCGCGCGACGCGTCGATGATCAGCAGATCGAAGTTGCCGGCATCGAACAGCGTGCGGAACGCGGTCTGATCGCTGTCGCCGCCGTTCTGGACCGTGATTCCGAGCGCGGTCGCGGCATTCGCGATGTACGTCGACTGCGTGATGTTCGAACAGTTCGTCGAGGGTGCCGGGCAGTCGGCATACACGAGGACGTTGCTGCAGACGCGGCTGCAGGTGTGGCCGTCGCCGGTGAACCCCGGGTGGCACGCGCACGTGAAGCCTCCCGGCGTGTTCGTGCAGGTGGCGTCGGCGCTGCACGTCGACGTTCCCTGCGCGCACTCGTCGATATCGACGCACATCCCGCCGTCGAGCGTGTAGCCCGATGGGCACATCCCGTCGACGGGGCGCGGAGCATCGACCGCGACCGCGTCGTCACTGCGCCGCGAGGGCGGCTCGAGGCCGAAGATCTGGCGACAGCCCGCGAGCGCGACGAGACCGACCACCGCGATGGCAGCGCCGCGCCTCATACATTCAAGACCCGGCTTGTGCGAGCCGCTTGAGGAACGGCACGACCTGCCGCGACGTGACGTCCTCCGCGACCGCCTCGAGGCAGTCGCGCACGCCGCCGTCGATCTCGCGCTGCGAGGTGCCGGTCTGCGCCTTCGCGGATCCCGAGGCGCTCGCCGCCTTGTTCGCCTCCCACTTCTCGCCGCCGTCGGTGCCGGTCCACGGCGCGATGCGCACGCTGACGGTGCACGCGACCGTCGCGTTGCGCGCGGTCTTCGTGACCTCGACCTTCTTCACCGTCGACGCGACGATGAACGCACGCGAGCGGCTCGACGACAGCTCGCTCTGCGTCGGCAGGCCGCCCGGCCAGTCCGTCGCGTAGCCGGTCTTCGCGATCTGGCCCTTCACGACCTTCGCGAGCCGCGCGGGCGCATCGGCGGGCGCCTTCTTCGACTGATCGCTCGCCTCGATGTCGACGAACACCTCGGGCCTCGTGCCGCCACCGCCGTGCGAGGCCTTGCCGCGCCGCAACCCGGAGAGCGCGCGCATCGCGCCTTGCGCGCTCGCCTTGACCTTGTCGTCGCGGTCGGACCTCGCGGCGCGTTCGAGCGCGTCGAGGGCGAGCTGCTTCGCGTCGTCGGGCGTGTTCTCGTCGACCATCTTCTCGAGCGCGAGCGCGGACACGCGCCGGATCGTCCCGTCGCGATCGGCCATCAGCGCGTCGGCGAGCGCGATCACGGCGCGCGCGTCCTTGCTCTTCGAGAGCGTCAGCGCGGCGGCGAGCCGGATCTTGTAGCCGCCGCTGCCGAGCTCGCGGACGTTCTGATCGATCGCGTCCGCATGCGCCGCGCGCGCGCACAGCAACAGGCAAGCGGCGAGGACCGCAAGCACGCGCGACATCGCAGCCAGGTTAACACGCAGCCATCGATCGTAAGCAGCCCTACCTATCCCACCTCGGAGTAGAGACGCCGACGAGACGAGTCTCTTCGATTCACTTCGCGTTACCGCTGGAATGGTTTCGTCGAGCGCCGATCACTCGCGCGCCGTGAAGTCGATCGCGGCAAGCGTGTCGACGTGACGATCGGCGTCGCGATCGATGTAGGTGCGCGCGAGATGCCGTCGTCGAGCGATGAGGTCGCGCAGTTTTTCCGCCAACACGTGGAGAACTAGGGCCTTTTCCGAGGGACCTCATCCACAAAACTGCGCTACAGTTACGCGGTGACCTGGGTCGTCCCGCTGGCGCTCGGGGGCTTCGCTGTCCTCTTGATGGCGACGTTCACGATGCTGTCCGCTCGCAAGCGCCACCACGGGATCGTTGCTCCCGCCGCCGTGGTGGGTCCACGGATCCTCATCCACGACATCAACGACGACCGGTGCACCGGTTGCGATGCGTGCGTCGCGGTGTGCCCGACCAACGTCCTCGACCTCGTGTCGAACAAGAGCCGCGTGCTGCGGTTCCAGGACTGCATCCAGTGCGAGGCGTGCATGTTCGCGTGCCCGACCGAGGCACTCGTCATGTATCCCGAGGGCGCGCAGCCGCCGCCGCTCAAGGTCCCCGAGATCGACGAGAACTTCCAGACCGCGGTGCCGGGCCAGTACCTGATCGGCGAGGTCGCGGGCAAGCCGCTCGTCAAGAACGCGGCGAACCTCGGCCGCGTCGTCATCGAGCACATGCTGCAGGCCGGCATGCGGCCGGGAGCGCTGGGCGGTGGCGGGCAGAACGCGGTCGATGTCGCGATCGTCGGCTCGGGCCCGGGCGGCCTGTCGGCGGCGCTGTCGTGCATCCAGAAGGGCCTGTCGTACGTCGTGCTCGAGAAGGAGCAGGACGTCGCGTCGACGATCGCGCGCTACCCCAAGGGCAAGCTCGTGATGGCCGAGCCGTACGACACGGCGAACGTCTCGCTCTTGCCCGTGTTCGACTCGAGCAAGGAGCAGCTGATCCCGATCTGGAAGGAGCTGCTCGAGCGCGTCCGCCTGCGCATCAACATGGGCGAGTCGGTCGAGACGGTGAAGCCCCAGGGCGACGGCACGTTCGAGGTGCGCACGACCGTCAACGCGTATCGCGCGCAGCGCGTCGTGCTGTCGATCGGCACGCGCGGCAAGCCGCGCACGCTGCAGGTGCCGGGCGAGAACCTCCCGAAGGTGTTCTCGCTGCTCGACGATCCCGACGAGTGGCGCGGCCGCAACGTGCTCGTCGTCGGCGGTGGCGACTCGGCCGCCGAGGCTGCACTCGCGCTCGCCGATGCCGGCGCGAAGGTGATGGTGTCGTACCGCGGCAAGGGCTTCAATCGCTGCGCGCCGAAGAACAAGTCGACGATCGAGCGCTACGCGAGCGAGGGCCGCATCAAGGTCAAGCTCGGCTCGCAGGTGCTGCAGTTCGACCCGGACTCCGTCGCGCTCGCGCTCGCCGACGGCGCGCAGAAGAAGTATCCGAACGACGCCGCGTTCGTGCTGATCGGCGCCGATCCTCCCGTGCAGTGGCTCGAGAAGATGGGCGTGCGCTTCGTCGAGCGTCCGCACCAGTACCAGCTCGGCAAGTCCGATGACCTCGTGCGCCGCCTCGTGCAGCGCGTGATGGACTGCCCGGAAGATGCCGCGCGCGCGGCCGCGCAGGTGCTCGGCGGCTCGGTCGGCTACGAGCCGGCCGCCGGCTACGGCAACGCGGCACTGCCGATGCCGATGGGCGAGCCCGTCTCGGGTCCGCGCAAGTGGCTCCGCTCGGCGACGAGCATCTTCTCGACGAAGAGCAACGTCGGGCCGCTGCCGGCGCCGCCGCGCACGCAGCCCGGCGTCAAGAAGAAGCTCGACGGCCCCGTGCCGCTCAGCGAGTTCGCGAAGCGACAGAAGACGAGCCACACGCACACCGGCCACGGCCGCCGCGATCAGCTGACCGCCGGCGAGCGCACGCGCATCCTGCGCATGCTGCGCGACGAAGGCGGCCGCATGGCCGACGAGGAATCGCAGGTGTTCGTCGGCGTGCCGCCCGCGCCGAAGTACGACTTCGACTTCGACGACGACCTGCCGGCCGCGCCGCCCGCGCCGTCGACGGGCCGCGTCGATGTGCCGGCGAAGCCGGCCGTCGTCGTCGGGCTGCAGCAGGCGAACGAGCGCAAGAAGCGCGGCGCACTGGCCGCGCCGCCGCCCTCGCAGCTGCCGCTCCCCGCGCGCCCGGCCACGCAGCCGCCGCCCGTGCCCGCGCGCTCCAAGGGCCCGACGCAGCCGCCGCCGCGCTCGAAGGCGCCGAGCGTCGCGCCGCCGATGCGCGCCGGCAAGAAGCCTCTGCCCAAGCCGTTCGAGCAGGAGCCAACGCGCGCGGCCGATCCAGGCGAGGACCTGCTGCGCGCGGTGCGCTCGGCGCCCGGTCCGGGCCGCTCCGTGTTCGAGGAGCCGACGCGCCTCGGCGGCGTCGACCTCAGCGCGTTCGACAACGTCGAGGACGACGCCGGTGGCGAGCGCGCGCCGAAGTTCCTGCCGGCCAACACCGAGGCGTCCCCGCCGCCCGCGTTCGACGAGGAGTCGACGCGCCTGGCGAACATCGACGCCGTCGCGCGCCGCTACCCGCCGCCGCCCTCGTCGAAGAACGACGAGCGCACGCGCGCGGTCGACATCCGCAACGATCCGAGCATCAGCGACGTCGACTGGGACCTCGACTGACCGCCTGCGCGCTGGTTCGGTAGCTGTTGGCGGGCCTCGGGCTCCCATGAGCCCGCGGGCGCGTTGCTCGCGGGTCAGCGGTCCGAGCGGAATCCGATGCGCTGGTGCGTGCCGTCGCAGAACGGCTTCGTCGCGCTGCCGCCGCAGCGGCATAGCTTCGCGGACTGGACGCGCGCGACCATGCGGCCCGTGCCGCTGACGATCTCGAGGTTGCCGCGCACCTGAAGCGGGCCGTCCGTCAGCGGCGTGATCGCGAGCGGGCCGTTGCGCACGGCGAGCATCGCGGACTTCGCCGGGTCGGTCGGCGGCTCGCCACTCGCCTCGAAGTTGACCTCGTGGTGCGAGCCGTCGCAGAACGGCTTGTGCTTGGAGGCGCCGCAGCGGCAGAGCGTGGCGCGGAAGCCGATGGTCGAGCCATCGAGATCCAGATCCGCGCGCACGGCGTACGGGCCGCCCTCGCGGACGCGGATGAGGTTGACGGGCGGCGCCTGCTCGTCGGGCTTGCCGTCCTTGCGGCGGTAGCGGATCGCGCCCGATGGGCACTCGTGCGCGATCTCGACGAGGCGATCCACGGGCATCGCATCGGGGTGGATCCACGGCCCGACGACGTTCGCGAGGAACACGGCCGGCGCCTCGGTCACGCAGTGGCGCGAGTGGATGCACTTGACGCCCTCGTACACGAGCGTCAGGTCGTTGCCCTCGATCTCGTCGACGCCGTCGACCTTCGTCGGGATGGGTGGCGCACTGGTGGGCGCGGCTTGCGGCTGCACGACCGGAAGCTTCACGGCGGCGGCGAAGGCGCGGGCGGCGCGGGCCGCGAGCTCGTCGAGGAGGCGCACGGCGCGGGCGGCGCGGTCGTCCGTCGCGTGGAGCTTCGTCGCGTGCGCGGCGAGCTCGGCGAGGCGCTCGATGAAGAACCTGCGCGCGGCGGCGCCCGGCGGCAGCGGCGCGGCATCGCGCAGCGCCGTGAACGACATGCCCGCGTTGCAGTGCGGGTTCGACGGGCCGGCGGGCAAACGTGCGGCGCGCTCGCCGAGCAGCGTCATCGCGCGCATCAGCGAGACGGCGAGCTCGACCGCGACGCCCTTCTCGGCGCCGGTGGGCAGCGCGTACGCGTACGCGAGCAAGCGCAGCATGACGGCGTAGCAGGTGTTCGCGAGGTCGACGGTGAGCGCCGCCTCGTCGTCCTCGATCCACACGCGGCCGGCAGGGCGCAGCGGCCGGCGGAGCACGGGGTTCGTCGCGGCGGGATGCGCGACCTGGACGTCGGCGGGCAGCGCGGCGAGCTCCTCGCGCACGCGCGCGAACCGCGTGAAGTGCGACGCGTCGGAGTGCTCCGGCGCGCCTTCGCCCTGCGCGACGATCGCGTCGAGCGCGGCGAGCGCGGTCTTCACGCACTTGACCGGCGCGACGCCGGGAAGCGGCATCTCCGCCGGGCCGAGCTGGAGCGCCGGATCACCGATGAACGCGTCGGCGCCGTGCGCATCGCTGAACGCGCGCAGGCAGTCCTCGAGGTGCTGGTAGAACGTGCCGACCGTCTCGTAGTCGACGGCCATCGGCGTGATGCGATCGAGCGTGTTGCCGCGCCGGAACTGGAAGTCGGGCTCGAAGCCTTCGCCCTCCGGCTCGTCCGACGACGCCGGCCGCTCGAGGTACACGAAGTGCTGGACGACCGGGCGCGAGAACGGCGCGAGCTTGACGACGATCGACGCGGGCAGGAGGCCCGGATCGAGCGGGAAATTCGTGCGGCCGAAGTGCGGCGTGCCGCCGAGCGCGCTCGTGATGTTCCAGACGTTCGCGAGGTGCGCCATCTCCTCCGTCGCGACCTCGATCAGCGTGCGCCGCCAGCGCGCGACCGTGTCCGCATGCTCTGCCGGAAGCTCGTCGGCGGACTTCAGCGTGAACGCCGCGTAGAGGTACGTGCACATCAGGTTGTGCTCGAGCTCGGCCGCCTCGGAGAGCAGGTGGAGGAGCAGCTCGCGGGAGGGCGTCATCGCGCGATGATGCACGCGTCCTCGCGCGTCCACCACCGCCCGTGCAGGCAGGCGCGTCCACCACCGCCCGTGCAGGCAGGCGTAGAATCGCGACGTGGGCGAGCCGAAATCGGGCCTGGACGACACGATCCCGGCAAGCTCGCCGCCCGAAGGTGCCGAAGAGTCGGCCGCGCCGCCCGCGGAGCGCTACCGGCTCGGCGCGGAGCTGGGTCGCGGTGGGATGGGGCGCGTCGTCGAGGCGTTCGATACGCTGCTCGGCCGTACCGTCGCATTCAAGGAAGTGCTGCCGAACGCGGCGGGCTCGCTCGCGCGCCGGTTTCGCCGCGAGGTCGAGATCACAGCGCGCCTCGAGCACCCGAGCATCGTGCCGCTGTACGACGCCGGCACCACGCCCGACGGGCGCCCGTACTACGTCATGCGGCGCGTGACGGGACAGCCGCTCGATCAGCTGATCGGCAAGACGCGCTCGCTCGCCGATCGCACGGCCTTCTTGCCGAACATGCTCGCGGCGTGCGAGGCGATCGCCCACGCGCACAAGCGCGGCGTGATCCATCGCGACCTCAAGCCGGGCAACATCCTCGTCGGCGAGCTCGGCGAGACGGTCGTGATCGACTGGGGGCTCGCGAAGATCGTCGGCGAGAAGGACTTCAGCACGAACCAGCCGACCGTGCCGAGCAGTGCGGACTCGCTGCAGACGCAGATCGGCTCCGTGTTCGGCACGCCCGGGTTCATGGCGCCCGAGCAGGCGCGCGGCGAGGAGCTCGATACCGCCGGCGACGTGTTCGCGCTCGGCGCGTGCCTCTACCACGTGCTCGCGGGGCGGCCGCCCGTGAAGGGGACGAGCGCGACCGAGGTGATCGCCTCGACGCTGAAGCACGAGATCAAGCCGCTGCGCGACGTCGCGGAGGGCGTGCCGGCGGAGCTCGCGGCGATCGTCGGCAAGGCGCTCGCGTACGAGGCGAAGCAGCGGTACGCGAATGCGGGCGAGCTCGCCGAGGACCTGCGGCGCTACACGACCGGCCAGCTCGTCGCGGCGCACGACTACACGCGCGTGCAGCGGCTCGTGCGGTTCGCGCGTCGCAACCGGGCGCCGCTGTCGGTGGCCGCGCTCGCGCTCGCCGGCGTGGCGGTCGTCTCGTGGATCGGCGTGCACTCGGTGATGAAGGAGCGCGATGTCGCGAACGCGGCGCGCGCGGAGGCGATCGCGAAGGGCGAGCAGGCGCAGAAGCAGGCGGCCGAGCTCGCGCGGCGTGCGGATCAGCTGATCGTCGCGCGAGCGCGCACGCTCGTAGATGCGAGCCCGACGCGCGCGATCGTCGCGCTCAAGCAGCTCTCGCCGAGCTCGCCGCTGCTGCCCGATGCGCAGGCGCTCGCGAAGGCAGCGCAGCTGCGAGGTGTCGCGTGGGGGCTGCCGGCGCTGCCCGGGTTCACGGTGCGCCTCGAGCTGTCGCACGACGGCCGGCGCCTGCTGCAGGTCACGCGCGAGGGCCAGCTGCAGCTCGCGGATCTCGACTCGCGCCGCATCCTCCACACCCACGCGTTCGGCACCGCGATCACGGCCGGCTTCGTCGACGGCGATCGCCGCCTGATCGTCGTCGCGGAGCACGCGTCTCCGCAGATCTATGACCCCGCGACCGGCCGCGCGACGCCGATCGACACCGCGCCGTGGCGCGAGTGGGCGACGAACGGCACGTCGATCGCGTACCTCGACGACTCCGACAACGTCGGCCTCTACGACATCGCGGCGGGCCATGCGCGCAACCTCGCGACAGCCAAGGGCGGCGAGATCGCGCTCGCACCCGATGCGAGCTGGATCGCGTTCGAGGACAAGGATGCCGTCGTCGTGATCGATCGCGACGGCAAGCCGCTCGCGCGGCGCGAGGGGAGGGCGACGTCGTTCGTCGTGTCGCCCGGCGGCAAGCTCGCCGTGATCGCGGGCAGCGCGGTGCTCGAGGCGAAGGCGCCATGGACCTCGTGGACGACGGTGCCGGTGCCGGCGCAGACGTTCGTGCACTTGCTCGGCTATCGCGGCGAGCTGCTCGACATGTTCGCGAGCGACGCGGTCCACACGTGGAACGGCGCGCGCGTGTGGAGCGGCATCCCGCTGCGCGGCGGGGTGCTGTGGGGCCATGCGGCCGGCGACAACCTCAGCGTCGTCTCGACGAGCGACGGCCGCATCCACGTCGTCGGTAACGCGGTCGCCGCCGACCTCGTGCTGCCGAGCGCGCCCGACGAGATGATCCGGATCGCGGCGCGCGCCGGCATCAGCCGCTTCGCGACGACGTGCGGTCCCGCGCTTTGCGTGTGGAACCTCGACGACGTCGTGCCTCGCCAGATCTCCGCCGGTCACCCCGGGTTCTTCGTCGACGAGCACCGCGTCGTCATCAACGACAACCTGCTGCCGGACTGGCGCTGGCTCGACCTCGACACCGGGGCCGACGGCAAGCTCGCCGCCGGTCCGCTCGGCCTGCCGCAGGGCATCCAGGTCGCGCGCGACGGCCGCCTGCTCGTCGTGCTCGGGGCCGGCGAGCCCACGTCGACGGCCGTCATCTACACGCCCGACCTCGCGCACGTGCGCAGCATCCCCGGCCTGTCGGGGCCGGCGCGCCTCGTCGACGGCGACGGCTTCGTCGCGGCGGCGGGCAAGGGCCGCGTCGTCGGCCAGGTCGGCGCGGAGCCGGTTCACCAGCTGATCACCGTCGATGGCGAGGTCACCGGCATCGCCGAGCTCGGCCCGCTGCACTATGCGGTGCTCTCGGCCAAGGGCGAGCTCGTGCGCGCCAAGCTCGACGGCAACGACCTCGTCCGCATCCGCGCACAGGTCGAGCCGGGCGCGTTCCTCGTCGGTGACCACCAGAACCGCGCCGTGATCGCCTCTGGCAAGCACCTGCTGCGCTGGGATCAGGATGTCCACGAGATCGCCGAGCTGCCGCACGCGATCGACTCGCTGACCGCGCTCGACGCCGGCATCCTCGCGACGACCGACCAGGGCGAGATGTTCCTCGTCTCCGACGCAGGCACCCGCCGGGTCCCCGTCACGGCCGGCCGCGACACCCGCATCGCCGAGCGCGGCCAGACCGTCTTCGCCATGACGGCCGGGCAGATCTCGGTCGTCGAGCTGCCGGCGATGACGAGCTGGAGCCTGCCCAAGGTCGTCAACGGGCTCGCCGACTATGCGGTCTCCCCCGACGGGCACCGCGTGGTCGAGGCGACGGGCGGCGGGTTCGCGGTGTGGGATCTGCCCCGGGCGGGGGCGGACTTCGGGGCCTGGCTCGACGAGCTGACCAACGCGACGGAAGACGAGGGGATCCTCTCCTGGCCCTGGCAGTCCCACGGCCCGTAGTACAGTCGCGGCGTGCTGGCTACTCAGATCAGGCAGAAGGACAGCGTCTTCTACTTCTGTGCGTACCCGGCCGAGGACCTCCTCGACAAGGTTCGCTTCATCAGCCGCTTCTACGCCGAGGGCGCACCATCGCTGCCCGGCGAGGGGGCCGAGGAGGACGACGAGGTCGCGCAGTTCATCTCGAAGATCGAGTCGAGCGACGCCGCGTTCCAGCGGCAGCTCGGCCGCGCGAAGGTCTCCGCGATCAAGAACTTCTACGAGACCGCCGTCGCGCAGCCGCCGATCCCCGGCACCGTGCTGCTCTTCAGCGAGGAGAAGCTGAAGTTCGACGCGGTGAAGCCGTTCAACAACGTCGGCAACCTGCAGGAGCCGCGCGGCAAGTACCTCATCATCGACGGCCAGCACCGGCTCGCCGCGCTGCACTTCTTCATGCAGCAGCGTCCCGACGACGCGAAGACGATCAGCGTCCCGTGCGTGATCTTCGACGGCAAGAGCGAAGACTTCGCGACCGAGATGTTCGTGATCATCAACTCGACGCCGACGCGCATCAACAAGTCGCACCTCGTCGACCTGTACGAGAAGGTGTCGTGGGCGGCGCCTGACAAGAAGTTCGCGGCGCGCGTCGTCGATCACCTGTATCGCGAGGGCGACTCGCCGCTGCGCTACAAGATCAACCGCCTCGGCGGCCGCTCGAAGCAGGAGAAGTGGATCCTGCAGGCCGAGCTGTTCAACGAGATCCACCGCTGGGCACTGCTCGACTGGAAGGCGATCAAGAAGCGCTCGTCGTGGCAGCGCGCCGCGGAGCAGTACTACGAGATCGTGCGCGACTTCTTGCGCGCCGCCGAGAAGGCGTGGGGCGAGGCCTGGGGCAACCCGGGCTACATGGTCACGCGGCCGGTCACGCTCAAGGCGATGCTGCGCGTGTGCGCGGACCTCGCCGGCGTCGATGCCGAGGAGGGCGACGATCGCGTCAAGCGGTGGGCGCGCAAGCTCTCGCCGTGGAGCGACCTCACGAAGGCGTTCCGCCAGGAGGGCTTCTACGAGCGGTTCCCGGCGAAGGGGCAGGTCGAGCGCGTGGCGCGGATCCGGCGCGAGCTGGCGCGCGCGGCGAACATCGAGCGGCGGGGCAAGGCAGAAGACACCGAAGACTAGCGATGTCCGAGTCGAAGCGACTCGACACGCACATCAATCGTGGCGTCGCGTGGACCGCGGCGTCGCAGACGATCGTTGCGGTCGCGGATCTGATCTCGCAGCTGATCTGCATCGGCTGGATGGGCGAGGCGGCGTACGGCATCGCGATGATGGCGGTGCCGCTCTACTCGATCCTCGACGCCGTCTCCGACCTCGGCGGCACGAGCGCGCTGATCGCCCACGACGACCACACGCCCGAGCGCATCTCCTCGCTGTTCTGGTTCAACGTCCTGCTCTCGACGGGCCTGTTCCTGCTGCTGCTCGTCGGCGGGCCGCTGTACGGGCTGTTCCAGGCGCACTCGGTCGTCGGGTTCCTGCTGATCGCCTATGGCGGCAAGCTGCTGATCCAGAACCTGTACGCGATCCCGCTCGCGCTCTTGCGCAAGGAGCTCCACTTCGAGGAGGTCGCGAAGATCCGCACCGTCGCGTACCTCGCCGAATCCGTCACGCGCGTCGTGCTCGTCGCGAGCGGCGTCACGATCTGGGCGTTCACGCTCGCCGCGCTCGCGAAGCACGTGATGTTCGCGCTGATCTTCCTGTGGCGGCACCCGTACAAGCCGAAGCTCGTCTTCCACTACCGCGACATCGCGCACTACGTCGGCTACGGGCTGCGCTCGGGCGTCTCGCAGGTCCTCTACTACACGTACACGAACGTCGACTACGTCGTCGTCGGGCACTACTTCGGCGACGTCGCGAACGGCATCTACTCGCTCGCGTACTGGATCGTGCTCGAGGCCGTGAAGACGATCGCGAACGTCGTGATCGACGTCGCGCTCCCGACGTTCGCGCGCCTGCGCAACGATCCGCCCGCGCTCGTCGCGCAGTTCATCCGCCTGACGCGGCTCAACATGATCGCGGTGCTGCCGTTCGTCGTGCTGATCCTGCTGATCGTCCCCGAGTTCCTGACCTTGGTCTACGGCGGCAAGTGGAGCGCACCGCAGCTCGGCGTCTGCGCGGACGCCGCGCGCATCCTGTGCTTCGTCGGCCTCCTGCGCGCGCTCGGCTTCATCGGTCCGCCGCTGCTCGACGGCACCGGCCGCCCCGAGCTCACGCTCCGCTACATGGTCGTCGCCACGGTCGCGGTGTGCGGCTCGTTCATCCTCGCGGCAAATCTATTGGGCGCGCGCCTCGGCCTGCTCTCCGTCGCGATCGCGTGGGCCGTCGGGTATCCGATCGCGTTCGCGCTGCTGCTCTACATCATCGCGAAGACGGTCGACCTGCCGATCGCACGGTACGGCAAGGCCGCGCTCGGCATCCTCGGCTGCGCCGCGATCGGCCTGGCGCTCGGCCTCGCCGCCGATGTCCTCACGCGCAGCGCGCACGACGGCCTCCGCATCGCCGTGATCAGCGCGGCCGCGCTCGTCGGCACGTTCGGTGCGCTCGCGACCTGGCAGCACGTCACGCCGCGCTCGATCATCGCGTCGATGCGCTAGCCGCGGAGCTCTTCCGCGAGCCCGATCAGCAGGCCCTCCGGTCCGCGGATGTAGCAGAGCCGGAACGCATCGAGGTAGCGGATCACCTCGGTGCTGACGAGCTCGGCGCCGAGCTTGCGGAGCCGCGCGAGCGTGTCGTCGATGTTGTCGACGGCGAACATCACGCGCAGGTAGCCGAGCGCGTTGACAGGCGCCTTGCGGTGATCCTCGACCACGGCAGGCGAGATGTAACGCGAGAGCTCGAGCCGGCTGTGCCCGTCGGGCGTGCGCATCATCGCGACCTCGACCTTCTGATCGCCGAGCCCCGTGACGCGCCCCGCCCACTCGCCCTCGACCATGCCGCGCCCTTCGAGCCTCAGCCCCAGCTCGGTGAAGAACTCGATCGCCGTCTCGAGCGACTCGACGACGATGCCCACGTTGTCCATTCGGGTCACGGCCATGCCGGCACTGTACGATCTCTAGAAGCGGTCGTAGCCGAGCGTCAGCGAGATCTGCGAGACCGTGCCGATCTGGTCGCCCGCGAAGTAGAAGCGCGCGTCGAGCGCGACGTTCCAGCGGCGGGAGACGGACATGTCGTCGCCGCCGAGGTTGATGCCGCCGCGCACCTGCGCGAGCAGGCCGCTCGGGTTGTTGAGCACGCCGTAGCCGCCGCCGGCCGCGACGAACGTCTTCGCGGGCAGCTCGCGCTCGCCCATCGCCGCGATCGCGAAGTTGCCGGTGTAGCCGGAGGCCGCGCCGATCTTCGCGGTGCCGAGCGAGAGGTGCGTGTCGGCGTAGATCGACCACGGGCCGGCGAGCTTCGCGCCGATGCGCCAGTCGACGCCGTAGAGCTGGCCGGAGAGCCCGCTCGACGGGCCGGAGCCGAGCTCCTCGCCGAGCGACGCCGAGAAGCCGTTGCGCAGGTGCGTGCCGAGCGGCGGCGCGGGCGGCGGCTCGGGCGCCGGTGCGACGACGGCGGTCGGTGTGGCGGACGCCGGCTCGGTCGCGGTGGCGACCTGTGTGCCGGTGTCGGCGGCGGCGATGGCGGGCACAAGACAGACGAAGCCAATAGAGAGCAAACGCATGGTTCCTCCTCGTGAAAGCCCCCCACGGGCTCACACGAGGTCGCTTCAGCAAGCGTGGTGCCATGCCCCGCGTCTCCTGCGACGCGTGCGACTTCGCCGGCCAGCGTGCACGCCCGTTCTCACCACAGTGCGCGGCCGGCCCGGCCTACATCGGCCCTCTGCGATCGATCACGCTCCGCGCCGCCCAGTAGCCGCACATGCCGTGCACGCCCCCGCCCGGTGGCGTCGCCGCCGAGCACAAGAACAGGCCGTCGACGGGCGTCGCGTACGGATCGAGCCGCGCCGCGGGACGGAAGAACAGCTGGCGCGCATCGGCGATGCCGCCGTTGATGTCGCCGCCGACGTAGTTCGCGTTGTAGGCCTCCAGCTCGCGCGGCCCGCGCGCCGAACGCGCGATGATGAGGTCGCGAAAGCCAGGCGCGTGCAGCTCGATGTGAGCCTCGATCGCGGCGGTCGCGTCGAACGTGCTGCTCGCGGGCACGTGGCAGTAGGCCCAGCCGACGTGCATGCCAGCTGGGGCGCGCGTCGCATCGAACAGCGTCGGCTGGACGAACAGAGTGAACGGTCGCTCGGCGAGCGGGCCGGTGTGGGCCTGTCGCTCGGAGTGCGCGATCTCGTCGAGGTCGCCGGAGAGGTGGACCGTTGCGGCGCGCTGGCAGCGCGCATCGCGCCACGGCACCGGGCCGCGCAGCGCCCAGTCGAGCTTGAACACACCGCTGCCGTAGCGGAAGCGCTCGAGCTGCCGGCGATAGAACACCGGGAGCTTGTCGCCGGCGATCGCGAGCAGATCACGCGGGCTCGTGTCGAACACGTAGGCACGCGCGGGCGGCAGGTCGCGCAGCGAGCGCACCGGCGTCTCGACGATCACGCGGCCGCCCACCGCCTCGAGCTTCGCGACCAGCGCGTCGACGATCGCGCGCGAGCCACCTCGGGCGATCGGCCAGCCGCCCGCGTGACCGGCGCCGGCGAGCACGAGCGCGAACGCGGCCGTTGTCAGCTGCTCGAGCGGCACCATCGCGTGCGCCGCGACGCCGGCGAGCAGCGCGGGAGCCCGCGCCTCGCGGAACAGCGAGCGAGACAGCCCGCGCATCGAGCGCACCGCCGACAGCCCGAAGCGCGCCATCAGCATCGGATGCTGCGGGAACCGCAGCGGCCCGAGGATCATCGGCAGCAGCTCGTCGAAGCGCTCGACGAGTGGACCGAGCAGCCGGCGATAGGCGCGCGCGTCGCGGCCGAGCTGCGTCGCCGTCTCGTCGATCGAGCGCTCGAGCGTGATCGCCTCGCCATCGCCGAGCACGTGCGCGAGCGCGGCGGGCGGCTGGATCCAGTCGATGCCGAGATCGAGCGCGCGAAAGCACGGCGACGCGAACCCGAGCGGATGCACGGTCGAGCAGACGTCGTGCAGGAACCCCGGCGCGGTGAGCTCCTCGGTGCGCATGCCGCCGCCGGGCGTGTGCTTCGCTTCGAGCACGACGACCTTCGCGCCCGCGCGCGCGAGCGTGATCGCCGCGGCGAGCCCGTTGGGCCCGGAGCCGATCACGACGACATCGACCTCGCTCACCCACGCACCATACGCGCGAAGCCGGCGGCCGCACGCGTATCACGGTGGGCTCACCAGACGACGCAGGCGTTCTTCGGACGCATCTTCGCGCCGGCCTTGCAGCTGAACGCCTTCGCGAAGTCGGGCGTGTCGGCGATCGCACCGTTGACGCGCCACTTCGCCGGCGAGTGCACGTCGACGGTCGCGAGCAGCTTCTCGTACTCGGGGCGCGACTTCTCGCACCACGACTGGCCGAACGCGATGAAGAACTGCTGGTCTTCGGTGAAGCCGTCGGCGACGACCGTATCCGGCGCGCTCGCGCGCAGCGCGTGATAGCCGGCGTACGCGAGCTTGATGCCGCCGATGTCGGCGATGTTCTCGCCGACCGTGTTCGCGCCGTTGAGCTTCACGCCCGCGATGTCGTAGCCCGAGTACTGGTTGACCACGCACTGCGTGCGCTGCTTGAACTGCTTCTCGGTCTCCGGCTGCCACCAGTCCTTGAGGTTACCGTCGGCGTCGTACTGCGCGCCCTGGTCGTCGAAGCCGTGCGTCAGCTCGTGGCCGACGACCATGCCCATCGCGCCCATGTTGACCGGGATCGACGCGTCGACCGAGTAGAACGGCGGCTGCAGGATGCCGGCCGGGAACACCATGCGGTTGCGGTCCGGGCTGTAGAACGCGTTGACGAGCGCGGCCGAGATGTCCCAGTCCTCGCGATCGACCGGGCGGCCGATCTTCACCATCTCGCGCGCGTGGTCCGCCTTCTGCGCGGCGAGCTTGTTCTTCGCGTAGTCCTTCGGATCGACCGCGAACGCGTACGTCTTCCAGGTCTTCGGATAGCCGATCTGATAGGCCATCGCCTCGAGCTTGTGGTGCGCCTGCTTCTTCGTCTCGGCGTCCATCCACGGCAGCTCGTCGAGGTTCGCGGCCATCGCGGCGCTGATCGCGTGGACCTGCGTCTCGGCCGCCTGCTTGCTCGCGCCGGGGAACTTGTCGCGGACGAACACCTGGCCGACGAGATCCGTCAGCGCGGCCTCCGTGCGAGCAACGCAGCGCTTCCAGCGCGGCGGCAGCTCGGCCTGACCCGTGAGCTTGCTCTCGAAGCGGAACGCGCGGTCCTCGAGCGCCTTGCCGAGCATGCCGCGCGACGACCAGAGCACGCGCACCGTCAGGTAGTTGCGCCACACGTCGGGCTTCGTCGAGGTCATGAGCGCGTCGACGCCGGTCAAGAACTCCGGCGACGTCACGGTGACCTCGTCGCTCTTGACGCCGTTGAGCTTCCAGAAGTCCTTCCACTCGAAGTGCGGCATCGCCTTCGCGACGCCTTCACGATCGATCTTGTTGTACGTGCCCTTCGGATCGCGGCGCGCGACCTTGTCCTTGCTGACCTTCGCGATGCCGGTCTCGAGCGCGACGATCGCCGCCGCCTCGTCCTTCGCCGCGACCGGGCGATGGCCCGCGATCACGAGCAGGTCGGCGACGAGCGACTGGTACTCGTCGAGGATCGGCTTCTTGTCGGCCTGCAGGTAGTAGTCGCGGTCGGGCAGGCCGAGCCCGCCCTGGTCGATACCCGCGATCATCTTCTTCGCGTCGGCCGAGTCCGGCGTCGGGCTCATGTCGAACAGCACGCCGTAGCCCTGCGCGTGGAGCACGCCGACCGCGTGCGAGAGCGACTTCGGATCTTTCACGCTGTCGATCACGCTGAAGATCGGGCGCAGCGGCCGCAGGCCGGCCTTCTCGATCGCCGCCTCGTCCATGCACGAGCCGTAGTAGCCGCCGATCTTCTGGAGCAGCGGATCCTTGCCCGGCTTCTTCTGCGCCGCCTCCAGCACGCCCTTCTCGTACTCGAGGTTGCGATCGTAGATCGCGACGAAGCTGCGCATCGTCGACGGCTTGTCGGCCGGGATCTGCGCCTTCGCGATCCAGCCGCCGCACGCGAACTGATAGAAGTCCTCGCACGGGTCGGCGCTGCGATCGAGGCCCTCGGGATCGAGGCCGATCGCGGCGAGCGTCATGTTCGTCACCGGCTTTGTCGGCTTCGCCGGCGCTTCCGGAGCCGATGCGACCGGCTCGGGCGCGGGCTCCTTCTTCTCGGGGGCCGGCGCCGCTGCGGGCGCCGAGGGGGCAGGCTTACCGCTGCCGCACGCGGCGGCGAGCACGATCACGGGGGCGAGTCTCATCGCCCGCTGCGATACCACGTCTCGCCGACGGGTACGCGGTGTCGCATGTGTCGCAGCCCGTTACTTCGCCGCGACCGGATTCCTTCCGTCACTTGGCGGCGACCAGTGACACCTCGAGCGTGATCTTCACCTGTTCGCCGACGAGCACGCCGCCCGTCTCGAGCGCGGCATTCCAGTTGAGGCCCCAGTCCTTGCGGTTGACCTTCGTCGTCGCCGACGCGCCGATGCGCTGGTTGCCCCACGGGTCCTTCGTGACCTCGCTCGGGCCCTCGACCTCGAGCGTCACTTCCTTCGTGATGCCGTGCATCGTCAGGTCGCCGACGGCCTCGAAGCCATCATCGGTCTTCTTCACGCGCTTGCTCTTGAACGTCAGCGTGGGGTTCTTCTCGACATCGAAGAAGTCCGCGCTCCTCAGGTGCGCGTCGCGCTTCTCGTCGCGCGTGTCGATCGAGGTCGCGTCGATCGTTGCCTCGATCGTCGTCGCCTCGGGGCGCTCCGGATCATAATTGACCGAGCCCTCGAGCTTGCCAAACCGGCCCTTCACGTTCGTGATCATCAGGTGGCGGACCGTGAATTCGGCGGTCGAGTGCGACGGATCGATGTTCCACTTCATGGCGGTATCTCCTTTGGTGCACCCAACATGCCGCCCGTTCGGGTCGTGCACAAGACAGCAACAATGGAACAACTTGTTGCTATACTAGCCACAACATGGATTACAACGACCTGGCGCTCTTCACGCGCGTCGTCGAGCGCGGCAGCTTCTCCGACGCCGCCCGCTCGGAGGGCCTTCCCAAGTCCTCGGTGACCCGCAGCATCGCCCGGCTCGAGAACGAGCTCGGCGTGCGCCTGATCCAGCGCACGACCCGCCAGCGCGGCGTCACCGACGCCGGCCGCGAGCTGTACGAGCGCGTGCGCGGCGCGGTCGGCGCCCTCGAGGAAGCCGCCGACGCGATCCGCGAGCAGGGCAAGGAACCGCGCGGCGTGGTCCGCGTGACCGCGCCCGGAGACGCCAGCCTGATGGCGCTGCCCGAGGCGTTCATCGAGCTCGCGCGCCGCTACCCCTCGATCCACGTCGAGCTGATGCTGACGAACCGCGTGGTCGACCTCGTGGGTGAAGGGATCGACATCGCGATCCGCGCGGGCAAGCTCGCCGACTCCACCCTCGTCGCGCGCAAGGTCGGCCAGACCAACGCCGCCCTCTTCGCCTCCCCGGCCTACCTCGACCGCCGCGGCCGCCCGAAAAAGATCGCCGACCTCGCCGAGCACGACTGCGTCCTCTTCCGCGCGCGCAACGGACGCCAGAGCTGGACGCTCGAAGGCCCCAAAGGCGAGGAGACCGTCGAGGTCGGCGGACCGCTCGGCTCCGACGACTTCTCCTTCAACCTGCGCCTGATCGAAGCGGGCGTCGGCATCGGCGTGCTGCCGATGTTCATCGGCTGCCAGCACCGCGACAAGCTCGAGCGCGTGTTCCCGAAGCACAGCTACGGCGCGGCCGGCCAGCTCCACGTCGTGATGCCCTCCGCGTCGTTCATCCCGGCGCGCGTCGCGGTCACGCGCGACTTCCTCGTCGAGCACCTGCAGAAGTTGCTCTCGTAGACCATTCCCCCGCGCCGTGCGTTGCGACGCGCATGCGCACACTCCTGGCCGTCGCCGTCGTCGCTGTTTCTGGTTGCGCCACCGCAGCCGCCGATCCACAACCAGCGCAGCTGGACGCTCACGCGCGCCTGGCCGCACCGATCCAGGTCGAGAGCCTCACGCTCCTCCCGATCGTCGCCACGGATCCGCCGGCCCACGCCGACGACCTCCTCGTCCTCGACGAGGCGATGCCGAAAAAGCTCGTCACGATCAAGGAAGAGGACGGCGGCGACGTCAACAACCTCCAGCTGACCAACAAGGCCGACAAGCCGCTCTTCCTGCTCGCGGGCGAGGTCATCCTCGGCGGCCGCCAGGACCGCATCATCGGCAGCAACACGATCATCCCGCCCAAGACCACCCAGTCCGTCCCCGTCTTCTGCGTCGAGCATGGCCGCTGGTCAGGCGCGACCAACGAGTTCACGACAGGCAAGGCGCTCGCGCACGGCCGCCTGCGCGGTCACGCCGCCTTCGACACCCAGCAAGACGTCTGGGACGAGGTCGCCACCAAGAACGCCGAGCGCAAGACGACCTCCTCGACCGACACCTACCGCAAGATCGCCCAGCAGCAATCCGACGGCTCGCTCAAGTCCTGGCAGACGAAGATCGACACCGCGCTCGCCAAGCTCCCAGCCGCCGACCGCAAGAACCTCGTCGGCTTCGCGGTCGCGGTCGACGGCAAGGTCGCGACGATCGATCGGTTCGCCTCTCCCGCCCTCTTCACCAAGCTGCAAGACAAGCTGGTCCGCAGCTACATCACCGAGGCGGTCGACGTGAAGCCCACCGGCAAGGCCGCCCCGACCGCCGCCGACGTCAAGACGTTCATCGCCGACGCCGACAAGGCGAAGGAAGAGGCCGCCTACGAGACGACGGCCGCCCAGAGCCAGGTCCAGAAGGGCCACATCGCGGCGAAGGCGAAGGTGATGTACAAGCCGGCGCCGCCGAAGGCAGCCGCGGGCGCCGCCGCCGCTGCGACGCCGCCCGTCGCCGCGCCGGCCGAGGTCTACCAGAACTACGAGGCGCGCTAGCCTGCGCGCCGCGCGCGCCACCGGTGCATGCGCCTTCGGCGCAGGGTGATCCCGAGCGCGCGCGATCTGCGCGGCCGCGAGCGCCTCGACGAGCGCGAGCGCGGCGCGAGGCGGCAGCGAAAGGGGATCTTGCGTGGGAGAGGCGGCATGGTGGCTCTGCGCGAGCAGGCACGGAAAGCGATTTGCGAGAGCCCGCGCAGTAGCTCCGAGCTCGCGTCCCAGCTCATGCTTGCCGGTGGACGCGAGCGCTCGCGTTCGCAGCGGCGCACGCGCGCGCGTCTCGAACGCAGGCAAGAACTGCGGGCGCGCTCGGCCGCGCGCGCATCTTCAACGCGAAGCTCGATTGCGGCGCGCCCGGGCGGCACGCGCATCTCCAACGCAAGCAACAACGACCGGCGCGCTCCGCCGCCACGCGCTCTCGATACCGCACGCGCCTGTGCGGATCGCGCGCGCTCGGGATCCGGACCAGTAGCCCCTTCCGGGAGGGTGGTGCTTGGCACGCCGCCTCGGGAGACGGCGAGGGGTGGTGCTCGCCCGGGAGGCGGGTCGCTCGAGCCACGACGCTGTGGTTCGCGCCGGAGCGCGCTCCGAGGGAGCACCACAGGGTGCACCGGTGCTTCGTGGAGCGCCGCCAGCAGATGACCCAGCGCCTGGTCGCGGTGGACCATCCAAAGTCAAAATATACGCTCAAAGTATTGACGACGTCGCGGGGCGTGCTTAGCTTTCCGCCATGGCTCGCCGGCGGAAGACGCACGTCCAGCAGGCGCTGCGCTGGCACAATGCCGCCGGCGATCTGCGCGGCCGCAAGCGCGAGGCGCCGAGCGCCGCGAGCCGGCGTGGCAAGCGCAAGCTCGGTCGCCCGAAGAAGCCGGGCGCCAAGCAGCGCCACGAGAAGCGGCCGGTGTTCGCGAGCGAGCGCGTCCTGCACGTCACGTTGCGCGTCGAGCGGTCGATCGGCCGGCTGCGTACGCGCGCGTGCTACCGGGCGATCCGCGAGGCGGCGGTCACGGTGCTGCCGCACGAGGACTGCCGCATCGTGCAGCTCAGCATCCAGGTAACGCACGTGCATCTGCTCGTCGAGGCGGACCATTCGGAGGCGCTCGCGCGCGGCATGCAGGCATTTCAGATCAGCGCCGCGAAGCACATCAACGCGGCCGTGTCGCGCGCGGGCAGCTGGTGGGAGCGCCGGCGAGCGCGTGCCCTGGCTGTCGGTGGGGCGTCTGCACGCGGCTCGCGGTTGGATGTGCCGACGCGGTCTGCAAGTGACTCGCGATTGGATGTGCCGACGCGGTCTGCAGGCGGCTCGCGGTTGGAGGTGCCGACAGCGCCTGCAGGTAGCGCGCGGTTGCCGCTGCCGACCCGACGCAAAGGTCGCGTGTTCGCGGACCGCTATCACGCGCGTTTCGTCAGCTCGCCGCTCCAGGCGCGCCGCGAGCTCGCGTACGTGCTCAACAACTGGCGCAAGCACGGCGAGGACCGGCGGTCGGTCGCGCGCGGGTGGCGGATCGATCCGTTCTCGACGGGCTGGACGTTCATGGGCTGGCGCGAGCACGCCGGCGCGGGGTTCGCGCGCTGGGACCGGCGCGAGGATCACGCGGATGCGTGGTCCAAGCCGCCGACGTACGAGCCGATTCCCGTCTACGCGCCGCGCAGCTGGCTGCTGGGCGAAGGCTGGAAGCGCCACGGGTTGATCGGCATGCGCGAGGTGCCGAGCGTCCGCGCGAGCTAGCCGCTCGGGATGCGCGGGCCGAGCGCGTGCGCGCGAGCTAGCCGCTGGGGATGCGCAGGCCGAGCGTGTGCGCGCGAGCTAGCCGCTCGGGATACGCAGGTCCCGAGACGAAGACTGCGCGGCGCGGCGCGGCGCGACCGAATGGCGCGTGTCGAATGCTGCGCGAGCGGCGGCGGCGCGGTGGTACAAGCGCGCCCATGAAGCGGGTGCTCTGGATGGTTCTGTTGGTGGCGTGCAAGAAGCACGAGTCGCAGCCGGTGGCGGTGCAGGCGCCGCCGCCGAAGCCGACCGTCGATCCGGCGGCGTTTCGCACGCAGCACACGCTGACGTCGACGGCGAAGGGCAGCGCGTTCGAGGTGACCGACCCGACGGGGCAGTTCACGATCACGCTGCCTCAGGAGCCGAAGCTGCAGTCCGACATGATGTCGCAGAGCGGGGTCTCGGTGTGGAACGCGCAGGCCGTGATGCCGGGCGGGGATGTCGACGTGCAGTTCGGCGCGATGACCGTGCCGGATGGGGATATGCCCGTCGAGCTTTCGCAGCTCGATGCGATTCCCGAGCAGCTCGCGAGCATGGTCGGCGGTGCGCTCGTCAGCAATCAGGCGGGCACGCTCGCGGGGATGACGGCGCAGGTGTTCGAGCTGACGACCGGCGACAAGCGGCGGCTGTTCGGCTGGTACGCGAAGGACGCGGCGCACGCGCGTGTGTTCCAGATCAACTGCGTGGGGGCGGACGTGCCGAAGACGAAGGATGCCTGTGCGGCCGTCGCGAGCACGCTGACCGTGAAGCGATAGCTACTTCGCGGCCCTCCGGATCGCGCCGGTGCTCTCGGTCCAGTAGATGCTCGTCGCGTCGACCGCGATCGCGTTGACCATGCTCGGTGCCGACGCGAGCATCACGGGAGGGCCGCCTGCGATCGGGATCTTGTAGAGCGTGCTCGGCTGGTTGAACGGTCGCGTCGAGACGTAGACGTTCGTGCTGTCGATCGCGATGGCGAATGCGTTCGGGATCGTCGCGAGCGTGGTCGCGGCGCCGCCGGTCTGCGCGACCTTCATGATCGCGCCCGTGGCGTCGACCCAGTAGACGTTCGACGCGTCGGCGGTCAGCGCGCCCGGCGCGACGCCGGAGACGAGCGTCGTTGTCGCGCCGTCCGCGACCGGCACGCTCAGGATCGAGCCCGGGGTCGTGACACCCCAGAACACCGTGCCGCCGTTCACCGCGAGGCCGGTGGGATGGTTCCAGGCGCCGCCCGAGGCCAGCGTGACGCGCGTGCCGCCGGCTTTCGGCACGACGACGACGCTGCAGTCCGCGGCCACCGTGTAGTCCTCGGTGTGGAAGACATGCGTGGCGTCGACGGCGAGCGCGGTGAGGATCGTGCCGTTGCTCGTCTGCAGGGTCACCGGCGTGCCGCCACCGAGCGGGATCGTCGCGACGACGTCGCTGGTCAGGCCCCAGTACAGGCTCGTCGCATCGTGTTGCAGGTGGACGGGGCTGGTCAGATTCGTCGCGAGCGTCGTCGCCGTGCCGCCGGCGATCGGGATCGAGCTGACGCTCTTGGCGCCCGGATCGCTCCAGTAGACGGTCGTCGCGTCCACCGTGATCCCCCATGGCGATGTGCCGGTGGCGACGACCGCGGCGCTGCCGCCTTGTGCGTCGGAGATGACCGCGCCGTCAGCGGGCATCGTCGAGTCTGGCAACTGCGAATCTGGCGTGTGTCGGTCGGGGCCGTCCGAGCAGCCCGCGAGCGCGAGCGCCAGGGCTATCCATGAGTGGTGCATCGGCCGGATAGAGCCGGCGCCGGACCGATGTGACGGGGAAATCAGTTCCCGAGCAGCTCGCGCGCGATCGCGCAGATCCGGTCGGCGACGTCGTCGAGCGGGCCGCGGGCATCGAGGATGTGGCCGCCCAGCGTCTTCGCGGCGTCGCACAGGTAGGCCGACCACGAGGTCATGTCGTCGGTCGCGAGCTCGGGCTGGCCGCGCGAGGCGAGGCGGGCCTGGCGGGTTGCCGGATCGACGTCGAGGGCGATCACGCGCAGCGGGACGCGGTTCGCGTGGCACGCGGCGACCGCGTACTGCGGGTCGAAGCTGCCTTCGAGGAGGACCAGCGGGCGCGTGCGGTAGACCTGCTTGGCGGTCTGGACCCAGTGCCAGGTCATGGCTTTCTGCCAGGCGCGGCCGTCGTCCCAGCCGATCGTCATCTCGGCTTCCGTCGGGACGCCCAGGCTGTCGAAGCAGAGCGCGGGCAGTGGAGGGACGAGGGCGCGGAGGCGGTGCGCGACGGCGGTCTTGCCCGCGCCGGAGGCGCCGGTGATCGCGAGGAGGGCGGGGGTGCCGCGGCGGGGCGGGTAGGCGAGCAGCTGATCTCGCAAGGCTGCGATTGCGCTGGGAATCGCCTCGGTGACCATCGCCCTCGCAATCTATTGTAAGTCGGGGCGGCGTGGGGTAGATCCTCCGCCTCACAATCCTCACCCCACCTGAGAGATCTGGCCGTGGCCCTTCGGGGTTTCCGGGTCTTGCTGACGGTGGGGGCGGTCACCAACGGAAAGGACTGACAAATGGACACGATGGCTGAAGCGACGGGGCAGAACCCCATCAGCATGCGCGCGCTGCTCGAGGCGGGCGTGCATTTCGGGCACAACACGGGTCGCTGGAACCCCAAGATGAAGCAGTTCATCTTCGGCGCGCGTAACGGCATCCACATCATCGACCTGCAGCACACGGTCAAGCTGTTCCGCCAGGCGTTCCAGGCGGTCGTCGATGCGACGAGCCGTGGCGAGACGATCCTGTTCGTCGGCACGAAGAAGCAGGCGCAGGACGTGATCGTGGAAGAGGCGACCCGCTCGGGTCAGCACTACGTCACGCAGCGCTGGCTCGGCGGCACGCTGACGAACTTCAAGACCGTGAAGGGCTCGCTCGAGCGCCTCCGCGGCCTGGAGAAGATGGAAGAGGACGGCACGCTGTTCGCGCTGACGAAGCGCGAGCAGGTGATGATCCGCCGCGACCGCGAGAAGCTGATGAAGTCGCTCGGCGGCATCAAGACCATGAACAAGCTGCCCGGCATGCTGTTCGTGATCGATCCGCACAAGGAGCACATCGCGGTCGACGAGGCTCGCAAGCTCGAGATCCCCGTCGTCGGCATCACCGATACGAACTGCGACCCGGACCAGATCGACTACGTCATCCCGGGCAACGACGACGCGATCCGCGCGATCAAGCTGTTCGCGTCGAAGATCGCGGACGCCGCGATCATCGGCAGCAAGGTCTGGAAGGAGACCGCCCGCCACCGTGGCCAGGAGCGCCAGGAAGAGGGCGAGCGCGTCATCCACGTCTCGAGCGGCGGTGATGGCCCGCGCGTCGAGATGTCGACGGGTGGCAGCATGTTCAACCCCGAGGCGTCGGCCTCGCCGGATACGGAGCAGCACTAGTCATGGAAGTCACTGCAACTTCGATCAAGGACCTGCGCGAGCGCACCGGCGCCGGCATGGCCGACTGCAAGAAGGCCCTGACCGAGACGTCGGGCGACATGGACAAGGCGATCGATTACCTGCGCGCCAAGGGCCTCGCGAAGGCGGCCAAGAAGGCCGGCCGCGAAGCGACGGAAGGGCTCGTCACGAGCTACATCCACGCCGGCGGCCGCATCGGCGTGCTCGTCGAGATCAACTGCGAGACCGACTTCGTCGCGCGCAACGAGGACTTCGTCGCGTTCACGCGTGACGTCGCGATGCAGATCGCGGCGATGGCGCCGCAGTACGTCCGCAAGGAAGAGGTTCCGGCGGACGCGGTCGAGAAGGAGAAGGCCGTCCTGATCGCGAAGTCGAAGGAAGACCCGAAGAACGCGAACAAGCCCGAGCAGGTGCTCGCGAAGATCACCGAGGGTCAGGTCTCGAAGTGGATGAAGGAGATCTGTCTCCTCGACCAGGCGTTCGTGAAGAACCCCGACAAGACGATCGAGCAGCTCCAGCAGGAGCTCATCGCGAAGATCGGCGAGAACATCAAGATCCGCCGCTTCGTTCGCTTCGAGCTCGGTGAGGGCCTCGAGAAGAAGAAGGACGACTTCGCGGCGGAAGTCGCGAAGCAGGCCGGCATGGCCTGAGCTTCGCCCCTGGCGAGCTCGCGGCGGCCACGGTGACCCGTGGCCGTTTGCATTTTCGGCTAACGTCGGCGCGTGATCGGCACCGAGATCGGGCGCTACCGCATCACCTCGCTGCTCGGCGAGGGCGGCATGGGCTCGGTCTACCTCGCGGTGCAGCCCGCGATCGGCAGCCGCGTCGCGATCAAGGTGCTGTCGGAGCAGTGCGCGCGCACGCCCGAGCTGCTCGAGCGGTTCTTCGGCGAGGCGAAGGCGGTCAACCTGATCCGCCACGAGAACATCGTCAGCGTCCTCGACATGAGCACGCTCCCCGACGGGCGTCCGTTCATCGTGATGGAGTACATCGAGGGCCAGACGCTGGGCAGCATCGTGCGCCGCGGCGGTGTGCCGCTCGGCGGCGTGATGCAGGTGATGGGCGAGGTGCTGTCCGCGCTCGGCGCCGCCCACGCGATCGGCATCGTTCACCGCGACCTCAAGCCCGACAACATCCTCGTCACCGCCGAGGGCCACGCCAAGGTGCTCGACTTCGGCATCGCGAAGCTCGCGCCGGGGCTCCACGACCAGTCCTCGCGCACGAAGACGGGCGCGCTGCTCGGCACGCCGAGCTACATGGCGCCCGAGCAGATCAGCGGCGCCGGCAACGTCGACGCGCGCGCCGATGTCTACGCGGCGGGCGTCGTGCTGTTCGAGGCGGTCACCGGCCAGGTGCCGTTCACCGGCGCGACGATCTTCGACATCATGCGCGCGCAGGTCGAGCTCGCGCCGCCCGCGCCGCGCACGCTCAGGCCGGACCTGCCGCCCGCGATCGAGGACGTCATCCTCACCGCGCTCGCGAAGGATCCGTCGCGCCGGTTCCAGAGCGCGCACGCGATGGCGCAGGCTCTCGTGCACGCCGCCCAGACGCTGCCGCCCGATCAGTGGCGCCCGCTCTCGACGCGCGGCGGGCCGCGCATCTCCGCTTCCGGCTCGCCGACGCCGCGGCTGACGCCGGCCTCGCCGTCCGCCGTCGCGACCCCGACCGTGCCGGCCGCGCCGCCGACGGAAGCGCGCAGCCGACGCACCGGCCTGGTCGTGGGCGCGCTCGCGCTCGTGGCCGTCGCGGTGGGCGTGACGCTCGTCGTCGTCGGGCGCGGCGGCGCGCGCGAGGAGGGGCCCGGCTCCGCGACGCTGGTCGCGGTGGTGCCGCCGCCCGCGCCCGATGCCGCGGTCGTCGCGATCGATGCCGCGCCCGCGCACGCGCCGCCCGTCGATGCGGCCGAGCACCATGTCGCGCGCGCGGCGCCGCACGTCGATGCAGCGCCCGATGCCGACGATCACGGCGTGCACGTCGGCAGCAACGTGCAGGTCGGCCCGGGCGTCGTCATCGGCGGCAACTCGCCCGTCGCCCCGATCCCGGCGCAGCGCTTCACGCTCAAGGCGACCTACGACCCGCGTCACTTCGACGCAAAGGCGTTCGCACCGCAGGCGCTCGAGCTGGCGCGCAAGATCTATCCGGATGCCGGCTTCACCCGCTACGACATCTACTACGTCTTCCCCGACGGTCACGCCGACCTGACGCAGGCGCACGACGACTCCAGCTACCTGTTCCGCTCGCCGTCGCACTCGGCGCGTCCGCCCGGCATCCCGGCGAACGAGGAGGTCGACATCAAGTGCTACGTCGAGGTCACGGTGCATCCGCACGAGATCGAGGTCCGGGCCCGCGGCCTCGACCCGATCGACACGAGCTGCACGTGGCCGCTGCGCCCGCTCCCCCGGTGCGACCTCGCCGGCGTGTGGAAGCAAGCTCATGCGGCGGGGGCCGCGCTCGATACGGTCGCCAAGATCGCGTTTCTTTCCGACGGGAAGTGGTTCTTCGACAACGAAGGAAACGACCAAGGGCTGGTGTCCTCGTTCGCGGACCGCTGCCCCTAGTGGTAAGAACGGCCGGCCTATGAGTAACGGCAAGCCCCAGACCGCGATCACCCCCACGCGCGCCGACAACTACCAGGACTGGTACCAGGAGGTCATCAAGGCGGCCGACCTCGCCGAGAACTCCGACGTCCGCGGCTGCATGGTGATCAAGCCGTGGGGCTACGCGCTCTGGGAGAACATCCAGCGCGTCCTCGACGGCATGTTCAAGGAGACGGGGCACGTCAACGCGTACTTCCCGCTGTTCATCCCGGTGTCGTTCCTCGAGAAGGAGGCCGCGCACGTCGAGGGGTTCGCGAAGGAGTGCGCCGTCGTCACGCACCACCGCCTCGAGGCGCGCGACGGCAAGCTCGTCCCCGTCGGCGAGCTCGAGGAGCCGCTCGTCGTGCGGCCCACCTCGGAGACGATCATCGGCGCGTCGTTCGCGAAGTGGGTCCAGAGCTATCGCGACCTGCCGCTGCTGATCAATCAGTGGGCGAACGTCGTGCGCTGGGAGATGCGCACGCGCCTGTTCCTGCGCACGGCGGAGTTCCTGTGGCAGGAAGGCCACACCGCGCACGCGACGAAGGACCAGGCCGTCGAGGAGACGATGAAGATGCTCGGCGTGTACGCCGACTTCGCCGAGAACTGGATGGCGATGCCCGTGATCCAGGGCGAGAAGACGGCGGGCGAGCGCTTCCCGGGCGCCGTCTCCACCTACTGCATCGAGGCGATGATGCAGGACCGCAAGGCGCTGCAGGCCGGCACGTCGCACTTCCTCGGCCAGAACTTCGCGAAGGCCTCCGGCATCCAGTTCACCGACGAGAACAACCAGCTCTCGCACGCGTGGACGACGTCGTGGGGCGTCAGCACGCGCCTCGTCGGCGGCATGATCATGAGCCACGCCGACGACGACGGCATGATCTGCCCGCCGCGCCTCGCGCCCCAGCACGCGGTGATCCTGCCCGTCGCGCAGAAGCCCGAGGATCGCGCACGCGTGCTCGAGTACTGCCGCGCGCTGCAGAAGGAGCTCAAGGCGCAGACGTTCGCGGGCGCGCCCGTGCGCGTCGAGCTCGACGACCGCGACCTCGGCGGCGGCGTCAAAGCCTGGCAGTGGATCAAGAAGGGCGTGCCGCTGCGCCTCGAGGTCGGCCCTCGCGACATCGACAAGGACTCGATCTTCATGGGCCGCCGCGACAAGGGCCCCAAGGAGAAGACGAGCATCGCGCGCGGCGAGCTCGTCGCGAAGATCCCCGCACTGCTCCAGGAGATCCAGGACGCGCTCTACCAGCGCGCTCTCTCGTTCCGCACCGAGCACACGCGCGAGATCAACTCCAAGGACGACTTCTACGCGTTCTTCGCGGATCCGCCGAAGAAGAAGCCCAACGATCCGACGCCGATCCACGCCGGCTTCGCGCTCGCGCACTTCAACGGCGACCCCGCGCTCGAGGCGAAGATCAAGGACGACCTCAAGGTCACCGTCCGCTGCATCCCGCTCGACCCCGCGCTCGGCGGCGAGCCCGGCACGTGCCCGTTCACGGGGCAGCCGTCGAAGCAGCGCGTCGTGTGGGCGAAGTCGTACTAGCCGGCGCTTCGCGGCATACTTGCCGCATGAACTGCCCGCGCGACAACACGCCCCTCCGCCAGGCCGGCTACACGCACGCGTGCGACCGCTGCGGCGGCGCGTGGGTCGCCGACGAGGTCCTCGTGCCGCTCCTCGAGGAGCGCGCGAACACGCTGATCGAGCTCGCGTGGAAGCCGCGCGCGGCGGCCGAGCCAGCTCGCCCGTGCCCGGTGTGCGCCGAGCCGATGCAGACCGTCGCGCTCGGCACCCTCGCCCTCGACCGCTGCCCGCCGCACGGCGTGTGGTTCGATGCCGGCGAGCTCGCCGCCGCGCTCAAGGAAGCGAAGCAGTTCCGCGCCGAGCCGGCGAAGCCGCACGAGAGCCTGCTGCACAAGCTCGGCAAGCTGCTGACGATCGACGCTGGCTAGCGCGTCGGCTTCGGCAGCGCGTGCTTCACACCCGCGCCTTCGGGAGCGCGTCGGTGCGTGCGCGTACAATCAGCTTCGGCGACGAGCGCAGCGTGACCTCGCGGCCTCCGAGGACAACCTCGAGCTGATCGTGACGCGTTCGGGCCGTCGCCTCTGGGCGATGCAGCAGCGCGATCGCGCGCGCGGCGTTGATCACGCGCATGATCGCGGTGAGCGCGATCACCAGGAACACGGGCGCGCCGAAGATCGGGATCAACAGCAACTCGTTGCCGTCGGCGATCTCGATGGTGGCGACGGCCACCGCCACGACCGCGACCAGCGAGAACATCGCGCGAAGCACGACCGTACGGATGTGTTCCTCGGCGGCCGGGGGAGGCAGCGGCGAGGGCTCGGTCTCGCGGCGGACGCGCGTGCGCTCGATCTCGATCGCCCGCATCTTGAGCAGCGTGCCGAGCACGAGCACGATCCCGAGGACTGGCAGGCCGAAGAGCATCAGTATCCCGAACAGCGGGCTGCCGCACCGGACGACGAACTGCGGACGCGCGACGACGTCGATCTGCGCGGGCTCGCTCTCGATATGGGTCGTGCTGATCGAGGTCACCGACAGGTGCGAGGTCCCCTCGGTCGCGAAGAGGCTCGGGTGAACGAGCTCGAGCCGATCCGGAGTGGTCTCGACCGTGAACTGCTCGCCGGCGGCGGTGCGGAGCGTGATGCGAACGGTCGCCGCATAGCGGTCGAGCTGCGCGTTCAGGCTGAGCAACGTCACGTCGTGCAGACCGGTGCTCGTGCGCTGAGGGGCGATCTCGAGGTAGGCGCTCTCGATCCGTGGCTTGGCCGGTACGTGCGGGGCGATGGCGAGAGCCGGCGCGACGAGCGCGACGATCACCACGAGCGCGAGCCACAGCCGTCCCACCGCCTCAGTATAGCTGGTAGAGTGCCCGCGCCATGGCGGAGTCTCGCAAGCCCAACTACAAGCGCGTCCTTCTGAAGATTTCCGGAGAGGCGCTGATGGGCACTCAGGGGTATGGCATCAACACCGAGGTCCTGCGCGTCATCGCCGGCGAGATCGCCGAGACCGCGAAGCTCGGGGTCGAGATGGCGGTCGTGGTCGGCGGCGGCAACATCTTTCGCGGGGTGAGCGAGAGCGCGAAGGGCATGGATCGCGCGAGCGCGGACTACGTCGGCATGCTCGCGACCGTGATGAACGCGGTCAGCTTGCAGGAGGCGATCGAGAAGCACGGCGTGGTGACGCGCGTGCAGTCGGCGATCCCGATGTCGCAGCTCGCGGAGCCGTACATCCGGCGGCGCGCGATCCGCCACCTCGAGAAGGGGCGCGTCGTGATCTTCGGCGCCGGTACCGGCAATCCGTTCTTCACGACGGATACGGCGGCGGCGCTGCGCGCGATGGAGATCAACGCCGACGTGCTGCTGAAGGCGACGAAGGTCGACGGGATCTACGACAAGGATCCGAAGAAGTTCAAGGATGCGAAGCGCTACGAGACGGTGACGTTCACCGATGCGCTCAAGCAGGACCTGCACGTGATGGACGCGACGGCGTTCGCGCTGTGCCGGGACAACGAGCTCGGGATCATCGTGTTCGACATGACGAACCGTGGCAACATCCAGCGGGTCGTGTGCGGCGAGCACGTCGGTACGACGGTCGTGAAGGACAACTTGCAGACCAAGTTCGCGAACTAGAGGAACCATGATCAACGACATCACGAGCGATGCCGAAGGCGGCATGAAGAAGGCGGTCGAGTCGTTCAAGCGCGACCTGCAGAAGATCAGGACCGGCCGCGCGAACACGTCGATGCTCGACGGCATCAAGGTCGACTACTACGGCACGCCGACGCCGGTGAATCAGGTCGCGACCGTGCAGGTCGTCGACGCGCGCCTCATCACGGTCAAGCCGTGGGAGAAGAACATGATCGCGGTGATCGACAAGGCGATCCGCGCGAGCGACCTCGGCATCAACCCGGTCGCCGATAGCGAGCTCGTGCGCCTGCCGATCCCGCCGCTGACGCAGGAGCGCCGCAAGGAGCTCGCGAAGAGCGTCGGCAAGCAGACGGAAGAGGCGAAGGTGGCCGTGCGCAGCGCGCGCCGCGACGCGATGGAGATGGTGAAGGAGGCGGAGAAGGGGAAGGAGATCACCGAGGACGACCGCAAGAAGGGCGAGAAGTCGATCCAGGACCTGACCGACAAGTACATCGGGCAGATCGAGCAGATCGCGAAGGACAAAGAGAAAGAGATCATGGAGCTCTAGGCTCCGGGTCTTTCGCAGGCCGGGCCGGCGCAGGCACTGCGCGTCGCGTTCCGGTATGATTATCCGGCATGTCCGGAATTCCGGCCGGGGCCGGGTCGCTGCTCGGGAAGCGGCTCGGCAAGTACGAGATCCTGGCGCTGCTCGCTCTGGGCGGGACGGCCGAGATCTACCTCGCGAGGATCGCGGGCGCGGCGGGGTTCGAGAAGTTCGTCGTCGTGAAGTGTCTGCACGACCACCTCGCGGACGACGCGGACTTCGTGAAGATGTTCCTCGACGAGGCGCGGCTCGGCGCGATGCTCGACCACTCCAACGTCGTGCAGACGTTCGAGCTCGGCGAGCACGAGAACCGCTACTACATGGTGATGGAGTTCCTCGCGGGCCTGTCGCTCGCGATGGTCTCGCGCCGCGCCCAGGACCGGCTGGCCGGCGGCATCATCGCGCCGCCGCTGACGCTGAACATCGCCGCGCAGGCGTGCGCCGGCCTGCACTACGCGCACGAGCGCAACGCGAACGGCAAGCCGCTCAACCTCGTGCATCGCGACATCTCGCCGCAGAACCTCGTGATCTCGTTCGAGGGCGTGGTGAAGGTGGTTGACTTCGGCATTGCAAGAGCCGAGCTGCGCGACACGAAGACGAAGGCCGGCACGATCAAGGGCAAGTTCGCGTACATGTCGCCCGAGCAGTGCGTGGCGGCGAACGTCGATCGGCGCACGGACGTGTTCGCGCTCGGCGTGATCGTGTGGGAGATGCTGACGGGCAAGCGGCTGTTCAAGCGCAACTCGCCCTACGAGACGTATCAGGCGGTCATCGAGTGCAACGTGCCGGCGCCCTCGTCGCTCAACGTGCAGCTCGATCCCGCGATCGACGAGATCGTGCTCAAGGCGACCGCGAAGGACAAGGACGCGCGCTATCCGAGCGCCGAGGCGTTCGGCGACGCGATGCAGGGCTACCTGCACCACCGCGGCAAGGGCTCGGGGCCCGGCGAGATCGGCCGGTTCTTCGACCAGTACTTCGAGCAGGAGATCAACGAGCACGGCGATCGCATGCGCGAGCTGATCGAGGGCCGCGCGGACTCCGTCGATCTCGGCTGGGACGAAGCGGAGGAGAAGGGGAAGGAGACCGTCGATCTCGGCGGCAAGAGCGTCGAGCTGTCACTGTCGAGCGTCGATATCGAGGAGATCCGGCCGAGCGGCGACTCGCTCGATCAGCTCGTCGAGGATCTGCCTGGCTCCGAGGACGAGGACGGAAAGCCCGCCGAGAAGACGCGCATCGAGAGCAATCCGCTCGAGCTGCTCGAGCAGATGAACCTCGCGGCCCAGAAGAAGCCGGCGACGCCCGTGCCGACCGGCACCGCGACCGGCGGAGGCCCCGCGCCGCTGCCCGCACCGCCGACCGGTCCGCACAAGCCGGTCGCGACGCCGCCCGGCGGCAAGCCCGTCGTCGGCGTGCAGTCGGGCCGCTTCCCGGATCTCGCGAACCTGCCGACGCAGATCGCCGACCCGACGCCGACGCCCGCACCGAAGCCAAGCCCGCCATCGCCGGAGCTCGCCCCCACCGCGCTCGGCGGACGGCCGATGGATCCGATGGGCCAGGCGACCATCCTCGTCGACGGCCCGCGTGGGCCCGCTGCGCAAGGCCAGCCGATGGTGCCGCCGTCGGGGCCGCAGAGCTCGACGCAGTACGCGGTGCGCCCGAGCGGCATGCAGCAGGCCCAGCACCACCCGCAGCAGCCGCCGGTCAATCCGGCGCTGCCGACGGACTATCCCGTCGTCTCGGGGCGGCCGTTCTCGGCGGACCTCGCGCCATCCGTGCCGCCGCACGGCCGCTCGCACACGCCGCACGGTGGAAACGCGCAGCAGGCGATGAACCTCATGTCGCCCGTCGGCGATCAGTATCCGCAGACCGACTGGGCCAACGCCGCCGCGCAGCCCGCGAAGGCGCTCGCGCCGTGGCAGCTCGCGGTGCTGTTCCTCGCCGTCGTCGGTGGCGCGCTGCTGCTGACTATCGTGATCGCGAAGATCGTGCACTGACGCCCGGCGGATACCGGCACGCACTCGCCGTGCGCTCGACGATCCGGAAGCCGGCGCGCTCGTAGAGATCCGCCTTCTCCGTCAGCACGACGACGCGCTGCACGCTCGTCGCCTTCGCGGCCGCGTGAAGCAGCGCGCTCGCGAGCCCGCGCCCGCGATACGCGGGCAGCGTCGCGACATCCTGGTAGCGGCCGATCGTGCCGAGCTCGACGAGGCCGAGGCTCGCGACGAGCTGCGCGCCGTCGAACGCGCCGACCCACGTCGCGAGACCGCGCGCGACGAGCGAGCGCTGCCACGCCGCGCGCCGCTGCAGGAACTGGCGGTACGACTCGTCGTGGCGGTCGGCGAGCGTCCACGCGAGCGCGTCGGTGATCTCGTCCTCCGCGAGCGTGCGTATCGGCAGCTCCGCATCGCGACTCGCGATCGCCTCGGCCGTCATCACGAGCGCGCGCTCGATCTCGAAGCCCGCCGCGACGAGCTCGGCCTCCGCGCCCGCATCGCCGGTGACGCCGTCCCACCACAGCGTCACGTGTGAGAGGCCGGGCAGGTGCTCGTGAAAGCGCCGCGTCCAGTAGCTCACCTCGCCGACCTGCGGTGCCGCCGGCAGCACGAGCATGTTGCCGTAGTAGTAGCCGGGATCATCCGGCGTCTCGACGACGAGGTAGTCGCCGCGATCGGTGACGCGGCCGCGCGTGTTCGCGAGCGCGAGCTCGGTCGTCAGCGCGAGACTTCTGATCCTCACCGCAGGCCCTCGCTCCGTTCGGCCTGCGGTACAAGCCCGCCCAACCCCAACACCCCGCTCGCTTCGCTCGCTCTCCTCAATTACGAACGAGGCCGAGCAACTTCGACATCGTCTTCTCGTCGGCGGGTGGGAAGTCGTAGTCGAGGAACTCGCGTGAGGTGACCCAGCGCAGGTCGGCGACCGCGGCCGGGTAGGGGCGCGCTTCCGCGGGCAGCTTGCACGAGTACATCGTCAGGTGGACCTGGTACGTCGTGTAGTCGTGCTCGTGCTCGCCGAGCTTGGCGCCGACCTCGACGTCGACGCCGATGCGGCCCTTGACCTCGCGCTTGAGGCACGACGTCTCGCTCTCGTCCGGCTCGACGCGCCCGCCCGGGAACTCCCAGAGCAGCGGGAGAACGGCGTTCGCATTGCGCTGGGTGATCAGGTAGCGCCCGTCGTGCTCGATCACGGCGGCCACGACGCGAATCACCTCTTTGCCCATCGGGCCCCGATTATCGATGGTTTAGGCCTGATTGCAACGCGAAACGGGACGTGTATGCTCCGCGCCCGATGGCGATTCGCTTCGTCGAGATCAAGGCCGCCGAGAACGCGGATGCCCTCAACACCGAGTGGGTGATCCTGAGCAATGACGGCAAGACGCCGTTCAACACGCGTGGTTGCGGGATGACCGTCGGCCGCAAAGGCTCGAACAAGAAATCCCTGCTCGGCATCATCGACCCCGGCTTTGTCCTGAACCCGGGCGAGAAGGTCCGCATGTGCACGGGCAACCCGGGCACCGAGGCGCACGGCAAGGCGCCCGAGGACGGCATCAAGAACTACTACCTGTTCCTGCCGAAGACGTACCTCGCCGGCGCCGGCACCGTGCTCACGCTCGTGCTGCGCGGCCTGCCGGTCTCGAAGGCGTCGTTCGATCCGGCCAAGCCCGCCGGCGTCGCCGAGTAGTCACGATCTTCGCCGAGTCGGCGACTCGTCACGGGCCGACGTAGCGGGCGCGCGGACGCAGCAGGTAGCCGGCGGCGCGCTGCTCGAGCGCGTGCGCGATCCAGCCCGCCGTGCGCGCGACCGCGTAGAAGCCGGCCGCCGCCGATGGCGGCACGCCGAGCGACGCGACGAACGCGGCGAGCCCGACATCGACGTTCGCGCCGGGCAGGGCATCGGCGAGCGCGAGCAGCCGGCGTGCGCGGCGATGCGCGCCGGTGACCGGCGTCTCGGCGAGCGGCGTGCGCGAGCGATTCGGCGGCGCGCTGCGGGCGGCGGCCTGGAGGTTCTCGCGCGCCATCGCGAGCAGCGGCGCGGCGCGCGGGTCGCCGTCGGGATACAGGCTGTGGCCCCAGCCGGGCGGCAGGTCGCCGGAGCGGCGCGCGGCGCGGGCCGCGGCGCGGGCGTCGGGATGCGCGTCGGCGAACGCGGCGACGACCTCGCTCGCGGAGCCGTGCTTGGGGCCGGAGAGCGTCGCGAGCGCGGCGGCGATGCACGCGTAGACGCCGGCGCCTGTCGAGGCAGCGACGCGCGCGGCGAAGCTCGACGCGTTGAGCTCGTGATCGGCGAGCAGCACGAGCACGCTGTCGATCGCCGTGGCGGCATCGTCGGGGAGGCCGAGCGCGCGGGCCGCGATCGTCGCGACACGGTCGGCGGCGAGCGCGCGGGCCATGCGCGCCGTATCGGGCGCGAGCGCGGCGGCGAGCAGCGGGATCACGGTGCGCGCGCGGGCGATGAACGCATCGGGGCGATCGTCACCGCGCTGCGGATCGGAGAGCGCGAGCAGATCGACGATCAGCGGCATCGCGTCGAGCGGGCGCACGCCGGCCGGCACGAGCTTGCCGAGCAGCGCGAGCGGCAGCGTGCGCCGCGGCCACGTGACGGGCGAGGCGGGCAGGTAGCCGGACCAGATCAGCTCCGCGACCTGCTCGAAGCGCTCGCCGAGCAGATCGACGGCGGGGCGGCCGCGATACGCGGGACCGCGCGGCGTGATCGCGGTGATCGCCGAGTCGAGGACCGGTTCGCCCCAGCGCAGCGCGCCGGCGGCGACGGCGCCGTGGCCCGCGCGCGCATCGCTGCGCGCCTTGAGCCGCTCGAGGTCGGCCTGGGCGTAGAGGCGAGGGCGCCCGTTCGCGCCCGGCATGCTGCGCACGAGCCCGCGCGAGACGTAGGCGTACAGCGTCCGGACTTGGATGCCGAGGAAGCGCGCTGCGGTGCGCGCGTCGACGTATGGTTGATTGTCGATTCTACGTTGATCAACCATCACTTCCACCCTACACCACGATCATGGTGACAAGCAGTGGACTCGACAGCGTCGTGTTTGCAGAGAGCGCGATCTCGCACGTCGACGGCGAGGCCGGCAGGCTCGTGATCGCCGGCTTCGACGTCGAGCAGCTCGCGACGACCTGCTCGTACGAGGATGCCGCACGCCGGGTGATCGAAGCCGGTGGCGGCGAGCTCGGCGCGCTCGGACCGGCCCGCGCCGCCGCGTGGGAGATGTTGCCGCAGCTCGGCGATGCGCTCGCCGCACCGGATGCGATGGATGCGCTGCGCGCCGCGCTCGCGCATCTCCACTCGACCGGTCGCTCCCCGGCGCTGACCTCGGGCGATGACCTGCGCGATGCGGTCGCCGTGATCGGCGCCGCGCCGGTGTTCGTCGCCGCGTGGAGCCGGCTGCGCGCCGGCAAGCCGCCGATCGCGCCGGATCCGGCCGCGGGGCACGCCGCCGATTACCTGCGGATGTCGACGGGCACCGCGACCGAGGCGACCGCGCGCGCGCTCGAGGCGTACCTCGTCACGGTGATCGATCACGGCATGAACGCCTCGACGTTCACGGCGCGCGTGATCACGTCGACGGCGAGCGACCTCGTCTCGGCCGCGGTCGGCGCGGTCGGCGCGCTCAAGGGCCCGCTGCACGGCGGCGCGCCGGGCCCCGTGCTCGACATGCTCGACGCGATCGGCGAGCCGGCGAAGGCGGAGGCGTGGCTGCTCGGCGAGCTCGCCGCTGGCCGCCGCATCATGGGCATGGGCCATCGCATCTATCGCGTGCGCGATCCGCGCGCGGCGGTGCTCGAGACCGCCGTGAAGCCGCTCGCGTCGCCGCGCCTCGAGCTCGCGCGCGCCGTCGAGCAGGCGGCGGCCAAGATCCTGCGCGAGCGCAAGCCGGATCGCCCGCTCGCCGCGAACGTCGAGTTCTTCACGGCGGTGCTGCTCGATGCCGTCGGTTTGCCGCGCGAGCAGTTCGCGGCGACGTTCGCCGTCGGCCGGATGGCCGGCTGGTGCGCGCACGTGCTCGAGCAGCGGCGCGTCGGCCGGCTCGTGCGCCCGGCGTCGAAGTACGTCGGGCCGATGCCCGGCTAGGAGCCTGTAGGTCATAGATCGGCAGGTTCCGGACTGAACACACGATCCGG
>CAYUNM010000040.1:0-1926 GCA_964446175.1 uncultured Kofleriaceae bacterium
GCGTGGGCGCGGACAGCGGATCGACAGGCTCCTCGATCGGCTTCGCGCTCGCGCGCGGCTTCTTCGCGGCGGGCGCGCCATTCGCCGGCGGCGCGCTGCTGTTCGTCGCGTGCGCGCCGTTCTTCGCGCGAGCAAGCTCGGTGCTCGGCGCGGATCCGCTCGCAACGTCCGCGGCTCGCGCAGCGACTGCCGGCGCGCTCGGCACAGCGACGCTCGCAACGCCCGCTACTGGCGCGGCGACCGGCGACGCGCTCGGCGCAGCGGGCGCCTTGGTCGCGAGCGGCGGTGCCTTCGGCGGCGGCGGATACGCGACCCGCGGCGGCGCTGCCGTGAGCGGCGCATCCGACGACCGCGCGGTGCGCGCGGCCGTGCCCGACGGGAACCGCGCGAGCAGCCGCATGCCGCGCGCCACCTCGACCGCCTGCTGGTGCTCGCCCAGCTGCTCCCATCGGCCGAGCGTGGCGCGCCACTGCGCGAGCGCCTCATCCGTGAGCTTCGCGATCAGTCCATCACACGCAACGCGCAGCGCATTGCCCAGGCCCGCGACGCGCCGCACGCCCGCGAAGCCGTCTGCCGCCGCCAGCTCGAGCGGGCGGCGCAGCGCATCGACGCGGCGGCGTAAGTCGGCGTCCACGCCCCGACGCTAGCACCCGCCCCTGACGCCGACCGTCAGGGTCCGCCAGCGGGGTCACCACCGTCCGCCGGCGGGGTCACCACCGTCCGCCAGCGGGGTCACCACCGTCCGCCAGCGGGGTCACCACCGTCCGCCAGCGGGGGACACCACGGTCCGCCAGCGGGGTCACCACCATCCGCCAGCGCGGTCACCACCGTCCGCCAGCAGGGTCACCACCGTCCGCCAGCAGGGTCACCACAGTCCGCCAGCAGGGTCACCACAGTCCGCCAGCAGGGTCACCACAGTCCGCCAGCGGGGGACACCACGGTCCGCCAGCGGGGTCACCACAGCGGACCCGGGCAGGCGTGCGGGTCGAGCGGTCCGTATCGCTTCCAACCGTCGCGCAACAGCCACGTCCGCGGCGCGGAGACCGGCAGCGGCACGTGCGTCGGGTGCGTCGCGAGCGCGATCGTCCAGCCCGCGAAGCTGACCGCGCTCGAGTACGGATCGAGGTGCGCCGGCAGCATGCGGCCGTTCGCGAAGTCCCCGCGGTGCCGGCGCCAGTTGTTGAGCACGTATGCGAGCGCGTGCCGCGCGTAGCGCGCGCTCGTGATCTGCGTCGCATGATAGCGGTATGCGAAGATCTTGCCGCAGCCGCCCTCCTCCGCATGGAACGCGTGCGCAGCGCGGATCGTGAGGCTCTGCATGCCGCGCGAGAGCGCCCTGCGATCTGCCGCCTCGACGATCAGGTGTACGTGCGTCTGCTGGATCGAGACGTGACAGACGCGAAACTCGCGGTTACCGAGGTACGCCTCGAGCACGCGACGAAACACGCCGTACGCCTCGCGACGCCGCCACGATAGCCGCCGCTTCGCGCGCAGCACGACGTGCACGGGATGCCGCGCATCGAGCTCCGGCCGTCGGCGATGCGGGCCGCCGCGGCGTTTGCCGGTCTTCTTGCGACCGGGCTTGCGACGGGGGCTGCCGTCCTTGCAACGCAGGACGTTGCCGTCGGCATCCCGCATCCAGTCGTCACGCACACGCCCCGCTAGCATTGGGGCACTACAGCACATCGGTCTGACATCGACCGCGCTGGTCGTCGTGACTGCGAAGCGAGCGCGCCGACAGACGCGAGCCGCGAGCTCGAAGAACACCTCGAGGAAGTACGGCGAAGAGCACGCGACCGCGACGCCACGAACCGCGACGACCACGAACCGCGACGACCACGCGACCGCGACGACCGCGCGACCGCGACGAGCACGCGACCGCGACGACCGCGCGACCGCGACGAGCACGCGACCGCGACGACCGCG
>CAYUNM010000040.1:2026-19125 GCA_964446175.1 uncultured Kofleriaceae bacterium
CGACCGCGACGACCACGCGACCGCGAAGAGCCGATCGTTCTATTTGCCGTCGAGCGCGCCCGCGCCCCGCGCTCTCCTCCACGCTCGCGACCGCGCTCGTCGCGCGCGTTCGGGATCTCCCGCGCGCGAAGCGCATGCAGCGGGGTCACGCGTGCGCGCACGAGTCTCGGGCGCCGCGCAGCTGCCGACCGGTTGCGACGCACATCGAGTGTTCGCGGCGCGACGCGGCCGCTTGCACGGCGGCACTCACACGGCGCGAATGCGCGGCGCTCACACGGCGCGAATGCGGCGGCCCTCGGTCAGAGCAAGTGCTTCGGCGCGAACGCCGCACCGCTCCGTCGGCGCGAACGCCGCGCGGCTCAGTCTACGCGGTACGTGAACCGCAGCTCGTAGTCGCAGAGGTGGAACACGTCCCCCTCGTCGATGCGCTTGTTGTCGATGCGCATGCCCTTGTAGTCGATGCCGTTCGTCGACCCGAGGTCCTTGATGTAGAAGGTGCCGTTGCGACGGATCACCGCGGCGTGCTTGCGCGAGATGTTGCCGTCTTTGATCGGCAGGTCGGACGTCTTGCTGCCGCGGCCGATGATGAACTGGTCCTTGGTGACCGGGTAGCGCTGGCCGTTGTAGATGAGGAACAGCGTCGGGCCGCCGGAGCCCATCTGCGGCATCGCGGGCGACGGGGCCGGCGGCATCGGCGCGGCGGCCGGCGCGTGCTGGGCGGCCATGTGGCCGGTGGGCGGCGCGCCGGATGGGCCGGCCGAGCGGGGCGCGGCGTAGCCGGGGGTCGGCGGGGCTGGGCGGCGGTTGGGCGCGGGCGCGGTCAGGCCGTTGCCGCCGCCGGCGGACATCGCGGGCTGGGCGGTCGGGGCCGGGCTGCGCGGCATGCCGGGCTTCGGGTACGAGGTCGCGCCGGAGGCGTTCGGGCCGGGCGTCGGGCCGCCGGTCGGTTGCGGGCCGGTCGCGCCGGGCGGACCGCCGGGCGACTGGTAGTTCTTCGAGCGCGCGTAGTACCGCATCGCCTCGTTGACGAGGTAATCGATCGAGCAATCGAAGTCGTTCGCCATCTGCTCGAACGTCTCCCAAAGCACGTCGCGGCAGTAAAAGTGCCGCATCGTCTTCTTGCTCTGATCCATTCGCGGAGTACTCCTAGGCGAGCCGAAACGGCCCCTTCCTCTCCCGGGCTTAAACGACTTTACTACATCCACTCAGGCGACGCGAGGTAGCCGGCCTATTTGGAAGGCTTTCCGCTCGCCAGCTCCTGGGCCCGCTGGCCGAGGGTCGGGTCGGCCTTGGTGGCGTCCCCCCAGTAGCCGGTCAGCTTCTCGTTGCCGTGGACGGCGGCGATCTTGGCGGTTTCGTCGGGGATCTTCATCGCGGCGAGGGCCTCGATGGCGACCCACTTGTCGAGGGTGCGCTTGGAGTCGAGGAGCTCGTGCAGGTCCTTTACGACCGCGTCCTTGGGCGTCATTTTCGCGATCTCGCCTGCGACCGCGCCGACGAGCTCGTCCCGGTTGTACGGGCCATCGGGCAGCGCATGGACCGTATCGAGGATCGCTTTCTCGCCGCCGCACTTGAGGGCGTTGTTCGCGCCGACGTACTTGAACCGCGGATCGGGGTGCGGGTGGGCGACCATGCTGACGAGCGCGGGCAGGCACTTCGGCATGCCGACGACGCGGATCAGCGCGACGGCGTCGTTCGCGGCGGCCGGCGGCATCGAGTCGTCCTGGGCGATCTGGGTGATCGTGTCGAGGTTGGGGAGCAACGCGGCGCTATCGACGAGATCGAAGAGGCCGGCCGGATCGACGTAGGCTTTATAGAGCGCGCTCATCGCGCGCGTGGGAAGCGACTCGTCGCCGCGCTTCATCTTGGCGATGTCGAGCACGTACGCGACGCACTCCGGGCTGCCGGTCGCGGCGAGGCCGACGAGCAGCTCGTCGCCGATGCGGTTCTTCGCTTTTTCCTGGCCGGGGGCGGCGATGATGCCGTCGGTGACCTGCTTGAGCTTCTTGCAGGCGGGCTGGCCGATCATGCGGACCACGCTCGCACCGACGTTGGCGCCGACGTTCGCGCGGCCTTCATAGGAAGGCGCGCCGTACCAGTCCATGAGGTAGGTGTCGATCTGCTGCTTGGTCGCGTCGTCGGCGTACTTGCGCAGCGCGAACAGCGCGTCCTTGGCCGCGACCTGACGCGGGTTGGGCATCTGCATGTCGCCCTCGATGCGCGCCATCTCCCAGAGGCGCGGCGCGAGCTTGGCGAGCACCTGCTGCCGCCTCGCCTGCCCCATCTGATCGAAGACCTGACGGACGTCGGGATCCTTGCCCATCTTGATGAGGTTCGCGGCGGCGTGCGCCGAGAGATCCGGATCGATGCCTTCGTCAGCGACGGCGTGCTTGAGCTTGCCGGGGCCTTTTTCGGTGTGCGTCCACTTGTCGATGTTGTCGTGATTGGTCTTCTCGCATCCCGCCACGAGAAGCGCGATCAGTACGAGGCGCGCGATCATGGCGCGAGCCTAACCCGGTGATACCTTCCCGCGCGATGTCCCGGGCGATCTGGATCGCGCTTGTGTGTGCGGTGGCGACCGCGCATGCCTCGCCGCGCACCGATCCGACGAACGGCCGCGCGGTGTTCACCGGCGCCGCGACGCCCGGCGCGCCCGCGCTCGAGCTCAACCCCGCGGCGCTTGGCCTCGTCGCGACGGACGTGTGGGTGTTCTACGCGGCCGCGATCGCCGTCGTCGATCGCTATGCGATCGCGCGCGCGCACGAGGATCCCGATAGCGGCGCGCTGACGCCCGGCCCCACGCGCAAGGACATCGAGATCGGCCCGGGCGCCGTGCTCGGCGTCGTGCGCAACATCAAGGATCGCGCGTCGCTCGGGTTCCAGCTGCACGCGGCGCCCGCCGAGGTCTTTCCCGCCGGCGTCGACGACTGGAAGTACCAGACCGTCGGCGGCGGGCAGCGTCGCTACGGCGCGACGTTCGGCGCGAGCGTCAAGCTCACCGACGAGCTGTACTTCGGCATCTCGCTCGCGCTCGAGAGCACGTACCTGCGCATTCGCTACGCGCGCGACACCGCGCTCGACGCGGGTATCGATCCGACGCGCGGCGTTCACAGCGACTGCGGCGGCGCGCCGTGCGGGCTCGAGAACCCGCTCGCGACCGAGTACTACGACATCGACGTCAACACGTCGCTCTTGTCGGCGAGCGACGCGCTGCGCCCCAACCTCGGCATCGTCTACGAGCTGACGAAGGGCACGTTCCTCGGCGTCAGCTATCACATGCCGCCTGGCCTCGCCGTGCAGAACGTGCTGACCGGCATGATGACGGTGCGCCAGGCGCCGCGCGATGGCGGCCAGCTCCTGAACGGACGCGCGACCGTGTACCTCGCGCAGCCGTCGAGCCTCGATGCCGAGCTGCGCACGCGCGTGCGGCCCGATCTCGATCTGCACGTCGGGCTGCGCTGGGAGGACCTGTCGCGGCTCGAAGCGTACGACGTCCGCGTCTACGGTCCGCAGCTGACGACCGCCGGCATTCCCGAGTGGACCGAGCGGCCGCGCGGCTACAAGGATCCGCTCGCGATGTGGGCAGGCGTGGAGCAGGTCGACACGAAGGCGAGCGACGTGTTCCGCTTCGGCGGGCGCATCGGGTTCGAGACGTCGTCGGTGGTGCCGTCGCGGACGTCGCCGCTGACGATCTCGCCGACGAGCGTCACGGCCGATATCGGCGTGCAGCTGCGCCTCGCGCCCGAGCTCGCGATCCAGGCGACGTACGGCTTCCAGTACTTTCCGAGCGTGCACGTCACGAACAGTGCATTCGATCCCCGCGACCGCCTGATCTGCCAGGAGAGCGGCTACGACTACTCCACCGGCGAGTGCGCGGCCGTGCGCAACGGCTACGCGATCGCTTCCGGCGCCGGTGACTACGACCGCATGCAGCACGCGCTGCGCCTCGCGCTTCGCTATGAGTACTGACGTCGTCGTCGTTGGAGCGCGCGGCGTCGTCGGGCGGCGCGTGTGCGCGGAGCTCGATGCGGGAGGCGTCGCGTTCGAGGCCGCGGGCAACGAGCACGACTTCGATGCCAAGATCATCGTCAACTGCGCGGGCGCGCTCGCCGGCGACCGCGTGATCGAGGCGGCGCTCGCGGCGGGCGCACACTACCTCGACGTCGGCGGAGATCAGGCGCACACGCACGATCTGATGGAGCGGTTCGACTCCCAGGCGCGGCGCGCGGGACGCACGGTGCTGCCGGCGTGCGGCGTCGATTGCGTGCTAGGTGATCTCGCGGCCGCGTGGGCCGCCGAGCACGTGTGCGGCATCCGCGAGGACGGTGATGCGGTGCGCACGGAGCCGGCGCCGCGCATCGCCGAGGACCGACCGTTCGACGAGATCGCGGTGAGCTACGTCTTCGATGACCTCGTGTTATCGGCGGGCAGCCAGCAGACGCTGTTCGGCGCGCTCGGCGCACGCGGCCTGCGCTGGACGCGCGATCGCTGGGAGACCGTCTCGCCAGCGGCGGAGAAGCGGCGCGTGAACGCCGGGCGCGATTTCGGCGGCGAGCGCGACTGCGTGTCGTTCCCGGGAGGCGACGTGCTCACGGTGCCGCGTCACGTCGCGGCGCAGCGCGTGCAGACGTTCGTGTCGACGACGCGCAGTGCGGCCGCCGCGACCGCGATGCGCTGGCTGACGCGCGCGCTGCCGCTCGTGCCGAAGCGCGCCGGCGAGCTGCTCGCACCGTACGCGCCGCCCGACGAGGACTTCGCGCGCACGAGCTTCGCGGTCGTCGCGCAGGTGCGGCGCGGGTTCTCGGCCGCGCAGGTGATCGTGCGCGGGCACGACCTCTACCAGACGACCGCCGCGATCGTCGCGTGGGCATGCCGCGCGCTCGTCACGCGAGATGTCGGACCGATCGGGATCCGCGCGCCCGCCGAGCTGTTCCGCCCCGAGCCGGCGCTGACGGAAATTGCGACCGTCGCAGGGCTCGTCATCGAACCCAGCTTTCGCTGAGCGTGCTATCAACGATCGTATGACGATGTCGTGGCAGCTCGAGGCCGAGGCGTCCGCGGGCCGCGGGGTCACGGCGCGTCGCTGGCGCGCGAGCAATGGCCTCGGCCTGATCTCGGCGGTCGATCGGCGCGCGCCGATCATCGCGCTGCAGACGTGGTTCCGCGTCGGCTCGCGCCACGAGCGGCCGGGCGCGACCGGCATGGCGCACCTGTTCGAGCACCTGATGTTCGGCCAGACCGAGAAGCTTCCGCAGGGCGAGTTCGACCGGCTCGTCGAGCGCACCGGCGGCGAGTCGAACGCCGCGACGTGGGTCGACTGGACGTACTACAAGCTGTCGCTCCCCACGCGCGACCTCGCGCTCGGCGTCAAGCTCGAGGCGGAGCGCATGCAGCACCTCGTGCTCGAGACCGGACCGGTCGAGAGCGAGCGCGATGTCGTGACGAACGAGCGCCGCGAGCGCGTCGAGGATGATGTCGACGGCTGGCTCGACGAGCAGCTGATGGCGCACGCGTTCACCGTGCATCCGTATCGCTGGCCGACCATCGGCTGGATGGAAGATATCCGCGCGCTCGCGCTCGATGATATCCGCGCGTTCTATCGCACGTGGTACGCGCCGAACAACGCGACGATCGTGTGCGTCGGCGACTTCGAGGACGAGCACCTGCGCGAGCTGATCTCGCAGCACTACGGCCACATCGCGCCGGCGCAGCTGCCGGAGGTGCCGCGCATCGTGGAGCCGGAGCAGACGAAGGAGCGCGTCGTGCGCGCGGGCAAGCCGATCGCGACCGACCGGCTGCTCGTCGGCTACAAGGCGCCGGGCCAGGACGAGCCCGACTGGGCCGCGCTCGAGATCGTGAGCACGCTGCTCGCGGGCTGCCCGTCGGCGCGCCTCCACCGCCGGCTCGTCATCCAGGACGAGAGCGCGTCGAGCGTCGATGCGCAGCTGACGCCGTTCCGCGATCCGTCGCTGCTGCGCCTCGCCGTCACGTGCGCGCGCGGCCACAACGCCGACGAGATCCTCCAGACGATCGATCGCGAGCTCACCGCGCTGATCGAGAAGCCACCGACCGCCGGCGAGGTCGAGAAGGCGAAGGCGCTCGCCGAGACCGACTTCTGGAGCTCGCTCGTCGACGTCGACGGCAAGGCCGAGGCGCTCGGCCACTACGAGACCGCGCTCGGCGACTTCCGCAAGCTCGACGCGATCGCGAAGCGGCTCACGGCCGTCACCGCCGAGGATGTCGCGCGCGTCGTCCGTACGTATCTCGTGCCCGCGAAGCGCACGATCGTGATCGCGGAGCCCGAGGGCGACGAAGCCGAGGAGGACGTGGACTGATGGGTCCCGCCGTCATCATCGAGCCATCGCCCGACACGCCGCTCGTCTGGTTCGATATCGCGATCCGCGGCGGCGCCTCCGCCGATCCGATCGGCATCGAGGGCCTGCACCGCCACGCCGCCATCCTCGCCCGCCGCGGCGCCGGCACGCGCGACCGCGCGGCGCTCGACGAGACGCTCGACTCGCTCGGCGCCTCGCTCGAGATCGCGGTGTCGCGCGACTCCGTCACGCTGTCGGGCCTCGCGCTGTCGCGCCACCTCGACGCCGTGATCGGCCTCGCCGCCGACGTGCTCGCCGAGCCGCTGTTCTCCGAGGAGGAGCACGCGCGGCTCCTCCGCGAGACGCCGCAGGTCCTCGACGAGATCCGCGACGACGACAGCGCCCTCGCCACGCGCTGGTTCGACTGGCAGTGCTGCCCGTCGCATCCGTACGGCCGCACGTCGCTCGGCACTGAAGCCTCGCTGCTCCGCATCGATCGGGGCGCCGCGATGGAGCTGTGGAAGCGCGAGGTCGTCACGAACAACCTCGTGATCGGCCTCGCGGGCGACATCGACGAGGCGACCGCCGCGCGCGTCGTGCAGCGCCTGACCGTGCGGCTGCCGCGCGGCAACCGCCCCACGACGATCGTCGAGGACACCGGCCTCGAGGCCGAGGCCTCCGCCGGCCGCCGCCTCATCCTCGTCGACAAGCCCGACCGCACGCAGGCCCAGATCCGGGTCGGCCACCTCGCGCTGCGCTACGGCCACCCCGACACCGCCGCGATCGCGATCGCGGAGGCCGCGCTCGGCGGCATGTTCAGCTCGCGGCTGATGCAGGAGATCCGCGTCAAGCGCGGCTGGTCGTACGGCGCCGGCTGCGCGCTGCGCCGCTCTCGCCTGCCGCACTGGTTCGAGATCTGGACCGCCGCCGGCATCGACGTCGCCGGGCCGTGCGTCGCGCTGACGCTCGACCTGTTCGCCGAGTACGCCGCGAAGGGCCCGAGCGACGACGAGGTCGACTTCGCGCGCAGCTACCTCGTCGGCGCGATGCCGTTCCACGTCGCGACCGCGCGCCAGCGCATGCAGCTCGCCGTGCGCGACACCGTCTTCGAGCTGCCGCAGGGCTACACCGCCAAGCTGCCCGAGACGCTCGCGCAGCTCACGGCCGCCGACGTGCGCGCCGCCTGCATGCGTCACCTGCGGCCCGAGGACACCGTGACCGTCGCCGTGACGACCGCGGAGTCCGCGCAGGAGGCGCTGGCGCACGCGAAGGCCGGCCCCCTGACGATCGTCAGCCACGACGAGTACTGATGCGGCGCGCGCCCCGGTTCGTGGGTGGTGGCAGCATCGTGTGTAGCGCGCTCGTGGGTGCTGGGCTCGCGAGCGTGTTGCTCGCGGGCGCGTGCCACAAGGATGCGGCGCCAGGGCCCGCGCCGACGAAGACCACGCCGCCCACCACCATCACGGCGCCGACCGGAGCCCCCGAGAGCTTCGGCTCCGGCGGCCACGCGACGATGCGCAAGGGCACGCTGCCGCTCGCGCGTCCGATGCAGTTCGCGCTGCTCGGCACGGACGGCGTCTACGACGAACAGTTCCAGATGGTCGCGTTCGATCTGAACCGCGACGGCACGCTCGACACGTCGAGCCTCGACTCCGACGAGCTGATCCACAACTTCGAGAAGCACGTCACGCTCGACGGGCAGGCGTATGACCTCGCGATCGATCGCGCGGGCGCCTCGCTGACGCTGCGGCCGAGCACCGAGCAGGTGCCGCCGCGCATCTCGCTGCACGAGGGCGCGCCCGCGCCCGACTTCACGGCCACGACGCTCGAAGGCGAGCCGGTCACGCTTGCCAAGCTGCGCGGCAAGACCGTGCTGCTCGACTTCTGGAGCAAGAGCTGCACGCCGTGCCTGCGCTCGATGCCGATCGTCGAGGAGCTGCCGGCGAAGGGCTTCGAGGTGATCTCGATCGCGGATGCGGACGGCGGCGACGTCACGGAGCTCGTCAAGGGGCATCCCGGGCACCACGTGATCGACCGCGGCGCGGTGCAGTCGCTGTACCGCATCGATCGGTTCCCGACGTACTTCCTCGTCGGCAAGGACGGCACGATCGCGTGCGCGCGGTGTCCGCTGCCCGAGATCATGGACACGCCGCCGTGAGCGACGACGAGCTGAGCGCCCAGCTCGAGGCGCAGCGCCGCGCGTTGCGCGCTCACTGCTACCGCATGACCGGCTCCGCCGACGACGCCGAGGAGCTCGTCCAGGAGACGCTGCTGCGCGCCTGGCGCGCGCGCGACTCGTTCGATGGCCGCGCGAAGCTGTCGACGTGGCTGTACCGGATCGCGACGAACGTCTGCCTCGACGCGCTCGAGAAGCGGCCGCCGCGCATCTTGCCGGCGGATATCGTGCGCGCGGTCGCGCCCGACGACGAGCCACGCGCGACTCCGCCGCTCGCGCCCGAGCTGCCGTGGCTGCAGCCGATGCCCGATCACCTGCTCGATCCGGAGAGCGTGACGGCGCGCCGCGAGACGGTCGGGCTCGCGTTCCTCGCCGCGCTCCAGCACCTGCCCGTCCGCCAGCGCGCGATGCTGCTCCTGTGCGACGTGCTCGGCTGGTCGGCGAAGGAGACGGCCGAGCTGCTCGAGGTGTCGGTGGGCGCGGTCACCAGCGCGCTGCAGCGCGCGCACGAGACGCTGCGCGAGCCCGCACCGATCGCGCCGCCGAGCGACGACCAGCGCGCCGCGCTCGCCCGCTACATCGCGGCGTGGGAGGCCGGCGATGCCTCCGCCCTGACGGCGATGCTGCGCGACGACGTCAAGTGGGCGATGCCGCCCGCGAAGCTGTGGTTCGTCGGCCGCGCGTTGGTCGAGCAGCTGTTCGCGAATTACCCGATGCGCTTCCACGGCGATCACAAGCTCGTCGCGATCGCGGCGAACGGCCAGCTCGCCGCCGCCGGCTACCTGCGGCCGCACGGCGCGCCCGACTACCACTTCGCCGGCGTGCACGTGCTCGGCTTCGCGGGCGCGCAGATCGCCGAGATCACGACGTTCGGCGCGGACCTGTGCGCGCGGTTCGAGCTACCGATGATTTTTTCGCCGGGGGCCGTCTAACCGATGCATGAGCGTTCACATCGCATTCGACAAGCTCGGTAGCGGATCTCCCGTCATCCTCGTGCTCGGCGCGTTCAACACGCGCGACACCGGCGCCCCCCTCGCCCGCGCGCTCGCCACGCACCACACCGTCTTCAGCTATGACCGCCGCGGCCGCGGCGACAGCGGCGACGAGCCGACCTACGCCATCGCCCGCGAGCTCGCCGACCTCGCCGAGCTGATCCGTCAGGCCGGCGGCTCGGCCGCGCTGCTCGGCTTCTCGTCGGGCGCCGCGCTCGCGCTCGCGGCCGCCGCCCACGGTCTGCCGGTGACGAGACTCGCGCTGTTCGACCTGCCGCTGCGCCCGGCCGGCCCGCCGAACGAGGTCGATCACGCGGCCGCGCTCGCCGAGCTCGTGCGCGCGGGGCGTCGCGGCGACGCCGTCGAGTACTTCCAGGGCCGGATGGTCGGCATCCCGCAACCCGTGATCGAGCAGATGCGCACGGCGCCGTTTCGCCCGGCGCTCGACGCGATGGCGCACACGCTCGTCTACGAGGCGACGATCCTCGGCAACGGCCTCGTACCGCTCGAGCGCGTGCGCGCCGTGCAGGCGCCGCTGCTCGCGATCGCGGGCGGAGCCGCGCCGCCGTTCATGCGCCAGACGGCCGAGCTCGTCGCGCGCGAGGCACCGCACGGCCGCGCGCTCGTGATCGAAGGCCTCGGGCACGAGCTGTCGCCGGCGCTGGCCGCGCCGCTCGCGGACTTCTTCGCCGCTACCTAGAAACACGCTCCGCGCGACGAGCTACGCGCTGCGAGCTACGGCACGCACGTGTAGACGCTGTTCGTGTGGCCCATGCCGTCGTCAACGGTCATCTGGTTCGTCGGATCCGTGATCCAGTTTCCATCGACGATGAACTTGTACTGATACGTGCCCTGCGTGAAGTCGTGCATGAGCGTCCACGCGCCGTCGGTGCCGAGCGAGAACGCCGGGGCGCCCGGCGGCGTCGACGACCACTGGACGAAGTCGCCCGTCAGCAGCACCTGCGAGGCGGTGCCGTGGCCGTCGAGGCGGAACGCGTGGTGGCAGACCGCGGCCGGCGGCGCATCGACGGCCGCGTCGGGAGTCGCGTTGCTGCCGGAGCCGGCACCGTCGGTCGCGGCCGCGTCGGCGTGCTGACCTTTGCCGTACCCGGGCGGGCGGCAGGCGGCGAGCAGGACGAGGCAGACGGCGAGGCGCATCGCGCCGCGCATGTTCAAGGTACGTGCCACGGCCGCGTCGTGGTCCGCCGCCCGGCCGGCTCGCGGGAACCCGCGGGATTGCGCGGCGGAAACCCGCGGGGTTGCTCGTCGAGGAGCGCGGGGGCGGTGCGATCCCGGCGCGGGCGTCGCGATTCGCACCGCGCGACCGCTGAACGCGCGTTTCGTTTCGCAACCAGGGGCGCCCCAAGTAGCCGGTTTGCCGGCGCTATCGGCGGGCATGGATCGTGCGAAGTGCGCGGCCGTGCGCCGATCCCTGACTGCCGCTGCGCTCGCCCTCGCGGTCTCGACGACCGCCCAGGCCGGCGATCCGGTGCCGTCGTTCAAGTTCCTCGTCACCGGCAACGGCCAGGGCTTCTCCGTGTTCGACGTCAACGCGAACGCGGTCAAGCAGTTCCTCGAGCGGCCGTACCGCTACCTCAAGGCGAACCCGTCGAACCCCGACGGCGAAGGCATCGTCCGCCGCAACCTCGTGTTCGACACGTACTTCGGCGTGAAGGCGGGCGGCACGTCGGCGTGGCTCGGCGGGCGCGCGCCCAACGACGTCGGCTACGTGAACGAGTCGAACATGATCCGCTCGGAGCAGCCGGTCGGATCGGTCGATACGGAGTCGTTCTTCGTCGAGCCGTTCGGCTACCCGGGCAACGGGCTCGTGATGCTGCTCAAGGTCACGAACACGAGCAACGCGGCGGTGCCGGTCACGGCCTACGCGATCCACAACTTCAAGATGGGCACGGCGTCGGATCCCGACGCGCCGGGTGCCGATGGCGAGACGGTGTCGTGGGATGGGACGGCCGCGACCGAGACCGGGCCCGGCGGCGGCGCGATGGTGTACGTGCCGATCGGCGGCGCGGATGCATCGAGCTGCGCCGCGAACGCGTACACGACCGTGCAGGGCGGCGGCTCGCTGACGATGCAGTCGCCGTGCAGCGGCACCGACATCAAGAACGCGTTCCAGAAGGACCTCGGCATGCTCGCGCCCGGTGCGAGCGCGTGGTGGGGCGTGGCGGTGCTGTTCGATTCCGGCGGCAGTGCGCAGACGGCGACGACGACGTGGAACACGTTCCTCGCCGGGCAGACGCCCGATGCGCTCTACGCGTCGATCCTCGCCGAGGTCGAGGCGTATCGCACGACGCCCGCGCCCGGCCTCAACGCGACGGAGACGAAGGTCTGGCGGCAGGCCGAGATCGTGCTGCGCATGGGCCAGATCATGGAGCCGTGGAGCGACTCGCCGCGCCGCCACAACACCGGCATGGTGCTCGCGAGCTTGCCGCCCGGTGGCTGGCACACCGGCTGGGTGCGCGACGCGCAGTACGCGATCGCGGCGCTCGCACGCAGCGGCCACGGCGACCGCGCGAAGGACGCGCTGAACTTCTTCCTGAACGCCGACGCGGGCCGCTACCCGAGCTACTTCAACAACATGCCGTACCGCATCTCGACGGTGCGCTACTACGGCGACGGCCAGGAAGAGGCGGACTACTCGGGCCAGCCGACGCGCAACATCGAGATCGACGGCTGGGGCCTGTTCCTGTGGGCGGCGCGCACGTACGTCGACGCGACGGGCGATACCGCGTGGCTCTCCGCAACGACGAAGAAGGGCGACACCGTCTACGACGCGATCAAGAGCGGCGTCGCGGAGCCGCTGATCGCGAACCTCGAGCAGAGCGGCATGACGATCGCCGATGCCTCGATCTGGGAGGTCCACTGGGGCAACCGCCAGCACTTCCTGTACACGAGCGCGGCGACCGCGCGCGGCCTGTGCGACATGGCGACGCTCGCGCGGCGCGCCGGCAAGACCGACGACATCGCGCGCTACAAGCAGTACGCCGACAAGGCCGCGACCGCGCTCAAGACGAACTTCATCGACTCGCAGCAGGTCCTCGCGGGCTCGCTCGAGCGCCTCGCCTCCGGTGCGAACTACCGCGACGGCGCGACGATCGAGACGATCAACTGGTCGTTGATCGCGCCGATGGATGCGGTGGCCACCGCGACGCTGGGCGCGATGAGCTACCTGCAGACGCCGGCCGGCGGCTACAAGCGCGTCGAGGGCTCGCAGGATCCGTACGACACGAACGAGTGGATCCTCCTCGACCTGCGCTCGAGCGCCGCGTTCCGCCGCCAGGGCGACTCGCCGAAGGCCGACAACCTGCTGAACTGGGTCACGAGCCAGGCGAGCGTCAACTTCAACCTGCTGCCCGAGCTCTACAACACGAGCGCGAGCGCCGGTCAGATCGGCGCATACACCGGCTCGATCCCGATGGTCGGCTACGGCGCGGGCGCGTACCAGCTGACGATGCTCGACCGCGTCCAGCTCTACGAGCACACCGACTGCGGCGACAAGGACATCACCGACTATCCCGACGCGGGCCCCGTGCTGCCGACGGGCGGCGACGCCGGTCCCGGCGGCAACGGCTTCAACGGCCGCACGGGTGTCGCGTGCGCGTGTCAGGGCGGCGGCTCGGTGGGCGATGCCGGCGTGCTGCTGATCGCGGGGCTCTTGGTCGTGCGCAGGAGGCGGAGATGATCGAGCTGCGTCGCATCGGCAAGCAGTTCCCCGGCGTGCGTGCGCTGCACGACGTCTCGCTGACGATCGAGCCGGGCGAGGTGCTCGGGCTCGTCGGCGAGAACGGCGCCGGCAAGTCGACGCTGATCAAGATCCTCGGCGGCGTGTACCCGGCGGGCTCGTACAAGGGCGAGATCGTGATCGAGGGCCGCGCGCAGGCGTTCCGCGGGACGCGCGATGCGCGCGCCGCCGGCATCGCGGTCGTGCACCAGGAGCTGTCGCTCGTGCCCGACATGTCCGTCGCGGACAACCTCGTGCTCGGCCGCGAGCCGTCGCGCTTCGGGCTCGTCGACGCCGCGACCACGGAGGCGACCGCGCGCGACCTCGTGCGCCGCGTGCTCGGCGAGGACCTCGACCTCCAGGTCCCGGTCAGCCACCTCGGCGTCGGCGTGCAGCAGATCCTCGAGATCGCCCGCGCGCTCGCGGACCACGCCCGCGTGATCGTGCTCGACGAGCCGACCGCCGCGCTCACCGACGCCGAGATCGAGCGCCTGTTCGCGCTCGTGCGCGAGCGCCGCGCCGCCGGCAGCTCGTTCATCTACATCTCGCACCGGCTCGAGGAGATCCGCGCGCTGTGCGACCGCGTGGCCGTGCTGCGCGACGGCGAGCTCGTCGCCGTGATCCCGCCGGCCGAGGATCCGGTGCCGCACATGACGGGCAAGGAGCTCGGCGACGTCCACAAGAGGGACGGTCTTCAATTGCAGCAATTCCAGCGGCTAACCCCTGAAGAACTCTCGGGGGCCAAGGGACGGTCTTCAATTGTGCTGCGCGTCGAGAACCTGCGCGTCCACCATCCGTCGCTCGCCGGGCGCGCCGTCGTCGATGACCTCAGCTTCGCCGTTCGTCCCGGCGAGGTCGTCGCGCTCGCCGGTGCGATGGGCGCGGGCCGCACGGCAACCCTGTCGGCGCTGTTCGGCGTCGCGCGCGCGGGAGCCTCGGGCTCGATCGCCGTCGACGGCAAGCCGGTGCGCATCGCCTGCCCTGCCGACGCGATCGCGGCGGGGCTCGCGTTCGTCCCCGAGGACCGCAAGGCGCAGGGGCTCGTGCTCGGCCTCAGCGTCGCCGACAACCTCGCGCTGTCGTCGCTCGGACGGATGGCGCGCCTGGGCATCGTCGATGGTCCGCGCGTCGAGCAGACCGCGCTCTCACGTCTCCGCGATCTCAGCATCAAGGTGCCTGGATTGGGCGCCGAGGTCGCGACCCTTTCCGGCGGCAACCAGCAGAAGGTCGTGATCGGCAAGTGGCTGGAGCTGGCGCCGCGCGTGCTGCTGCTCGACGAGCCGACGCGCGGCGTCGACGTCGGCGCGAAGGCCGAGATCTACGCGCTGGTCGAAGACCTGACGGCGCGCGGCCACGCCGTCGTGCTCGCGTCGAGCGACCTGCCCGAGGTGTGCAGGCTCGCGCACCGCGTGCTCGTGCTGCGCGAGGGCAAGCTCGCCGGTGAGCTCGCCGGCGACGAGGTCACGCAGCTCGCGATCATGCAGCTCGCGGTCGGCGCCGCACAGTGCGGCCCCGACCGTCTGATGACACGGGGCGGCACCGTGCCGGCTGCGATGGCAGCCGTTGGAGGAATCCGTGAAGCTCGAACGTAACGCCCGCTCGCGCCGCCCCTCGCTCGGCCCGTGGGCGATGGCCGCCGTGCTCGCCACGATGTGGGCCGTGCTCGCCGTGCTGCCCGCCACCGGCGGCCGGTTCCTGACGCAAGGCAACCTCGCGTCGCTCCTATCGCAGAGCGCGGTGCTGCTCGTCGTCGCCGTCGGCATGACGTTCGCGGTACTGATCCGCGGCATCGATCTCTCCGTCGGCGCGGGCGTCGCGCTGACCGGCGTCGTCGCGGGGCTCGTGCACGTCAAGTGCGGCCTGCCCGCCCCCGTCGCGATCCTCGCCGCGCTCGCCGCGGGCGCCGCGATCGGTGCGTGGCACGGCTTCTGGGTCGGCTGGATCGGCGTGCCCGCGTTCGTCGCGACGCTCGCCGGCTTCAAGGCCTACCGCGGCGCCGCGCTCGTGCTCTCGCACGCGACCAGCATCACGATGGGCGAGGAGTTCGATCGTCTCAACCGCAGCATCGGCGCGGCGGCGACGTGGGGCCTCGTGCTCGGCGTGCTCGCGCTCGGCATCGCGACGGTGCTGCGCGAAGCGACGCGCCGCAAACAGCTCGGCCTCGAGCCGCTGACGACCGCGACCGTCGCGCTGCGCCTCGCCGGCCAGCTGCTGCTCGCGGGCTTTGTGCTGTTCGTCTACGGAAACACCGGCATCCCGGTGCTCGTGCTCGTCGCGGGCGCGGTCGCGCTGCTCGGCGTCTTCCTGCTGCGCCGCACGCGGTTCGGCCGCCACCTCTACGCGATCGGCGGCAACCCCGAGGCGGCGCGCCTCTCCGGCATCGACGTCAAGCGCGCCACGCTCTACGTCTACACGCTGCTCGGCGTGCTCACCGCCGTCGCGGGCGTGCTCGCGGCGGCGCGCACGAACTCCGTCACGCCCGGCAACCAGGGCAACCTGCTCGAGCTCGACGCGGTCACCGCCGTCGTCATCGGCGGCACGTCGCTCGCGGGCGGCCGCGGCACCGTCGCCGGCACCGTGCTCGGCACGCTCGTCTTCTCCACGCTGAGCAACGGCATGAACCTGCTCGGCATCGACTCCAACTGGCAGTGGATCTGCACGGGGATGATCCTCCTCGTCGCAGTGCTGATCGACGTTCTTTCGAAAGGTAAGCGCTCGTGACTCGCACCCTCGCCCTCCTCCTCGTCGCGTCCCTGGCCCTGCCCGCGTGCAAGAAGCACGAAGGCCCGCAGGTCGCGTTCCTGCTCTCGACGCTGCAAGAAGAGCGCTACCAGAAGGACGTGAAGTACTTCGAGCAGCGCGCGGGCGAGCTCGGCATGCGCACGGTCACGCTCGCGGCCGACAACGACAACGCGAAGCAGATCGCGCAGGTCGAGGACGTCCTCAACCAGGGCGCGAAGGTCCTCGTGATCCAGCCGACCGACTCGCAGGCCGCCTCCTCCTACGTCCGCCTCGCGCACGAGCACGGCGCGAAGGTCGTCGCGTACGACCGCGCGATCGTCTCGCCGGATCTCGACTTCTACGTCTCGCATGACTCGTACAAGGTCGGCGTGCTCCAGGCGCAGGCGGCGATCGCCGCCACGCACGGCAAGGGCAAGTACGTGCTGCTCGCCGGGCAGGCCGGCCACTCCGTCGCGATGGAGATCACGCGCGGCTACGAGGACACCCTCGCGCCGTACGTCGCGCGCGGCGACATCGAGATCGTGATGAAGCAGAACCACAGCGCGTGGTCGCCCGAGCAGGCGCTCAAGACCGTCGAGGACGCGCTGCAGCGCACCGGCGGCCACGTCGACGCGATCCTCGCGAACAACTCCGGCATGGCGCGCGGCGCGGTGCAGGCGGTCACGGCTGCCGGTCTCACCAACGTCTTCATCGCCGGCGCCGACGCCGACGCCGCGAACGTCAACTTCGTGTGCCAGGGCAAGCAGACGATCGAGGTCCTCAAGGACATCCAGCCGCTCGCGCGCACCGCCGCCGAGACCGCGAAGGCGCTCCTCGACGGCAAGATGACGGCCGCGCCCACGACGGTCGCGATCGCCGGCAAGCAGGTGCCGACCGCCGCCGTGCGCGTCGAGGTCATCACGCCCGACACCGTCAAGCCCCTCCTCGTCGACACCGGCTTCCTCCGCGCCGACGAGCTTCCCGCCTGCAAGAGCCGCCTCGCGGCGAAGTGAGCTGTCCCATGCGCATCGCCATCGCCCTCCTTCTTTGCGCAGCGCCCGCGTTCGCCGACGACGGTGCTGGCAGCGATGCGCCCGTGAAGACCGCGGCGATCGAGCCGCACTCGACGCAGGACACCGTCGGCTCCGTCGAGGCGC
>CAYUNM010000040.1:19225-56589 GCA_964446175.1 uncultured Kofleriaceae bacterium
ACCGCGGCGATCGAGCCGCACTCGACGCAGGACACCGTCGGCTCCGTCGAGGCGCAGAACCAGGTGCCGGGCGTCGACGTCGGCGACGTGAAGTTCGAGCTGCACGGCTACGCGCGCATGCCGCTGACGACGCAGGGCTCGCGCGAGCCATACCTCGTCGACAACGACTACTACCTCTCGGGCTTCGCGTACACGCGCCTCTACGAGCCCGACTGGTCGGAGCTGTTCTTCAGCGCGAAGAAGGGCAACTACAAGGCCGAGTTCGGCCTGTTCGCGTCGCTCTACTCCGACTACTCGCAGGCGAACATCGCGAACCAGCTCGGCATCGCGCAGGCCTCGCTGCGCGCCGACAAGTTCCTCGACAACGAGAACCTCTCGGTCCAGGTCGGCGTGTTCTGGGATCGCTACGGCTACATCGAGCCGTACGACACCTACCTGTTCGGTCGCACGCACCAGGGCGGGGCGAAGGTCATGTACAAGCTGCCCGGCGGCGGCAAGATCCAGGGCGGCCTCGGCATCCACGAGGCGAACCTGCAGCAGAACCAGGGCATGACGCCGATCGCGCACGTCGCGGCGTCGCAACCGATCGGCGATGTCGAGCTCGGCGCCTACGCGCTGCGCACGTGGACGGCCGACAAGCGCCAGCTCTCGCCGATCCAGGACGGCACGATGTACGTCGCCGGCCTCGACGCGAAGTACAAGCTGCCGAACGAGCTCGGCACCGCGTACCTCGGCTTCGGCTACTACCACATGGACAAGGTCCTCTACCTCGCGCCCGCGCTCGAGGTCATGCACTCGACGGGCGGCCGCGGCCTGACCGAGAACTTCCTCGGGCTCGACAACTCGATGGACGGCACCGGCCACATGTACACGGTCGCGACCGACGAGAAGATCCGCATCACGGACCAGGCGATGGTGCGCGCGTTCGGCATGATGACGTGGGTGCGCTCGCCGCAGGTCGACGAGATGGACCCGCTGAAGAACCGCGACCGCCGCCTCTACATCAAGTGGGGCTTCGAGCCGAGCTACCTCGTGCTGCGGCGCCTGCGCGTCGCGGCGCGCTTCGACCGCGTGATCCTCGACGAGTACGACTCGCAGAACAGCTTCCGCGTGCTCTCGCCGAAGATCGCGTTCCCGCTCGACAGCTGGGGCGAGATCTTCTTCCAGTACTCGCACTACTGGTACGGCGACCGCGTCCAGCTGCGGCCGGGTCAGGTGCCGCTCGAGACGCGCCCCGACACCGACGTGTTCAAGCTCCAGGCGCAGGTCGTCTGGTAGCTAATTGAAGACCGTCCCTCGACGGGTCAGCGATTTCGAGGGTTTCGGCGCCGCAATTCACGCAATTGAAGACCGTCCCTAGGCGAGCGCGCCGGTTCCCACGCAGCGCGCGTCGTGCAGCGCCACGATCGGCGCGAGCTCCGGCGCGGCCGACTGCGGGCCCGCCTGCTCGATCAGCTTGCAGACGCTGCGGCCGCGCGAGGCCGCCTCGTACTGCGTGACCCAGCTCGCGAGCGCGCGCTCCTCGCCCGCATCCGCGAACGGCCAGCGCTCGCGCGGTGGGCGCATCTCGAGGCGCCACGGCTTCGGCGTGAGGCGCGCGCGGAACGATTGCTGCGCCTGGCAGAGGCGGATGTAGAGCGGGTCGCAGCCGACGGACGACAGCAGCGCGGCGGTGGCGGGCGCCTTCGGATCGAACGCCTGCGAGGTGACGAGGCCGCGCAGGCCGCCGGCCGTGCGGTAGATGCGCGTGCCGAGCCCGTGCTCGGTCGCGAGGCGGCGCAGCTGCTCGAGCGCGTGGGGCTCGACGGCGTCGTCGCCGTGGAAGTCGACGTCGACGAACATCGCGTGCTCGGTGTTGAGGATCTGGGCGCCGTACGCGTTGCGCGTGATCGCGGCGCCCGGCTGGGACTCGAGGACCTGCTCGCGCATCGGGCGATCGAGGTAGCCGTAGCGGTCTGGCTTGCGGCCGCCTTCGAGCAGGCGTTCGAGCTCGGCCGCGCGCGCGGCGGCCTTGGCTTGGGCATCGGCGAGGCTCGTATCGGACCAGCGCCAACAGACGGCGGAGCCCGACTCGCCGCGGGCCCAGAACTTCGGGAAATGCACGGCGCGACGCTAGCGCGCGGGTCTGATCATTTCGCGATCACGCGGTCGGCCTGGAACTGGAAGAGCGACGAGTAGCCGGCGTGATCGAGGCAGTCGTCGAGCGTGTCGGGCTGGCCGTTCTTCGTGCACGAGCCGTTCGAGACCATGTGGTTGGCGCCCGCCGTGAACACGTACTTGTCGTTGGTCGGGTTGCCGTTGTTGTCGATCGCCGAGTCGGGCTGGGTCACGTTGACCTCGGGGATGAAGCCGAGGCCCTTGCAGCCGCTGATGTAGATGTCGAGCAGCGTGTTCGAGATCGAGTAGTTGATGTTGCTGCCGCAGGCAGTCGAGCCGGTCAGCGACGACGGCATCAGCACGTTGTAGAGCGAGCGCGCCTTCGTGATGCCGCACAGCTCGCCGGTCGGGCACGTCGCCGGCTTGCCGGCGGTGCTCGTCGCCGTGTAGCAGCGGCACGTCGAGTCGACGTCGTTGCCGCAGGTCGCGGTCGGGCCGACGGCGGCCATGCTCGCGAACGAGGTCAGCGTCGGCGACACGTGCTCGCTCGTCAGGTGGCCCGGTGCCATGCCGGTCGACGACGTGGTCGGCGTGTCGCTGGCGTTGAGCGTGGAGGTCAGCGTCGCGTGGAAGATGTCCATCGTGACCGCGACGCCGACGAAGCTGACCGTGACCAGGATCTCGCCCGGCGACGTCGTCAGGTTGCGCGCCGAGATCGTGCCCGTCAGCTGCTTGAGCGCGACCCGCGAGGCGTTGATCGTCGCCGGATCGGTCGTGTACCACCAGTCCTTGTCGGCCGTGCCGTTGTACATCGCGGTGCTCGCCGCCGGCACGCCGCCGAGGATGCCGATCTGCACGGTCTGCGAGCTGACGCCGGTCAGGTCGGTCATGCCGAGCGCATCGAGCTCGACGGTGATCGAGCCGTCGGCGATGCCGTTGTCGATCGCCTGCGTGATCTGCGTGCGTGCGCCGGCGACGCCGAACGAGTCCTTGCCGACGATCGCCTCGCCGAGCGCGTCCTTCGCGCACGTCGTCGAGTGCAGGAACGCGACCTTGAAGTTCGTCATGCGCTGGACCTGCTCGAACTTGCACGAGCCGTCGCAGCCGTCGAGGTTCGTCACGTTGCCGTCGTCGCACTGCTCGTTGACGCCGCGGATGCCGTCGCCGCACTTCTGGCACTTCGAGTCGCAGCCGTTCTGGTTCGGCGGCTCGCAGCTCTCGTTCGCGGTCGGATCGACGTAGCCGTCCCCGCACGTCGACGCGACGCACGTCTGCGAGACGCAGATGTGGGCCGTGCCGCAGTTCGTGCCGTTCGTCTCGGGCGTGCCGGTCGTGCACTTCTGGCCGGTGTGGCCGTTGACCGTGACGCTCGCGCAGGTCTCCGCGCCGTTGCACGGGTTGGTGTCCGCGCACTGCGCGCTCGACGAGCACGAGAACGTGCAGTTCGTCTCGCAGCCGGTGCCCGCGCCGTTGCCGGTGCCGAAGTCGCACTGCTCGTTGCCCTCGACGAGGCCGTTGCCGCAGGTCGAGCCGCTGGTCTGGCAGGTACCGTTCGAGCACGTGCCGCCGGTGCCGCACGCCATGCCGTTGAGCGTCGTATCGGCGACCGTCTGGCAGGTGTGCTGCGCCGTGCACTGCTCCTTGTTGCACGCGGGGGCCGCCGCGCAATCGGTCGCCGGGTCGACGCAGATCCAGTGGCAGTTGTTGCAGCCGACGCCGCCGTCGCAGTCCTCGCCGCGCTCGACGACGCCGTTGCCGCAGGTCGGCTGCGTGCACACGCCCATCTTGCAGAAGCCCGTCGTGCCGCAGAACGTGTTGTCGGGCAGCGCCTGACCCGGCGCGCAGACGTGCGTCGTGTCGTTGCACGTGCCCTGCCCCGCGCACGCATCCGCCGGCGTGCAGTTGCGCGTCGCGTCGGTCGAGACGCAGCTGAACGTGCAGTCGTTGTTGCAGCCGTCGCCGTTGACCGAGTTCGCGTCGTCGCACTCCTCGGTGCCCGTGACGTAGCCATCGCCGCACACGCCGGTGACGCACGAGGCGTTCTCGCAGATCATGTTCGTGCCGCAGCTCGTGCCGTTGTCGAGCGGCGTGCCCGTCGTGCAGGCCTGGCCGGTCTGGCCGTTGTGCGTGACCGCCGAGCACGCCTCGACGCCGTCACACGGATCGCCGTCATCGCACGAGCTGCCGTTGCACGAGAACGTGCAGTCGACGTTGCAGCCGGGCACGACGCCGTTGTCGCTGCCGAAGTCGCACTGCTCGCCGGACTGCGCGATGCCGTCGCCGCAGCTCGCGGGCACGCACGTCGTGCCCGTGCACACGCCGTCGCTGCCGCACGCCGTGCCGTCGGGCGCCGGCTGCACCGTGCACGCGTGATCGGCGCTGCACGCGGCGAGGCCGCACGACGGAGGCGCCGGGCAGTCGGTCGCCGCGTTGCTGCACGCGAACGTGCAGTCGGCGTTGCAGTTCGCGCCGCCGTCACAGTCCTCGCCCGGATCGACGACGCCGTCGCCGCACGTGTCCGGGGTCTTCTTCGCGCCGGCACCACACGCCACGAGCACGAGCCCAAGGAGGGCCACCGCGATGCGCATGGCTCCATGGTAGTGCGGCGGCCGCGCGGGCTAAATGTGCGATGCGGACCTACGGTGCGGGTGCGCGATCGAGCTGCACGAGCAGGCCGGTGCACTCATCGGCGACCTGGACCTGTGCGGCGCCCGTCACGGCGAGGCCGGTCAGGCACGCGGTCACCGACGACGGGAACGCGGTGCGGGGCGGTGTGCCGTAGATCGTCTGGACGACGCCGCTGCCGTCGACCACCCCGGCATCGCTCGCCGGCAACAGGCGCACGGTCGACGCCGAGGTGACGAACAGATCTCCGAGGCTGTCGCACGCGAGGCCGCGCGGCTGGTCGACCGGGAACGTACGCGCGGGGGCGCCCTCGCCCGAGGAGGCCGGCACGCCGTCGCCGAGCACGGTCGAGATCGTCCCGCCCGCGACGCGCCGGATCCGGTTGTTGCCCGTATCGGCGATGAAGAAGTCGCCGTTTCCGCAGCGCGTGACCGCCGTCGGCTCGAAGAGCAGCGCGTTCGCGGCCGGGCCGCCGTCGCCGGCGAAGCCGAGCGCGTGCGTCGTGTTGATGATCGTCGAGACCGTGTGCGCCTGCAGGTCGAGCGCGCGGATCGCGTGGTTGCCGGTATCGGCGATGTAGAGCGTGCTCGCGGCGGCATCGAGGTAGAGGCCGGTCGGCGCGCGGAAGCGAGCGGTATCCGCGCCGCCGTCGGCGAAGCCGGCCGTGCCCGCGACGTTCGCGAGCGTCGCGATCGTCCACGTCGCGGGGTCGCTCGGATCGACCTCGGTGATCATGTGCAGGCGGTTTGACGAGGTCTCCGTGATGTAGATGACGTGCGCCGTATCATCGACCGCGACGCCACCGACGGAGCCGAACGCACCGGTGCGGAACCGCGCGAGCGCGCCGGTGGAGACGGCCTGCGGGTAGCGCCCCGCGACGGCGGTGACGTGCCCGCCGCGCAGCGCCTCGACGGTGCCGGAGCTGCCGCCCGCGATGAACGTGAACGTCGAGCCGACCGCGAAGGCCTGGGGATCGGCGAGCCGCGCCGTCGCCGCCGCGCCGACACCGACCGGATCGATCTGCCCCGCCACGGTCGTGAGCACGCCGGTCGCGGGATCGATGCGGCGGATGCGGTTGTTGTTCGTGTCGGCGATCACGAGGCCGTTCGGCCCCGCCGCCACGCCGAGCGGGAACTGCAGCTGCGCGCTCGTCGCGGCGGCCGCATCGCCATTCGCGCCGATCGCGCCGTTGCCCGCGACCGTCGACAGCGTGCCGCCCGCGCTGACCTTGCGGATGCGCTGGTTCTGCTGGTCGGCGATGTAGATGTTGTCCTGCGCGTCGGTGGCGATCTTGTACGGTTGGTTGAACGTGCCGTTGATCGCGGGGCCGCCGTCGCCGGAGAAGCCCGTGCCGCCGTTGCCGGCGATCGTATCGATCGTGTTGTCGAGCTCGACGCGCCGGATGCGGTTGTTCGAGAGGTCGCTGATCAAGACTCGCCCCATCGAGTCGACTCCGACGTAGTACGGCGTCGACATCGTCGCGGACGTCGCGGGGCCGCCATCCCCGGAGAATCCGTACGCGCCGGTGCCCGCGATCGTCGTCAGCGTGCCACCGTCGAGGCGGCGGATGCGGTGGTTGTACGTATCGGCGATCAGCAGGCGGCCCATCGGATCGATCGCCACGCCGTGCGGATGATCGAGCGTGGCGCGGTTGCCGTCGCCCGCGACGGTCGTGATGATGCCGTTCGTGTCGACCATGCGGATGCGCGCGTTGACCGAGTCCGCGATGTAGACGCGGCCCTGCGCATCGAGCGCCACGCCGTCGGGCTCGTCGAGCTCCGCGCTCGTGGCGGGGCCGCCGTCGCCGGAGAAGCCGGAGAGGCCGGTGCCGGCGATCGTCGTGATCGTGCCGTCGAGGTCGACGCGCCGCACGCGCTGGTTGAAGACGTCGGCGATGTAGATCCGCCCCGTCGCGTCGACCGCACAGTCGAACGGGTTCTGCAGCGTCGCCGCCGTCGCGAGCCCGCCGTCGCCGCCGAGGCCGAACGTGCCGTTGCCCGCGACCGTCGCGATCGTACCGGCGCTGCTGACGACGCGGATGCGCTCGTTCGACGTATCCGCGATCACGATGCCGGTCGCCGACACCGCGATGCCCTGCGGGTTCTGCAGCTGCGCGCTCGTCGCCGCGCCGCCGTCGCCGGAGAAGCCGCGCGTGCCGTCGCCGGCGAACGTCGTGATCGTGCCCGTGCTATCGATGTGGCGCGCACGCTGGCTGAGCGTATCGACAACGAGCACGCCGCCCGCGCCGTCGTCGATCGCGGCGACCGGCGCCGCGAGGTCCGCGCTCGTCGCGGGGCCGCCATCGCCGGAGTCGCCGAGCGTCCCGGTGCCCGCGATCGTCGTGATCACGCCGCTGGTATCGATCCGGCGCACGACCGAGTTGCCGGTGTCGGCGACGAGGATCCGGTCGTTCGCGTCGACGGAGACGCCGAACGGCCCGTCGAGCGTCGCGGCGGTGGCCTGCCCGTGATCGCCCGTGTAATTCGCGGTTCCCGTGCCCGCGATCGTGCGGATCGTGCCGTCGATGTCGATGCGGCGGATCCGGTTCGCGTCGCTGTCCGCGATCAGGATGCGGCCGAGGCCATCGACGGCGATGCCCTGCGGAGCCGAGAGCTGGGCGAGCAGCGCGGGGCCGTTGTCGCCGGTGGTGCCCGGCGTGCCGGTGCCGGCGATCGTCGCGATCGTGCCGTCGAGATCGATCTCGCGAATGCGCGCGTTCTGGGTGTCTGCGATGAACACGCGGCCGATGCCGTCGACGGCGACCGCGTTCGGTCCCTGCAGCTTCGCGCTCGTCGCCACGCCGCCGTCGCCGGAGAAGCCGGCAGTGCCGGTGCCGGCGATCGTCGTGATGCTGCCGTCGGTCTCGACGCGCAGCACGCGGTTGTTGAGCGTGTCCGCGACGAACACGCGGCCCTGCCCGTCGACCGCGATCTGGTGCGGATCGGCGAGTGCGATCTGCGTCGCGACGATCTCGGTGCCGACCGCCGTCGTCGCGTTCCACGCGGTCTTGACGCACATGTCACAGCCGTCGGCCGCGTTGTGGTTGCCGTCGTCGCACGCCTCGCCCTGATCGAGATGGCCGTCGCCGCAGATCTCGATCTTGCCGCAGTCGCCGCGGCAGCCGTCGCCCGAGACCTGGTTGCCGTCGTCGCACGCCTCGCCGACGTCGACCTGACCGTTGCCGCACAGACCGGTGTGGCAGACGCCGTTCTCACACGTGCCGCCGCCGCCGTTCGCCGCGCGACACGCCTGCCCATCCGCCATGCCCTCGCACGCCGCGACGTCCGCCGGCGACGCGCACGTGTTCGCCACGCACACGCTGCCGGGAGCGCAGTACAGATCGCCGCACGGCACGAGTGGCGACGACAGGCAGCCCGATAGCGCGACCGCTATCGCGAGAAATCCCCTCACGCGATCACCATCGTAGCGCATTGCCGACGCAGACACGCACCTACATCGCGGCACGCCGTGGCGCGCGTTACGATGGTCGACGAGTGGCTGGTCCGAAGGAGCGCGAAGACGCGACGGCCGCCATGCCGATCTCGCGGCGTGGCAAGGGCGGAGATGCAACCGAGGTCCTGCCGCACGGCCAGCGCTTCCCGGATCACAGCAAGACGCACGCGGAAGGGCGGCGCGCGCTCGAGCTCTCGCCGAGCACGCGCATCGGTCGCTTCGAGCTGATCCGCGAGCTCGCACGCGGCGGCATGGGCCAGGTCTTCCTCGCCCGCGACACGCTGCTCGGCCGCAAGGTCGCGATCAAGTTCCTGCTCCACGACGATCCGGACTTCGTGCAGCGCTTCCTCGTCGAGGCGCGCGCGACGGCGCGCTGCACGCACGAGAACATCGTCACGATCTACGAGGTCGGCGAGCACGACGGCCTGCCGTACATGGTGCTCGAGTTCCTCGAGGGCAAGACGCTCTCCGAGACCCTCGAGGGCCATCCGTCGCTGCGTCAGTTCGTCGAGATCATGCTCAGCGTCGCGCGGGCGCTCGAGCGCGCACACGAGCACGGCATCGTGCACCGCGACCTCAAGCCCTCGAACATCTTCGTCACGGATCGCGGCGTCGTGAAGGTCCTGGATTTCGGTGTCGCGCGCATGATGGATCGGGCGGGTGTCGTCAGCGAGAAGCTCGGGGCCGGCATCGATCCGCGCAAGCTCGCGAGCGACGGACGCGAGGTCTCGGTGACGCAGACGAGCAACTCGCTCGTCGGCACGCTGCCGTACATGAGCCCCGAGCAGTGGGGCGCCGACGTCGTCGATCACCAGAGCGACCTGTGGGCCGTCGGCATCATGTTCTGGCGGTTCCTCGCGAACGTGCATCCCGCCGGCACGTGGGCCGCCGACAAGCTCAAGGAACGGCTGTGCGACCTCGGCACGCCGCTGCCGAGCATCGGGTCGAAGGATCCGGCGCTGCCCAAGCAGCTCGTCGCGGTCGTCGATCACTGCCTCGAGAAGCCCAAGGCCGCGCGCTACGCGACCGCGACCGCGCTCGTCGCGGACCTGCAGAGCTTCCTCGCGCCGCGCGAGGCGCGCAATGCCGAGGAGGTCTGCCCCTATCGCGGGCTCTCGGCGTTCGGCGAGGACGACGCGAAGTACTTCTTCGGCCGCGCGAGCGAGATCCGCATGGCGCTCGCGCAGATCGAGGAGTGGCCGCTGCTCGCCGTGATCGGTCCCTCGGGCGTCGGCAAGTCGTCGTTCGTGCACGCGGGCCTCATCCCGGCCGTGCGCGCGACGGGCGGCGCGTGGCAGGTGCGCGTGCTGCGCCCCGGCCGCGTCCCGCTGCACCGCCTCGCCTCGATCCTCGAGGAGACGCTCGCGACCGGCGAGGACGGCTCCGACCTGATGGCGAAGCTCGTCGAGGCGCCCGGCCTGTTCGGCACGCTGCTGCGCCAGGCCGCCGCGCGCCGCAACACGCGGATGATGATCGTCGTCGATCAGCTCGAGGAGCTGTTCACGCTGTGCGACAGCGATCGCGTGCGCCAGGCGTTCCTCGCCGCGATCCTCGCAGCCGCCGACGATCCGAGCTCGCCGGTGCGCGTCGTGCTGTCGATGCGCGCCGACTTCCTCGACCGGCTCGCCGGCCACAAGCACTTCCTCGCCGAGCTGTCGCGCGGCCTGTTCTTCCTGACGGCGCCGGATCAAGGCAACCTGCGCGAGGCGCTCGTGCGACCGGCGCAGCTTGCCGGCTACTCGTTCGAGAGCGACGAGATCGTCGACGACATGATGCAGGCCGCGACCACGCGCGGCGCGCTCCCGCTCCTGTCGTTCGCCGCGACGAAGCTGTGGGACGCGCGCGACCGCGGCCGCCGCAAGCTCACCGTCGCCGCGTACAACGCGATGGGCGGTGTGGGCGGTGCGTTCGCGCGGCACGCGGATCAGATCGTCGCGAGCGTGCCGCCGCACCAGCAGATCCTGCTGCGCGCGGTGATGACGCGCCTCGTGACGCCCGAGGGGACGCGCGCGGTCGTCGACTACCAGGAGCTGCTGTCGCTCTCCTCGGAGGACGGCGCCGTCGAGCAGATCCTCGACCAGCTCGTCCGCGCGCGCCTCATCCACCTGCACACGGATCCGGATCAGTCGGCGACCGTCGAGATCGTCCACGAGATGCTGATCAGCGAGTGGCCGATGCTGCGGCGCTGGCTCGACGAAGGCCAGGCCGTGCGCGGCTTCCTGCACGAGCTCGGGCAGGCCGCGAAGCGCTGGGAGGCGCACGAGCGCAGCCGCGACTTCGTGTGGCGCGGCGTCCCCGCGCAGGACGCGATCCATACTGCCGACCGCAACGTGCTCGACCTCTCCGCGAGCGAGGCCGACTACCTGCTCGCCGTGCGCAAGCTGGCGCGGCGCTCGCGCAGGCTGCGCCTCGCGATCTTCGCGAGCATCTTCACGGCGCTGATGCTCGTGCTCGCGGGCGGCGCCGTCGCATTCGTGCGGATCACCGAGGCGGAACAAGAGGCCGAGTCGCAGGCGCGCGAGGCGAAGGCCCAGCGCGGCCAGGCCGTCGAGGCGCGCCAGGCCGCCGAGGCCGCGACCGCCAAGGTGCAGGCCCAGCTCGACGAGGTCCGCCGCGCGCAGGAGCAGGAGCGCCAGGCGAACCTCGCGAAGCAGAAGGCCGAGGAGGAGCAGCAGGCCGCCGAGGCCGAGGCGCAGCACGCCGACGCGAAGGTCAAGCTGTCGGCCGAGGAGCTGCAGCGCGCGAACGCCGAGCTCAAGCGCGCGCTCTCCGATGCGCAGGCGCAGAAGAAGGTCGCGGAGGCGAACGCCGACAAGGCGAAGAAGGCGACGGACGAGGCGAACAAGGCCAAGGCGGTCACCGAGCGCCTGCTGCACGACGAGCAAGCGCGGGTGAAGCAGCTCGAGGACGAGAAGAAGCACATCTACGACGGCGACCTGATGAAGAAGGGCGGCCAATGAAGACGTTGCTCGTGCTGCTCGTGCTCGCCGGCACCGCGTGGGCGGAGGATCCGTGGGCCACCGGGGTGTCGGTCGATAACCAGAAGAAGGCGAACGCGCTGTTTGCCGAGGCGAACCAGCTGTTCGCGCAGCAGGCGCACGCGCCGGCGCTCGAGAAGTACAAGGCGGCGATCGCGCTGTGGGACCACCCGCTGATCCGGTTCAACATGGCCGTCACCGAGATCCGGCTCGACCGCATCCTCGATGCCGCCGAGGATCTCGACCGCGCACTGCGCTACGGCGCGACGCCGTTCTCGCCGACGCTCTATCAGGAGGCGCTCGATTACCAGGCGCTCGTGAAGCGTCAGGTCGGCATGATCGAGGTGAGCTGCGATCAGCCCGACGTGAAGTTGATGCTCGACGGCAAGCCGTGGTTCGCGTGCCCGGGCAAGCAGCAGCAGAAGGTGCTCGCGGGCGAGCACGTGATCCTCGGCGAGAAGAAGGAGTACATGACGCGCTCGCAGCGTCTCGTCGTCACGGGCGGCGCGACCGCCGAGGAGCGCATCGCGCTCGTGCCGATCGAGAGCGCCGTCAAGCTCGAGTACCGCTACCCACGCTGGATGCCGTACACGGTCGCCGCCGCGGGTCTCGCGATCGCGGGCGGCGGCGTCGCGTTCTACTTCGCGGGCCGCAGCCAGATGGATCAGTTCAACTCGGACTTCACGGCGAGCTGCCCCGCCGGTTGCAAGATGGACTTCTCCGACAAGCCGTTCCTGCGCGACGAGAAGGACAGCGCCGAGCTCAAGGGCAACATCGGCGTCGGCATGATGGCGGCGGGCGGCGCGGTCGCCGTCACCGGCATCATCCTGACGATCGCGAACAAGGCGCAGCGCGTGATGCCGTCGGTGGAGGCGCAGCCGACGCCGGGTGGCGCAACGGCCTCGGTCGGCTGGCGGTTCTAGCGATCCCTACGGCGAAGGTCCTGCGGAGCGGGATAACCGAGCGCGACGAGAGCGGGCTACTCGCCCGGCGCGTCTTCGGCGGGCACGACGTCGTCGGTGTTCGGGCGTGACACGACCTCGAAGCGCGCGTGCGGCGGGACCTTCTCGCGCTCCTCGGGCGTCATCAGCGCGTACTCGAGCTGCCCGAGGCGCTCGATCTCGGCGAGCGCGTTGAAGCCGCCGATGAACTGGCCGCGCAGGTAGACGAACGGCACCGTGTGCTGCTTCGTCTCGTTCGCGAGCGGGACGAGCTTGGCCTCGTGCTCCGGCTCCTCGAGATCGACGTTGTCGAAGTCGACCTTGTTGCGCTCGAGGATCGTGATCGCGCGGCCCGTCCACGGGCACGACTTCTTGCCGTAGATCTGGGCCTTGATCGACGGATCGCCGAAGCCCTTCGCAGCGGCGGCCGCCTTCGCGGCAGGCGTGGGGGGCTTCGCGGCGGCGGCCTTGCGAGCGGCTTCGGCGGCGCGCTCGCGCTCGGCGAGCTCGGCCGGCGACTGCCAGTCCTTCCCGAGCAGCTTCGCGACGGCCTTGCGCGCCTTGATGTAGCGCGCGTCGGTCGCCATCTTCTCCTGGATCTGGTCGCGGAGCTCACCGCCGAGCTCGTCGGCGCGGTTGAGCATCGAGACGATGCGTTCAGCGGCTTGCTTGGCGAACGTGGACTTCTGCGTCTCCGACATGGCGCGGTTCACATACCACGTGCAGCGCCGCGTGGGAGCACCCGATTTCGGCGCGCCCGGGCGCGAAGGGCGCGATTTCACGCGTCAAACGCGGCGGTTCAGGCGCCGAAGACCTTCTTCTTCAGGTCGCCGGAGGTCGCGGCGTTGAGTAGCTCGGTCCGCCCGCCGATGCACTCGCCCGCGATGAAGACCACCGGCAGGCGCATGCCGCGGCTGTCGCGGCGAACGGCGGCCTGCGCGGCCGGATCTTCCTGGATGTTGGTCGCGGTGTACGCGACCCCGTGCGAGTCGAGGATCTCGGTCAGCTTCGTGACATCGCGACGCTGCTTGTCCATGAAGTAGACGAGCACCGGCGCCTGCTCGCGCGTGACGGGTGTGGGCTGGGCGACGATCGTCGCGTTGCCACGGCCGGCGGCGAAGGCGCGCCGCTCGGCGAGCTCGTCCTGGTCGGCGAGCGGGCGGCCGAGCGCCTCGTTCGCCTTGTGCGCGAGGTCGCGGACGCGGGTCGGTGCGCGATCGATCGCAGCGAAAGCACGGGCGCGGACGCGATCGAGAAGACTCATGCGCGCGTCATACCACCGACGACGCCAGGACGTGAGACAACCGGAGCATGACGTGTGGTCAGTGTGGTGCAGCGCTTCAGCCGGGCAGCGGGTTCTGCGGTGCATGCGGGCGGCCGGTGCAGCCGGCGGCAGGTGGATGGCAGCAGCAGCAACCGCCGCAACAGCAATGGCAGCAACCGCCGCAGCAGCCGCAGTGGCAGCAGCAGCAGCCACCGCAGCAGCAGTGGCAGCAGCAGCCGCCGCAACAGCAATGGCAGCAGCAGCCGCCGCCGCAACAGCAATGGCAGCAGCAACCGCAGCAGCCGTGGCAGCAGCAACCGCCCCAGCAGCCGTGGCAGCAGCAACCGCCGCCGCAGCAGTGGCAGCAGCCACCACAACACGAGCAGCAGCAGACGTGGCCGCAGCCGGCCGCGCAGGGCCCGACGCTCAAGCCCTACCCGCTCATCATGCAGCGGCGCATCACGCGGCTCACCGGCCACCTGTTCCTCGCGCCCACGCGGCTCTACTTCGTGTGCGAGAGCAACAAGGGCGGGCTCGGCGTCGCGATCGGCCAGGGGCTCGGCGGCCTGATCGGCGGCGCGATCATGGCGATGGCGGCGCCGACGCCCGGCCAGCCGGCGCCCGTGATCGACGAGGCGATGCTGCAGCAGGCATGCGCGCAGAAGGAAGGCAGCATGATCATCGAGCCGGCCAAGATCAAACAGATCAAGGAGACGATGTGGATGCGCGGCCTCTGGTACGACGGCACGACGTACGGGTTCCCGCGCGGGCTGTCCAAGGAGCTGAACCAGCAGCTCGCGCTGTGGTGTCAGGCGAACAACGTCAAGCAGAAGGGCCTGAAGCTGCCCAAGGCGTGAGCCTCAGCCGAAGCGCAGCACGCCGCAGCGCCACAGCACGTAGCTGATCGCCGTGAAGTGAAGGCGCTCGAGCGGCGAGCTCATCTGATCGTGGATCGTGTGGAGCGTGGTGCCCGCGGCGACATCGGCGAGGCGGTCGAGCGCGGTCGCGTCGAAGCCGAACGCGCGGAGGTCGTGGAGGTCGAGCTCGGGCTGGCTGTCGGCGACGCGATTCGACCACGCGGTGAGGCGGTCGACCGGCAGCGCGGAGAGCGCCTTGCCGACGATCGCGTGCGTGTCGAGCTCGAGCGTGAGCGCGGGGTATGGATTGGTCTCGCCGTCGCGGAGCTCGTACGTGCCGTCCTGCCAGGCGCAGGCGCTGACGAGCTTGGCGGTGACCTGGGAGGCGAGCAGGCGGATCGCGTCGACCGGGCCGATCAGGCCGAGCGAGACGAGTGCCTGGCCCATGCGGCCTTGATAGCGGTCGAGCACGGCGAGCACGTGATCGAGCTGCTCGCGCGTGAGGACGGCGCGGCGGACGAGGAACTCGCCGAAGCGGTCATCGGGGACGTTGGAGGCGACGAAGACCGGGTTCCCGTCGTGGAACCAGGCGCGCTTGAACAGCTCGCCGCGCTGGAGGACGAGCGCGCACGTGCGGTTGTCGCGCGCGATGCCGCACAGCAGATCGACGACGCGGCCCGGCGCGAGCGCACCCTGCGGCGGCGAGGTCGGCGCGCGCGAGAATGCGCGCGGTGCGGGCGTATCGTCGTCGGAGATCGCGCGGACGCCGGCCGGCGGCGACGCCTTCGCGAGCTGGATGCGGCCGAGCGCGGCGGGCGCCGGTGGTGAGCTGCTCGCGCGCTCGCGTGGGATCGCGGCGAGCGTGACGAGCTCGCCATCGAGAGCCCGGCGCTGGTCGGCGAGCTGCGTTCCGGCGCGGCGGCGCGCGCTCGCGAGGAAGTTGCCGAGTGCGTCGCCGAACGCGCGCGCGGATGGATAGCGCTGCTCGAGATCGACCGCGAGCGCCTTGCGGATGATCGCCTCGAGCGCGCGTGGGATCTCCGCGCCGTGCTCGTCGAGGCGGACGAGATCGCCGCGGCGGACCATGAGGAGGAGCTGCACGTCGTCGGGGGCCTCGAACAGGCGCGTGCCCATCACCATCTCCGCCAGCACGACGCCGAGCGACCACACGTCACTGCGGCCGTCGACGGGCTCGCCGCGTACCTGTTCGGGCGACAGATAGCGCAGCCCGTGCCGCGCGTCGTTGCCGCGCACGCGCGAGGACAGCCGGCCGATGCCGAAGTCGGTGACCTTCACCTGACCGCGTCGCGTGAGCACGATCGACGTCGGCGAGATGCCGCCGTGGTAGCCGTGCAGCGGCTCGCCGTGCGGCCCGCTCGCGCGATGCGCGGCATCGAGCGCCTCGAGCGCGAACGTCGCGATGTAGGCGGCGAGCTCCGGTGCGATCGGCCGGCGAAGCTTGGCGTAGTGAGCGAGCACCGCGTGGAGGTCGGGCCCGTCGACCATGTCCATGACGAGGAACACGCCCTGGTCGCTCGCGACGAAGTCGTGGACGCGCACGATGTGGGGGTGCTCGAGGCGCATCGCGAAGCGGGCATCGTCGACAAACGTCGTGACGAAGTCGGGCTCGCCCGCGAGCGACGGCGGGAGCCGCTTGAGCACGAGCGGGACATCGAAGTGCCCCTCGACCGGCTCGGCGCGAAAGGTCTCGACGACGCCGTGCCCCTCCAGGCGCTCGCCCACGATGTACCTGCCGGGTGTCCCCACGGGCCGGCGCATAGGCACCGTGTATACCACCACAAAAAGTCGTAATGATCCTCACTTATGATATCTATAAAGTCATCTAACGCGTCCGCTTCCGGGCGGTCGTGGGGTACTGAAGCCACGTTTTGCGTGGCATCTATGCCGCGGTCGACCTCGCAAGCGCGCGCCGCGACGGCGAGAGACGAAGCGCGCCGCGACGGCGAGAGACGAACCGCGCCGCTACGGCGAGAGGCGAAGCACGCCGCACCGCCACAGGACGTAGGCGATCGCGGAGACGTGGAGGCGCTCGGACGGCGTGGGCAGCGAGTCGAGCAGCCGGCGAAGCGTGCCGCGACCCTCGCCGATGATCGCGAGGCGATCGACGGTGGTCGCGTCGAAGTCGAACGCGCGGAGCTTCTCCGCCTCGAGCTCGGCGCGATTCTCCGCGACGCGCGTCATCCACGCGACGAGCTTGTCGACGGGCAGCGTGCTGAGGCCCTTGCCGATGATCGCGTACGTGCTGAGCTCGAGCGCCATCGCGGGCCACGGGTTCGTCTCGCCGTCGCGGAACGCGTACGTGCCTTCGCTCCAGGCCGTCGCCGTCACGAGCTTGGCGCCAACCTGAGCGGCGAGCAGCCGGATCGCGTCGACGGGCTCGAGCAGACCGAGCGAGACGAGCGCCTGCCCCATCCGGCCCTGGAAGCGATCGAGCACCGCGAGCACGCGCTCGAGCTGGTCGCGCTGGAGCACGCCGCGGCGCACGAGGAACTCGCCGAACCGATCGTCGAGCACGTTCGAGCCGACGAACACGGGATGGCCGTCCTGGAACCAGGCTTCCTTGAACAGGTCGCCTTGCTGCAGCAGCAGCGCGCCGGTCCGCTTGTCGCGGACGATGCCGCAGAGCAGATCGACGACGCGTCCCGGCGCGAGCCCGCCCTGCGGCGGCGAGGTCTGGGCGCGCAGGCGAAGCCGCGGCAGCGCGTCTTCTTCGGTGAGCGCTCGCACGCCGTGGCGCGGCGACGCCTTCGCGAACTCGATGCGGCCGAGCTCGGCGGCCTCGGACGCGGCGCGGCGCGAGATCTTCGTCTGCGTGCCGCTGATCGTGATCTGCGACGTGCCCGCGCGATCGATCGGCCGGTTGCGGAGCGCGCCCGCATCGCCCTCGAGCTCGCGGAGGTAGTCCGCGAGGTGCGACGCACCGGTGCGCTTGCGGTTGGACGCGAGGAAGTCGGCGAGCGCGTCGTGGAACGCGCGCGCGGACGAGTAGCGCTGCTCGACGTCGACCGAGAGCGCCTTGCGGATGATCGCGTCGAGCGTGCGCGGGATATGGCCGCCGAACTGATCGAGACGCGAAAGGTCGCCGCGACGGACCATGAGCAACAGCTGCACGTCATCGGCGGCGGAGAACAGGCGCTTCGCCATGAGCATCTCGGCGAGGACGATGCCCATCGACCACACATCGGAGCGGCCATCGAGCGCCTCGCCGCGGATCTGCTCCGGCGACATGTAGCCGAACTTGCCCTTGAGCGAGCCCTGCGCGATCTCCTTCGTGCGCCCCATCGACGAGGCGCGCGCGATGCCGAAGTCGGCGAGCTTGACGTGCCCGCGCCGCGTCAGCAGCACGTTGCTCGGCGAGACGTCGCGATGGACGATGCGCAGCGGCTCGCCGCTCGGGCCGGTGGCGCGATGCGCGTAGTCGAGCGCCTCGAGCACGTGGCACGCGATGTACGCGGCCAGCTCCGGCGGCACGGTGCGCTCGAGCTTCGCGCAGTGGCCGAGGACCGCGAGCAGGTCCGGGCCGTCGACCATCTCCATGACGAGGAACACGCCGTGGTCGCTCGCATCGAAGTCGTGGACGCGGACGATGTTCGGGTGATCGAGGCGCGTCGAGATGCGCGCCTCCTCGATGAACATCGAGACGAAGTCCGGCTCGGCGGAGAGCGCCGGGAGCATCCGCTTGAGGACGATGGGGCCGTCGAACCGGCCCGCGACGGGCTCCGCGCGAAACACTTCGGCCATGCCGCCGGCGGCGAGGCGTTCGCCGAGGATGTACTTACCGCCCACGTGGGCCGCCATACGCACCACCGATACCACGCATCGAACATGTAACGGTACTAACAATAGGATTCAGTAACGTCATTGGATGCGTCCCGCCTCGGACGTTGCCGTGGCTTATATACCACGAACATCGCGGCACGGGAGCCACGAATCAGGCGACTAGCCAAGTCGATGGAAGCACTTCCGGGTGCTCCGAAAATGACACGAGCCCGGCGGACCGGGCTCGGCATCAAGCGCGGAGCGCTCGATCAGTTCACGACGCGGAGCGACTTGCGGCCGGCCGGGACGGCGGGGCGACCCGTCTCCTCGGGATCGACCTCGGGCGCCACCGTGACGACCGACTTCTTCTGCATCGTCTTCGCGGCCGCCTTCTTCGCGATCGCGAGGAGCTTCGTGTGCGCCTCCTCGTGCTCCTTGCCGGCCTTGCCGGTGACCGTCGAGACGACCTTGTTCTTGAGGTAGCTCAGGCGGTTCTTGCGGGCGCCCACTTCGTAGACGAGGTCGGCGGTCGTGCAGCCGGCCTTGTGCGGCGCGCGGTGGAACGCGCTGCCCAGCGACGGGTGCTTCTTGAGGTACGCGCGCACCTCGTCCATCGTCATGCCGACGTCGGCGAGCGCCTGGTCGACCTCGCGCTGCGCCAGCTGCTTCGCCTTGAACAGCTGCATCTGGACGCGCGAGTAGACGTTGACCGCGCCGTCACCGTTGGTCTCGATCGGCAGGAAGATGCCCTGCGGATAGAGCTCGGTGATGAACGACTGGATGCCGTCGGAGACCGACGAGGACGGCATGCAACCGAACGGCTTCACGCTGAGGGTCATGTTGACCTTCGAGTACGCGACGTTCTGGATCAGCTTGCCGACCTCCATGTGGCCTTCGCCGCCACGGAGGTTGTTGTCGTAGAACGCGTGCGAGATCTCGGCGATCTCGTTCATGTCCGGCAGGTGGTAGTCGTACAGGCCGATCGCGTGCGCGAACGTCTGGAACAGGCCGCGCAGGACGTGCTCGCCGGCCCACAGCGACGCCATGCGCTTGCGCACGTCGACGCCCTTGAGGCTGAACTTGCTGCCGCCCTCGTCCTTCTTCGCGTCGTAGCCGCGGAGGCCGGCGCGCTGCGCGGTGTCGTAGCGGCCCTGCCAGATCATGTAGAGGAGCCAGGCGGTGACGAGCTGGATGTCCGGCTCGGCGCCCTCGGCCTCGAGGAAGCGCTGCAGGCCGTAGTTGCCGTCGCCTTCCGTCGTCATCGCCCAGAACTCGCCGATGATGCCGACGCGCGGCTTGGCCTTCGTGCGGTCGACCTTCACCTTGCCGAGCGTCCGGCGCACCTTGTAGAGCGCGAGCGGCAGCGAGGTGTTGTTCTCGAACGCGTCGCTGATGATCTTCTTGCTCGTCTCGAGCGCGCGGTCGGTCGCGCCCGCCTCGACCTCGTACGGGCGAATGCGGTAGCCGAGCGCGTTGAGCGCGTCGCCGATCATGATCGCGCGGACGACGCCCCAGAAGAACGTCGGGTTCATCTCGAGGCCGACGCCGTCGCCGGTCGCCTGCTTGAGACCGCCCGTCTGCTGGAACAGCAGCACGCGGAAGCCGTCGAAGCCGGAGTCGCGGAGCGCCTTGCGGTACTCGGTGACGTACGTGCCGAAGCGGCACGGGCCGCACGCGCCGGCCGTGATGAACAGGTGGTTCTTGACGATGTCTTCCTTCGACATGCCGCGCTCGCGCAGACCGTCGAGGTACTTCACGAGGTTGCCGACGGTGAAGTACGTCGGATTGCACTGGCCGCGGTTGCCGTACTCGCGTCCGTACTGGAGCGCGTCGTTATCCGGCGTGTCCATCGCCATGACCTTGTAGCCAATGCCGCGCAGCGCGGCCTGGATGAACAGGTCGTGCGCCATCGTCAGGCCGGAGACGAGGATCGTCGTGTGCTCGCGCTGATCGCGCGTGAACGCGCGCGGCACCTCGTCGAACCACTGCTTGACGCCCTCGACGGGCAGCCCGAGGCGCTTGCGCTCCTCGATCTCGAACTGCTTGAGCTGCGCCTCGATCGCTTCGAGGCTCGTCGGATCGAGGTTCGTGTTCTTTTCGTTCGTCGTGCTCATCGAGTTCTCCTAGTCAACCTTCTGTGCAGTGGCGCGCGGGTTTGCAGCACCCGAGCCTTGATCTCGTTCTTTGATCACGTTGAGGGCCCCGGCGCGCTTCGCCTTCGGGCGGTTTGCTTCATCAGCGGCCTGCCACGCGGCGACCTGCGCCTCGAGCGTGCCGATCTCGCGGTCGAGCTTGTCGTCCGTGCGGCCGACGACGACGAGCTTCTGCTGCAGCACCTTCATCAGCTCGAGCTTCTTCGCGACCACGGCGCGATCGAGCTCGGTCTTCTTCTGCGCCTGATCCTCGAGCTTCTCGCGCAGCAGCATCAGCGTGTGCGCGTAGGTCTTCACGCGGATCTTGATCGAGCCGCTCGGCTTGTTCGCGTCGATGTCGTGGAGCGCCGAGTACGCCTTGCCGGCGGAGGCGATCACGCTGTCGATCAGGCCGTACGTCGGCGCGTCGTGGCCGCACTTGAAGCTCGAGAGGTCGAGCACGGCGACGTTCGGGTGGCGCGCGGCGAACTTCGCCGCCCACACCTTCTGCACCGAGTTCGTCGAGTAGTTCTCCGGCCAGACGTCGGTGACGTCGAGCGGGCTCTCGATGATGCCCTTCGCGAGGTCCTCGGCGAACAGCGGCTTGAGGAACGCCTCGTCGCGCGGGATCGAGCGCATCGAGAGGATCGGGTAGCCGAGCGCCTGGAACTCCTCGAGCACCGAGTGGTTGAGGCCCGGGTCGTTGTGGTACGGGCGGCCGATCATCAGCAGCGCCACGCGGTTCTCGCGCGTGACCTCGTCGAGGATCTCCTTGCCCTTCTTCATCATCTCGACGTCGAACTGCTCGCACGCAGCCCACGCCTGATCGATCGCGAAGTCGTTCTCGTCCTCGGTGAGGCCGAGCAGCGGGCCCCACTCGTTGAACATCTGCTTCTTGCACATCAGCTTCTCGTTCAGCGTGACCGCCGTGTCGAGGTAGCTGATGCCGCGCTCCGCGAAGAAGTCGGTCTCCTTCGTGAACGCGGCGCGGATCACCTTGGGCGTGCCCGAGACGACCGGGCAGCTCGCCGTGTCCATCTGGTTGACGATGTACGTCGGGACGTGGGTGATCGACGGGAAGAAGATGTAGTTGAGCGGCTTCTTCTCGTGGTGCTTGAAGAGCAGGTTGTGGATGTGCGCCTGGCAGACCTTGCTCGGGTAGCACGGGTCGACCGAGCCGTACTTGCAGCCGGCCTGCCACATCTCCTCGCTGGTCTCGTCGCTGAACACGACGTTGCGCGTGTCGAGGCCGAGCGTCTCGAAGTACGTGCGCCAGAACGGGCCCGTCGAGTAGATGTTGAGCACGCGCGGGATGCCGACGCGGACTTCCTTGCGCTTCGCCCACACCTCGGCGCTCGCGCGCTGGAACGGACGCTCGACCGGCTTGTGGCGGATCGCGCCAAGGAGTGTCCGCTTGACGACGACGTCCTGCACCGGCGTGCCGTGCTCCGGCATCGGCTGCGGCTCGAAGAAGCTCTTGAACGCGAGCTTGGCTTCGTAGTCGACGAGGTTCGGGTACTGCTTCATGCGCTTCGTGCGCTCCTTGTTGAGGAGCTTGAGCGCATCCATGTTCTCGACGGTGCCCTTCTCGCACGAGAAGCCCGAGATGTAGCGGGCCGTCTTGCCGTCGAGGGTCTTCGTGTCGATGAACGTACGGCTGCAGTTGTTCGGGCAGAAGTTGCAGCGCGTCTCTTCGTTGTTCGTCGCGACGTAGTCGATGTCGATCGCCATGTCGAGACCGACGAACACCGTCTTGCCCTTGCGGCGCGTCACGCGCAGCGCCTCGAACGCGGCGCCGATCGCGCCGGCCTCACCGGTGTGCGGGTGCAGGTACACCTCGGCGCCCGGGACGCGCTTCTCGATGTAGTCGACCTGCGCCTTGAGGGCGGCGAGGTTCTTCTGCGTGCCGCCCTGGAGGACGAACACGCGGCCGAGCTCGCTCATGCGCGGGATCTGGACGACGTACTGCCAGATGTTCTTCGGCAGCACGAGCGCGAGACCGGCGAGCAGCTCCTCCTTCGCGTAGCCCTCCTTCTGGAAGTTCACGCGGTCGGAGTCGAGGAACACGGCGCAGCCGTAGCTGAACTTCGGCGCGAGGCGTGCCTCGAACGCGACCTCCGCGTACTGCTTCACGGGCACGCCGAACTGGTCGGCCATCGCCTGGAGCAGCATGCCGTTGCCCGCCGAGCACGAGTTGCTCAGGCGGAAGTTCTTCACATCGCCGTTCTGCATGAACATCACCTTGATGTCCTGCCCGCCGATGTCGCAGATCACGTCGACCGCCGGGAACCAGCGCTTCGCGCTCATCATGTGCGCGACGGTCTCGACGATGTTCGCGTCCGCGCCGAGCGACTTCTCGAGCACGTCGCCCGCGTAGCCGGTGACGCCGAAGCCGGTGACCTCGAGCTGCGCGCCCTGATCCGTCGCCCACTGACGCATCTGGGCGAACATGTCCTTCATGTCCTGGATCGGGTTGCCCTTCGAGAGCGTGTAGACCTTCTTCAGGATGTTCTCGTTCTCGTCGATGAACACGCACTTCGACGACGTCGAGCCGCCATCGAGGCCGATCACCCCGCGGTACGTCTTGCCCGCCTCGAGCTTCGCGTCCTCGTAGTCCGGCGTGCGGTACTTCTCGCTGAACGCGACGGCCTGCTCCTTCGCCTCGACGAGGCCGGGACCGGCGCTCTCGCCGAGCTTGCTCTTGCGGCCGTGGTTGATGAACTCGTCGAGCGGCTCGAGGCCGCGATACGCGCCGACGGTCTCCGGCTCGTAGAGGCCGAACAGCACCGCGCCATACGCGGCGTAGAGGTCCGAGTTCTTCGGGACGAAGATCAGCTCCTCGATCGGCTTGGTCTTGTCGTACTCGTAGCCGCGCTCCGCCCACGCCTCGGGGATGCGGAGGCGCCAGCACTCCTGCAGGAACGGCAGGTACGTGTTCGGGCCGCCGAGCAGCAGCACCTTGGACTTGAGCGTGTTGCCGCGCGTGAGCACGGCGAGGTTCTGGCTGACGATCGCGTCGGCCAGCGAGTTCATGATCTCGTTGCGCGGGATGCCGCTCTTGACGAGGTTGACGATGTCCGTCTCGGCGAACACGCCGCACTTCGCGGCGACGTGGTGCAGCTTCGTCGGGTCGAAGCGCAGCGAGGGAACTTCCTCGCGCGGCATGCCGACCTTGAGCACGCACTTGTCGATCGTGGCGCCGGTGCCCGACGCGCACTTGTCGTTCATCGACGTCTGCGCGGTCTTGTCGCCGGTCTCCTTGTTCTCCTTGAACATGATGATCTTGGCGTCCTGGCCGCCAAGCTCGATCACGCTGCCGACGTCGGGGTGGAGCTTCTCCACCGCCATCGTCACGGCATTCACTTCCTGCACGAACTTCGCGCCGAGGTGCGGCGCGATCGGGCCACCACCGGAGCCGGTGATGAACGTGCGGATCTTGTCGTTGGTCAGGTGCGGAAACGCCGCGTGGATCTCGCGCAGCATCTCGCGCGTCATCTCCGGCTGCCGCGTCTCGTGACGCAGGTACTTGCTCCAGAGGATTTCCTTCGATTCGGGATCGACGACCGTCATCTTGACGGTGGTGCTGCCGACGTCGATGCCGATGACGACCTTGTCCGGTGCTTGAGCCATAGTGTCCTCGCAGCGCAGAGCTAGACTGACGCGTCAGTCTAGGACTGGAATGACACGTCAGTCCAGTCTTAAACTGTGGCAAGGACAGATCTCTTTGTGCGTAACGCGCTGCGCGCCCAGATGTGGGTGCGCTTACGCTAGGACGCCCAGCCGAGAACCGGATTTCGCGCCTGGCGGCGCTCCGGAGGCTACTTCTTCGCAGGAGGCGCGGCCGGCGGCGGCATCAGGCCGAGCTGCATCGCCATCGCGCCACTGTTCCAGAAGCCGTAGCTGTTCGTCAGCTTGCCGTCCTTGCCGTACTTCAGCAGCTGAAAGAACTTCAGGCTGACGGGCTTCTTCGTCGGCTTCGCGAGGCCCATCTCGGGCGCCGCGCCGTCGTTCGTGCCGCTCATCGTGCCCTGCCACGCGACGTAGTCACCGGCGGCCCACATCGCGTCGCTCGAGAACTTCACGTCGGAGAACGCCTTCGCGAGTCCCTCGAGCGACTTCAGCGTCGCGGCCTTGCCGGTGAAGTCCTTCGCGACGCCCTGCTCCGACCAGACGAGCTTGTCGTCGAACTGATCGCCCATCGCCTTCCAGTCGCGCTTGTTGAACGCGTCCATCAGCGCCTTGCCGCTCTCGAGGTTCTTCTTCTCGGTGTCGTCGTCCTTCGCGATCACGATCTCGGGGTCGTGCCACGGCTTGTCTTCCGCCGCGCGCACCGGCGCCTTCGACATGCCGAGCTGCCCCATCATCTCGCCCATGTCCTGGTAGAAGGTCTCCTTGTCGCCGGTCTTGCCGTCCTCGCTGAAGTGGACGACGTGCGCGACCTGCAGGCCCATCTTCTTGTTCGTCGCGGGCATCTCGCCGGCCGGCGTCTTCATCGCGCCCGAGTTCGTGCCGGTGAGCAGCGCGACGCTCGCGCCCTGATGCCCGTTGATCAGGAGCACCTCGACGGCGCTGGTGCGATCGGGGAACGCCGCCGCGATGCCCTTGTGCTCCTCCATGATCGCCGCGTTGCCGCTCGCGGGCGGCATGCCGCTGTCGACGAACTCGCTCGTCGCATCCTTCGCGTAGCAGTCCTGGAACTTCGCCCAGTCCGCCGCCTTCCAGAACCCGACGCACTCCATGTAGCGCTTGCCCATGTCGTCGGGCGTCGCCGGTTTCGGCGCCTCTTGCTGCGCCATCGCGGCGGAGCCCGAGCCCGCCATCGCCATGTCGGAGCCCTTGTCGACAGGCGCGGTCTTCGCCGCCGCGTTGTCGTCCCCCTCCTTGGCCTTCTTCTTACAACCCGGAACAACCGCTGCGGCGATCAGCGCCGCACACCACACCGTAGATAGCCTCATGTTTCCCTCCAGCGCGGGACGCTAACACGAGGCGCGCGGAGGTTTGCGCTACAGGCCGACCTGGTTCGCGAGGCAGACCTTCTTGGCCTGGTCCTTCAGCGGCCCCGTGATCGGCGTGCCGTACTTGCGTGCGGTCGCCTCGTCCTTGAGGCGGCAAGCCGCGAGCGTGCAGCCGAGCAGCGCCTGCTGGCTCGATTTCTCGTCGAGCTTGCCCATCTCGCAGTACTTGAGGACGTCCTTGTCGCGGCCGTCGATCATCGCCTGGTTGCGCGCGTGATCGATCTCGGCGGGCGTCGTCGGCTCGGGCTCGGGCGGCTTGGTCTCTACCGGCTTCGGAGCCTCGGCGGACCCCATGCTCGTGGGCGGAGGCGCGGGCTCGTCCTTCGGCTTGTTCGCCTCGATCTTCGCCTGCTCCTTCGCGTTGTCCTCTTTGGCCTGCTCCTCGCCGCTCTTACCGCAAGCGGCGACCAACGCGACCACCATCAGCGCGTGCTTCCACATGCGGCGGAGCGTAACTGCTAGCCCGCGGTCAGGACAACAGACAGCCAGATCCGCGAGCGACTCTTCTTGAGCGCCGGGAACTTCCAGCTGACCATGACCGAGCCGATGCATCCGACGAGCGCGTCCTCGTCGCTGATCACGACGGGCTCGATGACCTTGCCGGCGCGGTCGACCGCGAACGTCAGCTCGACGTCATCGGTGTCCTTCGGGCGCACGCCGGGAATGCGGCGGTAGCAGCGCGAGAGCGCGCGCAGCTGGTGACCGTCGAGCTTGACCTTCTGGCCGGTCGGCTGCATCGCCGAGAGCGACGGCCCGGTCTCGAGCGTCGTGCGCTGCGGCAGGTCATCGTGATGCGCGGCGGTGGTCTCGACGATCGTCGCGCTCGCGAGGCGGAGGCCGCCGGGCGCCGTCACCGTGTGCAGGGAGGGCTCGCTGCCGCGGAAGCCGACGTCGTCGTGCCCGATCGTGACGGCCGGTGCGTGCGCCGCGGCGAGCGACGCATCGAGCGTGGACCGCCGCTGATCGTCGTCGCCGGCGAGCAGCTGGGCAAGGCCGCTGGCATCGGCGACGAGCGAGCCCGTGGGAGGAGGCGGCGGTGTGGCGACGGCGGGCTTGGCCGGGACGAGCTGCGTCGAGACCCGCTGCTCGAGCGAGCGGGTACAGCCGACGAGCTGAAGCTGGAGCTCGCTGCCGCTCGCGACGTCGATCCGATCCACCTCGATGCCCGCATCGACGAGGAACCACTTCACGACATCGCTGCGCTTCTTCGACAGCGGGTCGGTCGGCACGACGATGTGCGCCTTGAGCTCGCGATGCGAGCGCAGGGCATCGAGCGCCGGGGCCAGCGCCTGCTTCGAGGCCGGCGCGAGCGCGCTGTGCCCAGGCGTGAACGAGAGCGGCGTCGCGCATGGATCGGCCATCGCCGCCGCCGGCACGACGAGAAGCGCCGCGAGGACCCCGAGGCATCTCACGTTCACATCCTAGCGCGTTCGCGCGCCGACTCCATGTGCGAGGGCGGCGACAGGTGTCCTACTTGAGGACGCCGCGCAACGCGATCATCAGCACCTCCGCGACGACGTTCTCGATGGGCGGGAGATGCGCCTGACGCGACGTGGTGAGCTGCTCGACGACCCCACGAAACATTCCGAGCATCGCAGCGGCCGCGAGCTGCGGATCGACCTTCCGGAGCAGGCCGATCTCCATGCCGGATTCCATCGCGCGCTCGAGCAGGTCGCGGACCTCGCCAAAGAACTGATCGAGGCGCTCGGCGGCCTCGGCATCCGGCGTGTGGCCGGCCGACATCAGCAGCGTCGCGAGATCGCGATCGCGGACGATGTAGTCGAGGGTCGCGAGGACCTGATCGCGCAGCTGCTGCTGCGGAGGCACCGCGTTCGGCGTCTCGACGTCGATCCGCTTGATGCGGCCGCGCAGCTCGCGCATCGCCTCGTCGAGGATCGAGTCGAACACGGCGGCCTTGCTCTCGAAGTACAGGTAGAACGTGCCGCGCGCGATCTGGGCGCGCTCGATGATCGCGTGGATCGACGCGCCGTGATAGCCGGCCTCCGCGAACACGCTCTTCGCGGCCTCGATGATCTGCCGGCGGCGCTCCGACTTCTGGCGATCGCTCGGATCGGGGAGCGCCATCAACCGCCTCGCCGCGCCTGATACGCCACGATCGCGGCCTCGAGGCCGGAGAACGCGCGCTTCCACGTCAGCTTCTGATCGACGACGCGGCCATCGGCGCAGTGCGCCTCGATCTCGGCCTCGAGCGCGCGCGCGAACGACTCGCTGTCCGCGTAGAGGTTGATCTCGTCGTAGACGCCGTGCGAGAGCGCCGTGAAGTTCGCGCTGCCGACATCGCTCCAGCGATGATCGATCACGACGACCTTGCTGTGCACCATGCGCGGCAAGAGGACGATCGTCAGGTTGTCGGGGGCGCCGGTGAGCCGGCGCAGCATGTCGCAGGTCGCGCGGTTCGTCGCGCCGAGCACGTCGGCCTGGTCGGCGGTGACGAGCTTGAGGTGCACGCCGCGCTGCACGGCGCGCGCGAGCGCCGCGGTGAACCGCCGGTCGCCGAGATAGGCCATCTCGACGGTGAGCGACTCGCGGGCCGCCTCGATCAGCGCGAGCCGGTGGCTGATCATCGGACAGCTGCGCTTGCGATGCGCCTCGCGGCTGTGGACGAGGAAGTCGAGGCCGCGCGACGGATCGAACTCGTCGTGGCCGCTCATGCGCTCGCGCAGGCGCGCGACGTGCTCCTCGCCCTCCGCCTCGACCATGACGTCGATCCACTCGTGGCGGTGGTTGTCGCCGATGCCCATCGAGCCGAGCGCGAGGATGCGATCGTCGATGATGTAGAGCTTGCTGTGATCGAACCGCTTGCGGTTGTGCTCGACGGTGATCTTCGGATGCGCGAGCAGCCGCTCCGCGAGCGCGTTCGGCCGCTGCTTGAACGAGCCGGGCGCGCGATACACGGCGCCGAGCAGCCACGCCTGGAATCCGCGCACCGGATCGACGCGCTTGTGGAAGAAGCTCTGCTTGTTGCCGCCGGTGTACTCGTACACGGCCGCGATGCGGTCCTTGTGGATCGTGACCTGCGCGCCGCGATCCGCCGCCGCGAGCACGGCCTCGCCGAGCATGTTGCCGGCCTCGTCGTCGCGCCACAGGAACGCGCGGATCTCGACGGACTTCTTCGCACCGCGCACGCGCTCGAGGATCGCCTGGAACGCGGTATCGCCCGAGCCGAGCACGCGGAGCGCGCCGCCATCGACCGGGCTCGACACCTGGTGCAGCGGCGCCGGCAACCCGAGCGGCTGCATCTGCCGCACGCGCCGCGCGCGCCTCCGCCCAAACGAACGTCTGCGGACGGGACGGCGTGCCATTCTGGAGTCATACGGTTAACCCGACGGCGACGATCGGTCAATTGCCGGTATTCTCAGCGTGGGTGTCTCGATCGGCAACCGGGGGCAGGTTGCGAAAGTGGACGGGCCCGCGACACCGCTTGCGATTTCGCGTACGTAGGCTGGCATGACGCCTGCTCTCCGCGCGGTCGTGTGTGACCTCGAGCTCCAGGGCATCCGCAAGCAGTACGACGGTGTCGCGCGCCCGGTGATCCCGGACCTCGATCTCGTGATCCCGGCACGCAAGATGGTCGTGCTCGTGGGCCCGAGCGGCTGCGGCAAGTCGACGACGCTGCGCATGGTCGCGGGCCTCGAGGAGCCGACGGCCGGGCGGATCCTGATCGACGGCCGCGATGTCACGAACCTGCCGCCCGCCGAGCGCGACATCGCGATGGTGTTCCAGAGCTACGCGCTGTACCCGCACATGACCGTGTTCGAGAACATGGCGTTCGGGCTGCGCATCAAGCATCTGCCCGAGCAGGAGATCCGCAAGCGCGTCGAGGCGACCGCGGACTCGCTCGGGCTGCGTCCGTACCTCGAGCGGCGGCCGAAGGCGCTGTCGGGCGGCCAGCGCCAGCGCGTCGCGATCGGGCGCGCCGTCGTGCGCCAGCCGAAGGTGTTCCTGTTCGACGAGCCGCTGTCGAACCTCGACGCGAAGCTGCGCGGCGACATGCGCCGCGAGATCGCGCGCATCCACCGAGAGTCCAACGCGACGGCGATGTACGTCACGCACGATCAGATCGAGGCGATGACGCTCGCCGATCAGATCGTCGTCTTGAAGGACGGCGTGATCCAGCAGATCGGCACGCCGGTCGAGATCTACGAGAAGCCGGCGAACCGGTTCGTCGCGGGGTTCTTCGGTACGCCGTCGATGAACTTCCTCGAGGCGGACCTGACGCAGGGTGCGGGCAGCGCGTCCGCGCGCGGCAACGGCTTCGAGATTCCGGTGCCGCTCGCGAACGTGCCGTCGCTGCGGCCGGCGGCGGCGGCCGTCGATCGCGTCGTCGTCGGGATCCGGCCCGAGCGGCTCTCGCTCGCGAAGAGCGGCGACGAGGTCTCGCTGCGCGGCGAGGTCGCGATGCGCGAGGTGCTCGGCGCCGAGGTCGTGCTGCACGTCGAGAGCGCGGCCGGCCCGCTGACCGTGCGCACCGACGCGGGCGCCGCGCCGCGCCCCGGGGACAGCGTGCAGGTCTGGCTCGACCCGAAATCGATCCACCTGTTCGATCGCGCGAGCGAGGAACGCCTGTGAAGGCGCTCCTCGTCGTGCTCGCGCTGCTCGTCGCGTGCAGCGAGCCGAAGGGCGTCGTGCTGTGGCACGCGTACAACGGCGACGAGCGCGCCGCGCTCGAGGCGACCGCGGCCGCGTGGAACACCGCGCATCCCGATCAGCCGCTGACGCTCGTCGCGGTGCCGTACGACGCGTTCGCCGACAAGCTGTCCTCGGCGATCCCGCGCGGCAACGGCCCCGACCTGTTCATCTATCCGCAGGACCGCATCGGCGACTGGGCCGCGGCCGGCGTGATCGAGCCGCTCGAGTTCTGGGTCGACGACGCGCGCGCCGACCGGTTCACCGAGCAGTCGCTCGGCGCGATGGCGTACCAGGGCTCGCTGTGGGGCCTGCCGATGACGGTGAAGTCGCTGGTGCTCTACTACCGCACGGATCTCGCCCCCGAGCCGCCGAAGACGACGGCGGATCTACTCGAGCTCGCGGCTCGTCTGAAAGACCGCCACGTGTTCGCGCTCGCGTATCCGTCGCCGGATCTGTACGCGCACGCGATGTGGCTGCACGGCTACGGCGGCCGCGTGATGGACGACGACGGCACGCTGACGATCGCGACCCCGCAGGCGACGCAGGCGATGACGTTCGCGCGCTCGCTCGTCGCGCAGGGCGTCGCGCCCGAAGACGCGCAGGGGCCGCTGATCGCGAGCATGTTCAACGAGGGACGCGCCGCGACGGTCGTGTCGGGCCCGTGGTTCATCCCCGACATCGGCCGCAATGTCCCGTGGCGCGTGACGACGCTGCCGATCGTCAGCGAGACCGGCCGGCCGGCGGCGCCGTTCGTGACGGCCGAGGGCATCCTGATGAGCGCGCGCGCGAAGGACAAGGACGCGGCGTTCGCGGTGATGGACTTCCTGTCAGGCGACGTCGCGGCAGTGACGCGCGCGAAGGCCGGCCATCAGGTCGTGCCGAACATCCACGCGTACGACGACAAGGAGCTCGCGAGCGACCCGACGGTCGGCGTGTTCCGCGCACAGCTGCAGCACGTCGTCGCGATGCCCAACGATCCGAACATGCGCCGCGTGTGGACGCCGTACCGCACCGCGCTCGGCGAGGTGCTCGCCGGCCGCGACGAGCCGGGCGCGAGCCTCAACGCTCTCCAGCGCGAGATCGAGAAGTACACGGACAAGCGATGACGGAGAGCTCGTACACGCGCGTGCCCGTGCTCGGGCGGCAGCTCCGCGACTTCCTCGTCGCGGGCGTGCTCGCGCTGGTGATCGCGTCGGCCGCGTTCGTCGGCGTGCGCAACCGCGAGCTCGCGGCGCGCCAGATCGATCTCGCGAGCCGCAGCGCCGACGCCGTGGCCGAAGGCCGCGATGCCCTGCCGACCGTGCACGCCGCGCTCGTCGGCGAGCCGCGCGTCTCGACGAAGCATCCGTACCTGCGCCGGCGCATCATCCACGAGGCGGGCCGGACGCGCGTGCTCGGCGCGGGGCCTCGCGGCCCCGACGACAAGCTGTTCTACGACGCCGCGAACCGCGCGCAGCAGTACGAGAGCGTTTCCGAACTGCTGCCGGATGGCACCGGCCGCGCGCTCGTCGCGAAGAAGGCGCCCGGTGGCGTCGCGATCGCGGTCACCGCGCCCGCCGCGCCGGCGCCCTACCCGTTCCTCGTGTTCGTCGGCGTGCTCGGCCTCGGCGCCGCGCTCGCCTCCGCCGGTGCGCTCGTCGGCCGCAATGCGGCGCGGCTCGGCACGCTCGCCGGCATCGCGACGCTCGCCGTGCCGACGCTGCTGTGGCAGTCGTGGGTCGCCGCGTCGCTGATCCTCGTGCTCGCGCTCGTCGTCGCGGGCATGCAGCACGCGGGCGCGACGGATCGCTTCTCGCGCGGGCTCGTCACGCATCGCGTGGCGCTGAGCTTCCTGTCGCCGGCCGCGGTCGCGATGAGCGTGCTCGTCGCCGCGCCGTTCGTCATCGGCCTGCTCCTCGGCTTCTACGATCATCACCAGGGCACGTGGACGTTCGTCGGGCTCGATAACTTCACGCGGATACTGTCGGGCAACGGCCACTCGCTCGACGATCCGTTGAACTTCTGGTTCATCCTCGGCGTGACGGTCCTGTGGACGGTCGCGAACATCGCGCTGCACGTCACCGTCGGCGTGTCGCTCGCGCTCGTGCTCTCGCGCAAGTGGCTCCGCGGCAAGGGCATCTTCCGCATGCTGCTGATCCTGCCGTGGGCGATCCCGAACTACATCACCGCGCTGATGTGGAAGGGCATGTTCCAGGGCCAGTACGGCGCCGTGAACTCGCTGCTGCACGCGGTCGGGCTCGGCGACGTCTCGTGGTTCGGTTCGTGGGCGACCGCGTTCTCCGCGAACGTCATCACGAACACGTGGCTCGGCTTCCCGTTCATGATGGTCGTCGCGCTCGGCGCGCTCGAGACGATCCCCAAGGAGCTCTACGAGGCCGCGAGCGTCGACGGCGCGAGCGCGTGGCAGCGGTTCCGCCACATCACGCTGCCGCACCTGCGCCCTGCCCTCGGGCCCGCGGTCGCGCTCGGCTCGATCTGGACGTTCAACATGTTCAACGTGATCTTCCTGGTGTCGGGCGGCAAGCCGGGCGACTCGACGAACATCCTCGTCACCGACGCGTACCGCTGGGCCTTCGAGCGCGGCGACCGCTACGGCATGGCCGCCGCCGAGGGCACGATCATCTTCCTGATCCTGCTCTTGTGGACCGTGTTCGGCACGCGCGTCGTACGCAGCAAGGAGACCGCGTGAAGCGCCGCCGCATGGATGTGCGGCACGTCGCCGTGCACGTCGCGCTGATCGCGCTCGTCGCGATCGTGCTGTACCCGGTGATGCTCGTCTGCAAGAAGGCGTTCGAGCCCGGCCACGCGACGTCGCTCGGCGGCTCGCCGCTGCCCGAGCACATCACCACGCAGCACTTCCGCGACCTGTTCGGCGCGCGCGGCCCGCACGGCGAGCTGCTGTTCCTCCGCCAGGCCGCGAACTCGATCATCATCGCGCTCGCGACGACCGTCGTCGGCGTCGTGATCTCGTGCACCGCCGCGTACGCGCTCTCGCGCCTGCGCTTCCCCGGCCGCAAGGCGGGCCTGACGACGTTCCTCGTCGTGCAGATGTTCCCCGCGACGCTGCTGATGCTCCCGCTCTACGTCATCCTCGACAAGCTCGGCCTGCTCAACTCGATGGTCGGCCTCGTGCTCGTCTACTCGACGACCGCGATCCCGTTCTGCGTGTGGACGCTCAAGGGCTACTTCGACTCGCTGCCGCGCGAGCTCGAGGAGGCCGCGCGCATCGACGGCGCGTCGCCCTGGATGATCTTCCGCCGCATCATCCTGCCGCTCGCGCGCCCCGGCATCGCCGTCACCGCCCTGTTCTCGTTCATGACCGCGTGGAACGAGTTCATCATGGCCTCGACGTTCATGACCGACGAGTCCAAGTACACGCTGCCCGTGTTGATCCAGTCGTCGGTCGGCCAGTTCAGCGCGGACTGGGGACTCTTCGCAGCGGGCGCGGTCGTGACCTCGATCCCGGTGATGGTGGCGTTCTATGTCCTACAGCGGTCCCTCGTCGGAGGATTGACCGCCGGCGCGGTCAAAGGGTGATGTAACCTCGACCCATGCGGTGGGCGCTCGTCTTCGTGGCCGCGTGTGGCTCGTCGAGCGGCCCGGCCGATGCGCCCGCCGGCACTGCCTGTACGGCGATCCCCGACGACGAGCTCGGCGACGGCACCTACTACAGCGCCGACGGCACCGGCAACTGCAGCTTCGATGCCTCGCCCAACGACCTGCTCGTCGCGGCGATGAACGCGCCCGACTACAACAACGCGGCGTGGTGCGGCGCGTGCCTCGAGGTCACCGGCCCGATGGGCGTCGTCACCGTGCGCGTCGTCGACTCGTGCCCGGGCTGCGCACATGGCGACCTCGACCTCTCGCCGCAGGCGTTCGAGAAGATCGCGCCGCTCTCCGCCGGGCGCGTGTCGATCATGTGGCACGAGGTCGCGTGCGACGTGACCGGCCCGATCGACTACCACTTCAAGGACGGCTCGAACCCGTACTGGACCGCGATCCAGATCCGCAACCATCGCTGGCCGATCGCGAAGGTCGAGGCGATGATCGGCGGCGCGTACCAGGCGATCGGACGCGTCGACTACAACTACTTCGTCCAGACGAGCGGCCTGGGCAACGGCCCGTACCAGCTGCGCGTCACCGACACGCGCGGCCACGTCGTCGAGGACACGGGCGTGCAGCTCGGCGACAACGTCACGCGCACGGGCGCGCAGCAGCTGCCCGCCTGCAATTAGATATCGATCAGGCCGCCGGCCGGCTTCTTCGGCTTCGTCGGCTTCGTGCCCGTATCGCCGCCGGGCGGCCGCGTCGGCACGGTCGGCTTGTGCGTGTCCGTGCCGCCGAACCCGGGCGAGCCGCCGCTGCGCTTCGTCAGCTCGATCTCGACGGTCATGTCGTCGCCGGAGACGTCGTACGACTTCGGCTCGAACGAGTGATAGCCCGCGGCGGTCACCGCGATCTTCACGGTCTTCTTCTCGGCCGGCACGTCGATCGAGCTGCCCTCGATGTCCTTGCCATCGATCTGGATCTTCGCGACGCTCGCCGCCGCATCCGGCTTCACCTTGATCACGACCTTCGTCGTCTTCGGTGCCACAGCCGCCGCCGAGCCGGCCGCGCTGCCTGCCATGGCGGTCGCGGAGCCCGAGCCCGTGCCCGAGCCGCTCGCGACGACGGCGTTGCTGCCGACGGCCTTCGGCACCGTTGGCGTGGTCTTCATCTGCGTCTCGGCCGGCGTGGTCGACGTGTCGTCCTTCGCGGCGTGCACGTTCGTGCCCGTCGACGGTGCGGCGACCGCATCCTTCTTGCCGGTCCCGACGCCGAACAGCAGCCCGCAGAACACGCCGACCGCGAGCCCCGCGGACACGACGACCGGCACCGCCTTCGACACACCGCGCTTCATCGGTCGCGGCGGCGGTGCGGCGCCCATGCCGGGCGGGCCGCCCATCGGCGGTCCACCCATTCCCGGCGGCATCTGTCCCATCTGCGGATAACCAGGCGTGGCCATGTGACTCCTTAGAACTCGCCGCCGACGGCGAAACCGGCGGCCCCAGGTTGGACCCACGGAGCGGGCACGACCTTGGCCTGCTTTTCGTGCGCGGCCTGGGCGGGGCGGATCTTGTACCAGTACCAGTAGCCGGTGAACGCGGCGGCGCCGAGCGCGCCGACCAGCGTGATGTCGGCGACGTGCGCGAACAGCTTGCCGTTGTCGCGCGCGTCGAGGCGGTCCTTCATCGCGGTCGTCTTGCCGACGAAGATGTCGTGCTGGCTCTTCGCGCGGAAGTCGTAGACGATCGAGGTGATCAGCAGCACGCCCGTCGCGCCGCCGCCGATGTAGAGCGGCAGCATGTTCGGCGCGGTCGTCGCGACCGGCGTCTCGGGCTCCGGCTCGGGCTCGCGTGGCTTGATCTTCACCTTCACCGGCACGAGCTCGATCTTGCGCTCGCTCTCGCTGCCCGCCTCGACCTTGAGCTCGGCGTCCTTCGGCTCGAAGCCGACCGCCGCGAACGACACCGTGTACGTGCCCGGCGAGAGGATCAGCGGCTCCGTCATCGGCGCTTCGGCGACGGTCTTGTCGCCCATCATGATCTGCGTGCCGTCGGGCTTCACGGTCAGCGTGACCTTGCCGATCTTGCCGTCGAGGTCGTCGAGCTTCGCCTGCGCCTTCTTCAGCACGTCGGCCTTCGGCGGCGGCTGCACCGCGACGAGCGCCTTCACGTGCTTGTAGGCCGCCGCGGGATCGCCGGCCTTCTCCTCCGCGACGGCGAGCGCGAGCGTCCACGCCGGATCGACCGGCTCTGCCTGCTCGATCGCCTTCTGATACGCGTTGACCGCCTCGACGAACTGCGCCTTCGCCTCGTCCGCCCTGTTCTGCCTCGCGAGCTGATCGCCCTTGCGCTCGAAGCCCTGCGCCGCCGCGTACAGCTTCTTCGCGAGCTTCGGATCCCTCGGCGGCGCCGCCGGCTCGGCCGGTGCGGCCGGCGCTGCGGCCGAACCCGTGGACTCGGGCTCCATCTCGATGTCGCTGCCGCCACCGCCGCCCGCCGGCTGCGCACCGCCCGGGCGCACGATCACGACGCTCGCGAGCAGCGCCGATCCGCAGACGAGCGCGATCCGACGGTCTCCCATGGCCGTCGAGTGTACTACGGCGCCCCGCGGCCGCGGCGCTCGCTACGGCGCCTTGCGCGCGGCCGCGCCGAGCTTCGCGATGTACTCGAGGCTCTTGAGCGGCTTGCCGACCAGGCTCGTCACCATCGCGAGCATCGCGTCGCGAGCCGCGGTGCGGTCTGCCGTCGGGTGCCGCTCGTCGACGGCGCGCGCCTCGCTCGCACTGCCCGCCCGCGCGACCGCGATCAGGTACGCGCGCGTGCCCGGCTCGAGCGGCCGCACGCCCGCGGCACGGCTCGTCGCGGCGCACCGCCGGCAGATCGCGCCGCCGCGCGACGGATCGAACATCGCGCCGCCTTCGAGATCGCGCTCGCCGCACGCCGCGCAGCTGCCGAGCGCCGGCATGTGTCCCGCGAGCTCGAGCAGCGCGAGCTCGACGTGCCGCAGCGCCGCGGGCGATGCCCCCGCCTCGGCGAGCGAGTCCCACAGCCCGACGATGACATCGAGCGCCTGCGCCTCCGGCGACTCCGCCGGCATGATCCCGGCGACCAGCTCGGCGACGTAGCTCGCGTGCGCGACGGCAAACACGTCACTCGCGACCGCCGTCCACTCGCGCTCGACATCCGCCGCCTCCAGCGACCACAGCTCGCCGCGCGACCGCCGCAGGTCGTAGCGCCCGAGCACGAGCAGCTGCAGCGCACCCGCGAACCGGCGCTGACTCCTCCGCGCACCGCGCGCGACGGCCGCGACCCTCCCGTGCGTCGCCGTGTACAGCACGACGAGCAGGTCGGACTCGCGCAGCGGCGTCGTCTTGAGAACGACGCCGAGCTCGCCTTCTGCCATTACGCCAGCGTAGCTGCCGGAACCGCGGGCGTCTCGTTCATCGTGACGCCGTTGCCGCTCACGCTCGGCCGACGCATCAGGTAGCTCAGCGTCAGCGTCGCGGCGATCAGCAGGATGATCACGGCGAGCGTCAGCCCGCCCTGGCGCGCAGACTTGTCCTCGCGGTCGAGCAGGATCGGCGGCAAGAACGACACGCGATGGTCGCGCGCCGCGGCCCGCTCTTCCTGCTCGCGCTCGGCGCGGTCGGGATCGGCGTCATCGATGACGAGCGTCGGCGCGGTCGAGGCCGGCAGTGCCGGCCGGCGCCACGGCATGCTCGAGGTCGTCGGCAGCGGCGGCATCGTCGGCCGCCACGTGCCGTGCGTGGGCCCGCTGACGTCCGCGTCGAGCGAGAGGTCGACGGTCGTGAACTCGATCGTCGACACCGGCATCCCGCCCGGCTCGTCGACGCAGATCTCGATCATGTGCTCGACATCGCCGGTGGGCGCGTCGCTGGGCGCGGCCTCGACGGCGAGCACGGTGTCGGCGGGTGCGGTCTCGACGGCAGCGGGTGCGGTCTCGACGGCAGCGGGCGCAACCTCGACGACCGGCGTCGTCCCGACGACCGGTGCCGCCTCGGCGACG